>CAWHZA010000019.1:0-62694 GCA_963833665.1 uncultured Alphaproteobacteria bacterium | reverse complement strand
CCGCTCCATAGCCGTTTTGCATTCCGGCGCGCCGTATCCTTTTACATGGATCAGTGGGGCTATGAGCGCGACCTGGAGTTTTATCTCCTCGCGACGTAGCGCGGGCGTAGCGGGCAGACTTGCTATCTGAGCCAGAGCACGAGTGAACTGTGCGACAGCCTCAACCAGCGCCGAACGCGCCAATGACTGCTGTCCCGCCCTGCCCCAACGGATGGCGGCCTTCTCGATCTACCCAGCCTCGGTGCAATGACGCGCTACCAGTTCAGGTTGGTTCTCAGCAATCTCCGTGAATTGACTTTCCAGCTTTCAGCTATGCGAGCGTGAAGTGCACGTCGCGGCTCGCGCAGTAGGGTGCCGTACGCCGCGTCCTGCACCAGCGCGTGCTTGAACAAGTAACTAGCATGCGGCGGTACACCCTGCCGGAACAGCAACCCAGCAGCAATGAGACGGTCGAGCGCCGATGCTAACTTGGCTCCGGCTTGCGCACCACAGCAGACAGGAGGGAGTGCGAAAACTCTCGCCCAATGGCCGCGCCGACCTGCGCCAACTCCTTGGCCGCCCCAAGCCGGTCGAGCCGCGCCATCAGGGATGCCTGAAGGCTTGCTGGAACTGCCAATGCGGGTGATGGAAAGGAGGCGACGGTCTGCTGTGCTGCTCCTTCACTTCCCGCTTCCAATACGGCTTTGGTCATTTCCTCCACGAACAGAGGAATACCGTCCGTGCGCTCGATGATGTCCTGGCGGATGCTCGCAGGAATGAGCTTGTTGCCGACAACATTGTCGATCACCGTCTCGATTTCGCGCTGCCCAAACCGATTGAGGGTGAGAGCAGTCACGTAAGGTCGCCCAATCCAGGGTGGATCGAACTCTGGACGGAACGTCACAATCAACAGCACACGTAAATTCCGAAGCCGGTCAACGACCCTGCTGACAACTTCCAGGCTCGTGGGATCGGCCCAATGCGCATCCTCAAAAATCATCAGCACTGGATTGGAGCGTGACAAAGCCTCCATTTGCGACCCGAGCGCTTCCAAAGTCTTCTGTCGGCGCTGCTCGGGCGTCATGTCGAGCGTGGGGTAACGTCCATCGTTCGGCAGCGACAACATGTCGGCAAAGAGTGACACGTCCTGAGCAGAGGTCGAAGTTTGAGCGAGCAGAGCATCGAGCTTGTCGAACTTACTTGTGCGGTATCGCCGTGCGCTAATCCCGCTGCCCGTTCCATCTGACCGATGACCGGATAAAGAGCGCTGTCAGTGTGCTGCGGAGAACAGAAGTAGCGCAGGCGCGTGTGCGGTTCGCTTTCTAGGCGTTCCATAAGCGCAGCAGTAAGCCGCGATTTGCCAATACCTGACTCGCCGGACAGGAGCACTACTTGGCCTTCCCCGGCCTTCGCCTTCGACCAGCGCCGCAGCAGCAGTTCGAGTTCTTCCTCTCGACCAACAAGCTCGGTCAATCCGCTCGCGTGCAGAGCTTCGAAGCGGCTCTCCACCGAACTCGGTCGCAGCGCCGCCCAGGTTCGCATATGCGCCGCAATGCCCTTGAGTTGTTTGGCTCCGAGGTCCTCAAGATCGAACAGATTGCCGAGAAGCCTGCGCGTGCTCTCCGCGATGACCACCGTGTTCGGCTCGGCTATCGTTTGCAAACGCGCTGCAAGGTCCGGCGTCTCTCCGACGATGCCGCGTCCCTGCGCCTCACCCGATCCGATCAGATCACCGACTACGACCAATCCGGTGGCAATGCCGACGCGGGTTTGCAGTGGGGCACTAAACTTCAGGCTGCTCACCGCTTGGATCAACTGAAGCGCTGCACGCACCGCTCGCTCGGCGTCATCCTCGTGGGCCTGCGGGTATCCGAAGTAGACCAGCACGCCATCGCCTAGATATTTCGCTACGAACCCGCCGAACCGCTGCACAGTCGCGGCGACGGCCTTCTGATAGGCTGCAATGACCTCGCGCAGGTCCTCCGGGTCCATGCGCGCGGAAAGGGCCGTCGAACCGACAAGGTCCGAGAACATCACCGTGACTTGGCGACGCTCAGCGGTGTCTTGCGGCTTCGGCTCTGCTGGCGCGACAGCCGGTCCCGGTGCTGCGGCGTCGGACCGCTAAGTTCCTTGATGGCCGCGAGTATTTTTAGCCGATGCCCAAGGGAAACGCCGAGTTCCTTGAGGCTCTGATCTGTTAGGTGGGGCAGGACGGAGGCATCGATGTCGTTCTCGGCAAAACGCTCGCCGTACTCGGGCATGCCGAGCTTTTCGAGAAAGTCCCCGATCTCCTGCACGGCGGCGCACCCTCTCACTCACCTTCGGGCGAACATATCCGGTTGAGGGGTTGTAGGCCATTTCGGCTGAGGCGTTTTGCGACTGGTAACGGCCGCGTTGGCGTGTCTTTGTGCCGCTATTTCCCCGGCGGCTAGATCGTCGCTGGTGTCGGAATCAGCCTCTCGGGACGCGCCAGCCGCCCGGCGGGCCGCGCATGCGCGAGTGCCAGGGCCGACGGCGGTTATGCGGAAGCCCTCCGCGCCACAAGCGCGCAGCGGCATGGAGAGCGATCGCTGGGTGGCGTGGGGGCTATCGTTGCCTTGCCGTGGTGATAAAGATTATGCCAGCTATGGACACTCTCGACATTGCGCTTCGGCTCGGTGCTGCGACCCTGGTTGGCGTCGTGCTCGGGCTAAACCGCGATCTGCATGGCAAGCCGACCGGCGTGCGCACGCTCGGCGTCCTATGTCTCGGCTCGGCCCTGGCCGTTCTGTCGATCCACGCGGTGACCGCCGCCGACGCCAGCCGCGTGATCCAAGGCGTCGTGACCGGCGTCGGCTTTCTAGGCGCGGGCGTGATTGTACGAAGCGAGAAAGGCCATCACGTGCAAGGGCTCACCACGGCGGCCTGCGTCTGGGTGACCGCGTGCATGGGTGCTGCTTGCGCGATCGCGCAGTGGGAGATCGTGGCGATGGGCGTTGTTTTCGTCCTCGTCATTCTCGTGTTCGGCGGGCCTTTCGAGAAAGCGTTCGATCGGCGCTGGCCGTGGCGGCCGACGCAGGTTGCAGATCAGCCGCCCGACACAACGCTCTTGCATAGCGCTGAGGTCATTAGAGAGTCCGACTTATCAACTCATCGCTAGTGAAACTCGGGCACATATCCTGGGCACATGGCGACGTCGCGACATCGGCGGCGACGCGACGCTTACTGTTTCTCAGACTTTCCTGCATCCGACGCTGCGGCAGTAACCCAGCCCGCACCAGAACGCTACATCGGCCCAAACAATTGACTTTTTCGAAAATTCTTGTCTTGAGCCTGCCGACCGCTTTCATTCCTAGCTCAACGTGCAAACTGATAGAGGTGCATTAATGTTGAGCGTGGTGGAGGCCCCCAATGCTATCGACGATCGCCGAAATAGTTCGAGACCTGCTGATCTTCGTTGGCGTGATCGCCGCGACTCCCGCTAGTCGCTCTCGTCGTCGTGGTCTCGAAGATGCCTAACACTAACCCGCTGAAGCGGATACTGACAGCGCTATGTTATCGGCTCGCGGCTACACTGGCGGCAGGAGCTGTTGCTATCCCGTTAGAACCTATACCAGGAATTGACCTGCTCTATGACATCGGAGTACCGATCGTCCTAATCTGGTACTGGTTCACTTTTTTCAGAAGATGCCGTCGCACAACATCCGACCCATCCGCGCCCGTTCAGAGACAAGTGAGATACGGCGGATGACCAGATGAAGCTGTCGCATCGGTTGGGATGACCAAAAGTCCCAGGGAAGTTCACTCTCGTTGACGAAGAACATCAAAGCTGCGCAGGCGCTTTCACCGCCTGCAAGCGCCGATCCGCGCGTTCGTGCTGCTTGGGACCGAGTTATCGATGGCCTTGTGCTTATCATTCACGAGGGGTGCTCTACCACGCCGCCGCGCGCATCGAACGGCGGGGCAAGGCCGGCGACCAAGCGCTGCGCCGCTCTGCATTCCAGGAGGCGATCTCGCACCTCGGCAAGGCCAATCGACTTTGCCGCATCCTTTGACAGCCTCGATGTAATGGAAAAGGTCATGCGGCATTTCTACCTCCGCGCCCTGATCGAAGAGCGTATCGGAAGCCAGACCGATTGGAACGCAGTCGATTCCCTGATGCTCAAGGCCCTGGGGGCGGCAGAGAAGGTTGCCCGTTATCGTCACGCGCAACTGTCCGCGGTGAAGATCGCCGGCGAACTCAAGAGCGGTCCAGCCGACGGCGCTACGCTCGACGAGCTATTGGAGCGGATCAAGCACCAGCTTACGAAGCTCGGGCCGATTCTCGAGTTGGAGGTTGCGCGCGAGCCGCAGGGGTCGAGAACGGAGGGCGGCTTGGCCGTGGGGAGTCAAATCCGCGAGCACGACCGGCGTTCAGGGGCTTGAGCCCGGCCGGCTGTCCCTTGGGACCATCGCAATCAAGGCCGCATCGCCCCACGGAGGCGCGGGCGCATCGCCGCCAACATCGCCAAGCTGCCGGAGCTGCTGCGTCGCCCGTAGACGGCCCCGCGCCGCTCCCTCTGCGAGTGACTTTTCATTCTGGCGGCTCGTCAAAGTCGATAAGGCGGTGAAACCCGCGCACGACGTTGCGCTCGGCGCGATGCGTGGCATCATGGATCGCCTTCATCAACGTCTCGAACCCGATGGCCTCGCTGACATCGTGGACCTGCCCGCAGTGCTGGATGTCGCTCATGGTCATGCCTGCCTCGCGCATGAAGCGCTCGGCGTCCTCCCGCGTGAGCGGCTTGCCAAGCCCGCCCGGCACATCCTCGCCGCGTTGCAGACGCTCGCGCCGATCCTTGGCGGCGTCACGATGGCTGGCCGCCTTCGCCATCTCGGCTTCACCCTCCGCAACCTTGCGCTCGGCGGTCGCGGCGAGTCCTTTATGGTCTTCGACGGTCCCGGCATGCATGTCGTGGATGTTCGTCCAAAATTGCTCGTCGGCCTCGGCATTGCGAAGCTGCAAGGCCCGCTGCTCGTCGAGCGTGACCATGGGGATGCGGACATGAATGTCGCCGAGGAGCTTGCTCTGCATCGCCGCATCGACGCGGTTCGAGAGCTTGGCAAGACGCTCATGCAGCCGCTGCCAGAAGGCGAGCCGGCCCTCGACCGATAGCGGCATCTCGACCGAGCCGAGACCAGCGATGTGCTCGTGACGGACCTTGCCGTCGATGCGGCGGGTCTCGACAAGACTGGCTTGTAACCGCTGGGCGGTCTGGCGGAACCGGACAAACATGCGTAGTGGCGTAGCTAAATTCGTTTCGTTGTTTCAAGCCCGAACCACGCCACTGCGCAGGCTGTCCACACAAATGGCCGTGCCCTCGAACAAGGCGGCTAAGCTCATCGGCACCTGCACCGCCCCAAGGTGATGGATAGCGTCTCGCTCGACGAATTGATCGCGAAAGGGCGACTTACACGAGCTCGGGCCGCTTATCGACTTGGAAGTTGCGCGCGAGCTGCCGGGGTCGAGAACCGAGGGCGGCTTGACCCCGGCGAATTGAATCGTCGAGCACGGCGGGCGTTCACGGGCTTGAGCCGGCGACCCTCTGTTGCCCTTGTGGAGGCCGCTGGCGCGGTTTCGAAGCGGAGGCGCTCGAGTACCGGCTGCCAGCCCTGGCGCAGGCGCAACCCGCCGCCGAGCAGCAGAGCCTACCCGCCGCCGGCCAGCAGGGGCGGTCCGGGCTTGGCCCGCTGGCGCGTTTTCGGCGCGGAGGTCCTTGCGGGCACGGTCCACCGACCCCGGCGCATAGACGGCCCGCGCTGGGCGGCTGGCGCTTCATTGAGCGCCGGCTGGCTGAGCGAACCCGACGGACAATGCCTTGGCGGGGTCGAGCCGGACGCCAGCGCCCCTGCGAACACATCCCTCCTATTCGACACCGCGGAGTGGGATGCATTGTTGGATGCCAAACGAGAACTTCTCAGAGCATCGAACAATCCGGCAAGCACGACAGTTGCGATAAAGCAAGGAATGCAAAAAGAGTTGGAATCGCTTAACGCCGCCCGCGCAAACGGTCAACGCTATCCGGCGACGGGGCCGGAACTTAGAAACCTCACCATTGCTGGTGAACGAAAGGATCGAGTTTTCATTACGTTCATCAATCGCTTCCAACGTCCATTTGATAGAGGGCCAGTTGACCGCTATGGAGCATCGGGTTTCGTCGTGGTTGCTCCATACATTTTCAAATTTTCGATCTTCTCTTATGTGAAAAGCGAGGGTGATTTGTTACTGGTGGTAGAACGAGAGATTGATGCGCTTTAGGGCGCTCTGTCGCACTGGGGCTCCTCTCGGTGCGCAGAGTTGCTACTACGTCGTGTGAATAGGCCCCGCCGTCAGGCAGCGGGGCCTTTTTCGTGGCGATTAGTCGCCCGGCGCTTCACTTGGGGTCGCAGGAGAGAGCGCGAGGCAAGGGCCGCGTGATCGGCGGAAAGGGCAAGGTTGCGGAAGTCGATAGCGGGGAACAAGCCGAGAGCGACGACGTGGTGAAGTACTGCTTCCCGACGACCTGGCCAGCTGATCGCGAGCGACGCGCCCGTTACATCGGCGAATGGCTCAAGACCGAAGCGCGTTACATCGCCTCGTGACAGAACCGCGCCGCTTCCTGCCGCCGTGGTCCGCCGAGGAGACCGAGGCGTGCTTCATCGTTCGCGCCGCGATCAGGTTTTCCGCCCGCGGTAACACTCCTCCGATGCGGCTATATATGCCGCCTCTAACTCGCACCTTCGCTGCCACCTTGTTCGCGACCATCCTCGGTAACTTGGCCACGATCTGCTTGGCGTGCGCGGTGTTTCGGATCTGCTCGCCCGTCACGGAAGCGAAGCATTCTACGGTGACGTAGCGACGCGGGTCGTCAGGCTCTCCGTGGCTGTCGACGACGATCACGTCGCCGCGACCAACGAGCGCTTTTAGGGCGAGTTCGAGTAAGTGTTGCTGCATCGCGCTCAGCTTCGCCCCCTTCGTCGGGTCACCGCCGCGCCGTACAATCAAAGAATGGCGGATTTCGGCGAAGCGCATCGCGCCCATGCCGAGCTCGAAATAGTCGGTCAGTATTTGCTTTATGTCGCCGCGTAAGGCGTCGAGACCGTGTGACACTCCATCGGCCCACCGATTCACAGAGAGTTACTATCTCTGGGCCGACCATGAACGGTCCAGCGGTTCATAGAGGAATGGTTAACGGCCGAGCGGCAGCACACTTGCTGACCCGCGACGAGGCGCGGCGCATCGCCGCCAACAAGCCATTTGACCTAGGTCAAAGCCTGCCAAACGCCATCCCGCGGCTTTTCGCTCTGACGGCAAGTACCCATGTTGTGAGTACTGGGGAACGGCGGTAACTCGAACACTTGGCTAGCGCCGAGTGACCGGTAGACAGCCGTACCCGCCTTGTAAGCATGGTTGCGCATCGCGATGTCATTTGGGTGATCCTTGAAGTGAACCACCGGAACCGGCATCCCGAGCTGATCTTTTTCCGTCAAGTGAAGGGTAACGCCATTGGTTGCCTGCGGTAAGTCCTCGCCGACAAGCCACATGCCGGCGAGGGACCTGGACGGGTCCGGGCGGATCGCGCCTTGGTCTCAGTCTTGCGGATTTAGAGAAGCTAAATCGTAAACCGTTCAAGCTCAGAGGCTTCGACAAGGACAACACCGCCACGGTGAGCGACTGGGACCACGGTGCGCTCGCCGCGCTCTCCGGGGGCTGCAAGGCCGGTGTCATTTTGAGCGCCGAAGCCAAAGCGCCGGCAGAGGTTCTCGCCGTCTTGCCCGCTGATCGCGAATTTTCCTCCGCCAATGAGGCGCTGCGCGCCGTGAGACCGTCTGACGACATTTTTCCAACCACCATCGGGCAGCCACTGCTTGGCGGGACATCGACCGCTCCCCGCCAGCTCACCTTTTAAGGGGATGCAGATGCGAATGCTAACGTCCCATCATGATTCTCTGCCACAGCGACCGAATAAGCGAAATCCTCTCCCCGGTTTTCGAGCCGGGGAGAGGAGTCGTGACTTCATTGACTCGCGGCTTTTCGCAAGTCGCTACATCTCTTTCTTGCTCAATTGGTCAGCCAAATATTCGGCTTGCCGGATTGCCAACGCAACGATGGTCAGGGTCGGATTTTCAGCACCACCGCTAGTGAACTGGCTGCCGTCGGAGATGAACAAATTCGGAATGTCGTGGGTCTGGCCATATTTGTTGCAAACGCCATCCCGCGGCTTTTCGCTCTGACGGCAAGTACCCATGTTGTGAGTACTGGGGAACGGCGGTAACTCGAACACTTGGCTAGCGCCGAGTGACCGGTAGACAGCCGTACCCGCCTTGTAAGCATGGTTGCGCATCGCGATGTCATTTGGGTGATCCTTGAAGTGAACCACCGGAACCGGCATCCCGAGCTGATCTTTTTCCGTCAAGTGAAGGGTAACGCCATTGGTTGCCTGCGGTAAGTCCTCGCCGACAAGCCACATGCCGGCGAAGTGATCGTACATCTCGATAACCTTGGCATACTCGGCGCCCCAGGCACCTGGTATGGTGTTGGTCGCTACCCCGGCGAGGCCGAAGCCGGGAAGAGTCTCCATCTCGTAGCCACCCGCGAAGCCGCGGGAAGGATCGTGCCGGGATTCATCCTTGATGATTCCGGCCATTTGCGTGCCGCGGTCGAAATTCACCCGCCCAGGCATGATGGCATAGACCGTGCCGGTCGTGTGCCGCATGTAGTTGCGGCCCACTTGGCCTGAGGAGTTCGCGAGTCCGTTGGGAAATTTCGAGGACTCGGAATTTAGCAACAAACGCGGCGTCTCGACCGAATTCCCGGCTACGCAGACGGCACGCGCCTTCTGCTCATGCAGCCCTCCCGTCTTGTCGGCGTAGACCACGCCGGTCACCCGGCCGCGATCATCGTGATTGATCTTGACCACCATGCTCTCCGGCCGGATCTCGAATCGGTCAGTGCTCTCTGCCTTTGGAATCTCCGTGTAGAGCGTTGACCATTTGGCGCCGATGGCGCAACCCGACATGCAGAAGCCGATCTGATGGCAGGCTGGACGACCGTCCCGGTCTTCAGAATTGATCGCCATGTTTCCGGTGTGCACTTCTTTGTATCCAACGCGCTTGGCGCCCGCGGCCATGACTTTGAAATTGTTGTTTCCGGGCAACCGTGCGATGCCGTGCGTGCCGGTCACTCCCATCTTGTCCTCGGCGCCTGCATAGTAAGGCTCAAGCTCCTGCAGCGTGATCGGCCAGTCGAGCAGATTGGCGCCGGGGATATCGCCGTAGACGGTGCGGGTGCGGAACTCGTGGTCTTGGAAACGCAACGATGCGCCGGCCCAATGCACCGTCGTGCCGCCCACCGTCTTGCAGACCCACAGCGGAAGTCCCGCATTGAGATCGCCGGTGCCGATGCGCTTGTCTAGCCAACTCAGCCGGCCGAACATCGTGGCGTTGTCGTTGACGATATCCGAGAGCATGAGGCGCGGCCCGGCTTCCAGGCACACCACACTGGCACCACGCTGGGTCAATTCGTTCGACAGAGTGCCGCCGCCGGCTCCAGAGCCGATCACGACGACCACTAAATCGTCCTTCAGTTCGAATGTCTTGCTCATATCCGGTCCTCCCATCACGAGCTCGGCAGCCAGCCGACGTCGTCGAAACCCCGGCGTATGTAGCCGCCGTGCTCGACCGATGATCCTTCGAAGCCAAAGAAACGATAGACCAAGGGGTTGGTATAGAGGTTGTTGATGGTGGCCGCTCGAATAGTCGCGAAGAACTCGCTGCCCTCCATGCTCTTGAGCACGGCGTCGCGGGCGCCGTTGCTCAATTGAACCCAGGCAATGCCACGCGCGGAATCAAGCCGCCCAACGCCGTCGACGAGGAGCTTGCGAAGAGCGGGATCGCCCGCAGCCTGCTTGTCTAGTAAATCAACCATGACGGCGTAGTACTGATCGCCGAGGCGGTCGTGCGGGAATAACTGACGCGCTACGACGAGCAGGGTCTCCGCCGTGTGTCCATCGATTGCTGTGGTAGACAGCGCCCAGGCATAGTCTGCGGCGCAGATAATAGTACCGCCCGTTGCGAATCCCATGGCAACAAGGCCGGTAGCCCGCAGAAATCCTCTGCGGCTTGGCTTCGCCTTCATCGAATTCCTCCCATGTGACTAATTGTGAGCCTCGCTCTCAGAGGCCAATGCAGCGGCCGCCGGAGCGAGAGGCGGATGGTACGCCGATCGCGCCTTTACGAAAAGCTATAAAGTGGGACCGGACGATCATCCTGCGGGAAGCTTGAGTTCTGAGACAAAGTGCAACGCCACCGGCGATTTTTTATCGCGCCGCGATTTCGCATGGCATGGGGATCTTTGCTTCACAACGCTGCCAATGCAGGGCCGCCGCGTCATGCGGCGAGCTGTCGCCACGTTGTCGATCAAGGCAAGCGCCTATTCAAGGGTGCCAGCAGTAAGAGTCATGTGTCCCTGTTCCTTAAGGTACGACGTTGCGAGGATCAAAATCTGCGCCTCGTCCTCGACGACAAGAATGACTGCCATGGCGTGGCGGCGAAGTGGACACGCGAGGCTACCCGACTGGCAGGCCATCAGTGCCCCCGCCAAGCCCTGGCCCGCGACGGAACCTGCGCTGGCCGATCAAAGTTATGAGTATGTACCTAAACGTTTCGTTGGGTGCTCTGCTTCGTGCCGAGTTGTTGCGCTATGAAGCTCAAATCAAAGCGACCGATATCCTTCCCCGAGGACCGCTTGGCTCACGCTGACGGTTACGTTGATGGTCTGCTATGCCACAATAGTCGCTTTCGGGCTGCGCCGCGCCCTCGATTTGTAGTCATCCCGAGGCGAAAACTTCGGCGTGGACTGCTGCGAGGGCCACTGCGTTCAGTGGAGGCTTCAATTTTTCACGCCCAGATTCAATCCTGATGACGAGTGTCGTACTATGATAATCGCCTCCGGCGCTTTTCACGAAAAATAAGAGCCTCTTTTGCAACAAAATCTGCCAGAAGCGGCCATGTCGAAATCTTGGTCACGGCAACGGAGACCCAGGCTCCTGGAATTCAGCGGGCGACCATCTACATCAAAGCAAGGAGAGAAACGATGGCCAAAGTGATTGCCGTTCTCTACCCCGACCCCGTCGACGGTTACCCAAAGAAATATGCCCGCGATGATATTCCTAAGATCACCAAATACCCCGACGGACAGACGGCCCCCACCCCGAGCGCGATTGACTTCGAGCCTGGGGAGCTTCTCGGCAGCGTCTCCGGCGAACTCGGTCTTCGCAAGTTCTTGGAGAAGGCCGGCCACACCCTGGTGGTCACATCGAGCAAAGACGGCCAGGACTCGGTGCTCGATAAAGAGCTGCCCGACGCAGAAATCGTAATCTCGCAACCTTTCTGGCCCGCTTATATGACCAAGGAGCGCATCGATAAGGCGAAGAAGCTCAAGCTGATCATCACCGCCGGCATTGGCTCCGACCACACGGACCTACAAGCAGCGATGGATAAGGGCATCACCGTTGCCGAGGTCACTTTCTCCAACTCAATCAGTGTCGCCGAGCATGTGGTGATGATGATCCTGGCGCTCGTGCGTAATTACATCCCATCCTATGGATGGGTAGTCAAAGGCGGTTGGAACATTGCCGATAGCGTTAAGCGTTCGTATGACCTCGAAGGCATGAACGTCGGGACCGTTGCCGCAGGACGCATCGGGCTTGCCGTGATGCGCAGGCTCAAGCCATTTGGTCTCAAGTTACATTACACCGACAAACACCGCTTGCCCAAAGAGGTAGAAGAAGAGCTGGGCGCTACGTATCACTCGACTGTGGAATCGTTGGTCAAGGTCTGCGACGTGGTCACTATCAATGCTCCGCTGCATCCTGAAACCGAGCACATGTTCAACGAGAAGCTGATCGGCATGATGAAGCGAGGCAGCTACATTGTGAATACCGCCCGAGCCAAGATTGTCGACCGCGATGCGGTGGTGCGGGCCCTGGAGAGCGGCCAGCTCGCCGGCTATGCGGGTGACGTTTGGTTTCCGCAGCCTCCAGCAAAGGACCATCCTTGGCGCGCCATGCCTCACCATGGCATGACGCCGCACATCTCGGGCAGCTCGCTGTCGGCGCAGGCGCGCTACGCCGCTGGCACGCGCGAGATCCTGGAATCCTATTTCGCGGGCAAACTGATCCGCACCGAATATCTCATCGTGGACAAGGGCAAGCTGGCTGGAGCCGGTGCTCATTCCTACACCAAGGGCGATGCCACGAAAGGCTCAGAAGCAGCGGTGGGTGTCAGATAACGTTTTTATATCTCTGTGTCGTATCCGAGGGGCTTCGTTCTATCAAAGAAAGATAGGACGGAGCCCCGCTGCGCTCGCTGAATGAGACGCGCGGGCGTCGGCTAAGCCGTTACATGCGACGTTGGCTGGTCGGCGTGTCCAGTGAAGGGCGCAACTAGTCTAGCTATGGTCTTTGGACAATTGGTTTCCAACAATAAGCTATATAAGGAATAGCAAACAAAGGCGGGGGCGGCGCAGCGGCGTTAGGCACAGCGCGCGCGCGGATCAGCGACGATGGAGAGGAGAAGGCGACATGATCGAGGAGTGCGCAAGTACGAGCGAGGAAGTCACTATGCCAACAAAGCGAATGCGGACCGCCTTGCGGCCATTGCGCTGCCGGTTCGGCGTAACTTGCGCGATTCAGATATAGCGATCAGCAGCTTATCGTGGATCACGCGAGGAGGAGATGGCGAACCCAGCGGGTGAATCAAACGACGGGGTTCTCAACCTCGATTTCGACCGCCGCTTTGTTTTGCGTCGCTTACAGCGCTGGCAGTCAAATCGGGCGTGCCAAATGAAATTCAGCAAGGTCATTTGTAATGTCCGCAGTGGCGACATGCGCCAGCTGTTGCAAGCGCTTGGCATGGGTTACCCGCAATGATAGGTTTTTGCAGTTCACGCTGGATGGAGCCGGCGAAAAGTTCGTAACGGCTCGATCGAAGGGTGGGCCCAGCCCAGGGATGCCGAGAAAGGATCCGTTATGGCACAGAAACCGCCTGCGTCCGTGAGTCCTGAGCAAAGCGAAGCCATTGCGGCAACGGGTTCGACTATGTTGGAGCCCACCGAGACGACGGCCGAACGTCGCGACGAAGTGGCTTCGAAGTTGGTTGACCAATTCGCCATCTGGTCCGGCGTTGCCGGACTTATCCCGGTGCCCGTTATTGACGCCGTTGCCGTCGGCGGACTCCAGATCCAGATGCTCCGTCGTCTTTCGCAAATCTACGGCGTGGCATTCTCCGAAAATAGGGGAAAAGCACTGATAGCGAGCCTGGCGGGATCGATGATCCCCACGACCAGTGGCATCGGCGCTGCCAGTGTGCTCAAGGCCGTGCCAATCGTCGGAACGATCGTAGCTGGATTTGTGATACCGGTGCTTTCTGCCGGAGCCACCTACGCCATTGGCAAGGCTTTCATTCAGCACTTTGCATCGGGTGGACTCTTCTTGATTTCAACCCTCCAGATTATCGTGAGTTCGTTAAGGCCAGTAAGAAGATGTGGGACTCACGGTCTACAAGTTCTCGCCGAAGTGCCCAACCCTCTTCATCCAGCTCCTCTGAGCTCCCTGAAACGACCACAGGGGCGGCAGCGACCAGCTCTTGACACGCGCGGGCGTATGCCAGCCGATCGGGGAGTGGTTCCACTGGCCGAGCCGCAGGATGCGCTTCAAATGTGCGAATGTCCGCTGTACGTTTTAAGTGAACGCTCCCCGGACAGCAGCGTTGTCGAGAACGTCGCCCAACTTGCAAAGCTCTACGCGATCGGCACACCTTCCGAAAAAGAGTTTCAACGGATCAAGGGGCCAATCCCTCAGTCATTAGGGGACTCTCAAGAGCCAAAGCTGACATGAGTTGCCCCAACGCTCCATCGGTCGGGATGCCGGAGTGAGGTCATGAAGCCCATGAGCGCTCCATGACCATACCTAGTCGTCAGAAGTCGTCCTGTATCCACACTTATCCGCGGCTCTTGCCATATGCTTGCGTCCAATGGGCACCGCACAAGCCGAGTTGTTCGGACCTCATTACAGATCCTAGGGATGGGATGATTACAGACCCCACTACCGATATTGGGGGTCGGACGACTACGAGCCGACAGGCAAAAGGCGCCATCGCGCGCACAAAAGCTATGAACTGGAGCAAAAGGCTAAGCCCCAAGCTGCGGTCGCTTTAGCTTCATGCAACCGACGTCACGGAAAGCGCGATGGCGCTCTCCTTTGATCACGCCTGAAGTTTGCTCGCCCTGAGCCATGAATATGTCGACATCCGTCCTGACATTGACCATGATGCGCGTCTGGGGTGGGGGTCTGTGTTGGCACGACTAATCGTCGTTTCAAACCGCGTTTCGATTCCCGGCGACGAAACCAAGCGTGCTGGCGGGCTCGAAGTGGCATTGCGGCCAGCACTCCAGCAGAACGGGGGCGTCTGGCTCGGCTGGAGCGGCAAGATCGCGGCCGGAGATGAGCTGGAAACGCGTATCGTCCGCCATAAAAACATTGAATATGTGGTCATCGACTTGTCGAAGGATGACTTCGAGGAATACTACAGCGGCTTTGCCAATCGGGTATTATGGCCAATCCTGCATTACCGGTTGGACCTCGCCGAATTCGCCCGCCGGGATCTCAGCGGTTATTCCAGGGTCAATGAGTATTTCGCGACCAAGCTTGAGAAAATCATCGAGTACGATGATCTGATCTGGGTCCATGACTACCACCTGATCCCCATTGCGGACGCTTTGCGCCGCCGTGGGTACTGCAACCGGATCGGATTTTTCCTGCACGTTCCGTTTCCCCCACCGGAGGTGCTGACCTCGCTGCCGAACCATGAGCACCTCATCCCGTTGCTCATGCAATACGACGTTGTGGGCTTCCAGGCCGAGGGCGATGCCCAGAATTTCGTTCGCTATGTGATCTCCGAATGCGACCACACGCGGGACATGCGCGTATTCCAAGCCGTCGGCCACCAGGTCACCCTGAGTGTGAAAGGTCAGCAGACGCTGATCGGTAGTTTTCCTGTTGGTATCGAGCCGCGCGCATTTGCGCGACTGGCGCGCCGCAATGTGCGATCACCATTGGTCAAGAACCTGGTGGCAAGCCTCGGTGGCCGCGACCTAGTAATAGGGGTCGATCGCCTAGACTATTCCAAGGGGCTCATCCAGCGGCTCGACGCCTTCGACATCTTTCTAGGGGACCACTGCGAGTGGCTCCGCAAAGTGACATACTTGCAGATCTCACCGACAAACCGCTCTGAAATTCCCGAATATTCCGAATTGGAAGAAGCGTTGGGGTCTGCTGCCGGCCGCATCAACGGAAAATACGGCGAGGTGTCATGGACGCCGATCCGCTACGTGAACCGCGTATACAGCCGGTCGGTGCTCGCGGGACTCTATCGGACGGCGCGCGTCGGCGTGGTGACACCATTGCGCGACGGAATGAATCTCGTTGCGAAAGAATATGTTGCTGCTCAGGATCCGGACGATCCGGGCGTCCTCATCCTGTCCCGCTTCGCCGGCGCCGCGATCAACTTTCGCCACGCCCTGCTGGTCAACCCCTATGATGCGGAATCTGTCGCCGGTGCGCTCGCGCAAGCTCTCGTCATGCCGATTGAGGAAAGACGCGCCCGCCACAGGGCGCTGTTTGCCAACGTTTGCGAATATGACGTCGAGCGTTGGCAACGAGAATTCTTGATGGCTCTGCGCGGAGGATCGGGACCTGAAAGACTCCAGTCTCCTGCATCCAATGGCGAGTTCACGAGCCTGGAGACCAGCGGCCCGGGTTTGGCACCATTGGACCAACTGGCGCAATTGCGCGAATAGAGGGCGCGATCAATTGCAATTGTTGTAGAGCGAGACGTTCCGTGGAGCAAATGAAACCCCGGCTTTTTCTGCTGGGACCATCCACAACTCCATCACCACCTCGCCCGATTCGACAGTTATAATTTCTATGTTGGTAACAGTTTCTCCGCGGGCGCGAAACAGATTTCCCGCCGCGACTTTAAGCCGACCAAGCAAGTCTTCGTAATTTGGGCCAAAGACCAAGAGCCCTGGCAATGCGTCCACAAAAATGAACCACCATCCGTCAAGCTTAGATTGCTCGAGCCGCAATGGGTATCGGCGAAATTCTGCCATGACATTCCTACTCACCGCGGTCTCCATATCGTTCCTGAATTCTCCGCTTCCTTAGCCCCGCCACTATGGCTGAACGTTGCTAACACGCGGACATCGGCACGGCATGTTGTGGCTTTGTGGTGATATTGTTAATCGATGACAATTTTCCCGTTTCGCCTACGCAGTATCCGGGGTGCCGGTATCACCTGATGGACCGACTGCGATCAGTGGGTTTGACTGTGAATTCGGGGGCAGCCCAGGAAACAACCCGAGAAACGCCCACAAGCTGCCACTTGTCAGCAAAGTGGGCGCTATGCCCAACAGGCGGTGGTCGATCTTAATGTAAGCGAGGATTTACCATGTTCGATGTTTCATCTGATCTGCAATAAATTGTCACCCTAAAGGACGATTTGTCGCCCATTTCTAACATACTCACCACGTAAGCAGCCTCCGTAGCTCGTGAGAATAGCAATGAGGCTCCAGTTGAAGGACGGTACCGCCAGCGTGGCCAAGCAGCGCAGCCGACAGCACTGTGGTGTTCTGCGATCTTCTGAGAACAAAGCCCTATCTCAAAGTAAGGCGATACAACACTACTACGGAGAGATCGGGATTGCTGCCGTTGCGGCTGCCGTCCGGTACCAAGGAGATTTTAAGAACGCGGCTTACGCTCCGGTCGCGATCGAATGGTACGATCGCCGCGCCTTGGCAGTCTGATCCTATCGCTTTCGCCGCTCGCGCAAAGTGTTGCCATTTCCGTGCGAGGTGCGTTCTACCGGAAGCCATCAACACTATGGCCAACTAAACGCCCCCGTTTGGCCATGACACGATCGATCCTGCGCCGCAGTTTTACAGTTGCATTGGTTTGTCTTGATTCGAGGAGGTCGGGATGGAATTCACTCAGGGTCACGAGAAATATGCCGAAAAGTGCATGGCGATGGCGCTGTCATCGGAACAGGATGTTGACAAAGCCCTATGGCTTAGTTTGGCCCAGTCGTGGGCGCGATTAGGGGAGCAAGTCGCGTCCGTTGAACGCCAATCCGGCGCTGCTGCGCCTAACTTGTGAGGCGCTATGGAAGCTCTGGATCTGGTCGGCACACGCAAGGATTTATAGTTTGAGCGCTAGGGCACGCGAAAGACGGCCACTATTGGCTCGTTAGTGTGTTTTCATAGTAGAGGTGCTTGGGAGGGCTACGATCATGTCCGGTTTTGGTTGGTTGATTCTATTGCTCGTATTAAGCGTCGCGGCGCTGATAGCTGCTCTCAAGCGCAAAAAGAAACTCAACCAGCAGGCGGAAGCCGCTCCACTCCGTGCCCTGATGCGGCTTAAGATCGATGCCTACAAAGATGAGGAGAAGCTGCGCGAGAGATCTGCTTGAGCCAGGCTCTACCGCATGCTCTATCGTACGGTGGAGAACGTCCGGCGGCCACCGCTCTAGTCTATCCCACGAACAAAACCCCGCGCGAGCTTTTGAGGTTCTCGTGGTTTTTGTGGTACTTTCAACCTGTATACTTTTTTGGTCACTGACAATTTTCTCGCGTTGGCTGGAAAGTACCTCAGAAAATCTCCAGAACCTCAGCGCTCGCCTACGTTTGACTTCGAGGAGGAGCGGGGAAGGCGCGCGGAGCCAATGCGGCGACGCGGCTCGGTCCCCGACGCATTCAAGTGTACCGGTCGACCACGGGAGCACAAGGCGCCCACAACAAGGAAAAGTCACGCCTATGGCGAGCTTCCTCCAATCTTCTTGATGATCGACTGGATCAGCGCAGCGGCATCGTTCCAAGAACGCGAAATATCTTGGCCTTTGGAGCCGACATCGTTTTCATTACATCTACCCACGATACTGCTAAGTATCAGTCGATGATATTTCAATTGCTCGGCAAATCCCCAAGCCGCCAGGTTCAAGTGGCGGATCACGCGTAACTCGTCCGCATTGTCTGTCATGCTAGCGGCAACTCCCACCAGCGTGCGTATCCGATGTAAATCGGCTTGCACTGCGTCGAACTTAAAGGCCAACTGCATCAGGCAATCCGGCGCATGCGCCTCAGGTCGAGTGGTTATGAGAGCATAGAGATCGTCTCCAATGGACAACATCTTTACATCGAGATCTTGAAAACTCTGATAGTCGGCAGGTGTCAAGACGTTGGCACTGGCGGACGTCGCTGGGAGGAACAGCAAAGCCGATAGGACAAGGGCACGAAAGTAGCACATCGGGCGCCTCCCTCATGGTTACAGACAGCACAAATAGCATGCAGGGAGAATGGAGTACATGACGTATGGCGCCGGTCGTCCCTCGAAAACGCCGCGGCGATGCTCGGGACCGAGCGCGCTGCCCTGAGTCAACGCAATGTTACCGCCAAGTTTTTTTGTTGGGCTCGGTGGCGGCGCTCGATCATCCACTCAAATGCTAACTGCCGCGCCTCAGCGAGCTGCGCCAGGCTCATTTTGGATGCGACAAGATGGAGAGCGTCGACGGTTATATTCCGCTGCTCTTTCCCCAAAGGCGGAAGTTCGGAGACGACGAGGTCCAGCCACATGTGCGTTAGCACCTGGTCCTGCTCGCGTGGTGGTTTCTCTACCAAGATTCACTTGAAGACCGTGCGGCAAGTCTTCCTGGAATGCCGCCCCTTTGCCGAGACCTCTTGCTGGTTAGCGCGCTGAGCAGGCGTAGGAGATCGGACAAGGCCCCCGGACCAGTCGCGAACGATTGACAATGCTGGCCTTACGGCTGCACGTTTTCACTCGTGGGCCATGAGCGCATTGGCGTTTTTCGCGTCTTCGGCCGCGATTCCGGCTTTACGGCGCTCTATACCGCCTACGCAACCTCAATCCGCTGTGTCATCCCCGAGTACAAGGTGAATCTCGATAAGCTCATCCAGCTGCTCGTCGAGGACAAGCGCGCCAACCCGAGCAACTACGCGCTGGTGGTGCTCAGTGAAGGCGCCGAATGGGAGGGTTATGCGGTGCATGAATATGGGGAGCCTGACGCCTATGGCCACCGAAAGAAGGCAAGCGTAGCCGAACTGTTTGCCAATGAGATCAAAGCGCGAGCGGGCGAGGAGGCGATCGCCTCCGACCTCACCTATGATCTACGATCGGGTGATCCCGACTCCATCGATCAGCTTGTAGCCCTGACTTTTGGCAACATGGCATTTGATGCGATCCTTGATGGCAAGACCGGCCTTATGTCGGCGATGGTGAACGGTTGCTACGACCTCGTACCGTTTCCCGATCCCAGGGTCGGGCCACGCAAGGCGGATGTCGCTACCATGTACAACACCGAGTGCTACCGTCCCATTTACGTGAACAAGCGCGGGCTACCGATCTTTCTAAGCCGCGCGTGATAGTTGGCCGCCGGAACTGAACGCAGTGAACCCACACACTCTGCTCGGTACGCACGTCAAAACATCTTTTTCCCAGCCGTCCATCCGACATAGGGACCCGCAAAACCAGCACTAGTCCCTTGACTCCGATGGCCTGCGGCAAAACGGTCCGGCTGGGAACCAGCGCGGAATTCTCACGTCGACGAAACCTAACCTTATATCGGTTCTAAGTAGGCCCCGTCCGGACGGCACCCCCTCGACATCCCCGACGCCCGGACCGAAGAAGCCTACGAGTTGAGGCAACAACTCAGTGAGCCCCGAGGTGCGTAGACTGCTCGGGGCTCTTCTTACCGGCCCGTCATAACTTAACGCTGTATTTACCCAGCACGTTAATCATTGCGTCCCAGCTTGTTCAAAGGCGTTTCCGGGCCGCCGCGTGCCGACGTTAAGCCGCGCGGCGAGGAAGGGAACTTGGCATGCGCGTATTGCTAATCGAAGACGATAGCGCCACCGCGCAATCGATCGAGTTGATGCTCAAATCGGAGGGCTTCAACGTCTACACCACCGATCTCGGCGAGGAAGGGATCGATCTCGGCAAGGTCTACGACTACGACATCATCCTCCTCGATCTCAACCTTCCGGACATGTCCGGCTTCGAGGTGCTGCGCAGCCTGCGCGTCTCCAAGGTGAAGACGCCGATCCTCATCCTGTCTGGCCTTCCCGGCATCGAGGACAAGGTCAGGGGGCTCGGCTTCGGCGCCGATGACTACATGACCAAGCCGTTCCACAGGAACGAGCTGGTGGCGCGCATCCACGCCATCGTGCGGCGCTCCAAGGGCCATGCCCAATCCGTCATCCAGACCGGCGATCTCGTCGTCAGCCTCGACACCAAGACGGTCGAGGTCAACGGTGCGCGCGTACATCTGACCCGCAAGGAATATCAGTTGCTGGAGCTGCTTTCGCTGCGCAAGGGCACGACGCTGACCAAGGAGACGTTCCTCAACCATCTCTATGGCGGCATGGACGAGCCGGAACTCAAGATCATCGACGTTTTCACGTGTAAGCTGCGCAAGAAGCTCGCCGACGCCTCGAACGGTAAGAACTACATCGAAACCGTCTGGGGCCGCGGCTACGTGTTATGCGAGCCGGTTGAGACCCAGGAAAAAATCCCGGCGTGAACGGCAGGCGCTCCGTTCAACAGGAGAGCGGCGTTACAGCGAAAATCCCCAGTATGGTTTCAAAACCTTCCCACACTGGTATCTGCGCCAGCGCTTCCTAGACTAGCCGTGACCTCGACAAACAATGCTTAATCAACAAACAATATATTACGCCTCTTCTAGTCCGCGGACGGTGCTCATACATCTTTGAAACGATAGCCAATGCCGTAAAGCGTCTCGACCATGTCGAACTCGACGTCGTTTGCCTTGAACTTTATCCGCAGTCGCTTGATGTGGCTGTCGATGGTCCGGTCGTCCACATACTCCTCATCGTCATAGGCTGCATCCATCAAGGCGTTGCGGCTTTTCACCACCCCTGGCCTGCTTGCCAGCGCCTGTAGGATGAGAAATTCAGTGACGGTGAGCGTCACCGGCTCGTTTTTCCAAGTGCAGGAATGCCGCTCCGGGTCCATGCGCAGTTGGCCGCGTTCCAGAACGTTGCTGTTGACGTCCTTCGCGGGGGCGCCGTCCTTAGGCGTGGCCCGGCGCAACAAAACCTTGATGCGTTCGACCAGAAGCCGATGCGAGAATGGTTTACGGATGAAGTCATCGGCCCCCATTTTCAGGCCGAACAATTCATCGATCTCCTCCTCCTTCGAGGTGAGAAAGATCACCGGTAGGTCCGACTTCTGCCGCAGCCGGCGCAATGTCTCCATCCCGTCCATGCGCGGCATCTTGATATCGAGGACGGCAAGGTCTGGCCACTTAGTCCGGAACCCGTCGAGCGCGGAAACCCCGTCGGTGTAGGTGTTGATACGGTAACCCTTGGCTTCGAGCGCGATGGATACTGAAGTCAGGATATTGCGGTCGTCGTCGACCAGAGCGATTGTTTGCATGGGCGGCCCCTTAACATGAGTTGGCCGCAGCAACACGCGCCCGGCCCCCGAGCCATTTCAATCCCCACGTGCCGGCGGAAGTGTGACGATATAACGCTCGATTTAGGGACGAGGGTCCGCCCCGCTTCTAAATGGTCTTCCGGCAATGATTTCCATGGTCATGGCGTAGAAAAATTTGAATCTGCGCGGTAAAGAAATCATTAACCAAACTGGAAGACCATTCGGTCTGGAATTCAGAGTAGGAGAGGTCGAATGAGCGCTCCAACATCCGCGCCAGTCGCTGATGATAAGTCATTGCCCGCGCAGTCGGCTGTGGACGAGCTCCCAGTTCAGATCGAGGACGATACTGAACGGACCAAGTCTTCACTGGCGCGGTTGACATCACATTCGATCGATAGACTTGAACGGCTAATGTCCGAAATCCAGGAGATGCGAGAATTCCTTATATCCGAAGGTGAACGCGTGCAGCGTGAAATTGCCAATTACGCGCAACTGAACCAAAGCGTGGCATTGGCCGCGACCAAGATCAAAGCCGAGACCGTTGGCCCGTGGAAAAGCACCGCAATCGCTGGCGAGGCACATTCTGGCGCGAAACAGCTTTCCAACGGACGCGAGAGGCTCAAACGGTGGCCCGCGCAATAGAAGTGCATCGTTCCCTTTGCGCGCCAGCGAGCCACCTGGAAGGAGCCGGAAGGTTGAATCGCTAGGGCATCGCTCCTCCGCCGATTATTTTGTAGATTTCAGACCAGACCCCGGCATTACAGTGATGTTATGACTGGCGAACTCAATCGGACGTGTCCACACTCAATGACACGGGTGGTGACGCCTGATTCCGTAGGACGACTCCCCGGGCCACCGCCGCCGGTGCGGCCTGCCGCCGATTACGGGGGGCGGACGGGTGCCGTGCATCCTTTAATTGGCTATGCCTGAGCGCCACTTTCCGGAGCCCTGGTCCGTCGAGGAACTGGACACCTGTTTTGTCGTGAAAGATTTGAACGGGCAGGCCCTTGCCTACATGTATTTCGAAAAAGAGCCGCGTCACCGATATCGCCGCAGTGAGCTGCTTACGCGCGACGAGGCGCAGCGTATCGCGGCCATTTTTGCCAAGCTACCGGAGTTGCTACAGCAGTCCTGACTCGACGCCGGTGCGGGGCATCCTGCGGCGGTCGCAGACCGCGCGGGGAGTGCCTCCGCGCCACTTCCCGTCGCCCTGGTCTGTCGAGGAACTTTAGCCTTAGGATTAAACTCTCGAGCAAATGAGTGAATTGGAGAAGGCTCTGAACGCAGCGAACCCGCGCTGGCAGCCGGAATTCGGAAGGGGGCAAAGGGGTGGTTACATTTTTGGACGAGCATGTGATGAAACGATCGTTGACCACTATCAGGAAGAAATGGGCAAAGAAATGATCGAGCGAGACGTCAAGGTGACTGGACGGAGCGGCCCCATCCCGAGTTTCGCGGTCTGCCCGGACGGGCCTGGCCCCTTTCCGGGCATTATCCTCTACATGGATGCGCCCGGCATCCGCGAGGAGTTGCGTAACCTAGCGCGGCGCATTGCCAAACGCGGCTATTTCTGCCTGCTGCCGGACATGTACTACCGGATCGGCACGCTCCGCTTTGACTTTGTGCGCCGAGCCGAGGGCATGCGGCCGACCATGTTCGCGGCGATGAACTCTTTGACGAATGCATTGGTCACCGAGGACACTGCCGCGTGGCTCGGGTTTCTCGACGCGCAGGATAAGGTGAGACCGAGCGGGATCGGCTGCATCGGCTATTGTATGAGCGGGCGGTACGTGACTACTGTCGCGGCGCGGTTTCCCAATCGCTTCGCCGCTTCGGCGTCGCTCTACGGGGTCGGCATTGTCACCGAGGCCGAGGACTCGCCACATCTGCTTGTCGATCGGATCAAAGGCGAAATGTATTTCGGCTTTGCCGAAACCGACGAGCATGTGCCGGCCAACGTGATCCCGACGCTCAAGAGCGCGCTCGACAAGGCCGGCACCCGTTACGGACTCGACGTCTTCCCCAACAGCCGCCACGGTTTTCAGTTTCCGGAGCGCGACGTCTACGAGACCCATGCGGCAGAGGAAAGCTGGAGCAAGGTCGTCGCCATGTGGGACCGCAATCTAAAATAGCGGATCTGGGACGTATGACGGCATCATAGAGCGCTGGCACAGAACGCAACGAACAGTTCATCCGAATCCACTCAGTGCGAGCTTTAAGACTTCTCAAAGCCAGCGGATATATTCGTCAACGGGAAGCGAGCGATGCCTCCGTTGGGCGACATGATGAACGACGATCAGGTGCGAGGACCATCAAGGAGCTCAACGGGCCTGACGGCAGCATACACGTCTCTCAGCCCCCGGGTGGGGCCAGTGTGCTCGGGCGGGTTCGTTTCAACTTCCCCAACCGATTCCTGGTGTACCAGCATGACACGAATGAGCGGTTCATGTTTGGGCGCGAGGTGCGGGCCTACAGCCACGGCTGCATGCGTGTTCAGGATCCTGCGAAGTATGCCGAGGTTCTCCTAAACATCGCGCGTCCCAGCGAGCACTGGACGGTCGAGAAGGTCGAGCGAATGTTCGGCGGGGCCGAGCAGGATATTCAACTGCAGTCGGCGCAAATCTGGGTGCACCTGACCTATCAAACCGCGTTTGTCGACGATAATGGGAAGCTGCAGGTCCGGCGTGACGTTTACAATCTCGACAGCCGCACGCTTGCCGCGATCAAGAGCGAGCGGGCCATCATCGAGACCCTCCCCCAAGACAAGAGCGAGCAAGTGATCGCTTCCGAGTCCGGCAGCCTTAGAGCCGCAACATCACGCCCCGGCGCAACACCGCGCCGCGTTTCGTTCTTTCCGTCCTTTTTCTTCACCGGAAGACCGCTGCGGGAAACCTATTACCGTCGAGGCTGGTGGTGAAGACAACCGCTTATCGCGATGTTTCGGATCCAGCGACGGTTGCCGCAAGTGCGACGGAATCTCGCGAGCTACCAAGCCGAACAATATCTGTCTGCGTAACGGCCCCCCTTCCGTTGTTGACTGGGTTTCTTGGCCTCCTTCCCGGGGGGCACAAAGGGAGAGGCCGCCGCGAAGAGAACAATTGACGGCTTTCGCCATCATCGAGGCAGTCCAGTGGGTCGCCTCGACGGGCGGATCGGTTCGAGTAAGGGCGATGACACGCTCGGCGATATCCGACCCGAGTGGTGGGATGCGCGAGGGTCGCGTCTTATCGCGCAGGAGGCCGTCATAACCAGCCTGCATGAAGCGTTCCTGCCAGCGCCAAACACAGGTCTTCGACTTGCCGGTGCGGCGCATGATCTCATGGGTGCCGACGCCGTCAGCGCTCAACAGGACGATCTCGGCCCGCCAGACATGCTTATGTGCGGCGTTGCGATCCCACGCGAGCGCTGCCAGACGGCGGCGGTCACCGGGCTTGAGAGTGATGCAAATACCGGTTCGCATGCGCCAGACTCGCATGCGACCAATCCGGTGGGAATCCCGCCTCGGATTCAAATGTTAGATTTGATCCACTAGACGATCGATTCCATGAAAGTTGTCAGTTGTCATAAGGGGGATTCATCTTGGTTTTCGGATTCCCACATATGTCGCGCGTGCCCACAAGAGAACGGGATGAGAAGTCATGGCAGCGTGGCGGCGGGCGATTGAGTTGTCGCTTGGAGAAGCTGATACGGCGAAGTTGAGATCGATAGCGCAGTCGCGCACTGAACCGGCGAGCCGGGTGGAGCGGGCGCGGATATTGCTGGCCTATCGAGAAGACCCCTCGTTTTTTGCGGTCGGCCGGGCACTCGGGCTGCATCATCAAACGGTCCAGCGCTGCGTCGAGCGCGCCGTGGCCGAAGGCCCGCTGGCTGCGCTGGATGATCGCCCTCGCCCCGGTAGAGAGCCAACGATCACTCCCGAGGCCAAGGCATGGCTGGTGTCGTTGGCATGCCGGAAGGCGAAGGAACTTGGCTATCCCCACGAACTGTGGACAACGCGGCTTCTGGCCCGCCACGCTCGCGAGCATGGACCCGCGGAGGGACATGCGTGCCTCGCCAACCTCGCCCAGGGCACAGTGTGCAAGATCCTCGACCAGGAAGAGGTGAAACCGCACAAAGTGCGATACTACCTGGAACAGCGCGATCCCGACTTTGCTGAGAAGATGGCCGAAGTGCTGTGCGTTTATCGCCAAGTGAGAATCTTGAAGCAGGCCGCAGCCGTCTCGAAGAAGAAGCCGAGCGACGCGATGGCGATCATTTCCTACGACGAGAAGCCCGGCATACAGGCCATCGCAACGACCGCCCCCGACTTGCCGCCCGAGCCCGGCGTGCATGCGACCTTCGCACGTGAGCATGAATATAAACGTCACGGCACGATCAGCTTGCTGGCCGGCATCGACCTCGTCACCGGCAAGGTCCATGCGCTGGTCAAGGATCGCCATCGCAGCCGCGAATTCATCGAATTCCTCAAGCTTCTCGACGCCGCCTATCCGGCCCACACAGCGATCAAGTTGATCCTCGACAATCATTCCGCGCACATCTCCAAAGAGACCAAAGCTTGGCTCGCCGATCAACCCGCGCACCGCTTTGAATTCACCTTCACTCCCAAGCACGGCTCCTGGCTCAACCTCGTCGAGGGCTTCTTCTCTAAACTTGCCCGCTCCGTCCTCCGCCACATCCGCGTCGCGTCCAAACAGGAACTCAAGGATCGGATCATGGCTGCCATGGACTATTTCAATCAGGAGCCCGTCGTTCACACCTGGGCCTATAAGCTCGACAAGGCGGCCTGATATGATTCGAACTTCGAAAACGCTGGTCTAGTAGCTGTTCCCGTCCCGCTTCAGCGCGCGAGAAGCGTTAGCCTGAGTGCACGAGAGGTGGCAGCGATACGAGCTTCTGAAAAAAGCTTCTTATCAGCGCACACTAGCGCCTCGCCCTGTAACAACGATGCAGACTTGCTCTGCAATCTGAGAAGCGGCGCCCGCACCGGAGATCATCCGACCATTTGGTCGCCCACTGCGCGCGGTCGGGAACAGCGCCCAGCTATAGACTTGGCTTCCCGGCGCGTAGTCGACCATCAGCTCCCAATACTCATTCCGCTCCTCAGCTTGCATCGCCACCGCGTTAAATTTGCCGTCAAATTTGTCGTAACCTTCGATGTAAGCTGCCACGCCTCCACAGCGCGTGTTCACAACAAACTGGTCCATGATGCTGTCTTCGAGACGCCGCCCGAGTTCGCGCGGGTCCTTTACTGATTTGCATTCCGAAATCCCGTCGAACTCTTGCTTGTTGAATTTGACATCTTCCGGGTCGTAGTCGGATGCGTTGTTCAGGACCTCGGTAATGTCTTTTATGTCGGCTATGCTACGCAGGCGACTGCACGCCACTTCGGCATAGTCTAAGTTATGCAAGCTAGAGAGTACGACAATCGCCTTTGGCTCCGCCGTGGCTGCGGTGATCGTAAGCAAGACCCCCGCACAGCCTACGAGAACCACCAGGACACGCTCGCCAACGCCCGCCTGCTTCCACATCTGCCCCCCCCATCGGTGCGGATGCGCCCAAAGGAGAAACTTAGGGGGTATCTGGGAGCGCTGTCTAGCCTCAAACTGATTGTCGGCTTACAGAGTTCCATTGGTGAGCATATTTACTTGCGCCGCGCCGTTAGGACCGACTCTAACGTGACGAATGGCAGGAAATCTTGCTCGCGGTGGCCCGTGCGCCGCATGCCTCAGCACCGCCCTAATTCCGGTTACCCTCGTAACCGCGAGCCGCCGTTTGGCGCGGGAAGGGTGGCCGCCGAACAGATTGCTGCCGATGATCCAGTCCGAGATGCATTTGGAAGGTTGCTTTTGCTCAGCGGCCTATGGATTGCGGCCGCTGCAGCAGACCGCGACCCTTGCCAGCCATGGCAGGTATGAGGCGTGAATGGCCGTCTCTGGAATGTCCGTCTTCATGGTCACGGCCTCCCTTTGCGGCACCCTCGCCCACTGCCCCGCCGAACACTAACGCCGACACTACCCTCCCTGTTCGAGGTGAACCCAGATGGAACTATCGTGTCCGCATGATCGGACCTTACGCAGAGACTTACAGGACGGCAGGCTGTCGACGAGCGGCAGAGGGCAAATTGTTGCCAGCACTCTGCTGATCGCGTGTGGGCTAGCGATGATCGGTTTCGTGTACGCAAATGGCACGAGAGCGGCGGTCACGTCTTCTCCTTGGCACTGCCTTTCGTCGGCCTTATCGGCTCGCTCGCTTTGCTCGGCGGAGTGGTGCTGACGTGGTTGGGTGCAGCTTAGTCAGCGATACATCAGCGTCTTGAGGCCAACGGCTTCGCCATCTCGACCGTGCCCGAAGATCGGAACGAGCCGGCGCCGGGACAGTTAGTCTAGCTACCAGAGTACGGATCAGGCGCGCCGGCCGCCGGCCTCGACGGAGCCGGACGACGGTCTGTTTGTGATCTGAAGGAAACCCCCGCCGCCGGCCCTTAACTATTCGAGCTTGAATTCCTTGCGCGTCATCGACCGCAGCCGTGCAACATCGAGAACGCCGCTCCGCGCGAATTCGATGATCTTGGACGCGACCAAGCGCGTGGCGGGGTCGTCTTTGTCGCTCAGAACTCAACTCTGCGCACACGCTCTCAAACACGACCGACATAGTGCTGATCGCTTCGGGCGCGAAAGCTGACCCTTCGAGGAGATATGGGCGAATCGGCATTCCCGTCCCCCCGGGAGGCCCGACCAGTGGCCTATGCTAGTGCGGAGTCAGGGTGATGCCAATCCGGATCGTTGTCAGATCGCCGTAAAACCTGCTATGTGGGTTTGGGGCCGGTGCGGGGCTATCGACTGACGGGATGGGTCGATGGTGCCGGGAGAATATTACCGGAAGCAAGTAGAGCTTCTGCTCGTGTGGGCTATGGCCACCGCCGAGCCTGATCTGAAAGCAAAGCTGTTATCACGGGCGCTGGAATTTTGGGCGCTAATCGATGACGCTGACGACCGACTGCTGCGCCTTTTTCAGGAAGTGCTCAACGCGTCGTTACCGCGGACGCCATAGGCTCGCGATGGTCCTGTGACCGATCCCCTCATCGTGCGTGGGGATTTTGTGAGTTTTGGGGCGCGCCAAGATCGTAACAATTTAAGAGCAACGCGAAGCGGTAGAATTTTTTGTGAGATATACTAGCGAAGCAACAAATAAGGAATGCGAGGGGTCAAAGGTCCTTCAGGTCTTCGGCAATCAAAGTTGGGCAGGACGGGGCGACCGCCCAGATCCGAGGGCGCGGGGCGGAAAGGCGCCCCTTTCAAGCTGCCATTTTTCCCCGAATAGCTCGCGCAAGCGGGTACATTGAGCCTCATAATTACTTATGAAAGCGGTACGCTCTTGTCGCGCATCTGCTCATCCGTGTCGCTGGTCGCCACCCCTCGACCGCCCCAGGGCGCTGACCGCTTCATGCTGACGACCATCCTCGCCTACGTGATCGCGTTGGCCTCGCAACGATCCTGGCTGGCGGTTGGAGTTTCGTTATGTTGGCAATTCAAGACGAGCGGGATCGCCCTTTCAGGCATTACGACAGTCGCAATTGCAATGTACGCATACGCAACGATTTGGGCGCTTCGCACTTCTCGCATTTCGAGGCGCAGGAGATCGGGTAATGACCAACAAGAGCGCGCCGGAGGAATTTCCGCTCGACGAGATCGACCTCCTCGTCGGCTGGCGTGCGGGGGAGGATGAGTACCTCTTTACCAAGGCAGTTGCCATGGTCCGTGAGTGGCTGCTCGACACCGAGGAAAAGGATCGCCTTCGTGACGTCCTTAAGGAGATTTTGGCTGAAGCAGGGCCACCGGCCGGAAATCGCCCCCTCGATTAGCTCTGCAGCTGAGACTGCTGGTATGCGGGGTTATGTCATTGATATTGTTTGGTCAGTGATTGATACCCCAAAATTGGGAAGCCTGGGGGGAACTGAGAGCCCAAAATGGCGGCCCCGACCGCAAAACTGAGGAGGAACGAGGCCAGCGCCTAGAGGGCCGAGGTGATGCGCATCCTCAGCCCCCAATGCCAGCTTAACAGGGAAACCGATGAAGCACGAAATCGTTTGCAGAGCATAACTTTCCGTCAATACCGAGTGCCTTCGCGATTTCAACGTGTTGGCGCTGCCCGACGGGCAAGCGCTTGCGTATTTCTATTACGAGGATGAGCCGGGGCGGCGATCGGTGGCCAAGCTGCTCACACGCGGCGGGGGGCACGCGACGGACAGCGCGCGCAATTCCTTAAGGCAGGAGCGTAAGGCCAAGTGAATTTGTAGATCCGAGAGCGTTTTTCTCGCGACCGACTGCTCTATGTTCTGTAGTTCCGTTATGGCTTGCTCAAGCATAAGAACCCGCTCTCCTTGCCTTCAAGGAAAGCAGAGTGTTCTTGCACGGTTAACAAATCGTTAACACCTGACGTGTGAAGCGTTTCAGCAGTCGACCACGTGGCCTGGTGTTATGCCACTCTCTCTGTATCAGCGTCGGGCACACCTGCTAATGACTCGCCGTCCGGCACAGTCGACCCTGCAGCCGGCGGCTGAACTGCGGAGGGCGCCTCAGCAAGAATACTGCGGACCTCCACGATCGTTTCCTCAATTGTGCACAATGCACGGTAGTCGCGAACTTCTTGCAAGCACTCTTTCAGTCTTTCTCTTACGCGCTCTAGAGTGGTCATGGTATCATTACTGATATCGGGAATTTGAGCGATGCATTTCTCAAGTGCTAACAATAGTCGGTATTCCTGAACAGCAGATAACTGCTCCTTGATTTTGTTCCGCGTTGCCTCGAGCGGCTGGATAACTTCTGACTGCAACATAACTTACTCCCCCCAATCATGATTAATCGACCAAAGCTTACAAGGTGGGAGTAGGTTGCGCAATCGTGGAAATGAGGAATGCGGATCGCCACAATGGCGCGGGAGGCGGAGCACCGAGGCAAGCCCATTACGTCGGTGAAAAGAACTGTAACCTGTTAGAAACGGTCCGGATATCGATTGAAGACCTCGACCACGCGCCTCTCGATCTCGGGCGTCTGCACCACGTACTTGGCGACCTCGTCCCAGGATATGTCGAAATACAGATGGCTGAGCCGGGGATCGCTCAGCAGCTGCTCAATGATGTGCTGGTAGGCGGGACCGCGATCCGCGTGGTCAGTGGTCGGCTCGTCCTGGGTCGGGCGTACGACGCGCCCGAGGCCGATATGCGCCCAGATAACCGTGGTCTTCGGGTGCCGCAACAAGAGATCTTTCATCTCCTTTAGGTACACCGGCTCTGCCCCAGGTTTGGCAAATGGAATGTCGATGTCGTTGTGGAGTATCACCGGCAGCCCGACCTCGGCTGCAAAGTCCAGGATTCGATCGAGTGCTGGGTCAGTGAGACTCGCGGTCTCACCAGCCACTTTGGAAGAGACAAACTCCTTGTAAATCGTGAATTCGCCAATTCCGCTGAACACCCCCGGAAAGAGCGCCAGCACACGGCGGATGTGATCCACTGCATACATGTCCGCCGGATTGAAGCCCGTGATCATGGGATCGAGCCGTAGTACTTGGGCAACGACTGGTATGCACCTGCGATCATCGCGTCGGTAAAGGAGTAGTAGTAAAGGGGGGCATCGGTCTGCAGATAGTAGGTTGGTGCGAAATCGCCGGAATTCGCATACGACCACATTTGCTGCAGCGGGATACCGAACAAGGTCGACCGGCCGATCTTGTCACCCATGATCTCCAGAAACTTGTGGATGTCAGTCCCCTTCTGCACGTAGTTGGTCAGGTGGAAGTGCGAGTCGTTGAAGAGGTAGTCGGGCGCGGGGACAGCGGCCGGATCTGCGAGCCCAGTGCTACCGGCGATCACGCTGGCAATCAGTGCCGTAGCATGTGCGCGCAAAAGCTTACGCGCAGCCAAGCAGGCGATCACAGATTTGGGCAACATGACTCCTCCGCCGAGCAGTCGATTGTATTGGAAAATCGGCCGAGCTTCAGAGCGGCACGACATCGGTATCCAGTGAAATAAACCGGCAAGCCGCTGCCGTGTAGCGACCTATTTTACACGCGGTGGGTTGAGTTTCCGCCGCGGCCGATCGATCAGAAAGTATCTCAGGATAAACCGCCCCTCCCGGCCGTTCAGCGGCCCGCCGCAGTGATGGCATTCTGTCCGGCCATGTGACGGCTCAGGCTCCGCCTCGACACGAATCAGCAGGTACTTCGCATTGCAATTTCGACAGCTAAAATACTCCGCATGTGACTGACTCACCATGCGCCCCCCCCAAAGCCCGGCACCCGCGATGCTACCGTAACATTCGAGCCGCGCCCAGCCGCCGCCCGCCGCCGAAAAAAAGCCCCGACTGAGGCGGTCAGGGCACCCCAAGTCTGATGCAAATGCGCCGAAGCATCAGCCGGCAGGCAAGTTAGGGCCGTCGTCGTGTGCGGTTGAAACCGACGGCCCACGGCAGAGCTTGTCGAACGGGCCGCGCTGCCCTCTCCGTTTGCAGCACAGCGGCGCGTCACGTCTTGCGATCAGCGGCCAAAAATTTGGGATTTCAGGCCACGCTTGGCGCTGTAGAAGGTGCTCGACATCCTAGCCGAGAAGTATCCGCAGGCGTATTTCGGCGGCGCGGTTGCGTTGGCGAAGTCGATCAAGTGGGAAACAGCTGAGGAGGATTTGTCCGGCGGCGGTATGACGCCGGAGGAGATCATGGACAAGCTTGAGCAGCGCGTCGGCCCTGAAGGCCGTAAGCTGTTCGAACGGTTCTTGCGCGATGTCAACGTGTTGCAGGCGAAGCAATTGGCGCGGCGTGAGAAGGTGAGGGAGGGGAATGGCAATGGCACGTAGGCCAACACTTCGGTAGCGATCGGCGAAGAGCGGACATTCATTGCTTGAGTGCAAACAGGTGACCGCACTGCGAGATCGGCACCGCCGCCCAACCCCAGGCAGCAAGAGCCCCCAAGTGACGGAGGGAGGCGTCGGCCCCGAGCGGTTCTCAGGATGGCCCGACCTCAGCCGCCGCAGCCGTGACTGCAACCACCACCACAGCCACCACAGGCGCCACCGCCGGGGTTTTTCCGGGAAAGTCTTTGGCCATCAGCCGCGTTTTCCTTATCAACGACGTGGAACGTCGCCAAGCTGACGTCAGAGACTTCCTCATCCCCCAGCGTGATTTCGGGTTTCACCGGCTCGGGCTGAAGCGCGGTGTTCCGCGTCAAAGTTTCCTTCGCGTGCGACATGGGAGACACTCCAAAATATGGCCCCCTAGCGAGTAAGTATGTAATACATCGGACTGCGCAACTGCGCGCGCAACAAGGACCGGCTGACAGCGCAAGCAAGCAAAGAGCACGGGGACCGGACCCCAGCAAGGCTATAGCGGCGTCGGCTATTACACTAACTTGGCACGCAGGCGCGCAAATTCCGCCTCACTGATCGACCCTGCTTTTTTCAGCCGATCAAGTTTCTCGATTTCATCTGCGGCACTAAAGCCAACCACGCGCCGAAGTTCTTCGCGTGCCTCGTGCGCTTGTTGAACATTACGCTCCGTCATGCCTCGCCCCTGAAAGATCAGGTACGCAAACACCCCGATGTACGGAGCCACGACCAGGACTACTACCCAAAGGGCTTTAGCCCAGCCGGAAATATCGTGGCGTCGAAACAGGTCACTCGCAACGGTTATGAGCAACCAGAACCACACGATGAAAACGAATATCGCGAGAGCGTCCAACAGGAAGTTTCTATAGGTGAAACCTTCTTGAACAAAGAACATCGTAGTCCTCCTATTTGCTTCTTGGCACCACGCTCTCCCGAGCTGAGGTGACTATTTGCGCTTTTCCGACCTTCCCGCAAGATAGACGCGAGCTTGCAGACGGCTGTCCGCGCGGAGCGCCGGGGGGAGCGTTTCGTCGCTTGCGGTGAAGAGGGTGCAAGTTTTTTTCCTCTTGCGCTGGTCGCTGCGCAAGGCTGCAAGAGCGCAATGGTGCCGGTGTCCGCTTTCACAATTGTACCCCACGATAAAGAGGGCAGAAGGCCACGCTCATTGCGCGGCGGTCGAGGCCCCCGGAGCCCGGTTCGCAAAAACCGGCTTTCACCAACGATAGCGTTGGTTCCAACAAGGCACTGTAACGGTACTCTCGTCACCGCAGACAACGCTCCGATTGTTGCTGCAAACGTGCTGCTGAGCGCAGGTCTTTGTCCCGCCCATGCAGGCCGAGCAAATACTTAGCCGGGTTGAGTTGCAGCGATCCGGGCACGGCTGCGAAAAGTATGGCCCCATGCGGTGATGTTTAGCCCACGCAGCCAGATCGCTTAATGCAAGAACTGGAAGGCACAGAAGCACTACGAGCGTTGCAGTGTGAACGCTTCTCGTCATCCGCCGTCGCCCCTTTGCCGCTGGCCCTAACCCAATCTCCCACTGAGTATAGCTTGCCACGGGCCCTCCGCTCCAGCCGCGAAAGGGGATAGGTGATGGATATGGCCCGATCAATTTTCTCACAAACTTGCGCGGGGGTAATGCGAGCCGCTCGGCGAGCGTTTTTGGGGGCTGTCCGGCGTGCGCGGATAAACCCCCGCTGGATAGCAGACGCTCCCCGCGCGGCGACACCGCTCGCCGTTGCACGCAATCGTTTGGTATGACCCACATGCAACCGGGCGGACCACTTTCTCTAACGTAAAATCGCCAAAGCGGGAAATTGTGCTCGCCATCACAGTCGGAATCGCTGATCAACGGCATGGTTAATAAAGACAGGCACCCCACGTTTGCCTGTCCAGACCCTGCCCCAAGCGTGTCCCCCCGCGCTTGGGGCTTTCTATTGTGGAATGCGGGTGGCGACTGCGGGCTTGTTGGGTCTTTGTCTCCCCGCACGACGGGCACGCAGCGAAATGCCCCGGGTAGGCAAGGTTTCAAGTTTTTACGGGACGCAGGCCGACCGGCGAGGAGTCGAGCAGCTGGGCGATTGTTGGCGTCGATGTGCCGGACCTCGTCAAAAATTCCGCCGGTACTCTCCTCATTCCCGTCGCTATTTCGCCTCCAAGGATGGACGGAATTGAACCATTCGTCCGCTGGGGGGCGGCGAGACTCGGGGGGTCTTGCCATGCATGGGGTGATGCGCGTCCTGATCGCTCGCTGGCTAGCGGCGATTGCGATGCTAGGTTTGCTCGCGCTCGTTATGGCTACCAGTCGCATACCATGCGTGCCTTACGGGCTGTGGCCTACCTTACAAATGCATTGCAGGTGAGAACCCTCGTCGCGGGTGAGCAGCTTGGCTGCCGGGCGACGACCCGGGACGTTGAACGTCGGACCTTACGCGAAGGAGCCAGTGACATACCTCTGCAGTCCCCCACATGACGCCGGCGCCAGCCCCTGGCCGCGATGATCCGCATAGCCATCATCGCCCCGCTGCTACTCGCCACTGGCATTGGCGCAAACGCGGAGATCTGTATCATCCCGACCGACGATGTGGTTCAAGCGCGAACCGCCAAGTGCCTGCTCAGTATCGACGGCATGCTGTTGGTCGACGATCGCTGCAATTTCCGTGTCTCGCCCGACGGTCACCGCACCACCCTTGATGCCGGGAAAGACTACGCTGAGGTAAATGTCACACCCAGAGGCGCGGCTATCGGCTTCTGGAATCGCGGCATCAGCCGCCGCGGCCGGCTGACCTCGCTCGGGCTCGTCACCGGGTTCGATAGCAGTGGCGCATACTGCTATCACAATCGACGATTTGACATGTGCGCATCGGACTATTTGACCTGCAAGTGCGGCCCGAACGAACTCTATGGCTGCATGCCCGCCCATGCCGACTGACCGAGTGAGAAGTTAGAGGTGAGAATAAACTTGCGGCAGCTCTCGATCTCGGCAGCAAGCTCCTCAAGGCGGATGACCTCATCGTGTGGATCGTCGTTGCCTTCAGAAGAAGGATTGTCCTCGATGGCGGTCACGTGATCACGGTCACGCCGCGTATGATCCTGCGCCCCGTATAGAACAGCCCGCTGGAGGGCCGACGGCGATGACACGCCCACCGATGTCGCTGTTATGCTCGAGCGAGCCGGATAATTGTCAGCAATAGAGCCGCGCCGATGGTGGCATTGATGATCGCCCGAATCAGCCCTGAGCCGAGGCCGATGCCGAGTCGCGGTAAAAGCCAGCTCGCGATGAACGTGCCGACTATGCCGATGGCCATATCGCCGATCAGGCCGATGCCCGTCCCCCGCACGATTTTGCCGGCCAGCCAGCCTGCAATAAGGCCGACCAACAGAATCATGAGAATGCCCTCATTTGAAAGATACATGGCCCCTCTCCAGTTTGCTGCGATAAGCGAATGGCAGAAGGCGAGACACGCTGCCAACCGAATAGGCCACCTAGCATCACGCGTACGGCGTCGTCGAGATCGCTCAGACCGGCCAAGCTGCAAGAATTCTTAAGGTGCTAGGTCATGCGAAAGGTCGGCGCTATTCTGGGCACTACCGCACTCGCCGCCGTTGTTTTCACCCCTGTGCCAGCTGCGGCCTTTGGCTTCCACCTGGGACGGTTTTATTTTCACTTGCCGTTTGTTGGGCACCATTACCACCGCCATCACCTGGCTAGTCGGAACGAGGCGCGGACCGGGCCAAATGACGTCTCTCGCAGCGGTGGCGACAGCACCGCCGCCCGCGGGCGCTACGCCACCGAGCAGGCTGATCGCGAGGCGCGCGCTGAAACCAATGCCGAGGCGCTTGAAAATTGCACCGGTCTAGCGCCCGGCGTGACTAATCTGCCGATCGATCAGATCCGACAAACCGTCCATCCGACAGCCGATCAGGAAGCAGCTCTCGACAATCTCAGCTCAGCATCGTCGCAAGCAGGCGAAATCATTAAATCGTCGTGCCCAACTTCGGTTCCGCTCACGCCGATGGGTCGCCTGGACGCCGCCGAGCAGCGACTGGATACGACCATCAAAGCCATACGAATGGTCCTCTTGCCGCTTGAGAGGTTTTACGAGACGCTGAGTGATGAACAGAGGGGGCGGTTCAACGCGATGAAGGGTTCGACTGAGGGCGCTCGTTCGCCAAGCGATATGGCAGCCATGTGCAGTCAGCAGGCGGGCAGCTTCATCGCCCTGCCGGCGCAACGCATCGAACAGGTGATTCAACCGACTCCGCAACAGCAGAGCGCCTTCGACGATCTCAAGCAGGCAGCGCAGAAAGTGGGCGATCAACTGCAATCGTCCTGTCCGACCGCGGTGCCGAAATCGCCAGTGGCGCGGCTCGTTGCGATCGAAACGCGGCTAAGTGTCGTTGCTGACGCTATCAAGGCAGTTCGCCCCAACCTCAAGAACTTCTACACTTCGCTGAGCGACGATCAGAAGGCGAGGTTCAACATGATGGGGCCGGCGCAGGTGCCAGCTTCGTCCCAGCAGTAGCGGCAGGTGCATCCGGCGCTTATTTCAACGCGACTAATTGCAGTAGGCTACAATTGCAGCGATCCCTAATAAGCTGGTGTCAGAGATGTTCAGCTCTGTCCCTATATTCCTCCCGGCTGCTCCAGCGTGCCTATTGTGCAGAACCGACGCCCATGAGGCCCTGCCGAACCATCTCCATGCGCGTCAACAAGTCAGAAAACGACGGCTCCTCGATCGTCGAGCGGCGCGTTAACTACTTCGGCGGTAGTTGAGTTGCTCGCGCTACGGCTTCGGCGGCGACGCGCGTACTGCAAAACGGGGTCGGCCAGCCAGCAACGGGCAGAGAACCTATGGCGTTCGCCTCCAGGGAACGAAGATCCAAGCCCGACAAAGAACAGCAGGACGCTGAACGGGACCGCCTGGAGCCGGCTCTTGAGGCGGGATTAGAAGCTAACCTGCATCCGACGCGCCTATCTAACCCTGACAGACCGCAAGCCGAATGCTGCCCGGGTGAACCGGATCGTCGCATAGACGAGAACGACTGCGAGAATGAAGGAGAAGATAGACAACGACTAACAGACCGAGAAAGACAATGAGATGCATGGGTCAGACCTTCCCTGCCATGGCTGCATCACCTTTAATCTCTACTTCGCTCGGCCACACCTCTTCGGCCCAAGCGTCGGCCTCTTCCTTGGATATCAACCCGGTATTGAAGAGATACGCCCAGCGCTGCTGCTCTCCGGCGCTCCTTAGGTTGTACCAGTCGTTGCAGATGACCCTTCTCGCGCCTCCCTTGAGTGGTGTTTCGATGCCGAATGATCCAATGGCGAAGTCGCAATAACCGAAGCACTCGGGACAGTCGGCGGAGGCCGTCACGACGAAGCAATCATAGTAGGGAAGCCAAGCGACGTAATACGCCACCGGCCAGCTATAACCCGGCCCGCTGTCGGCCCAGTTGATGGTGAGGAGATGGCGCGGGGGCAGTACTGCAACCTTCCGATGCGGGATCGCAGAGATGTCTCGGAAGTGCCGCTCAGTGACAAACTCGCCATCGTCGGTGATTGCGGACCACCCCGGGAGCTGTCGCTCGACCTGCTCCAGAACGATGTACGCAACGACCGCGTCGTTCAGAAGGTAGTTGAAGGGCTTCTTGGTAAAGCCCGACCGCTTGGCAGCATCTTGGGGCAGGATAAAAGGCATGAAAACCACGGCGATTGGAAGCTCCATAGCTACCTCCCTCTCATTGTCGCACTAGCCCCGTCATCCTCTTGGTTGAGGTGGAGGTGCTTATGCGACGCACTTACATGCTTGCGATAGCCGTGGCTCTTTTTGCCATTCCAACCACAGTGTTTTCGGAGCGCGGCCACCATCGCTACTACGATCCCTACGAAGGCCTATACGATCGCTACGAAAGCGAACGGTGCAGAGAATTGCGAGGAGTTTGCACGCACAAAGAAAAACTAGGCGAGCAAGGAATGGGTAATTGCCGCAGATTTCGTGAACTTTGCGACTAGTTGAGGAAGCTGACGATAGGGACCCCGGGCCGTTTCACCCGGGGTCCCTATTATTTGTACTTAGCTGCTCTCTCACTATGTCGCGACCGTCAGGAACGCGCAATTGATCCGCCAGTTATTTCCTACATGGAAACGTCAGTTCAATATCTTGAATTTGCGTGGCTGTGCGACTGGCTGGCCAAGCAAGCCGGAACTGAGCATCATCAAAGTGTTCTCAACGAAATGGCGGAGGCTTGGACAGAACTCGCAGATGAGGCTGAGAGGGAAGCCCCAAGCTAACCGGCTTCGTCTGCTTCAACCTCGTTGTCTGGTTCGCTGCCAGCCGCAACCAGACTTGCGCCATATGCATCAGCGCTGCCTTGATCTTATTATCTTTGGCAGTGCTCGCTATTTCCAGGCACGCTTCGGCGAAACGCTGATACTTATCCGCCTTTGACATGCGGGCTTCCCAGTAATTGCTCTTGCAACGCTAAAGGGCCATTTGCAGTTCCCGGGGGTGCTCCATGCTATCTTCAACGAGGGCCCTTTGTCTGTACGTTCCCGTACGATTTTGAAGGCCGACGCTGCGCTAGACTGCGTTGCCCGACCCCAGCAGCCCTCACTGATGGCGTCGGGGGTGACTGTCCGTCGTCAGAGATTTTGAGACAGGAGGCGGCCTGAACCAAGAGAGAGCTGGCGCATCATGGTTGAGGTTACGCGGCTTGTTTGTGGTGAAGCAACCGACGGTTTTGGATGGTCTTGCGTTTGATCCTTTCTCTTTCCAGCAGGATGGTTTGACCGCGCCCGAAGTAGACGTCGGCCGGGGTGAGATTGTCGATGCTCTCGTGATAGCGCCGGTGGTTGTAGTACGCGACGAATGCATCGATCTGAGCTTCGAGATCGCCGGGCAGATAATAGTTCTCGAGCAGGATGCGGTTCTTGAGCGTTTGATGCCAGCGCTCGATTTTCCCCGGCGTCATCGGATGATAAGGCGCACCACGCGTATGTCGCATGTCCTGCCGCTCGAGCCATTTGGCCAGGTCGCCGGAGACGTAGCTCGACCCGTTGTCCGATAGCAGACGAGGTCGATGCATCACCGTAGCCTGATCCAACCCGGAAGCCTGCAGAGCCAGCTTCAACGTGTCGGTGACGTCCTCGGCTTTCATCGTGGTGCAGAGCTTCCAGGCGATGATGTAGCGCGAGAAGTCGTCGAGGATCGTTGACAGATAGAACCAGCCCCAGCCAGTCACCTTCAGGTAAGTGAAGTCGGTCCGGTCCAGCCGATGGCGCTACGCTCGACGAGCTATTGGAGCGGATCAAAAGCGAGTTGACGAAGCTCGGGCCGATCCTCGAGTTGGAGGTTGCGCGCGAGCCGCAGGCAAGAACCCGGTGGGCGGGGTGTTGGCAGTTTTAATTTTTGCGGTCTTTGTGAAGGTGTTGGTCCAACAATATCTCCACCAGCCTTCATCGATAAAAGTGGAGGAAGTCCTGACGCTGGCCGAAAACAAAGCGCAGGTGCCCCAAAAACTTGACGGGGTCACAACGCTCGTCGCCGTCAAGCATACGGGCGTCAAGGAGCTTACTTATTTCTATTCGCTAGACACACAGAAATACGACCTACCGCCTGATTTCGCCGTGACATCGCGAAAGACGATCGCCCCTAAGGCTTGTATTCAGATGAAAGAAGCTCTGAGCCTTGGGGTCACGGTTTGGTATCGCTATCGGGATCAGGCGGGAAACGAAATTGGTCGCTTTGGAATAAACCAAGGCGACTGCCATTAGATGTAAATGCGCCGCCGGCAATGCCCGACGGCATAAAGAACGGAAGCTCGAAGGCAAGAGTTCCGCCGGCGGCGGGGCTTGCTGAGATAGCAAAAAGGGGTCTGCCCCCTTTAACTTTTGGGAGGCACCAAGCCGGACGCTTCCCCTGTCCTGTCGCGCGCGTCCGCGCGACAGGTGTTTGCCGGCCGACAATGGGGGATGGGGGCACTACCGCCTACTTCTGCTCTGCGGCCTCTACACCGAAGACGCAACGGCGTTCTGGGCGTGGCCCGGCGATTGAAAACCAGGGCGCCGCCCCAACGCTGAGCTACCGCGGCGAGAGCACCTCACCGAGGCCGAGGTCGAGCGGCTCATGGAAGCGGCCAAGGGCAACCGCTGGGGTAGCAGGGACGCCACTATGGTCCTTCTGGCCTACAGGCATGGCCTACGAGCGGCTGAACTGGTTGACCTTCGTTGGGATCAACTCGACTTCGAAACGGCTACCCTGCACGTCCGGAGGGTCAAGAAGGGTACTCCGGCGACGCACCCTGTCCTTGGGGACGAACTGCGCGCCCTGCCCAACCCGAACGTATCGCTCGACAGCCTCGATGTTCTCGAACAGACCATGCGCCACTTCTACATCAAAGCCATGGTCGAGAAGTCGTTGGGGGAAAAGGCCGACTGGAAAGCTGTCGACGCCGCCATGATCCAGGCCGCCGCCATGGCCGAGAAAGTAGCGGTCTATCGGCACGCAAAGCTCGCCGCGGTGCGCCTCGCCGGCGAACTCAAAAAGCCCACTGACGGCACCTCGCTCGACGAGCTACTGGAACGGATCAAGGCGGGGTTGACAAAGCTCGGGCCGCTCATCGACCTGGAAGTGACGTGCGAGCCGAGGGGTCGAGAACGGAGGGCAGGTCCTTAAGGCGCGCCGGGCGGGTCCCTCCCCTTAGGAATGGAGTGCCAGGGATCAGCCCTTTATTGCGCTTGCGGAGGCTGCTGGCGCGGTTTGGGTGCGGAGAGCCTTCACCGCCCGCCCCGGCGCATGGGCGGCCCGCGCCCAGGGCTGCTGGCGCGTCTGAGAGGTCCACCACCCCATTCACCTCCGGACGGCGGGGGGATAACCCCTCACCGCGTCCCGCGCCGTAACCCCGGCAGAGCTTTCGCGTCAACTATGCGGTGCATGCACTCTCGCATCAGGCCCTCAACCCCGTCCGCGCCACCGTCTGACCCACCGAAGAAAGATAGCTGGTCGGATCGCTTTGCTGCGACAGGACGATTGGGTCGTGCTGTTCCAGGAACCGCTTGTGCTCCGCGGCGAACCGCTCTGCCATCGGGTCCAGGTCGTCCATGTTCAACCTCCCCGAAGAGATTGGGGATTTCCTTCCCTAAACATTCTTGCTCACACGAAAGATCGTCCCGCGTTCCCCCGTTCCGGCTGGTGCCGGGCGGGTGATTGCGCGTGAACACAGGGTACGACACGCCCCACGTATTCCCCGTGAGTGTGTTTGTATTTCGTGAGCCGCCCGACATGGCGGGTGGTCCTGTGTTCAGCGCGCAAAGGCGCGTCGCTCAGCCGCAATCACTCGGCTAGGCAACAGCGAAAACTATCCCACGAAATGGAACGCTTGAGAATAGCTATGAATGCTCGGTCTATGGACGTTTTTTTCGATTGGGCAGGCGCAGATTTTTTAAAGCTGGGCCCGTTGCGCCTGCTCGCGAGCCATATCCTGCCTACTACACTGCGGGCATCTCAGATAAGGTTTCCAGCGCGGGCGGATGAAGCCCGATATTCAGGGCGCGCGATGCAGCAGGTCGCCGAATGGCTTGAGAAGCTCGATCTTGGACAGTACGCGCAGTGCTTTGCTGAGAACGATATTAGCTTTGTCATCTTGCCTGATTTGACAGATCAAGACCTCGAAAAGATTGGCGTTGCGTCGCTCGGTCATCGGCGTCTGCTGCTGCGTGAGATCGCCAACCTCGACAAGACGGCAGCCGCGTCTCCGTCTTCGCCCTCAGTAACTGCACCCCCGGTCGCCACCCCGCCAGTCGAACCACGGCCAGAGATTACCGGCGAACGCCGACACGTAACGGTGATGTTCTGCGACCTCGTCGGGTCGACAGCGCTCTCGGCACGCATGGACCCGGAGGACCTCCGCGAGGTCATTTCCGCCTATCAGAAGTGCATCGCCGAGACGGTGGGCCGTTACGGCGGGTTCGTAGCGAAGTACATGGGCGATGGTGTGCTCGTTTATTTCGGTTACCCCCAGGCCCATGAGGACGACGCTGAGCGAGCAGTTAGGGCGGCGCTGGAATTGATCCAAGAGGTCAGCGGATTGAAGTCCAAGGCAACACTGCAAACGCGCGTCGGTATTGCCACCGGGTTGGTCGTGGTCGGCGATCTGGTTGGAACCGGCGAGGCCCAGGAGCGCGGCATTGTTGGGGAAACACCGAACCTTGCGGCGCGGCTGCAAGGGATTGCTGAGCCCAACGGGGTAGTGATCGCCGAGAGCACGCGAAAGCTGCTCGGCAACCTGTTCGAGCTTGAGGACCTCGGAGCAAAGGACCTCAAAGGTATCGCCGAGCCGGTGCGTGCCTGGGCGGCCTTGCGACCGAGTTCGGTGGAAAGTCGCTTCGAGGCCATGCACGCGACTGGCCTGACCGCGCTGGTCGGGCGCGAAGAAGAGCTTGAACTGCTGCTGCGGCGATGGTCGAAGGCAAAAACTGGCGAAGGTCAGGTCGTACTGCTCTCCGGCGAACCGGGCATCGGCAAATCGCGGCTATCGGCGGCCTTGCTTGAGCGCCTCGCTGATGAGCCACACACTCGTTTGCGGTACTTTTGCTCGCCGCAGCATACGGACAGCGCGCTCTATCCGATCATCGGCCAGATGGAACGGGCAGCGGGATTTGCTCATGGCGATAGTGCACAAGTGAAGCTCGACAAGCTCGATGCTCTGCTCGGGCCCACCTCGACTTCGGCCCATGACATGGCGCTGCTCGCGGACATGCTCTCGCTGCCGAACGATGGCCGCTATGCGATGCTCGATCTTTCACCAGAGCAGAGAAGGCAGCGAACCTTGCAAGCGCTTGTTACACAGGTAGAGGCGCTGGCGGGGCAAAATCCGTTACTGATGGTCTTTGAGGATGCACACTGGTCCGACCCGACGAGCTTAGAAGCGCTCGGCCGAATTGTGGACCGAATAGCGAGCCTGCGCGTATTGCTGTTCGTTACGTTTCGGCCAGAATTTGCGCCCCCTTGGATCGGGCACCCGCATGTGACCGCATTGACGCTCAATCGTCTGCCGAAGCGCGACATCGAGACGGTGATCTACAATGTTGTCGGCAACAAGCTGATTCCTGCGAGCATCCGGCAGGACATAATTGAGCGGACGGATGGTATTCCTCTGTTCGCGGAGGAAATGACCAAAGCCGTACTGGAAGCGGGAAGTGAAGGAGCAGCACAGCACTCTGTCGCTTCCTTCCCATCACCCGCGTTGGCAGTTCCAGCAAGCCTTCAGGCATCCTTGATGGCCCGGCTCGATCGGCTTGGGGCGGGCAAAGAGTTGGCGCAGGTCGGCGCTGCCATTGGCCGGGAGTTCTCGCATGCCCTCCTATCTTCCGTTGCGCGCAAGTCGGAGCCAGAGTTGTCATCCGCACTCGACCGTCTGATCGAGACTGGCTTGATCTTCCGGCAAGGCGTGCCGCCCCATGCCAGCTACTTGTTCAAGCACGCGCTGGTGCAAGACGCGGCGTACGGCACCTTGCTGCGCGAACCCCGCCGAGGACTCCACGCTCGCATAGCCGAAACGCTGGAAGTTCAATTCCCGGAGATTGCTGAGAACCAACCCGAACTGCTAGCGCGCCATTGCACCGAAGCGGGACTGATCGAAAAGGCAGCGCGCCTGTGGGGTAGAGCGGGACAGCGATCACTAGGACGCTCGGCGCTCGTCGAAGCTGTTGAACAACTCACCCGCGCCCTCGGCCAGATAGCGGCTCTACCCGCCACCCCCGCCCTACGTCGCGAAGAAATTAAACTCCGGGTCGCCCTCATAACCCCATTGATGCATGTCAAAGGGCATGCTGCGCTCGAAAGCCACGCGGCTGTGGAGAAAGCACGCCTACTGATCGAACAAGCGGAAGCGCTCGGAGAGTACCCTGAAGACCCGTTGCTGTTGTTCTCGGTCCTCTACGGCCTCTTCATGACCTACTTAGTGGGGTTCAACGCCGATTTACTGCAGGGGCTTGCGGTCCAATTTTTCGCGCTCGCCGAAAAAAAAGGAGTGGCAGTGCCGCTCATGATTGCGCACCGCCTCATGGGCTTGTATTTAGGGTACACCGGAAACATGGCAGAGGCTCGGGGGCACTACGATCAGTCGCTCGCGCTTTATGATGCTGCCCAGCATCGTTCGTTGGTCACCCGATTTGGTCATGACAACGGAGTGGCTGTTCTTGTCTATCGGTCGTTAGCGCTGTGGTGCCTCGGTTTTCCCGACGCCGCGATAGCAGACACTGAGCACGCGCTCATGGATACGCGGCAGATCGGCTTAACTCATACGCTGATGTTTGTATTGTTCCAAACATCGTTGACACGTATCCATTGCGGAGATTACTCAGCAGCAAGCGCGCTCGCCGATGAGCTTCTAGCTTTGGCAGACGAGAAGGGCATCGCTTTCTTCAAAGCAGCTGGGTTGGGCATCCGCGGCTGTGTATCTGCGCAGACTGGCAAAGCCTTGGACGCGGTTAAAACACTTGCCTCCGTAATCTCTGGAGGGAAGGCAACCGGAACAAGATTGTTTAGGCCTTGGTACGTATTAAATTTAGCCAGAGCACATGCAGACCTCGGTCAATTCGATGATGGTTGGCGCTGCGTTAGCGAGGCGATGAGGCTGGTAGAAACGACCAATGAAAGATGGTGCGAGGCCGACGTGCATCGCTTGGCTGGGGAAATCGCACTAAAGTCGCCGGAGCGGGATACTGTCAAGGCTGAAGCATATTTCGAGCACGCGCTCGCCGTCGCGCGCTCACAGCAAGCGAAGTCCTGGGAACTCCGCGCCGCTATGAGCATGGCGCGGCTCTGGCGCGATCAGGGGAAGCGGGACGAGGCCCGCGATCTTCTCGCTCCGGTCTACGGTTGGTTCACCGAAGGGTTTGACACGCTCGATCTGAAGGAGGCGAAGGCGCTGCTCGATGAGTTGTCATGATGATCTGCGGCAGCTATTCTGCTGAAAGCCGTGACAGTAATTTGGGTACTCATATTATTGACCGCCGGGCCACCTCAACGGCATGGGACGTTCGACAGCTTTGCCCGTTGTGCGGAAGCGGGTCATGCTAACGTCGAGCGCTTGAAAGCATACGACCCGGCCGTACGGTGGGAGTGCGTGGCCGAAACTGAGAAGCACTAGTCCGCCAGAACGGCGAGCATACCAACGCCATGCACGGGAGGACGCTGGCGCAGCTTAGATGCGCACTCGATACTCGACGTATCGACACCCCATCGTATCGTTACCCGCCAATGGCCCTGGTGCCACAGCCATTGCTGGACATGGGTCTATTGCGAGAAATGTTTGCAATGCTGCTGAAGCTCCGGAAGCGCCAGTTTAAGCGCCCGGAATCGAGGCCATATTACAAGTCTCCGCCGTGGTCGTTAACCGCAGCGGCTACATCGGCCGGCGATTCCTTTACGCCCTGTGTCAGGTCATCAGTGAAAACAACCGTGTTGACACCTGCCACATACTCTTTGGGCAGTGGGGAGCGTATCGAGGAAACAGCAGACCCATTGATCCAAATCGGAAAGCCGTTGGGGCGAGTCAATTGCGCAAAATCTTTCGCGATCCGCACGCGCTTCATAAAGTCCTGTACGGGTTCGCTGATTTGTAAGGCTTCTTTGGTGACGCCATAAACGCAAGTGATGGCAAGGCCCGTATTCGCATCATGGTCGGCAATCCCGGAAACCTTTTTCGGGGCAAAGGTAATTTGAAGGCCATCCACCGTTGTTAGCGTTGCCATGCAAAGTCCCTCAAACTGACGGCCATCACCCCACTAAGGATGAAAGCCCGAGTGATGCGCAGGTGAGTTCAAAGGCGTAATACTTCAACCTTTCTATGACTATTGACCAGCGATAAATAGCTCCCCTTCAAATCTTACCTCTACACCCGGATGTTGGGCGGAAGCTGTCAATGTCGGCACATGAGCGGCCAAATAATGGGTCAACTCGCTCATCGAAATTAAACCATCGTGATTTTCGTCCGCATCCTTGCCCAATGCGTCGAGCAGCACTTTGGTGAATGCGCCATGGTTCCACTTTTCATCTTCGCCGGAGGTTTCGTGCGAAGTAGATGATGTCAGGACCGTCACATTGCTGGCCGACATTGTCGAACGCAGCAGATTGGCGTTTGACGCCAACTTCGAGCCATCGCCTGTGGCAGCGCCAGAATGACAGGCGTCGAGAAGCACGAGGACCCGGCCATATTTCGCCAACTCGATTAGCTCGTCATGAAAGTCGTTGGCTGAAAGCCCCGATGCCTTGAGCCCGGCCGGTGTTCTTGCATCCACTCCATAGGGAATGAGATAGAAACGGTCATCTATCGTCGCTCCATGGCCGGAGAAGAGGATGACCGCAAGGTCTTGACCGGGCACGTCCTTGGCCATGTTTGTTTTCACCGTTTCGAGCGCATTGATAATTCCCGCCCTATCGGCATCGCTATCGTGCAAATATTGGATCAGGACTTGTGCGTACAGGCCGCCCAGCTTGTTAAATTCGCTCCCCTGAGTGGCAAGCAGCGCGCTGGCAATGTCGTTGGCATCCTTGGCAGCGAATTTTAATCGCAACTCAGTCGCCTTGTCGCCGTACTCGTTGATGCCGATGGCGAGCACATGCAGTCGCGCACCGGGAGCCACCGCAGCCCCGGTGGCCTTCTGAACGTCGAGGCGGGCGGCTGCCAGGTCAGCGATGCCTAAGGCCCGCGCGGTCTCGAGTTCCTGAAGCACGAACGGCAAAGCATCCGGGCGTTTCAACCTGGGGATTTCGGAAACGGGTATGGCGTCGGCGGCCGCGTCGGGCCCCCGATTGACATGCCAGCGCAGCACCCCGAATGCGCCGGGCGTGGCGTCATAAAATCCTTCCGGTGTCCACGCCACCCAGTTCGTCTTGTCGCTGAGCACCTGCAAGGCCAAAAGCTCGCGTCCGTCGTCCATGCGGTGCCAGCGGATGGTGCCGTCGCTGTATGCGGCAATCACCAAGCGACCGTCGGGGGTGATGTTCTCCGCCCACACTGTTCCAGGTGTGTCGTAATGCCAAAGGCGCTTCCCCTCAGCATCGAAGGCGTAAAGCCCCCAATCGGCGCCGAGGACGAAGCGGCGGCCGTCGGGTTGGATGGCAAAGCTGTTTGATAACTCGAAATCTTCGAGCTTAATCGGTTTGCCGTCTAGTTTCGGCTGATAAGACATAAACCAATCTTCGATCTTGAGCCCGTCGAACTTTGGCGGCCGGGTCTGATTATCCGCAGGCCAATGATCGGACAGCTTGAGAGTACGAAGATCGAAGCGGAGGCGAGATTTGCCGAATACTTCAAAGCCGAAATCAACGATAGTTCCATCAGCAGAAACCGAAAAGGCTTCGCCTTGGTTACGGAAATCGCCGCCGGGCGGGCGAATAGTCCAGAGGACTCCGCCATCCGGCTTCAGCAGGGTGAAACAAGGGTGGCCCTTATCGACAAAAAGCAAGCCTCCGGGCAAAGACACAAGGGCCGTCGTTGTGCTGTCGGCTGAAGCGCACTTTGCCGATATGGAACGCCGTGGTCCGCTTCCGGCATGGTCCCACGCCAAGACCGGACGAATCGTATTCGCCTCGGCGTAACGACCACTCGCAAACAGCGTCTGTCCATCAGCGGACCACGCTACATGAAACAATTCTCCACCAGAGAGGCCGTCCAGGTCCGGTCCCGGCAGGGGTGCCAGACTGTGACCGTCCAGAAGGTCCACTGCGGGTTTATCGGCAGATCCGACCGCCAAAACCTTGCCGTCAGGGCGAAACGCAAGATTCACTGGATCACTTCCGTTCAATGTCTCCTGAGTGGCTATCAATTTGAATCCTGGGTCATAGAGCCGGACTTTTCCATCGTCGGATGATGCAGCCAGCCGTCCGTCAGCCGCGAAGGCTACGCCATAGCTTTGGTCGCCATAGCGGTCCCGGAACACTTCCGACCAATTCTTGTCCCGATCAAAGACGATCAGGTTTCTATGGAGTCCCGCCGCGAGATAACGGCCATCAGCCGAGAACGCGAGTATGTTGGCGCTACCGGGTAAGTTGCCAATCCGCCTGATCATTTTGCCTGTATTTCGATCAAACAAATAGGCGGAAAAGATCCCTCGGCCTTCCCCCCACCCCGCGGCCGCTATGGCGCTGCCGTCGGGGCTGATTGCGACCGCATAAATCTTTCCGACGCTACCGGGCCCCGCCGGCATGCGGATGGTCCGTAACAGCTTTCCGTCAGACACTGACCAGATTCGCACAGTTTTGTCATAGGAACCCGTGACCAAAAACAGGCCCCCGGCGTCAACAGCCGCCGCTTTGGATGGAGCTATGTGCATGCCGGAATCGACGATCAGAACGGGGCGTTCGTAGAGAGTCTGCCCGTTGGCGTAGCTCGACGCGGCAGCCAGCGAGAGGCCCAACAGTAATATTTTCAGGTTCGCTAGTCGGCGGGTTTGACCTCGGCAAAATCGGGCCATTTCGTAGCCTCCAACTGGGTCTTGATCGTCTCTATGGTGAGAGCGTCATCCTTGCGATGATTGTTGTAAATCGCGGCTACGGCCTCGGAGAGAGCCTTGATCACTGGCTCGACCGCGGCCGCGACGATGCCGGTGAGCAAGCTCTTGCGTCCCGAACTACTGGGTAAGAGGTCGTTCACGGTCGCACAGAATATCCGGAGAGTGGATGCGCCATTCTCCAAACCCGCTTCAAGACTGGGGAGGCTCTTCGGCTGTGCGCCTTCGGTGAGGGCGGTAGCTAACCCGCCAATGACGGTGTCAAAATTCGCCTTCGCCTCCCCGTATGCTACCTGACCACTGGAAATCTGCTGGTTGTCACCATGTCCTTTGAGTAGCCCGGCGCAGGTCACGGCCTTCGATCTCGCTCCCGCCAATCGTCCGACGGCTTCCGGCCATCCGATGTCTGTCGCAGCGTTGGCCATCGGCGCTATCAAAATAACGAACGCGAGCGCCATAAAAATGGGCGTGTCAAATCTCATAAGTACAGCCCTCAACAGGCCTTCAGACAACCCGCCTACCAGTCAACCACAACGTTTATTGCGAGTCTACTCCATTGCACTTCGGTCTCTCACGGTCAGTTCATGGATAGGTCCATCGGACCTTTCCACTTGAGCGAAAGCGGAGTTGCACGGACCAGATTCACGCTGCCAATTCATTCTTGATACGCAAAATGGTGCCGATACCAGTTTTCAGGTCTCTAGCGATCCGCCGCACCCCTCGTTTGGCCGCCAAAGCCCTCTTGATGGCAGTAACCTTAGCCGCATCGCTATCCTCCAGCCGCCGCCGGCCAAGACTGATCCCTTGATCCTTCGCTCGCGCCAGTCCAGCGAGTACCCGCTCTCGGATCATGGCTCGCTCGAACTCGGCAAAGACGCCCATCATCTGAAACATTGCGCGACCAGACGGGGTGGACGTATCGAGGCCCTGTTGATGCAGGAAAAGATCAACGCCTTTGGCGTGTAGCTCACGCAGGAAGTCCAAGAGGTCCGTCAACGAGCGGCCGAGACGGTCGACGGACCAAGCCGCCACCATGTCCACTTCACGGCGCGCGACCGCTTTGAGCAATGCGTCAAGCGCCGGCCGGTCTTTGCGACCCTTGGCTCCAGAAATGCCCGTGTCCTCGAACACCTGCACTACAGACCAGCCGTGGCGTTTGGCGACCGCGTACAGTTCGCGGCGTTGATTGGTGGTCGTCTGCTCGGTTGTCGAAACGCGGAGATAAATTGCCACCCGCTTGGCGACCTTCTTGCCCTGAGTTTTGGTCATCTTGTCCCCCTTCGATTGAAATATAGGAGGTCGCGTCCTGTTCTGAAAGCCAGTATTTTACGAACACACAAGCGACATCACGAACAACCGCGAAAAACTAGCTTTTGCATCGGCGGAATTTTGGAGGGTTTTCGGAACACCCCTCAAGAAGCCAAGGCCTTTCCAGCGACGCTTTGGAAATTCAGCGGCGATTGAAGCCATGCGGAAAATCGTCGCCAAAATGGGAGATTCGACGGGGTACAGCAGGCCGCGGCGACGTAATATGGCCTAGTCCTCACAGATGGAGGAATGGCGATGGAAAAGCGGGTGTTCGGCCGCACCGGAATGCAGCTCTCCGTACTGGGTTTCGGCTGCGGCGCGGTCGGCGGACTGATGGTGCGCGGCGATGCGCTCGACCAGGAGCGCACCATCGCACGCGCAATCGCGGCCGGTGTGAATTATTTTGATACCGCGGTCCAGTACGGCAACGGTGAATCTGAAAAGAACCTCGGCCGCGTCCTACACAACCTCAAGGCCTCCGACGTGGTCGTCGGTACTAAGGTCCGGCTACTGAGCGCGGAGTTCGGCCGCATTGAAGCTGCCGTGGCGACGTCGCTGGAAGGGAGCTTAGCGCGGCTGCGTCGCGACTGCGTCGACATCTTCCATCTGCACAACGCGATCACTGAAGCCGGTGGCGAAGAAGCGCTCAGTGTCCAACAGGTAGTCGACGACATTGTGCCAGCGTTCGAGCGCCTGCGCCATCAGGGTAAGGCTCGTTTCCTCGGGCTTACCGCAATCGGCGACACGATGGCGCTTCATCAGGTGATTGATGCCCGCGTTTTCGACAGCGCGCAGGTGGTCTACAATATGCTCAATCCGTCAGCAGCAGCCGAGTTGCCGCCGAATTATCCTGCACAGGACTATGGACGGCTGTTTGATCATACCAGGGCGGCCGGCGTCGGCGTCGTCGGTATTCGCGTGCTCGCCGGCGGTGCGCTGTCCGGATCGACTGAGCGTCATCCCATTGCGAGTCCGCCGCCCGAGCCAATCGGTTCGGCCATGAGCTATGACGCCGATCTCGCGCGCTCTTGCCGCCTCTTGCCGCTGGTCAAGGAGGGGTTTGCCCGGAGCCTGACTGAAGCCGCCACGCGGTTTGCGATCTCGCATCCGGCGATGGGAACCATCCTGGTCGGCATGGCAACGCCGCAACAGTTCGAGGATGCGCTCGCCGCTGTTCAAAAAGGTCGGTTACCACCCGCCGCACTCGGTCGCTTGTCGGGGCTGCTACACGCATTCGCTGGCGAGCCGCGGTGATCGCCACGAGAGGTCGACCGCGGAGTCATCATATTATCCGGAAGAACAGGCGGTTGAGCATTGCGCACCTCGCTCCGCCCGACATAACCGTTGGCGCCGTAGATCATCCACTTGGCGCGGTCCGGCATGGTCAGCTCGTTTCCAGGGTTAGAGGTTCTTTTCGGCGAGTTCGCGAAACTCGTCGGGTACGGACCTAAAGCCTTCCAGAGTGACTGACCCGTACCCAATCGCCTCCCTCCCGAAACGATCGCGGATCATGTCAATAGCTCGGTCGGCCATCCAACGCGCCATGCTTCTTTTAGAGCCCGGCCGGCGCTCCTCATCATCGAGCCCAAGGGGGAGTTCAAGCTGCACGTCCCACAGCTTGTGAAGCTGCGACACCGAGATCGCCACGAGCGAGATAGTCTTCTCATCGGGGTGCTGCGCCAGCACCTTGCGGACCAGTTCCTCTGCGATTTCGGCAAGGACCACAGTTGCCGAAATCGGCGCATCCAGCGTTACCGAGCGTGTGACCGAGCGAAGGTCGCCAAAGCGGACGCGAACCGTCACCGTCCGACCGGGCCTGGATTTGGCCCGCAGCCGGCTCGCAACCCTGTCCGCAAGAAGACGCAGTGCAGGCATCAAGACCCGCTCTTCAGCAGGCTTCTTGCCGAGTGCCGACTGTGCTCCGGCCGATCGCGCTCGCCGATGCGTCTTGATTTGTCGCGGATCGCGATTCCAGGCCAGCGCGGTGAGCTTCTCTGAGGCCGCGGGACCCAGTAACCGTGCGAGCGATCGTTCCGATATCTTCGCAAGCTGCCCGATGGTGAGCACGCCGATCTCAGCGAGCCGCGCCTTGGTGACCGGGCCCACGCCCCACATTAGCTCGACCGGCAGATTGTGAAGGAAGTCCAACTCAGTGGCGGGGTCGACTATCACAAGGCCATCGGGCTTGGCCACTTGCGAGGCAATTTTCGCCAGGTGCTTGGTGCGCGCAACACCGATCGAGATTGGAAGGCCGAGCTCTGTGCGCACCCGGCGCCGAACAGCGCTCGCAATTTCGGCTGGTGAACCGAAGAGATGGGTGCACCCCGCGACGTCGGCGAAGGCCTCATCGATCGAGATTCGCTCAAGGAGAGGCGTAAAATCATTGAGCACCTTGATGGCGGCATCGCCTAGCCGTTGGTAGTCGCCGAAATGGCCGCCGACAAAGATCAACTGCGGGCAGAGCTCACGCGCCTGCCATCCAGACATACCGCCGCGAACGCCGAAGTGCTTGGCTTCGTAAGATGCGGCAAGCACGACCCCACCGCCGACGGCAATGGGCTTACCGCGCAAAGACGGATCGAGCAGTTGCTCGACCGAGGCATAAAAGGCGTCCAGGTCCGCATGGAGGATGGTGGCTGTCGTTTCCATCCGGTCCACTTACCCGCGCAGATCTTCGCGTATAGGAACATAACGGGAACAAACGGCCAATGTCAAGCTGCGCGTGACGCAGCGTGTTCTGCCGGCTCTGTGCGGAATAAATATAAGAAGGCCCAGAGCGTTTTATCCGGGCCTTCCGCTTGTTGATGCGGCTAGTAGTCCATGCCTCGCGGCATGGCCGGCATTGGCGCCTGCTGCAAGGGTCGCGCTCGAGGGGGTCGACTTACAGGGAGGAGAAAGAGCGATTCTTTCCTTGCAATTGCCGGAAGCCGCCCTGATCGTCTTCGACCCTGTGACGCATACAGCCCAGTTCCTCAAGGTCAGCGAGGAGGTGAGCGAGCGGCAGAAACTATCGATGATCTTCGGTAGAGAACACACAAGCCTCCATGCTGCTTGAGAGCACTGGGCTGAAGCCGACCCTCCGGCGTGCAACGCTGAGCGGCATCGCTGACGAGATGTCCGTCTACGAGATCCCTTAAGCGCTGCACGGAACGCGCCGCGACGCCAGCGCCAAGTGATTACACTTCTCTACGAACCCACTTTGAACACGACGTCGTGCTCGCGCGCGTGCTCAGCCACCTTTAGGCCGAACTCCTCGTTCGGCCGGACTTCAGTTACGGGAGCTTGATTGACCTCGAGGGATTCAACCTTCTGGCTGAAATCTGTGGTGTGCCCGCGGATATGGATAACATCGCCAACCCGCAACGTACCTGACTCGAGCCGCATGATCGCGACTGACAGGTGGCTGTAGTAATGGGTCACGACGCCGATACGCTCCCCCGGTTCGGCTAGCGGAGTGGGTTGCGCGGCCGAGCCCGGCATCGGTCTAACCGCTTCGGGCTCCGCCGGTGCGCTGGCTGGCGCCGCCTCAACCGCAACTTTCGCGGCTGGCTTGGCTTTCTTGGATGATACTCGCCGGACAGGGGCCCTCTTCGGTGCTTTTTTTCTGATTGCCTTGGTTTTTCTAACCGCTGTAGCCTTTTTGCGCGCGGCCACCTTGCTGACGAGCGTTTTCTTGCGCTTTGCCTTGCCTTTACGTTTGGCCTTCGTTCTTGTCGCCAATACAGCCTCCCTGGAGCTCACTACAGCATTGATACCCACGGCCAGATGGTTGTCGAATAAAATGGCAATTCAACGGGCAAGGAGGCCGGCCGACCGTCGCAATCGCACGAGAGCCGCCGCCCAACACAGTTACTCGCGAAGGTAACTGACGCGTGAAGGGCTCCCGCTTTGCAGTGCGCCGCAGAGATACACTGCAATCTTTTGCGTCGTCAGTTGTTGGTAGCAGATCCTGTAGAGCCCGGCGCGGCTCCAGTTCAACGATGCTGAAGACGGCTGGTGCGATCTGTTGCATACCGAACTCTGTTAGCAATTGATGAGCTTCCCCGATGACAATCATCGATTCCCAGGTCCACGCCTATGAGGCAAACACTCCGAAGCGACCCTGGCACACTGTGCCGAACTGGCCCGATCACGTTACGGGGGACGAGATGGTGGCGGCTATGGACAAGGTCGGTGTCGACGGCGCGATCTTCATCTCCGCCTTTTCCATGTACCGCTACGACGCCAGCTATGCGGTGAAAGTGCAACGGGCCCATCCCGGCCGGTTCGCCATCGTTAAGCCAGTCGACCCGGACGATCCGGCGGTGGCCGATGTCGTCGCCGACTGGAAGAATACGCCGGGCGCGGTCGGAATCCGCATCATGCTGACGAAGGAGGCGAAGCGCGAGCCGAACGACCCGGGCCTCGACCGGATCATACGCGCGGCCGTTCGCTACGATTTTCCGGTCAACATCCTGTGCTGGGGCAACTTGGACGCGGGCGCTGCGCTCATCGCTCGCCATCCCGACACGCGATTCATCATCGACCATCTAGGCATCATGCAGCCGCGCGTGCATCTGCATGCCCAACCGGCCTCTAAGTTGATGAAGCCGGTGAGATTTCCGCCCGGGTGGGTCAGCGCGGTCATGGAGGCATCAAGGCGATACCGTCATTATAGCCCCCTGTTAGCCCACAAGTAGCCGGGCTCCTGCGGACAGGAAGGCGCTGTCCCGCACATGGTTATTGAATGGCAAGGATTTGCTGCCGAACGTGGACGGCCGCCGCCAGACGTCATCGCGACATATTCAGGCCACGGAAACTGGCTGGCCTGCAGCACGGGCTTCACAAACTCATTCCGGCCGCTGCTGCTCTGGCCGGCGGAAATGAAAGCGGTGCCGGCGCTGATGATCGTCTGGCTAAGGGCAATGAAGTAGTCGCCGGATCCGTCGGAGGTCAGCGCGAACGCTTTGCCGCTAAAGTTCTGCGCCGGATCGAGATAGAGGTCGAAGAGGAAGCCGTTCGCCGCCGGCTGCAGCACGTTGCCGGACATCAGCGCTACGCCCACCGGTCCCGGGTCGCATGAGGCCTCCACCGCCACGCCTCTCAGCAACCAGCTCAAGTACATGCGCCAAGCTGCCGCCCAATCGCCGACGGTCGTCTCGAGGCTCGAGATCGTTTCCTCAGATATTCGGCGGCGAACAGGACGTGTTCGGCATCGCCGGAGGAGGCACCGTCTTCGGCGGATCGCAAGTGATCGAAGGCGGCGGCACCGCGAGCAACACCACGATTGCGAACGGCGGCACGCTCGTCGTCTCCGCCGGCGGCTTGGCTGATCCAACCACCATCTTGGGCGGCGGCTTGGAGATCATCAGCGCCCGTGGCAGCGACCGTGGCGCGCTCCTGTCGGGCGGCGAGCAGGACGTCTACGGCAATGCCGGCGGGGCCACGATCTTTGCCGATTCGCAGGTGATCGAATCCGGGGCGGCGCGAGCAACACCACTGTTGCGGGCGGCGGCACGCTCGATGTGCTCAGTGGCGGTTCGGCCAATTCGGCGCGGGTTTCGGCCGGGGGTACGGAGGCCGTCAGCTACGGACGCCGGGGCACGGGTTTCGGGCGGCGCGCAGCTGGTCTACGGGTTTGCGAGCAGGACGATAGTGTTCACCGGCGCGCAACTTGTCGGGCCGGGCGGCACCGCGAGCGGGACAACGATCCTGAGCGCATCCCGGATCACGCTCCTCTCCGGCGCGACCCTCGACGTGACCTCCGGCTACACGCTGAGCAGCTACGCCCTCGGCAAGGGGATTGTCGTCCTCGGAATGAAGCTTGCCGGCTTCGTCGCGGCCACCAACGTGCGCCCTCCCATGATGAGGGCCGGCGCCCCCAATGATGGAACCGCGTCCCGCAGTAGACCCATTTGGTGCTGCAAACCGTTACTATCCTGGAAGATACTTACGGGCGCCCAATCCCCTGCCCGGTTCGGGTTCAAGCCCAATGCGCAAGTGACGCCACTGCGGGGATGAAGAATGGCCAAGCGCGGGCGACCAACTGGTGCCACAAGCTGGCAGCGCAATCCAAATCGCCGCGCGGCACATCACGCTCAAGTGCTGATGGAGGCGTGGCTCGCCGACGCTCCAGTGCTCGAAATTCAAGTCATGCTTTCGTCTCTTGCCGGGAACCCCGAGGCGCAGGCCCTGATCGAGGAATGCTGGAGCAAGCGCGGGAACGATCGGCGCTATACGGTGCCGCCCCAGATCAAGCGAAAGCTCTGTCGGCTGGCAGTGGCGCATGTGGTGGAATTGCGCCGTGATGCCATCCAACGACGACGCGCCGGAGCGGCCGAGACAGCGCTTCGGACCCAAGGCTGGACCAGACCCAGATCGCCGAAATCCTCAACCAGGGCGCCGGAGCGCATTGACTTCGAGGCGCCGGACCTCGAAAAGGTATTGGAGATCGTAAATCGGCGTGCGCCGGCGACCACGCTACGGCGGAAAGCTACCTCTCGAAAATTACGCAAATAAATTCCTTCTAAGCATCATTAGCGTCCCAACATTAATTGAAGAGATTCAATTGGTTGGCGTCTGCGGCAGGAATTTTCTGCGATGCATCGTCGTCAAACAAGCTATCCACCGGGGTTTTCTCGAATTGGATGAGGCTCAAAATCTGTAGAATTGTGTAAAGGTGCCGGCAGCGCGAGGCGCTTTTTTACGATCGCCACGAGCAGGTAGGTGGACACGGCAATCCAGATTTGCGATTTGACGGCGTTCTCGCTGGTTCCGTAGAACACCTTGATGCGCAGGTGCTGCTTGATCCACTTGAAGAACAGTTCGATCCGCCAACGCGACTTGTACAGCGCGGCAATGGTGAGTGCGTCGAAGGCGAAATCGTTGGTGAGGAACACCAGACGTTTGCCGCGTTCGGCATCGTAGTAACGATGCGACGCAACGGCTCCGGGATAGCCCTGGCGCGAGTAGAAGGTTCAAGACAACCGTTTGATCGCACTGCACGCCGGTCGAACGTCGACCGTGTGCGAATAGCGACGGCGAAGTTGAAGTTGCGTTTGGCACGGGTGACGAAGAACGATTTCGCCATCATCAGGTGCGCCAAGCGCTCGAAGTCGAGATAACCGCGATCCATGACGTAGTATGCGCCGGGCACGGGCAGCAGATGATCCAAAACATTGACGTCGTGCAGTTTTCCGTCGGAGATCAGGATGAATTCGGGAATGTCGCCTTGGAGATTCAACAGCGTATGCAGTTTGACCGCCGCCTTGGTGCGTTCGAAACTCCGCCCACGGAAACAGCGAAAGGCACAGGTCGATGGTGGTGGCGTCCAAGGCGTAGACGGTGGCGTCGAGGTCGAGGCCAGAGGTCGTCGCCCATAGAGCTGCTTGGCTCGTTGGATCAGGATTTGCGCGAAGTCGGCGTAGATGCGCCAGTCGCGCTGGGCGTTGGCATGGGCCAGGGTGCTGCGGGAGATCGCACTGTGAATGCCCATGTGGTAGAGTTTGGACGATTGCGCACGCAAACACGCTTCGATGTCGCGCAGGCTCTCGCGACACGTCAACTGCGCAAACGCCATGCACAGAAATTGATCAAGGCATGAGAACTGCTGGATGCGGTACTCGCCGTTGTAACGCGCGACGCAACGACGAAATGTCGTCAACGGTAGGTGCTGCATGAGCTGGGCAAAGACGTAATGACCTTGATGCATGGCGCCATCCTCGCGACCTGAGGGCCGCAAAGGTGTGCCGATTTTCCAGTCTCCATTGAAATCGAGACCAGCCCAAAATCTCTATTTTTCCCGCCGCTTCAAAATGTTAGCGTCCGCCCAACCTCGAACGTTGGGACACTACTGTCTAAGCATTCCTTCTCAGCGTCCACGACTATGCATGCCCCCACGTACAGAAAACGTGGAGGCATACCGTGTCCTACGAGCACAGCCCTGCCCGCGATCGGAAAAACGCGGCGGTCAACGACCCATCCTATACGGTCGACGAGTTTTGTGCCGCAGAGCGCATGTCACGCTCGATGCTCTACAAAGCCTGGACGGAGGGCTGGGGTCCCGACTTCTACTGGGTTGGCGTGACGCGCCGCATTACTCACCGCGCGCGCCATGAGTGGCAGCGCCAGCGCGCGACATGGATCGCGGTGTCGCGATAACGTCTGGCGGGAAGGCTGCGGTCGTCCACGTTCGGCAGCAAACCCTTGCCATTCAATAACCATGTGCGGGACAGTCATGTTCCCGCTCCTCTATTCCCTTCCGCAGCTGCCTCGGCTTCGCGCTGGCGCTGCCACTCATGGCGCGCGCGGTGAGTAATGCGGCGCGTCGCCGCTACGCTGCTTGCTGCGTGCTAGCCGAAGAGATGGAAAGCCGGCTCGTGCGCGGCGGGCAAATCGACATCACCGAGGCTTGGGGATTGAACGTTTTTCGGTCCGCCGGGTTGTAGTGGAGCCAACGGAGAGATCGACATGGACGAAAATCGCATTTCGGGTACGGCTCGCAACGTCGCAGGCAAGGTTGAAGAGGGCCTCGGACGGGCTGCAGGAGACGCCAGTAGCGAATTCAAGGGGAAACTCGATGAGGCCGCAGGCGCAGCCCAAGATCTGTACGGTCAGACAGCTGACGCCGCCCGGCAGACTGCCGTCACCTTTGACAAGTGGCTCCGCAACACTATCGAAACGCAGCCTTACACCAGCGCCATTGTCGCGGTCGGCCTCGGCTGGTTTCTGGGAAGGATGCATCGACCGTTCTAACCCCAACCTGCTTTCCAAGCTAATTTGTCCTTGCCATTTGGGTACGGACCGCCCCCAATTGCTACTGCCGATTGCTCCGTGCCCGTTTTCAAAAAGCAGCCAACTCCATTCCAGCGGATTGTAGCGACCCAGTTTCTGCGCAAGCTGGGTCCGGGCCTGATCACGGGAGCGTCCGATGACGACCCATCGGGCATTGGGACCTACAGCCAAGCCGGTGCGCAGCTCGGTTACAGCATCGGCTGGACGATGCTGCTGACCTATCCGCTGATGGTGGCGATCCAGGAAATCAGCGCACGCATCGGACGCACGACGGGCCACGGCATCTCTGGGAATTTGTGTCGCCACTATCCAAACTGGCTACTCCAGCTGATCGTCACACTTTTGTTCATCGCCAACACCATCAACATTGGCGCCGACCTAAGTTCCATGGCGGATGCAGCACGGGTTCTGCTAGGAGGCCGAAGTCTCCTTTACGTTTTCGCCTTTACAACAATTTGTGTCGGCGAAATCGTTTTCATCCAGTACAAACTTTACGTGACGTTTCTCAAATGGCTGACGCTCAGCTTGTTCGCTTATGTGGCTGCGATGTTTGCAGCAAAAGTAAACTGGAGCGATGCGCTTTCCGGTGTCCTCCTGCCGCGCATTACCTGGAGCAATCAGTATTTCACCACTCTTGTGGCCATTCTTGGCACAACGATTTCTCCCTACTTGTTTTTTTGGCAGGCCTCTCAGGAAGCAGAGGATGTACACGTCGACCGTCGCAGAAAGACATTGCTGAAAGCACCCCGCCAAGCGCTCGACGCGTTTGCTCGTATCCGAACTGATACGCTCCTCGGCATGGCCTTCTCCAACATCATCGCGCTTGCAATCATCATTACCACAGCCGCAACGCTTCACCGCGCCGGCGTCACGAACATCGAAACTTCAGACTCAGGCGGCCGAAGCGCTCAAACCAATCGCCGGAGCGTTTACCTTCACGGTGTTCGCAGTCGGTATCATCGGCACCGGGCTGCTCGCAATTCCGGTCCTGGCGGCATCAGCAGCCTATGCTGTGGGAGAGGGCCGCAGATGGCCGGTAGGATTGGCTCGGCAGCCGAAGGAGGCTATCGCGTTCTACTCGGTACTGGCAGCGTCCGCCGTCCTTGGCGCCGCGATCACGCTCAGTCCGATTGACCCTATCCAAGCTTTGTACTGGAGCGCCGTCATTAATGGCGCCGTGGCAGTACCGGTCATGCTCGTCATGATGTGGATAACAGCAAATCGCCGAGTGATGGGTCAATTTACCATCGGCGGCGCCTTGCGGTGGTTGGGCTGGGTGTCCACGGCTGCAATGGCGCTTTGCGTCGTTGCAATGATCACATCCTGGGCATTTCGTTAGAGAGCCATGCGCCTTGCCCGTTGGGCGCACGAGCCGCAGCGGAGCATGACGTTGGTCTTGTCGAGCGGCGCCCCACCATCCTGCAGCTCGACCACGTGATCGCCGAACACTCTCATGCCGGCGCGCCCTGATAGCACATGACGGATCTTGTGCACCGTGCGCCGCGTCCTGGACCATACCGTGGGAGGGGCGATGAGTTGGGATTGCGTGCCGAAATGGCGAGCCGGCATGACGCACGCGCTTCGCGTGGAGTTGAAAAGGGCGGCGCGAAGCCGACCCCTTTCTCCCATTCAATCCTAATCGGGGAAATTACCCCTTCGTCACTACGGGGGGCGGGGCCTTGCCTTTGCCTGTGTTAGCACAGCCCACCATGCTTAGGAGAGCAAGGACCGCGGCCGTTGCTAGCGCGAGCTGCTGATAACGGCACTACGTCTAGCCTTGGCAGCAGCGTCCCGCGACTTAGTCACAATCTGCGCGACGCGGTTCTCAGCATCTGGCGCGGCAAGCCCCGTTCGCATCTCAACCAAACGAACGAGATACGGAGGGGTCCTCCAACGCCATGTTGCGGTGGCCCAGACCAGACGAGATGATCCTTGCTGCTTGCGCTCTAAATCGCCATCCGGCCGGTCAGAGCGGAACAACCGTCGAGTTCCAAAGCGAAAAGCGGTTCTGCAGTTGAGGATTTGGAGTCTTCAGTGAGCGCCCCGCCCCAGTGGTGCTGCTAGCGGCAATCGCAATGACAGCACCGATCAGGACGGCGAGTGCGGGAATTTCCGCACGATAAGGGTCAATTTTTGCGTGCGCCAGGTTTTATGGCAATCACGTTATCGGTCAATCGGCCATCCCCACTTGGAAATAGGACCTCTTCTACCTTTGCCGCCAGTTCGGCGATCGTAAATGGCTTTTTCACCACGCGGTGCTCGGAAGGATCTAGTTTCATGGGACCGACATATCCGGTCATATAGAGGAACGGCAGCGCAGGCCGCCTTTCAAGGATAGCTTGGACTGCTTCTACGCCGTTGATCTCCGGCATCGCAATGTCGATGAGAACCAAATCGAGCGAAACATCCCTTTCTACAAGATCAATGGCCGCCCGTCCCCCATCGGCTCCGAACACTCGGTACCCAAGGGTCTCTAAACAGGAGATTGCCAACCCTCGAACATCTGGATCGTCGTCAACGACGAGGATTGTTGCATCATGCCGCCGCAATGGTGCTCCTGGACTTTCGTACGGGTGCAGCGACCGGACGGGCACTCGTGCGCGGCAAATAGACCGTGACCTTACTGCCTTCGGCGACCTTCGTGGCGATCGAGACACCCCCGCCGGTTTGTTTGGCGATACCATAAACCTGGCTCAGTCCAAGACCGGTACCGCTGCCCACTGCCTTCGTGGTGAAGAAGGGTTCGAAGGCCTTCCTTAAGACCTCATCAGTCATGCCCGTCCCGGTGTCGCTTACACAGACCGCGACATAGTCGCCGGCTGCGAGTTCAGGCGGCTTGTTTCGCTCTTCACGCGGTACGTTTGCGGTCGAAATAGTCAGCCGGCCGCCGTTCGGCATCGCGTCGCGAGCATTCACCGCGAGGTTGAGAATCGCCGATTCGATCTGGCTGGGGTCAGCGATTGCTTGCCATAGGTTATTTTCCAAGATGGTTTCAATTCGAACCGTTGCCCCGATGGTTCGAAACAACAGATCACCCATCCGGTTCACAATCGAATTTAGATCAATGGGCTCGGTCTGTAGACGCTGGGTCCGTGAGAAAGCCAGCAGCTGCGAGGTGATCTTAGCGCCGCGTTGCGCCGCGTGAGTTGCTCCCTCGAGGTAGCGCCGAATGCCCTCGTCAGCGCCGCGACGGATTGCAAGTTCAAGATTGCCAAGCACGGCCGTCAACAAGTTGTTGAAGTCGTGCGCTACGCCACCGGTCATCTGACCGATGACTTCCATCTTTTGTGCTTGCTGAAGGGCCGCCTCGGCCTGCCTACGTTCAGCGATCTGGTGGCGCAATTGTTCATTTGCTTGTTCGAGTTGGCCGGTCCGCTCGCGGACCAGATCTTCCAGCTGCGCCGCAGACGTCTCTCGGTCGAGGAGGTGATCCTGCACCTCGTACTGACGCCGACGAGCGCGCAGCGCGGCGCTAACACTGCTGGTTAGTGTAACCGTGTTTAGCGGCCGCTCCAGCATCGAAACATTGCCAAGGCTCTCAAGCAGGCGGAGCCTGTAGGCATGGGCAGCCGGCGAAGTGGCACGACTGGTAAGGACGATAAAGGGAAAGTCTGACCAGGGAGGTTGATTGGCAACCCATTTCTCAAGAACTTCGGGTGCTGCCCTGCAGGAATGCCTCCTCAGCGACCACAGCCACGGCGGCGCCCTCCCGCAATTTT
>CAWHZA010000018.1:0-93301 GCA_963833665.1 uncultured Alphaproteobacteria bacterium | reverse complement strand
TCAAACGCGGTTGGATTGCCGGGTCAGCTCCGGCAGCGACGCCGCCTCGATCACGTCGTCGAGATTGCGCAGCCCCAAGCGCGGCGTGTTGACCAGCACCGCCATGTTGCCGGGCTTGTGCCGGTTGGTTCGCATCAGCTCGTGCGCGTGCGGGATCTTCTCCCAGGGGAATACGTCGCTCATGCACGGATCGATACGGCGATCGATGACGAACTGGTTGGCGGCGCTCGCCTGCTTGAGGTGCGCGAAATGCGAACCCTGAATGCGCTTTTGCCGCATCCATACGTAGCGCGCATCGAAGGTGATGTTGTAGCCGGAGGTGCCGGCGCAGAACACCACCATGCCGCCGCGCTTGACCACCAGGCAGGAGACCGGGAACGTCGCTTCGCCCGGATGCTCGAACACGATGTCGACGTCGCGCTTGCCGGTGATGTCCCAGATCGCCTTGCCGAAGCGCCGCGCCTCCTTCACCCAGCCATCGTATTCGGGAGTGCCGACCTTCGGCATCGCGCCCCAGCATTTGAACGCGCTGCGGTTGATGACGCCCTTGGCGCCGAGATTGAAAACGTATTCCGCTTTCGATTCGTGCGAGATGATGCCGATGGCGTTGGCGCCGGAAGCGGCGACGAGCTGCACGCCGAACACGCCGAGCCCGCCCGATGCGCCCCAGACCAAGACGTTGTCGCCGGGGCGCAGAATGTGCGGCGCATGGCCGAACAGCATGCGGTAGGCGGTCGCCAGCGTGAGCGTGTAGCAGGCCGATTCTTCCCAGCTCAGATGCGCCGGCTTCGGCATCAGCTGCCGCGACTGCACGCGGCAGAATTGAGCGAACGATCCGTCCGGCGTCTCGTAGCCCCAGATTCGCTGCGACGGCGACAGCAGCGGATCGCCGCCGTTGCATTCTTCGTCGTCGCCGTCGTCCTGATTGCAGTGAACGATGACCTCGTCGCCGACTTTCCAGCGCCGCACTTTCGAGCCGACCGCCCAGACCACCCCCGAAGCGTCCGAGCCGGCGACGTGGAACGGGTTCTTGTGCACGTCGAGGGGCGAGATCGGCTGACCGAGGCCCGCCCAGACGCCGTTGTAGTTGACGCCGCCGGCCATCACGTAGACCAGCACCTCGTCCTCGGCGATCGGCCAGGTCGGCACCACCTCGAGCTGCATCGACGTCTCCGGCGGGCCGTGACGGTCCTTGCGGATCGCCCAGGCGTGCATGGTCGCCGGCACGTGACCGAGCGGCGGAACCTCGCCGATGGCGTAGAGGTCTTTCAGGGGCGCGGCTGATGGTTTCTTCTGCGCGACGGCCATTTGCAACTCCGCCTTAAGGGAGCGTTCGCGAGGTCACCAAATCGCGACAACTTGGTCTTCAGTTTGCCTCACCTTATGTTGCACTGCAACAACTACTTGGGTGCATAACTGTTCCAAAGTGGTCCCGCCCTGCTGACAGAGGGAAAGCAAAGGCCTTAGCTTGCAGGCGCTTAGCGGTTGCAGGAAATTGGGGGAAGCGATGGACGCGCAGAGCATCATCATTTGGCTGATCGTCGGCGCGATTGCCGGCTGGCTCGCGGGCATGGTCGTGCGAGGCGGCGGCTTCGGACTGATCGGCGACATCATCGTCGGCATCATCGGCGCCGTCATCGCCGGCTGGCTGCTGCCGCGGATCGGCATCATCATCGGCGGCGGCTTCGTCGCCGCGGTGATCAACGCTTTCATCGGCGCAGTGATCCTGCTGATCATCCTCCGGCTGCTGCGGCGATAGCGTCGGGACGCGGTCTTGCGCATGGCCGCTTAAGGGTTCTTCAAGGCCGCCGCGCCTAGCGTCGCCGCGACGCAAGCAAGGCCGGCGCGCCGATGGCCCTTTACGAGACCTCCCCCGCCGGCAGCGCGGGCACAAAGCTCGCGCGGCCGGTGGACCTTATCTGCTTTGCGCTCATCGTCGCGCAGGTGGTCTACCTCGCCGCCTGCTACGTCGAGGGCAGCTGGCTGACGATGCGGGACGGCGGCGGCGTGCCGTCCGATTTCGTCAACGTCTGGGCTGCCGGGCGGATGGCGCTCGCTGGCCACGCTGCTTCGGTCTACGACTGGCCGGCACACAAGCTCGTCGAGGAGAGCGCTGTCGGGCATGGCTTCGACGGCTATTTCGGCTGGCACTATCCGCCAACCTTTTTGTTCGTCGCCGCCGCGCTGTCGCTCATTCCCTACGCCACCGCGTGGGTCATCTGGACCTTCGGCACCTTTCCCGCCTACCTCGCGGCGATCCGCGCCATCATCGGCGATCGCGTCGGCTATTTCCTCGGCGCCGCGTTCCCCGCGGTGCTGGCGAACTTCATCGTCGGCCAGAACGGATTCCTCACCGCCGGGCTGGTCGGCGGTGCGCTCACTTTGATCAAGCGGCGACCGGCTTTGGCCGGTGTCCTTATCGGGCTGCTGACCTACAAGCCTCACCTTGGCTTGTTGTTTCCGATCGCCATCGTTGCCGGCGGGCATTGGCGCGCGTTCGCCACCGCCACGGTCGTGGCAGTGCTGATTGCGGCCGCGTCGTGGCTCGCCTTCGGCAGCGAGAGTTGGAATGCCTTCTTCGCCAGCATCGGCCACACGTCGCAGGCGTTTCTTTCCGACGGCTGGGCGGACTGGAGCAAGCTGCAGACCGCGTTTGGCCTCACGCGCACGCTCGGCGGCAGCGAGACGCTCGCCTGGACCCTGCAGATCGCGGTCGCGCTCCTTGCCGCGGTCGGAGTGGCCGTGCTGTGGCGCAGCCGCGCCGGCCACGAGATCAAGGCCGCGGCGCTCGGAACCGCAGCGTTGCTGGCGACGCCTTATCTCTACATGTACGACCTGGTCGTGCTGGCGGTGCCACTGGCGTTCCTCTGCCGTCTCGGTGCGCGCGGATTCCTGCCGCATGAGCTGCCCGCGATCGGTGTCGCCTGCCTGCTGATATTTATCTTTCCCTTCATCAAGGCGCCGCTTGGGTTCGGCGCCGTCGTCATCGTGGGCGCACTGATCGTCCGCCGCGTGTTCGCGCCGCAGAGCGTCGTGGCATGAGCGCACGCGAAGCCGCCCCCGCTGCTGCGCAGGGCGTGGCGGCGCGGCGGCCGACACCGGAGCGCCTCATATCGCTCCTCGGTTTGACTTTGGCGCTCGGCTATCTGGCCGTGCTGGTCACCGCCGCGCTCGGCGGCAACTTCTTGCTCGACGGCGAAGGGCGGCCGATCGCCAACGATTTCGTCAATGTGTGGGCCGCGGGACGCCTCGCCCTCGACGGCAATCCCGCTGCCGCCTACGACTGGACCCTGCACAAGGCGGCCGAAGTCCGCGCCGTCGGCCACGCCTTTGCGAACTACTACGGCTGGCATTACCCGCCGCCATTCCTGTTCGTCGCCGCCGCGCTCGCGACGCTGCCTTACCTTGTCGCGGCTCTCGTCTGGCTCGCGGCAACGCTCACCGCCTACGCCGCGACGCTTGGTGGAATTCTGCGAAGCCGCGCCGGCATCCTCCTCGCGCTCGGATTTCCGGCTGCGCTCTGGAACGTGACGGCGTGCCAGAATGGGTTCTTCACCGCGGCGCTGATCGGCGGCACGCTCGGGCTCCTGGAGCGGCATCCGGCGCTAGCCGGTCTGTGCCTGGGATTTCTGACCTACAAGCCGCAATTCGGGCTGCTGTTTCCGATCGTACTGATCGCTGACCGGCGCTGGCTGACAATCGCGGTTGCGGCGCTCGCTGCGGGCGGTCTCGCGGCTGCATCCTGGCTCGCTTTCGGCAGCCCCAGCTGGGAGGCCTTCCTGCATTGGATGCCGATCACCGGCCGCGTCGTGCTCGGCGAGGGCGCCGCCGACTGGAGCCGCCTGCAAAGCCTGTTCGGCCTGATGCGCGCGCATGGCGCGGGCGAGGCACTCGCCTGGACCGTGCAGTCCGCTGGTAGTTTTGCGGTGGCAGCCGCGCTCATTCTGCTGTGGCGCAGCCGCGCCTGCTACGAGATCAAAGCCGCCGGCCTCGCCGTCGGCGCGCTGCTCGCGACGCCTTACATCTATATGTACGACCTCGTCGTGCTCGCCGTCGCAATAGCTTTTCTGCTGCGCCTTCCATTGCAACGCGGATTTTCCGCTGCCGACAGCGGCGCTCTTGCCGCTGCCGGCATCCTCATTCTCGCGTTTCCCTATGTGAAGACTCAGGTCGGCTTGGCGGCCGTTCTCATCGTCGCCGCCTTGGTCGTGAAGCACACACTCGCCGACAAGAACCGGTCTTCGGCGAAAATTGCAGCTCGGCCTACTCGATGAGGGGATCGGCAATCACGCGGCAACAATACCGTCCTGCTGCTCGCCAGCCTTGAGCAGCTGCGCCTGCCGCTTCGCGGTGGCGAGTTCGTACGCGAGCCGCGTCCGGTCGCCGTTGGCGCGGTCGAGCGCAGCCCGAAGCTTGGCGTTCTCGGCCTTGGCGTGATTGTCGATCTCCGTGATGACAGCGTTGCGCCGCTCGGCCTCGGTTTTGAGCGCGGCGTCGATCTCTTTGCGCAGCTGCTTGCGCTCGCAATCGCTTGCTTCCAGGAGCCGCGACTGTTCGGCGAGGCGGTTTTCCAGGTCCCGCGCCCGGCGGGCAAGATTCTTGTCTTCGCTGGTCTGCTCCACCAATTGCTCTACAAGCTCGGCGACACGACCATGGAAACTTACAAATCTGGCCCGTTCTCCCATCACTCCCTGGATCGCCGCATCAAGTTCGAGCCGCTCGGCAGCGCGTCGGTCTTCCACCGCCTGCAATTCGTTGTTGGCTGCGTCGAGGCGCTCTTTGATGGCGCCAACGTAAGCCTTGAGTGCAACAAGCTCCTTCGCCTGTATATCGGCGAACGTTGAGCGCTCGTTCAACTCGCCTGTGAGCCTGGCGAGATCCGCTTCCTTCTCGGACAACGCCCGCTCGGCGTTCTCCGCCGCGACGGTCAGCGCATAGCGGTGATCCTCCGCCGCAGTCAGTGCGTTGCAAGCCTCGTCGAGGCGTCCGGTCAGGGTGCGAACCTCGGCCTTGAGACCGAGCATCTCATTCGTTTGCGCCTCACTCCGCGTCGAGCGCGCGTTCAACTCGCCGCTGAACCTTGCGAGCTCCGATTCCTTCGCGGACAGTGACCGCTCGGCGTTTTCCGCCGCAGCGATGAGCGCATAGTGGCCATCCTTCGCCGCACTCAGTGCTTTGCCAGCCTCGTCGAGGCGTGCGGTCAAGGTCTCAACCTCCGCCGTGAGAGACACGATCTCACTCGTCTGCGCCTCGCTGAGCGTCGAGTGCACGTTCAGCTCGCCGATGAGCCTCGCGACTTCCGATTCCTTCGCGGACAGCGCCCACTCGGCTTTCTCCGCCGCGCTGGTCAGCGCATGGCGTTGATCCTCCGCCGTATTCAGTGCCTTGGAAGTCTCGTCGAAGCGTGCTGTGAGAGACTCAACTTCGGCCTTCAGACCGAGGATTTCGTTCGCCTGCGCCTCGCTCAGCGTCGAGTGCTCGTTCAACTCGCCGGCGAGCCTGGCGAGATCCGACTCCTTCGCGGACAACGCCCGCTCAGCTTTCTCGACCGCGACGGTCAGCGCATCGCGGCCGTCATCCGCGGTATTCAGCGCCTGGGAAGTCTCGTCGAGGCGTCCTGTGATAGACTCAACTTCCGCCTCGAGACTGCGGATCTCGCTCGCCTGCGCCTCGCTCAGCGTCGAGCGCTCGTCCAACTCGGCGATGAGCCGGGCGATCTCCGATTCCTTCGCGAGCAACGCCTGCTCAGCGTGCCCTGCCGCGGCGGCGAATCCCTGGCCGCGATCCTCCGCCGCATTCAACGCCGCGCAAGCCTCGTTCAATCGTCCTGCAAGCGTATCGACCTCGGCCTTGATAACGAATATCTCGTTCGTCTGGGCTTGGCCGAGCATCGCGCGCGCGTCCAGCTCGCTCGTCAGCCGGGTGACCTCAGATTCCCTCTTGGACAACACCCGCTCGGCGTTCTCCACCGCTGCGCTCAATTCATGGCCGCGATCTTCTGCAGCCCTCAAGGCCTTGTGGGTCTCGTCCAGCCTGCCTGTCAGCGCATCGACCTCGCCCTTGAGAGTGAAGATCTCATTGGCCTGGGCGTAAGCAAACGCCGCGCGCTCGCTCAACTCGCCGACCAGCTGGGACGCGTCCAAATCCTTCTCGGACAACGCAAGTTCGGCTGTTTTGATTGCTGCCGTCAGCTCATTGCGGTGATCTTCTCCCGTCTTCAACTCGCTGTTGGCCGTGTCAAGCCGCTTTCTCAGCGTCTCGATTTCACCGTCGAGCGTGACGATCCTCGCCGTTTGCGTTTCGCTCAGCATCGTCTGCGCATTGAAATCGTCCGACAACTTGGCCAGCTCGGCTTCCCTGTCGGCCAAGGTGGCTTCGGCCTTTTGCGCCGCGATGGTCAGTGCGTCGACGCGTGCCTCGAATTCGATCTGCTCGGCATCCCGGCATTTGTACACGGCCTGCAATTCGTTGTTGTTCGCCTCCAACCGGACTTTCAGCGCTTCGACCTGGGTCTTGAGGGTAACGATCTCGATCTTCTGACCGTCGGAGAGGATCGACTGCTGCTCCAGGTCGCACATCAGCGCGGCCAGCTCCGACGCCCTATCCGCGAGGGCGTGTTCCGCCACCTTGAGCGCGGCGGATTCGCTCGCAAGCTGCTCATCAGTGGTGTGCAACCGCTCGCGTAGCGCGTCGAGCTCGATCCGGAGATGGTTGACGGTGTTGCTGCTCTTCCCGAGTTCCAGCAGGTGGTTAGCGCCCTTGCCCTTTAGCTGATCGACCTTCATCTCCAGAGTTCGCGTCGACATGGCGAACTCGGCCCGCAGCAGATCCTTGTCGGCTGCGATTTCCGCCACTGACGACGGCATCGTGTCCGCAAGCTGCCGGGTGGTCAGCCGGACGGCGCGGGTGTGGACGATGGGCACGACGGCCAGAACGCTGATCGACGCGGCGAGAAACCCGATGCCGAGATACATGATGGATTCGATCATCAACGCCATCACCCACTAAACGCACGCGCAACAACCGACCTCCGCGGCAGGCGCGCCAAGGACGGCGCCAACCGGCCGACTGCGTCGGTCTGCTCCAAATTGCGTCTTAGGGATTAAATATTGCGAAACCGTCACCAGACCGCGCATGGTTAACGGCGGCCCCTATCCGACTACCCGGGGAGGCACTGCGAAGCTTTGCTGATTGCGGCGAAAAAGGAAGGGTTTCGCTCTCCTTAGCCCGTCCCGCGAACTCGGATCACGAGGAAGGCTGGTGACGGCTAATTGGTCACGACCACGCGTCCGCCGACCGGCACGCGCTGATACAGATCGACGACGTCGTCGTTGACCAGGCGGACGCAACCAAACACCGCGGGATTGCCGATCGCCTTCGGGGCGTTGGTGCCGTGGATTGAATTTCCGTCTTCGAGCGCGAGAAGGCGCGCACCGAGCGGGTTGCCGGGACCGCCGGGCATGACTCCGGCCGGAGCGAGCCTGCGGGCGACCAGTTCCGGCGTAGGCTGCCACGCCGGCCACTCGGCCTTGTTGGAAATGCGTCGCAGCCCGGCGAGATCGGTGCATTGGCTGCCGACAGCGATGCCGTAGCGCAACGCGACGGATTTCGGTTGAATGAGGTAGAGGAAGTGCTGTGGCTTGTCGATGATGATGGTCCCGACCGGGTGGGTCGTGCGGTAAAAGACCGGCTGCCGCCGAAACACGTACGACACCTCGGCATCGCTCGAGCCGCCGTCGACGCCAGGCGCAAGCTCGCCTTCGGGTAGTGACGCTGCCCTCAACCGACGCCTCCCGCGGAATACCGGGGTGCCCGTCCGCGCTTCGTTCTTGGCCACCGGCGCAGGGCTATTTTGCGGCTGCCGTGCAGTCCACAAAGCGTAGGCCCCCGCTATGGCCGTGGCGACCGCGACGGCGAGAACGACTGAATATATGGGCCTGGCCGAGATCCAGGCCGCTATCCCGCCACCGGCCTTGTCTGCCGGTTCGGTCGCTAAGCGGGCTCGACGGGCTTGCCGGTATCCTTCCTTCGGTACGCCGCCGCTAGCGCTCGTTTGCTGAAATTCGGATTCGATGGTCTCGATGGCGGCATCGAGCGCCGCCAATTGCCGTCTGCCGTCGTTGATCGAAACCTGCGACGGTCGCGCACGCAACTGCTGCAGCAGCATCTGCCGGGTACGCCCGTAGACATCGCGACGCCAGCGCTCGTCTGCGGCATCACCTCTTCGCAAGGCTCGCGACAAGATTTCGTAGTAGTTCGCCATCGAGCCCTTTACGCCCCGCGACACATCCAGATGAAACTCCGTGCTCTCAGCAGACCAGATTGTCGGGCCATGCGCAATTCGCTCCGCGAGAAGCCGAAGGCAGGGTGCAGTCCGGACCGAGCGAGCCGCGACCCGGTTGAGCGACGGTGAAATCCCAGGTCGGGCGGCGAGGATGCGCCGCCATTCCGGCGCATTTCGAAGGGAACGCCAATGATCCAGCGAAACTGTTTCAGCCCGGCGCAAACGAGCGTAGCTTGGCGCAGTGGCGAGTTAGGGGTTTAGCATGGTTTCGGCCGCCGCTGACGCAGACGAACCCGATCCGGACCGCAGATCCGTCCTCGGCGGTCTGACGACCGGGGCAATACTAGGCACGACAGCCTACGCCGTTCCGCTGCCGGCCGTGGCGGCCTCTCCGTCGGATATCGTGATGATGGATGCCGCTTCCCTGGAAAGCGTCATCCACTCGCGAAAAGCCTCATGCGTCGAAGTCATGAGCGCGTACCTCGATCATGTCGAGAGGCTAAATGCGAAGGTCAATGCGATCGTCGCGCTGCAAGACCGCGCTCAATTGCTGGCGCAGGCGCGGGAGCGCGACGCCGAGCTGGCGCGCGGCGAGTTGAAGGGGCCGCTCCACGGCTTTCCTCATGCGGTCAAGGATTTGCTGCCGGTCAAGGGCATCCGCTCGACCTGGGGCTCCCCGCTCCTGAAGAATTTCGTACCGGCGGCGGACAGCCTCTTGGTCGAGCGGCTGCGCAACGCCGGCGCCATCATCATCGGCAAGACCAACGCGCCGGAGTTTGGCCTCGGCTCGCACACCTACAATCCCGTCTATGGCGCGACCCTCAACGCCTATGACCAATCGCGCTCCGCGGGCGGCAGCAGTGGCGGCGCCGCGGTCGCCCTCGCGCTGCGCATGTTGCCGCTGGCAGATGGTTCGGATTACGGCGGCAGCCTGCGCAATCCCGCCGGGTGGAATAATGTCCTCGGCTTCCGCACGAGCTTCGGCCGGGTGCCGATAGACGGGCTCGAAGTCTGGCTCCCCTCGATGGGCGTGGCCGGACCCATGGCCAGAAACGTCAGCGACCTGGCGATGCTGCTTTCCGTCCTGGCCGGCTTCGACCCGCGCGCGCCGTTGTCCATGGACGACGACGCGAGCATCTTTCAGCGGCGGCGATTGGAACGGGAGTTCAAGGGAACGCGCATCGCCTGGGTGGGCGACTTCAAGGGCTACACACCGTGCGAACCGGAACTCATCGAGGTCTGCAAGAGCGCGCTGAAGGCCTTCGAATCGATCGGCTGCGTGGTGGAAGAGGCGGTGCCGGACTATCCGCTCGATGCGGTTTGGCGCGCAGTGATGAAGTTGCGCGCGTGGCAGGCGGGCAGTGGCCTGCTCGCATTCTACAACGATCCGGCAAAACGCGCCCTGCTCAAGCCGGAGGTGATCTACGAGGTCGAGAGCGGTCTCAAACTATCGGCCTACGACGTCACCGCGGCGTCGGTCGTGCGCACCGAATGGTACAAGGCAGTGCGGGCGTTTTTCGAGCGGTACGACTATTTCGTCGCCCCGACCGCGCAAGTGTTTCCGTTCGACGTCAACATGCGTTGGCCGCAGGAGATCGCGGGCAGGAAAATGGAGACGTATCACGAATGGATGAAGGGCATGCTCCTCATCACCATGTCCGGCGGTCCGGCATTGGCGGTGCCCGCGGGCTTCAGCAGTCAGGGCCTGCCGATCGGCATCCAGATCGTGGCTCCCAACCACGATGAGCTTGGATGCCTGGAACTCGCCTACGCTTATGAGCTGGCGACGAATTGGACGAACACGCATCTTCCATCGTTGCTCAGGCCGACCTGAGTGATCGCTCGGTGGCGGCCCAGATCGATTGTCCTCCATGAGACGGCGTCATAATCGGCGCGGACGCAATCCCGCCTTGGGCATGGGCGCGCGGATCACGCGCCGCGATTTCCTCAACGGCGTGTCCGTGGCCGTGGGCGGCAGCATCGCCGGCGGGCTGCTGCCCGGGCTTGCCATGCCTGGCCGGGCAGCTGCGGCGGCGCCGCAAGACCAAGCGGGCTATTATCCGCCGGCTCTCACCGGGCTGCGCGGGAGTCACGTCGGCAGCTTCGAAGTCGCCCACAGCCTGCGCGACGGCAGTGTTTGGTCGCAATCCGGCAAGATCACCGATACCGGCGAGCGCTACGATCTGGTGGTCGTGGGCGGCGGCATCAGCGGTCTGTCAGCCGCGTACTTCTATCGCGCACGTCGCAGAGGCGCGCGCATCCTCATTCTCGACAACCACGATGATTTCGGCGGCCATGCCAAGCGCAACGAGTTTCAGCTCGGCGGCCGCCTGGCGCTGATCAACGGCGGCACTTTCCAGATCGACAGTCCGCGGCCGTACAGTGCCGTTGCGGACGGCCTCCTGCAAGAGCTTGCCATCGATCCCGTGGCTCTTGCGAACAAATGCGCGGACCGTGATTTCTATCGGTCGCTCGGCCTGGGGCGCAGCGTGTTCTTCGACCGCGAGACCTTCGGCGCCGACAAGCTCCTGGTTGCCGGCGGCGAGGCGTCGTGGACGCAGCTGCTCGCTCAGTCCCCGTTGTCGCCGCAGGCGCAGAGCGACATTGCCCGCATCGAGGAAGCAAAGATCGACTACCTTCCCGGCCTGTCGTCTGCGGAAAAGAAGTCGCGGCTGTCGAAGATGAGCTACCGGGATTTCCTGCTCAACGTCACCAAGGCAGACCCCAGCGCCATCGCCTTCTACCAGGCGAGGACCCACGGCGAGTGGGGCGTCGGCATCGACGCGGTCTCGGCGCTCGATGTCTGGGGGTTCGGCTTCCCTGGCTTCCAGGGCCTGGAGCTCGCGCCCGGCTCGGCACCAGGCATGGGATACACGGCGGCGGGCTACGCCGACGGCGCCTCCTATACCTTCCATTTTCCCGACGGCAATGCCTCGATTGCGAGGCTTCTGGTCCGCAGTCTCGTCCCGGAAAGCTTGCCCGGCCGGAGCGCCGAGGACGTCGTCTCTGCGCGGCTCGACTATTCCCGTCTCGATGATGCGGGGTCGCCGGCGCGCATCCGGCTCGGCAGCACCACTATACGCGTGCGCAATGTCGGAGATCCGGCAGCGTCGGCCGAGGTCGAGATCGCGTACATGCGCGCCGGCGAGCTTTGCGCGGTGCGCGCCGGGTCATGCGTGCTTGCCTGTTACAATATGATCATTCCCTATCTCTGCCCGGAATTGCCGGAGCCGCAAAAGGAGGCGCTCCGGTACGCGGTCAAGGTCCCGCTCATCTACGCGAGCGTGGCCCTGACGAACTGGACGGCGTTCAAGGCCTTGGGCATCTCGCGGGTCTATTCGCCCGGTTCATATTTTTCCTCGCTCTTCCTCAATCCGGTCGTCGATATCGGAGAGTATCGCAGCCCGCGTTCCCCCGCCGAACCGGTGCTGGTCCAGATGACGCGCACGCCGGTTGCGCCCGGCTTGCCCGAGCGCGATCAACACCGGGCCGGGCAGCTCGATATCCTGAGCACGAGCTTTGCGACTTTCGAACGCAACATTCGCGGCCAATTGGCGCGCATCCTTGGCCCCGGCGGGTTCGACTCCGAAAGCGATATCACGGCGATCACCGTCAACCGCTGGCCGCACGGTTACGCTTACGAGTACAATCCGCTGTTTGACCCGGACTGGCCCGAAGGTGCGGCGCCGCACGTGCTCGGGCGTGCACGTTTCGGCCGCATTGCCATCGCCAATTCCGACGCCGGCGCCGCCGCCTATACGGATTCGGCGATCGATCAGGCGCACCGGGCGGTGCAGGAGCTGCTGCAGAATTAGTTTAGAATGGGTTCGAGAGCCGACAAGCCGGGGCACGAGACCCCGCAGCAAATCGGCAGGCTTCGCACTGGGAGGATGCGCATGGCGCACATTTGGGAAAAATCGTATCCGCAGGGCGTATCCTGGGACGCGCCGTTGCCGCCCCCGGTGCCGCTCGAGAGTCTGCTTGAGACCGCGGCGAGCAAATGGCCGGACCGCATAGCCCTCGACTTCTACGATCGCACCTTCACCTTCCGCGAGTTGCACGGTCTTGCCGCGCGGGCCGCGAAGGGGTTGCAGGCGCTCGGCGTCGGCCCCGGCGTGCATGTCGGCCTGCATCTGCCGAACACGCCGCATTTCGTGATCGGCTTTTTCGCGGTGCTGATGGCCGGCGGCCGCGTGGTCAACTTCAGTCCGCTCGCGGCGCCGCGGGAGCTGCAATATCAGCTCGCCGATTCCGAGGCGCAGGTCATGATCACCCTCGGGCTGCCGATGCTCTATCCGCAGATCGCGGCGCTCAAGGGCACCGGCAAATTCCAGACGCTTGTGGTCTGCAGCATCGAGGACTTTTTGCCGGCGCCGGTCGCGCGCGCCTTCGGCCCCGCGGCGGATCGTGTCGCCGGGGCCGGCCGCGAGCTCGATTTTGCCGCGCTCCTCGCCAATGACGGCGCCTTCACGCGCCACCCGCACGGGCCGCTCGAGGACGAGATCGCCGTGCTGCAATACACCGGCGGCACCACCGGCCAGCCCAAGGGAGCCATGCTGACGCACGCGAACTTCTGTGCCGTGATCAACATCTTCAATCACTGGGTTGGAAACAGGGGAGACGAAGAAGCGGACAAGGCGCTCGCGGTATTGCCGCTGTTCCACATATTCGGATTGACCTTCATCATGCTGCTCACGGTCGCCAACGGCGCGCAGGCGGTGCTGCATATCAGGTTCGATCCGGAACGGGTGCTCGCCGATATTGCCCGCAAGAAGATCACCGTATTCCCCGCGGTGCCGACCATGTACACCGCGCTCGTCAACCATCCGAAGGTGAAGGAGTTCGACCTTTCCTCGGTTGCGATGTGGAGTTCGGGCGGCGCGCCGCTGCCGATGGAAGTGCTGCAGCGGTTCGAGGGTCTCACCGGCCACTCCCCGCGCGAGGGCTACGGCCTCACCGAAACCGCGCCGCTCGGCACGCTGCAGGTGACCGACGGACCGGCCCGGCAGGGCAGCGTCGGGCTACCGGCGCCGCACACCATTCTGGAAGTGGTCGACGTCGAGACCGGCACCAATGTGCTGCCTGTCGGCGAGAGGGGCGAAATCTGCTTTCGCGGGCCGCAGATCATGAAAGGCTACTGGAAGAAGCCGCAGGCGACCGAGGAAGCTTTTCGTGGCGGCCGGTTTCACACCGGGGACATCGGCTTCCTCGACCAGGACGGTTTCGTCACCCTGGTCGACCGCAAGAAGGACATGATCCTCTCCGGCGGCTTCAATGTGTTTCCGCGCAACATCGAGGAGGCGGTCTACGAACACCCCGGCGTCGCCGAGGTCACCGTCATCGGCGTCCCGGATGCCTACCGCGGGCAATCAGCCAAGGCCTTCATCGCCCTTAAGCCCGGACAGCCGCCGTTCGGCATCGACGAGCTAAAAGCGTTCCTCGCCGACAAGCTCGCCAAGTACGAGATGCCGACCGAGATGGAAATCCGCGCCAGCCTCCCGAAGACGCCGGTCGGCAAGCTCTCGAAGAAAGAGCTTGTCGCCGAGGAGATGGCCAAGAGGCAGGCGGCCGAAGCGCCGCCGCCGGGCGCCCCCAAGGTCGCCTGAGCGCAACCCTTGCCTGGGTGATCAGGACGGCGCCGTAAGCTCGACCTCAAAGCCCAAGAGCGCCTCGATCAAGGCGCCTTCACGAGCTGGCGGCAAGCGGCCGGCATGCCCGCGAGGGTCATCTGATGTTTCGGCGACGAGGGCGGCGCAGGTGGTGGGGGATGCAGCATGGGTTCCTTGAACCAGGAATCAAGCTCGTGCCCGCAACCCGCGTCACTGCCGACGGGCGGCTGCGGCTTGCACTCGGAGCTCTCGGCCGGGCAGTTGAGGCGTACATGAAAATGCTCGTCGTGATGCCACCACGGCCGCACCTTCGCGAGCCACGCATTGTGGGCGCCCGCCTCACGGCACATCGCCTTCTTGATTGCCGCATTTACGAAGATGCGTGAGACGGCGCGGTCCTCCGCTGCGGCGCGGACTACTTCGGTATGCGCGTGCGTCCACAGCTTCGGGTCGGCATCGCGCCGATCTTCGGCCACCACAACCGGCGACAAGTCAAATTCGCGCTCCTCGTCCGAGGCCTCGTGGTCAGGCGCGGGCGTGAACCAGATGTCGACGTCGAGCCCGATCTGATGACTGGTGTGTCCGGTGAGCATCGGACCGCCGCGCGGCTGCGACATGTCGCCGACCCGGATACCGTTCCAGCCTGCCTTTTTAGCGCTGTCCCCGAGCCGTTCGATGAAGGCAACGAGGTTTGGATGTCCCCAGTAGCGATTGCGCGACACTCGCATGACCTGCCACCCCGGGCCGTTGAGCGGCAGCTCCGCTGCACCGGCGATACAGCCGTTGTTGTAGGCGCCGATCGCCCGTGGGGCGGCGTGCAGTGGCTTGGTCTTCCGGGCAAACAGCTCCCGCGCCGGCGTCGAGGGCGCGTCGGGATGGTCGAGCGGCGGCAACGGCACTGGATGAAGCGTGCCCAGATCCTGCGCCGCCGCCAAGCCTGCACCGAATAACAGGGCGAAGAGCAACGACACCGAAGCGAGCAAAGCTGATGTTCGGTTGCGTGCGACGTCAGGGGCGTTGTTGCGGGTTGCCATCAGCTTCCAGTCGCAGGGCTTCGCGCAGCAGGCGTTTGAGAATCTTGCCGTTCGAATTGCGCGGCTGTGGGTCCATGCTCAGTGTGAAAGTCTCGGGGACCTTGTAGTCGGAAAGTTTGTCCTGCACGTAACGCTTCAGTTCGAGGGTCGAAGGTACCGGCTCGCGCACGGTGACGAAGGCATGGACGCGCTCGCCGAGAACCGGACAGGGCCACGCGATGATAGCACTTTCCACGACTCCGGGATGGCTTGCCAGTACGCTCTCAACCTCGGCGGAGAAAATCTTGAAGCCGCCCCGGTTGATCATATCCTTCTTGCGGTCGAACACGTAGACGAAGCCGTCCTCGTCCATCGAGCCGATGTCTCCGCTGCGCCAATATCCGGCGGTGAATGATTCGGCATCCGCGTCCGGCCTATTCCAATAGCCTTTCACCACCGACGGGCCGCTTATCCAGATTTCGCCGGTCTCCCCGCGCGGCAGCTCGATCCCGTGGTCGTTGACGATCACGATCCGACAATTGGGGACGGGGAGCCCGACGCTCAGAAGATGCGACGCGGCGAACTCCGCGGGCATGATCGTCGACGGCGATGTCGTCTCCGTCGCGCCATAGGCGTTCATCAGGTTCAGGCCGGGCAGATTTTCAGCGAGCCGCGTGATGGTCGACTCAGGCATCGGGGCGCCGCCAAAGCCGCCGATGCGCCACGTTGACAGGTCCCGCTCGGCGAAGCCCGGAGTCAGCAGGCAGAGATTGTACATCGCCGGGACCAGGAGCGTGTGCGTCATGCGTTCGCGCTCGGCGAGCGCCAGAAAGGCCGGAGCTTTGAATTCGGGCAGAATGATCAAGGTGCCAGCAGCAAGCGAGCATCGACAGAATATTGGCGACGATGCCGGTCACGTGCGCGAGGGGCGCCGCAGCGATCGAGCGGTCGGCATCGGTTAGCGCAAAACAGTACTGGAAGACGAGGGCGGAGCTGATGAGGCTCAGATGCGTCAGCATCGCGCCCTTGGGCTGGCCGGTGGTGCCCGACGTGTAGAGAATGATCGCGGTATCTTCTTCAAGGCCGCGCTTCGGCGGCGGAGCAGCCCGCGCCGGCGCCAGGGCTCGCCAGGGTTCGGCTTGATCGGGGTGCCGACTTGCGGCGTCCCCGACGACCACGCGCCTGCGGACGCCGGGAACCTGGTCCGGCGCCGGAAGCCGCGGCGCGAGGTCGGCGTCGTGGATCAACAGCGAGGCGCCGCAATCGCTGAGGGCGAACGCGATCTCGGGTGTCTGGTAGCGGGTGCTGAGCGGAACCGCTATCGCGCCGAGCCGCAAAACGGCGAAGAGCGCGACCACGAATTCCGCCCGGTTGCCGACGAGAAGGGCTACGCGATCACCCGCGGCTATTCCGCGCTCGGCAAGCGCGGCGGCGCACGCCGCCACCTCGCTTTCAACTTCCCGCCAGGTCCAGCGCTGTTCGCCGCTGACGAGGGCCTCGCCGTCTGGCTTCGCGGCGGTAGTCGCGTCGAACATATCCGACACAGTCGCCGGCCGTTCGGCAAAGCACGAGACGACACGGTTGCCGTAGTGGGCCTCCCGTCGACTTTTGGGCGATGCGGCGAGCGTCCATTCCATGATCGCGACTCGGGACCCGCCCCGCATAGTGAACTCGAATATCGAGACTAGCCGGTTCGCGACCGCGGTGGAATCAACGATGGGCCCGAGCGTGCGCCCATGCGCCGGTGGCTGTGGATCACTCGCATGCCGCGGATCGGGTGGACGGTGTGCAGCGGGAATCTTCTGGTCCGCCGCGCCGACGCGGATCGCTGGCCTACATGACGGCGCCGACCTGCCAGGGGACGAACTCGGCGCCGCCATAACCGAGCTCTTCGCTCTTGCTCTTCCGTCCGGATGCGACCTCCAGCAGATAGGCGAGAATCTCCTCGCCCTTCTGTTCGATGGTGACTTCGCCCGCGGCGATCGTTCCGCAATCGATATCGATGTCGTCGCGCATGCGCGTGTAGATTTCGGAATTGGAGGAGAGTTTTATCGATGGCGAGGGCTTGCAGCCATATGCCGAACCGCGTCCGGTCGTGAATGCGATCATCGTCGCGCCCGAAGCCACCTGGCCGGTCGCGCTGCAGGGATCGAAGCCGGGGCTGTCCATGAACACGAGCCCGCGTTCGGTGCACGGCTGCGCATATTCGATGACGTCATTGAGCGGCGAGGTGCCGGCCTTTGCGACCGCGCCGAGCGACTTTTCGAGAATGGTGCTGAGCCCGCCAGCCTTGTTGCCCGGCGAGGGATTATTGTTCATCTCCGCGCCGTTGATCTTGGTGTAGTGCTCCCACCAGTCGAGCCTCGCCCGCAGCTTCGCCGAGACCTCCGGCGAACGCGCGCGCGCATAGAGAAGATGTTCGGCGCCGTAGATCTCCGGCGTCTCCGACAGGATCGCGGTGCCGCCGAGATTGACGAGGCGATCCGAGGCGTTGCCTAGCGCGGGGTTGGAGGTCACCCCCGACCAGGCGTCCGACCCGCCGCATTGCAGGCCGAGCACCAGCTCGCTCGCCGGCATCTCGGTTCGGCGCACCGCATTCACCTGCGGAAGAAGTGCGCGCAGGCGATCGAGCCCTTCCGCGATCGCCCGCCGCGTGCCGCCGACATCCTGGATGGTGAACGACTCGAACTCGGCATTGGCGCCGATGCCGTAGTCGGCCTTCAGCCGCTGGATCTGCAAAACCTCGCAGCCGAGGCCGACCAGCATAATGGCGCCGAAATTCGGGTTGGCCGCCGTGCCCCACAGCGTCCGCCGCAACAGGTCGAACCCCTCGCCCGCGCCGGCCATGCCGCAGCCGCTGGCGTGGGTGATCGGCACGATCCCGTGGACGTTGTCGAAGCCATCGAGCAGCCCGGTCTTCTCGGCCGCTTCGGCGATATGCCGGGCGACCGTCGCTGAACAGTTCACGCTGGTGAGGACGCCGATATAGTTGCGGACGCCGGCGCGTCCGTCCTTGCGGCGGTAGCCGCGAAATGTGCGTGGCTCCTCGTTGCGCCGCCAGAAGTCGGGCACCTCCGCGTCGGCGCGTTGTTCCGACATCACCAGATTGTGCACGTGCACATGAGCGCCGGCGAAGATCGGCTGCGTGGCGACGCCGATCACCTGCCCGTATTTGCGCACCGCGTTTCCAGGCGCGATCGCCGCGGTGGCGACCTTATGGCCGAATGGAACGGGCTCGCGGGTGGTGACGTCGCCGGGCAGAACCGTGCCGGCGGGGAGCCTGCGCACCGCAACGACGACGTTGTCCGCCGGATGCAGCCGAATCGCGGTTTTGTCGCGCGTGAGGACTGTGTCTGACAAGCGTGCCTCCATTGACACGTGAAGATGCGATAGTCGCGACAATCCTCCATCAAATCCAACCGGCTCACAAGCCGGTATGAATTCGCGCAACGGTCTGACCGCCGTCGCGGCAATCTCATTCAAAATCTGATGAAGATGGTATCGCGGGCCGGTCGCAACTCCGGCTGGCCACTTTTTCGCTACCTACGCACCGTGAGGTAGTGGCCGCTGCGTCTCGGATTTCCGCTCTGGGCGCCCCTCACGCTTTAGGAAGTCCCCGGCTCCCGTGCGTTCCATGCTGCGTGTCTGCATTCCACGCCGCCGCGATACCGAATCAGTAATGTACCGACTGAGGGATAGACAAGAGCGGAGTCGGCGCCAATCGCGGTTTTGCACAAAGCTGCGGCGCGCGCGACACAAGTCGTGTGATGGTTAGCGCGATTGATCGGTGAGCAGCGCAACCGGCAGGCTGGAGAGAATTTGCGCGGCTGCGAACGGGTGATCGCCCGTCGCGATCTCCTCTCCGGTCAGCACCGAGCCAAGCTTAATGCCTTGGAGCTCGCGCGGAAGCAGAATGCGGGTGTCCTTCCAGCGCGCCGGCGGGATGGTCAATGAGCCGTCGTCGCTCAAAAGACTCGTGCAACATCGGCAGATTGCGACAATAGCGGCGGAATTGCCCAAAATACGCGCGAACGCGAAGACGTGCCCAGCAAATGGGCCGTCCGCTTCCAGCGGCACGTAGCTACCGTCGGCGAAAAGGTGAGGCATTTTCTTTCGCACTGCGAGAACGCGGGCGATCATCGCTTGCTTGATGCGGCCGTCCGCCCAGTCCGCCGCAAGCCCGGCCACCGGAGCAGCCGCCGAATTTCTCCCGAGCGAACGCCTTCGCATTGCAAAATCGACCGGCGACCGGTTGTCCGGATCGACCAGGCTGAAATCCCAGTATTCCGTGCCTTGGTAAATGTCAGGCACGCCCGGAACGGTCAGCTTTAGCAGTGCTTGAGCAAGGCCGTTGACGGCCCCAGCTGGCGCTATGCGCGGGGCGAAATCGGCAATTTCTGCCAACAGTTCGGATGGTCCGGCCAAAAGCCAAGCGACAAGTTCGCGAGCGGCGCGTTCGTAACTCTCGTTCGGCGCCGACCAGTCGCTGAACAGCTTGGCCTCACGCAGTGCTTTCTGCTGCCATGCAGCAATGCGCTTGGCGTAGGCCGCCAATCGGCCGCGGTTTGTCGGCTCCAGTCCCGGCGGCCAGGCGCCGACGACCGTTTGCAGCAGAATGGCGATATCGCCCGCGCTCGGCATCGGCGTGGTGCCGGCCGTGGCGCAATGCGCAACGCAGAGCCCAATCCATCGCTCGACGGCCCGCGTCCATTCGCCTGCCAGTTCGCTCAACACGGCGAGCCGCGCGCGCACGTCCTCGCCGCGCTTGTGATCGTGCGTGGCGGTCGCAAGCATCGAATGCGGAAAATCAGCCGCCCGCTCCTGAATGCGGCGATGGAATTCGGCGGAGGCGCAGCTGAGCCGGCGGGGATCGAAGCCGACGTCGTTGCGCGACACGAGCCGGCCGTAGCGATAGAAGGCGGTATCCTCCACGGCTTTCGCGCACAGCGCCGCACTCAATTGCTGGAATCGGGCAAGGGCGATTGCTTGCTGCGCATCCGCCCCGGAGCGGATGCGCGCTCCCCCGAGCCACCGGCCCAGGATTCCGACCAACCACCTGTCACTCGGCAAGCATGTGATCTTCGCGCGAGCGACCGCCTGCGCCAGAAACGAAAGGTCCGGCGGCGAGGCGTGCGCGACACCGGCGTAGATCCGATAGACCGGAAAGTGGACGAGAATCTCGGTCAGAACCCGGTGGATGGCCGGGCGGACAATATCGCGCGTCGTCAGATCGCCTTGCGCGATCTGATAAAATGCGCGCACGACGCCCCCGAGCTGCGCCGAGAAGCTTTGCTGCAGAATCTCGCGGCGAGCTGGCTCCTCCTCGCGGCCGAAATCGCCGAACCTCCCGCTGACGCGCTCCCACAGATCGGTCAGCGGCTGTTCTCCGGCCTCGTCATGCTGCAGGGCGCTCACCTCGTCCATGAAATCGTAGCCGGTGGTCCCATCCGTTCCCCAGCCTTGCGGAAGCTTTTCGCCATCGGCGAGGATCTTTTCGACAATGAAATAGGCGGGCCCGGCGGGGCAGTGCTTCGGCCGCTCGCGTTCGAGTGCGTGCAGGCGCGTCCGCAGCTTGGTGCAGTAGTCCTGCGGCCGTGCGAGGCCGTCGATGTGGTCGACGCGCACGCCGTCCATGAGCCCCTCTGCGTAAAGGCGGAACAGTGTGGCGTGAACGGCCTCGAACACTTCGTCATCCTCCACGCGGACGGCGACAAGCTCGCTGATATCGAAGAAGCGGCGCCAATTGATTTCGTCATTCGCGGTCCGCCACCAAGCCAGACGATAGTGCTGCTCTTCGAGCAGCCGGTGCAGGCGCGTGCGTCCGGCCGACGAGGCCGGATCGGATGCGGCAGACGAAGCCTGCTCGCAAAGAGTGAGAGCGCCGGCCGCAAGCGGAAATTTGTTGTCGAAGTACTGGATGAAGGCGTTGCCGGCATTGTCGCCGCGTAGCGCTATTTCGCCGGCGGCCAATGCCTCTTCATATGGCCGGCCGAGGATCGGCAACAGCACCTTGCCGCGCAGATGCGGGTCGTCCGGCTCCCAGTCGATGTCGAAATATCGGGCGTAGCGGCTGTCGCGCCCGCGTGCCAGCACCTCCATCCACCAGGCATTGCCGCTGGCGGCGGCCATGTGGTTGGGGACGATGTCGACGATGAGCCCCATCTCATGCCGACGCAATTCAGCGACGAGCCGCCGCAGCCCCTCTTCGCCGCCGAGTTCCGGATTGACCCGCGTCGGGTCGATCGTGTCGTATCCGTGCGTCGAGCCCGGACGCGCGGTCATGATCGGCGAAGCATAGAGATGACTGACGCCGACCGCGGCGAAGTAAGGAAGCAAGGCTCCCGCATCGGCGAAGGTAAAGCCGGCATGCAACTGGAGCCGCATCGTCGCCCGCGGCGCACTCATCGCCGTCCTCGTCGCGCCAGCGGATCGAGCCGCCGCCTTACGTCCGCTGGGCTGAGCAGTTCCTCCGCTTGCCCAGCATAGCGCCGGCGCCAATTCGGACGTTCGTCGATGGTGCCGGGAACATTGGGCTGATCCTCCACGGCCAGCGCATCCTCGAGCGGCAGCAGCGCAAGCTGGGACGGTGTCTGCGCGATGAACTTCACCGCCGCGTCGGCGGCGCGCGACGTTTCGTTCGGCGCCGGCAAATCTCCCTCGGCCGCCTTCGCCCGGCGGCATGCCCGCCACAGCATCTGGCGGTCCATCGTTCTCGTCGCGCGCTCCTTGTCTGGGTCTTCGACCAGGCCGCATTGCGCCCGCACGTCGATATCCGTGCCGCGCCACCAGCCGGCGACCGTCGGCAGATCGTGCGTCGATGTCATCGCAGCTACCCCTGTCGGCCACGCCTGCGGCGGCGCGAAACGGTTGCGCTCCCGCTCGAACCAGAGAACGCGCGTGCCGTAGAGGCCGGCGCGACCGATCCGGTCGCGAAAGCCCGCCGGCACCGTGCCGAGGTCCTCGCCGATGATGATCGCCCGATGCCGATGCGATTCCAGCGCGATCAGCCGCAACAGATCGTCGGTTGGATAACCGAGATAGGCGCCCTCGTTCGGGCCGGCGCCGCGAGGGATCACCCATAGCCGCTGCAGCCCCATGGCGTGGTCGATGCGCAGTCCGCCGGAATGCCGCAGGCATGCCCGCAATGTGGCGATGAACGGCGCGAACCCGCCGGCGGGGAGCGCGCGTGGCGAGAACGTGGTCAGGCCCCAGTTTTGGCCCTTCGCGTTGAAGGCGTCGGGCGGCGCGCCGATCTCGAGATCGATCAGCAGGTTGTTCGGGTTGGTCCATGCCTCGCTGCCGGCGCTGCTGATGCCCACAGCGAGGTCGGCGATCAGGCCAATTCGCATCCCGGATTGTTTTGTCGCGCGCTTTGCGGCGGCAAACGAACGATCGGCGATCCACTGCAGAAAGCAATGGAACGCAGCCTCGCTCGCATTCGTCTCTGCGAACCTTGTCACTTCCGCGCTTGCCGGGTTGCGCCACGCTTCGGACCAATCGCGCCAATTCCAGGCCGACCCATCGGCGGCAAATCTTGCTGCGTGCAGTGCTTCAAATTGCGCATGAGCGGCAAGCAGCGCTCCCCCGGCCGCGCGAAATTGCGCAAAATCCGCGGCCAGCGGCATCGCCGCGCGTGCGGCGAGATCGGTCGACGAGAAATCCTCGAACAGGCGCCGGAAGACCGACATTTTGGCGCGCGCGGACTCGCGCCAGTCGATCAGTCTTTGTTGCTCCAGTTCGGCCGCCGCTGCAGCCACGCCGGCGTCATGAGCCGCTTTCGCTACGCGAGCGTCGCCGAACAGTGTTCGCGCGTCGGCATGAAGGGGATTGTAGAAGAGCCGGCTCGACGGCGAATACGGGCTGAAATGGTTTGGATCGGCAGCAAACAGCGCGTGCACGGGGCTGAGCGCGACGGCGTCTGCCCGAAGGCCGGCAGCCTTGCCGGCAAGCGCGATGACGCCGGCGGTGTCGCCGATGCCGCAATCGCCGGCGCCGCGCAGGCCGTAGGCTTGCACCGCGAGCCCCCACGGGCGCTCCTCTGGTGTAATGTCCGCGATCGTGTAGCAGCGCGGCGGCGCGATCGCGACCGTAATGCGCTCGGCTCCTAACTCGATGACGTGATAGCCCGGCGTCTCGATGCCGGGCAGTCGCACGCCGCGCAGCGCGCTGCGCACTGGAAGCTCCGCAATCGTGCCGTCCTCGTAAGTGACCCGCACCCGATCCGGGACTTTTCCGGCAGCCGGCACCTCGAACGGGTGTCCTGTCGTTGCCGTGATCAGCGGCGGCAGCCGCGAGGTCTCCAGTTGGCGGCGGCTCTGCGCCAAGTCTGCGGCCGTGTCGCAGGGAAGCTGCAGTGCTGCGAGAATGCGGCGGAGGTTTTCGGCTGATACGCGGTGTTGTTCGTTCGCGTAGTCCCTCCACTCGACGGCAATCCCGGCACGGCCGGCGAACTCGCGAACAGCCGCGTCGCTCATGGCGGTTCCAGCATCGCCACGGTGGAATATGGTCCGATCCGGCCCTGTTGCGCCGCCAGCGCCGCCGCATCGGAGCTTGCGAACAGTAGACGCCCGCGATGCCGCGGTATCTCTGCCGCCTCGGCACCGAGATTGACGGCGATGGTGAGAAGCGAGTTGTCGCCCATCCGCCAGGATGCGGTCACGGCGGCAGAGCTGATCGCGCGGGCATCGACGGCACGCGCCCCGGCAAGGCGTGGGACAATCTCGGCACGGCGCAGCGCCAGCAGGTCGCGGTAAAGCCGTTCGCGGGCCCCTGCCCGGGCGGAATCAGCGACCGGCTTGGAACGCTCGAAGGTGACGGTGGCGTTCGGATCGGGAATTTTGTCGAGATGCTTTGGATCGGAAAATTGCGAGAACTTCGCAAACTCGCGGCGCCGGCCGTCGCGTACGGCCTGCGCCAGTTCCGCGGCGTGCTCGGTGAAGAACAGGAACGGCGACGTACTTGCTCCTTCCTCGCCCATGAACAGAAGCGGGATTTGCGGACAGAGCAGCAGCAGGGCGATTGCAGCCTCATGTGCTTGGGGATGCGCCAGCTGCGTCAGCCGTTCGCCGAACGCGCGGTTGCCGATCTGATCGTGGTTCTGCAGGAACAGCACGAAGGCGGTCGGCGGCAGATCGGCGCTTGCCGTGCCGCGCGACTTACCGCCGCGATAGGCCGAGGGCTCACCCTGATAAATGAAACCTTCCTTGAGGCAGCGCGCCAGCCGCTCGGCGGGCCGATCGGCGTAGTCCTCGTAGTAACCTTCGCTTTCACCGGTCAGCAGCACGTGCAGCACGTGATGACCGTCGTCATTCCACTGCGCATCGAAACCGCGGGCGAGGTGCGCGGCAGCGTTGTCGTCGTTTTCGAGCACGAGATGAACATGTCGCCCCGGCTCGACACTCTTGCGCACCTCGGCGGCCATTTCGTCGAGCCAACCGGCATCGGCTATGGCATGAACGGCGTCGAAGCGCAGGCCGTCGAAGCGGTATTCGAGGAGCCAGTAAAGCGCGTTCTCGGTGAAGAACCGGCGCACTTCGCGGCGGCGGAAATTGAGCGCCGGACCCCACGGCGTCGCCACGTCATCTCGGAACATCGCCGGCGCGTAGCGCGCGAGATAGTTCCCTTCAGGCCCGAAGTGATTGTAGACGACGTCGAGGAACATCATCAGGCCGTGACCGTGCGCGGCATCGATGAGCGCGCGCAAATCGTCGGGGCTGCCGTAGCTGCTCTCGGGCGCGAACAGCAAAGCGCCGTCGTAACCCCAGTTGCGGCCGCCCGGAAATTCCGCGACCGGCATCAACTCGACGGCGGTGACACCGAGCGCGGCAAGGCGTGGCAGTTCGCGGGCGACGCCGGCGAAGCCGCCGAGCAGGCCGGCGTGCGCTTCGTAGAGCACCGCCTCGTGCCACGGCCGCCCCCGCCAGTCCGGATGGCGCCAGCGATAGGACAGCGGATCAACGACGATGCTGGCGCCCCGCACGTCACCGTGCTGGGCGCGCGCGGCGGGATCGGGAACGGTGGCGCCGTCCGGCAGAATGTAGCGATAACGCGCGCCAGCTCCGCAGTTCGCTTCGGCCTCGAACCAGCCGTCATCGCTTCGCGACATTGGCAGCGGCGCGGCGCCCTCGACGGCGACCGACATCGTTGGCTGCGCCGGCGCCCAGATGCGAAATTGCGTCCGGTCATGTCCGATGAGATTCGCACCGAAAGGAAGACGCCAGCCCGTACGCATCATTGCGGCGGGTTCTCCAGCCAGGCGTAGACCAGCACGGCGCTGCGCGAGAGGACATCGATCTTGTTGTCGTTCACGGCGGGCTCTCCGGCCTCGGGCCGCGCGCTGTCGACGAGAACACGCGCCGGCAGAACCGGATCCGGCAGCCGGAAAAAATGATCTTCGCTGGTGGGATTGAGGAGAAGGTTCAGGATTGAAACCGTGCCGTCGGCATTGCGGGTCGCACGGCGCAGGCAGAGCAGGCGAATTTCCGGATTTTTCCAAGAATCCTCGGAGATCATTCCGCCGTTCGCTTCAAACCAGGCGATGTCGAAGATGCCCGGCGCCGGCTCGCGCAGGCCGTGCAGGAAGTGACGCGAGCGCAACGCGGTATGCTCCTGGCGTAGCGCAATGAGCTTGGCCGCAAAGCTTCGCAGCTCGCGGCCCTGCGCCGAATTGACCCGGCTCCAATCCCACCAGGAAGTCTCGTTGTCCTGGCAGTACGCATTGTTGTTGCCGCCCTGCGTGCGCCCCCACTCGTCGCCGCCGAGCAGCATCGGCGTGCCGTGGGCGAACATGACGGTTGCGAGCATGGCCCGCTGAATGCGCGCGCGTGTCTCCAATATGGATTTGTCCGGCGTCGGGCCTTCAACGCCCCAGTTGGCGGAAAAGTTCTCGCCGGCACCATCATTGTTGTCTTCGCCGTTTGCCTCGTTATGGCGGTGGGAGTAGCTCAAGATGTCGGCAAGCGTGAAGCCGTCATGCGAGGCAGCGTAGTTGACGGATGCCCAGGGGTGACGCGCTTGGCGGTCGAACAAATCACTTGAGCCGGCAAGACGCGCGGCGAACTCGGGACGCTCGCCGGCATCGCCGCGCCAGAACCGCCTGGTGCTGTCGCGGAAGCGGTCGTTCCATTCGGCAAATCCCGGCGGGTGATGGCCGAGCTGGTAGCCGCCGGGGCCGAGGTCCCAGGGTTCGGAGATCAGTTTCACCCGGGTCAGGATCGGATCCTGGCGCAGGGCGTCGAAGAAACCCGAACCGGGATCGAACCCATGGGCCTCGCGGCCCAGCGTCACCCCGAGATCGAACCGAAACCCGTCGACATGGAACGAGGTGACCCAGTAGCGAAGCGAGTCCATCACCATCTGCAGCACGCGTGGATGCGACAGATTCAGCGTGTTTCCAGTGCCGGTGTCGTTGATGTAGTGGCGGCGGTTTTCCGGCACCAGCCGGTAGTAACTGGCGTTGTCGAGCCCGCGAAACGACAGTGTCGGCCCGAACTCGCTTCCCTCGGCGGTATGATTGTAGACGACATCGAGAATGACCTCGATGCCGGCGGCATGAAGCCGGCGAACGGCCACGCGCATTTCACTACGCGATCCATCCGACAAGTAGCGCGGCTCGATGGCGAAGAAGCCGATCGAGTTGTAGCCCCAGTAGTTCTTCAGGCCCTGCTCGAGCAGGGTGCGATCCTGCAAGAAAGCGTGGACCGGCAGCAACTCGACGGCCGTAACGCCGAGCGACTTGAGATAGCGGATGACGTCGGCGTCCGCCAACGCCGCGAAGGTTCCCCGCTCGTTGGCACGCATGTCGTGTCGCAGCATGGTCATGCCGCGCAAATGGGTCTCATAGATGATGGTCTTCGACCACGGGACGTTGGGCGGCCGGTCATCTCCCCAATCGAACACGTCGTCGCTCACCACCGCCTTCAGCATGCCCTGGGCGCTGTCGCGGCGGTCATAAGAGAGATCGGCCCGTGGCGAATTGATGCGATAGCCGAAGAGCGCGTCGGACCAGCGCAGCGTCCCGGCGAACTGCCTTGTGTATGGATCGAGCAACAGCTTGTGCGGATTGAACCGGTGTCCTTCCTGGGGACTGTAGGGACCGTGGGCACGATAGCCGTAGATCAATCCGGTGCGCGCGTTCGGCAGATAGCCATGCCAGATTTCGTCGGTGCATTCGGGCAGATCAAGGCGCGCGATTTCGCGGCGGCCGGCGGGATCGAACAGACAAAGCTCGATGCGTTCGGCGTGTGCGGAGAACACGGAGAAATTGGTGCCCAAGCCGTCCCAGGTGGCGCCAAGGGGATAGGGATTGCCGCGATCGAGTTGGGCCGGCAATGACGCCATTGACTAGCCGTCGTGCCGCAGGAAGATCGTGGACAAAGGCGGCAGCATCAGTTCCAGCGATTGCGGGTGTCCGTGCGCCGCGATGAGAGCGGTATCGACGCGCCCTTCGTTGCCCACGTTCGATCCGCCGTAGTACCCGGAATCGCTGTTGAAGATCTCGCGCCAGCCGCCGCCCCGCGGAACGCCGATCCGATAATTGCGCCGCGGAACGGGCGTCATATTGGAGACGACGAGGATCGGCGCCGTTGGGCTCGGCCCGAGCCGCAGAAACGCGAAGACGGAATTGGACCGGTCATCGCCGACCGTCCACATGAAGCCGCTCGGCTCGCAATCGCGGCGATGCAGAGCCGGTTCGGCCGCGTAGAGATGGTTGAGGTCGCGCACCAGGCGCTGGACGCCGGCATGGGCGGGGTCCTCGATCGAGGGCCAGTCGAGTTCGCGGTCGTGATTCCATTCGCGCTCCTGGGCAAACTCACTGCCCATGAACAAAAGCTTCTTGCCGGGATGACCCCACATGAAGCCGAAATAAGCACGCAGATTGGCGAAGCGCTGCCAGCGGTCGCCCGGCATCTTGCCGATCAGCGATCCTTTTCCGTGCACCACCTCGTCGTGCGACAGCGGCAAGATGAAGTTCTCGGAAAACGCGTACAGCAGGCCGAAAGTCATCTCGCTGTGGTGATACTGCCGGTGGATCGGCTCCTTCGCCATGTAATCGAGCGTGTCGTGCATCCATCCCATGTTCCATTTGTAGGAGAATCCCAGTCCGCCGGTTGAAATCGGCCGGCTGACGCCGCCCCAGGCGGTCGATTCCTCCGCCACCATGATGGCTCCCGGACAACGCTCGGCGATCACCGCGTTGAGGTGGCGCAAAAAACCGATCGCCTCGAGATTCTCGCGGCCGCCGTGGACATTCGGAACCCATTCGCCTTCGCGGCGGCTGTAGTCGCGATAGAGCATCGAGGCGACGGCGTCGACACGCAGGCCGTCAACGTGAAAATGCTCGAGCCAGTAGAGCGCGCTGGCGATCAGGAAGCCCTGCACCTCGCGGCGGCCGAAATTGTAGATGAAGGTGTTCCAATCCTGGTGAAAGCCCTCGCGCGGATCGAGATGCTCGTAGAGGGCGGTGCCGTCGAATCGCGCCAGCCCATGCGGATCGGTCGGGAAGTGCGCCGGCACCCAGTCGAGAATAATGCCGATGCCGGCGCCGTGCAGCACGTCCACGAACCGCGACAAACCCTGCGGCGCGCCGAAACGGCCGCTGGGTGCAAACAAGCTGAGCGGCTGATAGCCCCAGGAGCCACCGAACGGGTATTCGGCTATCGGCAGAAGCTCGACATGCGTGAATCCCATTTCGACGAGATACGGCACCAGGCGCTCGACGGCGAAATCCCACAGCGAGCTTTCCTCGGCCAATTGCCGCGGCTTGAGCCACGAGCTGAGATGCACTTCATAGATGGAGATCGGCGCGTCGGGCGCCTGGCGTTGGCCGCGTGATTGCATCCAGGCGTCGTCGCGCCAGCGGTGATCGTCCGGCTGCGGAACGATGGAGGCGGTGCCGGGCGGCGGCTCGGTCTGTCGGGCGACGGGGTCGGCCTTCCACGCCGCCTCGATCCCGCCCGGACCGGCGATGTCGTATTTGTAACGCGATCCCGGTGCCACGCGCGGAATGAACAGCTCCCAGATTCCGCCGCCGTGGCGCACGCGCATGGGGTGCCGCCGGCGATCCCAGGAATTGAAATCGCCGACGACGGCGACGCGCGAGGCGTTCGGCGCCCAGACGGCGAATCGCACGCCGTTGACGCCGTCGATGGCGACCGTCTGCGCACCGAAGCAGCGCGCCAGCTCGAAGTGGCGACCCTCGCTGAACAAATGAAGATCGAGATCCCCGAGCAGCAATCCGAAGGAATACGGATCTTCCGTCTCGTTAACCGCATCCGGCCACGCGATCCGCAGCCGATAGGGTCCTCGCTCGTCAAGGAGGCCCTCGAACAGACCGGGTTCGTTCGCGGGCTCGAGCGTCGCCAGGACGGCACCATCGGACCGGCGAACGACATCGACTTTGGTCGCACCGGGGAGAAAGGCGCGGATGACGCGTCCCTCGCGGGTATCGTGCGGTCCGAGCACGGCGAAGGGATTGTCGTGCGTGCCAAGAGCGAGCGAGCGCGCCGATTGTTGATCGAGCCGCCAGACCGGTTTGAGCCCTGCCTCAGCCATGGCGGCCTCCACCGTCTTTCTCGATGATCCGCGCAACGAGCGACGACAGTCCGGCGAGCGGCACGCCGATCCACGTCGGCCGGTTGGCGGCCTCGTAGGCAAGCTCATAAGCGGCCTTCTCGATGAGGAAGAGATCGAGCAGAGCGCGCGCGGCCGGCCCGTCGCTGTTAGAGCTTGCCTCCCAGTAGCAGCGCAGAAAGGCCTTCGACGCACGCTGGCGAAATTGCGCGATAAGATGGTCGCGCTGCGCCTCGTCTACCGGCATGGCGCCGACGCCCTTGCGTTCGACCGTGGTGGCGCCGGCATAGTCGATGGAACGGAGGAGGCCGGCGACATCGCGGAGCGGGCTGGTCTTGGCGCGACGTTCGGCAATCGAAATTGCCGGCTCGCCCTCGAAATCGATGATGTAGGCGTCGCCGCTTGCCACCAGCACCTGACCGAGATGAAAATCTCCATGGATGCGCGTCATCAAGGTTCCGGCGCCAGACTTGGCCAGTCGGTGCACGGCAGCGACAATATCGCTGCGCTGGCTCAGGAGGACGCTCGCACGCTCGCGGTCCTGCTCGCGCTCGAAAGTGCGTGTGCGGCCGATCGCATCGAACGCGGTGCCAATCCTCTTCTCGACGTTGCGTCCCCATTGCGCGGCGTCGGCCGCGCCGGCGATTTTCGGCGCGAACGCTGCTTCGGAAGTTTCGCGCGCCAGCACGGCGTGCATCTCGCCTAGTCTGCTGCCGATCACCGCGATCACGGCCTCGCAGTCGGCCAGCAGGTCGGCCTCCGTATCCCCCGCGGGTTCCGCCGCGGCGAGGCCGTCAATGGCGCGCTGCAGCTGGTCGAGGATCCACGCCCACGCATCGCCCTGATTGCGGACGAAACCAAGGGCCACGGCGAGCGTGAAGGCGGTGCCGTCGGCGGCTATGCGCACGACGTCGCCGAGGAGCGGCGGCGCATGGGTGAATCCTTGCGCCGTGAGATAGCGGCCGATCTCCGCCTCGGGGTGCGTGCCGGGCAAGATGCGGCGATAGATCTTCAGCATCACCGCGTCGCCGACCGTCAGCGAGCTGTTCGATTGCTCCGCCGCGAGCCAATTGACCTCCGCATCCGGTTTAGTTTTGAGCTGTTCGCGGCCCGATTCCGTTGCCTGGAAACGCACCACGCCGTCAGCGTGTTCGAATCCCTGGCCCGCCGCCAGGCAAGAAACGAAGCGATGCGCGAAGCCCGGCAGCGCAAACGCATCGGTGAGCAGACCGAGGCGCCGCCCGCGCCGCACGCGCGCGAGCGCCAGCCGATTGGGCAATGCCGCTGACGGCTCGTCTTCCCAAAGGATGGCCAGCGGCAGCAGCCAGCAGCTCGCACCGCCGCCGCTCTTCACCTCGACCTCGCCGAGCAGGAACTCGCGCCCGGCCTCGCCTATGTTAGTGAGGTGAGCGATACGGGTCGATTCGATCGACTGGTCCTTCAGGCCAAACCAACGGCGCTTGAGGATGTATTGCGGCAGTATCTCGCGCGCGATCACCGCCTCCGCCGTTGTCGAAAGCACCTTGCCGAGGTTCTCGCGGAGAACGAGTGTCACGAATTCCGGCAGCGGCTCAGGCGCCGGCGTGTGCCATGCCGGCCAGTCGCTCGCCTCGCCGAGAACGAACCAGTAAAAGCCGTAGGGCGGCAGCGTGAGCAGATAGGTCAGTTCGCCGATCGGCGGAAACGGCGTACCGGCATTGAGCTCGACGGGGACGCGGCCGGCGAACGCCGACAGATCGAGTTCTACCGCCTGCGAGCTATGCGCGACATTGGCGACGCAGAGAATGGTTTCGCCCGCGTACTCGCGCAGATAGGCGAGAATCTTGCGATTCTTCGGATACAGGAACGTCAGCGTGCCGCGCCCCAGCGCCGGATGCCGGCGCCGGACGGCGAGCATGCGCCGTGTCCAGTTGAGAACGGAGTGAGGATCGCGGGTCTGCGCCTCGACGTTCACCGCGCCGTAGCCGTAAAGCGGATCCATGATCGGCGGCAGCACCAGCGCCGCCGGATCGGCGCGCGAGAATCCGCCGTTGCGGTCCGGTGACCATTGCATAGGCGTGCGCACGCCGTTGCGGTCGCCGAGATGAATGTTGTCGCCCATGCCGATCTCGTCGCCGTAGTAGATGACCGGCGTGCCGGACATGGAAAGCAACAGGCAGTTCATCAGTTCGAACCGGCGCCGGTCGCGCTCAAGCAGCGGGGCCAACCGCCGCCGGATGCCGAGATTGAGGCGGGCACGACGGTCCGCGGCATACGTCTGCCATAGATAGTCACGCTCGCTGTCGGTCACCATTTCGAGCGTCAATTCGTCGTGATTGCGCAGGAAGACGGCCCACTGGCAGCTTTCCGGGATCGCCGGTGTCTGCCGCATGATGTCGGTGATCGGGAAGCGGTCTTCGCGGGCGATCGCCATGTACATGCGCGGCATGAGCGGGAAGTGGAACGCCATGTGGCACTCGTCCGCCTCGCCGAAATAGTCCTTGGTGTCCTCCGGCCACTGATTGACCTCGGCGAGCAGCATGCGGCCGGGAAACGCCGCATCGACTTCGGCGCGCAGTCGCTTGAGGATCTCGTGCGTCTGCGGAAGATTTTCGTTGCTCGTGCCTTCGCGCTCCACCAGGTAGGGCACGGCATCGAGCCGCAAGCCGTCAACGCCGAGCTGCAGCCAGAACCGCATCACGCTCAGCACCGCCTTGAGCACCTGGGGATTGTCGAAATTCAGATCGGGCTGATGCGAATAGAACCGGTGCCAGTAATAGGCGCCGGCCACGGGGTCCCAGGTCCAGTTCGAGCGCTCGACGTCGATGAAGATGACGCGTGTACCGGCGTATTTCTGATCGGTGTCGGACCAGACATAGAAATTCCGCCAGGGCGATCCCGGCTTGGCGTGGCGGGCACGCTGGAACCAGCGGTGCTGGTCCGAAGTGTGGTTGATCACCATTTCGGTGATGACGCGAATGCCGCGGGAATGCGCGGCGCGGACTAAATGGCGGAAGTCGGCGAGCGAGCCGTAGTCGGGATGCACGTCGCGATAGGCGCTGATGTCGTAGCCGTCGTCGAGGCGCGGCGACGGGTAGAACGGCAACAGCCATATCGCGTTGACGCCCAGATCGGCGATGTAGTCGAGCCTGGAGATGAGGCCGGGAAAATCTCCGATACCGTCGTCATTGCTGTCGAAGAACGATTTGACGTGCAGCTGGTAAATGATCGCATCCTTGTACCAGAGCTGCTCCGCCGCACTCGTCGTCTGCTGTACGCTGCGTGCGTCCATCGTCAGCCTCCGGGGCGAGGTGCGATGCGCCAGATCGCGAAGGGAAGTTCGGCGGGATCGAGCCGTATGCGCTGCAATTTGCCGTGCCAGGTGAACTTTTGCTCCCGCATCAGGTCCGTGACCGCGACGGCGGCGCTGTCGGAAAGCTTCCATTCCCACAGCGGCACTTCGATCGTGACCTCCTGCACATGAAACGGATCGAGGCTGACGGCGATCAGGATCATGTCGTCGCCGGCAGGCAACGGCTTGCCGTAGAGGATCACCTGGTTGCCATGCGCCGGATAAAAACGCAGCCCGAGATGCGTCTGCAGCGCCGGGTTGCTCTTGCGGATGCGGTTGAGCTTCCTGATCTCGGGGATGATGTTCCCGGGGGCATCGCGCGAACGCACGCGAATCTCGTATTTCTCCGAATCCAGATATTCCTCACGGCCCGGCAGCGCCGCCGCCTCGCAAAGCTCGAACCCCGAGTACATTCCCCAGAGGCCGGAGAGCGTCGCCGCGAGCGCGGCGCGAATGAGAAAGCCGGGACGCCCCGATGTCTGCAGGAAATACGGATTGATGTCCGGCGTGTTGACGAAAAGATGCGGACGGAAATAGTCCTTCACCTCCGACGTCGTCAGCTCGACGAAATAGTCGGTGATCTCCTGCTTCGAATTGCGCCAGGTGAAGTAGGTGTACGACTGCGAGAAGCCTATTTTCGCCAGGCGGTACATCATTTTCGGCCGCGTGAAGGCTTCCGACAGGAAGATCACTTCCGGGTTGCGCGAGCGCACTTGGGCAATGAGCCACTCCCAGAACGGCAGCGGCTTGGTATGCGGATTGTCCACGCGAAAGATGCGCACCCCCTCGTTGAGCCAGAACAGAACGATGTCGCGAAGCGCAATCCACAAGTCCGGTATCGATTGGCCGCCGTAGAAATCGACATTGACGATGTCTTCGTATTTCTTCGGCGGATTCTCCGCGTACCGCACCGAGCCGTCCGGCCGCCAGCTGAACCATTCGGGGTGCTCCTTGAGCCAGGGATGGTCGGGTGAGCACTGGACGGCGAAATCGAGCGCGAGCTCCATTCCGTGGTCGGCCGCAGCCGCGCGCAACTGCCGAAAGTCGTCGAGGGTGCCGAGAGCGGGATGGATCGCCGTGTGCCCGCCCTCGCTGCTACCGATCGCGTAAGGGCTGCCGACGTCGTCTGCCTCGGCGCGCAGGCTGTTGTTCTTGCCTTTGCGATTGGTGTTCCCGATCGGATGGATCGGCGGCAGATAGAGCACGTCAAAGCCCATGTCGCGCAGCGCCGGCAATCGGCGGACGACGTCGGCCAGGGTGCCGTGACGGGTGGACGTGGTGGTGGCGGAGCGGGGGAACAGCTCGTACCAGGAGGCGAAGGCCGCCTGCGGGCGCTCCACGTCGAGCGCGAACGCTGGCTCGCAGCCGCAGCGGAAAAGTTGCTCCTCGGCCTCCCGCATCACCTCGCGCAGGTCGGGGGTGAGCAGAATCTGCGCGCTCGCGTCGACGCTGGCATCGCGCAACCAGGTCAAGGCGGCCGAGATGACATTGCCGGCGTCGTCCTGCGTCCGCTCCTTGGCCTGCTCCAAAAGGTGGCGCGCTTCCGCGATCTCGACGGCCACGTCGCCGCCCGCGGGGCGCTTGATTTCGACGTCGCGGCACAGCGTGCCGTACCGGTCCACCCATGCCTCGATGGTAAACTCGTAGCGGCCGATCCGGTCAGGCAAGATCGTCGCTTGCCACCGGTCGTTGCCGAGCAGCCGCATCGGCTCGCGGCGCCATTCCTTTTGATCCGCGGCGCGCCACAGCACCTCGACCACAAGCAGTTCGTGTCCGTCGATGAACACATCGGCGGCGATGGTCACGGGCTCGCCGATCACGCACTTGGCGGCAAATCGCCCGCCCTCGACGCTGGGAACGACGCTGTCGATCACAATGCGCGGCGCCGCCGCGAGCTTCGCCGGCCGGAGATCGGCGCGCCGTGATTTGATCGGCTCGGTCGGGCGCGCGCGCAGAATGCGCACTTCGCCGCCGACGAGAACGTTCGATTCGTGATCGGCGGCGATTGTTTCCTCGGCGGCCAGGCTTGCACCTGCCGCAGCCGGCAGCGGATCGAGCGAAACCGGGAGCGGATGTTCGCGCTGCCAGTCGGGATTGATCATCACCACGATCGGGCTCCGCGCCTGCCGAACGTCCGGTGCGTCGGAGCGCAGAAGCACGGTCACAGGCGCTGCGGGATCGGTGAGCGTGCGCATCTCGCCGGCGATGCCGAGCCCCGACAGCTGCTCGCTCAGCGCGTTCGCCTCGCCGATCTCTGCCGTCACGTCGAGGTTGCGCGCCGCACCGATGGGCGCGAAGCCGGCATTCGCGGTTTGGCGGTCGTCCATGTCTTCGCTGACCGCGAACTCGAATCCCATCGGCACCATGAGCCCGTCACCGGTCGCGACCGCGCAACGCAGCCAATGCCGGTAGACCTGTGCCTGATCCGGCGCGTCTTCGAACCGCCGCGCCAGCCGGGTGCCGAACGGCGCTTCCGGACAGGCAATGACTGAGCCGATCGTACGCAGCAGCTCATGTTCTTCGACGAACCAGCTGGCGCGGCCATCCCACCAGGGCAGCGACGAAAACGCCCCGGCGAAACCCAACTCTTTCAGTTGAGCGACGTTTCGCCAGGCGAGTCCAGGCGTCCAGGCGAGGAACCGGCAATGCGGAAACTTCTGCTGGACCGCCGCGATGACATGGCGCCAGACGTTCGCTGGCACGAGTTGCGGATCGAGGCAGCGGAAGCCGGCGACATCTCGGTCGGCGAGCCGAATCAGGCGTTCGGCCCACCAGCCTGCGACCTCCTTCGCAATCACCGGATCGTCGAAGCGGGCATAGGCGGCGTTCGGCTGCCGCAGCGACGACCGGGGATCGACCCGCTGGCTCGTCGGCTCGTCGACGTGAAACCAGCCCGGCGCGGATTGCGCAACATCCGCATGCGGAGCGACGCGGCCGACGACGATATCGGCGAGGAGGCGCAGTCCGTGCTGCCGGCAAGTCTCGGCGAAGCCGGCGACGAACGCATCCGCGTCGTGCGAGCCGTCGATCGCGCAATGAACGCGCTCATGATCGCCCGTGAGGAATATATTCCCGTCCGCGCCCGGCGCAAACAGCGGCCCGGTGAGCACGTGGTCGAATTGCATTTCTTGGCATCGCCGCAAGTGGTGCGGCCAGGAAGCGCGATCACCGGCTAGCAGCGGGTGGAAATAGTATATCCTCGGTGCAAACAATTCGCGCGATTGATTGACCTCAGAAAAGCGCTTTGCAGGCATGGGTCGAATGGCCCCCTGCTACAAGCCAGATGCCGCCAATCCTCTTTCATCAAATGGCTCATCGCTAAAAAGTTCCATGCAAACGGCGCGCACTCTCATGGTGTTGAAGTGGTGTCAGATGTGCGGGGCGAAGCGTCAGGAGGCGGCAAAGAGCTTCGCAACAACTTTGAGCGCGCCGTGACGCGGCCCGATGCCGCCTTGCACCTAGCGGGGGTGTTCGGTCCGTTCGGCTGCCCAACGCCAACGCGTGAGGTGATAAATCCGCAGCCGCTCGCTGATGACGACGCCCTCGATAGCGCCGAAGCTTTGCAGACGGTCGTCGCCCGCCCGGTGCTCACCAAGTACCGGCCGTGATGACCAGTGCTTGTTGCAACGCAACATATTCCGCGTCACATTGGCGTTGCCGGACTGGATGCGACCATCATGCCTGATCAGCAGAACCGCAAGAAAGCACGCGACAAGCCTTGGATTTTTCGCACCTATGCCGGGCACTCGACCGCGGCGGCGTCGAACGCGCTCTATCGGAAGAACCTGGGCAAGGGCCAGACCGGCCTCTCCGTTGCCTTCGACCTGCCGACACAGACCGGCTACGACAGCGACCACCCGCTCGCCAAAGGCGAAGTCGGCAAGGTCGGCGTGCCGATCTCCCATCTCGGCGACATGCGCGCGTTGTTCGACGGCATCCCGCTCGGCGAGATGAACACGTCGATGACCATAAACGCGACCGCCGCCTGGCTGCTCGCGCTCTATGTGGCGCTCGCCGACGAGCAGGACGTGCCGCGCGAAAAACTCACGGGCACGACGCAGAACGACATCATCAAGGAATATCTCTCGCGCGGCACCTACGTATTTCCGCCGGCGCCGTCGATGCGGCTCACCAAGGACGTGATTCTGTTCACGACCCGGGAGATGCCGAAATGGAATCCGATGAACGTATGCTCGTATCACCTGCAGGAAGCGGGTGCGACGCCGGTGCAGGAGCTTGCCTTTGCGCTCGCGACCGCGATCGGCGTGCTCGATGCAGTCAAGGCGTCGGGCGAATGCGCCGGCGACCGGTTTGGCGAAGTGGTCGGACGCATCTCCTTCTTCGTCAACGCCGGGCTGCGTTTCGTCACCGAAATATGCAAAATGCGCGCCTTCACCGAGTTGTGGGACGAGATCACGCGCGAGCGCTACGGCGTCGGCGATCCCAAGCAGCGGCTGTTCCGCTACGGCGTGCAGGTCAATTCGCTCGGGCTCACCGAGCAGCAGCCAGAGAACAACGTCGCCCGCATCCTGCTCGAGATGCTTGCGGTCACGCTGTCGAAGGGCGCGCGGGCGCGGGCGGTGCAGCTTCCGGCCTGGAACGAGGCGCTCGGCCTGCCGCGGCCGTGGGACCAGCAATGGTCGCTGCGCATGCAGCAGATCCTCGCCTACGAGACCGACCTTCTGGAATACGGCGACATTTTCGACGGCTCGCCGGCGATCGCCGCCAAGGTCGCCGCGCTGAAGACCGCGGCGAAGGAGGAACTTGGGCAGATCGAGAAGATGGGCGGCACTGTCGTCGCCGTCGAGCAAGGCTACCTCAAGCGGCAGCTCGTCGAATCGAACTCGCGCCGGGTCGAAGCGATCGAGCGCGGCGAGCAGGTCGTGATCGGCGTCAACCGGTTCGTGGAGACCGAAGACTCGCCGCTCGCCGAGGCCGCTGGCGCCGTTGTCACCGTGTCGGAGGAAACGGAAGCCGAGCAGATTGCGCGGCTTAAAGCGTGGCGCGCCGCGCGCAACGCCACAGCGGTCGAGGAGGCGCTCAAGGCCCTGCGCCAGGCGGCGCGCAGCGGCGCCAACGTCATGGCGGCCTCGATCGCCTGCGCCAAAGCCGGCGTCACCACTGGCGAGTGGGGCTTTGCGCTGCGCGCGGCATTCGGCGAATACCGGGCGCCGACCGGCGTCGGCACCGCCATGCGCAATGATGCCGAAGGCCTTGACGACCTTCGTGCCGAGGTCGACCGCGTATCGAAGAAGCTCGGCCGGCGCTTGAAACTCCTTGTCGGCAAACCGGGGCTCGACGGCCATTCCAACGGCGCCGAGCAGATCGCGGCGCGGGCGCGCGACGCCGGCATGGAGGTCGTCTACGACGGCATACGTCTCACGGCGGAAGCGATCGCCGCGGCAGCGGCCGAGAAGCGCGTGCACGTGGTCGGCCTGTCGATTCTCTCCGGCTCGCACCTGCCGCTCGTGCATGACGTGATGGCGCGCCTGAAGGACGCCGGGCTCGATGACGTGCCGGTCGTCGTCGGCGGCATCATCCCGCCGCAGGACGCGAGCGCGCTCAAGGCGGCTGGCGTCGCCGAGGTTTACACACCGAAGGATTTCGAGCTGAATCGCATCATGGCCGAACTGGTGCGCATCGTTGAAGATGCGGTCCCCGGCGAATGAGATTATCGGGCGCATCTTTCTCTACCGCCAACCCGCACCAAAAGTCGTCGTTTCGATCCTGCGCATTTGTGTGCGATCACGAGTAGCGATCGACGGCGGTATGTTGCACCGATCAATCTTTGTTCCGTGACACCACCGCGGCGATGGCCTCGCTCACTGCGCTCGGGCTCACCGGCTTGCGCAGATAAAAATCCATGCCGGCGGCGCGCGTCGCCTCCTCGTCGCGGGCTTCGCTCGCGCCGGAAATCCCGACGATCGGCGTGCGGCCGGCGACGCCGGGAAGCGCGCGGATGCGGCGCGCCGCTTCGAGGCCGTCGATGCCGGGAAACGCTACGTCCATGAGGACGAAATCGTAGCCGCGCGTCACGGCCGCCACGGCGTCCTCGCCGGAATTGACGAAGTCGGCGCGGTGGCCGAGTTCGGTGAGGATAGTGTTGAGAATGACACGGCCGTAGGGGTTGTCCTCTGCACACAGGATCGCGAGCGGGCGCGCCGGCGTGGCGCGCCCGCTCGGGCTCCCAGCCGCGTCGGCGGACACGATCGGCATCACCGCGGTGAAGCGAAAGGACGAGCCGCGGCCCGGCGTGCTCGCGACCGTCAGATCGCCGCCCATCAGCTTGGCGAGGCGCTTGACGATGGCAAGGCCGAGCCCCGAGCCGCCATAGTGGCGCGCGATCTCGGCGCTGGCCTGGGCGAACGGACGGAACAACCGTTTGATCTCGGCCGGCTTGAGGCCGATGCCGCTGTCGTGCACCGCGACAACAAGCCGCGTGAGTCCGCGTCCGGCCGGCGAGGCGCGCGCCTCGAGCCGCACAGCGCCGCGCTCGGTGAACTTGACGGCGTTGTCGATCAGGTTCTCGAGAGCCGCACGCAGCCGCACCGCGTCGCCGACGAGCAGGTCGGGCAGGTTGTCGGCAATGTTCGCTTCCGCCGCGACGCCCTTCGCCTGCGCGCGCGTCGCCAGCGAATCCGCCAGAAATTCGACGAGCCGCCGCGGCCGGAAAACTTCTTCGCGCAGCGTCAGCGAGCCGGTTTCCGCCTTGGCTGCATCAAGGACCAAAGTCGTCAGCGAGGCGAGATGCTCGGCGCTCGCTTTGATGCCGGCAGCCCAGCTCCGTTCGTTCTTGCCGAGAGTGGAACTCGCCAGCAACTCGCCGAGCGCCAGGATGCCGGTAAGCGCGGTGCGGATGTCGTGCGCGAATGCGGCGAGTGCCGCTTCGTGAGCGCGAGCGGCGCCGGCACGGCGCGACGAGCGGCGTCGCGCCGCCTTCGCCACGGACTTCGCTTTCGACCTCGAACGCGCCATGGCACCCCCCAGGCGCCGCGGTCAGCATGCCACGGCGGTTGCCGGAACAAAACAAGCTCAAGGGATATTCTCTCAGTGTCCAAGCCCCACCATCCGCCTGATATCCGCCGCCGTCGTGCCGCGCCCGCGCAACTCGCGCAGGCTCGTCGCCTGCGTCGACTTCGACAGCTTGCGACCGTCGGCGTCGAGAATGAGGCGGTGGTGATGGTAGGTCGGCTCGGGCAGGCCGAGCAGCGCCTGCAGCACGCGGTGGATGCTGGTCGACCAGAAAAGATCCTGCCCGCGCACGACATCGCTCACACCCTGCAAAGCGTCGTCCACGGCAACAGCGAGATGATAGCTCGCCGGAGCGTCCTTCCGCGCGAGCACCACGTCGCCCCACAATTGCGGTGCAAGGGTGACGACACCGGTCTGGCTGTGCGGACCGAGGCCGGTTTCGTTCCAGGTGATCGCGCCGGCGCGGGCCACAGCGGCGTCCATCGCGAGCCGTATGGCGTAGGGCTCGCCGGTGCTGCGGCGGCGGTTGCGTTCGGCGGCCGGCATCATGCGCGCCCGTCCGGGATAGATTGGCACTCCGTCCGGGTCGCGCGGCCAGCGGCTGTGCCGGTCGCGCTCGGCGACAAGCGCGCTGATTTCGCTGCGGCTCTCGAAGCTCGGATAGACGAGCCTCTCCCCTTCCAGCCTGGCAAGGGCGGCGGCGTAATCGTCGAGGTGTTCGCTCTGCCGCCGTGCCGGCTGCTGCCACGAAACACCGAGCCACTGGAGATCCTCGTAGATCGCCGCCTCGTATTCCGGGCGGCACCGTTCCGCGTCGATGTCTTCGATACGCAGCAGCAGCCGGCCGCCGGCCGCTTGCGCCATCTCGTGGTTGAGCAGCGCCGAGTAGGCGTGGCCGAGATGCAGATAGCCGTTCGGGCTCGGTGCAAAGCGGAAGACGCGGGTGTACATCGGCGCGGAATCGTTCGTTTGCACTGCCGGGTTGACTGACAGGCTCCGGTCAACCAATCAAATCGCGACAAAGGCCATGCAGCCCCACATCCATACCGACAGCGATCTCGACGCCGGCCTCGCCGCACTGAGCCGGGCTGATCCGCGCTTCGGCCCACTCATGGCCACGGCCGGACGCCCGCCGCTGCGACGGCGGCCCGACGGTTTCGCCGGGCTTGCCGCCATCATTGTGGCGCAGCAGCTTTCGACTGCGAGCGCGAGCGCGATCTGGGGACGACTCGCCGCCGCGTTCGATCCGCTCGAACACAGCGCCCTGCTGCGCGCCAGGCCGGTGCGGTTGGCGCGGCTCGGTCTGTCGGGGCCAAAGATCCGCGCGCTGAAGGCGATCGCCCGCTCGATCGAGAGCGGCGAGCTGGCGCTTGCCATGCTGGCCGATCTCGCTCCCGAGGCTGCCCACGCTGCCCTGACCGCGATTCACGGCATCGGCCCGTGGACTGCTGACATTTATCTTCTCTCCTGCCTTGGCCATGCGGATGCCTGGCCGGCGGGCGATCTTGCCCTTCAGGAAGCGGCGCGCGTGGCCTTCGGTTTGCCGAGCCGGCCGACTGCGAAGGAGATGCAAGCTTTGGCAGAAACATGGCGGCCGTGGCGGGCCGTGGCGGCGCGCGTGTTGTGGACCTACTATCGCACGGTCAAAGGGCGGGAAGGCGCGCCGCTCGAGCAAGGAAGAGCCAAGAGAGGGAAGAATGGCCGTTGATCTCGACGGTCCGCGGCTGGCGCCGCGCTCGGGAGCCGCACGACAGCTGGTCGTGTTTCTCCACGGCTATGGAGCTGACGGCAACGATCTCATCGAACTCGGCCGCGCTTGGCAGCCGCTGTTGCCGCAGGCGGCCTTCGTCGCGCCGCACGCGCCGGAGCCGTGCGGGCAGGCGCCGGTCGGCCGGCAATGGTTTGGCTTGACCTTCCGCGATCCGAACGAGCGCTGGGTCGGCGTCAACAAGGCCGCCCCTGGGCTCGAGCGCTTTCTCGATGCCGAACTCAAGCGCCACACGCTGCCGCCGGCGGCGCTCGCGCTCGTCGGCTTCAGCCAAGGCACGATGATGGCACTGCACGTGGGTTTGCGCCGCGCGGTGCCGCCGGCGGCGATCGTCGGTTATTCGGGCTTGCTCGTCCTGCCCCCGGAAATCGAGCCTGACGCCTTTGCCGCGGAGATCAAATCGCGCCCGCCGGTGCTGCTGGTGCACGGCGACAGCGACGACCTCATTCCGGTGCAGGCTCTCTTTCAGGCGGCGCAGGGGCTCGCGGCGCTCGGCGTGCCTGCCGAATGGCATGTGTCCACCGGCGTCGGCCACGGCATCGACGCCGAGGGCCTGCGACACGGCGGCGAATTCCTGGCGCGCGCCTTTCGACGGGGCGCCGACGGCGGCCGCCTCATCCCATAACTCTCGGAGCGGGCTTCACAATCCTGTCACGCCTGCCTATAAACTAGCGCCCAGCGCCGCACTGCGGCATTCGAGTCGAGGTGGGAGCGTCAGACTTGAACGCTCACGTATCGCCTTCGGGCTTTCCGGCCCTGGTTCTCAACGCGGATTTTCGTCCGCTGAGCTACTACCCGCTGTCGCTGTGGTCGTGGCAGGACGCGATCAAGGCGGTGTTCCTCGAGCGGGTCAACATCGTCGCCAACTACGACCGTGCGGTGCGCAGCCCGACACTGGAAATGAAGCTGCCGAGCGTGGTCTCGCTCAAGACCTTCGTCAAACCCTCGACCCACCCGGCCTTCACCCGGTTCAACGTGTTCCTGCGCGACCGCTTCTCCTGCCAATATTGCGGCGGGCGTGAGGACCTTACCTTCGACCACCTCCTGCCGCGCTCGCGCGGCGGCCACACGACCTGGAACAACGTCGTCGCCGCGTGCTCGCCTTGCAATCTCCGCAAGGGCAACCTGACGCCGGAAGAGTCGAAGATGTGGCCCTCGCAGCGGCCGTTCCAGCCGACGGTGCAACACCTGCACCGCAATGGCCGGCTGTTTCCGCCCAACTACCTGCACGACAGCTGGCTAGACTATCTCTATTGGGATACCGAGCTCGATCCGTGAGAGCTCGGGAGCCGATTGCCGTCACGCAGTGATGCACCTGCCGACGCGCGAATTCACTTCGATCCTGTGCGGATGAGCCCTAGCCCTTCAACGCAAGCGGGCGCGGCCTTGCGACTGAGCGATTTTTCTGCCAGCGGGGAGCGATGGCCGGCGAAGCGGAAATCCAGCTTTCGCGTCTGCTCGACGAACGCGGGCTGAGCGGCTTCCAGGTCAGGGTACTGGTATGGTCGATCCTGATTGCGGTCATCGATGGCTACGACATCGCCGCCATCTCGTTCGCGGCGCCGCATCTCGTCGTGTCGTGGGGCGTTGAACGCAGCGCACTCGGACCAGTGCTCAGCGCCAGCAATTTCGGCTTTTTGTTCGGGGCGGCGATATTCGGCTGGGTCGGTGACCGCTACGGCCGCAAGGTGGCCCTCGTCGGCGCCAGCCTGCTGTTCGGCATCTTCACCTTCGCGGCCGCCTATTCGACCGACCTCACCCAATTGTTCTGGCTGCGGCTGGTTGCCGGGCTCGGCATCGGTGGAGTCATCCCGAACGTGGTGGCGATCAATGCCGAATCGGCGCCGCGGTCGCTGCGCGCAACGCTGGCGATCGTCGCCATGAGCGGCGTCCCTGTTGGCGGCACTGCGGCCGGCTTCGCCGCCGCCGCGCTCATTCCGCATTTTGGCTGGCCGATCCTGTTCGAGGTCGGCGGCATCGTGCCAATCGTGGTCGCGCTGGCCGCGATCATCGGGATGCCGGAATCGATCAAATACATGGCGCTGCACGACAGCCGAGGCAAGAGAATGGCGCGGCTGGTGGCGGCGATCCGGCCCGATCTGCCGGCCAATGCGCGCTTCGTGATCGAGGACGAGAAGCAGTCGCCGGGTTCCAATCCGGTTTATCTGTTCCGCAACGGCCTGTGGCTGATCACGCCGCTCTCCTGGCTCATGTTCGTCCTCAACCTCATGGGCTTCTTCTTCCTCATCAGCTGGACACCGACGCTGTTGATGGCGGCAAAACTGCCGCCGGCAACCGCGGCGCTTGCCGGTGGCCTCCTTCAGGGCGGCGGCGTGGTCGGCGCGCTGGCCCTTTGCTCCTGGATTCAGCGGCATCGCTTCCTCGGCCTTTCGCTCCTCTTCGTGCTCGCGGTCCCGGTTGTCGGCTCGATCGGCTACGCGAGCCTTGGCTCGGGAAGCGCCGTGCTGGCGGCGACCTTCTGCGCCGGATTTTTGGTGGTCGGCATCCAGATCGGTATCAACGCGGTCGGCGCGATGATCTACCCGACTTCGCTGCGCGCCAACGGATCGGGATGGCAACTCGGGATGGGCCGGTTGGGATCGATCGTCGGCCCGCTCGTGGGCGCGCTGTTCGTGGGCTTGCCGGTCGAACAGCTTTACATGTGGTCAGCTGTGCCGTTTGCCGGCGGTGCCATTGCCTGCTTCGTGATCCACCGCCTCAACGAAGCTCGCCTCGCGGCGCACCCCGAGTTGCGGCCGGCGCAGTAGCCCGCCACTCGCGACTTGACCGTCACGCCGCAGCGCGCGGTGCGAGCGAACGGCGCCGCGTTCATCTCTCGATCGACAGGTCGGGCGGTGAGCGGCGGCGGCGCGTGCTACGGCAAGGCGGCCGCCGGAGCGCCCGAGTGCTCGGCCGCGCCAAACGGCTGCCGGTGCCACATCGGATCGGCATCCGGAACCAAGGTCGGGTCCCAGAACTGGCAACGCTCGTACATGTGGCGAACCTGACAGTATTGCAGCATGCAGCCGAGCACCTCGCTCGCGGCTTGGCGATTGCCCCGCAGCTTCTTGATGATGCTGAGGAACATTTTTTCTTCCTCGGGCCCGAGGTGCCGGATCCGCTGCAGCATGCGGGCGCCGTCGGTGCCAACGGCGCGCGGCTTGGCAGCTTGCGTTTCCTGCCGCGCGAACAAGGGAACGCGCGTGCTGCCCAGAGTGTCGACGAGCTTCGACATCCGCTGCTCAAAAGCGGCGGGATGATAGATCGAGTTGCACAGCCATCTGATGCCCTCGAACAATTCCTCCCGGGTCATCTTGTTGGGGATGACATTCGTGCTCCAGGGCGTGGCGGCAATCTCCGCACCATCCTCGACCAGCCGGCCGGCCTTCGCCAGCCGGGCGTGGAGCGGCGTCGCCGCCGGCGCCACCAAGGCGCCCAGGCTGAAGATCGGAACGGCGGTCGCCATGGCGAACTCGTACTGCCGGCGGAAAATGTCCACCTCGTCGTTGTCAAATCCGACGATCATTCCGCAATCGACCGAAATTCCGTAATTGACGATCCGCTGGATCTCGTCGAGCAGATTCCTTTTCAGGTTCTGGCGCTTCTTGGCCTCGCGCAGACTGACCTCGTTGGGGGTCTCGATGCCGATGAACACGTGCGTGAGGCCGGCGTCCGCGCACATTTCCAGCATCTCGGTGTCGCCAGCGGCATCGATCGAGATTTGCGTGGTGAAACGGACTCTGCCGTCGGTCTGCCGCGCATTCCATTCCTGGATGGCGGCGAGCAGCTCCTTGGCGCGGGCGCGGTAGACGGTGAAATTGTCGTCGGCGAGGAACACGGTTCGATAGCCGAACCTGTACAGCGCATCGAGCTCGCGCAGCACCAGATCGACCGGCTTGTGCCGCTGCTTGCGCCCGACATACTCGATCACATCGCAGAACTCGCATTCGAACGGGCATCCGCGCGAGGTCTGGATGGTGCCCATGACCGCCCGGTCGTTGGGATAGAGATCCCAGCGCGGGAGGGGCGAAATGCGCAGGTTGACCTTCGTGCCGACGTATTCGGTCTGCCAGCTGCCGCTGCGCAGGTCGGCGAAGAATTGCGGTGCGATGTCCTCAATCTCTCCGCGCACCAGGACGTCGCAATGCGGCCGGACTGCGTCCGGGCTCAACGACGCGTAGGGCCCGCCGATCACCACGGTCCGGCCGCGCCGGCGGAATTCCGCGGCGATGCTCTTCATGCGGCCCCATTGGCTGACCTTGCCGGTGATGCCGATAAAATCGGCCGCAACGTCGAAATCGACCGGCGACACGTTCTCGTCACAAAGCCGGACCTCAAAATCGCTCGGCGCGAGCCCGGCGACGGTCGCAATCGCGAGGTCCGCCATCGACGTGGCCGGGGCAAAGCCCCAGGCCCTGAACACTTCGGCGCTGAAATAGCTCGGAAAATCAGCGAGCGGATTGATGAGATACAGGGATTTCGACACCGGTTTCCATCCTATCGTTCCCCCGCAAAGTAGAAGTTGTAACAAAAATCGAGGCAAATTTCCAGTTAATCGTCGATAGGCGCGGAGCAGCGCTGGTGCGTGAAGAAATGACGTTAACCGTGCGGAGCAAGCGTGGACGTCGGCCGCAGAGATCTACAGCGCGATCCGCCGGCCTTCCTCGGCGGACCAATAGCCGGCGTAGCTGACCTTGATGGTTTCGTAGGCCAGGCCCAGATCGGCGAGCGGCTGCCGGCCGGTCGTCACGCATTCCATGAAGTCTTGAATCTCCTGCAGGTAGCCGCGCGTCCACTCCTCTTCCAGGCAAATGAACTGCCAGCCGGTCTTGCGATCGACCTTCTCGGTGATGTAAACGCCCGCCAGCTTCTCCTCGTCGGTCAGATAGCTGGTCAGGTGGTTGTTGGGCGTGATGTTGGCGAACAGCGACCCGCCGCTGGTGTATGTCTCGATGATGTTGCGCACGCCGCCCAGGATCACATCGCCTGACAATATCGTGCTCTTGGTGCCGTCCGAGAAGGTCAGCGTCAGCATGCTCCAATCTTCGACGTCGATCGGATTGCTCTTGATGAAGGCGTGGTCTTTGGGCGGCAGACCGGCGGCGACATTGCCCACGTCGGCAGTCACCGCCGATACCGCAATCCGTTCGCCGCGCGCCCGCGCTTCGACCTGCTTCAGAAAAAGCGCCGTCGAGAGCGGGTGACATCCCATGCGGATGAGCGACCCGCCGCCGGTCATCGACCAGTCTGCGGCATGGGCAGCGTGCGATCCGCTGTGGCTCTCCTCGGCCTTCATGAACAGGATCTTGTCTTTGGTGCCGTTGAGGATCTCGACGGTTTTCGTTACCGCTGGCGCATAGACCCAATCTTCCGCATACATGAAAAGACGGCCGCTGGATTTGATGGCGGCGCAGGTCTCCTCCATCTCCTCGAGCACGCGCTCGTACATGAGCGCTTTGGGCACGTGCTTGCCGATTGGGGTCTTATCGTCGTCACGCCCGAAATATCCGGCGAACGGCTTCTCGCAGATGACGTGCTTTCCTGCGCGCACGGCCTCCACGATCATCGTCGCATGCAGCATGGGCGGCGTGCATATATCGACGACGTCGATTTCGTTGTCGGCGAGTAGATCGCGGAAATCGCGATAGGTCGCGCGAATCTGATGCTTCTTGGCGAAATCGAGGACATGGTCGCCGCGCGCGACAACAGCCGTCACTACCGCGTCGAGTCCATAGACCCGCTTATAGGCGTACATATGCAGTTCGGCAACAAAACCGCATCCGGCGAGACCAACTCTCACTTTCGCCATGTCTGCGCTCCCTCCATGCGACCGCTGCACCAGATAAGGCCGATGAACTCTCGTCGCCGCATCGTCGCCCCTCACGCCGAGTGCCGCACTTTACCATGCGGCTGAACGAGAGAAGTGCTTCTGGTGCTTCGCAGGGAAGGCGACGATTGTGCCTGATCGGCAGCCGAAGGCGATTGGCGCAAAGTCGTAGCTCGCTGACACGCTCGCGTTGCTCCGTTGATCGGTGACGGCGCCAAGCTCTAGACACATTGTTTCGGGTGGATGATCATGGTTTCGAGCGGATGATCATGCGCACAACCAAATTTGGCGCTGCCATAGACGACGAACCGCCTTGGCGGATTCGCCTGTAGGAGTAGCCGCTTATGACGAAAAGTGCACTGCCGCGCCCGTGGGACGGTATCATCTCGTCCGAAGAGCAGAGCGCCTACAGCGCCGCCGGTTTCGGGCGCGCCTCCGGCCTGGGCAAACGGCCGGCGCTACTGATTATTGATGTCCAGTACAGGACCGTCGGCACGGCGCCGAAGCCCTTCTGGGAAGCGATCAAGGAATTTCCGACCGCCTGCGGCGAAGTCGGCTGGGCGGCGGTGCACAATATTGCGCGCCTGCTCAGCTATTTTCGCGAACGCGGATGGCCGGTGCTCTATCCGCATGTCTCGCCGAAGGAGGACTTCGACTACGGGCGGCTCTCAGACAAAGTCCCCGCGATCATGAAGGTTGCCGCCAAGGGTTACGCGTTCGTGCCAGAGGTCGCGCCGCGCGAACAAGACATTCTGCTGCCGAAAAAGCATCCAAGCGCTTTCTTCGGCACACCGCTGACCAGTTATCTGATCAACCTCGGTGCGGATACGCTTGTTGTGACCGGCTGCACGACAAGCGGGTGCGTTCGCGGCAGCGTGGTAGACGCTTTTGCCTATAATTTCCGTGTCCTCGTCCCTGAGGATGCGGTCTATGACCGTTCTGCCACGTCGCATGCGGTCAATCTCTTCGATATGGCGTCAAAATATGCCGATGTCATGCCGACGACAGACGCCCTGGCCGCGCTTCAAGCGATCGACTGAACTCAATCATTCATCCATGCAATGCAAACGTTTGACCTTGTGATCAAAGGCGGAGACGCCATTCTTCCCGGTCACGGACGCACCACCTGCGATATCGCGATCCGCGCCGGAAAAATAGCAGCGATACTGGCGCCTGACGAACTGACCACGGCTCAGCAAGAGGTCTCGGCGCGTGGCCTCGTCGTCATGCCCGGCGCCGTCGACGTTCATCTCCATCTCGGCCACGGAAAGGATATCGCGCGGCCGCGTGAGCCGGCCGATGCCGATCGTGAGACGGCGGCCGCGGTGAAGGGCGGCGTGACCACCTTCGTCCCCTACCTCATGGCGACGGAGCCATTCGAAGCAATATTCGACGACGTTGTTGCCGTTACAGAACGAGGCGCGCGAATTGATTTCGGCTATCACTTTATCATTTCGACCGAAGCGCAACTCGCCGGTGTTGCTGCCTACATCCGAGACTACGGCGTACCGACTTTCAAGATTTTCATGAATAACCGCGGCGGCGAGGGCGCGCGCCTCGGCCTGCCCGATATCGACGACGGCTTCCTGTTTCGATTGTGCGAAGCCGCAGCGGCAGGTGGCGGCATGGTGTGCCCGCACCCGGAAACGATCGAGATCGCCTGGGTGCTGCGTGACCGGCTGAAGGCTTCCGACCCGGACGGCCACGGCGCGCTCAAGACCTGGAATGCCACGCGGCCGCCCTTCGTCGAAGCTGATGCGGTGCAGCGCGCTGCCTACATTGCGCATACCGCGGGCGCCCCGCTCTATGTCGTCCATACCTCTTCCGCCGAAGCGTTGGAGGCGGCGCTCCGTCATCGGCGCGCCGGCGCCAAGGTGCATATTGAAACCTGCCCGCATTACCTGACGCATGACATCGGCTGGGCGGGCGGCGATATCGGCAAAATCAACCCCCCGCTCCGCGAAGCATCCGACCGCGAACGGCTGTGGCGGGGACTGCGCGATGGGGAAATCGACACCGTCGCCACCGATCACGTGCACCGCGATATTTCCGCCAAAGCCGGCGGCATCTGGACGGCGTCGCCGGGCTGTCCCGGCCTGGAAACGTTGCTCCCGGTTCTGCTCAGTGAGGGACATCACAAACGCGGGCTTCCGCTCGAGCGGATTGTCGCCCTCGCAGCGACTAACCCCGCTCGTACCATGGGTCTTGGCCATGCCAAGGGAAGCCTAACGCCTGGGCTCGATGCCGATCTGGTACTCGTCGATCTCGACGCCGAATGGACCTTGGAGCGCAGTGATGTCGTGTCGAGCGCCGGCTACTCAATCTATGAGGGGCAGCGGTTCAAGGGCCGCATTCGCGATGCTTTCGTGCGCGGCCGCGCGGTGCTGCGCGAAGACACCCTGCTCAACGACGCCGTCGGTCATGGGCACTATATTCGGCGTCGCCTACCGTCCTGATCTGCGCTGGCACGGCTGAGGTCGGGTGATCCAAGAGGGTGCTGCCGCGATCAGAAGGTTTCTGATTTGAAGCACCCACCCGCTCTCACGGCTGATCTTGGCTCAATCGTTTGCCGCGGCACAAGACGCAAAATATCAAGGGAGCTAAACGTTGGTTTTGGTGCCCGTGGAGGGAATCGAACCCCCACTCCTTGCGGAACACGATTTTGAGTCGTGCGCGTCTACCAGTTCCGCCACACGGGCATGAGAGCGCCAACCTGCGCTCCAATTTCAATGAGCCCCAATCTGTTCGGAAAAATCGGTCTCGACGTTTTCCGGATCGCGCTCGACGCGATTACTACACGTCGCAATGGCGGAGCTCCAAGCGGAATTTGCGGTCCGGTGCTTACCGCTTAACGAAGGATTTGAGCCGCGCCAGGGCCTGATCCCACTGTCCGGAAACGCGGTCGAGGTAAGCCCTGATGTCCTTGAGCGGTTCCGGCCGCAATTCGAACAGGCTTTCGCGTCCGACGCGTGCGCTCTGCACCACGCCGGCGCCTTCGAGCACGCGCAGGTGCTTGGTGATCGCCTGCCGCGTCAGGCTTGAGCCGCCGGCGAGCTGGGAGATCGACCGCCGCTGCCCGCCGGAGAGCTTGCCGAGGAGCGACAATCGCGTCTCGTCGCCGAGGGCGGCAAAGACCGCGGCGCGGCCCTCCAGGCTGCGTCGTCTAGCCCGGACGGCCGACATGGCGTTCGATGTTCTTCATCTGCTCGGTCCAGCCGCGTTCGTTCATGCGGAATGCCTCGAAGCGGCGGCCCTGCGGAATCGCGTCAAACCCGGATTCGGTGAGGAATAGAACGGTGCCGCCCTCCTTCGCCTCAAGCCTGAACGCGACCAGGGTCGGCGGTTCGCTGCGGTAGTCGACATCGGGATCAATCGCGTAGGGATGCCAGGTGAACGAAAACAGCCGCTCCGGCTCCATCGTCTGTACCGTGGCTTCCCATTTCAGGTGCTCGTAGCCCGGATAGGCGACGCTGCCGCGCGTGACCTGACCGGGCACGAACGGGCCGCCGAGCTTCACGCGAAATCACTCGCCGAATTCGCGGTGATCGGTCAGCGCCCGCCACACGCGCGATGGCGGCGCGTCGAGCTCGATGCGCTTCTCTATGCGGTTGCTCACTCGCACCTCCTCTTTAATAGACTGCCGCCGACACGCAACCTCCGGGTTGCCGATCCATATGGCCATGTCGGCGGGATAATGCAACCATTTTGTTGCTCTTTAGGTCATGCGCTGGCGCCGCGGAAAGCAGGTCGCCGGCTGCGACTTGCGCCGAACCTGCGGATCGGCAATTGCTGTGGCCCGCAACAACGCCGCAGCGAGGGCGGGATGAAGGACACCTGGATCGACCGGCTGCGCCGCGAGCCGGCCGCCGCTGCCGCGCTGGCGATCTTCGTGCTCAGCGCCACGACGCTGCTCGGTGCGTGGTATTTCGAATTCGTGCTCAAGCTCGCGCCCTGCCCGCTGTGCCTCCAAGAGCGCCTGCCCTACCATGTCGTCATCCCGCTCTCGCTGTTGACGGCGATCGCCGCGCTGGTGCGCGCGCCGCCGAAGCTCGTCATGGTCGGCTTCCTCGCCATCCTCGCCGCGGCCCTTTGCGGCGCCGCGCTCGGCACCTACCATTCCGGCGTCGAGTGGCGCTGGTGGCCGGGTCCGACCGATTGCTCAGGCCCGATGACCGATTTCACGGCAAAAGGGCCGCTGCTCGAGCAGTTGCAATCGGTCCACGTGGTGCGCTGCGACGAGGCGGCTTGGCGTTTTCTCGGCCTGTCGCTCGCCGGTTACAACGTCTTGATCTCGCTCGCATTGGCGGCGCTCGCGGTCTGCGGCCTGCGGGCGCCGATGCACCGGTAATCAACGATTTTCTTCGAGGTTTTTGAAAGATCAATCGGCAATCGCAGCGCCTCCACCCGGCTGGCGCCGCTCGTCGGATTCGATTAGCCTTACGTCGTGTTTTTGACACGGCTTTGTCGTAGCGATCACACTCCCGTCTGATGGAGGCCATCATGGGTTTGTTGGACAGCCTCGGCGGCGTGCTCAAGGGCGCCATGGGTGAGGCCGAAGCGGCGGCTTTACCGGCACTGGTCAACGCCGTTCTCGCCAAGACGCAATACCACGATCTCAACGGGCTCGTGGCGGCGCTGCAGCAGGGCGGCCTCGACACGCAAGTCAAATCCTGGCTCGGCAACGGGACCAATCTTCCAATCAGCGGAGAGCAGCTGAAGGCGGTTCTCGGCAGCGCCCAGGTCCAGGAATTCGCCCGGCACCTCGGGCTGCCGGTCGACCAGACGCTTGAGCTGCTGGCGAAATACCTGCCGGAGATCGTGGACAAGGCATCGCCGAACGGAACGCTGCAGCCGAGCACGTAGCGCGACGCGCACGCCGAACGTTTGCCGATTTTGAACAAGGCCAACTCGGGAGAAGCACATGAAGACCACATCAATTGTCATTCTCGCCTCGTTTTGCCTGGCCGGCGGCGCGCTGGCGGATTCCTGCAAGGATGAAGCGGCGAGCAAGAAGCTTGCTGGGGCTGCGATGACGAGCTTCATGACCAAATGCAAGAAGGACGCGCAGGCGACCTGCGATGCGCAGGCCGCCGACAAGAAGCTGTCGGGTGCGGCGAAGACGAGCTTCACCAAGAAATGCGTGTCGGACGCAACCGGCACCTGAGCTCGGCCCCAGGAGGCGCTCCGCGGGGCGCGCCTCCCCTGTTTTTCACGCCTCAATACCGGAGACTTGCATCATGAAAACTCATCTCCTGATCACGTCGGGAATATTGCTTGCCGCTCTCTCCATCGTGCCGTTTCCGGCGCACGCCAAAACCATGAAAGAGTGCGCCGCCCAGTGGAAGGATATGAAAGCGGCCAACCAGACCGCCGGCATGAAATATCGCGATTTCAGCAAGCAGTGCATGTCGGGCGAGGCGGCGCCGGCGGCCGAAACCGCGCCGGCGGCCGGAACGGCGCCCGCCACGGCAGCGCCTGCGCCTGCTGCCCCACCGGCGGCCGGAACGACGCCCGCCGCAGCGCCGGCAGCGAAGCCGTCGCCGGGTCATGAGGCCATGGTCGCAAGGGAACGCACGTGCGGCGCCGAATGGAAAGCCGACAAGGCCGCCGGAAAGATCCAGGAGGGAATGAAGTGGCCGCAGTACTGGAGCGCGTGCAACAAGCGCAAGAAGGCCGAGGGAATGTAAGCGCCGCGATCTTCGGCGTGCCGGCGGCGCAACTGCGAGCCCGGGATGAGGGGCGTGGTGGGCGGTGCAGGGATCGAACCTGCGACCCCATCCATGTCAAGGATGTGCTCTTCCGCTGAGCTAACCGCCCGGTCCGGTCTCACGATTTAGCGTCGCCGCGCCTGCGGGGTCAAGGCCGCGGCTGCGGCGCATCCGCGGATCAAAATTGCACGCGATCCGCGCCCTTGAGGCCAAGCAGGGTGCGCGCCTCGCCCGGCGTCGCGATCTCGTAGCCCAGCTCCTCGACGATGCGGCGGATTTTCGCCACCTGCTCGGCGTTGCTCTTGGCGAGTTTGCCCGGGCCGATATAGAGCGAGTCCTCGAGACCGACGCGCACGTTGCCGCCCATCATCGCGGCGTTGGTGCAGAAGTTCATCTGGTGGCGGCCGCCGGCGAGTACCGACCAGTAATATTGATTACCAAACAGACGGTCGGCGGTGCGTTTCATGAACAGGAGATTGTCGAGATCGGCGCCGATGCCGCCAAGAATGCCGAAGATCAGCTGCAAAAACACCGGCGGCTTGAACAGCCCGCGATCGATGCAGTGGGCGAGGTTGTACAGGTGTCCGGTGTCGTAGCATTCGTACTCGAACTTGACGCCGTGGCCTTCGCCGAGCAGCTTCGAGATCTTCTCGATATCGCGAAAAGTATTGGGGAAGATGTAGGCGTCGGAATTGAGCAGATAACCTTCCTCCCAGTCGTATTTCCAGGTCTTGTAGCGCCGCGCCATCGGATAGAGCGCGAAGTTCATCGACCCCATGTTGAGCGAGCACATTTCCGGCGAGAGCTGCTGTGCCGCCGAAATGCGCTGCTCCACCGTCATGGTCACCGCCCCTCCGGTGGTGATGTTGACGACCGCATCGCAGCCTTGCTTGATCCGCGGCAGGAACTGCATGAACACGTTGGCGTCGGGCGACGGCCGCCCATCCTTCGGGTCGCGCGCGTGCAAATGCAGTATCGCCGCGCCTGCCTTGGCGGCATCGACCGCTTGGGTCGCGATCTGATCGGGCGTGATCGGCAGCGCCTCCGACATCGTCGGGGTATGGATCGAGCCGGTGATCGCGCAACTGATGATGATCTTATTGGCCATGGTCGCAGCTTCCCTTTCGCCGGTGCCCTATCAGTTGATCTTTCCCCGCCGGCGTCAGCATCGCGCCGCCTCGCGCAGATTGTGGCAGATTTGCCGCATCTGGCTCATACCCAGCCCGATTCACCACGTTTCAGCCGCCCTACACAACTGCCGCGCCGCGATGCGTCCTAGCATTGTCATCGGAAGCGCTTATGTCATTGATACTGCGCAAGCATTGGGCTCCGGGCCAGCCGGCAGGGAGCCGGGCGGAGAACCCATAGAATCATCACGTAGAGCGCAATAATCGGCCTTTCCCGGTACCATACTTACGGGCAAAGGCTTGACCGGTTCAAATCTGGAGCCCCAGCCATGTCAGTCAAGGTTTTGACCTTTGCCGCCGCGTTCGCATCGCTCGTCGTCGTCGCCGGCCAAGCTCTAAGCGCGGAGCCGACGCCCGTTGGCCTCTGGCAGGCGGTCGATGACGATACCAAGCAGCCTACAGGCTGGTTCCTGATCAGAGATCATGGCGGCGTATACGACGGAATCATCGCCAAGATGTTCCTGAAGCCGGGCGAGGATCCCAACGAACCCTGCGTCCAGTGCAAGGACGACCGGCACAATCATCCCTGGCTCGGACTGGAGATCATCCGCGGCATGAAGCCGGAGGGCGAAAACAAGTATGGAAGCGGGACGATCCTCGATCCGCGCGACGGCAAAATCTATAAAGCGACAATGAAGGTAACCCCCGACGGCCAGACGCTGATCGTGCGCGGCTATATCGGCTTCGAGCTGCTGGGCCAGAATCAATATTGGACGCGGCTGCCGGATTCCGCCTACAGCGCGCTCGATCCCGCCGTCAATCCCAATCCTGCCGCCAATCCCAATCCCGCCGTCAACCCGAAGCGCCCGGCGCCGGCGCGCAAATCGGAAACGCCGCCGCCCAAGCCGGAAAGCATCGTTCGCCGCTGAGGCGGCTCGCGATCACGAGCTGGGCTGATCTTCGCGCGGCTTGCCCATCAGCACCGGCTGAAACAGCGCCGCCGCCGCCATGGTGGTCAGCAGCGAGATGGCGAGGAGCTTGCCCATGCTCGAGGTCCCGGGATCGCTGGAAAAGTAGAGGCTGCCGAAGGCGGTTGCCGTCGCGCAGGCGCTGAACGTCACCGCCCGCGTGAGCACCGACTGCAGCAGCCTGGTCTGCCCCTCGCGCCAAGCCATGATGTAGTAGATCTTGAACGCCACGCCGACGCCGAGCAGCAGCGGCAGCGCGATGATGTTGGCGAAATTCAGCGGCATGTCGATCGCCACGCAGATTTCCAGCGTCACCACGCCGGCGACCAGCAGCGGGATCAGGGTCAGGAGCACATCCCCGAGGCGCCGCAACGTGATCCACAACAGCACAGCAATCGAAAGCAGCGCCCAGGCGCCAGCCTGGAAGAAGGCGGTGAGAATCGTCTGGCGCGCCTCGAGAATCGAGATCGGACCTTCGGTCGCGTTGGGTTCGGCCTCCTGGACCGCGTGAGCGAAGGCCCGCAGGGTCGCGTTGTCGTTCACGTTGCCGCTCGGGGTGATCTGCAGGCGGGCTTGCCCGTCCGGGGTCACCCATTGGGCGGCAAGGTCGGCCGGGAGGTTCTCGCGGGTGACCTCCTGCGCTTTGAGCAGATTGCGCAAATCGTCGAGCGCGATTCGCAACGGCGGCACGAAGGCCGCCTCGGCCCGTTGCCGCGCTGCTTCATCGGCCTTCGCGAGCGCAGTCATGTCGGCGGCGAGGCGTTTTGCCGCCTCGGCGCCTGGGCCGGGGGTCTCGGCAGCGAGACGGTTGAGCGTTTCGACTGCCGCGTTGATGGTTTTGACATTTTCCGCATCCGTGGGCGGCGGAGTGACGGACGCGGGATAAAGCGCGGGATGGAGCGTCTTCTCCGCCGCCGCGATCAGCGGCAGCTTGTCCTTTTGCCGGTCCGGGATGAACGTTGACAGCGTCACTACGTGCGCGACCTGGGGAAGCGCGCGCAGCTTGGCGGCAGCGTCGTTGGCCGCCGCCAAGGTAGGTTCCAGCGCCTGGATGTCGCTTGCGCCGCCTTGTTGATCCTTCTCCAACCATAGATAGGTCGCAACCGATTCGACCTTGGTATTGCGCAGGTTCATTGGATTGAAATCAAACCGCAGCCAAAGCAGCAGCGGCGAGGCGCCGAGTATGACCAGCCCGGTCCCGATGAGTATCGCTATCCGGTGGCGCTCGAGAAAGCTGTCGACCGGCGCGAGGAAAGCGTAACCCAGCGGGTAAGGTTCGCTCCGCGGCTTGAGCCGATAGAGCAAGGCCGGCAGCAGAGTGATGTTGGTGAAGAACGCGATCAGCATGCCGAAGCCGGCGATCCATCCGAGCTCCGACAGCCCGCGGTACTCCGTCGGCAGAAACGAGAGAAAGCCAGCCGCCGTGGCCAGCGCCGCCAGAGTAAGAGGCGCGCCGGCGCGCCGACCGGCATGCACCAACGCCTCGCGCAGACTATCGACTTCGTGCCGCTCGGCCCGATAGCGGACGCTGTACTGGATGCCGAAGTCGACGCCCAGGCCGACAAAGAGCACGGCAAAATAGACCGATATCAGATTGAGGGTGCCGATCATCAGGAGACCGAGCGCCGCGGTGAGTGATAGCCCCACCAGAAGACTGACGAACACCGCAAAAATGATTCGCCACCAGCGCAGCGCCAACCAGAGGATGAAAAGCACGACGGCGATCGTGAGCGTGGCGTTGAGCGCCGCATTCTCCTTAATCGTAGCGAATTGCTCATCGGCCATGGGCACGGGGCCGGTCAGGCGCACGTGCGCCTGGTACTCGGAGGCGAGTTTGAGCTCGTCTGCGGCTTGGCGGATGGCGTTGCTGGCCTTGAGCCCGGGCTGCAACTCCGAATAATCGAGCACGGCATGGATCTGCAGGAACCGCCGCAGCTCATTGGGCTTCGCCTCGTGCCCCTGGAGCAGCTCGCGCCACGAAAAGCTTGCCGACTGATTTGCGTTTACGCGTTCGAGCGTGTCCGCGGCGAGAGTCATCGGCCAAGTCATGTCGTCGAGCTTGATCTGGCCGCCTTGAACGCCGAGGAGCCCCAACTGCAAGGCGCGAACCACCCCGCGCAAGCTCGGGTCGCTCGCCAACGCCTGCAACAGGCGTTGCGCCTCGCTCAGCATTTTCATCTGCGGTTCGAGTTGCTCCTTGGTCTGGAACAGGAGGCCGTTCTGCGCAAAGAAGGCGCCACCCCCTGGCTCGTGGATGGTGCGGAAGAAGTTCTCCTCCGGCGACAATCGCTTCACCAGCGCCTCGGTCGCCCCTTCGACCAGCTCCGGCGTCGGCGCATCGATCACCGCGACGATCGTCTCGAATTGCGGGAAGGCCTTTTCGAACACCATTTCCCGCTGCCGCGCCGGGCTCTTGGACGAAAGGAGCTGGTTGATATCGGTCGTCATGGCGAAATGCGTGATGGAATACCACGCCGACAGAATCGCCAGGATGATCGCCCCGGCGATCACCGGCCAGGAGTAATGCGTACAAAAGCCAATCGTGCGGGCAACGAGAGTGGTGATGGTCTTCATGAGGAACTTCAGCAGACAGAACCGGCGTTTGAGGCGTGACGAGAACGGCAAAATAGAGGCAAGCGGGTCGGTCTACCTTGCGGCTCCGCTGAGCGCCAATCCGAACTTGCCCGGCGCGGGACCGGGTGCCGAACGTGGGTCGTTCACGAAATCTCCCGACCCTCCCCGGCGGCGAACCCTAGATGCCCTAAATGCCGCAAAAGTGAAATCAAGGATATTTTTCACTATTTTCCCCTACCAGGCATAGAACAAACCGGGGCCGCCCGCGCTTGGCGCCATTTCTGCCTCGATCGCCACGCCAATCGCAACGGGGAGAACCGGACCTAGTGGCTCGTTTCCGCGCCATGCTGCCGACGCAAGTGTCCTTATCCGCTGGGCCGCCCGGCTACAATCGGGCTTGATTGTCACGCCGTCGTGGCCAATGTCATTGTCACGGCGTTATGGCCAAAGTATTGGTCATGGAACATTGTGGACGGAAGACCGCGCTCTTGCGGCGCGGCCAAGCATCCGGCACTCGGCCGGGAGGTCATTGATGAAGGTCATACTCGCTCAGCCTCGCGGATTCTGCGCCGGTGTCGTCCGTGCCATCGAGATCGTCGAACGGGCCCTGCAGAAGTATGGGCCGCCGGTCTATGTGCGTCACGAGATCGTGCACAACAAGCACGTGGTGGAAAGCCTGAAGGCCAAGGGCGCGCATTTCGTCGAGGACCTCTCCGAGGTCCCCCCGAATGCGGTCACCATCTTCAGCGCCCACGGCGTCGCCAAGAGCGTCGAGGAAGAGGCGGCGGCGCGCGCGCTGCCGGTGCTGAACGCGACCTGCCCCCTCGTCACCAAGGTACACAATCAGGGCAAGCGCTACGTGGCGCAGGGGCGCCGGCTCATTCTCATCGGCCATGCCGGCCACCCCGAGGTCGAGGGTACGATGGGGCAGATCTCCGAACCGGTGACGCTGGTGCAGACCGAACGCGACGTCGACGCCCTCGCCATTCACCCCGACACGCCGGTGGCCTACGTCACGCAGACCACGCTCAGCGTGGACGACACCCGCGGAATTATCGCGGCGCTGCACCGCCGTTTCACCGACATCATTGGGCCGGAGACCCGCGACATCTGTTACGCCACGCAGAACCGGCAGACGGCCGTGCGCGAATTGAGCAAGCTGGTCGACGTCATTCTCGTGGTCGGCGCCAAGAACAGCTCGAACTCCAACCGGCTGCGGGAGATCGGGCACGAAGTCGGGACACCGTGCTATCTGATCGCCGACGGCAGCGAGGTCGAGCCGGACTGGTTCAATGGCGCTGAGACCGTCGGTATTACCGCGGGCGCTTCGGCGCCGGAGGTGCTGGTCGAGGATGTGATCGACGCCCTGCGCCGGCTGGGCCCGGTCGAGGTCAGCGAGCTGACCGGGCGGCAGGAGACCATCGAATTTCGATTGCCGCCGGAATTGACTGACGGCATCACGGCCAGCCGGGCAACGGCAAAAGTCTAGGTCGGGCGCCGTCCTCGCACAGGCTGACAGAAGGAAAAGATCGTGGGTGTATCGTTGCGACAGAAGGCCGCCGTCGGCTCTTACGTACTCAAGCAGCGCCTCACGGGGCGCAAGCGCTACCCGCTCGTGCTGATGCTGGAGCCGCTGTTCCGCTGCAATCTCGCCTGTTTCGGGTGCGGCAAGATCGACTACCCCGACGCGATCCTGAACAAGCGACTTTCGGTAAAGGAATGCCTCGACGCCGTCGACGAGTGCGGGGCGCCGATGGTTGCCATCCCCGGCGGCGAGCCGCTCATCCACAAGGAGATCGGCGAGATCGTCAAGGGCATCGTGGCGCGCAAGAAGTTCGTCTCGTTGTGCACCAACGCGCTGCTGCTGGAGAAGAAGCTCCACCTGTTCGAGCCGTCGCCCTATGTGTTCTTTTCCGTGCACCTCGACGGCCTCAAGGAGCACCACGACAAGTCGGTGTGCATGGAGGGCGGCTTCGAGAAGGCGGTCGCCGCCATCAAGGCGGCGAAGGCCAAGGGCTTTGCCGTCAACGTCAACTGCACGATCTTCGACGGCCATCCCGCCGAGGACATCGCAGCATTCCTCGACCTCACGGAGGAACTCGGCGTCGGCGTTTCGATCTCGCCCGGCTATGCCTACGAGCGGGCGCCCGATCAGGCGCACTTCCTCAACCGTCGCAAGACCAAGGAACTGTTCCGCAACGTCTTTGCCCTCGGCAAGGGCAAGAAATGGAACCTCACCCATTCCGACATGTTCCTGGACTTCCTTGCCGGCAACCAGGAATTCCACTGCACGCCGTGGGGCATGCCGACGCGCAACATCTTCGGCTGGCAGAAGCCCTGCTATCTGCTGGGAGAGGGCTACGCCAAGACTTTCGCCGAATTGATGGAGACGACGGACTGGGACGCCTACGGCACCGGCCGCTACGAAAAATGCGCGAACTGCATGGCGCACTGCGGCTACGAGGCGACCGCGACCGAGGCCACGGCGCAGCGTCCGCTCGCGGCGCTGGCGCTCGCCTGGCGCGGCGTGAAGACGGAAGGGCCGATGGCGCCGGAAATCCCGCTCGAGAACCAGCGCCCGGCGCAGTACGTGTTCGACGGCCAGGTGCAGCAGCGGTTGTCGGAAATCCGCGCCAACGAGACGCGCGAGAAATCCGCCAAGGAAGCGGCGAGGACCGCGGCCAGCGCGGCTTAGACTCGGCCGCGATTGACCCGCGGCGCTTTTCATTGGGTTGCGCCGGGCGCGTGCCGGCGTCTCGTCCCGAGGTCACCCTACGTCACATACCGTACGTCACCGCGCGCGTATTGCCGCGCCTGAGATTGCGGTAGCGCGCCATTGCCCACAGCGGAAAGAAACTCGAATAGCCGTGGTAGCGCAGATAGAACACGCGCGGAAAACCGGTCGCGGTGTAGCGCGGCTCGTTCCAGAAGCCGTCGGCGCCTTGCGCCGCCACGAGGTAGGCGATGCCGCGCCCGACCGCTGGATGATCGATCGCGCCGGCGGCCATGAGGCCGAGCAGCGCCCACGCCGTCTGTGAGGCCGTCGACGGCGCGCGTTCGTAGCCGCGATAGTCGAGCTTGTAGCTCGAGCCGTCCTCGCCCCAGCCGCCGTCGTCGTTCTGGATGGCGATGAGCCAATCCGCCGCCTTGCGCATTTCCGGCGCGCCGGGGTCGATGCCGGCGGCATTGAGCGCGCACAGCACCGACCAGGTGCCGTAGATGTAGTTCATGCCCCAGCGGCCGTACCAGCTGCCGTCGGCAAGCTGCGTTCGCCGCAGATAGTCGACCGCGCGCGCCACCGCCGTGCTGTTCGCGGCCGTCTCGCCGAACTGCGCGAGCATCGACAGGCAGCGCGCGGTGACGTCCTCGGTCGGCGGATCGAGCAGCGCGCCGTGGTCGGCGAAGGGAATGTTGTTGAGGTAGTCGTATTCGTTGTCGGCGTCGAAGGCGCCCCAGGCGCCGTTCTCGCTCTGCATGCCGACGATCCACTCCCGCGCGCGCCCGATGGCGGCGCTGTAGGCCTTTCCGGTCGGACCCTGGAGACGATCCATGGCCATGGCGACGACGGCGGTGTCGTCGACATCGGGGTAATGGGCATTGGCGTATTGGAACGCCCAGCCGCCGGGACGGATATCGGCCCGTCGTGCGATCCAATCGCCGCGCACGTCCAGGATTTGCTTCGGCAACAGCCAGTCGAGCCCGCGCTTGACCTGCGCGACGGCCCGCTCGCCGCCTGCTTCCAGCAGAGCATGACAGGTGAGCCCGGTATCCCAGATCGGCGAGACGCAGGGCTGGCAATACGCCTCCTGCTCGTGCACCACCAGAAGCTTCTCGACCGATCGGCGCGCGATGGCGCGCTGCGGGTGGTCCTCCGGATAGCCGAGCACCGCGAACATCATGACGCTGTTGGCCATCGCCGGAAAAATCGCGCCGAGTTCGTCTTCGCCGTTGAGGCGCTCGCCCACCCAGGCGACGGCGCGGTCGATGGCGCGCTGGCGCAAGCGCCCGCGAAAATACGGCTCGGTCGCGCGCAAGGCGTTATCGACGCCGCGGAAGAACCAGAACCAGGACGCCTTCTGCTGCGGAGCCTTCGGCGTCGGTCCGAGCGTCTGCGGCGGACCGAGAAACAGCTCGTCGATCCTGATCCCCTTGGCATTGCGGGCGCGCGGTTTCTTCGCCATCAGCACCAGCAGCGGCACGATCACGGTGCGGCTCCAATAGGAAATCTTGTCGAGATGGAAGGGGAACCATTTCGGCAGCAGCATGATCTCGACCGGCATCACCGGTACCGCCCGCCACGGAACAAAGCCGAACAGAGCGAGCATGATGCGGGTGAAGACGTTGGCGCGCTCCGCGCCGCCAAGGGCGCGCACCGCTTCGCGCGCGCGGCGCATGTGCTCCGCGTCAACGGAATCGCCGATCATCTTGAGGGCGAAATAGGCCTTGACCGTCGCGCTCACGTCGAGATCGCCATCCTGAAACAGCGGCCAGCCGCCGTGAGCGCCTTGGATGCGGCGCAGATAAACCGCGATCTTGGCCTCGAGCGCCGCGTCGACCGGCTCGCCGAGATAGTGCCGCAGCAGCACATACTCGGCCGGAATGGTGGCATCGGCCTCGAGCTCGAACACCCAATGGCCATCGGGCCGCTGGCAGGCGAGCAGAGCCTGCGTCGCCGCCTCGATGCGTGGTTCGAGGGTATCCTCGATGCCGCCGGGATGTTCGCGTTGCAGGGGATGCGGTGTCGCTGCCCGCATGCGCTGCTGTTCGAGAGTGTCATCGATCATGGCTGTTTCGCGATGAGGTCGGCGGCATAATTGCCGGAACGGATCGCGCCTTCGATGGTAGCGGGCAAGCCAGTGTCTGTCCAATCTCCGGCAAGGACGAGATTGCGCCATTGGGTCCGCCCGCCCGGACGTTTGCCGTCCTGCGCCGGCGTCGCGGCGAAGGTGGCGCGGCGTTCGCGCACGATCTGCCAGGGCGGCAGCGACACCGACAGTCCGGTCACGCGCGCGACTTCGCCCCAGATCGCCGCCGCCAGCTGTTCCCGCGGCGCGTCGATCAGCCGGTCACCGGCGCTGATGGTGATCGAGAGCCGGCCGGGAAAGGCAAAAACCCACTGCACCGTGCCGTTGAGCACGCCGAGAATGAGCGGCGCATCCGCCGGCGGGTCGATGCGGAAATGAGCGTTGACGATGGCGCGAAACTCGGACGGCGCTTCGAGGCCGTTCACCAGCGAGGCGGCAGCGTAGGGCGGGACGGCGAGGACGACGCCGTCACCCGCACCGAGTGCGACGGTTTCGTCGCCGAAATCGAGCGCCGCGACCGCTCCATCGGCAAAACGAATGGCGCGCAGCTGATGCTCCATCAGCACCTTGACGCCGCGCTGGCGCAGCAACGCCAGGGCGGGCTCAACGAGCGTTGCGCCCAGTCCGTCGCGCGCGATCAGCGGCCGGCAAGCGCGTCCGCCGAGCGCGAGCGTCTCGCGGATCACGGCCGACGCGAGCCGCGCGGCGCCGAGCGGCGGATCGATGTTCAGTGCGGCGAGAAGCAGCGGCTCGACCAGGCGCTCGTAGAGCAAACCCTCGCAGCGGATGACTTCGCCGACGGCCTTGCCTGCGGGCGCCCAAAGAAGCCGCGCCAGCGGCACATAGTCGAGCACGGCTGTTCCCGGCACACGTCGGCTCGAATCGAAAACCCAAAACGGAATGCGGCCGTCATTGAAACGCAGCGTCCACCGCTTGCCGCTCGCAAGATCGGCAAACGCGAACTCCGCGGTGGGCGGACCTGCCAGCCGGTGCTCGGCGCCGATGCTGCGCACATAGTCGAGCGCGGCGTGGTTGCCGGAGAGCAGCAGGTGATTGCCGTTGTCGATGGTCATGCCGACCGCGGCGTCGTGGTAGGAGCGGCAGCGCCCGCCGGCGAAAGCGGTCGCCTCGTGCACGACGACCTGCGTGCCGCGCGATAGAAGCCGCACGGCCGCGGAGAGACCGGCGAGCCCAGCGCCGACGATGTGGACCGTTCCGCTCATTCAAAACAGATTGCGCAGCACGATGAAGATGAGCTTCGCACGCGGCAGGCGAATGGCGGCGCGCGGTGGAGCGAAGCCGCGCGCGATCAAGGCATCGAGGATGGCGCGATAGGCCTCCCCCATGATGCGCGGCGCGCGCACAACGCGGCGCGGGTTCTTCGCCATGATCGCCTCGGCTTCGCGAAAATGCGCCTTCGCCATAGCGACGACGGCGTTGCAGGCTTCCGCTATCGCCGGACGCGCCAGCACGACGGCCGGGTCGGTAGCGGCGATGCCGGCCGCCTGCAGCGCCTCGCGCGGCAGATAGAGGCGCCCGAGCGCAGCGTCTTCGTCGAGATCGCGCAGAATGTTGGTGAGCTGGAGCGCGCACCCCAGATGATGGGCGAGCGAACTGCCCGCGTCCGGCGTCATTCCGAACACGCGCACCGAAAGGCGTCCCACCGCGCAAGCGACCCGGTCGCAATAGAGGTCGAGCGTGGCGCGGTCCGGTGCACGGATGTCGGCGACCACGTCCATCTCCATGCCGTCGATGATGGCGATGAAATCCTCGCGCTTGAGGTCGAATTCGCGCACCGCCCGCGCCAGGGCGGCGAGCGGCGGAGGTGCGGCGCCGCTGTAGACCGCGTCGATATCGCCGCGCCACTGCTGCAATTGCGCGCGCCGCGGGTCGCGCGGACCCAGGTCGTCGGCGATATCGTCGACGGCGCGGCAGAACGAATAGATTTCGAACATGGCCTCGCGCTGCGTCCGCGGCAGGATGCGCATCGCGGTGTAGAACGAACTGCGAGAGGCGCGCTCGGCCGCCGGTGTGGGCTCGGGCTCGTTCACTCACGCACCTCGCGGCTTCTGCGACGGAGCGAGCAGACGCCGGCCGGCACGCCGCGACGCGCCGCGGAGAACGCCGGCGATGGTCAGCGCGGCGACGGCGGGCGGTCGCAGATGCACGCGGTCGCGGAGCGGGTCGCGCGCCTTGAGCAGGCGGGTCAGGCGATGGGCGAGCGTGTTGATGACGGAGACTTCGAGCGCGAGGCGCCAATCGTTGATCTGGGCGGGAAAGACGTCGCTCTCCGACAGCAGCCGCTCTGTGCGTTCGGCAAGGCGGTGCAGGCAGGTGAGAAGCGCCGGCGGCGCCCGCGGTTCGCTCAGCGACTCGACGGCGGCCCCGCTGGCGGCGAGTGCATTGAGCGGAATGTAGACCCTGTTGAGATTGAGATAATCCGGCCTGCAGTCCTGCAGGTGATTGATGATCTGCAATGCGGCGCACAAGGCATCATTGGCGGGCCAAGTGGCACGGCTCTCGCCGTGTACATCGAGCACGAAGCGGCCGACCGGCATTGCCGAAAGCGAACAATAGCCGATGAGCTCGTCCCAGTCGCGGTAGCGCAGCTTGGTCACGTCGAGCTTGAATGCCGCAAGCAGATCCTGCGCGTGTTTCGGAGAAAGGCCACGCTCGGCCAGCGCCGCGCGCAGCCGCACCGCTGCCACGTCCTCGCGGTTGGCGCCGGTGAGGCCGCCATCAAGGCGCGAGAGCAGGTTGAGCTTTTCGCCCGCCGCCAGCTCGGCATGATCGGCGATGTCGTCGGCGGCGCGCACAAAGTTATAGAACGCCAGAATCACCTTGCGGTGGCGTGGGTGAATGAGCCAGGAGGCGACCGGGAAATTCTCGTCCCGGTGTCCCTTGCCCGACCGCAATCCATCGGCATCCATCATCGCAATTCCGAAACGTTGGCCTGGGCGCGCCCCTTCCACATGCCGCCGCGCCCGCGCGCATGCTGATAGGCGGAATCAATCGTGAACGCCATATAGATCGCGGCAATCGCCGCCAAAGCCGGGCCCCACGCCGGCGACATGCGGTAGAAGCGCAGCGTAGGTTGAAAGGCGACGGCCATGGCGAGCCATGCGAGGATCCCGAGTACCTGCGCTGCACCGGTGGCGAAAAGGGCGAGCGCCACCGGCGCAATATAGGTGATCGTCAGGCCGAGGACCGTTCCTGCGAGCAGCAACGGCGAATAGTCGAGCTGCGCATAGGCGGTGCGTGCAACCATGCGGCGGATGTCGGCTACCACCGGATAGGCGCGGATGCTGCGCACGCGCTCTGTCAGTCCAATCCAGATCGGACCGTGCGCCTTGAGTTTTTTCGCCAGCGCGCAGTCGTCGATCAAGGCGCCGCGGATCGCCGCGATGCCCCCCGCCTGGCGCAGGACCTCGTCGCGCACCAGCATGCAGCCGCCGGCGGCGGCGGCGGTCGAGCGGCGCGGATCGTTCGCCCAGGCGAAGGGATAAAGCATCTGGAAGAAGAAGATGAACGCCGGGACGAACGCGCGCTCAGCGAAGCTCTCGCAGCGCAATTTCGCCATCAGCGAGGTGAGCGCATAGCCGCCGGATTGCGCACGTACAACAAGCCGGGTCAACGCATCCGGCGCGTACACGATATCGGCGTCGGTGAGGAGGAGGTAGACCGGTGGATGCGGCGCCGTCTCCGCCAGTTCGATTCCTTGATGTTGGGCCCATAGCTTCCCGGTCCAGCCAGCCGGTGGGGGTCGCCCCGGCAGGACGGTGAGCCGGTCGGCGGCGCCGAGCGCGACTGCCGCGACGCGCGCCACCTCGCCGGTCGCGTCGCGGCTCTGGTCGTCGACCAGGATCACCGTGAATTCGCCGGGATAGTCCTGCCGCAGCAGCGAACTGATGGTCTGGCCGACGCTCTCCGCCTCGTCGCGAGCCGGGATAACGGCAGCGACCGTGGGCCACGGGCCCTGGCCTGCCCGGACCTCGTCATCATGTTGCCGGCCCAGCCAGAACCCGCCGCGCCCCGCGAGAAGGTAGAGCCAGACCGCAAGCACCATTGACGCTAAGAGGTCGTTGGCCACAGATTGTCCCACAGTTCGCCTTGCAGCGGCTGACGCGGCGGCCGCCGACGGGCGGGTCCGCGCGGCGGGCCGGTGCCATCGTTATCCCGCAAATTGAAGGTCGAGAACAACACCTCACAGGGAGGCCGGAAGGCCGAGCAACGCCGGGAATGAACGCCAAAAGCAGCCCCTTCCTGTCGCGGCTCGACGCGACCGCAAAAGACACCGAGGATCTGTTGGATCGGCTCCTGTCGCCGGCGCCGGCGGCCGGCGAGATCAGCCGCCCCGCGCGCCTGATCGAGGCCATGCGCTATTCCAGTCTCGGCGGCGGCAAGCGCTTCCGGCCCTTCCTGGTGGTCGAATCTGCGGCGCTGTTCGCGGTCCCGCGCCGGCAGGCTCTGATGGCCGGAGCGGCCCTGGAATGCGTGCATTGCTACTCGCTTGTGCACGACGACCTGCCGGCCATGGACGATGACGCCCTGCGGCGCGGGCAGCCGACGGCGCACAAGAAATTCGACGAAGCCACTGCTATTCTCGCCGGCGATGGTCTGCTGACGCTTGCCTTCGACATCCTGTCGCGCAGCGAAACGCATCCTGATCCGGCGGTTCGCACCAGCCTCGTCAGCGCGCTCGCCTGCGCCGCCGGCCTCGGCGGCATGGTCGGCGGGCAGATGCTCGATCTCGCCGCCGAAGGCCGCTTCGACGGCGGCGGCCCGCGGCAACTCGGCGAGAAGGAGGTCCGCACGCTGCAGGCGATGAAGACCGGCGCGCTGCTACGCTTCGCCTGCCAGGCGGGCGGTATTCTCGGCTCCGCGACCGAGCCGCAGCGTGACGCGCTCGAGCGTTATGGATCGGCAGTCGGCCAGGCCTTCCAGATCGCGGACGATCTTCTCGATCTCGAAGGCGATCCGGCTCTGGTCGGCAAATCGACCGGCAAAGACGCAGTGGCGGGCAAGGCGACGATGGTCGGCGCGCTCGGCAGCGCAGGGGCGAGAGCACGGCTGCAGCAGCTGGTGGCCGAAGCCGAACAGGCCGTGGCGCCGTTCGGAGCCGGGGGTGCTATTCTCGCTGAAGGCGCGCGATTTGTTGCCGACCGGCACGCCTAGTCGGTCTGTGATGACCATCACGGCAATTCCTTAGTGGTTTGGCAATAGTGCAGCGCGAGTGCAATTGAAGTTCGCGCCGGCCCGCCCTATTTGCTCCCCGTCCCCGGGCCGCTCATGCGTCGTTTTGGCAAGGAACGAACAAGGGCCGAAGCTCTTGTAATTTCGGGAGTTTCTTCAATCATGCCGATGTCGACCCGATGGCTTGCCCGTGCGTCTGCCGCTTTGCTCTCGGCGTCGTTTCTGGTCTCCCTGGTGGCGTTCGCCCCCCCTGGGGCAGAAGCGCAGGCGGCGGCGAAGGCGACGGCGCGGGTCAAGGCCTCCGCCCAATCCAACGCCGGCAAGAAAGAGCCCGCGACCGCGCAGCCGCAACTGCCGCCGCGCATTCCCTTCACGGCCGCTGAGGATGCCGTCGCGGCCATTCCCGGCATTCCGGAAGCGCGGTTCTGGGGCGACAAAGAAGCGGACTTCAAGAATGCCCTGCCGGCGCAGCCAGGCCCCTGGCTCATTCTTTCGAGCGGAGGCGAGGATGGGGCGTTCGGCGCCGGGCTGCTCAACGGCCTGACCGCCGCCGGCAAGCGTCCCGAATACTCGGTCGTGACGGGCGTCAGCACCGGCGCGCTGATCGCGCCCTTTGCCTTTGCCGGCCCACGCTATGACGATGCGTTGCGCGACGCATTCACCAAGGTGACCGCGGCGGATATCTACGAAGCCGGCCGGAGCGGCGAGAGCTTCGTCGATTCCTGGCCGCTGCGGGATTTCATTGCCAAGGAAATCACGCCTGAACTCTTCGCCGACGTCGCCACCGCGCATCGCAGCGGTCGACGCCTGTTCGTGGCCTCCTATAATCTCGACGCCGAACGCCCCGTGATCTGGAACATGGGCGCGATCGCGGCGCATGGCGGCAAGGATGCGCTCGATCTGTTCCGTTCGGTGCTGCTTGCTTCGACCGCCATTCCCGGCGGTTTCCCGCCGGTGCTGGTCGACGTGGAGGCGGATGGCAAACGCTTCCAGGAGATGCACATTGACGGCGGCCTCGGTGGACAGTTGTTCGTCGCGCCGGCGCCGTTGATGGAGAGCACCAGCGATTATCGTGTGCCCGCAACCGAGCTCTATATCGTCGTCAACAGCGGCCTCGAACGCGACTTCAAGGTGGTCGAGCGCTTTGCGCCCTCGATTTTGACCCAGGCGGTCGGCGCCGCGGTCAAGGTCGACACGCGATTGATGCTCGATCGCGCGCTGATCGTGGCGAAACGCAGCGGCGTTCCCTTCAACGTTGCGACCATCCCGGCAAACTTCAGCGCGCCGAGCAAGGGACCGTTCGATCCCGGCTACATGGGTCCCCTGTTTCAAACTGGCTACGACCTGGGCAAGAGCCAAAGCCCCTTTAAGACCCAACCGCCTCCCTATCCCGCCCAGGCTGTCTCACCGTCAAACCACATTGAAAAAACCGGAGCGAATCAATGAGCCATTTGTTGCGCCCGATCCTCGCCGCTTCATTCGCCGCGTTGCTGGTGGCGCTTCCCAGTGCGCCATCAGATGCGGCGCGCCGGTCCAGCGCCTACGACGGCCAGTGGAGCGTCGTGATCTACACCACTTACGGCGATTGCGATCGATCGCTTCGTTATTCGCTCCAGATCATCGGCGGGCAGATCGTCTCCGCGCAGCAGAACTATCAGCTCGCGGGTGCGGTGGCGGCCGAACGGCTCGATCCGTGTGACGGTCGCCGAGGCCGGCCGCTCGGCGAGCGGTTCCGGACGGCTCGTCGGCAACAACGGCAGCGGCCAATGGCGCACCTCCACGGGCCAATGCGCCGGCCAGTGGACTGCCGTCCGGCGTGGCTGAGCAACTCGCCTAGCCGCTATCCGGTCTGTCGCGTCGCGACGTTGGCGTCCCACCACGGGCAGACGTCGCGCGCACGCAGGTAGTTGCCGTCCATGACGTGAAGCGGGACGCGGCCGCCCGCCTCGGCGACGCCGATGCGCAGGTTACGCGCCTCTTCCCGCCCTTCCGGCGTCAGCCACATGCGGTCGTGCCCCCATAAGCTCGGCCCGTCGACGCGCTCGTGAGGGGTCCAGCCTTCCGGGTCGATGCTGCGGCCGCCCCAGCCGTATTCGACCAGAAATTTCGACGGCGACCACGAATAGAACGAGGTGACCTGATCGTTGGTGTGACGGCCGAGCGTGGTCCCGATCGTCTCCGGCTGGCGCAGCGCCAAGTCATAGGCCTGCCCGACATCGTCGAGATAGCAGAGCTCGACCATGAGGTGATGGATGCCGTTCTTGCCGGTAGTGATGAAGGCAAGGCTGTGGTGGCGCGGATTGACATGAAAGAAATAGGCCTTGAACGGCCGCAGTATGTAGTCGCTGAGCTGGAAACCAAGGACATCCGTATAGAACGGCGCCACGTCGTCGAGCCGCTCAACCGTGAGTACCGCGTGTCCCATGCCGAGCGGACCGGTGCGGAAACCGGAGATCGAGCGGCCCGGCTTGAACGGCTCCAGAGCGGTCTCGGCCCCGTGGAACGCTTCAAGCCTGTTTCCGATCGGGTCGCTGAAGATAATCAGGTCCTTGACGCGGCGTTCGTCGGCTAGCGCGCGTGAGCCGCGCACGACGTTGACGCCGGATTTTTCCAGATGCGCCGCCAGCCCCTCGAGCGCGGCCGCGCCGGCGACCTCCCAGCCGTAGAACGAAACACCTTCGCCCTCGCCGGCGTGAACGATGACGCGCTGCTTACGGTCGTCCATGCGTAGCGCGAGCGTGCCGTGGCTCTTCCCGACGAGCTGCATGCCGAGAAAGCGCGTGCCATAGGTCGCCCACTGCTCGAGATCGGCGGTTTGGATGCCGACATAGCCGAGCGCTTCGATCTGCATTCGCGGCTCTCCTTGAGAGGTGGAATCTATCACTCTTAGGCCAGCTCTGCTCAAGCCCGCAGCGCCCGCGTCGTGTCGTCGAACATCTCCTCGAAGGAGACGCGGCGGGGAGTGATCTTCATCTCAAGCGCGTAGGCGCTCATGAGTTCGAGCGCCGGTTTGACCGCTTCGAGGCCGAACGGGACAAAGTCGAGGGCACCGGCCTTCGGCAGGCCCGCGGCCTTCTTGCCAGCGAGCAGCATGCGGAAGACTTCGCGCACCGCGCCGGGATTCGATCTCGACAGTCCTTCTCTGACTGCAACCATGTGGTTGATCGGCACGATGCCATGTTTTTCATACCATTCCTTGCCCGCTCCTTCGGGATCGGGAATGACGCTCTTGAGCCGCGGGTCGGTGGGCAGGGCGCCGCCAAAGATCGCGGCATCGAGCTCGCCGTCGAGGACCATTTTGGTCATGTCCTTGCCGGCGGCAGCGCGCTCGACCCCTGCTGGATCGCGGAACTCGGCGACATGGGCGTCCTCGAAGGTAACCCATCGGATCCGGCCGGGATCGAGGCCGTAGTCCTTCCACAGAATGCCGCGCAGCCAGACGCCCGTGGTTTGCGCGAACGAGCGCACGCCGACGCGGCGGCCGGGAAGGTCGTGCGGCCGCAGCGTCCCGCGCTCGGAATTGTGCAGCAGCGCGCCCTGTTGGAAGCGCCCCATCATCGTGGCGGGCAGGAGGGTGAGCGGTTTGCCATAGGCCTTGGCCTGCAGATAGGTGACGATCGCCATCTCGCTCACGTCGAATTTCTGCTCGCGGGCCATCATGAAAAAGGCTTTGTTGATCGGCTCGACCTCGGTGAAGCGCAGGGTCACCGCCTCGGACCGTATCTCGCCGTTCTTCAGCGCCCGGGTGTGAGGATAGGTCCCGAGGCAAACGTTCAGGGTTTCGGTCTTTGCTGTTGTCGGGCTCATGCCGGCTCCCCCTCGCCAATGGCCCTGATTCTACGATCTGGCAAGGCGCGAGGCCAGATGCGAGCATTCGCTGCGAAGACGAGGCTCGCTGCGCTCCAAACCGAAAGGGGATGAGACCGTGCGGCGCTGCCGCGATGTATTCCGCAAAACTGTCCGGCGCGCTCCGATCGAGCCGGGAGCGCGCGCCAGCGCTATGGCGCGGGACTTGCGCTCTCGCCCAGCGCCGGTTCCTTGCCGCCGCTGACCACGTTTCCCTTGGCGTTTTTGGGCAGGAAGATTTTTTGCAGCATCTGCCGCTCGATCGGCTTCTGCAGGATCGGCACCTTGCTGAACCGATCGTCCACCGCGTCAGCCTCGAAGCCGGTGACGAAAATAAAGGGAATGCCGCGCGCCGACAAAATCTCGGCGACTGGATAGGCCATCCCGTCACTGAGGTTGATGTCGAGGATCGCCGCGTCGAAGTCGCCGTCCTTGGCGGTCACCAGCGCTTCCGAAGCCGTGCTGATCGGTCCGACGATGGAATGTCCGGTTTCGATGAGGCATTGCTGGATCATCATCGCAACGAGCGCCTCATCTTCGACCAGCAGCACGCGGCGGCTGGCTGCCATCCTGGCTTGCCCGGAGCCGTTGTCGACTCGCTCGCGCGCCGGTTTTGGTTCCGGCCGACTGATCGGTTCGGCGTGGGGGATCGAGAGCGTGCATTGCAGCCCGCGCGGATCCCAGTCGAACGTCACCTTGCCGCCGAGCTGCTGCTCCACGCTGGCGCGGATCACGTTCAGGCCGAAGCTGCGAGTGGCCGGCGGCGCAATCCGCGGACCGCCCCTCTCCAGCCACTGCAGCACGAGAAGCTCCGGCCGCAGCTGCCAAGTGAGGTTGACCTTGCCCGCCATTGACGACAGCGCGCCATGCTTTGCCGCATTGGTGGCCAGTTCATGCAGCGCCAAGCCGAGACCTTGGGCCATGTGCGGCAGCAGCGAGATGTTCGGCCCGCCAACCTCGACCTTGTCGGCGTCGGCGACCCGATACGGCGCCAATTCCTCGCCGGCGAGCACCCCCAAGTCGGCGCCGTGCCACCGCGATTCCGACAGCAGCGCGTGGGCGCGCGCCAAGGCCTTGATGCGGCCCTCGACGGCGGCCACGTAATTGTCCACGCTCTGGGCGCGCGTGAGCCGGATGATCGATTGCACGACGGCAAGCGCATTGCGGGCGCGGTGATCGACCTCGCGCGCCAGCAGCACCTGGCGTCCTTCGGCTTCCTTGCGGTCGGTGATGTCGGTCGTCACGCCGCTGATGCGCACGACGCGATCGGCGGCGTCGAGGCTTGCTGCCGCTGTGCCGGTGCACCAGCGAAAGCTGCCGTCTGGGCGCAGCACGCGGAATTCGGCCTGCTGCGTGCGAGCGCCCTTGGACATGCTGCGGCCGATATCCTGTAGCCGCGCCCGGTCGTCGGGATGGATCATGGCCTGGATATTCTGCAGCGTGGGCTTGAAGCTCTCACGGTCCACGCCAAAGATGCGATGCTGGCCCTCGTCCCATTTCCATTCGCCGCTGATGAGGTCCCAATCCCATGACCCCATCTGGCCGCCGGCCAGCGCAAGGCTGCGGCCCTCCTCGCTCTGCAGCAGACGCGCGTTCGAAGCTTCGAGTTCCGACGTGCGTTCCGCCACGCGCCGCTCAAGCTCGGAGTTCAAGCGCTCGAGGTCGCGCGTCTTGCGATAAAGCTCGGCGAAGATCTTGACCTTCGCCCGCAAGACCTCCGGGACCACCGGGACCGGGACGTAGTCCACCGCACCCATCTCGTAACCGCGCAACCGATCGACGTCTTCCACCTGGATGGCGGAGATGAAGATGATCGCCGTCCGCTGGAACCGCGGATGGTCGCGGATCATCGCCGCGAGCTGAAAGCCGTCGAGTTCCGGCATGCAGACGTCGATCAGGACGACGGCCGCCTCGTTCTTGAGCAGAAACTCCAACGCTTCGCGCGCCGACGAGGCCTTGACCAGATTTTCTCCCAGTCCGCGGAGAATTTCTTCGCTGGCGAGCAGCTTCGCGGGCTGATCGTCGACCAGAAGGACATTGACTTTGTCGTGCATGCGCGGGGCCTAGCGATGGAGCCACATCCGCAGCGCCGAGAGAAGCTGCTCGGTGTTGACCGGCTTGGCAAGATAGTCCGAGGCGCCCGCCTCGAGGCATTTCTCGCGGTCGCCCTTCATGGCCTTGGCGGTCAAGGCGATGATCGGCAGCCGGCGATAGGCCGGATTGCGGCGGATGTTCTCGATGGTCTGATAGCCGTCCATTTCCGGCATCATGATGTCCATCAGCACGATCGCGAGCGCCGGGGTCTCGTTGACCAGCGCAATCGCCTCGCTGCCGGTCGTGGCGGTCAGGACGTGCATGCCGCGGCGCTCCAGCACGCTCGACAGGGCAAAGATGTTGCGTGAGTCGTCATCGACGAGCAACACGGTGCGGCCGACCAGGTCTTCGTCCGAGCTGTTGAGCCGCTCGAGCATGCGCTGCTTCTCCACCGGAAGGTCGGTGAACACGCGGTGAAGGAACAACGCCGTTTCGTCGAGCAGCCGCTCGGGCGATTCCACGCCCTTGACCACGATGCTGCGCGCCATGGTGTGGAGCTGCGCGTCCTCGTTGGCCGACAATTCGCGGCCGGTGAACACCACCACCGGCACGTCGGCGAGCGCCGCCTCGGCGCGCATGCATTCCAGCACCTCGAACCCGGACATGTCGGGCAGCCGCAGGTCGAGCACCACGCAGTCGCAGGCCTGCTGGCGCATGATGTCGAGCGCCTGCCCGCCGGTGCCGGCATTCACGATCTCGATGTCGTCGTGACCGAGGAGTTCGTGGATGCTCATCTGCTCGGCAGCATTGTCCTCGACGACGAGCAAGCGCCGCCGCCGCGGTTGGGAGAAGTCCTTGATCTTCGTCAGCGCCTCGGAAATGCCTTCGCGCGTCGTCGGCTTGGTGACGAAGGAGAACGCGCCGCGCGCGAGCCCATGCTGGCGATCCTCGTCGAGCGTGATGATCTGCACCGGAATATGCCGAGTGAGCGCGTTCTGCTTGAGCTGGCTGAGCACGTTCCAGCCCAGCATGTCGGGCAGGAAGACGTCGAGCGACACCGCCGTCGGCTGGTACTGCTTGGCGAGATCGAGCGCGTCGTCGCCGCGCATGGCGAGCAGCACCTTGAAGCCCTTGTCGCGGGCAAGGTCGATCAGAATGCGCGCATAGTGCGGGTCGTCCTCGACGATTAGCAGGATGGGGTCGCCGGGCTGGACCTCCAGCCGGTCGTCGGGGATCTGCTCAATGGTGCGTTCCACCGTGACCACGGGCATCGCCGGCGCGGCGGTGGCCGCCGCCGGCCGGGGCGCCGTGGTCGACCCGACATATTTGAGCGGCAGGTACAGCGTGAACGACGATCCGGTGTCCGGAGCGCTGCGCAAGTGGATTTCGCCGCCGAGCAGGCTGGCGAGTTCGCGGCTGATGGCGAGACCGAGACCGGTGCCACCGTATTTGCGGCTGGTCGAGGCGTCGGCCTGCTGGAACGCCTCGAAGATGATCTTCTGCTTTTCCGACGGAATGCCGATGCCGGTGTCGGTGACTTCGAAGGTCACCACCGCCGAAGCCTGGCTCAGCACCGGATGCCCGACGCTCCAGCCGCCCAGCGCCAGGGCCACATTGAGCCGCACGCCGCCCTGTGCGGTGAACTTGAACGCGTTCGACAGCAGGTTCTTGAGCACCTGCTGCAGCCGCTTGGAATCGGTGGTGATGCTGCGTCCGAGATTGGGATCGACATGGACGTCGAACGAGAGTTGCCGCGTTTCCGCCTCGTGGCGGAACGGCCGCGCAACCATGTCGAGCAGGTTGGAGAAGAAGATCTCCTCGGCATCGACCGTGACCGTGCCGGACTCGATCTTCGACAGATCGAGAATATCGCTGATCAGATTGAGCAGGTCGGTGCCCGCGCCGTGGATCGTTCGGGCAAACTCGACCTGCTTCGCCGACAGGTTGCCTTCAGGATTTTCGGTGAGCTGCTGGCCGAGGATAAGGATCGAGTTGAGCGGCGTGCGCAGCTCGTGCGACATGTTGGCAAGGAATTCCGACTTGTACTTTGAGGTCAGCGCCAGTTCGGTCGCCTTTTCCTCGAGCGCGCGGCGGGCCTGCTCGATTTCCTGATTCTTGCGCTCGACTTCGACGTTGCGCTCGGCAAGCTGCTGCGCCTTCTGCTCGAGCTGCTCGTTGGTCTGCTGCAGCTCCTTCTGCTGCGCCTGCAGCTCGCCGGCGAGCTGCTGCGACTGCTTGAGCAGGCCTTCGGTCTGCATCGTCGCTTCGATCGAATTGAGCACGATGCCGATCGAGGTCGTAAGCTGCTCGAGGAACATCGTCTGCAACTGGGTGAATTCGTTGATCGAGGCGAGCTCGATCACCGCCTTGACCTGGTTCTCGAACAGCACCGGCAGCACGATGTTGTTCTTCGGCGTCACCTTGAACAGCGCCGAGCTGATCGGGACGACGTTATCGGGCATTTCGGTGATCAGCATGCGCCGCTTTTCCACCGCGCACTGCCCGATCATGCCCTCGCCGAGCCGCAGCGTCAGCGGGTGGCCGTTGGCGCCGTCGTCGGCATAGGCGGAGAGAAGCTTGAGGCCATGCGTCTCCTCGTTCTCCATCTGATAGATGACGCCCTGGTGGGCGTTGACGAGCGGCGTCAACTCGGAGAGCAGCAGGCGGCCGACGGTGGCGAGGTCGCGCTGGCCCTGCAGCATGTTGGTGAATTTCGCCAGGTTGGTCTTGAGCCAGTCCTGCTCGGTGTTGCGGTCGGTGGTGAGCCGCAGATTGTCGATCATCGTGTTGATGTTGTCCTTGAGCTCGGCCACCTCGCCGCGCGCTTCCACCTGAATCGAGCGGGTGAGGTCGCCCTTGGTCACCGCGGTCGCGACCTCGGCGATGGCGCGCACCTGCGTGGTGAGGTTGGCAGCCAGCAGATTGACGTTGCCGGTGAGGTCCTTCCACGTGCCGGCGGCGCCGGGCACGTTGGCCTGGCCGCCGAGACGCCCCTCGACGCCCACTTCGCGCGCCACGGTGGTGACCTGGTCGGCGAAGGTCGCCAGCGTATCGGTCATGTTGTTGATGGTCTCGGCCAGCGCCGCCACCTCGCCCTTCGACTTCACCGCGAGGTTCTGCTTGAGGTCGCCGTTGGCGACCGCGGTCACCACCTTGACGATGCCGCGCACCTGTTCGGTCAGGTTGGCGGCCATGACGTTCACGGTGTCGGTGAGGTCCTTCCAGGTCCCGGCGACGCCGGGCACCTGCGCCTGGCCGCCGAGCAGGCCTTCGGTGCCCACCTCGCGCGCGACGCGGGTGACCTCCGAGGCGAACCCGTTGAGCTGATCGACCATCGTGTTGATCGTGTTCTTCAGCTCGAGAATCTCGCCTTTCACGTCCACCGTGATCTTGCGCGAGAGGTCGCCGCGCGCCACGGCGGTGGTCACCTCGGCGATGTTGCGCACCTGCGTGGTCAGATTGGCCGCGAGCAGGTTGACGTTGTCGGTGAGGTCCTTCCAGGTTCCGGCGACGCCGGGCACCACGGCCTGGCCGCCGAGACGGCCCTCGGTGCCGACCTCGCGGGCGACGCGCGTCACCTCGGCGGCGAACGAGCGCAGCTGCTCCACCATGGTGTTGAGCGTTTCCTTGAGCAGCAGGATCTCGCCGCGCACGTCGACGGTGATCTTCTTCGACAGGTCGCCGCCGGCGATGGCGGTGGCCACGTCGGCGATGTTGCGCACCTGCGCGGTCAGGTTCGACGCCATGAAGTTGACGTTGTCGGTCAGGTCCTTCCAGGTTCCGGCCACGCCCGGCACCTGCGCCTGGCCGCCGAGCTTGCCTTCGGTGCCGACCTCGCGGGCGACGCGGGTGACTTCGGAAGCAAAGGCGTTGAGCTGATCGACCATCGTGTTGATGGTGTTCTTCAGCTCCAGAATCTCGCCTTTGACGTCGACCGTGATCTTGCGCGACAGGTCGCCGCGGGCGACGGCGGTCGTCACCTCGGCGATGTTGCGCACCTGGGCGGTCAGGTTGCCGGCCATCGAGTTCACGGAGTCGGTCAGGTCCTTCCAGGTGCCGGCGACGCCGGGCACGTTGGCCTGACCGCCGAGGCGGCCTTCGGTGCCGACCTCGCGGGCAACGCGCGTCACCTCGCCGGCGAAGCGGTTGAGCTGGTCGACCATGGTGTTGAGCGTTTCCTTGAGCTGCAGGATCTCGCCGCGCACATCGACCGTGATCTTGCGCGACAGATCGCCGCCGGCGATGGCGGTCGCCACCTCGGCGATGTTGCGCACCTGGGCGGTGAGGTTGCCGGCCATCGAGTTGACCGAGTCGGTCAGGTCCTTCCAGGTGCCGGCGACGCCCGGCACCTGCGCCTGGCCGCCGAGCTTGCCTTCGGTGCCGACCTCGCGGGCGACGCGGGTCACCTCGGCGGCGAAGGCGTTGAGCTGGTCGACCATCGTATTGAGCGTGTCTTTCAGCTCGAGAATTTCACCGCGCACGTCGACCGTGATCTTGCGCGAGAGGTCGCCGCGGGCGACGGCGGTCGCCACTTCGGCGATGTTGCGCACCTGCCCGGTGAGGTTCGACGCCATCGAATTGACCGAGTCGGTCAAGTCCTTCCACGTGCCGGCGACGCCGCGCACCATGGCCTGACCGCCGAGCTTGCCTTCGGTACCGACCTCGCGAGCGACGCGCGTCACTTCGCCGGCAAACGCGTTGAGCTGGTCCACCATCGTGTTGATGGTGTCCTTGAGCTCGAGAATCTCGCCGCGCACGTCGACGGTGATCTTCTTCGACAGGTCACCGCTGGCGATGGCGGTCGACACCTCGGCGATGTTGCGGACCTGCGCGGTGAGGTTCGACGCCATCGAGTTGACCGAGTTGGTCAAGTCCTTCCAGGTGCCGGCGACGCCGAGCACGTTGGCCTGGCCGCCAAGCCGGCCTTCGGTGCCGACCTCGCGCGCGACGCGGGTGACCTCGCCGGCAAACGCGTTGAGCTGATCGACCATCGTGTTGATGGTCTCCTTGAGCTGCAGGATTTCGCCGCTGACGTTGACCGTGATCTTCTTCGACAGATCGCCGCCGGCAATCGCCGTCGCCACGTCGGCGATGTTGCGCACCTGCGCCGTCAGGTTCAAAGCCATGAAGTTGACGCTGTCGGTGAGGTCCTTCCACGTTCCAGCGACGCCGGGCACCTGGGCCTGGCCGCCGAGCTTGCCTTCGGTTCCGACTTCGCGGGCGACGCGGGTGACTTCGGAAGCAAACGCGTTGAGCTGGTCGACCATCGTGTTGATGGTGTCCTTGAGCTCGAGAATCTCGCCGCGCACGTCCACCGTGATCTTGCGGGAGAGGTCGCCGCGCGCCACCGCAGTGGTCACGTGGGCGATGTTGCGCACCTGATCGGTGAGGTTGCCGCACATGGCGTTCACCGAGTTGGTCAGGTCCTTCCAGGTGCCGGCGACGCCGGGCACGATGGCCTGGCCGCCGAGCTTGCCGTCGGTGCCGACCTCGCGGGCGACGCGTGTCACCTCGGAGGCGAACGAGCGCAGCTGATCGACCATCGTGTTGATGGCTTCCTTGAGCTGCAGGATCTCGCCGCGCACGTCGACCGTGATCTTCTTCGACAGGTCGCCGTTGGCCACGGCGATGGTCACCTCGGCGATGTTGCGCACCTGCGCGGTGAGGTTCGAGGCCATAGAGTTGACGCTCTCGGTCAGCTCGCGCCACACGCCGGACACCTCGCGCACCTGAGCCTGGCCGCCGAGCTTGCCTTCGGTGCCGACCTCCCGCGCGACGCGCGTCACTTCCGAGGTGAACACGTTGAGCTGCTTGATCATGCGGTTGACGATCTTGGCCGAGCGCAGGAATTCGCCCTGCAGCGGTCGGCCATCGACGTCGAGCTGCACGGTCTCCAGGAGATCGCCCTGCGCCACCGCGGCGATGGCGCGCGTTACTTCGGTGGTCGGCCACAGCAGATCGTCGATGAGCGTGTTGACCGAAGATTCCATCTCGCCCCAGGCGCCCTCGGAGAAGCCGAAACGCACACGCTGGCGAGTCTTGCCCTCACGGCCCACGACCTGACCGACACGTTCAAGCTGCTGGGCGATGCGCTGGTTGGCGGCCACGATTTCGTTGAAGGTGTCGGCAACCTTGCCCATGATGCCGATCTGGTCGCCGGACATGCGCACGGAAAAATCCCCCACGCGCATGGACTGCAGGGCATGCAGCAATTGGCGAAGTTCCCCGTTTTCGCTCCAGTTGACCTCCGGCAAGCGCGCCTGGTCGAGCGAGCCGGCGGCCGAACCATTGGTGTTCGCGGCGCCGGCGACGTCGGGGGTCTGTTCCATGGGAATCTCCTGATCCCTCGCCTATGCGGCGCCGTCGGCATCGTGCGGCGCGGACGGGATCTGACGTGACGTGGACAATGGCTGTCGAATGGGGCGTTTGCTAGCCCGTTGCGGCCAGACGGACGTTTTGATGAGGGAACCTGGTTGAGCGAGGGTGAACACTACGGCACGCGCGCCAATGAGCCGCGCGCGGAACCTTCCGCCCGCGATGTCTTGTTCCACCGCGCCGTCATCCACCGCGCCGTCACCAGTGCGGACTGAGATTGCCCCCTCACCAAAGGACACCTCCTAAGCCGTAACGCGCAACGTCTCCCGCCATGGAAGGTTCCGGCTCAAGACCGCGTCGATCAAAAAATTTTTGCGTGGCGCTTTTTGGAGACAGTCAACTGGGCTGAAGATCGCCGACATGGGCTCGACCGGAACAGGGCGGCGCCGACTTGCTGCCAAAAAAGTTGCCTGAATGGGACCAGGTGCTGTCCTATAAATATATGGTGCTACAATAGAATTTGCCCTAGCGGCCAGCGGCTTTGCTTTTGCCGGCACCACTTCATCCGCTTCGGTCGTGGGTGTCGCTTCGGCGATATGGCCGTTGCGCTCAGCCGGGACGTGCTACCGCGCTGGCTGACGCTTCCTGCCGCGCTTACCCACCGAGCGAGGCTGTTGCCCCGGGGTAGCTCCACAAATCAGGTCGATGGCGGCCCCGCGGCGAGCACCTTGAGTTGGTGCCGCGCGCGATCTGGCAGTTGCGCCCAGCCGGGACGTGCTACCTCGCTGGCGGACCGTTCCCGCCGCGCTTGCCCGCCGGCCGGGGCCGTTGCCGGGGGGCAGTTCCACAAATCAGGTCGATGGCGGCCGCGGCGAGCGCCTTGAGTTGGTGCCGCGGAACCCCGACGCGCGAACGCACAGCCAGGGTATGCAGGGTCGCGGTCGCGACTTGCGCCAGCGCCGAAGGGTCACCGCTCGCCGCGATCTCCCCGCGGTCGCGCGCCTTGCCGATGACGTCGGCCAGAAATGCGTCGGTACCGCGGATGCTCTCGGAGAGGAACGCGTGCACCGCCGGGTCGCTGGTAGCCTGCGCCGGAGCGGTCGAAATGGAAAAGCACCCGCGCGCGTCGGCCTCTCCGGCCCGATAAAGTTCGAGCGCGCCGTCGTAGAAGCGGGTCAAAAACTCCCGCAACGTCGCGCTGTCGGCAAGGAGTTGGGCCGACAAGGCGCGGGATTGCTGCTGATATCGTTCGAGCGTCTTGAGATAGAGGTCGCGCTTGTCGCCGAAGGCGGCATAGAGACTCGGCCGGTTCATGCCGGTCGCGGCGGCCAGGTCGTCGAGCGAGGTCCCCGCATAGCCATTCTTCCAGAATGCCGCCGCGGCCCGGGCCAGCGCGCTGTCGGGATCGTATTGGCGCGGCCGACCGCGGCGGCCCTGCTGCGGGCTCGATTTTTTTTGTACCATTTCGCAAGTAATCCTTGACGCCCACTAATTTATGCGAGACAGTACAAAAAAGCAAAGGGAGTGCTGCCATGGATGTCTATTTCTCGCCGCTGGCCTGTTCGCTGGCGAGCCGGATAGTGCTCTACGAGGCCGGCGCCGACGCCCGTTTCATCGAGGTCGACCCCAAGAGCAAGCGGACGCTCGACGGCGACGACTACCGCGAAATCTATCCGCTTGGGCTGGTCCCGCTGCTGCGCCTCGATGACGGCTCGCTGCTGAGGGAGAACGCTGCGATCCTGCAATACATCGCCGCCCGCTATCCGCACGCCGAGCTTGCGCCGGCCGATGCCGTCGAACGGGCGCGGCTGCAGCAATGGCTCTCCTTTATCGGCACCGAATTGCACAAGGGCCTGTTCATCCCGCTGTTCGATCAAAAGGCGCCGGAGGGCACCCATGCGCACACGCTGAAGAAGCAGGAACCGCGGCTGAAGTATCTCAACAGCCATCTCGCCGGTCGTGATTTTCTGCTTGACCGTTTCACGGTGGCGGACGCCTACCTCTACACCGTGCTCAACTGGACGGCGCCGACACGCGTCGATCTCGCGCCCTTCCCGGCGATCCAGCAATACCACCAGCGTCTGCAAAAACGTCCGAGCGTCGCCAAGGCCTTCCAGGAAGAGCTGGCGCTGTACAAGGCCGAGCTGGCGCGTCACCAGGCGGCGTGAGCCCGGCTTAGCCGCCCGGGGTGGGTGCGTTCCGCGCCCGCCCGCGACGGCATGCCGGCACAGTCATTCCGCCGACGCGCGTGCCCCGTTAGGTCTTCCTCTTGCCCAAAAGCTCCTAAACGGCCGTTCAGCCAGCGGCACTGCGAGCGGGTTAGACAGGCCAGCAATACCAGCGCGCGTGTCCAGATGAAAGCTTCTCCCGCCAGCCAATTGGTGCTAAACGACCGATTGGTGATCCGGCGTGGACATCGAGCCTGTGGCGACAACCAGCGCGAAGCGTCAACCCAATCGGTGGCCGGCCCTGCTCGACGCCGCCGCAGCCCAGTTCGCCGAGCGCGGCTATCACGCCACCAGCATGCGCGACCTCGCGGCGGCAACCGCCATGACGCCGGGCGCGATCTATTTTCACGTCGCCAGCAAGCAGGCGCTGCTGCTCGCCGTCTACGAAGAAGGCGTCCAGCGCATCCTCGATCGGGTCGAAGCAGCCGTGGCGGCAGAACGGGAGCCGTGGGCGCGGCTGGAGAAGGCCGTCGTCGCGCATCTAGAGTCCATCCTCGATGCCAGCGCCTACGCGCGCGTCGTCATCCGCATCCTGCCGGGCGACGCTCCGGAGATCGCCGCTGAGCTCAAGGAACTGCGCGACCGCTACGAGGCGCGGCTGAGCCGCTGTTTCTCGGCGATCCCCCTGCCGCGCGAGCGCGATGCCACCATTGCGCGCCTCGCTTTGCTCGGCGCCATGAATTGGACGCCGGTCTGGTACCATCAGGGCGGCAAATCGGTGCAAGCCGTGGCGCGGGAATTGCTCGCGCCGCTGCGAGCGCTTGCCGGCGTCAAGGCCTTGCGGGGCCGCAAATGACCGCCGCCGCCCTGTCGCCGCCCGCGCGCGTCCTGGTCACCAAGATCGGGCTTGACGGGCACGACCGCGGCAGCCGGATCGTCGCGGCATTCCTGCGCGATGCCGGCGTGGAAGTCATCTATACGCCGCCGTGGCAGTCGATTGCCGCCGTGGTCAAGCTGGCGATGGAAGAGGATGTGGACGTCATCGGCATCAGCTCCTTGGCAACCGATCACCTCATCGTGCCGAGGCTGACGGAGGCGCTGCGCGCGGCCGGCCTCGGCTACGTTGGCGTGGTGGTCGGCGGCATCGTACCGGAAGACGAGCGCCCGGCGCTCATCGCCGCGGGAGTGAACGCGATTTTCGGACCGGGCAGCGCCCGCGATGAAATCATCGAGCATGTCGCCGCGCTCGCCGCCAGAGTGCGCGAAATGAAAGACGCGGAACTAGAGGAGATCGCCCCATGAGCAAGGAAGCCGTTCAACTCTCGCTTCCCGGGTTCGAGCAGGCGCACGGCCGCTGGCGCGCCGAGTATGGGCGGCAGATCGGCGCCGAGCGCGCGATCAGGAACCGCTCGCAGATCGAGATCAAGCCGCTGTACACGCCGCGCGACTGGAACGGCGAGAGCTTTCTCGAGACCCTCGGCTTTCCCGGCCAATACCCCTTCAGCCGCGGCATCTATCCGACCATGCACCGCGGCCGCACCTGGACGCAACGCCAGTTGATCGGCCTGGGCACGCCCGAAGACTACAACAAGCGCGTGCGCGTTATTCTCGACGCCGGCGCCACCGCGATCAGCCTCTTGCCGTGCAATTCCGGCTTTCGCGGCGTGGACTGCGACGAGGTCGATCCGGTTCTGCTCGGCACCTGCGGCACCGTGATCAACACCACCGATCACATGGACCGGGCGCTCGACGGCGTGCCGCTCGGCGACATCTCCGCCGCGATGAACGATCCGTCGCCGTTCACGTTGCTCGCCTTCACGCTCGCCGTCGCCAAGCGGCGCGGCATTCCGTGGACGTCGATCACCGGCACCTCGAACCAGAGCGACTACATCTCGCATTTCATCGCCAATCACATGTTCTACCGGCTGTCGCTGCCCGGCGCGCGGCGCGTCCTGCTCGACCATATCGAGTTCTGCCGCAGGCACGTGCCGGGCTGGAATCCGGTGTCGGTCGTCGGTCAGCACATGCAGCAGGCCGGGGCGACGCCGGTCGAGACCATGGCCTTCACCATCTCGACCGCGCTCCAATATGCGCAAGACTGCATCGATCGCGGCATGGACATCGACGTCGTGCTGCGGCGTTTCACTTTCTTCTTCGACATATCGATCAGCTTCTTCGAGGAGGTCGCCAAATTCCGCGCCGGCCGGCGCATCTGGGCGCGGCTGGCGCGCGAACGGCTCGGCGCCAAGGAGCCGGCCTCGTGCCGTTTCAAATTCCACGCCCAGACCTCCGGTGTCGATCTCACCGAGCAGCAGCCGCTCAACAATATCGCGCGCGTCGCGGTGCAGGCCATGGCTGGCATCATGAGCGGACTGCAATCCTTGCACACCGACGCCTACGACGAAGCGATCACCACGCCGACCGAGGAGACCGCGCGCATCGCGGTGGCCACGCAGAACATCCTGCGCGAGGAGGCGCACCTGTGCGACGTCATCGACCCGCTCGGCGGCTCCTACTACGTCGAGACGCTGACCGACCAGATGGAACGGGAGATCGGGGCGTTGATCGGCAAGATCGATGCGGCCGGCGGCATGTACAAGGCCGCCGAAGCCGGCCTCGTCCAATCCATGATCGGCACGTCGGCGCTCGCCTTCCAGCAACGGGTGGAAAGCGGCGAGGAGAAGGTAGTCGGGGTCAATTGCTATCAGAACGACAACGGACCGAGCTTGAGCCGCGCAACCGAGCGGCCCGACCTTGCTCGCATGGCGGAGCACGTGGCACGCTTCAAGGCCTACAAGGAGGAGCGAAGCCCAAGCGACGTGCGCCGCGCGCTCGACGCGCTCGCACGGGCCGCCAACAGCGAGCGCGAAAACGTGTTCGAGCGGATCGTCGAGGCCGCGGAAGCAGGCATCACCCACGGCGAGATCGTCGGCTGCTTGCGCAAAGAGCTCGGCTTTGGCCATCCCCTTGTCACCGTCTGAGCCAGCGCAGCGCGGCGAATCCCGCCCGACGCATGACGATTTCATCGACCGGCTCGCAGCGGGCGATCCGTCGAGGCTGGCACGCTGCATCACCCTGATGGAGCGCGGCGGCGCCGCCGCGGATCTCATTTATCGGCGCATCTGTCCGCGCGTCGGCCGCGCGACGGTGATCGGCTTTACCGGTCCGCCCGGGGCCGGCAAATCGACATTGATCGACGCCTATATCGCCGCCTTGCGCACCCGCGGCCACAGCGTCGCCGTCGCCGCCGTCGATCCGTCAAGCCCGATCTCCGGCGGGGCCGTTCTCGGCGACCGCATGCGGATGCGGCGTCACGCCGAGGATCCCGGCGTGTTCATCCGCTCGGTGGCATCGCACGGCCATCTCGGCGGCCTGTCGGAAAGCATCCACTGCATCGTCGATGCCATGGATGCGGCCGGCCGCGATCTCATCATCATCGAGACCGTCGGCGCCGGCCAGTCGGAAATCGAGGTCGTCGAGATCGCCGATATATGCGTGGTGGTGAATGCGCCCAACATGGGCGATGAGGTGCAGGCGATGAAGGCCGGCATCCTCGAAATCGCCGATGTGCTGGTGGTCAACAAGGCCGACTTGCCGCTTGCGCAACGCACCACCAAGCAGCTCACCAACATGCTCGAGCTGCGCCGGCAGAATCGCGATGTCCCGGTTCTCGAGACTGTCGCGTTGACCGAGACCGGAATAGACGCGCTGCACGACGCGATCATGAGCCGCCTTGCGGCCAGCGCCGGCGACAAGCGCAGCAGGCGCGAGCGGCGCATGCGTCGGCTCATCGCCGACTGCGCCGGCCACATCGTCCGCGATCTCATTCGCGATGCGGGCGACGAGTTGGCCGACCTGGTTCAAGCCGCCGCGTCGAGGGAGATCGGCGTTGATGCGGCGGCCCGGCGCGCGCTGCGGACGGTTCGCTGAGCGCTGCCGAAATCGCCGAGGGGGGATGGCGAAGCTCAAGCCACGCTCCGCGCTGCCGCCCTCCCCGCCGCCCGCCCCGAGAAAATGCAGCCGCCGAGGAAGGTGCCCTCCAGTGCCGCGTAACCGTGCACGCCACCGCCGCCGAATCCCGCAACCTCTCCGGCGGCGTAAAGCCCCTGCACCGGTTGACCGTGGGAGCCCAGCACGCGGCTGTCGAGATCGGTCTGCAGGCCGCCCAGCGTCTTGCGGGTCAGGACGTGGAGGCGAACCGCAATCAGCGGACCCGCGTCGGGATCGAGCAGACGATGCGGCCGGGCGGTGCGGATGAGCCGGTCACCGAGATAGCGGCGCGCCGCGCGAATGGCCATGATCTGCATGTCCTTGCAGAACGGATTGTCGAGCTGACGATCGCGGGCGATGATCTCGCGCTGAATGGTCTCGACGCTCAGCAGGGGTTCGCCGCCGGCGAGTGCGTTCATGCGCTTCACCAGCGTCGTGAGCTCGCGTTCGACGATGAAATCTTCGCCCTTGTCCATGAAGGCCTTGACCGGGCCGGGAACGCCGCCGCGTGCCCGGCCCAGAACTTTCCGCCAGCTCTTGCCGGTGAAATCCGGATTCTGCTCCGAACCGGATAGCGCGAACTCCTTCTCGATGATCCGTTGAGTGAGCAAGAACCAGGAATAATCGTAGCCGGTCTCCATGATGTGCTTGAGGGTGCCGAGCGTGTCGAAGCCGGGGTAAAGGGGCGCCGGCAGCCGCCGGCCGCGCGCGTCAAGCCAGAGCGACGACGGACCGGGCAGGATGCGGATGGCGTGCGCAGTCCAGATCGGATTCCAGTTTTTGATGCCCTCGACATAGTGCCACATGCGGTCTGGGTTGATGATCGTGCCGCCGGCGGCCGCGGTGATCGCCAGCATGCGGCCGTCGACGTGATCGGGGACGCCGGTGATCATCCGCTTGGGCGCCGGTCCGAGACGCTGCGGCCAGTTCCTGCGTATCAGCTCATGACTGGCGCCGATGCCGCCGGAGGCGACGATGACCGCCTGCGCCCTGAGCTCGAAGCCGCCGACCACCTGGCGCGAACTTTTCTGGCCGCGCCCGACGTTCGACGGTTCGAGGATGTCGCCGCGCACGCCGTCGACGACGGCGCCGGACTTTACCAGTTCGTTGACCCGATGACGGAACTTGAAGACGACGAGTCCCCGCTTTTCCCCCTCGCGCATGCGCTGAATGAAGGGCGCGACAACTCCCGGGCCGGTTCCCCAGGTGAGATGGAAGCGCGGCACCGAATTGCCGTGGCCGATGGCGTTGTGCCCGCCGCGCTCTGCCCAGCCGACGACTGGGAAGAAGCGGACGCCGCGCTCGTGCAGCCATGAGCGCTTCTCGCCGGCGGCGAAGGCCACGTAGGCCTCCGCCCATTGCCGCGGCCAGAAATCCTCGTCGCGGTCGAAGGCCGCCGTTCCCATCCAATCGTCGAGCGCGAGTGCGTGCGAATCGCGGATGCGCATGCGCCGCTGCTCGGGCGAGTTGACCAGAAAGATCCCGCCGAGCGACCAGAATGCCTGGCCGCCTAGCGACTGCTCGGGCTCCTGATCGAGAACGATGACCCGCTTTCCGGCTTCGACGAGTTCGGCAGCGGCAACCAGTCCGGCGAGCCCGGCTCCGACAATGATCGCATCGGCGTCATACGCCATGCCTTCCCCTCCCCGATCAGAAAATTTCGGCCGGAGCCGTCGCGCCGGGCTACTGCCAAACCTCGGCTCACGCCCGAATGCGCTGCTCTCAATTGTCGGGTGTCCGACCGGATGGAACAAGTGCCGCGTCCGCACCCAAATCACTCTCAGGCGGGACTGGCGCAGGTTCGCGGAGCGCGTCGTTCCGGCCGCGCCTATGCCGGGCGACAATCGGCGGCGGGTTCGACGGGAGGCTCCCAGCCGAAAACGCTGCGGCCGCCATACTGATGAGAGTGCGCGCGCTCCTCCGCAAGCAGGCCCTCGAACGTCGGGCCTTTCGCCGCCCGTTCCAGCTTGCGCGATTCCTCATCGAGCCTTTGCAGCGCCGCCAGTTGTTCGTCCTGGCCGAGCTTGGCGCGTTGCACGGCCGATTTAAGGACACGGATGGTTTCGTCGTACACTTTGAGAGGGACCGGGAACGGATGCCGGTCCTTGCCGCCGTGGGCGAGAGAGAAGCGTGCCGGATCGCTGAACCGGCACGGCGCGCCGTTGACGACCTCGGCGACTAGCGCCAGCGCGCGTACCGTTCGCGCCCCGACGCCGGGCGTGAGCAGGAGATCGGGAAAATCGGCGGCGCCGCGCTCGGCCGCCGCCGCAAGGTTGCCGTGGAGGCGCCGCAGATGAACGTCGCCCGTCCGCACATCGTGGTGCTCCGGCATCACGAGGAACGGCAACGTCCCTTGCACCTGAAAGTTCACATCTTCGGCCCCGATTGCGGCGAGTTCGCGGGCGATGCCGTCGGGACCGAGCGCGGCAAGAAGCTCGAGCTGCCCGCGCCGCGAGGCTTCGGCCCGCCGGTCGGTGAGGTTGATGATGTCGCCTTGCGCCCGGCCTTCGATCGCGGCATGCGGCGCCTCGACGAAGCTTTTCAGTCCTTCCGACAGCCAGTGATAGCGGCGAGCCTGGCGGCTCGCCCCGTTCATTCCTTGCTGCACCACGACCCAGCCGCCGTCTTCGGCGACCACGAATCCATGGAGGTAAAGATCGAACCCGTCCTGCACGGCAGCGCTGTCGACCTTCGCGACTAGCCGGCTGGCGGTGGCAAGGCTGTCGCCGTCAAAGCCGACGCGTTCGCCGATAGCCACCAGCTCGTCCGGCGTTCGCCGCGAATGCTTGCCGCGCCCGCCGCAGACGTAGAGGCCGAGCTCGCGATCAAGCGGAGCGAGCCCGCGCTTGAGGGCGCCGAGCACGCTCGTCGTAATGCCGGAGGAATGCCAGTCCATCCCCATCACCGCGCCGAAGGATTGAAACCAGAACGGATGCGCGAGCCGGCGCAGGAGCTCGTCCCGCCCGTAGTGGTGCACGATCGCCTGGCTGATCACCGCCCCGAGCCGCGTCATCCGGTCGGCGAGCCATTTCGGGACGTGCCCGTTGTGCAGCGGCAGGTCGGCGCTTCCTGATCTTCGCATCGCCTATGCGGTCTCGGATTTAGTGTGGTTTCGGATTGAGCCGTGAGTTCCCGCAACGGAACACAAGTCTGGTTCCCATTTCGTTCCGCCCTGGTCGCCTGTCAATCCCCCTCACGGCCAAACATTCGCTCGGGCCCAATGGGTTCGTTCTGCCATCTCACTATTATAGATAGTTTTACAGAATATTACTATCTATAGGTGTGTCTCATGGTGCTCGCGAGTTAAAGGGCGCTTGGCGACCCCGGGCGCGTTGCGTCTTGGGTGCTAACTGCTTCGCCGTCTGGCGGCAGACCCTCGGTCGGGATCGCAAGCGGTCAAAATGCGTCTTAACCCACAAATCGCGCGCGGCAATCATTGGGTCAATACCGGTATCGTTCCACCACTTCGCCTCATCTCCCGCCCGATGCAATGCCCGATGATGGCCGCGGCAAAGTGGCACCGTGAACTCGTCACTTACTCTGCGTCCCATGGCGCTGTGCTGTGCAAATCGGATGTGATGGGCGTCAGCAGGACGACGGCCGCAGAGCAAACACGACTGGGCCGCCACGTACTTGACGTGATCCCTATCCCGGACGCGACGTGGTTCCGGTATGGCGAGAAGACTCTTGTCGATGCGTGCAATTCGTTTCTTTCCGCGCGAACGGCGAGAGCCTGCGGCATCGATCGTCTTTGACTGCGCCTTTGATAGGTACGTGTCGTCCGCCGTTTTCACTTCAGCGCACTCAAGGGCGCCCGACTTCGCTTGAAACGCTTTTTCTACATCGTGTGCATCTGAGGTGGTTAGGCTGCTTTTCGCGCTTAGATTCTGGTGAGCCCACACCGTGATTGCTTCAACTGATCCAAGAGCAGCCAACTCGCCGAGCAGGCGATCTCGCAGGGATCGCGATTGATCCGGACTAAGGACCGCACGCGAGACTCCCTTGCGCGTAGCGCCGCTGCCTCGATCCGGCGTCTTCGAATAATAACTTGGTCCGGCCCCTCCGGTGGTAGCGCCGCCGGAATTGTCCCGCCGTTCCGATCGTGGCGGATGTCTCGGAGTATCGAGATCCGGCGCATCGATATCGTCCTCGCCGGCGATGCCGACGAGCGTGAAGAGAGCGTAGCGGCGCGCATAGGTTAGCGCCGCCCCCATCCGATGGGGTGTAGCCCGGTCAGCAACGCTGCAGACCGGCCAATCGGAGGCAATCCATTCGCCTGAAGAATGGGCTAAAAGGGTAGTCAAGTTTACCGTGTCGGTAGCGTTGTCGATCGCGGTGGTTTGGATGACAGCGATGGCGTGCTGCCCCAAAGTCTTGCGCACAATTTCCAGTCCGCTCGACAACGGCGCGTAACGAAAATATCGCCCTGAGCTTCGGCTTTCGTCGATCTCTGTGGTCGCGACTTGCGTCTTTTCCGGGTTGATGAGTTCGGCTTGAGCCTTGGCCAAGGCAGCAGCCAAAGCGGCAATCAACTCACTGGACCGGTGCATGGGTCGCCTCCACGTTAAGGAGGTCAAAACTCACCGCGCCCGATTTCGAGCGTCTGGCGCGGACCCCATGCCCGATCGCCTCCTTGGCATCTTCCGGCATCAGGCGCTTGAGTTCGGTTTTGGCCTCCTCGTGCTCAGTAAACGCGGCCCGGGTGCGTGCGAAGATGCCCGCGAATTCCGCCCATGCGTTTGAGGAACTCATGTTGACAATGCGCACTGCCTCAAGTCGCGGTTTTGGTGGCTCGACCCCGAACAAGGTCGGAGCCTCTCCGCTTTCAACACAACGCCAGAATTTGCGTTCAGCCGTGAGGATGAGATGCTGATAGAGCGGGTCGGCGTGGATTTTGATCTCGACCCACTTCCCGCCGCCGGTGATCACCGAGAGCACCGCGTTGCGCGTGGCGACGACCCACATATTGTGTTGCAGTTGGGGCATGTACTTTTCAGCTGCCGCCTCTTCCGAGAACGACCAAGGCAGCATGAACTTGGCTTCGAACACGGCACCGCTCTCTCGAAGCCGGCCGTCGAGGGTCGCCGCCATCCACCGAATTGCGGGATGGCGTATTCTTTTCTGGATGTCGGTAACGACTTGACCGGTGTTCGCCTCGTACCAGCGCCGATTGAGCTTCTCGGTCGCGATCCCGAGTTGCACGATGAGGTTGCCCGATAGATCCCGGGGTTCTGCTTCGCCGCGCTTTTCCTGCCACAGGCGAATGAGGGCGGCTTCGTCGCTACCCATGACGATGCGAGCATCGGAGCCGCCGATGAACGATCGGCGAAGGTTGCGGAATTCGGCTCTGGTTACTCCCGTCGCTTGATCAGTCATGACTCCAATTTCTCCAACTATCCGCCCACTCATCAATTGATAGTATCTTATATTACGAATATAATCAAATCAAAACAAGCCGGAGCCCACGACTGTGGCGATTTCGACGACCGCCTGGCGAGGGATCAGTTCCTGTCGCCTGGGATTTAGCGTTGAGACCCGGATACTTACGAGGTCCGATCCGAGAAATTGGCGGATATACCCGATTGCGGCAGGAAATCCCGACTCCTGGACCACAATGAAAACGAAGTCGCCCGGGTTGGGCGGGCGGGTGGGATGCAGATAGACGACCTCGCCCGCGTAGTATCGCGGTTCCATGGCGCGGCCGCGCACGTAGACGGCCTTTGCCCCTTTGATATCTTCAAGCTGCGGAGGCGCAAGTATTTCGCCGCGCGGGGTGTCATCGACGAGGATACGCTCCTCGTCGCCGGGTACTGGGGATCCGACGACGGGCAAACGCGGCCGTCGACCAAACGGTCTGCGGCTGAGCGTGCGCTTCTCGTCCTCGGGTGCTGAAGGGCTGATTCCGAGCAGTTTTTGGATCCGCAATGCCATTGCCCGTGACGGGGAACTTCGCCCGGACTCCCATTGGGCGACGGCGCTTTGGCTGACACCAAGGGTCTCGGCGAGCCCCACTTGCGTGAGATTCTTTTGCTCGCGCGCCTTGCGAAGGCGAATGCCAAAGGATTCGGTCACTGCGGGGCTCGAATCGTCGAGCTTCTTATATTACTTATCGATGGGCTGACCACTACTCCCTTTTCGCCACTACTGCCTTTTCACAGATCAACAGTCAGGGTTGACACACCGACGGGGGTCGCCAGAACCGACTTCTAAGCGATCGCCTAAAATGTTTGCCGACATTCGCGCGCTGGCGTTTTACGGCAAAACCATCCGTCGCGACGACCTGCAGCGGCCCGAGCGACCCGTTGCGCGGGATGTTCGGCATCTGTGTGGCGAAAAGATTCCATAGAGGCGACCATGGGAATTTGGCCGCGAGACAAGGCTTCCCGCGCCTCTTGTCTGGCGAGGCCTTGCGTGTAGCGGGGCTTACGACGCGCCGGCGTCGGACATGCACTTCTTGGTGAAGCTTGTCTCCGCGGCGCCGTGAATTTTTTGCGCAGCGGCCTGATCCTTGCAGCACTTCTTGGCGAAGCTGTTCAAGGCGGCGCCATGCAAGCTCTTGGCGGTCGCCTGAACCGCGCAGCTATCTTCAGCCATGGCCGCGCCGGCGACCCAAAATGTGGCAATAATTATTGCAATCGTCTTCATCTTCATTCTCCCTTTTGGCTTATGCGTGTGCGTCCTGTTAGGCTTTTCGACGACCCCCGGCACATGCCTTGCCAGCATATTCAGCGCTTGGTCCTCCCCGCCGCACCGCGTTGATCCTAACTAATCATTGACCGCGCCGGTTCCTTTGTTAATCTGACGCTGTGAAGCCAGCGATCGAACTGCGGTAACTTCCAATGGGTATTCTTCGACGAAAAACGAGGAGCCATCTCATTCCCATACATCCGCACAATGTCGGGAGCAAGGACTGGCTGATTTTGTTGGAGGCCGGCACAATCGTCGGGCCCTCCCCTGAAAGTCTGCGTGTTGCCCGGGCAACACAAGAGCGAAAAGTCGTGATGAAACGGCGGGGGCTGCTGAAGAGGACGCCATTTCTTGTCGTTGACGGATATGACCCGAGAATTCACGCCGTGTACTTTTGCCCACAACTCTATAAATACGACTCTGACAAGCTTGTGCCCTTGCCAGGCGAAGAAATCGGCAAGTTGATTGCACAATCGATCGAGGGCGGAGTAGCAAAACGGCGAATTTGGTA
>CAWHZA010000017.1:0-62091 GCA_963833665.1 uncultured Alphaproteobacteria bacterium | reverse complement strand
GCCCGCACACCGGATCATGCAGGGCGAGGTGGCGCAGCTGCGTTTCGCCGGCCATGATCGCTTCCGTCGCCCGCCGCATATAGAGGATCATCAGGCCGGCGAGCAGCGCGAAGCCGGCGACCGCGACGGCGATGAAGGGCAGTACGCTGCCCATGATCTCGCCGCCAGGCCGGGTCTGCGTCCACGCCAGACGCGTTATGGCGTCCCCCTGCGGGTCGGCGATGTTCGCGACCTGCTGCCCGTCGGCCTGTGCCGGATCGTCGATCTGGCGCAGGCCCGGCAGCTGCAGCCGGTTGCCGATCTCGCGCAACATGTTCTCGTCGATATATTTGACGGAAAACACGATCGGCGCCCGGTCGTTGCCGAGCGCGAGATCGGCCTCGGTGCCGACCGCCACCGCCGCGACGATCGCCGGCCGGCCGGCGAACTGCTGGATGAGCGCGGTGCGCCGGCCCGGCTTGCGGGGATTCTGGGCGAGGACCGCAATGGTGCGGCTCGGGATCGCGGCGAGCCGTCCGCGCAGCAGATCGAGACTTGGCGCAAGCTGCGCGCGCAAGTCGGCGACGGCGGGGTCGGCGGGAGAGCGGAAGAACTTGTACTTGATCTGATCGGAGCCATCGACCACGACAACGACGTCGTGGTCGAAGAAGGTCGGCAGCCAGGCGCCGATGCTGCGCTCCACCCATTGCGGGTCGTAGTCGGTGCGGATCGCGAGCGTGGCGCGGTCGGTCGCCGCGACGCTCTCGACCTCGCGCAGAATCCGCTCGCCGCGTGCGGCAATCGCCCGCTGGACCAGTTGCTGCTCGCGGTCGAGCGAGACCTCGTCCGCCCGATGGGCGGAGGTCAGTACCGCGACGACGACGCAGATGACCGCAACGGCGACGACCACGCCGATCGGCACGACGAGGTTCAGTCGCATGCGCTCCCACCGCGACGGCTTGCGCTCCTCTGACATTCGCGGCAGCGCCAACGTCACAACGCGCCATCCCTTGGCAACATTCTTGCTCGCCGCAAGCTTAACGCACGAATAGTTGCAAAATCGCTTGTGTTCACCTTGGCATCCGCCGGCGGCGGCGCGAAGGGGTGAATCCGGCGGTGAAGTTAATGTTGCGTAAAAGAGCCGCTTACCGGTTCCCGTAGGGCGGGCGCGGAATGGCGATGTGGGCGGCGCGCAGCGCGGCCGACCAGCGCTCGCGCAGATCGGAGAAATAGGGTTCGCCCGGCTCGATACGATAGATCAGCTCGGCATCGCAGGTGTCGCGCCGCACGACCAGGAGATCGATCGGCATGCCGACGCTGAGGTTCGACCGCATGGTCGAGTCGATGGAGATGAGGCCGACCTTGAGCGCATCGTAGAGATCCATGCCGTAACCAACGGCGCGGTCGAGGACCGGCTTGCCGTATTTGTGCTCGCCGATCTGCAGGTACGGCGTGTCGGTGGTGCATTCGATGAAATTGCCGGCGGAATAGACCATGAACAGCCGCATGCGTTCGCCAGCAATCTGGCCGCCGAACAGAAAGGATACGTCGAACGTCACATCGGACGCTTCGAGCTCCTTGCCTTCGGTCGCGTGCAAGGTGCGGATGACGTGGCCGACACGCTGGGCGCCCTGGAACATGGTCGGGGAGTCCATCAGCGTCTCGCGCTGCCCAGTCTCGGGGTTGTCGTAGCCTTCGGTCAGGATGCTGACCACCGATTGGCTGATCGACAGGTTTCCCGCCGAAGCGAGCGCCATGATCCGCTTGCCGGGATCCTTGAACACGTGCAGCTTGCGGAAGGTCGCGATGTTGTCGACACCGGCATTGGTTCGCGTGTCGGCGAAAATCACCAGCCCCTCGCGCACCAGAATCCCACAGCAATAGGTCATCGATCGCTGCTCCGCGCGTAGGCTATCTATAGCGGCAGTGACTGGTTTGCGGCAACGCGCGTGCCAATGACGGAGAGAGCCTGAAGGCAGTCGTCATTCCGGGGCCGCGCGCCGGCGCGGAGCCCGCAATCCATGGCCCCGGGCGCGGTGGATAGTGGATTCCGGCCTTGCCGCTGCACGGCAATCCCGAATGACGGAGAAGTAGCTGAAAGCGCCCCTGGCAGAGCGCGGCAGCCGGCGCGTTCACTGGTCCATCTTGACCGCGATTTTGAGCGTCTCGTCGCCGGCGCCGTAGCGCTTGCCGCGCATGAGGGCGGCGCCGAGCGCATCGAGGCCGACGGCGACGCGCACATAGGCGTCGGTCGGGCAGGCGCCTTTCGCCGGATCGAAGCCGACCCAGCCGACATCGGGAACGAAGGCTTCGGCCCAGGCGTAGTCGCTCTGCGGCGTTGCGCCGCCGCCGGCGCAGAAGTAGCCGGCGACGTAGCGGGCGGGAATACCGAGGCTGCGGGCTGCGCCGATGAAGACGTGGGTCGAATCCTGGGCGCCGCCGCGCTTGCGGGCAAAAACTTCCGGTGCCGTCGCCGCGGGCTCCGACGGAACACTGGCGGGGGCGATCTCGTCACGCAGCCCTCGCAGCAGGGCATGAAGTTCAGCGGAAGCCTCTCCGCCGCTCGCGGCGCGCACTTGCTGCGCAAAATCGCGGATCGCCCGATCGGCCCGGGTCAAAGACGTGTCGCGCAGGAAGAGGCTCGGCGGAAACCGCTCGACGGCATCGCGAATGAGCCCACCGGTGTCCTGGGTCTCCACTGCGCCGTCGACATTGACGCTCAACTCCTCGAGCGGGCCGTCGGCGGTGAAGACATGGGTGAAGTTGCCGAACGCGTCCTCGTGGGCGACGAGCCTGGCGTCGGCGGAGACGTCGATGCGCCAGTCGATCACGTATTGACCCTCGTGGTTGCGCGGGGTGAGCCGCAGCACCTGGATCGCGCTGGCGGCCGGCGGGTCGTAATGGCGGACGATGCTGTGGGCGATGCGCAGGCGCATGGCAGTCGGAGGAGAGATCACGGACGACAGAGGGCAGATGATAAGCAACAAAAATTCTTCTGTCCTCCGTCATCTGTCTCTGTCCTCTGTCTTCCGTCCTCCGGTCACATCAAATATTGCTGCGCGATCGCGGTGCCGAGCCGGTTGTTGTCCTCGACGAAATGGTCGATGAACTCGTGCAGGCCGCTCTGAAAAATTTCATCGATGCGGAGATTTTCCAGGCGCGCGCGGATCACTCGCGCCTGCCGCTGCGCCGGCCCCTGGCGGCCGTAGGCGGCGGCGATCCGGTCGAGGTTCTGCACCAGGTTCTCGTAGCAGCTGGCGAGCGAGCGCGGCATCTCGTCCCTGAGCATCAAAAGGTCAGCCACCAGCCATGGCTTGACGTTAGCGCGATAGACCCACTGATAGGCGGTGAGCGCCGACACCGAGCGCAGAATGGCCGCCCACTGGAAGTAGTCGAGCGGGCCGCCGACCTGCTCGTGCTCGGGCAGCAGCAGGTGATATTTGACGTCGAGGATGCGCGCGGTGTTGTCGGCGCGCTCGATATAGACGCCGAGCCGCGAGAACCAGTAGGCGTCGTTGCGCAGCATGGTGCGGTAGGCGGAGCCGTCGAAGCGGAGCGAGGATTCCTGCACCCAGCGCAGGAAGCGCGCGAACTCCTCGCGGGAGCGCGGGCCGTTGCCCCATTTCTTCAGCTCGAGCCAGGCGCCGTTGATGGTGTCCCACATCTCTATGGTGAGCGCGGTACGCACCGCCCGCGCATTGACCCGCGCGGTCTCGAAGCAGTTGCGGATCGAGGACGGATTGGTGGTCGAGAAGGCGAGGAATTCGGTGACGGTCTCTTCGTTCGCCTCGCCATGGGCGGCGAAGAACGCGCGCGCGCAGCCGGCGGTCGCAACCGCGGATTCCCATTCGTTCGAGGCGCCGACATAAGCGAGCGGCAACGCCGTCAGCCGGTAGGTGGTGTCGAGGATGCGCGCCAGATATTCGGCACGCTCGACGTAGCGCGCGAGCCAATAGAGGTTGTCGGCGGTGCGCGAGAGCATCCTAGTTCTCGCGCACGCAAATCTTCCCTCCCCCCTTGTGCGGGAGGGTAGGGAGGGGGGTCGGGAGGCGACGGATCGGCGTCGACACCGGTGCAAAGCCTCGCGACCCCCACCCCCAACCCCTCCCCGCAAGGGGGAGGGGAGTCGCACGCCGCGGGTGCATCGGCTGAAGATTTCTCATCCGTGCAGCACCCAGGTGTCCTTGGTGCCGCCGCCCTGGCTGGAATTGACCACCAGCGATCCCTTCTTCAGCGCCACGCGGGTGAGGCCGCCGGGCACGATGCGGATGCGGTCGCGGCCCGACAGTACGAACGGCCGCAGGTCGACGTGGCGTGGCGCGATGCCCTCCTCGACGCAGGTCGGGCAGGTCGAAAGCGCGAGCGTCGGCTGGGCGATGAAGTTCGCCGGATCGGACTTGAGCTTGGCGCGGAACGCTGAGAGCGCGGCTTTCTCCGCCTTCGGTCCGATCAGCATGCCGTAGCCGCCGGAGCCGTGCACTTCCTTGACCACCAGGTCTTCGAGGTTGTCGAGCACGTAGGCGAGGTGCTCGCTCTCCCGGCAGCGCCAAGTCGGCACGTTCTTCAGGAGCGGCTCCTCGCCGAGGTAGAATTTCACGATGTCCGGCATGTAGCTGTAGACCGCCTTGTCGTCGGCGACGCCGGTGCCGACCGCGTTGGCCAGGGTGACATTGCCCGACTGGTAGGCGGACATCAGCCCGGGCACGCCGATCGCGCTGTCCGGCCGGAACACCAGCGGATCGAGAAAATCATCGTCGATGCGGCGATAGATCACGTCGACGCGCTTGAGGCCTTCGGTCGTGCGCATGTAGACGACGTCGCTCTTCACCACGAGGTCGCCGCCCTCGACCAGCTCGACGCCGAGCTTATCGGCCAGGAACGAATGCTCGTAGTAGGCGGAGTTGTAGATGCCGGGGGTGAGCAGCACGACGGTCGGCTCGCCGGAAGCCGTCGGCGGCGCAATCGATTTCAGGGTCTGCAGCAGCTCGTCCGGGTAGTTCTCGACCGGCACGACGCGGTAGCGCGAGAACAGCTCGGGGAACAGCCGCAGCATGATCTCGCGGTTCTCCAGCATGTAGGAGACGCCGGAGGGGGTGCGCGCATTGTCCTCGAGGACGTAGAAGTCGTCGCCGTCGACGCGCACCACGTCGATGCCGGCGATATGCACGTAGATGTCGTGCGGCACCTTTTGCCCGTTCATCTCCGGGCGGAACACCGGATTCTGAAAGACCAGATCCTCGGGCACGATCCCGGCCTTGAGGATTTCGCGCCGGCCGTAGATGTCCTTGATGTAGGCGTTGATGGCCTTGACCCGCTGCTCCAGGCCGCGCTGCAGCACTTCCCATTCGGCAGCCGAAAGGATGCGCGGGATGACGTCGAAGGGGATGAGGCGCTCCTGTGCCTCGGGGTCGCCGTAGACCGCGAAGGTGATGCCGATGCGGCGGAAGAACAGCTCCGCCTCGCGGCGGCGGAAGTCGAGCACGTCGGGCTTGATCTCGCCCAGCCACCGGGACAGCTCGGCATAGGCCGGCCGCACCGCGCCCTCGCTGCCCCCCATCTCGTCGAACATGGCGAACCCCTGCCTCGCACCGCCATGCCCAGTGTAGCAATCTTCGCGCCACATCAGAGCAGCCAGGGGAGGGAGCCGTGTACCCGCCTTTGCTCACGATTTAGGCGTTATGATCAGCCGCTCGGCGTCCCAGATACCCTTGGGCGAGGGAACCGGGCTCGGCTATACTGGCTTGCAATGACGGACACCGCCGGACCCCCATGATCGAACCAATCCTGATCGTCGGCATAGCGATTGCCTGCACGGCCTGGTACATGCAGCACATCTGGCGTCGCCGCCGCGCGCGAAAGAAGGCGCTGCATCACTCCACCGGGCTCGAAGTTTTGGCCGCGCGTTACGCCCGGGGCGAAATCGACCGCACCGAATACCTGCAGAAGCGCGATGACATTCTCGCATCGTATGCGGGCGGCGCGCAGCAGCTCGGCGGCGCTCAGGTCAGCTCTCCGAGCAGAGCCTGATTGCCGCAGCCGCGGGCGGCCGTCGCTACCGGCCGATCACGGGCTGCACGCCGTGCGATGAGGCTCGCCGCAGACGCCGTACTCGAAACTGATGGCGCGCCTCAAAGATCCTGAAGCTGCTTCTTTTCAGCGACCACCTTCTCGACCAGCGGCGCCGGCTTGAAATCCTCGCCCATGGTCGCCTCGAAGTTCTTCATCTTGGCGAGAACCTTTTCGGGACCGACCAGATCCGCGTAGAACATTGGACCGCCGCGATAGACCGGCCAGCCGTAGCCGTTGATCCAGACGATGTCGATGTCGGAGGCGCGCTGCGCCTTGCCTTCCTCCAAAATCTTGGCGCCTTCGTTGATCATCGGATAGATGCAGCGCTCGAGGATCTCCTCGTCAGAAATGGTGCGCCGGTTGATGCCCTTCTTGGCGGCAAAGTCGAGAATGATCTTTTCCACCACCGGCGAAGGCTTGGCGTTGCGCGACTCGTCATAGTCGTAGAAGCCGGCGCCGGTCTTCTGGCCGCGGCGGTCCATCTCGCAGAGGATTTCGCGGATGGTCGAGGACTTGCTCGTCTCTTTCGACCAGCCGATGTCGAGGCCGGCGAGATCGCTCATGGCGAATGGGCCCATGGGAAAGCCGAAATCGTAGATCACGCGGTCGACGTCCCAGGGCATCGCGCCCTCGAGGATGAGCTTGCCGGCCTCGCGCTGGCGCTGGTGCAGCATGCGGTTGCCGACGAAGCCGTGACAGACGCCGACCAGCGCGGCGATCTTGCCGATCTTGCGGGCGAGCTGCATCACGGTGGCGATCACCGGCTTCGCCGTCTTCTCGCCGCGCACGACTTCAAGCAGGCGCATCACGTTTGCCGGCGAGAAGAAGTGCATGCCGAGCACATGATCGGGACGGCCGGTGACCGAGGCGATCTCGTCGATATTCAGGTACGAGGTGTTGGAGGCTAGGATCGCGCCCGGCTTGGCGATCCTGTCGAGCTTGCGGAACACCTCCTTCTTGATGTCCATGTTCTCGTAGACCGCCTCGATGATGAGATCGCAGTCGGACAACGCGTCGAGATTGAGGCCGGGGCTGAGCAGTCCCATCCGCGTCTCGACGTCGGATTGCTTGAGCCGGCCCTTCTTCGCGGTGTTTTCGTAATTGCGGCGGATGGTGGCGAGGCCGCGGTCGAGCGCTGGCTGCGCGGTTTCGACGATCGTCACCGGAATTCCGACGTTGAGGAAATTCATCGATATGCCGCCGCCCATCGTGCCGGCGCCGATGACGCCGACCTTCTTGATCGGCAGTGTCGGCGTGGTGTCGGGAATGTCGGCGATCTTCCAGACCTTGCGCTCGGCAAAGAACACATAACGCTGGGCGCGCGCCTGCGGCGTGAGCACGAGGTTCATGAACTCCTCGCGCTCGCGCTTCATGCCCTCGTCGAACGGCAGGTCGACGGCGGCCTCGACGGCGCGGATCACCGCCTGCCAGGCTTCGAAGCCGCGATACTTGCGGGCGTTGTCGCGCCGGACCTTGTCGAAAATCTCCCGGTGGCCGCGCGCGGCCTCGATCTTGTCGTTGAGGTCGCGCACCTTGCGCAGCGGCATTCGCGTATCGATGACTTTCCTGGCGAATGCGAGCGCGCCTTCGCGCAATTTGCCTTCCTCGACCAGTGCGTCGACGGCTCCCCATTCGTGCGCCAGCTTGGCGCTGAAGGGGTTGCCGGACACGTTGGCTTCGAGCGCCTTCTCGACCCCGATCAGGCGCGGCAGGCGCTGGGTTCCGCCGGCGCCGGGAATGATGCCGAGCTTGATCTCGGGCTGTCCGAACTGCGCGGACGGCACGGCGACCCGGTAGTGACAGGCCTGGGCCAATTCGAAGCCGCCGCCGAACGCGGTGCCGTGGATCGCCGCAATGACCGGCTTGGCGCCTCCCTCGATCGCGGCCTGAACGTCATGGAGCGAGGCCCCCTTGGGCGGCTTGCCGAATTCGGAAATGTCGGCGCCCGCGATGAAGGTGCGGCCGTCGCAGATCAGCACGATGGCCTTGACCGCGGGGTCCGCCGCTGCTTGCGCGATGCCGGCACTGAGGCCGTCGCGGACGTTTGCGGAAAGCGCGTTGACCGGCGGCGAGTTGACGGTGAGCACGGCGATGTCGCCTTCGCGGGTGAGATCGGTCACGGAATTGATGGCGGCCATTTTGCGCGCTCCCTTTGCTTTCCTCCGGTGCTGTATATAAGCTCCCACAACGAGATAAAAGGCGATGGGGAGGTGCTTTCGTGTCGCTGTTCGATCTTGACGGCAAGGTCGCGGTCGTCACCGGGTCATCGCGGGGCATCGGCCGCGCCATCGTCGAACGAATGGCCGAGCACGGAGCCAAGGTCGTCGTCTCCTCGCGCAAGGCCGAGCCCTGCCAGGAAGTCGCCGACGCGATCAACGCCAAATACGGCAAGGGGCGCGCCGCCGCCATCCCGGCGAATATCTCCTCGAAGGAGCAGCTCGCGCATCTGGCCGAGGAGACGACGCGCGTCTTCGGCCAGATCGACATCCTGGTCTGCAACGCCGCGTCCAATCCGCATTACGGGCCGCTCAACACCATCACCGACGAACAGTTCACCAAGACGCTGAGCAACAACATCATCTCCAATCATTGGCTGATCAACCTGGTGGCGCCGCAGATGATCGCCCGCAAGGACGGCTCGATCATCATCGTGTCCTCGGTCGGCGGCCTGCGCGGCAGCGCGATCCTCGGCGCCTATTGCGTTTCCAAGGCGGCGGACTTTCAGCTCGCGCGCAACCTCGCAATCGAGTTCGGGCCGCACAACGTGCGGATCAATTGCATCGCTCCCGGTCTCATTCGCACCTACTTTGCCAAGGCGCTCTGGGAAAATCCGGAGAACCTCAAACGGGCGACCTCGCGAACGCCGCTCGGTCGCATCGGCGAGCCCGATGAAATTGCCGGCGCCGCGATCCTGCTGGCCTCGAAGGCGGGCACCTTCATGACCGGGCAGGCCATCGTCATCGACGGCGGCAACACGATCACCTGACCGCGGCAACGCGCTCGGGCGCAGGCGGTACGAGGAGGGAGCGCGGATGGCTGATCTTGAGAAATTCCGCAACGAAACGCGCGCCTGGCTCGCGGCCAATTGCCCGCCCGACATGCGGCTGCCGTTCGCGGACGAGGGCGACCGCTACTGGGGCGGACGCAACGCCGCCTTCAAGTCGGAGGGGCAGCGCCTTTGGTTCGAACGGATGGCGGCGCGCGGCTGGACCGTGCCGGAATGGCCGAAGGAATACGGCGGCGGCGGTCTCTCGCGCGAGGAAGCAGAGAGTCCTGCGCGGCGAGATGCGCCGCCTCGGCTGCCGCTCGCCGCTCGATTCGTTCGGCATCTGGATGCTCGGCCCGGCGCTGTTGCGCTACGGGAGCGAAGCGCAGAAGCGCGAATACCTGCCGCAGATCGCGCGCGGCGAGATCCGCTGGTGCCAGGGCTACTCCGAGCCCAACGCCGGCTCCGACCTTGCGTCGCTGGCGACGCGCGCCGAAGACCGCGGCGACCATTTTCTCGTCAACGGCCAGAAGATCTGGACGAGCTACGCCGACAAGGCCGACTGGATCTTCTGCCTGGTACGGACCGATCCGGCAGCGTCGAAGCATCTCGGCATCAGCTTCATCCTCTTCGATATGCGCACGCCGGGCGTGTCGACCAAGCCGATCCTGCTCGTTTCCGGCAATTCACCGTTCTGCGAGACCTTCTTCGACGACGTGCGCGTTCCCAAAGGGCAGGTCGTCGGCGAACTCAACAAGGGCTGGGAAGTCGCCAAGTATCTTTTGACGCACGAGCGCGAAATGATCAGCGGCATCGGCCTCGGCACGGGCCGCCCGCTCGGGCAGGTGGCCGCCGACGCGCTCGGCAGCGAAGCCGGCATTCTCGCCGACACCTGCCTGCGCGCCGACATTGCACGCTTCGAGGTCGACAGCGCGGCTTTTCAGTTCGCTCTGGAGCGGACCGGCGACCTTCTCAAAGCCAAGCAGGCCAATCCGGCCATCTCCTCCATGCTCAAATATTACGGCGCCGAATTGAACAAGCGCCGTCATGAGCTGCTGATGACGGCGGGCGGCTCCGATGCCCTCGAATGGGAGAGCGAGCGTTCCCGCGGCGGCGATGCGGCGCGGGGCTGGCTGCGTACCAAGGCGAACTCGATCGAAGGCGGAACGAGCGAGGTCCAGCTCAACGTCATCGCCAAGCGCATCCTCGAATTGCCCGGCGCCTAGTGCGGAGCGACGATGGCGCTGATCCTCACCGAAGAGCAGATGATGGTGCGCGACAATGCGCGCGCCTTCCTTGCCGACAAGGCGCCGGTCGCGCATCTGCGCAAATTGCGCGATACGCGCGACGCCGACGGATTCTCGCGTTCGCTGTGGAAGGCGTTCGCGGAGATGGGATTTTGCGGCCTGCTGCTGCCCGAGAGTTTGGGCGGGTCGGGGCTCGGCTACGTCGAAGGCGGCGTCATCATGGAAGAGATCGGCCGCAACCTGACGCCGTCGCCGTTTTTGTCGACGGCGCTTCTCGGCGCGACGGCGCTGTTGCGCGACGGCAATAGCGCCCGCAACAAGGAGCTGCTGCCGAAGCTCGCCACAGGCGACCTGCTTCTGGCGCTCGCCGTCGACGAGCGCACGAAGCACGCGCCCAGCGCGACCGCGCTCAAGGCGGAGCGCAGCGGCAACGGTTTTGCCCTCACCGGCGAGAAATGCTTCGTGGCCGACGGCCACGTCGCCGACCTTTTCATCGTCGCGGCGCGCAGCGCCGGCGCGCCGGGCGAGACCGACGGCCTCACGCTCTTTCTCGTCGACGCCAAGGCGAAGGGGATCGACACCGAGCGCACCGTGATGGTCGATGCCCACAATGCGGCGCGCATCCGCCTCGATCGCGTCGAGGTCGACGCCGATGCCGTGATCGGCGAGGTCGATCGCGGCTGGCCGCTGCTCGAAGGCGTGCTCAACGTGGGCCGCGCCGCGGTCGCCGCCGAGCTGACCGGATTGGGCGAGGAGGCATTCGCACGCACGCTCGGCTACCTCAAGCAGCGCCGGCAATTCGGCGAGCCGATTGGCTCGTTCCAGGCGCTGCAGCACCGCGCCGCGCATCTGTTCACCGAACTCGAAATCACGCAGGCCGCGGTGCTCAAGGCGCTGCAGACGCTCGATGGAGATTTCGATCGCGCCGCACCGGTGGTTTCCGTCGCCAAGGCGCGGGCGGGAGCGAGCGCGACGCTCGCGGTGCAGGAAGCCGTGCAGATGCACGGCGGCATCGGCATGACCGACGAGCTCGACGTCGGCTTGTTCATGAAGCGCGCGCGGGTCGGCCAGGAGCTTTTCGGCGACGCCGGCTTCCACGCCGATCGCCTCGCCCGGCTGCACAATTATTGACGTTCGGCTGAAGCCGTGCCGGCGCAGGCGGGTATCAGGGAGAACGAGATGGCCGGCGCGAAGGCATTCCCCGCCATCTCGCTCGCCGAGGCCAATGCCGCGCTGACCCGTCCCGGCTCACCGTTCGAGATCGAGGAGCGCACGATCCGCGGCGTGCGCACGCGCGTCTGGAAGAACGCGCCGCCGACCTTGCGCAACGCGTTTCTGCTCGGCCGCGGCTACGGCGAGCGCACGTTCGTCGTCTATCGCGACGAGAGCGCGAGCTATGAGGCGTTCGCGCGCGCCGCGCTCACCGTCGCCCCGGCGCTGCAGGAGGCCGGCGTCGGCAAGGGCGACCGGGTCGCGATCGCGATGCGCAACCTTCCGGAATGGCCGGTCGCCTTCTTCGGCTGCCTGCTCGCCGGCGGCGTCGCCACTTTGCTCAATGCCTGGTGGACCGGGCCGGAGCTCGAATACGGGCTCCTCGATTCAGGCGCGAAGGTCGCGATCGTCGATCGCGAGCGGCTCGGGCGGCTGGCGGAACATCTCCACAATTGCCCCGAACTGAAGTGCGTCTTCGTCAGCCGCGAGGGCGAAGAGGTGGCGCACCCGAAGGTTGCGAAGCTCGAATCCGTCATCGGCGAGGTCAACTCCTGGCATCTTCTGCCCGATCGGCCGCTGCCGGACGTGCCGCTCGATCCGGATGACGACGCCACCATTCTTTACACCTCGGGCACGACCGGGAAACCGAAGGGCGCGGTCGGCACCCATCGCAACGCCTGCTCGGCCATCGTGGCACGGCCGTATTCGCAGGCGCGAACTTTCCTGCGCCGCGGCGAACCGGTGCCCGCGCCCGATCCCAACGCCCCGCAAAAGTCCTATCTGCTGCCGATCCCGCTGTTCCATACGACCGGATGCCACGCGGTGATGATCCCGCTCGTCGCCGGAGGCGGCAAGCTCGTGTTCATGCACAAATGGGACCCGGAGCTGGCGCTGCAGATCATCGAACGCGAGCGCATTACCGGCACCGGCGGCGTGCCGACCATCGCCTGGCAATTGCTCGCCCATCCCGCGCTCGAGAAGTACGACCTCTCCTCGCTCGAGAGCATCGGCTACGGCGGAGCGCCCGCAGCCGCCGAGCTGGTGCGCAGGCTGAAGGAGAAATTCCCGAAGTCGGCGCCCGGTTTCGGCTGGGGGATGACCGAGACAACCTCGGTATTCACCGGGCACTCGGACGAAGATTACGAATTGCGGCCGGAAAGCAGCGGTCCCGCGCTGCCGGTCTGCGAGATGAAGATCGTCGGCGAGGACGGCCGCGAGATTCCAGCGGGGGGCATCGGCGAGCTCTGGGCCAAGGGCCCGAACGTCGTGCGCGGCTACTGGCGCAAGCCCGAGGCCACGGCCGCGACTTTCGTCGACGGCTGGCTGCGCACCGGCGACATCGCCCGGATCGACGAGGAAGGCTTTCTCTTCATCCTCGACCGGGCGAAGGACATGCTGATCCGCGGCGGCGAGAACATCTACTGCATCGAAGTGGAAAACGCGCTCTACGAGCATCCCGCCGTGATCGACGCCGCGGTCGTCGCCATCCCGCACCAATCGCTGGGCGAAGAGCCGGGCGCGGTCGTGACCCTCAAGCACGGCACGCAGGCGAGCGAGGAGGAGCTGCGCGCCTTTGCCGCCGAACGCATCGCGGCTTTCAAGGTGCCGGTCAGAATTCTCCTGTCCCGCGAGATGCTGCCGCGCAATCCGAACGGCAAGATTCTCAAGTCCGAGCTCAAGCGTCTGTTTGTTGCTTGAGACACATTGGGCGTGCGCCTCTCGCCGCCTGCTGGCAGCGAGCGCGAACGCGTCACGGCGCAATGAGAACGAGGCTGGGGAAGTACGCCCGATAACGGCGTGGGTCGCGCGTCAACAGTCGATAGTTTGCCACCGCCGCATGCGCGCCGATGAAAAAATCCGGAAGCGGCGAGGAGCGCACGCCTCCGCGGCGGCGATACAGCAAGAGCGCCTTCCCCGCTAGAAACGCTGCCCGATAGGGAATTGGTTCACGCGTGAACAGATCTGGTCGCAACGCGTGATCGAGGTCCTCGATGCGCGAATAGCGCACGGAGACCTCCGCATAGATGACTGGATTGATTAGTAGGCGTGCGGTCTCAGCGGCACTCGCTATCGCACGCTCGGACCATTGTCGCCAAGCTCCGTCGCCGCCCAGGACGTCGAGAAGTACGCTGCTGTCGACGAGGACGTCACTCACCGCGCGTGAGGGCCATGATCTCGTCGGTTGTCATTGGTACGTCGCCACCATGTCGTCGCATGTGTTCAATCAATCGTTCCCCGCGGTTCAAGCCTTTCTTGCGTCGCGCACGGCGGATACGGACGTACTGGCCGTCGAAGTCGAAATCGACCTCGGTGTTCGGCATGAGGCCGGCCTTCTCTCGTATCGCGATCGGGATGGTGACTTGGCCCTTGGAGGTGATGCGCATGGGACGAATCCTATTTCTTACTTGTGAAAGTAAGAAATCGCGGGAGCTTCGTCAATCACCGTGGTTATTGCCAACCAAGTCATTGGCCCGCGGACCGAGACTTGGCCAAACGTGGCCGATGCGAGCCGCGCCCCATGCTTAAGCCTCGCGAGCTCCCGTGCTAAGAAAACCCGCACCGAAAGCGCGGAGGATTGGCGATGGCCGAGGCGGCCGAGAACGAAAACGAGGTCGTCACGGCCGGGCTTCTCGTCATCGGCGACGAGATCCTGTCCGGCCGCACCAAGGACAAGAACATCGGCTACGTCGCCGAATACCTGACCGTGATCGGCATCGATCTCAAGGAGGTGCGCATCGTCCCCGACGAGGAGCCGGAGATCGTCGCCGCGCTCAACGCGCTGCGCGGCCGTTACGACTACGTGTTCACCACCGGCGGCATCGGCCCCACCCACGACGACATCACCGCCGACGCCGTCGCCAAGGCGTTCGGCGTGTCGATCGACTACGATCCGCGCGCCGTCGAGATTCTCCGCGTGCGCATGGCCCAGGTCGGCGGCGTGATGAACGAGGCGCGCATGCGCATGGCGCGGCTTCCGGCCGGCGCCGATCTGGTGCTCAACAAGGTTTCGGCGGCGCCCGGATTCTGGATCGGCAACGTCATCGTCATGGCGGGTGTCCCGCAGATCATGCAGGTCATGCTCGACTACGTGACCCCCAAGCTCAGGACCGGGGCGAAGATGCTGTCGCAGAGCGTGCGCGCCGATTGCCGCGAGGGCGACATCGGCACCGAGCTCGGCGAGATCGCCGCCGGCCACCCCGGCGTCGTCATCGGCTCCTACCCATTCATGGACGAGCAGCGCGGCGCCAACACCCATGTCGTGGTGCGCGCGCGCGATGCCCAGAAGCTTAACGCCGCAGTGGCGGCGGTCGAAGCGATGCTGACGCGGGTGAAGACCGCGCTCGCGGCCGCGCCCACCGGACGTTGACGGCCCCCTAGCGCCCCGGCGCAATGTTTGCTCATGATTGATCCGACCCGCACCACCAACAATAATCCCGGCATGAACCGGCGCGATCTTTTTGTGACGTTCCTGCCGCGGGCGCTCGCCGCGCTGGCGGTCGTCGCGGGGCTCTCCTTTGCCGCCACGGCGCAGACCGCGAACCTGCACGGCGTCGGCGTCGTCTACCTGCACGGCAAGGGCGCCTGGCCCGGTGCGGCCGACGGCGGCATTCTTTCCACGCTTGCGGAGGAGGGGGCGCTGGTGGCGACGCCGGAAATGCCGTGGTCGTTCAAGCGCAAATACGGCGCCACCTATGAGCAGGCGATGGCGGAAGTCGATGCCGCCGCCGCAGGGCTCAAGGCCAAGGGCGCAACGCGGATCGTGGTGATGGGCCACTCGCTCGGCGCCAATGCCGCGATCGGCTATGCCGCCCGCCACCCCGATCTCGCCGCCGTGGTCGCGCTGGCGCCCGCCCATCTGCCCGAGGCCGAGGGGCTGCGCAGCCACACCCAAGAGGCCATTGCCGAGGCCAAGCAGCTCGTCGCCGCCGGGCAGGGCGACGTGCCGCATCGCTTTCCCGACATGGCGCAAGGCATCCCGCTGACGGCGACGGCGACGCCGCTCGTCTACCTGAGCATGTTCGATCCGGACGGCCCGGCGGTGATCCCGAAGAACGCCGAGGCGATGGGGCCGGTGCCGCTGCTGTGGGTCGTCGGCACGCTTGATCCGATCGCCCGCCGCGGGCCCGACTACGCCTTCAAATTCGGCGCCAAGAATCCGAAGAGCCGCTACATCGAGGTCTTCGCCGGCCATTTGACGACCCCGCTCGCCGCCCGCTCGCAGGTGGTCGAGTGGATCAATTCGCTCTAACCTAGCGGCCGCAGGGAGTTAAGGGGGATGACCGACGCGATGGCCAAGCTGGAGCCGATGCCGCCGAACGACGTGCCAAGACCCCATCCGGAGAAGATTTTTCCGGTCTCGTGGGACCAGTTCCACCGCGATTCGCGCGCGCTCGCCTGGCGGCTCGCCGGCGGCCGCGCCTTCGAGGCGATCGTCTGCATCACCCGCGGCGGCCTCGTTCCGGCGGCGATCGTGGCGCGCGAACTCGGCATCAGGCTGATCGAGACGGTGTGCGTGTCGAGCTACGACCACACCACGCAGGGCAATCTGATCGTGCTCAAGGAAGTCGCGCCGGCGATCGTCGCGCGCGGCGGCGGCGACGGCGGCAGCGTGCTCATTGTCGACGATCTCGTCGACACCGGGCAGACCGCGAAAGTCGTGCGCGGGCTCTTGCCGCGCGCGCACCTCGCCACCGTTTACGCCAAGCCCATGGGCCGGCCGCTGGTCGACACCTTCATCACCGAGGTGTCGCAGGACACCTGGATCTATTTTCCCTGGGATACCGGGCTCGCTTTCCAGCCGCCGATCCGCGAGGCCGGCCTGTAGCGCCAGCACCGCCGCAATCGGCTATCATGGCGCCAACGTCAGAACCGATCAGCGAAGGAGGCCGCCCATGGAAGCAGTCGCAGCGAAGGCCGAGAGAAGCGTAAAGGGAAGCGGCCAAGGACGCGGCAGGGAAGGCGTGGCGAAAAACACAAGGCACGACACCGCCGACACGCATTCGCACCTCGTGCGCCCCGCCGACATGGAATGGAAGAAGACGCGGTTTCCCGGCTGCGAGGTGAAGCCCTTGCTCGTCGACAAGGAGAGCGGGGTCGTCACCGCGCTGATGCGCTTTGCGCCCGGCGCCGTGCTCCCCGATCACGAGCATGTGCGCATCGAGCAGACCTATGTCATCGAAGGAAAGCTCGTCGACAAGGAAGGCGCGGCGACCGGGCTCAGCGTCGGCCCCGGCGAATTCGTCTGGCGCGAGGCCGGCAGCCGCCACGTCGCCTGGACCCCCGAGGGCGGCCTGATGCTCGCCATGTTCCAGGTGCCGAACAAGTTCTTCGAGCGCGACGGCCGCATCACCGACATTTCCGGCGCCGACTGGGAGAGCCTGTGGGGCGGCGTCGTCGGAGAGTGAAGCGACCGCGGGGCCTCTCGGGGCACGGCGTCGGCGAGCGATAGTCACTCCCGAAAGCTGCCCGCGGACGCAAAGCCCGTCCACGGACGAAAGCCTGCCCGCAGACTCAATCCGGGGTGATGGCGGTTTGGGCGATGACGCCCCTGATTGGCCGCGCTTTCGGCGCGCGCACGGCGGGTGCTAAAAGGCCGTTGCGCGGACGTGGCGAAACGGTAGACGCAAGGGACTTAAAATCCCTTGGGGGCAACCCCGTGCGGGTTCAAGTCCCGCCGTCCGCACCAGTCCGTCGATTGACTAGCGTCAATAGCTGTCGAGGAAACACGACCCGATTGTTCTCGACGATTGGGAGACAGAGAATGTTTATGACCAAGAGCTGCACTCCCGGGCGAGAGGACGCAGACGAATTGATCCAGGTGAACTCGTCAAGGTCTTTGCAGTTTTACTTCTTAGTTGCATTGTCAGCAGGCGCCGCGCGGTAGCCCTGCAGGGGTTGGCGGCCTTAAAGCAGATCGCCGCTCGAATTGTGACAAGTTTGGTTCAAACCGACGGACAAGGCTGCTCGAAAGCGCCGGCTTCAGCCTGACCGCGGACTTCCGGTTTGCGCGCCACCACCCGAAGCTGAGGGAATATTCGCGGGGGTGACAATGCCGAGTGCGCGGGGACGAATCCGGTAGTGAAGCGGCGCATCCATGATGCTGACCTCTCCATCAGTCGATACGTTGACCCGCGTGCTTCCGGGGTCCGCCGAAAGCTCCTCGGCTTCGAAGATGTTCAACCCTTGTTCGGTTTCGCGGCCCATGAGGGTCTTGAGCGCGACGCCCAAGATATTTTCGCGGCCGTGGCTTGGCGCCGTGCACACCCACAGCCGGCCGGCATCAAGTTGAGATCGCGTACCTAACCGCAGGCCCGACGTTTGGTATCGATTGTTGCCGACAAACAGAAAGGGAGTGACCTGCTCCAGCGCTTCTTCCCGGCCCAGATGCACCCTCATGCGCAGGCGGAGATAGCGTCGCAGAAGCGCCCTCAAGGCGAGCACGAACGCCACTCGCTTCACGTGCCCGCGGCGCTCCTGCTCTTCCCGCTGACGCACAAAGTGCGGATAGAAGCCCACGCCTGAATTGTTGACGAAAACGCGGCCGTTGACCTCGCCGACATCAACCTTGGTGACTTGGCCGGTGAAGAGATTGCGAACAGCAGCTTCGAGGTCCAGCGGAATGCCGGCATCCTTGGCAAAATGGTTCAGCGTGCCCATGGGAAGGACGCCGAGCACGCCATCGGTGCCTGCCAAACTGCCGGCGACGGCATTGACGGTGCCATCGCCTCCTCCGGCTACGATCGGCTGGTGACTCTCGGCTCGGGCGTGAGCGGCCAAAGAGGAAACGTCATCGCCTCGCTTGGTCACCACGACCTGCGGCTCGACAGCGAATTCGGCGGAAACGCGTGCAATGTGGGCAAGCGCCGCCTGCAAATGAACGGACTTGCCGTTGAGGATGAAGGCAGGAGTCAAGTTTGCTTGCGGCTGTGATGCCATCACGCATTAAGACCGAGAATCCGACAGCGAGTCGTCAACTGCGACCGGATGGTTCGATCTGACCTCCGTGCTGAAGCCAGGCCATCAGCGCCCAGCAACCTATGGCCCAAGCTGCGCCAATGCACCAGCCTCCAATCACATCCGTCGGATAGTGAACACCAAGGTAGACGCGACTTGCACCGACAAGCACCGTGAGAAAAGTTGCGAGCGACATGAAGTAGAGGTTCACCGGGAATGACGGAAAGGCTTGCGCGAGCAGAGCTCCGATCGTGAGATAAGTGATGGCGGATAGAGTGGCATGGCCGCTGGGGAAGCTCGTGGTGAACACCCGCGCGCCATGAGCGACCGGAAGTGGACGAGGACGAGCAAAGGCGAACTTTAGAAGGTTGTTGAGCATGAGGCCGCCGAGCACGGCTATCAGCATCAGCCAGGCCACACCGTGCCTGCCGCTCAGAAACAGATATCCCGCAACCGCGAGGGTCGTGACCATGAGGACAACGACGCTGCCGAGGCTTGTTATGTCGCGCGCCGCTTCCTGCAGCCACGCGGGTCCGATGACAGCGGTCGCGTTTGCGGAGGTGCGCAAGGCGAGGAGGATGCGGGAATCAAAGGCCGACGATCCGCCTCCGGCCACCCGCTGGGCAATGAAGCCAAACGCGAAAAGCAGGACTGCGATCATCAACAAAGGGATCAGTGCAATCGCTCCGGTGTCATGCCCAAGATGGTGCGAATGATCCGCCGTTGGCACTTGGCGGCGCGTGATCAGGTATCATCCGCCGCCGTCATTTTTTCGGTTTGGCTGCGGGCGCAGACAAGGCAACAGCCGCTTCCGTCGTCAGCAGCAGGAAGGTGAGTGTTTCCTCGAGGTAGAGGCGAACCGTCCTGTCGTTGTGACTCAGATAACCGATGGATACGTCCTCGCCGACGTGCAGGTCGAAATCGCCGCCGCGCGTGGTCAGAACGAAGGCGCCGGTAATCGCCGGGGCCCAGATGATCTCGCCGTCGATCAGGCGTCTGATGTGCTCAAGGACCGGATAGCCGTGATCTCTGGTTTCGCTCAGTCCCGTATAGGCATCGGCACTCAGCAGGACGGAGTAGGGACCATTGACGCCGACGAGACGCAGCTGGCTCAGCCCCTGGGCGATGGCGTCCGGGTAATCGCGGACGTCGGCCGGAAGCGTCATGATCGGATTGCTGGTTCCGTTGCGGACGCCGGTGATGCCGGCAGCGGCATAACCTTCGAAGATCGCCCGGTCTTCCGCGAAGGCCAAAAGTCGCGCGGCATCCTTGGCGGGCTGCCAATCCAAATCGTCGGCGCCGCGTTCCACGTCATCGATCTGCTGGCGGTCAAGTTCGAACGGGACCCGGAACTCGACGAGCGCATTGACCACGCGCTGTCGCGCCAAAACTCCGTCCGACGGCGGCGCCACGTTGCGCAGGTGGCCGGTGCCGACGGCAGAGAGAGCAACGCCACCCGGACAGTGGACGTCAACAACGCGACGGCCGGCGAGATGGCGTTTGAAGGTGCGCGATGTCTCTTCCTCGATCTGAGACCAGGCCGCATCGGATATCGGGGCGAGCCCGCGGTGAAGATTGTTCATGAGGCAGGGTCTCCTTTAAGCGATCCAATGCCAAGCGAACCCTCGCGCGCCGGCGCCGGCGCCGCAGCGGTTGTTTCCGGAAGCTTTTGCCCGGCGACTGGAGCGTCTTCGCCGACGTTGTCGAGAAAGGTCGCCGACGGAACGAAGAACAGGTTGCCGGTTTTGGCAAAGCTGAAATCCAGCAAGCGGTCATAATTGCCGGGAGGGCGGCCGATGAACATGTTCTCCAGCATCTGCTCGATGGTCCGCGGCGAACGCGCGTAGCCGATGAAGTAAGTGCCGAACTCGCCCTCGGTGACGCGGCCGAACGGCATGTTGTCGCGCACGATCTTAATCTCCCTGCCGTCTTCGACGATAGTGGTCAGCGCATTGTGGGCCGATGTCGGTTTGACGGCGTCGTCGAGTTCGATGTCGGAAAGCTTGGTCCGGCCGATAATGCGCTCCTGGGCTTCGGTGGGCAGCGCGTTCCATCCGCGAACGTCGTGCAGGTATTTCTGCACGATCACGTAGCTGCCGCCGGCGAACGCGGGGTCTTCTGCGCCGATATAGACGGCATCGATGGCCTCCTGGGCCGTCGGATTTTCCGTACCGTCAACGAAGCCGAGGAGATCGCGGTCGTCGAAATAGCGAAAGCCATGGACTTCATCGACCGGCGAGGTCGCGTCGCCGATCCGGGCCATGATCTGGGTCGCCAGCTCGAAGCACAGGTCCATGCGCTTGGCGCGAATGTGGAAGAGGAGATCGCCGGGCGTGGCAACCGCATGGCGCGGGCCGGCCTTGATCTCGCGAAAGGGGTGCAGCTGCGCCGGCCGCGGTTGGCCAAAGAGACGATCCCACGCGTCCGAGCCAATTCCCATGATGCAAGAGAGATTTGATTCAATGTCGCGGAAGCCGACGGCGCGGACCAATGCCGAGAGGTCGCTGCAGAACGACCGCACCGCCGCGCGGCTGTCCTCGGCGGGCCGCACTGTCGCAACCAGAAAAATGGCGGCGCGAGTCAATGCTTGAGTCACCGGCTGTCGAACGGCGGCGGAGCCGGTATTCATCTCGGATATGGTCAATGGAATAAACTCCGTCCGCAGTGCCAGTTAAAAGCCACCCGATAGTACATTATATCGCTTGGCACGAGCGCCTGTGCCTGCAGCTCGTCCAGGCTGGTTTACGCCGGTGTGCAAGTCGAACGACACGATCCGCCAGGATTTACATAAGTCAAAAATGTTCACGCGAGGAGTGACACATGAGCTTTGTCAAAACGAAGGACGGCGTTGAGATCTTTTACAAGGACTGGGGCAAGGGCCAGCCTATCGTGTTCAGCCACGGTTGGCCGCTGTCGGCGGACGACTGGGATACGCAGATGCTGTTCTTCCTTAACCACGGCTATCGGGTCATCGCCCATGACCGGCGCGGCCATGGCCGGTCAAGCCAGGTCAGTGACGGTCACGACATGGATCACTACGCCGACGATCTGGCGGCGGTGACTGCCCATCTCGACCTGAAGGACGCTATTCATGTGGGCCATTCCACCGGCGGCGGCGAAGTGGTGCATTACCTCGCGCGGCACGGCGAAAGCGGCGTGACCAAGGCCGCCATCATCTCAGCAGTGCCGCCGCTGATGTTGAAGACGGCGGCCAATCCCGGCGGCTTGCCGAAAGATGTCTTCGATGGATTCCAGGCACAACTCGCCGCGAACCGCTCGGTATTCTATCAAGACATTGCCTCCGGGCCATTCTATGGGTTCAATCGGCCCGGCGCGAAAGCCTCGGAGCCGATCATCGCCAACTGGTGGCGTCAGGGCATGATGGGCAGTGCGAAAGCGCACTACGACGGCATCGTTGCCTTCTCGCAGACCGACTTCACCGCAGATCTGAAGAAGATTACCGTGCCGTTCCTGGTGATGCACAGCGAGGACGATCAGATCGTCCCATATGCCGATGCTGGCCCGCTATCGGCCAAGCTGCTCAAGAAGGGGACATTGAAAACCTACAAGGGCTTCCCGCACGGCATGCCGACGACGCACGCAGATACAATCAATGCCGACCTGCTGGCCTTCCTGAAGGCGTAAGACTTGCTCAGTACCACGGCGTAGCCGTGGCGGCAGAGTTGAAACGCGAACGGCGGGACAACTTTGCCGCCACTCCTGCGCTCGACATCCTTGCAGCGGCTCGTGAGCCATTGATGCCTGAAGCAAAGCCGGCGCACTCTCGCGTGATGAGCGAACTCACGGCGGTTCTGATCGCCTGCTGCCTTGCGATGCTCGCTGTCGGCGACAACAGCACGGCCATCATGGCGGCTCTGCCGGCGATGACGAACGGCTTGCAACTCGGCGCGGCGCAGGTGGAATGGGTCGTCAACGCCTACCTGCTCGCTGCCGCGGTATTCATCATTCTCGGCGGCGAAGCGGCGGATCGGTTCGGCGCCCGATATTCCTCGACTGTTGGCATCGGGGTGTTTGCTCTCGCCTCATTGTTGATCGCTGTCGCCCCGGCCGGGATCGTGGTCATCGGCGCGCGTGCCTTGCAGGGGCTTGGCGGAGCCTTCGCCGTCGCGGGCACCCTTGCGGCGGTGTCGGAGGCGGCCCCCGATTCAAAGCGCGCGCAGGCGATCAGCGCCTGGACCGGCTTCCTGATGCTCGGCTTCAGCATTGGACCGCTGGTCGGCGGAGTCATGACGCACTATGCGGGATGGCGCTCCAACTTCTGGCTCAATGTCGTCGTGCTGGTCCCCGCGGCGCTGATGTTGCGGCGGCGTCCCGGGAGAGGCGGGTGGACGCGTCCGATGGACTGGACAGGACTGGGCCTTCTCGCGGTCTTCATGGTCACGCTGGTCTCGGGCCTTCATTCCCTGGCGACGGTCCGCTCCACCCCGCTGGCGGCAATCGTCGAGCTTGCGTTGGCTGCGTTCGCCTTTGCCGTGCTGATCCGGGCGGAGCGACGGCATCGTCAACCGCTGATCGACCTCGGCGTCTTTTCGCATCGGAATTTTGCCGTCGCCTCCGGGCTGGTGTTTCTGCTGATGTTCGACATCATGACCTTCCTTCTCTATTTCAATTTTTTTGCGCAATCAGCGGATGGCCTCGGCATGTCCGCGGTTGGCGCTGGGCTTGCTCTCGTGCCGCTCTCGATCGCGCTGTTCGGGTTCGCGCGAGCGGCGCCCTGGCTCGCCGGCGCCGTCGGCCTGCGCAGGCTGCTGATCGTTTCGTCGTTGTTGCTCGCGCTCGGTTGCGCGATCGCGTTGGTGTCGTCGGCGGCGCACGTGCACATGACGACGTTGATGCTCGGCCTTTTTGCGATCGGCGCCGGGATTGCAATTCCCTATGCGTCCGCCCCCCGCGTCGGCCTCGCGACGCTGCCGCAGACGCAAGCCGGGAAGGGCTCAGGCATACTCAATTCGTGCAGCTTCCTCGGCGGGACGATTGGCGTCACCTGCGGGGGAATCGTTTTCGCGCTCGCCGGGTTCCCCGGCGTGCTGGCGATGCTCGGCCTCTCGGCATTCGCCGGCGCGGCGCTCTCCTCGCGACTGCTAACAGAATAGAGGCGAGAACCGCCGTATGTCGCAGCGGTCGTCTTGTGCGGCCGACCGGGAGTGGCTCTATTGACCGGTTTCCCCGACCTGACCTGACGGAGGCTTTCGTGGCCAAGGCCGACACGGTGTTCTCAGGATCGATTCCGGCGCTTTACGACAAGTACCTCGGCCCGCTGATCTTTGAACCCTATGCCGAGGACCTCGCGCAGCGGCTGTCGACTCTCGATGCGGCGCGCGTTCTGGAGGCCGCCGCGGGCACCGGCATTGTCACGCGCGCGCTCCTGCACGCGCTGCCGGGCAGCGTCGCGATCGTCGCGACCGATCTGAACCAGCCGATGGTCGACCACGCTGCCGCGCAGGTCTCGTCGGGCCGCGTCACCTGGCAAAAGGCCGATGCGCAATCGCTGCCGTTTCCCGACAGCGTGTTCGATGCCGTGGTCTGCCAATTCGGCGTGATGTTCTTCCCCGACAAGCGCCAAGCCTACCGCGAAGCGCGGCGCGTCCTGAAGCCAGGCGGCCGCTTCATCTTCAATGTCTGGGACAAGCTCGAATACAACGAGTTCGCCGCCTTGGTTGTTGCGGCGGCGATCGATGTCTTTCCCAGCGATCCTCCGCTTTTTCTGGCAAGAACGCCGCACGGGTATCACGACAAGCAAGCGATCGTCGCCGATGTTCGCAGCGCCGGCTTCGTCGATGTTACGGCGGAAACCCTGACCCGGCGCAGCGTCGCGCCCTCATGCCGGGACCCCGCCATCGGCTTCTGTCAGGGCACCCCGCTGCGCAACGAGATCGAGGCGCGGGATGCCGGCAAGCTCGAGGAGGTGACCGAGGCGGCCGCCGCCAAGATCGGCGCCCGCTTCGGCAATGGCCCAGTGGATGGAATGATCCAGGCGCACGTCATTACGGCAAGCTGACACTCACTCGGAAAGCGAGCACCTCGTCCCCGAGACCTTCCCCATCATGCCGGCGGCTTCCTTGCGCAGTTGCGCGAGCGACGGTCCGTTCGAATGCGCGTCGAAGGCGGCCTGGTCCTGATAGAGTTCGTAGAGCATCACCTTGTCGCCGCCGTCGTGCGGGAGCAGAACGTCGAACTGAAGGGTGCCCGGTTCATCCTTGAGGCAGCGGGCTGCATGCGCCCGCAGCAGCGGCAGGAACTCGTCCCGGCGCCCGGGCGCAACTTCAATCGACGCAATGAGCGCAAACTTCGGCATAGCGGCGTCTCCATTTCTGCGCCCGCTAATGGGAGCGCGAAGGATCATAGTGTGCCGTATCCGCCGCGGCGCAGGATCGGCGCCGGCCGCGGCGGTGGCCCCCATGGACCGTTAGCATTTCGCCCGTGGTTGCGTCATCGCGCTTCGTTGCCCAGCGGCCAAGCCGTCATCGGAGGAGCCGCGAAGACGGGACGCGGACGGGGAGGAATGCCGCCGCCGGCCGGGCGAGCGGCGCGCGCGTGCGGTGGCGCGCAAGGTCGCGGACGCGCCGGCGGCCGTCATTCGCGAGCGAATGCGAGGCGAGCGATCACATGCCGGCGAAGTTGGCCGGGCGCTTCTCCAGAAAGGCCTTCACGCCTTCCTTGAAGTCTTCGGAGGCGCCGGCCGCCCGCTGCGTGCGGCATTCGAGATCGAGCTGCTGCTCGAAGGAATTTTCCGGGCTCTCCCAATACAGGCGGCGGATCAAGCCGAGAGCGACGGTCGGGCCGGCGGCGAGATCGTGGGCGAGCCGCCGCGCTTCGCCCATGAGCGCCGCGTCGTCGAAGACCCGGTTGACCAGGCCCCAGGCGAGCGCCGTCTCCGCCGGAAGGCGTTCGCCCATGAGCGAAAGCTCGATGGCGCGCGCGCGTCCGATCAGCCGCGGCAGCAGCCAGGTCGAGCCGCAATCGGGGACGAGCCCGATGCGCCGGAACGCTTGCAGAAAATACGCGGAGCGCGCGCAGAGAACGAGGTCGCCCATGAGGGCGAGGCTCATGCCGGCGCCGGCGGCCGGCCCGTTGACGGCGGTCACGAGCGGATAAGGAAGCTCGCGCAGCCGGCGCAGGAACGGATGGTACTGCGTCTCCAGCGCGTAGCCGGCGCCGCGCGGCAGCGGACCGTTGCCGCGTCCCTGCAGGTTGGCGCCGGTCGAGAACGCGCGTCCCGCGCCGGTGATCACCAGACAACGGATCGCGGGGCTCGCCTTGGCGAGCGTGTCGAGCGCAGCGGTCATGCCCTCGAGCATTTCCGCCGACACCGCGTTGAGGACTTCCGGGTGGTTCATGCTCAGGATGGCGACGGTTCCGTCGATTTCCAGGCTCGCGCGTTCGAACTCCATGGGCCCCTCCGTTGCTCGATGCTCGTGCTCGAAGCCGTGCCCTTTCCGCCGCATCGGGCGGCTGGCGTCGCGACACGGGCCGTCTCTGCGTTTTACGAAGCGTTATCGGCAAACACCATATACCGGCCGCAACCTGAAAGATCGGGGCGAGTGCGCAGGGACGGCATCGGCGTGTTGGATCGGTCGGGCCGGCGGCAGAGCACGGAAACCGGCCGTTGCGGCGCTGCCTTATTTGCGGCGCAGGAAGCTGCGAACGGGTTGATGAATCTGGCGCCGAGCGGGCGAGGAGCCTCAGGGCATCCGGTGCTGGCCCTGCCACAGTGCATGCTTGCGATGAGACCGAGCCGCCGCGTCCCCCTATCCCGCCATTGTGATTGGGTGCAGCGCGTCGCCTTGGCCGTACCGTCGCGGTTTTTCCTGCGCCGCTCCGCTTCAAGCTTGGTCGTCATCGCCGCCGCGCTCGCCGGCTGCGCCCTCAACGAGGGTCCCGGACAGCTCGCCGTCGATCCCGGCCGCTACGAGTTTTATCACTGCGGCGACCTGGCGACTCGATTGACGGTCTTGCAGGCCCGCGAGACTGAGCTGCGCACGCTGATGGCCAAGGCGGGGGAGGGCGGCAGCGGCGCGCTGGTCGGCGCGCTTGCCTACCGCGCGGACTACGAGGCGGTGCTGAGCGAGGAAAAACTGCTGCAGCGCACGGCCGCGGAGAAGAAGTGCGCGGTCGGGCCGCCGCCTGCCTTTCAGAGCGGCCAGACCGTTCGCTGACCGCAAGATGGATTGAGTCAACCGAGCGGACGGCGCGCCGGCGGCGTCGGAGCCGGTACCCTCGCGCGCCGCGTCAGGCTCTCGCGATTCCCGCTACCGAAAGCCCCCGGTCGCGAAGGCGATGCCCACGCCGGCAATAGCGAGAAGGACGAGCGCGGCTGCGCTTCCGGCAGTCTTCCGTCCACCGGCAAAACCCGCGGCATACACGGCCTTGAGAATATTGTTGGAGGAGGCGGCGATGAGGATCGCGGCCGCCAGCACGCCGTTCGGCATCCCCGAGGCTCCCCCTTGCGCCAGATTGAGGACGAAAGGATCGATGTCGGTAATGCCGACCACGGCGGCGAGCGAATAGACCCCGGAGATGCCGAACTGCGTCGTGATCCACTTCGAGACGAGCGACACCAGAACGAACAGCCCAGCAAACAACGCCGCAGGACCAAGCTGCAGCGGGTTTGCGCCGGACGCGGGCAGCGCCGACGCCGGCGCGTCCGCATCCGCGGGAACAGGCCCGGCAAACCGATACTGCAGCGCGCAGATCAAGAGGCCGGCGAGCGCCAGCCCGCAGAGCGGGATCGCCAGTGTCCGCGCGAGCGGGCCGTTGAATACCGCGACGATCACCAGAATGCGCAGGTACATGATCGCGGTGGCGAGCGTAATGCCCGCCTGCGCCTGCCGCTTCGTCACCGATCCGGCTTTCGCCTGCCGCGCCAGCACGACCGTGGTCGCGGTCGATGAATAGAGGCCGCCCAGCGCCGCCATCCACAGGCCGCTCGCGGCCGCCTTCCAGTAGCGCTGGGCGAGGTAGCTCACATAAGACAGCGCGGAAACGACGACCAGCGCGAGCCAGGCTTGATGGGGCGTGATCGTCGTCAGCGTCGTCACCGGCTCGTTGGGAAGGAGCGGCAGGATGATGCCGGAGAGGATCAGGAACTCGCCCGCGATCGCGATCTCCCTGACGTCGAGTTGCCGCGCCAGCGCGTGCAGCTTTTCGCGGCCGGTGAGCAGCAGGACCACGGCGACCGTGGTGCCGACCGCGATCCAGTGCGGCAAGGCGAGCGTCACCGCGCCGAGGAGATAGGCGTGGACGTTGAGCAGGGGAACGACCAGCCCGACATTCGGCTCGCCGGTCTCGTCGGGGTCACCAATATGCCGGCGGTAGAAGATCGCCAGCCAGGCGCCGAGCACCAGAAGGCCGGCGGTGAACGGGACGAAATGCACCGGATCGAACAGGTAGAGCACGCCGCCGGCAAGCGCCAGCATCGGAAACGTGCGGATGCCGCCCGGGCGCCTGGTGTCGGTGCGGGCGAAGAAATCCTCGAAGGCCAGGCCGAGAAACAGGCTCAGCGCCACAAGCAGCGCGACGCTTGTCACCGAAGGCACAGTGATCATGGGCGTGTGATCATCGAGCGTGTGATCATGAGCGTGTGATCATGGGCGTGACCAAAACCTCGCCATGGCACGTTGCGGCGGCGTATCATACATAGCGGCCAGACGCGACCTCGCGCGGCGATGCGCCATGTTGCGGGCGAGGTCCACTCATCGGAGCAGATCATGAGCTGGTTACCCGACAAGGACCCGGTGCTCGGCGACAAGGCGTCCTGCGACGCGCTCGAACTGATCGTGGTGCCGCGGGTGCGCGACCTCGGCGACGGTTTTTCGGTCCGCCGCGCCCTGCCGCACGCCAAGCGCCAGATGGTCGGCCCGTTCATCTTCTTCGACCAGATGGGCCCGGTGCAGCTCGTGGCCGGCCACGGCATGGACGTGCGCCCGCATCCGCACATCGGGCTCGCCACCGTCACCTATCTGTTCGACGGCCGCGTCATGCACCGCGACAGCGAAGGCAACGCGCTGGAGATCACGCCCGGCGCCATGAACCTGATGACCGCGGGCCGCGGCATCGCCCATTCCGAGCGCACCCCGGCGAACGTGCGCGCCAGCGGCGGCGGCATGTTCGGCATCCAGAGCTGGATCGCCCTGCCGCAGGACCACGAGGAGATGGCGCCGTCGTTCCAGCACTTCGATGCCGCAGTCCTGCCCACGATCGAGGACGGCGGCCTGCGCGCGCGGGTCATCGCCGGCTCCGCGTTCGGGCAGAAATCCCCGGTCGGGATGGTGTCGGAATGGCTCTACGCCGAAGTCCTGCTCGACGCCGCCGGCCTCACCGCGCCGCTCGATGCCGACCATGAGGAGCGCGCGATCTATGTGACCGAAGGCGAGATCGACATCGCCGGCGACACGTTCGAGGCGCCGCGGCTCCTGGTGTTTCGCCCCGGCGACCGCATCACGGTCACGGCGACGCGCCCGGCGCGGCTGATGTTTCTCGGCGGCGCCGCGCTCGAAGGCCCGCGTTACCTGTGGTGGAATTTCGTCTCCTCGCGGAAGGAGCGCATCGAGCAGGCGAAGGAGGAGTGGAAGAGCGGCCGCTTCGCGCTCATCCCCGGCGACGACAAGGAGTTCATCCCGCTGCCGGAGGCTTAAAAACATCGAATTCTTGCTGGGTCAGAATCCGCTCGACAATGGCCACTCGACCATGATCAGGTGAGCTGGCGGATGCTAAAAATTCTTTCCATTCATTCCGGGCACCCGTCTGGCGGATAAGTAAGAATGGTTTCCGTACCCCTTGTTACGTTGAAAACTTGAATGTTTCTTTCCCCCCAATCAATAATTTTTAGATGCTGGACTACTAATTTGCCCTTGTATTGAAGTTCAATCCGATAATCTTGAGTTGGAACTGTAAAAATGAAGTGACTACGGCCACCGCTAACTAGCGTGAGCCTTTCGTAGAGGCCTTTCTGATAGTCAATATTATTCGGGTCGGTAACACCGAATGGACCAAATTTTACTTCGAGGACATCTAAAAATCCGGTGCTATAAACATTCAATCTGATTTGCGAACTTCTGTTTTTCAAATCTTCAGAATCAACACACAAATAAGCAAAACGATCAGTGCCTTCGAGCGTAGCAGCAACTTCGTTTTGTGCCGCCCAATGTTCGATTGTACCTCTGACGGAAGAAAACATGCCAATGCAGCCTAAGAGGATAATAGTTGTGACAAGTATTTTTTCCCTTCGGCCCTTCTGCCACCTAATGACCATGACACTGGCCACTATCGTTAGAGTGGCCTGACTGATGGCCGCTAAAATGTCCCAAAGCATCGGAATCTCCGTCTCTACAAATTCTATCCCGGAATGGGGTTTTCGTAGAACGGATGGCCTGTGGAATTAGGCCAGTACCTCCGGGTCGGCGCTGGCCGAGCCAGCCCCCGATCCCTTGCGAACAAAACGGGAATTGTGATTCAGTCAGGCTTCGTGTCACACGAATGATTCGTGTACACCGGTGATTCGGGCCGATGGCGGCGGGGCGCTTGGAAAAACTCAATCCGCAGCAGTGCCGCGCCGTCGAGCACGGCGGCACGGCGGTTGGCGAGGCCGGTCCGCTGCTCATCATCGCCGGGGCCGGCTCGGGCAAGACCTCGACGCTCGCGCATCGCGTCGCCTTCCTGATCGAGAACGGCGCCGACCCGCGCCGCATCATGCTCTTGACCTTCTCGCGCCGCGCCGCCACCGAGATGACGCGGCGGGTCGACCGCATCCTGAGCGGTCTCGCGCGGGGCGGCACCGCCGCAATGACCGAGGCGATATGGGCGGGAACGTTCCATTCCGTCGGCGCGCGTTTGCTGCGCGAGCATGCCGAGGACATCGGGCTCGCGCGCGCCTTCACCATTCACGACCGCGAGGATTCCGCCGACCTGATGAACCTGGTCCGCCACGACCTCGGATTTTCCAGGACCGAAAGGCGCTTCCCGACCAAGGGCACATGCCTCGCGATCTATTCGCGCGCGGTGAACAGCGAAGCCGCGCTCGAGGAGGTACTTGGTGCGTTTTTTCCGTGGTGCGCCATGTGGCGCGACGAGCTGGCAAGGCTGTTCGGCCAGTATGTGGAGGTCAAGCAGCGCCAGCAGGTGCTCGATTACGACGATCTCCTGCTCTACTGGGCGTGCATGATGCAGGAGGCGGCGATCGCGCGGCAGATCGCGGAGCGCTTCGATCACGTGCTGGTCGACGAATATCAGGACACCAACCGGCTCCAGGCTTCGGTGCTGCTGGCGCTGCGGCCGAACGGCAGAGGCTTGACCGTCGTCGGCGACGATGCCCAGTCGATCTACTCGTTTCGCGCCGCGACCGTGCGCAACATCCTCGACTTTCCCGGCCATTTTTGCCCGCCGGCGGACGTCGTCACCCTGGAGCAGAACTACCGCTCGACGCAGCCGATCCTGAACGCGGCAAACGCGGTCATCGGCCTCGCCGACGAGCGCTTCACCAAGAACCTCTGGTCGGAGCGAAAATCCGCCGAGCGCCCGCAGATCGTCAGCGTGCGCGACGAGGCGGACCAGGCACGCTACGTGGTGGATGCGGTGTTGGCGAGCCGCGAGGCCGGGCTGGCGCTCAAGACGCAGGCGGTCCTGTTTCGCGCTTCGCACCACAGCGGCCCGCTCGAAGTGGAGCTGACCCGGCGCAACATTCCCTTCGTCAAGTTCGGCGGGCTGAAGTTTCTCGAAGCCGCGCACGTCAAGGATTTGCTGGCGTTCCTGCGCTGGGCGGAAAACCCTCGCGACCGCCTTTCCGGCTTCCGCGTGGTTCAATTGCTGCCCGGCGCGGGGCCGGCGACGGCGGCCAAAGTCCTTGATTGCATCGCCGGGCCGGCGGATCCGGCACAAGCGCTCGGCGAATTCAAGGCGCCGGCGGCGGCCGCTGAGCACTGGGCTTCGTTCGTCGAAGCGGTCCGGCTGGTGCGCGGCGCGGCCGCGGGCTGGCCGGCGGAACTTGATCTTGTTCGCCGCTGGTACGAGCCGCACCTGCATCGCATCCATGACGATGCGGTCTTGCGCGAAGCCGATCTCCTTCAGCTTGTGCAGATCGCCGCGACCTATCCGAGCCGCGAGCGGTTTTTGACCGAGCTGACGCTCGATCCGCCGGACGCCACCAGCGACCGGGCCGGCGAGCCGCTGCTCGATGAGGACTACCTGATCCTTTCCACCATCCACTCGGCAAAAGGGCAGGAGTGGAAGTCGGTCTTCGTCCTCAACACCGTCGACGGCTGCCTGCCATCCGACCTCGCCACCGGCTCGAGTGCGGAAATCGAGGAGGAGCGGCGGCTCCTCTATGTCGCGATGACGCGGGCCAAGGATCACCTGCACCTCATCGTGCCGCAGCGGTTCTTCGTGCACGGGCAGCGGACGAACGGCGACCGGCACCTCTACGCGGCGCGCACGCGCTTCATTCCGGCCGCGCTGCTCGAATGCTTCGAGTGCCGCGGCTGGCCGCCCGCCACGGTGACGGACGTTTCGGCAAAAGCGGCGCGCCTCCAGGTCGACCTGAAGGACCGCGTGCGCCGGACGTGGGGATGACGGGCGTCAGCCGCAGGGGTCGCGCCGGTTCGCCTGCCTTGTTCATGCGCCACGACGGGCCGGCGACATTGATCACAGCCGCGCAAATCGCAGCCGCAGAGAGTTGGCTATGACGGAGACCGAGCTGAAGCTCATGGCGGCCGCCGCGACGATCGGGCTGAGCAGCAAGCCGAACGCCGGATAGAGAACGCCGGCGGCGAGCGGAATACCGAGCGCGTTGTAGACGAAGGCGAGCACGAGGTTCTGCCGGATGTTGCGCATCGTCGCGCGGCTGAGCGTGCGGGCGCGGGCGATGCCGGCGAGGTCGCCCTTCACCAGGGTTACGCCGGCACTCTGCATCGCCACGTCGGTGCCGGTGCCCATGGCGATGCCGACATCGGCCGCGGCGAGCGCCGGGGCGTCGTTGACGCCATCGCCGGCCATGGCAACGACGCGGCCTTGCCCGCGCAGGCGCTGCACGACGGCCTCCTTCTGCTCGGGCAGAACCTCCGCCTCGACTTCGGTGATGCCGAGCTTGGCGGCGACCGCCTGCGCCGTGGTGCGGTTGTCGCCGGTCAGCATGACGATGCGGATGCCATCCGCCCGCAGGCTCGCGAGCGCCGCCGGCGTCGTGGCCTTGATCGGATCGGCGACGGCGATGATCCCGGCCGGCCGGCCGTCGACGGCGACGAACATCGCGGTCGCCCCGTCGCGCCGCAGCGCGTCGGCGCGCGACTCCAGATCGGTGCTGGGCACGCCAAGGTCCTTGAACAGGCCGGCATTGCCGACGGCGACCGCCCGGGCGCCGATCGTGCCGGTGACGCCCTTGCCGGTGACCGACGCGAAACCGGTCGCGTCTTTCAGTTCGACGCCGCGTTCCTTGGCCGAGGCGACGATCGCGGCGGCGAGCGGGTGTTCGCTCGCGCGTTCGAGGCTGGCGCCGAGCGCCAACACCGTTGCTTCGTCGAAGCCGTCGGCCGGCACCACCGCGACGACGCGCGGCTTGCCTTCGGTCAAGGTGCCGGTCTTGTCGACGACCAGCGTGTCGATCTTCTCCAGCCGCTCCAGCGCCTCGGCATCCTTGATCAGCACGCCCGCCGTCGCGCCCTTGCCGACGCCCACCATGATCGACATCGGCGTGGCCAGGCCGAGCGCGCAGGGGCAGGCGATGATCACGACGGAGACCGCCGCCACCAGCGCATAGGCGAAGGCCGGCGGCGGCCCGAAGATCATCCAGGCGACGAATGCAGCAGCGGCGACAAGGATGACGGCGGGAACGAACCAGGCGGAGACGGTGTCGGCGAGCCGCTGGATCGGCGCGCGGCTGCGTTGCGCTTGTGCGACCATCTCGACGATGCGCGCGAGCATCGTGTCGGCGCCGACCTTCTCGGCGCGGATCACCAGGCTTCCGGTGCCGTTGATGGTACCGCCGATGACCTTGGCGTCCGCGGCCTTCTGCACCGGCATCGATTCGCCGGTGACCATCGATTCGTCGACGGTGCTGCGGCCCTCGATCACCGCGCCGTCGACCGGAACGCTTTCGCCGGGGCGCACGCGCAGGCGGTCGCCGATATGCACCTCACCGAGCGGCACCTCCTCATCCTGGCCGTCGCTGCGGATGCGCCGTGCCGTCTTTGGCGCGAGGTTCAAGAGGGCGCGAATGGCGCCGCCGGTCTTCTCGCGCGCCCGCAATTCGAGAACCTGCCCGAGCAGCACCAGCACGGTGATGACCGCGGCGGCTTCGTAGTAGACCGGGACGATGCCGCCTTGCTGCAAACTTGCCGGAAACAGCCCCGGCGCGAAGGTCGCGGCGAGGCTGTAGAGATAGGCGGCGCCGATGCCGAGCGCGATCAGGCTGAACATGTTGAGCGAGCGGTTGCGAACCGAGGCCCAGCCGCGCACGAAGAACGGCCAGCCGGCCCACAGCACCACCGGGGTGGCGAGCACGAACTCAAGCCACACCGCGATCTGCGGCGGGACGTAGTGGTGCAGGTTCACGCCCGGGAGATGCGCTCCCATTTCCAGGACGACCGTCGGGCGCGGCGAGCGCGGCGCCGATCCAGAAACGCCGGGTCATGTCGAGGAGCTCGGGGTTCGGCCCGGTTTCGTCGGCCGGAGCGAGAGGCTCGAGCGCCATGCCGCAGATCGGACAGGAGCCGGGACCGACTTGGCGAATCTGGGGATGCATCGGGCAAGTGTAGATGGCGCCGGGCGGAGCCTTCGGCTCCGATGCCGGCTTGCCGGTCGTCAGATATTTTTCCGGATCGGCCGCGAACTTGCTCAGGCATCCGCCCGAGCAGAAGAAATAGGCGAGACCATGGTGGCTGTGGCGGTGCGCGGTCTGGTGTGGATCGACCTTCATGCCGCAGACCGGGTCGAGGGCGGTCGCGGCTTCGGCACAGTGCGCGTGCGCAGCGTGTTCCATCTTCGCTTCGACTTGAAACGGGTACCGGGTAGGGGTATATAGCGGCCATGCGCGCCTCTGCCAAGACATCGGTGATGAAACGGCTCAAGCGGATCGAGGGCCAGGTGCGCGGCTTGGCGCGCATGGTCGAGGACGACCGCTACTGCATCGACGTCGTCACCCAGGTTTCGGCGGTGCGTGCCGCTTTGCGGCGTGCCGAGGAGGAGATTCTGGCCGACCATGTCGCCCATTGCGTCGAGCACGCGATCGCGTCCGGCAACAAGGCCGAACAGCGGCGCAAGGTTTCCGAGCTGATGGACGTGGTCACGCGCGCCGAGCGCTGACGGGCGGCGAGCCTTTCGCGCCGTAAATGTTCCAGGACGGTTGCAGATCGAAGCAACTCTGCTCCAAGGGACGAACCAACAAACTCGCTCTACAATCCAGTGCGCACACCCTCTAGAATACCGGTGCGCGATAGGGCGCTGCGTGCGACCGCTGAAAGAACCTGCCGCGCGCGGGCTCCCGTTCAGAGGGAGGCTACGGGTGTCAAGGTCAACTGCAGACGGCGAGGCCGCTCATAGGCGGCACGCCGATGAAATAGCTGCGCTGCTGCAAGCAGTGCTGACGTCGCCGGGCACCACCGACCCCGCCCTGCGCGGAGCCGCGTATCGCGGCGATGCCGTTCCGGGCCTGCTCGCCGGCTACCTCGTGAAGGTTCGCACCCAGTCTTATCGAGTTACCGATGACGACGTAAATCGGATGCTGACCGACGGCTATTCCGAGGACGCGGTTTTCGAGCTCACCATTGCGACCGCACTTGGCGCGGCGCATCGGCAACTTGAAGCCGGCTTGCGCGCGTTGCAAGGAAATTAGCCATGCGGCTGCGCGTGCTCGACAGCGGCCATCGCCTGCGCGGCCGGATGTTTTTTTGGCTGATGCGCGCGGTTGCGGGCACCGAGGACGCCGTGGCCAAGACATCGCTCTACCGGCCCAGCTTCTTCGGGCGGGCGTTGCTGCGCTTCATCCGCTCGGCAATGCGCGGCCAATCGGACTGGTCAGCCGGCGAGCGCGAACTCTTTGCTGCACTCGTCTCCCGCCTGAACAGCTGCCCGTTCTGCGTGAGCGTCCACGTCGGCATCACCGCGCTGGCGCTCAATCCCACCATCACAGCGGAGCAGCTCGACCATTGGCGCGACATCGGGTTGCGGTCGCAGGTCGCGGCAATGCTCGCGTTCCTGGAGAAGGTCACGCTTCATCCCGATCAAGTCGGCGTCGCCGATGTACAGCCCCTGCGCGCCGCCGGGGTTTCCGAAGCGGCGATCGTTGACGCATTGCACGTCTGCTTCCTGTTCAATGTGGTCAACCGCCTGGCCAATTCTTTCGGCTACGATTGGGGAAATGAAGCCAACGCCCTCAAGGGTGCGGCAATTCTGAATCGTATTGGTTACCGCGTGCCCGAATTCCTGATGCGGTGAGCCGCGCGCGATTTCGCTGCGATTTTTTCAGATTCACCGCGGCGAGGAACGTGGATGATCGGATGACTCGTGTCTGAGCTCAGCGTGCGGCTGCGGCGGCGGCGATCAACCGAATCTCTCCCGCGCCAGCGCCGCGCCCTGGGCAAGCGCTGCGAGTTTCTTCGCGGCGATGTCGCGCCGCATCGGCGCCATGCCGCAATTGGTGCAGGCGACGATCCGCTCCTTGGGCACATAGTCGGTCGCCTGGGCGATCACCGCGGCGACCTCGTCGGGCGTCTCGATCGTGTCGGTCGCAACATCGATGACGCCGATGAGGACGTCCTTGCCGTCGAGCAGCTTGAGCACGCTCATCGGCACGTGCGAGTTGATGCACTCGAGCGAGACCTGATCGATGCGACTCGCGGCGAGCGCCGGGAAAAATTTCTCATACTGCCGCCATTCGCCGCCGAGCGTCGCCTTCCATTCGATGTTGGCGGGAATGCCGTAGCCGTAGCAGATGTGCACGGCGGTCGTCGCGCTGACACCCTCGATGGCGCGGTGGAGCGCTGCGATCCCCCAGCCGGCGGCATCGTCCATGTAGACATTGAACGCCGGCTCGTCGAACTGGATCACCTCGACGCCGTCGGCGGCGAGCCCGCGGGCTTCCTCGTTGAGCAGCGCCGCAAACGCCATCGCCATCGTGACGCGGTCGCCGTAGTGGGTATCGGCAATCGTATCGACGATGGTCATCGGGCCGGGCAGGGTGAATTTGAGCTGCTTGCGCGTATGGGCGCGGGCAAGACGCGCCTCGCGCGCATGCACCCGCGAGCGCAGCCGCAGCGGCCCGGTGACGGTCGGACACATCGCCTTGTAGCGGTCGGCGCGGATGCCCATCTCGACGCGCCGTTCGAAGTCGATGCCCTCGACCGCTTCGAGAAAGCCGTGCACGAAGTGCTGGCGCGCCTGCTCGCCGTCGCCGACGATGTCGATGCCGGCATCCTCCTGCACCTTCAGCGCGAGCAGCGTCGCGTCATCCTTCGCTTGCGCGAGCGCGTCGCCTTGGAGCCGCCACGGCGCCCACAGCTTGTTCGGTTCCGCGAGCCAGGACGGTTTCGGCAGGCTGCCGGCGACTGTGGTCGGAAACAACGGGAGGGCGGCGCTTGGTGACAACGGGAGCACCTGCTGGGCTGGTGTTTCACAAGGTCGGAAGTTCGCGACCGGCGTTCATGGCGTCAAATCCAGACATCATTCGCGGCGGTCCGCGCGCCGCTGGCATGCCCGGTATTGCGGACGCCGCGCGGCTCGACGAGCAGCAGCTTGACCTCACGCTCGGCATACGGCTTGTGCTCGACGCCCTTCGGCACAACGAACATCTCGCCGGCCGAGAGCTGAACGGCGCCGTCGCGAAAATCGATCCGCAGCGAGCCGTCGAGCACGATGAACGCCTCGTCGGTGTCGTGGTGATCGTGCCAGATGAAGTCGCCTTGCAGCTTGACGATCTTGAACTGATAGTCGTTCATCTCGGCAATGACCTTCGGCTGCCATTGCTCGTCGAACAATCCGAACTTTCTTGCGAAATTGATCGCTTGGTAGCTCATCCGGGATATCCGTCAGTCGCGCCGCGTACATTTCGTCAGGGCCATTGCGGCAAGCGGCCGATTATCGGCAATCTTGCCCCCGTTGCGCAATCGCTAGGAGAGGCGCCATGACCGACGCGGAAGCTCCTCCGGCACTCGAATTCGTCTTCGCGGCGCAAGTGACCGTCGACCGGCCGCTCGATCTCGGCGACGTGGGCAAGGGTGGGCGGCGCATCGTTCCCATCACCGGCGGCGAATTTTCTGGCCCGCGATTGCGCGGCAAGGTCGTACCGGGCGGCGCTGATTGGCAGATCATTCGCAGCGAGGGCGTGGCCGAGCTCGAAGCGCGCTACACATTGGAGACCGACGACGGCGCGCTGATCTACGTGCGCAACCATGCGCTCCGCCACGGCCCGGCGGAGGTGCTGGCGGCGCTCGCCACCGGCCGCTCTGTCGACCCGTCAAGCTACTACTTCCGCGGCGCGACGTTCTTCGAGACCGGCGCCGCGCGCTATGCGTGGCTCGCGAAGCACATCATCGTTTGCACCGGCGAACGCGAGCCGGCGGGCGTGAAGCTCCGGTTCTATCAGGTTCTGTGAACGCGGCTGGCGCCAGCCGCCCTCACGCCAATTTGGCCGTCGATCCGCCGTCGGATTTGTTCGCGACCACCATCACGGTCGAGGTCCCGTGCGCCAGGACGCGGCCGTCCGAATCGAGCACGCGCGCCTCGGCGGTGACGATCTGGCGCCCGCGGACGACGACGCGCGCCTCGGTGCGGACGCGTCCGGTGTCCTTGTAGATGGGACGGGTGAAATTGGCTTTGGTCTCGATGGTGGCGATGCCGAACCCGGCCGGCAGCATCGAATGCGCCGCGCAGCCCGTGGCGCTGTCGATCAGGGTAAGAACCCAGCCGCCATGCACCATCCCCAGGGGATTGAGCAGATGCGGCCCGGTCTCGCCCTCGAAGACGGCGTAGCCGTCGCCGACCTCGACGAGGCGGAAGGACAGCGTCTCGGCAATCGACGGCGGCGGCAGCTTGCCGTCGATCAAGGCCTGCATGAACTCCCTGCCGGTCATTGGCGCGAGCGCTTCCGGCTTGGCGACGTCGGGGCTGGGGGCGGTTGCCGCGCGCATCGTGAGGTTTCCTTGTACATACAGCGGCAGAGGAGCTGTTCGGGAGCTGGCGGAGAAGCGTGCCGCCGCGCTAGTCCTTCTTCGGCTGCAGGACGAGCTGCGTCTGCGTGACCAGCGCGCACAGGCGGCCGTCGGCGCGCGTGATCTTCGTTTGCCAAACCATCGTGGTGCGCCCGCGATGCAGCGGCGTGGACTCGGCATAGGCGGTCTCGCCGACCGGGATGGCGGCAAAGAAGTTGGTCTTGCTCTCGATCGTCGTCGTGCCGGCGCCCTCCGGCAGATTCACCACCGTTCCCACGGCGCCGACATTGTCGGCAAGCGCCATGACGGCGCCGCCGTGGATGATGGCGGGCATCGTGGCGATCTCGTCGCGCACCAGGAGTTCGGCCGTGACCCGCTCAGGCGAAACGTGGGTCAGCTTGATGCCGAGGAAATCGGCGAACGGCGGCTGCTTCAATTCGGCTATGGAGCTCATTGCGGTCTCGTCATTCCGGCGCTGGCGCGACTGCCCGCAGCGCATTCGTTGGGGTCGGACTAGCCCTAATAGACTACGACGCTGCGGATGCTCTTGCCATTACGCATCAGGTCAAATGCCTTGTTGATGTCGGTAAGCGGCATCGTGTGGGTGATCATGGGGTCGATCTCGATTTTTCCCTGCATGTACCAGTCGACGATCTTGGGCACGTCGGAGCGGCCGCGGGCGCCGCCGAAGGCAGTGCCGCGCCATACCCGGCCGGTCACGAGCTGAAACGGCCGCGTCGCGATCTCCTGGCCGGAGCCGGCAACGCCGATGATGATGCTTTCGCCCCAGCCGCGGTGGCAGCTTTCCAGCGCCGCACGCATGAGCTTGACGTTGCCGACACATTCGAACGTGTAGTCGGCGCCGCCGATCTGGTCGGCGCCGCTCTTGGTCATGTTCACGAGATGGGCGACGAGATCGCCGCCGACCTCGTCCGGATTGACGAAGTGCGTCATGCCGAAGCGCTCGCCCCACGCCTTCTTTTCCGGGTTGAGATCGACGCCGATGATCATGTCGGCGCCGACGAGGCGCAGGCCCTGGATGACGTTGAGCCCGATGCCGCCGAGCCCGAAGACGATGCATTTTGCGCCTGGCTCGACCTTGGCGGTGTTGATGACCGCGCCGATGCCGGTGGTCACCCCGCAGCCGATGTAGCAGACCTTGTCGAACGGCGCGTCGGGGCGGATTTTCGCCACCGCAATCTCCGGCAGCACGGTGAAATTGCTGAACGTCGAACAGCCCATGTAGTGGTGGACTTTCTTGCCGTCGAGGGAAAAGCGCGAGGTGCCGTCGGGCATCACGCCCTGGCCCTGGGTGGCGCGGATCGCGGTGCAGAGATTGGTCTTGCGCGACAGGCAGGACGGGCAAGTCCGGCATTCCGGCGTGTAGAGCGGAATGACGTGGTCGCCCCTCTGCACCGAGGTCACGCCGGCGCCGACGTCGACGACAATGCCGGCGCCCTCGTGACCGAGGATGGCGGGAAAAAGTCCCTCGGGGTCGGCGCCGGACAAGGTGAACTCGTCGGTGTGGCAGATGCCGGTCGCCTTGATCTCGACGAGCACCTCGCCCGCGCGCGGGCCGTCGAGCTTCACCTGCGTCACTTCGAGCGGCTTGCCGGGTGCGAAGGCCACGGCGGCACGAACGTCCATGTCGATCCTCAAGATTGCAGCGGGGCTCAGCAAAGGGCGCCAAGGTCTGCATGCGCAGAATGCAAAAGCAAGAGTGCGCCACCGGGCTCACGAAGATGTATGATGCGGGCCGCTGAGCTAGCGATGCGCGCTTGCGCGCCGACCCGAAGGCGGTCCCCATGCGGCAGATCTGGATCACGCGTACCGGGGCGCCGGAGGTTCTTGGCGTCAAGGAAGCGCCCGATCCCCAACCGAAGGCCGGCGAGGTCCGCGTTCGGGTCGAGGCGAGCGGGATCAACTTCGCCGACATTCTCGGCCGCATGGGCCTCTATCCCGACCTGCCGCCGATTCCGGTCGTGCCCGGCTACGAGGTGAGCGGCCGGGTCGACGCCGTCGGCCCGGGCGTCGAGGGCGACTGGACCGGACGCGACGTCATCGCCATGACGCGCTTCGGCGGCTATGCGGACACGGTCTGCGTCCCCGTAAATCAGGTGTTCGCGCGCCCGGCAGGCATGTCGGCCTTGGAGGGCGCCGCCGTTCCCGTCAACTACTTCACCGCCTGGCAGCTTGTCGTGGTCATGGGCGGCCTCAAGCGCAACGAGACCGTTCTCGTGCATTCGGCGGGCGGCGGCGTCGGCATCGCCGCGACGCAGATCGCCAAGCACCTTGGCGCCCAGGTGATCGGAACGGCCTCCGCCAGTAAGCACGCGCAACTCCGGACGCTCGGCGTTGACCACCTCATCGACTACCGCACGGAGGATTTCGAGACGCGCACGCGCGAGATCACGAGCGGCCGCGGGGTCGAGCTCATTCTTGACGCCGTCGGCGGCGACTCGTGGAAGAAGGGCTATCGCGTCCTGGCGCCGACCGGACGGTTGGGGGCGTTCGGCATTTCCGCGGCGGCGACCGGCAAGCAGCGCAACCTGCTCGGCATGTTCTCGCTGCTCGCGTACACGCCATGGCTTGCCTTCAACCCGCTGTCGCTGATGAGCGCGAACAAGGGCGCCTTCGGCGTCAATCTCGGCCACATGTGGGGCGAGGTCGACCGCATCCGCGGCTGGGCTGGTCAATTGTTCGACCTGTGGGCGCAAGGCGCCATCAAGCCGGTGGTCGCGCGCAGCTTCCGCTTCGACGAGGCCGCGCAGGCGCATCACTTCATTCAGGATCGCCGCAACATCGGCAAGGTCCTGCTGGTGCCGTAGCGCGGCTCTGACGTGTCCGCGGCAGTCGAAGTTTACCCGCGTGCTCGAAGCAAGAGCGCGGCCGAAGCCGCGCTCTGCGTGTGGTCATTCCGGACGCGGGCTGGCGCCCGCACGCTGCACTACCGCGGCTGCGGCACCACGCGGATATAGGGCTTCGGCGTCTTCCAGCCGTCCGGATAGAGCTTCTTCGCCTCGTCGTCGGTGACCGCGCCGGTGATGATCACGTCTTCGCCCTGTTTCCAGTTCGCCGGCGTCGCCACCCGGTGCTTGGCGGTGAGCTGCAGCGAATCGATGACGCGCAGCACCTCGTCGAAATTGCGGCCAGTGGTCATCGGGTAGACGAGCACCAGCTTGATCTTCTTGTCCGGGCCGATCACGAACACGTTGCGCACCGTCTGATTGTCGGCGGGGGTGCGTCCTTCCGAGGTGCCGGCGGTCGCGGCCGGCAGCATGCCCCAAGCCTTGGAGATCTTGAGGTCGGTGTCGCCGACCATGGGATAGTTCGGGGCGAAGCCGACCACGTCCTTGATGTCGCCGGACCACTTCTTGTGGCTGTCGACCGGGTCGACCGAAAGCCCGAGAATCTTGACGCCGCGCTTGTCGAACTCGGGCTTGAGGCGGGCCATGGTGCCCAGTTCGGTGGTGCAGACCGGCGTAAAATCCTTGGGATGGGAGAACAGTACGGCCCAATTGCTGCCGATCCAGTCGTGGAAACGGATCTTGCCTTCGGTGGTATCGGCCTCGAAGTCAGGGGCGGTATCGCCAATCTGGAGCGCCATGGAAACCTCCTCCGCGTGAGCTCGTCTTAATGTTTCGGGATAGAATTTCAGCCGTTACATAGCCCTCAAAGGCCGGCAAAACTAGGCCTTCTACTGAGCATCATTTCCTTGAATTCGGCGAGAGACAAAGAAGAATTGCGTCGTTGCCCGCTCATCTATGGAAGATTCTTCTGGCGACTGGCCGGCTTGTCTTGCGCCCGCCGGTCGACGCCCAGGCCTCACCGAGGCTTGATCGGCCACGGAAAAGTGCCCCGACTTTGCCGCATCGCCGCCTTTCCGCGGCCAGCCTCCCATACGACTGTCTGCGCCGCCTCGGTGGTTCCAGCGAGGCAGGGGCTCATTTCGATGGAACCGCGCGCGGTTGCCGCAGTTGGCGAAGCGTGCCGGAGGCGCCGATGCAGCTTGGCCACGACCAGCACTATCCGAACGTCGAAACGCTCGCCGCCGTGATCGCGCATTCGCAGATCGTGGTGGAACAGCAACGCCGAGCAGCGCCGCGCTTGCCCGCCGGGTTTGATGACGTCGATCTTGCTGTGCTCGACTGGATCGCCGCCGAGGGCCGGCGTCTCGGCCGCGGCCTCTTGCCGATGTAATCCGCACTCAGTGTGAAGCACCGGGCAGCGCCGTGGCCGACAGGCCGACGGTGCGGCCGGGAAATCCCCCAGCGTCGAAATAGCGCGTATCGCCGACCATCTGCATGTTGATGACGGTCGTGAGCCCGTTGACGGCCGGCTCCGAAGTCACGACGCGGCTTGCGAACTCGGGCAATGCGCCATTCGGCAATGTTTCCGAAAGCACGCGGCCGATCAGCTTGCCTCTTCCGCTCACGTCGAGACGCAGCAGGTGGGCGATCGTGCGGCCGACATCGGCGTTGCTGGCGGGCGCCGGATCGACGTAGCGCGATTTGAAGTCCGGCCCCTGCATGGCCATGAAATTCCAGGTGTCGGCGCGGCTGAACGAGCCGTGCATGCCCTGGCCCTGCTGGAGGATGGTGTCGGCGATTTCGACGGTGCATTGCACCGGCTCCCCGCACACCGTGTCGAAGGAGCGAAAGCTGATCGCGATCGCCGGAAGCGGTGTGACCGCGACGCCCTCGAGCGCAATGTCGTCGAGCGTCAGCGTGCCGGGAAACTTGCCGAGCTTGGTGTCGACGAAGATGCCGCTGACATAATCCTGCGCCAGGAGCACGTCGATTACCCGCTTCGCCAACTCTTTGTCGCCGTCGGGCAGGTAGATCAGGTCCGAGCCGCCGTTCGCAGCCACGACCACCTTCGGGTTGTTGCTGTCGCCGCCGATCAGGCCGTTGCCGAATTTGCTGCGCTCGCCCTCGCCGATGGTCCGGTAATTGTCGTCAGGATCGATCAGCGGCAGTTCGAGCGCACGGGCGAGATCGAGGGCGACGAAGCCGAGCGGAAGCTGGCCCGCCGGCGTGTTGGCGAATTTGGTCCGCACCGTCGGGCTGGTCCTGCTCTCCTTCGCGATCGTGGAAAAGCCGTGGTCGGCGACCACGATGATGTCGGTCGTCTCGAGGAGCCCGAGCTCGCCGAGGGCGGCGCGGATGCGCGCCAGGTCGTCGTCGGCGTTGCGGATGGCGGCGAGCGAGGTCGGGCCGTTGATGCCGGGCACGAGCGAATTGAGGCTGTCGCCCTGGAAGTGCTGGGCGCCGTCGGGATCGCGCGACCAGAACATTAAAACGAACGGCCTGTCGCGTTCCTTGAACATGGGGAGGATCGCGCGCGTGACCGCGGCGGCGAAATAGTCCTGCTGCACGACGTTGGCGACGGTGGTGCCGGCGTAGTTGGCGCTAGCGCCGCGCGGCGGCGGCACGAGCGGCAGGCTTGCCGCCTTGAGGCGCTCGGTCATCTCGGGCGACAGCGGAATGCCCTTCGGGCTGCCGGTCGCGTCGTCGACGATGATGGTCTGCGTGCCGGTGCGGTCGGTGTGATCGAAGATCAAGGTTGGACCGACCTTGCCGATGGCGGCGGTGCTGAAGCCCTGGTCGTGGGCGATTTTGAGGATCGTGACCTCGTTGAGGTAGTTCCCGGAAAAATGCTCGTCGACATCGCCGAGCACCGGGTCGCTCTCCAGGAACGGCGTCACCGTCTTGTTGACGCTGGGGACCTGGAAGCCCGTGTAGATCGTGTTGGAGAAGTTCCCGGTATCGCCGAGCATGTGGCCGGTCGCCATGACCGAAGCATTCGCCATGGTAAAGGTTGGAAACAGCGCATGGCTGTTGCGGAGACTCACGCCCTCGCGCGCGAGCGCCGCCATGGTCGGGGCGGTAACGTCATCGACCGAACGAAAGCGCAAGCCGTCGGCGACGAACAGCACCACATTGTGCGGCCGCGCTGGCGGCGCCTGCCCCAATGCGGCCGTCGCCGTGCTTGCCAGGATTGCACTTAGAATTAACTGCCGACGCATTCAAATGCTCCACGGTCCATCTGCATGCAACTTACGACTATGAGGCGACCGGCCGGAAGGCCGGACGCCCAACGCGGCCCGTGATTGACATTTTTGCGACAACGCCGCAAAGCCAGCGGGCCGGCCCGCCGACCTTATAACGGTAATGTTCAAACGAATACTGATTGCCAATCGCGGCGAGATCGCGTGTCGGATCATCAAGACCGCTCGCCGGCTGGGGATCGAGACGGTCGCCGTCTATTCGGACGCCGACCGCGACGCGCTGCACGTGGAAATGGCCGACAGCGCCATCCCGATCGGGCCGGCACCGGCGGCGCAAAGCTACCTGGTCATCGACAACATCGTCGCCGCCTGCAGAGCGAGCGGGGCCGAGGCGGTGCATCCGGGCTACGGATTTCTCTCCGAGCGCGCCGCCTTTGCGGAGGCGCTGGCGGCGGCCGGCATCGTGTTCATCGGGCCCAACCCGAAGGCCATCGCCGCGATGGGCGACAAGATCGAGTTCGAAGAAGGCGGCGGCGCGCGCCAAGGTCTCGACTGTTCCCGGCCATCTCGGCGTGATCGGGGACGACAAGCAGGCGGTCGTCATTGCCGATGAGATCGGGTACCCGGTGATGATCAAGGCCTCCGCCGGCGGCGGCGGCAAGGGCATGCGCGTCGCCTTCAACAGGGGCGAGGTCGCCGAAGGTTTTACGCGCGCGCGGTCGGAGGCGAAATCGAGCTTCGGCGACGATCGCGTGTTCATCGAGAAGTTCATCACCGATCCGCGCCACCTCGAAATCCAGGTGCTGGGTGACAAGCACGGCAACGTGATCCATCTCGGCGAGCGCGAGTGCTCGATCCAGCGCCGCAACCAGAAGGTCATCGAGGAATCGCCGAGCCCGCTGCTCGACGCGAAGACGCGTGCCAGGATGGGCGAGCAGGCGGTGGCGCTCGCCAAGGCGGTCGGCTACGACAGCGCCGGCACGGTGGAATTCGTCGCCGGGCAGGATCGCAGCTTCTATTTCCTCGAGATGAACACGCGGCTCCAGGTCGAGCATCCGGTGACCGAGCTGGTGACCGGCATCGATCTCGTGGAGCAGATGATCCGCGTGGCGGCCGGTGAGAAGCTCGCGCTGCAGCAGAGCGACATCAAACTCTCGGGCTGGGCGGTCGAGAGCCGGGTCTACGCCGAGGATCCCTATCGCAATTTCGCGCCGTCGATCGGGCGCCTCGTGCGCTACCGTCCGCCGGCCGAAGGCACGCACGACGGCGTGACCGTGCGCAACGACACCGGCGTCGCCGAGGGCGGCGAAATATCGCTCTACTACGATCCGATGATCGCCAAGCTCGTCACCCACGCGAAGACGCGCGAGCAAGCGATCGACGCGCAGGCCGACGCCCTCGATGCCTTCACCATCGAGGGCATCCGCCACAACATCCCGTTTCTCGCCGCGGTCATGCAGCACCCGCGCTGGCGCGCCGGGAAGCTCTCCACCGGGTTCATCGCCGAGGAATTTCCCCAAGGCTTCGAGCGTGTGCGCCCGACCGGCGAGGTGGCCCGCGCGATCGCCGCCGTCGCCGCCGCCATCGACCACGTGCTCGGCGAGCGCAAGCGCCGCATCTCCGGGCAGTTGAACAGCGCGGTGACGCGCGAGCGCCGGCGCGCGATCTGGCTCGGCGGCGACGAGGTTCAGGCCGACGTCGCCCGGGACGGCGAAGCGATCACCGTGCTGTTCGAGGACGGCAACAGTCACGCCCTTTCCTCGAACTGGGTTCCCGGCATGCCGGTCTGGGCCGGCACGCTCGACGGCGCCGCGCTCGCCATGCATGTGCGCATGATCCCCAACGGTTTCGAACTCGCCTACCGCGGCATCGAGGTGAAGACCTTCGTCTACACCGAGCGCGAGGCACACTACGCGCGGCTGATGCCGGCGAAGGTGCTGTCCGGCAGCGAGAAGGCGGTGCGCTCGCCGATGCCGGGGCTCGTCGTCTCGCTTGCCGTCGCCGAAGGCCAGGAGGTCAAGGCCGGCGAGAGCCTGGCCGTAGTCGAGGCGATGAAGATGGAGAACGTCTTGCGCGCGGAGCGGGACGGCATCGTCAAGAAGATCCGCGTCAAGCCGGGCGACAGCGTCGCTGTCGACGCCGTGATCATGGAGTTCGCGTAGCCTCGTTCCGTCATTCCGGGGCGCGCCAAAGGCGCGAAGCCGGAATCCATAATTGCGAGATTTGCAAACGTCCCTCCGCGCGCCAGTTCTGCAATACTGGGCTATGATTCCGGGCTCGCCGCTGAGCGGCGCCCCGGAATGACGAGTAGACCAAACGCATGCACGCGCTGCGCTTCCTGTTCTCGCCGTCCGGGCGGCTGCGGCGGCAGCCATTCGTCTTCGCCGCAGCCGGCGTCTACGCCGCCGGCGTCGCCTCGCACGGGCTCACCACGGCAGACATCATCGCCCGCGTCGGTTTGTGGGCCTTCGTCGCGGTTCAGGTGCTGCTCGTCTGGATCTGGTTCGCGCTGCACGCCAAGCGCCTGCGCGACGCCGGCCGCGGCGTCGGGCTCGCGGCCGGTGTCGGCCTTCTCTATGTGCTGTCGATCGTCCTGCTGGTGATCGTGGCTGCGGCGTTCTTCAATACCGCGGCCGCGGACGCCGTCGATGCCAACACCGCCAGCGCACTCGGCCTCATCCTGCTGGTAGTCGTCGTCGCCGCGCTCGCCGGCTCGGCCCACTATGATGTCGCCTGGCTCCTGGTGACCGCCTTGACGCTGATCGCCTTCGTGCCGGTGATCGTCGCGCTCCTGTTCACGCTGTGGGCGGCGACGCGGCCGAGCAGCGCGGAGCCTTCGGGCTGATGCTGCATTTCGCCTATGGATCGAACATGCACCGCGCCGTCATGCGCAAATATGCGCCGCATGCGCAGCCTCTCGGCATCGCCGCGCTCGCCGATTTTCGCTTCGTCATCACCGCGGACGGCTACGCCTCGGTCGTGCCGAGGCGCGGCGAAACGGTCCATGGCGTGCTGTGGCGGCTCACGCCGCGCGACCGCGTCACGCTCGACGCCTGGGAGGGAATAACCGCGGGGCGCTATCGCGCCGCTGCTTTGCTGATCGGCTGTGCCGGCTCGTGCCGGCCGGCGCTCGTCTACATGGCGCGGCCGCTCTCTGCGGGCCGGGCGAAGGCCGGCTATATGGAGCTTGTGATCGCGGCGGCGCAGGAGTGGAAATTGCCGGCAGACTACATTTCATCCCTGCAGCGATGGCTGCCGCGGCGTCCATCCGGCGGCATAGGGCGCGAGCGTGGGGAATTTCGATGGACGTGATCGTCCGCGTCGTCATCCGCGGCCGCGTGCAGGGCATCGGCTATCGCGTCTGGACCGAAATCACCGCGCTCGAACACGGCCTCGAAGGCTGGGTGCGCAACTGCCGCGACGGCTCGGTCGAGGCATTGTTCGCCGGGCCGAAGGAGGTCGTGCTCGCCATGATCGAATTGTGCCGGCAGGGCCCGCCCGGCGCGCGCATCGACCACCTCGATCAGCGCGCGGCGCGCTCCGAGGACTTGGCGCTGCGCCGTCGCGGCGAGCTGTTCTCGGTGCTCGCCACGGTGTGAGCGTCGGCGTCGGCGGTGGCGCCGAACAGCGGCTCGAATTCGGTCCGCAGGGCGTGGTCGACCTCGGCCATCGCGACTTGCCGGCCGAGATCGGCGAGCGAGGTGATGCCGTAGCGCGGCTCGGCAATCCCGCACGGCACGATGCCAGAGAAATGCGACAAGTCCGGCGCGACGTTGAGCGCGAAGCCGTGCAGCGTCACCCAGCGCTGCACGCGGATGCCGATCGCGGCGATCTTGTCTTCGAAGGCGCCTGCGCCCTTGTCCGGGCGCCGCACCCACACGCCGATGCGGTCATCGCGGCGCTCGCCGCGCACCGCGAAGGCTGAGAGCGTGCGGATGATCCATTCCTCGAGCGTGGTGACGAAGCGGCGGACGTCCGGGGCGCGGCGCTTGAGGTCGAGCATGACATAGCCGACGCGCTGGCCAGGACCGTGATAGGTGAACTGCCCGCCGCGCCCGGCTGTGTAGACGGGAAAACGCGCCGCGATCAGCTCCTGCGGCCGCGCCGACGTCCCCGCGGTGTAGAGGGGCGGGTGCTCGACGAGCCAAATGAGCTCACGCGCTTCTCCTTGCGCAATCGCCGCGGCGCGGGCCGCCATGAAGGCGAGCGCGGCTTCATAGTCCACGAGGCCTTCGGCGACATGCCACTCGGCCGGCGGCGCGCCGGGAGCGGGGAGGAGTCCGAGGCTCAGATCGCTGCGCGTCTTAACCACCTGATGACCATACCGTGGTCAAAGGATACCGCATCGGCCCGAACCTGCATCGCAAAATCGCGCGAGGAGCCCTTGGCAACGCTGGAAAATGTCTGGATCGATCTCGCGGTGGTTCTGGGCAAGACCTCGATGCCGATCCACCAAGTGCCGCAGCTGGGCCGCGGCGCCAACGTCGAACTCAATTCCTCCGAGCCGGACGAGGTCCGGCATCCTCGCCAACAACCTGCCGGTGGCCAAGGGCACCGTCATCGTCAGCGGCAACCGCATCGCGGTCGGTGAAGGAACTTCTGCCGCGCGCGCCGGGCGCATGTTGAAACCCACCACAGTCCCGCATGACGGCACTGCGTTGCCCGCCGGGCCTTGTCCGTAAACAGCCGATTTGTTAAATCCGCAGCGCACGCCGTCCAAGGCGCGCTCACCCCACATGCGGTCGTGGCGGAATTGGTAGACGCACTAGCTTGAGGTGCTAGCGGGGCGACCCGTGGAGGTTCGAGTCCTCTCGACCGCACCAAGGCTGAAGTTTCTCAGGAATCTTCAGCAACTTACTGACAGACAGGGGGATTTGGACGCGCTCTCGCTACAACGGGCGCTACAAATGGGCTTCCGTTTGCCAAGGCCAAAGACGCTCAAGAACGGCGGCGATCTCGCGGCAAGTCATCCCTGCGGACGTGCGTGACGACCGAGCGGCACTCTACGGCCCGTTCCGAAGCCCATACCCCCTGCGGCGCAGTTCGCGATCAATGTCATCTGCTTGTCTAGCGGCTGGCATATACGCCAGCGTCGGCGCGCATGATCGCGCTGGCCCTGGCCGGCCAACCACAGAGGATAAGCGAATGAGGATGATCTTAGCGGCTGCGGTTCTCGCAGCCTTGGCTCTTCAGGCGAGCGCCAAGGACGACCCGCACGGCCCGCAATGGCATTTCATGGACCATGGCGCCGACATGCACTTGGCTATCCGCCCGTGGTGCGTGCCCCACACCCCGCAATGGGCGACGTGTGCACACAAGGGCACTGACTGGAAGGGCTCATGGACCATCAAATGATGGCCGAGGCCGCTGCACAACGAGGAGCCATAGTCCGCGACGCCAACGGTTAGGCGCTCGCCTGGGTGTCTTCGCGAGGAGGAGCCGGGGCCTGCGTCCTCCTCGCACGGCGTGCACTGTCACCTTACCGTCATGCGCGGTCAGACATGGCGCATAGCGCTTGACGACGGCCTATTATTTCCATATTAGTTGAAATATGGAAACGTCAAATGCCGTCGCGGCTTTGAGCGCGCTTGCCCAGGACAGCCGCCTGGAAATCTTCCGTCTGCTGGTGCAGGCCGGCCCGGAGGGCATGGCCGCCGGCCAGGTCGCCGAAAAACTCGGTCTCGCCCCGAATACGCTCACCTTTCATTTCGACCGGCTGCGCTTTGCCGGACTGGTCACCGTCCGCCGCAACGGCCGCTCGATGATCTATGCCGCGCGGTTCGAGGCGATGAACGATCTTGTTTCCTTCCTCACTGAGAACTGTTGCCAAGGCGTGTCCTGCGCACCTACCGAACGCAGGCCAGCTAAGTCACTACGGAAAAGAGAGCACGTTTCATGAGGCTTTATCTGTTTGAGCACTGCTCGGTCTGCTTCCGGGTGCGGATGACGGCTGCATTGAAGCATCTTCATTTGCAGGAAACGGTCCTGCTCGACGATGATTCTGAAACCATGATTGGTTTGGCGGGCAAACGTATCGTTCCGATTCTGGTGAAGGATGACGGCAGGCCGATGCTTGAGAGCATGGATATGGTGGGCCACATCGACAATCTCGGCCCCCCGGTTCTCACCGGACCACAACGCAGAGAGATAGCCGCATGGGCCGATAGCGTCGTCGCCAAGACCCACCCGCTGACGTGGCCTCGTTATCCGCTGTTGGGCCTGCCGGAATTTGGCACCGTCGCCGCACGTGACCACTATGTCGTGCGAAAGCGCAAAAGTCTCGGCGACTTGGTCGAGGTAAGGGCTAAAACCCGTGAGCAACTCGACGCTTTGATGCCAGAGTTGGAAACGCTGGACCGCCTAATCGAAAGCCCGATGGCGGTAAACGGCCAACTCTCACTTGATGATGTTCGTGTCCTACCGCTTCTTCGCTCTGCTGCAGTGGTGAAGGGGCTACGCTTTCCGAAGAAGGTCCGAGAGTATTTCGAGAATATGATGGCCGGCGTCGGCTACCAACCTTTACCAGCAATATAGGAGCGCATTATGAAACGCTTTCACGTGCACGTCGCCGTTGACGATCTAGACCGCTCCATCGGCTTCTATTCGGCCTTGTTCGCCGCCGAGCCGGCGGTCGTCAAATCCGACTACGCCAAGTGGATGCTTGACGACCCCCGCGTGAACTTCGCCATCTCGACCCGCGGCCGCCAACCCGGATTGGACCACCTCGGCATTCAAGCCGAGAGCGGCGAGGAACTGAAAGAGATTTACGCGCGGCTGCACCAGGCTGGCGGCACTGTCATCGAACAAGGCCAGACGAGTTGCTGTTACGCCAAATCGGAGAAGTCATGGATCGACGATCCCGCCGGCATCTCCTGGGAAACATTCCACACGACGGGGGAAAGCATCGACTATGGCGACGGGTCCGGCGAGCGCGTCGCCAGGGTCGCGCATGAGAAGCCGTGCTGTGCGCCGGCGCCGAAGGTCGACGAGGCTGCCGCCGCCTGCGGCTGTCCGGCGGCGTGAGGCATGCCGTGGCCGAACCGTACAACGTGCTGTTTCTGTGCACCGGCAATTCGGCGCGCTCGGTCATGGCGGAAGCGATCTTGAACAGGGTAGGGGCGGGTAAATTCCGCGCCTACAGCGCCGGGAGCCATCCCAAGGGCCAAGTGCATCCCGAAACGATCCGGCTCTTGCAAAGCCTCGGCTATGACACCTCGGGCTTTCGCTCGAAGTCGTGGAGCGAATTTGCCGATCCCGGCGCGCCACAACTCAATTTCGTGTTCACCGTCTGTGACAACGCGGCGGGCGAAGCGTGCCCGTTGTGGCCCGGTCAACCGATGACGGCGCACTGGGGCGTGCCCGATCCGGCAGAGGCCAAAGGCACGTCCGCCGAAATGGCGCTCGCCTTCAAGGAAGCCTACCGGATGCTCCATCAGCGCATCGGCATTTTTACTTCATTGCCGCTCCGCTCTCTCGACAGGCTGACACTGCAAAACAGGCTCCGGGAAATCGGCCGCGTCGACGTAGCGGTCGAGCCGACGTGAGGCGCGTCGCGGCGGAGTTCCTGGGCACCGCGTTCCTGCTCGCGGGCGTCGTCGGCTCGGGGATCATGGCGGCGAAGCTCGCGGGCGGAAACGGCGCGCTCGCGCTCCTCTGCAATACGCTGCCTACCGGCGCCCTCCTCACAGTCCTTATTCTGACGTTCGGCCCGCTGTCGGGGGCGCACTTCAATCCGGCCGTCAGCATGGCAATGGTATTGCGCCGCGAATTGCCGGCTGGTGTCGCGGCCACCTACATCGCCGCTCAGATTGCCGGCGGCATCGTCGGGGTGCTGGCGGCGCACGTCATGTTTGAGCTGCCGCTGTGGCAACTCTCGGCAACAGTGCGAACGGGTCCGGGACAGTGGGCCGGTGAATTTGTCGCCACCCTCGGACTGCTGCTGACGATCGTCGGATGCGCGGCGCGGACGCCCGCGGCCATTCCCTACGCTGTCGGCCTCTACATTACGGCCGCCTATTGGTTCACCGCGTCGACCTCGTTCGCCAATCCTGCGGTGACCGTCGCGCGTGCTCTTTCGGATACCTATGCGGGCATCGCCGCAGCGGGCGTGCCTGCCTTCATCGTCGCCCAGCTTGCCGGCGCCTGCGCGGCCGTCGGCTTGGCGCAATGGCTGTGGCCGCTCGCAAAGCCCACGACCGCTGCGACGAAACGGTGACTTAAGCGGCGCCTGTCTGCGCCACTTCGACAGGGCGTGCGAAATTCCTCGGGTCAGTCAGCAGACCCGAGGGGGCCGTTTTGTTGTTGAGAGCAAAATCAAACCCCGCGCCTGCAAAGCAGGCGCCGGGGCTAGGAACCAAGTTCTCTCTCTGCCAGTACGTCCGTGGTCAGAGGCTTTGGTTCGGCGCTCCGATCAGACGGTGCGCAGATTGGCTGCCGAGGACTTCCCGGTCCTGCGGTCGGCGACAACGTCGAACGAGACCTTCTGACCCTCGTCGAGGCCGCTCATCCCGGCCCGTTCGACGGCACTGATATGCACGAAGACATCCTTACCACCGTCGTCCGGCTGGATGAAACCGAAGCCTTTTTGGCCGTTGAACCACTTTACGGTTCCTTGCGTCATGTAACCCTTCTTTTCGTCAAGTACGTGTGTATGAGCGGTCGCGCTTGTCGCGACAGCAGGTTCAGGTTCGAGTTTGGATAAATTCGTCAGTCCGACGCGACGTGCGCGGCGAGGCCAAGTCGTTCGGCCGAAGCTCGATCCAAAACACATAGAGGTTTATCCGTTGCATTACAAGGCCCAACGGAAATCCCTTGAGAAATTGCTGGCTATTTCCGCTTCGGGCCACCATGTTTGGTCCATCGCCGGCAAAGGCTTGGCCGCCGCGCGCCTGAGAGACACGTTGCGCTCCCGCCTTACCAGCGAGTATGCCCGTGGCTCCGATCCATCACTTGGAGATTGCGCGACGCTTCGGGCGGCGCTGGCCGCACCGGTCAGACCGCGCCGTCGCGCCACTGCCCCGGAGCGATAATGATCCCCGCGGCGGATGGTGTCCGGCTTGCGATTCGGTAGCGTCGACGGCGCGGTTCGTCCGAATATCGCGGCGACTGCATCATTCATCATCATTGGTGGTGTGGCGGATGCGATCACGAGTGGGTCACCGTCGATGCATATGCCGGTCTGAGGATTAGGCGCGATGCGCCGCGTTGCTGGAGGAAGCATGCAGGTCTTGGTTCGCGACAATAACGTTGAGCAGGCTCTTCGCGTCCTCAAGAAGAAGATGCAGCGCGAAGGCGTGTTTCGCGAAATGAAGCGACGCCGGTTCTACGAGAAGCCGTCGGAGAGAACGGTGCGTGAAAGGGCCGAGGCCATACGGCGCAGCCGCAAGCTCGCTCGCAAGCAGGCGGTACGGGAGGGCCTCATTGCCGCGCCCCGGAAAAGATCCGCCGAGCCAGGCAAAGGCGGCCCAGCCTCGCGCACGCGTCCGTTTACTCGGGCTCCTTTGAGCGAGGCCATCCGATGAGACTCTATATATTCAAATCCGATGCAAACACCGAATTGCGAGCATTCGCAGCCGATCCGGCAGGCAGCAAGCTGCCGGTGCAATTTCGCCCCTGGCACGCAGTCGGGGTCGTCGGACCTGACAATGCTCCGCCTCATAATCTTTCACGAGACGTGATCGAAAAGGCGATTGCCGATGCCGGTTTTCAGCTCTGGCGAGTTAAATCGAAAGCCGCCTGAGCTTGATTCTGCGGCTCCGCGCTACTGCAGAGCACGAGCCGGGGCGCAAAGCGTGCACTGCAAACCATCTGACCCGTATTCGCGTTCAACGGCGCCATCCAACTCGGCAGCAAGCACATCCCGGATCAGACGGGGAGCCGAAGCCTTGGCACCGCGGCGGTGCCGCGGATGGTCGGAAGACAGCCGCTTGTTTGGTCACCCCTGCTTCGCCACGCGTTTGGGCGGCGTGTCGGCCGGCAGGGAGACCCACGGGTGACGGGTTTCCTCCCACACCGCGATGCTCGGCGCGGGGAAATTAGGGTCGGCGAAGTTGCCGATGGCAACGGCGACGTATCCAGGAAAGCCTTCGCCCTCCCAATATACGGTTGAGCCGCAGGTCGGACAGAAATGAAAAGTCAGCGCGTTGCCGCTCTCGGCGGTGCGCATCCACGTCGTGGCCTGACCGGCGAAGGTGACTTGGTCGCGGCGGAAGCGCGCTTGGTTGCTGATCACGGCGCCGGTGCGGCGCTGGCACTCCAGGCAATGGCACATGGAGATGCGCAATGGTTCGCCCTCGATCGTGAGGTGAAGCTGCCCGCAGCTGCAGGCGGCGCGCCGGGTGGTCATGGGTCGGCTCCGTGGACGAGGGCGCAGTGTAGGGCGGACTTCAAAACGGCGCGAGCGCCTCAGCACTGGCGCGAACCGTCGGCTGCGGGCAACCCGGCTTAAACGCGTCAGTCCATTCTGACCCGCGCGTAGATTTCACCTAAGGGCAAATCGATACCCAATGCTTCGATCCTGACCGCCGCTTCGTTGCCTTCCAGCACGTCCGGGCCCGGAAGAGAAGCCCGCGGGACCGCGCGTCCAGACCCATGCTTTTATCTGGTCCTGGGCGAATACGAGATAGGCCGTAAGACTTGGCAGCCGCAGATATTCGGCGGCCTTGTCGCCCAGATCCACCCGCTCCGATGCCGGTGAAAGGATCTCGGCGATGAGTACCGGCCCCGTCGCCGTCAAATCCTTGGCAGCCTGTCCGGCGATATCCACGATCACATCGGGGAAGCGGACCGAACTCGGGTTCCAGATCGACGCCAAATTCCGGCAGCACCGCCCACTTGTTCGGGTCGAGCCGCGCGTCCAATGCCTTCGCAAGATTGAAGGTAATCTGCCAATGCGCGCGCGAGCCGCCCGTCACCATGACGACGCGTCCCCGATCAAGCTCGTAGCGCTCCTTGCGGCCTTGGACCCAGCCGAGAAACTCGGTTTTGTCCATCCGCGGCGGCAGTTGAACATTCATCGGCGCCTCATTAGCGGTCGTTATAGCAATCCGCGCGCCAGGGAAAAACGCGGGCTTGCAGCCCGGCTTGGGCGGAGCGATCCGGGACAGGCGACAGCGTTACTCCCGGATTTCAATCCACTCAATCGGGGCCACGCTTGCTCACAATCCAGGTGCGATCGCTGGGGCGGGTTGCGGGCGGGCTCAACCGGCTTCGTCAGACATCACTTCAAGTCGTCGGGTACGCTGCGAATTTCCGCTTCGCCGGCAAATTGACAAGGCGGAGCCAGTCGCCGATCATTTGCGCTTCTACTTCTAGAGTTCAACCCGCCGGGCGACAGGAGAAAGCAATGAGCAGAGGCTGGCAGTGGCAGCGCGCCCGGTTGGCCCGGTCGCTCGCGATCGGCGCGGCGTTGGCGGTACTCGGGGCGGCTTCGGCGCATGCCGCCGACCCGATCAAGATCGGCCATGTGGCGGCGCTCTCGGGCGCCTCGGCGCAATCCGGTGAAGCGATTACGCGCGGGTTGTCGCTCGCGATCGACGAGATCAACGCCAAAGGCGGGCTCCTTGGCGGCCGCATGCTCGAACTGGTGCAGCGCGACGACGAGTCGAACCCGCCCAAAGGCTTGATCGCCGCGCGCGAACTCGCCTCGGCCGACGTGGTGGCGGTCTTCGGCGGCATCGACACGCCGGTGTCGCTGGCCATGGTGCCGCTGCTCAACAAGGAGAAGCGCATCTACATGGGCGTGTGGGCCGCGGGCACCGGCATCACGCGCAACGGCGCCACTCCCAACTACGCCTTTCGCGTCTCGGCGGTGGATGCCCTGGTCGACGTGCGGCTGCTCGCCTACGCGCACAAGAAATTCGCGGCGAAGAAGGCCGGGCTCATGCTCATCAACAATCCCTGGGGCCAGTCGAACGAGAAGGGCCTGGTGGCGGCGAGCAAGGCCGACGCGTCGATCGAGATCGCCGGCATCGAGAAATTCGAGAACAACGACGTCGACATGGTCCCGCAATTGGCGCGGCTCAAGGACGCCGGCGCCGACGCCATCATCCTCGTCGTCAATGCACCGCCCGGCGCGCAGGTGATGAAGTCGCGCGAGCGTATGGGCTGGACGGCGCCGGTGGTGTCGCATTGGGGAATTTCCGGCGGGCGCTTCCCGGAGCTCGCCGGTCCGACCGCCGGCGAAGCGCACTTCATCCAGACCTACAGCTTCTTCGGCAAGCAGGGGCCGGTCGGCCAGCGTGTGCTGGCGGGCCTCATGAAGAAATATCCGCAGATCAAGGGACCCGAGGACGTGTTTGCTCCGGTCGGGACGGCGAACGCCTACGATGCCATGCACATTCTCGCGCTCGGCATCGCCCAGGCCGGCTCGACCGACGCGGATGCGATCCGCACGGCGCTCGAAGACCTGAAGACGCCCTACGAAGGGCTGATCAAGACCTTCGCGCGGCCGTTCACCGCGGAAAATCATGATGCGCTCGGCCCTGACGACTACATCATGGTCCACTACGAAGGCGACAAGATCGTTCCGGCGAATTGAGGAAATGGCGGCGGGCGGACGCCGCTTCCGTTGCTCGGCCGGTTCGGTCACCTCCCGCTCGTCGCCGCAAGCTGGGACTCATCGCTTGTTTGGGGGCAGCGCCTGAAAATTGGATTCCCGCGTCGCCGTTCGCGGGAATGAGCGAAGAAGGCTCGGACGCGTCTCCCGGAAACCACCATGCTGATTGCGTCCGCGATCGTCTCCGGCGTCGGCCTCGGCAGCATGTACGGGCTCCTGGCGCTGGGTTTTCACGTCACCCACGCGGTGTCGCGGACCGTGAATTTTGCCCAGGGCAGCACCATGATGCTCGGCGCGGTGCTGTGCTTCACCTTCTGGGTCACGCTCGGCTGGCCGCTCGCGCTTGCCGTCGTCCTGGCGCTTGCGGCCTGCGCGCTGTGGGGCGTCGTGGTGGAACGCGTGGCGGTGCGCCCGTTCGTGGCGCGTGGCTCCAATTCCTGGCTGATCGCGACCGTTGCGCTCGGCATCGTCCTCGAGAACGTGGTGCTGTTCACCTTCGGCAAGGACCCGCGCGGCATGCCGCCAGGCGTGCTGACGACCGGCAGCATCACTATCGCTGGCGTGCGCATCCAATATTTGCAGGCGCTGATTCCGGTGATCGGCCTCGCGCTCGCCGCCGGTCTGCAGGCGTTCTTTGCAACGTCGCGGCACGGCAAGGCGCTGCTCGCCGTGGTGCAGAACAGGGATGCCGCGCGGTTGATGGGCATCCGCGTCGAGCGCGTGGTCGAGGCGGCATTTGCGCTGTCGGGATTGCTCGCCGGCGTCGCCGGCATTCTGGTCGCGCCGCTGTTCACTATTTCCTCCACCATGGGCACGCTGTTCGGCATCAAGGCTTTCGCCGTCGCCATCCTCGGCGGCATCGAAAGCGCCTGGGGCGTGGTGCTGGCCGGGCTCATCTACGGCGTCGCCGAGGCGCTGATCACCGCGCTTCTCGGCTCGACCTACACGCAGATCGTCACCTTCGCGCTCGTCATTCTGGCGCTCGCCGTGCGGCCCAACGGCCTGTTCGGCCGCGCCGAATTGAGGAAGGCATGAGCTGGCGCGCCGCCGCGGCCGCAGCGCTCGTGACCGCCGCGGTGTGCTTCCTCATCGCCAGGGGCAACAGCTACCAGACGTTCATCATCGTCACCGTCGGGCTGACCGCGATCGTCGGCATCGGCCTCAACGTGCTGCTCGGGCTCAGCGGCCAGATTTCGCTCGGCCACGTGGCGTTTTACGCCATCGGCGCCTACGCCGTCGGCATCCTCACCACCGCGCACGATTGGCCGTTCTGGCCGGCGCTTGCGGTGGGCGGGCTCGTCGCCGGACTGGCCGGCGTCCTGCTGGCTATTCCGGCGCTGCGGGTGCGCGGTCCCTATCTCGCCATGGTGACCATCGCCTTCGGCTTCGTCGTCGAGCAGGGCGCGGCCGAGTGGCAGGATCTGACCGGCGGCTGGAACGGACTGTCCGGTATTCCGGGCCCGGCCGTGTTCGGGGCCGAGATCGGCGAGAAGGGCATCGGATATCTCACCGTCGCGCTGACCGTTTTGTCGATCGCCGCGTTTTCCCGACTGAGCGACAGCCCCTGGGGCAATGCAATGCGCGCGGTGAGAGATTCGGAATCCGCCAGCGTTTCGATCGGCCTCGATCCGACGCTGATCCGCACGACGGCGTTCGGCATCTCGGCCGTCCTCGCCGGGATTGCCGGCGGCGTCTACGCTTCGATCAGCAATTTCATCAGCCCGGAATCGTTTCCCTTCTTCCAATCGATCCTGTTCCTGCTGGTCGTCATGCTCGGCGGCCGATCGCCTGCTCGGTCCGTTGATCGGAGCCTGCGTCGTCGTGCTGCTGCCTGAGCTCTTGGCGACACTCGGCCAATATCGCCTGCTGTTTGTCGGCGCCTTGATGCTGGTGGTGCTCCGCCTCGCACCGGTGGGTCTCGTCGGCGTGGTCGCGCACTTGTTCCCGCGGAAGGGCCGCGAGGCGGCACCGCAGCAACGAACGGACATCAGCCGCTTCCTCGCGGCAGGCGCCACCGGAAGCGGAATTTCAGTGCGCAATCTCGCTGTGAGCTTCGGCGGCGTGCATGCGGTCAGGGATTTGAGCTTCGACGCCCGCGCCGGAGCGATCACCAGCATCATCGGCCCCAATGGCGCCGGCAAGACTACCGCGCTCAACGCCATCTGCGGCTTCTATCGCCCCGACGCGGGCACGGTGAAGCTCGGCGAGCAGACCGTCTCGGAGCTGCGTGCTCATCAAATCCCGAGGGTGGGGATCGCGCGCACCTATCAGACCAGCCGGCTGTTCGAGAGCCTGTCGGTCATCGACAACGTGCTGATCGCGCTGCGCCGGGGAAAGCTCGGCGCCGCCTCGTTCTTTGCCTCGCAGCACGATGAGGCGAGCGCCGCCGCCGCCGCCGAAGGCCTGCTCGCCTTCGTCGGCTATCGCCGCGCGATCGACGTGCCCGCCGGGGCGCTCGCGCACGTTGACAAGCGGCTGGTCGAGATCGCGCGCGCGCTTGCCGTACGTCCCGCCATACTGGCGCTCGACAAACCGGCCGCCGGGCTCGACGCCGCCGACACCGCGTTGATCGACAAAGTGCTCCGCGAGCTTGCCTCCATCGGCATCGCGATCATTCTGGTCGAGCATGACATGGAATTGGTGATGGGCGTGTCGAGCCGCGTCATCGTGCTCGACGCCGGCGTTCCATCGCCGAGGGGGCGCCGCGCGAAATCGCGGCGTCGCCCGCGGTGCGCGAGGCCTACCTCGGGGCAGGCGATCAGGCCGAGCGCGGGCGGCAGCGCACGCTTCCCGCCCGCGATGCGCCGTTGCTGACAGTGCGCTCGCTCTCGGCCGGTTACGGCGCCGCGACCGTGGTCCGCGACGCCGCGCTCGAGGTTGGCGACGGCGAGCTTGTCGCCGTCCTCGGCGCCAACGGCGCGGGCGGACGACGCTGTTGCGCGCGCTGAGCGGGTTGATCCGGCCGATGGCCGGCGAAGTGCGTTTCCTCGGGCGGCGCATCGATGAGCTGACCGGGGATCGCATCGCGCGCACGGGTCTGATCCTGGTCCCCGAAGGCCGGCAGGTCTTTCCCGACCTCAGCGTCATCGACAATCTTCGGCCTCGGCGCCTATGCGCGCGGCTCCGACGACGCGACGCGGCGGATCGAGGCGCTGCTCGAGCGTTTTGCTGCGCTCAAGGCGCGTCGCCACCAGCGCGCCGGCCTCCTTTCCGGTGGTCAGCAGCAGATGCTCGCCATTGCCCGCGGTCTTATGGCTCGCCCGGAAGTTCTCATGCTCGACGAGCCGTCGCTCGGCCTGGCGCCGAAGCTTCTGGAAGTCCTCTATGATCTGTTGGCGGAGTTGCGCGGGGAGGGAACGACAATTCTGCTCGTCGACCAGATGGCGACGCTCGCGCTGTCGGTCGCCGATCGGGCCTATGTGCTGCAATCCGGTACGATCAAGCATTCGGGCAGCGCGCGCGAAGTCGCCGGCGACCCGGCGCTGATGCGCGCCTATCTCGGCGATCACGGGACCGCACTGTGACCGAAGCGCCGCCTCGGGAGGAAAGACCGCCATGGACCTCATACTCAGGAACACACAGCGCATCGGCACCAAGCACGAACTGACCGATATCGGCATCGCCGGCGGGCGCGTCGCCGCCATCGAACCGGGCCTCGCCGCTGAAGGCGAGACCATCGATCTGGACGGTCGCCTGGTGTCGCCCGGCTTCGTCGAGACCCATATCCATCTCGACAAGATGGTGCATCCTCGACGGTCCGGTCCGAGCGCGGCGACCTCGAAGAGGCGATCGCGGAGGCGGCCAAGGCCAAGGCGGCGTTCACCCCGGAGGACGTTCATTCCCGCGCCGTGCGCACGCTCGAGAAGGCCATCCTGCAGGGCACGACCCACATGCGCACGCATCTTGAAGTCGATCCCGGCGTCGGGCTGCGCGGGCTCGAAGGCGTGCTGCCGCTGGTGAAGCAATATTCCTGGGCAACGACCTCGAGATCTGCGTGTTCCCGCAGGAAGGTCTCCTCAACAATCCGGGCACCGACGAGCTCATGGTCGCGGCGCTCAACCGCGGCTGCCGCGTGGTCGGCGGCGCGCCCTATCTTCGACAGCGATCCTTCCGGCCAGATCGACCGCGTCTTCGAGCTGGCGCGCCAGTTCGGCATCGACATCGACATGCACCTGGATTTCGGCCCGACGGCCGATGGCATGGATCTCGATCACGTCTGCAGGCGTACGCAGGAATTCCAGTATGGCGGCCGGGTCGCCATCGGCCACGTCACCAAGGCGGCGAGCCTCCCGCTGCCGGCATTCGACACCATGGCGAAGCGTCTGGCCGATGCGGGAGTGGCGCTGACAGTGCTGCCCTCGACCAATCTCTATCTGATGGGCCGGCAGCACAAGCGCGACCACAACGTCACCCGCGGGGTGGTGCCCGCGCACAAGCTTCTGCACCGCGGGGTCAATTGCTCGCTTTCGAGCAACAACATCCTCAATCCATTTACGCCGTTCGGCGATTGCTCGCAGATGCACATGGCCAACCTCTACGCCAACATCTCGCAGGTCGGAAAGAAGGCCGACATGCGCGAGTGCTTCAACATGGTCACGCGGCGCCCCGCCGAGATGCTGCGGCTCAAGGATTATGGGCTTGCGGTCGGCGAGTCGGGCGCCTCGTGGTCCTGGACTCCGCAAGCCCTGAAGCGGCGGTCGCCGAGTTCGCCCCGGTGCTCTACGCGTTCAAGCGCGGCCGCAAGACCGTGTCGCGGCAACCAGCGACCCTGCACCGCCCGCAATGACCGTGCTCGATCCATTCAACGCCTTTTGCCGCCATAGCCATGTCGAGCTTCCCCGGCGCGCCAGACGGCCCGCTGCGCGGCCTGACCTTTGCGGTCAAGGACGTGTTCGACATCGCCGGCCATCGCACCGGAAACGGCA
>CAWHZA010000016.1:0-58084 GCA_963833665.1 uncultured Alphaproteobacteria bacterium | reverse complement strand
CTCGACGACATGCAGGCCATTACTGAGGACGCCCAACGAATAGCCGCGGACCTCGACGGCTTCGGTAGGGCATCCGCGGTCGTCACCGAGCCCGCCGAGGCGGCGAAGCCCGTTGAGGCGGCAAAGCCTGTTGAGGTGAACAAGCACATTCCTGGGACCCTAAGGAACGGACCGCGAAGCCGCGGTCGCTGAAAAAGAAACGATCAGGCCATCTTTAAGCTCATCTGAATCGCGCGCTCTGAGCCCGTCAATGCCCCCTCGGCAGTCCGCACGGCGGCGCAACTGGAGGGGGCGCAGAGTACCATTATCGTCGTTGCTCCCGAGCCGGGTGCGGTCGTCACTTCCACCAAGTGCCAACTGGGGGCGGCGGCCCGCGTAGGACGGTGGGACAATCTCGAAAATACCTAGGGACTCTATGGGGTTTTTGCAAAGGTGGGACACGGCAAGCTATTGATCAGCCTCGCTGGTGTAAGCCCCTCCACGGGCACCATCTGTGGCACGGCTGCGTGAGTAGTTCGATGGTTTTGAGGTGGACTGTATTGAGCCCAGTCTGCCAAAAAAAAGGGCTTCTCGGTGTGACTACTATCTGGTGTTGTCATTCGTGTAGTCTTAAGCGGGCGGAGGACTGGGTATGTTGACGCTGTATTATACTCCCGGCGCCTGCTCGATGGCGGCGCACATCGTCCTCGAGGAGAGCAGCGAGGAATATGAGGCGAAGAAGGTCGACCTAGCCGGTGGCGAGCAGCGCACGGGGGCCTATCTCAAAATTAACCCGTTGGGACGCGTGCCGGCGCTGCTTCTCGACAATGGCGAGCCATTGGCCGAGAACACGGCTATTCTTCCTTTTCTAGGCAAGCGATTTGACCTATGGCCCGAGGACGCGCTTGCTGAAGCGAAGGCACTATCGCTCATTGGCTTCTTTGCAAGCAGCGTGCATGTGGCATTCGCCCATGTCAGCCGGCGCGAGCGGTATGCGTCCGATTTGACTGCCTTCCCCACGCTCAAAGAAACCGGCCTTAAGGCTTTTCACGGCTACCTGAAGCAGATCGACGGCATGCTGGCGGAACGCGAATGGTTCTCCGATCGCTACACTGTGCTCGATCCCTATGGCTTCGTCTTCTACACGTGGGGTCTGCGCCGCCAGCTGCCGATGGGAGAGCTCAAGAACTACACAGCATTCAAGAACCGGATGCTCAAACGGCCTCCCGTCGGACGTGTGGTGGAAGGCGAACAGATAAAGGTGTGAACAAGCAGGAGCCCGACAATGCTGCGGCGCTGCCAGCGGGGACGCTGTGCAACAAGATGGCCCCGGCACTACGCAAGGTCTACGACCAGATGCCGGAGCCGCGCTACGTCATTTCCATGGGATCGTGCGCCAACGGCGGCGGCTATTACCATTATTCCTATTCCGTGGTGCGCGGCTGCGACCGCATCGTGCCGGTCGATATCTACGTGCCCGGCTGTCCACCGAACTCGTTGTGCAGCTTTTTGTGGATGTCCTGGTCCTGCAGTCGGCGAAGGCGTTTGAAGGTATCGGCGATGGCGTCGAAGGTCTCCAGCACCTTGGGTTTGAGTTCGGCCTCGATGGCGGCGAGCGACATCGAGTTCTCGGGATCGTCCTCGTCGGGGTCGCTTTCGCGGAGTGTGCCTTGCTCCGGCTGCTGTTCGCTGTCGCCGACGTTCGGCGGCTTGGGCTTGAACGGCGTGGGAGCCGGTGGCGCCGACGGCGGAGCCACAGGCTGCGGCGGCACAGCCCGGAGGGACGGCGGCGCGCTCGCGGGCGCGGTGGACGACGCATCGCCGACCGGCACGGCAGCCGGCACCGCCTTGGCGTCGGGCCCGGCATACGCCGCTTCGAGGTCTATAATGTCGTGCAGGAATACATCGTCGTTATTCAATTCATTGCGCCAGATGGTAACGGCCTGGAAGGTGACCGGGCTCTCGCACAGGCCGGCGATCATCACCTCGCGGCCGGCCTCGATACGCTTGGCGATGGCGACCTCGCCCTGGCGCGAGAGCAGGTCAATCGAGCGCATCTCACGCAGATACATGCGCACCGGGTCGTCGGTGCGCTCGATCGGCTCCTTGCCCTCCGATTTGGCCCGCGTCTTCGGAGTGATCTCGACGAGTTTGCTTGATTCAGTTTCCTCGCTCCCACGTTTCTCGTGCGTCTCCTCCTCGTCGGCTTCGGTCTCCTCGGTCTCGACCACGGTGATGCCCCTCTCGCCGAGCGTCGCCAGAGCCTCCTCAATCTGCTGTGGAGTGACATCCTCCGAGGGCATGATCGCATTGAGCTGCTCGTAGGTAACGTAGCGGCGCGTGGTGGCCTGCTTGATGGCAGCGTCGGAGAGATCGAGAAGCGGCAGCGGAGCATCCGGGATCTCGGGAACCTGCTCCCGCGCTTCTTCCTCCTGCGGTGTTGCCTTGGTCTTGTTTGCCATCAGTCTCTCCACAGCCCGCCCGAGCCTCGCCGGGTCATGGTCAGCCGCGTATGCCGCCTACGGCGGGCGTCGCGTCCGATGGTCGGTTTTCTATCGCTCGTCCATCTGGCGTAAGCGCCATTAGGTCGCCCTCGCGCCACCGGCGCGAGCAGCGTACATGTGGAGCGGTCCTGCAGTACCTTCGACGACCTGCTGAGAGATCATGACCTGCTCGACGCCTTCGAGACTCGGCAGTTCGAACATAGTGTCAAGGAGTATAGCCTCCATGATGGAGCGCAGCCCGCGCGCCCCCGTCTTGCGGTCGATGGGCCTTCCTGGCGATAGCCCCGAGTGCTTCCTCCGCCACAGTGAGATTGACCCCCTCCATCTCGAACAGCTGCTGATACTGCTTCACCAGCGCGTTCTTGGGCTGGGTCAGGATGAGCTTGAGCGAGGCCTCGTCGAGATCCTCAAGCGTCGCGATGACCGGAAGGCGGCCGACGAATTCAGGGATCAGGCCGTACTTGAGCAGGTCCTCCGGCTCGACGTCGCGGAAGATCTCGCCCTGCTTTCTATCCTCGGGCGCGATGACCTTGGCGCCGAAGCCGATCGAGCCCGGTCGGCTGCGCGCCGAGATAATCTTCTCGAGGCCAGTGAAGGCGCCGCCACAGACGAACAGGATGCTGGTGGTGTCGACCTGCAGGAATTCCTGCTGCGGATGCTTGCGGCCACCCTGCGGCGGCACACTCGCCATCGTGCCTTCCATGATCTTGAGCAGCGCCTGCTGCACGCCCTCGCCCGATACGTCGCGGGTGATCGAGGGATTGTCGGATTTGCGGGATATCTTGTCGATCTCGTCGATATAGACGATGCCGCGCTGCGCGCGCTCGACGTTGTAGTCGGCGGACTGCAGTAGCTTGAGGATGATGTTCTCGACGTCCTCGCCGACATAGCCGGCTTCGGTGAGAGTCGTCGCATCCGCCACGGTGAAAGGTACATCGAGGACACGCGCCAGCGTCTGCGCCAGTAGCGTCTTGCCCGAGCCGGTTGGGCCAATCAACAGGATGTTCGACTTCGCCAACTCAACTTCTTTATGGTCTGCCTGATGTTCGAGCCGTTTGTAGTGGTTGTGGACGGCGACCGAGAGCACCTTCTTGGCATGATTCTGACCGATGACGTAGTCGTCGAGGACTTTACGGACCTCCTTCGGGGTCGGAACACCGTCGCGCGACTTCGCCAGCGAGGACTTGCTCTCCTCGCTGATGATGTCCGTACACAGCTCGACACACTCGTCGCAGATGAAGACGGTCGGCCCGGCAATGAGCTTGCGCACCTCGTGCTGGCTCTTGCCGCAGAACGAGCAGTAGAGCGGGTTCTTGGAATCGCTGCCGCCGATCTTGCTCATTTCAGAGTCCTGACGAGATGTAAGTCGTCGCACTCGCTATGCCGTAGGCCAAACCAGGCGCGCGCACGGTCCCTCTCCTTGAGAAGCCGACCGACTCAGCCGGGGGGCCCTTCAACGGAATAATTCATAGGGCCAAGTACCTCCTTCGGCAAATGACGCTCGAAGGGCTCACTCCTGGCGCGGCTCGACCGCCTAGCGTCCGCGACCCGCCGCGATGTTTTGAAGAAGACCGCAACACTCGCTGCAACGAGCGCACTTGCCTTGAGCCGCGGCGCCCCAGCGTGGGCAGAGGGGGCAGCGGACGCAGCAGCTGGAACGCTGCCGTAAGTCGATGCCGTCCTGCGAGCCGCCGTCAGCGCGCCAGGATGTGCCGGGCGTGGTCGCCATGGCCGCAACCGAAACCGGTGTGTCTATGAAGGGGTTTTTGGCAGCCGGCACATTCACGAGGGGGCGGTAATTACGCGCGACACGATCTTCCGTGTGGCCACCCTACTTGGACTGGCCTTCCTCGGTGTGCCACTCGCCACATTCTCGGCACTCGAAGGTAATCAGATCGGGCACTCCGCCAAATCGTAGCGTTCTTCGAATGAATTTCATCGGCCGGGCGCGGCCAAAGCAGCGTAGCGGACGCGGCGGCTTGGGTGCGGACCTACTAGCGCATTCGTCACACATGACACGATGCTCGCTAACTCAAAAACGAGACCGCCGCTGATATGAGGCGCGGGCATTACCGCCACGTGGCTGCAAGCTTAATTTTTAGCAATCCGCGTCCCTCATGAAAACGAATCTAGGCGACCGTCACCCCCCGCGCATCGGCAGTCACTGGGCAGCTTGATTTAAAAGCGCTGCGAGGCTGTGGCGTTGCTTGCCGTCGCGATGGAGGGCTTGAGAATGCGTGGGAGCGTCAGTATTGGGCATGGTAAAGGACGACCTGTGAGTATGATTGTGAAAGCGAAGGGTCCGAGCGGACCCGCGAAGATACATTCTGACGATCCGAAGCATGCACTGGGGCTTGTCCAATACTTGCGAACGATCGGCTACAAGGTTGGATTGAGGACGCGAACGGCAACGTCATCGAGGAAACTGTCCTGAAGAACGCGGTCAAGTAAATGCGCCCGCGAGCAGACCCGGTCCAAGGGGTGCTGCTCTTTTAATGGCGGTCATGGGCGTCCTCTGGTGGCGTACGGTGTTCTCGCCGCCGCACCCCCAAATGCTTGAGCGACGTATGCACGGCATCTCCGATACGCGCAGCCGGGGCCGGTAGGTCTGCCCGGTGCCGAACGCTTCCTGTCGCATTGTGCCCATCAGGACACTATTCGGCATGCTCAACCTTGCCATCGTGCCAGACTGCTAGAAAGCCGGTGTCGCGACCGAGAAACTCGTGGTTTTGGCGGCTGAAGGGGTGGGGCTTCATTTTGGTCACCGCTTCAGTGAAGTCGTCGATCTCCTCCAGGGCATCGCGGATTTTCTGCGGATCGGGGCCGACCTTGTCGAGTGCACGCAGAACGAGGCGCACGCCATCATAGGTCTGCGCGGTGCCGACTGGGTAGAAGTCGCCACCCTGATCCTTGAAGACGCGTTCCATCTTTTCGTGCAGCGCCTTGGCGTTTGCACTCTGGTCGGTCGTGTAGGAAGTCACCGCCATTACGCCCGCAATCAGCTCCTTCCCGCCCAGCTTGAGGAAATTGGGTGCAATTAGTGCCCACGTTCCGGTCCATGGCACCTGCAACCCGATCTTCTGCATGCTCTTGGCAATCTGCACGGCTGCCGGCGAAAGCGAATAGGCGATGATGAAGTCAACTTTAGCGTCCTTCATCTTGGTGAGCTGCGCAGTCATGTCCGAGTCGTTTTGGTCGAATACTTCCGGCCCGGCCACAAGGTTGAGGTTCGCCTCCTTGAGCAGCCGGAGAGCGGTGTCGCGGCCGCTCTGTCCCCAACCGGTTGAGTCATGCATCAGGCCGATCCGCTGGTAGTTTCGATTTTTAATGTAGTCGATCATGATCGACGTCTGAATGCCGTCGTTGAGCGAGACGCGAAAAATGTAGCTCTTCGGTGCGTTCTCATAACGCTGAACGATCTGCTCCGCTGTAGCGATGGTATCCATCAGTGGAATCTGGTTCTTCTGCGCAATGTCAATTATAGCGAGGGCGACACCGGAGTTGACTGGACCGACGATGGCAAAGACCTTGTCGCGTGTGATGAGCCGAGTAACGTTTTCCACGCCCTTTGCCGGCTTGGTCTCGTCGTCGTAAATAATTGCTTCGACCTTCTGGCCCTTATATCCGCCCCTCTCGTTATACTCCGCGAGCGCAAGCTCAGCCCCCATCCGCGCACCCTTGCCGGCGTCGTCAGTGCCGCCCGTCAAAGAAAAGGTAAAGCCGATCTTGAGGTCTGCCGCCATTGGGCTGCTAGCAAAAGCGCACAGCAGCAACAAACCAACACCGATCACGCCTAGCCGCAGGCCGATCGTCCGTACTTCGATGCCCATAGTCGTTCTCCCCGTTTCGTGGCTTTGCTGGAAAGGCCCGGACCACAGAACCCTGCCGCGTTTCGCAGCCGCGTGTTTCGCAGCCGGAACCGCGAGCTTACGGTTCTCCGTCACGTCAATCATTTCGCCACACGCTAGATTAGCACAATAGCCATCAACTTAGACACGTTGTTTCGCCTATATGATCATTGCTCGCCGGCAGGCAAATCAGGACGCCATCATGGATATTGGGTTTGGCTGCGGAGTCTTGGCCTAGAACAGTATGAGGCGACATTCCGCGCAAATGCGATCGAGGCCGATGTCCTGCAGGACCTGACAGATCAGGATTTGGAGAAGCTCGGGATTCGTTGGATCAGCAGCCCCGGACTTCATCGGCGACGGTTATCTTCTTGGGTGCAGCCTAAATCGATGGAAAGTAGTTGGCCAACGTGCCATATTAATCAAGCGCATTGAATGTGCGCGTTTTCCCCCGCGACGTAGGGGAGAGTAATGACCGGTTGGTATGCAAGCTGGCAAACGGCGGTCGCTTGGTTAGTAGTCACGGCCATGGCCAGTGTTATCTACTTCGGCTCGATGACGCGGGTTATTGACTTCGGCAACTAGCTCTGTGTGCCTCTCGATGGGTCGCAAGCGGCTAGAAATGACCGCTCAGTGGGTTAGTGCGACTCCACCACCCGCCGCCGACTAGGCCGCAATCGCGTTCTAAGAGTCGCTGGTGCGTTTTGAGTGGCGGGCAGTCTTGTGTTGGCCCTGGACGCCCAAAAACGCGCCCATGGCCACGGCTGACTCATGGTGGGGCAGTGGTCGGGGTCGAGATGACGCCGGCACGAGGCCCGCGCCTGACCTGAACCACGCAGGGCAGGCGCGAGGGCTTACTTGCCGTGTCATTTGTTGGGAGTTTCGGATAGCAAGCCCTGCTTGACAGTGAATCCGTTGGCCCGAACCTGGACCGCTCCCATCGATGCAAGGAAGAACGGTATGGTCGCGCGGCATGCGGTTGCAGTTGTTACCTTGCTCGCATTCAGCCCGGCGTTGGCCGAAAATCTTGATGCCGAGGCAGCGCGGCGGTTTATTGTTGGTAAGCTGTTCGCATTCACTTGTGCCGATGGATCGCGTGGGGTTGCCCGTGTCTACGATGACGGCTCGGTTATTGGGACTATCCAATTCCACGGCTCGGAACAGCCCCGCCCGGTGTGGCTGCCGGCGGAAACGCTCAAGCTCACAGGCGAGACAGTCTGCGCTTCACTCAATCGCACCGAACTGTGCTTCGCTCTTAGCAAAACCAGTGATCAAAGTTTTCGGGCCTCGGTTACGGGGTTAGATTTCGCCTATTGCGACTTTACCGAGCGCGTACGTAGCCCCGATACGGTACCGCGACCAGAGCCTTCAGAGCCGCTGTCACTTGACCCACCGCGTGATGGGGCGGTCCATTAGCGCGCCGCCTAGTACCCGATGAGTATCTCGGTAACCGACAGTCTCACGGCGCGCAGCGCCTCATCGGCGGAGGAAAATTCGCGATCAACAGGCAAGACGGCGAGAACCTGTGCCGCCGCTTTGGCTTCGGCACTCAAAATGACACCGGCCTTGCAGCCCCCGGGGAGCGCGGCGAGCGCACCGTGGTCCCAGTCGCTCACCGTGGCGGTTTTGTCATTATCGAAGCCTCTGAGCTTGAACGGTTTACGATTTAGCTTTTCTAAATCCGCAAGACTGAGACCAAGGCGCAATCCGCCCGGACCCGTCCAGGTCGAAGAACCATTGATCGCAATGAGATAAAGGTCCCTGCGCTTGTCCACGTCCGACCACCAGACTTCGAGCCGACGCTTCGGGTCACTGGGGTAGATGATCGAAGCCATGCTCTTGCCTGGCCCGGCATCGACTTCGCCGAAGTCAACGTTCTTCCGATCGTAGGCCATGGTGAGCTTGAGGTGGTGCGAATCCCTGGCGAAAGCACCGCTGCACGCAATAACGAGAGGAGCTGGATTGGCGCGCGTTGGTTTCCCGGTCCCGGGGGTCGGGGGTGCATTGGATGGCTGCCCCTGCAAATTGCCGATTTGCTGCGCCGACACCGACGCCATTGTCGCCATCATAAAACATCCGAAAACGGCCACGCCGGCCACCATGACCGATCGTGCAACCATACTTTCCCCCTTGCGCGCTGGCGTTAGTGGAGCAGCCGTGGCTGCTGTGTTCGGCATACCTTAGCCGCAGCGCCCCACCCCGATTGGTTCGCCACCGTATTTGAAGCGGGCTCCCTCGGCGAATTTGTGACCAGATCGCAGACAACGCGGGCGCTGGGCGCAGACCAGACTTCCAGGCATCAACTGCTAAACCGCCGAGCGAGTGAAGCGGCCGCAATGGCAATGCCAGGGCATCGTGACCGATGCCCTGATGTGGTGTGCCCGCCGTGGGCGCTTCACCGCCGATCCTGTCCCGCGCTGTGGCCAAAAAAGCGCAGGACCGGAAAATTGCTGGTTATTTCATATTCCCGGCTTGCGTCCATATTAAAACGGATGTTTGAATTTCGAGTGGTTATTCGATGACCGACTGGAGGGTGGGCAATGTCGCAGAATATGCCATTACTAAGTCGGGTTCTTGGCACGGCGGCGCTCACCAGTGTGATCGTAGTTTTGCTGATGAGTTACCAATGGGGCCGTGCAGCCGAGCCTCTCATGACACAAGTGATACGGCTTCACCCGAAGTGATCTCCCGCCACGCTGAATGACTCAGTCGCCATGACGTCTCCGAGTGTGTTGAGTCCCGACCCGCAAAGGATCCGATGCATTGCTGCTCCGGCCGGGTTGAGATGGCCAATTTGGCGTAAGCGGGGTCGGCTTGGCCGTCGAGCACGGCCCGCTCTCGCCCGCCTCGCTGTGTGCCGCAGCGTGACGATCGTGGGGCTTTCCTCAAATGGTCGGATGATCTCCGGTGAGGGCGCCGCTTCTCAGATCGCAGAGCAAGTCTGCATCGTTGTTACAGGGCGAGGCGCTAGTGTGCGCTGATAGAAGCTTTTCTCAGAAGCTCGCATTGCTGATGTGAGAGCCTACGGCAAAGGCTTTACTCGCTTTTATTGAAACCTCTCGGAAATGAACCACCCCGGTGTCATCCATCCGGGGGCGACGCAAAGCGGCAGCGCACGAGAAGCGCAGCCTGAGTGCACGAGGTGCTGCGAACGGGACGGGCTATACCCCTAGGCCGCCAGCCTTCTGTATCCGCGGATTACCGGCAGCACGTTAGCGGCCTGATGATCGGCAACGGCTTTGATCGGGGTGATGGCCAGCTTGCCGGTTTTGGCAAGCGTGGGTCATCCTAGACTAAGTCACCCCAACGGGTTGCAGCCACTGACTACTTGGTTAGTACCCGGATATCGTAGCCTTTGGCCTTCATGCAGTCGCGGACCATTGCATCGTCGATGTTCGATGTGCGATCTCGACTGTCCGCGACGTAGCTTTGAATTGCGACGAAGGATCGATTCTGGCGTTTACATTCGGAAACATCGGCACGGAAGGATTCGCTAGTAAAATTCTTCTTCGAGTAAAACTGATCGTTGACCTGAGTGCATCCCGATATGAGTAGCGTGGTCGTCAAGAAGAAACATACTGCTTTCATAAGCGCCCCAGCGACTAAGCGAGTAGAGCGTTTGCTAAAAAAGCACCGAATTACGGCGGGAAGCTGGCGAGACTTGCAAATCTTGCCTTGCGCGGACGAGCAACGGAAGAATGCAGGCGAGCGCTAGATTTAGCTGTTTGCCATCAAGAAGGGCGTTCCGCGGGAAAGTCGCTTCGCTATGTCCTCGGGCGCGCCCGCCCGCGCTCGGTTCCGGCTTCGCGCGCGCCGCGCCAAGCACTAGCGCGGCTCGCAGGCGGCTTAGCGAGTTCCCGCCGCCCTGGTCCGTCGAAGAGCAGGAAGCCTGCTTCACCGTCCGCGACGCCAACGGGAAGGTGCTCGCGCACGTCCATTTCGAGGACACCAGTGCTATACGGTCGATGAGTCGATGCGAGAGGCTCTTCTGTTCGTGATTGTGGTTTCTATGCTGCGACCGGCCTGTGGCTGTTCGTGACCGGACTGTTTTTCGAAAACGAAACCAAAGCTACGTTGTCAGTGGCGGCTGGCTGATAGGTTTGGGTGGCGACCAGTTGTGGAGGGACTTCGTCGCGCCCTTCTTGGGCTTCCAAGAAGGTTGAAATGACGCCAACGACCTTAAAAGGGACCGACCAGACGTCGCGCGGGCCGTTCACCTGCTCAGCCGCGATGAGGCCCGGCGCGTCAACATCGCCAAGCTGGTGGACCTCTTGCGCAAGCCCGATCCGAACTCGTTGTTGATCCTCCGTTAGCGGCACGTTCGGGCCAGCCGATTAGGTACATTCCGAAGCAAACTGGCCACCCTCGACGAGTCTCAGCGCTTCGCAGGCTGCATGGATCCGGGTGCGCGGACTTGATTACCGGGACCGATCGGCGCACCATGATTTCAAGGGGTGCTGACGAGCCTCCGATTTGGCACCCGGTCGCGTACCATGACCCCTATGTTGATAGGCCGAATAGCCATCCCGTTTCTCGCGCTTACTGCAGCATGGGGTGCGGCATTTGTCTCCTTCCCAGAGCCATTTCAGACGCTGAAATCAAGCCCCATCGATTGATCAATCACCAGAGCCGTATTAGGCAGGCTGAAGCAAGTTAATTGCCATTTGTCTGTGCCAAGATGCGACCTGCCTCGGCTGAACCTAGTTCGCTCGCGCGTCGGTACCAATCGTGCGCCTTTGGCTCGTCGCTCGCAACGCCGATAAGATTATGCTGAGCGAGATAGCGACGATCGTACGTGGCGGCCAGCGCCAGCGCAGCGTCCGCGATACCGGAGCTTGCCAGACGCTGAAATAGAAGCCGAGCAGACGCAACGTCGCCGCTCTTCAGTAGGTCGCGTCCTCTCTCCAACAGAACCGCGTCGTCAGGGCTCATTGGTTGAACGGCCGGCGCGTTCACAGCTTCCGGTTCGGTATGCTTTGTCGGGCGATGAGTTTGACTTGGCGATCCACTCGAGCCGCATTGTTCGGCTTTCTATGAGTCTTTGATTGGCGGTGAGCAAGTTAACCGCCGTGCTCATTATGCCGATGAAGTCCCTGGGCGCGTAAACGTATGCGCCGCTGAGATCGCGCGGTGCTAGTTGCCAACTGGCCTCGCTAACAGGTACGCCTGCCGACAGCCGGGTACCCAGGGCTAGGTCGGTGAGCAAAAGGGATTCGTGACCTGTCGCAGAGTCAACGGAGACCCCGAGCGAAAGAGGCTCATTTGCGAACGCCTTTTGGACATCGACCACCAACCGCGGTTCGCTCCCAGCCTTATTGACCGTCGACGCAGCCGTTGGACCGCTCTCGCTTGTACGTTTTGGTGGGTGGGCGTCGGGTTGGAAAGGTGAGATCATTGTCAACCCGACGATGGCGGCGCACCCAGCTATCAAAACGATCAGTATGGGAGTGACGATGTCGGGCCGCACTCCGGTCGGCGGCGGCACGATTCCCGGATCGAGGGGCAAACGTCGTCGCTGCGCGGTCTTATCAACATGATGAGCGAGCCAAGGGGGACTAGTTGGGGGCGGCGGCTCGTCGACCGGGTGCCCCTCAGATCTCAATTTCGGGGCTGGCGGAAGAGAGAGCGCGGAAATGGAAGGCTCCCGGTCGCGGAATGAGTGCGTCGTTTCGATAGCATCATCGACCGGCCTGCCCCCTGCTACAATCGATTCAGTAGCAGCCGCTTGCGGTTGCTTACTTTCCGCACCCAGTGGATCGCATTCCGGGACGTCTGGACACGTCTGCGAGGGCAAATCTTGACTCCCCGGCGCGGACGGCGTCCGCGCGCCACGCGGGGCATACAGATCTAGGCCTTCCAATTTGATATTTGGCGGAATTGGAGTACTCATACTGACCTCCGATCGCCTTCACGCAGCCCTCGTTCTGTTTCTGGTGAAACTCGCGCTTTTTTCACGGCGCGATGCTTTGTCTCCCTATCCCCACTGCACATGGGAGTGCCATGGCGCTAACTCCGCGCACCGAATACTCCGGGCGACGCCTGTTGCCGCCCGGGCCACTTAATTCTTCACGCGACGATTCCATTCCAAGAATTGAACGTATAGCTTTTCGAGTTCTTCTTGCGACAGGTTGGCGTGTCCCTGACGCACCATAAAGTCCTTGAAACTTGAGAGCGAAGCCTGGTTAGCCGCGTCGGGATGCCGCTCGTGCCAACGATCGATCCAGTCCTGGGCGGGCTTGAATCGTTGCCACCCGGGTACAACCGCCGAAATACTCGCTTCCTTCCATTTCGGGTGGCGCGGCGGTTTGGCGAATTCATCGATTTTGGAAAACAGCGCATCGACGAACTTCGCGATCTTTTGGTAACGCTCGTTTTTTTCCGGCCAGTTAAACACCATAAGGAGGATGCCGGCGGCAACTGTATCGACCTTCTCGCCGGGAGGGATCAAGTTTGGATATTCGTCGCTGGTGAACTCCGACGGAAGGTAGAGGTCCTGGAGCCTCCGGTCGTATGGGATCGAGACCAGGTGCAGCCGGCGATTCTCGTTCTTGAGGTTGCGCGCAATCGGCATGACCTTTGCCGTGCCGACGATCCAGGCATCAGCTCTTCCGTCGATGACCTCCTGCAAGGCGCCGGTGTCGTCGTTTAAGTGGGTGGAATCGTAGGTGACGTTGATCTTCAGCCGCGAAAATATCGCCTTCGCGGAATAGAGGCCGACGTCCTTGGGCGCCTCTATTCGTTTGCCTTCGAGATCGAATACCGTCTTTATCTCAGTCGGCGCGACAATATGAATCTCGTCGTTGTAGAGTTTCATAATGTAGCGTAGCCGATCGGTGATATCGGAGCCGTACTGAATTTTGTAGAATTCCGGTACGTCTGTCGCTACCAGACCCATGTCGATGCTCTTGAGATAGAGCACGTCGATGACGTTCTGGACCGGTCCCTTGCCCAGGATCGGCAGGATACGCAGCTTGTCCTTCTCGTCGAGAACGCGAGCCATGTCCGCGGCAAACACCGATTTTGCCCCGCCGGCTGGGGCCGTGATGATGGTGACGGTACCGGCGTTGACCGCGTCGGGATTAGGGAATGCCCACCGTGTATTAAGCGGCGTGAATACCGGTTCTGACGAGCCCGGTGGAGGCTGGGCAGTGGGGCCGGTCTGGGCGACCGCGGCGTGCAAAAATGGCCCGGTTGCGGCAGCTGCTAGCGCAATCCACACCAATGATCTCATGGCCTTCGCCCTGAGTTATGAGCGAGAAACTGCGCGCGGAGCAGTTGACAGGCGCCAAATAATCCGTGCCTCATACGTCCTCACGGCTGGCAAGAGCAAGCCCCGTGCGTGACAAAATACCAATTAACTCAGAGCGTTGCAACGCCTTGGATCAGGTCATTTATATTTCGACTCGGATTGACGCAATTCTTCGTACAAATGTGGCCCAGCCCGACGTACTAATAAATGGCACGGAATAGCACAGATGACCTTCGTTAAGGCCAACCAAAAATCAGTGGCCGGCAGCAGGGCACACCCAACAAGGTGTCCGTCACCGCCAAGGAAGCGTTCCAGCTCGCGTTCGACGCTAACGGCGGCCGCGAGCGGCCGGTGCAGTGGATCAAGGAAGACGCCGACAACCAGCGGGTGTTTTTCCAGATTTACAGCAAGCTGTTCCCGATCGATCTCTCAGCCAACGTGCGCGGCGTTTATCACCGGCAGGACTTGCGCTCGCCGGCACGCTCTCCACGTAAGGGCTCAACAGATTTGTAGCGAGCATTACTGGCTGGCTGTATATGGCTTTCGAGGCACGTTCGTCGGCATCAACAACACCAGGACCCCGCGTCCCCGAACTAACCGGCGCGGTCGGGGACGCGGCCTCCACGCACTTTTCCAGGATACCTTCTCTGACATCGAAGCGCGGCTCGTGACCAATTCGGATGCCACCCTTGAGGCGATCTGCTCGAATTTAGTCAGACCGGACGCTCGCGAGTTCGACGTTGGATGATGTGGTCGTCATTTCGTTCGCCGGCCCCAGCACGGAGGCGCACGACACAGACCGGGATGCGATCGGAAGCTCCACTCTACCCATGGTAGAGCTAGCCGCGAAGTTCAGGTCGAGCGCGGCAAGGGCAATTCTCTGCATTGTCGATTGCTGTTTCAACAGGCCGCCCCTGCACGTGTGCTGGAAGGTACGCCGCAAGCGCGAGCGAGTTTTGACTACAAGGCGTTCGACGGAAAGGGCAAATTCTTGTGACCGGCTCAATTGTCGAAGTACTGACGGCCTGCACCGGACCCATCGACGGCATCACGGCGGCTGTCGCGACGTGAGTAGTGTTTTTTTGTCATCCGAGAGTGGTGATCAGCGAATGAAAAAGATTGGAGCAGGCGAGATGCAAGTACGGACGCACGCAACGGCAAGGGGGCGTGCTGATGTGATCCATACCCCGAAAAAGTCCGACCTGAGCGCTCCACGTGTGTGAATTGTCGTCCGAGATTGGCCGCTGACCGAGGACCTACCTCCAAAATCAAACCGACCACGCTGGTTGCTATTTGGTAGCTAATTGGCAATCCATAGTATAGGCCACATGGTCGCTATCGGGAATATATATGTGGCACTGGACGCTTACTGGCGCACCCGAAGAGATTCGAACTCCTGACCCCCAGATTCGTAGTGTGGTGATGTTGGCGAAGTACGGCAGTTCACCCGCAGCTCTTGACGGCTTGACCGCTTCCTTCAGCTAGCCCTTGCAGGACCGGAGCAATGGTGCAGAGCGGCCCCCCGAGGCTGAGGCCGCCATGGTCAAGATTTCCAGCGCTCAGGTATCGGTGATAACGGGAGGTGTTCTCCCCGAATATTTCTGTGAGCGGGTCGGCGATGGCCGCCTGGATCGAAATCCGCAGTTAGCTGCCTGAATGCTGCCGCCGCCGCCAAGGTGCGCGTCATTCGGGCGGGCCGAGACGCCTGGGAGCAAATCAACAAGGCCGGAGTTTCGAGAGTTGGGCCTACCGCATGGGCCTGCCCTAGCTATCGGCAAGGCTCATGCACTCCGTATCAGCAGAGCCCCTACGGCATGGGGCAGAAACTACAGCCGCGAATTCGGTGAATGGATCAAGCAGCACGGCTTCGGCAAGATGTCGGCACCGACGCGGAGCGTGGCCGTCGAGTTGCACGACAACGCCGAGGCGATCACCGCATGGCGGAACACGTTACCGGAGCGCCAGCGCAAGCGGCTCATTCACCCGCTATCGGTCACAAGACGCTGGAAAGCCTCTACAGCACACGGCAACGGCGGATGCCCCGCAGACCTCAAGCGTGACGCTGTAGCCGCGTGAGTCGCTTCCGTAGCTGCCTCGAAGCAATGCCGTCGGATCTGACGCGGCTACTCTGGCAAGCGGTGCTGAGGGAAGCACGGTCCATGACGATGCCGACGCCATTGCGACGAGGTGAGCGGCTGACGACAAGCCGCCGTCATTCCCATTTTGCTGCCGGGCGGTCGCGACTCAGTTTAGGCTTCGCCTCAGTGCCAGCGGGCGCGATGGATCGCCACCCGGCGGGCGGCCCAGCCACCATAGCCATAGCCTGGAAGGCGTAAAGCGACCGATACCCATAGCCATAGCCGGAGGCGTAAGACCCATAGCCATAAGCCGGATAGCCGTAGCCGGAGGCCCCGTCATACGACCCGACGCCGTAGGCAGCTGCTCCGTCAGATCGCGCAGTTTTTCGAGGATCGACTGCACGGCCCATTCGAGATTACCGATCTTGGTCGCAGTATCATTTGATTCAAGGCTCTGCGCTCGCCGGTTGCTGAACGCAATCGCCAGTTCCTGAAACATTCGCTGTGCCCCCGATATGTGTCCCCCACTAGGGCCACCGCTTGAGCCTCTCGCGCCCGTTAAAAAGTTGCTTCGCGCCAGAATGCGCCTCGCCAGCGATTGCGGTGCCCTTCCACGCGCCAACCGTCTCGGATTTGATCTTGGTAGCGGCCACTGCGACGCTTTGATTCAGTTGCGCGTAATTGGCAATTTCACGCTGCACGCGTTCACCTTCGGATATAAGAAATTCTCGCATCTCCTGGATTTCGGACATTAGCCGTTCAAGTCTATCGACCGAATTTGAGGTTAACCGCGCCAGGGAGGATTTGGTCCGTTCAGTATCGTTCTCGATCTGAGCGGGGAACTCCTCCAAAGCCGACTTCACGGGCAGCGATGTATCATCAGCGACCGGCGCAGATGTTGGCGCGTTCATCAGCTTCTCCTTACGGGTGAATTTCTCCCTCGGGATCTCAAGCCGAATGATATTTGCAGTAGGGTTAACGATTTCTTTAAAAGTGCAGGACTTGAGCCGCTTTGATGCCTCTAGCGCCCGAGCAACTCCGGGAGCTTGGCGATGTTGGCAGCGATCCGCCGGGCCTCGTCGCGGGTCAGTAGGTGTGCCGCCGAGCGACGGCCCGGCTCCTCCTCGGAATAGACGTAGGCGAGCGCGTACCCGCTGTGGTCCCTGATGATGAAGCAGGCATCCGTCTCTTCGGCGATCCAAGGCGACGGGAAGCGGCGGGCCTCGGGATTGTCGATCATCGGAAACTGAGATGAGAGAGACCCCGGCAGTGCTTGGCTGGAGCGGGACATGCCGGGGCCTCCTGCGCGTAGCCGGGAACCCATCCCCCCGGCAGGCTCATTGAACCCCGGCGCGGGTTAACAGAACCCTTCAACATGACCGCATCGGCGGCCACGGCTAGGGCAGGGGGGCATTTAAGCGCGAAATCTGTAAATTGTTGCCCCAGATGTTGCCCCGGACCGATCTTAGGGGATTTTCGAGAGGGGCAGAGGCGGCCTAAGTCTTTGATTTAATGTGGCTCCCTGGGCCGGATTCGAACCAGCGACCAACCGGTCAACAGCCGGCTTATGCCCGAATTCGGTGATCCAGTTGCTTGCCGAGGAGGGGCGATGTTGGATCGCGCGAATAAAATCGCCGTGCTGTTTGAGTCTGTGCACGGCCAAAAACTGCCGGATCTGACCGGCAAAGGGTATTCCATCGGCCAACCCTTGAGGCGTGAGCCGGTTCGGTACGCCCGCTGGGCGAAAATGCTGAGGTATGTACGTTGCATTGGCCTCTCAAAGGATTGCGTAATTAAGATGCAACAACGTTGGTTGCGAGCCCCCGCAACCATCAAGGACGTACCGCCACCTCCCGTCGAGGTGGCGGTCGTTTTTCGAGCGAAAGCCAGGATCTGGGCCAGTGCACCCACGATGGTGACCTCGCAGCGGCCGCGCGCCTCGCCGGGCAAGATTTCGATCCGATCGAAAATCGAGCGGATGGTTTCGACGACCTGCGGGCGTGTCGCCTCGTATTGCAACGCTTGCTGAAGTTTCCCTACCTTTTTACGATAGAGCTCTGGAAGATTGGGATGGATAACGATCCCCTCGCTGTCTTGTCGGGCCATCGAAGCAGCATCGAGATCTCGCTTGCAAGCCTCAAGGTAACGATGACGACCACCAGGGCGACGTCAGCGGTTCGGCCAACGGGTGCTGCGGATATTGCGCCGTCGGCTTGCGTATTTGCGAGCCGGCGGCGCTCGACCCAAGTCCCTCTCAGCCGGGGGCCGCCCCCTGAGTGGCGGTGTAAACGGCGTACAACGACTGGCTCGCCGCCATAAAGAGCCGGTTGCGCTTGGGGCCCCCAAAGCAGACATTGCCGCAGATTTCCGGCAACCGGATGCGTCCAATCAGCTTGCCCTCAGGCGACCATACCGTCACGCCGCTGTAACCGACGGAACGGCCGGCGTTGCCCGAGGCCCAGACATTTCCGTTGACATCGCAGCGCATGCCGTCGGGACCGCATTTCACCCCGTCAACCACACAGTCGGTGAAGAGCTTTTGGTTGGACACCTTGTTGTCTGGACCGACATCAAACACGTAGATCTCACCCTTACCGCCTGGACCAGTGTCGCCTGGTCCTTTGCCCGTACTGATGACATAGAGCTTCTTCTGGTCGGGCGACAGCAGAATCCCGTTCGGATCCGGGACCTGCTCTTCGGTGACAACGACGTCGAGTTTGCCGCTCGGATCCCAGCGATAAACATTGGTCGGCAGCTCCCGTTTTGCCGGGCTAAATCCCGCCGGCTGACCGAGCCGCGGATTGAGCTTGCCGCCCGGGTTCGTCGATCCGCCAGACGCATCGGGCTCACCCTCATACAGCTGACCTCCATAGGGTGGGTCGGTGAACCAGATGCTGCCGTCCGGATGCGGAACGGCATCGTTAGGCGAGTTCAGGCGCTTGCCGTTGTAAGAATCAGCGATCACCGTTGCCGAGCCGTCAAGCTCGTAACGCACTACGCGCCGAGTCAGATGCTCGCAAGAAATCTGGCGGCCTTGGTAGTCGAAGGTGTTGCCATTGCTGTTGTTCGACGGCATGCGAAATACGCTGACGCGACCATCGTCCTCCAGCCACCGCAGTTGTCGATTGTTTGGGATGTCGCTCCAGACCAGATAGTGCCCCTGAGCATTCCAGGCCGGGCCCTCCGCCCAGAGCGCGCCAGTCCACAGCCGCTGGATCGGCGCATTGGGCTGCCGCAGACCATCGAAACTCGGATCCACTGTCAGCACGTCCGGATCCGTGAAGTAGGTCGTCGGCGCGCCCCTCGAACTGAAATCCCGCGGTGGAGTGGTCACCGTGCTGGGCGGCGCTACGGGTCCGGACTGAGCCAGCGCCTCGCGCGAGGCGAGTGCGATTGCTCCTGCTCCGGCGACCGCTGCCGTGACCAGCGTCCGCCGTGATACTGCGCACCTGTCGTGTCGATGGTCCATGATCGATCCTCCCTAATCGGCGTGTTGCATGCGTGCCGATCTACGAAGTCCAGTCTAGTTAGTGCTAAGTCAATTTCCGGGTGCGCAGCCGATGCCCGCGCTGACACGCCTATATCCTTCAGCACCTGATCGTCGACTTGACCGAGCAGTTCAATATCGATGCGTTAGCCTCAAGGCTTCGCGTATTGAGCGAGCCCGACCATCGAGCCAAGTACGTATCTCGCTCACGACGCAAGCTGCTCCAACAGCGCCTTGGCCTCCTTCAGATCGAGCGTATCGAATCCCTCGGTGAACCAGCCGTAGACCGGAGCGAGCAGATCGCGAGCCTCATCTCGCTTGCCCTGGTCGCGCCAGAGTCGCGCCACGCTCATGGCCGCTCGCAGCTCCCAGGACTTTGCTTGCTGCGCGCGGGCGACGGTCAAGCGCGCTCGAACTAGGGATGCCCATCGCCAAGCTGTCGGAGTTGCTGGCGCGCAAAGGCGACAAACTTGCCAGTTCAGCCAGCGCAGTTTTGCCATAACGGTGCGGCTGCGCCGCTCCTCTATGCTAATCGGCAGCGCATTATGGGAGGCGCCGCCGCGGCGCGCAAACGCTATCTGAACATCGAGCTTGCGAGGTCCCATCACCGCATAAGCCAGTGCCAGGCGCCCTCAGGCCAAAACAAATACGCAAAGAACTGTCGGTTTAAAAAGGTCAATCGAAGTCAATATTTTTAACAGCTCATCCGCGCGACATTGCGGCCCTCCGCCAACGCTATGATCCTAGCAGCGACCTTCTCATCCGCTTGTTTTCGTCGGCATAGCGGTGTCGGTCGTAGAAGATGGTAACAGGGCGCGGGGCCGCTCGGTGAAAAGCGACCGCCGTGGTGCTTCAAGGCTTTTCTGTTGACGCAGCGGGAGAGACAATTAAGAGTTCGTAGCGCTCATCTTCCTCGCACCGCACAGGCACGGCCTAAGCGCTGAAACGCTCGATCGCTAGACGACAAAGACGTCGAGGAGAGGTTCTCATGAGTGTACAGCGGTATTTTCAGAAGACCGCCGGCACGACGACACGGCTCCGCTTGGCTCTGTGGCTGCCGCTGTTTGCTTTGATTGTCCTTCTCGATCCGGCGGATCTGGCTTCGGACGCACGAGCGGCGAATATCGCAGCGCCGGCTCTGCATCTGAAAGCCACCCAGGCGAACGATAAGCTCAGCCGATATTGGCCGAGCGATCCGGTCCTTTGCGACCTAGTTCTCGACGGTGACGTTAAGGAGGGCGATGCGGCAGCGCTCGAGCGAGCGTTCGCAACCATCGTCGGCAACGCTAACGCGTTTTCATTCTTCCTGTGTCTTCGCAGCCTCGGCGGCGACATGGCCGAAGCGGTCAAGATCGCTCAATTTGTGCTGCAGACGCAGCGCCCGTCGATCGCGACCGTCATCGAGGACGGCCGGACCTGTGCATCGGCCTGCGCTATCATCTTTCTTGCGGGCAATGCGCCGGCCCGGGTGGGCGCCTGGCCGCAACGATTTCTTCATCCGCGCGGAAAGCTGCTCTATCATTCTACGCACATCGATCTCGACCGATACACCGACAAGGAGCTGCTTGACTATTTCACCGAGCCGGCTGGTGACCCGCGCGGGCTCAAGGGCAAGGTCCTGGACCTTCATAAGGGCGGTTTGCGCGACGTCCAGAGCGTGATCGCCACGTATCAAGGGTTCATCCATCAGCGCGAGGAGCTGGGCGACCGCTGGGTGCGGCCAAGCCTGTTCCTGGAGATGTTCGCCCAGGATCCCGACGAGTGGATCTGCATCGATAACGTCGATACGGTGGGCCGCTGGAACATCCAGGTGTACGGATACCAGCCGCCGCGAGTGCCGACGAAGCAGGATTACTTGAACGTTTGCCGTAATGCCTATCACTGGCGATCGGACGAATTCGCTGCGGACGCCAGGGATGACGAGCAGGAGGGTAAGCTGGAAAGGCCGTCGCCTGCCACAACCCTCGCGGGGCGCAACAAGAACACCGATCGATTCGACGACCGCGTCACGATGCCTTACCAGGCCGCGATGGCGCCGCTGACTTGCGTCATCGAGATTAGGTACAGCGACACCGACGACGGCAAGAACCAGCTTGGCGCCGAATCGATGCTGACCACTTTTTTCCTGCCGGTCGCGGGCGTCTTCTCGCAATTGGCTCCGACCGCGTTCTTTCCTGCGCCTAAGCCGCTTCGGGACCTGCCCGGGGTGCGCCCGCCGCCGGACCGGGGCGCGGTGAGGACGCGGCCCGCGGTCAACTTCACGAGCTATCCCAACAGCCTGATGAACGGCTGCTCATACAAGTCGGTCCCGAGGATCGAGCGCGACGCCTGTGAGTCGGCCTGCTCGTCGGATCCAACGTGTCAGGCCTACAGTCATAACAAGATCACCAAGGCCTGCGAACTCAAGCATACGCTGATCGCAAGGAGGCTCGATCCGCTGTGGACGTCTGGTGCCCCGTCGACCGGCCCCATACCCGCACGATCGGCGCGCGCCGCTGCGATGGTTGCCTACTACGACCTTGCCCAAAACCAAAGGTTCGAAGGCAAGCTAATCGCTGCTGACAACGCTGAAACCATGGACGTTTGCTCGGCGCGCTGCAAATCCGATGCATCGTGTCTCGCGGCGGAATACGAGTTGTCCGCCGAAATATGCCGGAGGTTTTCCGAGGTGACGGGATTCAAAGATGCGCCGCCGGACAACCGGAATATGGTCGACGCGCAGATCAAGCAGCAACGATAAGGGCGTCTCGGAACACGCAGCGATTGCTGCCGCAACGAATTGCGATTGGCCTTGAACCGATCAATAAACATGACCGTCTTGCAAGCTGCAAATCGACTCTAGTGCGATGCCAGTGAGGTTGACTCAGAGCACCAATGAAAAAATTGCCTCATTGCGCTCATGCCGTCGACTAGCGTGAGCGGAAGCCGCTCGGACGTCTTGCGACCTCGTCGTAAGGGCGGATGGCCCACCGATTGAGCTCGGCATTCCAGTGAAGCGCATACACCGTGCCGCGGTTGAGGATGAGCGATTTCGTCTCCACGCCATCGTTGAATGAAACCGAAAGGCCGGTGCTCTGGCTCGGTATGCTGACGTATTGCCCGGACGGGATTTGTACCGTCTTCCAGTCCCCGTCCAGATAGGAGATGCTCAAGGTGGCGTTCCCGATGTTCGAGATCGCGACTGTGCCGGTGTTCTGGTCGATCATGTCCGGCATTTGATCCGTACTGCGAAGCTCAATTGCTCGCGCGGTCGCCGCGTGGACGCACGCGGCGGTGATGGAAAGAGCCGCGGTCAAGATCAAAGTGCGCCAGCTCATCTCCCGTCCTCCTTCGCAGGCGGCTCGGCAGGTGGCGTTTCCGCAGCGGCACCGGGCGCCGCCTGGCTCATTCGACCCAACATGTATCCGATCACTGTTCCGAACAAGCCGAACGCCGGCGCGATCTGCTCGTTCGAGTATCCGGCGGTGATCAGCACCAACGAGCCGGTGATCACAGTGATGACGATCAGCGCGCGTGAGACGTCTTCCGGCCGGCGATTGCTGATGTTGCGGATCGCGTAGATGTAAAGCGCCAGAACCGTCAAGCCGAACGCAATGATGAGAAAGGTTAGCCAGAATTCGTATGGCGCCTTTTTGAAAATAAAATCGGCGAGATTTCCGCCAGAACCGGGATTCGGCGCCGGGTTTGGGGGCGGCGTTGGCGGAGCCGGCAGTTGCTGCGCCAGCGCCGGCCCCGCCAACGTAAGGGCGAGCACGACAAACGCATGGCATCTCCACAGGTCAAAATTACACAATTTCATCAGCTTCCCTTTCGCTACTTCCGAGGCCAACTGCTACTGCTTCTTGATGTCGATTTCGATGAGTTTCTCTTTGACCGGGTCCTCACTCACCCCGGTCACCTCGGAAAATCGTCGGCACACGAAGCCCTCGTCAAGTGACCAATTTTCCAATGCGAGACACGTCGGATCTGATTTGCAGCGATCCTTGCACGCTTCAAAGGTGTCGACTTTCGCTTCATCGATCAGCTTGCCGTCGATCCTTAGGCTCCCCCTTAGGTCCCCTTGGACTCCATACTGCGAGTAGTAGTCAATCATCGCCTCAGCGTGGATCGATCGGCTAGGTGCCGGTCCAGCCGACGGAACTCCGGAGGTCCACAGCGGATCGAGCCTGAGCGCCGTCAGAGTGTGCTTGAGTTCGCAGGCCTTGGTGACCTTGTTATGGCTGTAGGCTACGCAGGCCGGATCCACCGCGCACGCCGCCTGACAGGGCTGGCGCTCCATCTTCGGAATCGATTTGTAGAAGCAACCATTCATCACGTTACCGGGATACTCCGTGAAGTCGACCGCCGGCCGGGTTCTATTCGCGTCCCGGTCTGATGGCGGGCGTATTCCCGGCAGGTCCCGAAGCAGCGTGGCCGCGGGATAAAACGCGGTCGGCGACAGTTGCGAGACGACAATGGTGCTGGGCGTGGAAGAGGTCAGAAAGAAAGTGGTCAGTACCGATTGGGTATTGAGCTGCCTTCTTGTGTCATGGAGTTCGATGACGCAAGTCAGGGGCAGTAAGTGAGCCTGGACGGACATGGTATAACGATCATCAAATTCCGCGTTGCTTATGTTGCGCCCGGCGAGCGTGCTGGAAGCTGGCGGTCTCTTGAGTTCCCCCAACTCCTCCACGCCGCGCGGGCTATTTAGATCGTAATCCGCGCCCACTGCGAACTCGTCGTATCGCCAGTGATATGCACTGCGGCAGGCATTGGAGAAGTTCTGCTTGCTCGGCTGTCTGGGCGGCTGGTATCCATAGACCTGAATGTTCCAACGACCGACGGCGTCGACGTTGTCGACACAAATCCACTCATCGGGATCCCGCGCAAACATGTCGAGGAATAAGCTTGGCCGTACCCAGTGGTCGCCCAAGTCTTCCCGTGCAAAGATGAACGGTTGAAACGTAGCGATGACGCTCTGGACGTCACGCAAACCGTCCTTGTAGAGGTCTACGATCTTGCCCCGAAGGCCGCGCGGGTCGGTCGTCGGCTTGGTCAGAATCGCAAGCAGATCCTTGTCGGAAAGTCTACCCAAATCGAGTTGGGATGAATGAATGAGCAGCCTGCCACGCGGATGGAGAAATCTGTGCGGCGAAGCGCGCCGGCCGCCTGAGTCGGCGGCACTCCCCGCAAGGAAAATGATGGCACAGGCCGATGCGCAGGTTTGACCGTCTTCAATTATTGTCGCGATCGACGGGCTCCGCGTGCTCATCACGAACTGCGCGATCTTCACTGCCTCGCGCAGGTCTCCGCCGGTGCTGCGTAGACACAGGAAATACGTAAAAAAATCGACCCTTCGCCGGCGATCGTCTGAAACTTTTGTTCAAGCGATGCCGCATTTCCTTCCTCAATTTCGCCCTCAAGAACGAGGTCGCAGAGGACCGGATCGGTCGGCCAATATTTGTCGATCTCGTTTTCGTTGGCCGTGAAGGCCTTCCGGTGCAGACCCGGTGCCGTAATATCCGCGGCTTGGGCGACGGACATTAGGAGCAGCAAATCGACGGAGAACGCTAAAGCGAGGATGAACAGTGTCAGGGTCAGGGTCGATCGAGCCCGCATTTTCAATTCCCCAGCACCTTGGGCGAGCACCGAAATGCTCCGCAGTCTGGCTAGTGTTCGATCGGCTTTACTTGCCGCAGTGCTACCTTCGCTTAAAGTTGGATTCCCCAGATGGCCCCCCCACGACGACCTGAACCCAGATTCTGCAAATGGTTGCCCATCCGATCCACATATTCGCGCTTTGCTCACCTTCCTGCAAGACAGAAGCGAGGTCTGGACGGCTACCATCACCTTGGGCAGTACGAATGAGGGTCGAGGGGGTGATCTGAGTGTTTTCGCTCGTTGATGACGACGAAGCACGCGCGGAATAAAGTGCTCTTAACCTCGGAGACTCTCACTGGTGAAATCGGACCCCCCTGAAAACCACGATTAGAGTCAAAATCGTCACGCGCAGTAAACAAATTTGCGGCGGCGGGGGGCACGACGCGCAGACGTTTCTCAGTATCTACGCTTTCCCAACGCGTGATAACGTGACAAAGTCAATAAAAGCTAACTGTTTTGCAATTTTTGCCGCGTGACAGCGTCTCGGTTCTGTCACGGCTTGAAAATGCCGAAACACCGCGAGTTTGTTTGATTTGTCACGTTGTCACGTTCATGGCGGAAGGTACCGCGCGAAAGCGTCTCCGAACGCTGAAAGCAGATAACCCCTCTTCCTGTCCCCGTTTTCGAAGCGGATGGGTTCGGGCTCAGGCCGAATTCCAAGAGGTTCGAGCAGCCTGGCGACCTGATGTTTATTTATCGGATTTCCGCGGCGATAGTCCGGCCAGGGGTGCCCCTCAAACTGGCACAGTTCCGTGACGATCTGGTCTGAGGAAATGCGGTCCCCCTTCTGGTCTGAAAAATCGACTGAATGTCGGCCAAGAGCATTGTCGGCCGTCCATCGTCCTTTTCTAAAGCCACGGAACGTACCGCCGCACCGCGGGCCCGCTCCGGCCAATTGCCGCCGACCGCATCGGCGATCGCCAGCAACGGGCGCCACTTGTCCGCCGCGCGGTTGAAGATGAAACAGGATTGCCAGCAGGCTCGCTTGCTGTGCCTCGCTCAGCAGTGAATCACCCAACGGCGTCGCCACCAGCTTCCCATGCTGTGCGCGCACCAAACTCGCCGCCTGAACGAGTTGACGTACGACATGCAACGGCTGGAAGTCTGGTTCATTGATCACCTTGTTGAACCGGAACGCGTCGGCTTGATCATAATTCGGCCATGCCACGAGCGTGCACATTTTGGTCACCACCGCCCTGGTCAGGTTGCCGGTTGCGGTCAACGGCAGGCCGCCATGGGCAATCGCTGCCCGAAGAAGGATCAGGGTATTGCGTGCTATGGGTGAGCGGGCGATCTCGTCGCAACTTAGGTCGTTGGCAATTCGGATCGCGGTCCGAGTGGCCGCCGGTTCGTGCCGTAGTGCCTGCAAACTTTCGAATGTCAGCAACGTCCAGGCCGGCTCGAGCCCGTCGAGCCATGCTTGCACCTGCGAATCCAAGAGGAAATCCTGAGCAGCCATAACCTTAGCCGTTACGCCCTGTACGGCTAGACGGGTGATCCAAGGCGCAGCCGGTCCTGAAGCTTCGACCACCGCCGCCTGCCTGAGGCGTTGCGCACCGCGATGGCGACGGCTTTCTTCTGACCGACTAGCACGACCAGCCGCTTGCCTCTGGTAACGCCGGTGTAGAGAAGGTTCCGCTGCAACATGGCGTAATGTTGACTAAGCACCGGGATGATTACTGCGGGATATTCCGATCCTTGGCTCTTGTGAATGGTCGCCGCGTAGGCTGGTACCAGCATATCAAGCTCCCCAAACCCGTAGGTTACAGATCGGCCGTCAAAGCTCACGGCTACCTCTCCAGCGTTCGGGTCAACATCATCGATGTAGCCGATGTCGCCGTTGTAGACTTCCTTGTCGTAGTCGTTTTCGATCTGCATCACCTTGTCGCCGGGGGCGAAAGTCCAGCCGAACCGCTCGACCTTTCGATCACCGGCGGGATTGAGTGCGGCCTGCAGCTCGATGTTCAATGAGCGCGCACCCACACCACCCCGGTTCATCGGACACAGCACCTGGATGTCGCGGATGGGATCAAGGCCGAACCGCTTCGGTATCCGCTTGTTTACAAGTTCGATGATGCGGCCAACCGCCATCTCCGGATCGTCAGCCTGCACGAAGTAGAAGTCGCTCTCTGTTCCGGGCGGGCTGAGGTCAGGCATCGAGCCCTGATTAATGCGATGAGCATTGGTGATGATCCGGCTCTGCGCGGCTTGCCGGAACACTTCGGTGAGCCGCACCACCGGCGCGGCGCCCGATGAGATGACGTCGGCGAGCACCTGACCAGGTCCAACCGAGGGAAGCTGGTCGATGTCCCCAACGATCAAGAGAGCGGCCTTATCTGGCACTGCCCGCAAGAGCGCCTGCATCAGCATGACATCGACCATCGAGATCTCGTCGATTACCAGAAGGTCGCAATCGAGAGGAATGTCCTCGCCACGCTTAAAGCCACCGCTTCTGGGATCGACCTCCAGCAGCCGGTGGATGGTCTTGGCGTCGAATCCAGTCGCCTCGGTCATTCGCTTGGCGGCACGCCCTGTCGGCGCGCACAGCAGGAGGCTGGTGCCTTTCGCGACGAGGATACGCACGATCGCCCTGACGATTGTCGTTTTGCCCACACCAGGCCCACCGGTCATGACCAGAACCTTGGATACGAGGGCGAGCCGGATTGCGGTGATCTGGCTTTCGGCAAGGACAAGCCCGATGCGCTTCTCGGTCCACGGTAGGGCCTTGTCTGAGTCGATCTGCGGCCAAGGCAATGTGCCGTTTGCCAGCCGCAACAGCCGCTCAGCGATAGTTTGTTCAGCCCGGTGCAGACCGGCCAGAAACACGCAGGGCATTTCGCGAACTCGATCGGCGACTACGGTGCCCTCCTGCAGCTCGAGCTCGACAGCAGTCCGGATCAGTTCCTGTGGCACTTCGAGCAGCTTTTTGGCCAGCGGCACCAACTCCTCCGTCGGCAAACCGCAATGGCCTTGGTCCATCGCATCGGCGAGCGCGTAGGAAATACCGGCGCGAACCCGAATCAGGGCAGTCTTCTCGATGCCAAGTTTCGCAGCGATAGCGTCGGCAGTCTTGAAACCAATGCCACGAATGTCACGAGCGAGCCGGTATGGGTTTTCCGACATGACCTGGATGGCGTCCGACCCGTAGGTCTTGAAGATCCGCACTGCCCTTGCCGTACTGACGCCGTGGCTGTGCAGGAAGACCATGATTTCCCGCACCGCCTTCTGTTCCGCCCAGGCGGAGAGAATGCTGGCGGCACGGACCGGCCCGATGCCATCGATCTCGCGCAGCCGGTCCGGTGTGGTCTCGATGATATCGAAGACTTTCTCGCCGAAGGCGCGCACGAGCTTTTTGGCTGCACCCGCGTGCGAACCAGTGAGCCGTGACTTAAGAAAAAGGAAGCACGCATGGCCGAGAAGGACATCCACTATTACGAGCCGGCCAACGGGCATGGACTAAAGCACGATCCCTTCAATGCCATCGTCGCACCGCGGCCGATCGGCTGGATTTCCTCGCGCGATGCCAAGGGGAATATCAACCTCGCACCGTACAGCTTTTTCAACGCGTTTTGCTATAAGCCGCCGATTGTTGGCTTCTCCTCCACAAGCTGGAAGGACAGCGTTTCGAACATCCAAGAGACGGAGGAGTTCTGCTGGAATCTCGCGATCATGGATCTCGCCAAACAGATGAACGCGACCTCGGCCCATGTCGCCCATGATATCAACGAATTCACGATCGCCGGGTTGACGGCAACCTCGAGCAAGATCGTCGGGGTGCCGCGCGTGGCGGAGAGTCCGGTGTCGTTCGAATGCAGGCTTTCGGAAATCGTTCAGCTCAAGCGCGCGGACGGCGGAAAAGCGGAGGCTTGGCTAACTCTGGGCGAAGTAGTGGCCGTCCACATCGACAAAGACTTCATCAAGGACGGCGTCTACCAGACTGCCCTCGCGCGCCCCATCGCGCGCGCAGGGAGCAGAGGGGACTACTTCGAAATCCGTCCAGACGCGATGTTCGAAATGCCGCGGCCAGATTGAGTGCCAGGTAGTCGGGGGTGTGGACGGGGAAGCCCCGCGATACACACAGTACCCGGCACGCTCGTCGACCTCTGCTTTTGTTAGCCTCCTTCGAGAATGAAACTCAAGGTCGCTCGCAATGAAGATGGTTTAAACCACCTGGTTGAGCAGCTCGGTCTCGCCGCGCCAGAGCCGCGCGAGATTCTCCCCCACGATCGCAAGCACATTGTCCTCGTAGCAGGTCTCGCCCGCGGTATGTGGCGTTATGAGCACGTGCTCCATGACCCACAGCGGCGAGGCCGCGGGCAGCGGCTCCGCGACCGTGACGTCGAGCGCGGCCCCTGATCTGCCGTCGCGCGAGCACGTCGACGAGCGGCGCCGGCTCGTCGACCACGCGCCCGCGCGCCGCGTTGAGTAGATACGCGGACGGCTTCATGCGGCCGAGCGCATCGGCATCGATCAGCTTCTCGGTTTCCGCCGTCAGCGGGCAGGTGAGGGCAACGAAATCCGCCTGCGGCAGCACCGCCTTTAGCTCGGACATCGCGTGCACGCGTCGGCGTCTGCAGCACCGGCGCGCGGAACGCGGCGGATGCCGATCACGCGCATGTCGAACGCCATGGCGAGCCACGCGAGCCGGCCGCCGATCTGTCGGAGCGACGATCAGCAGCGTCTTGCCGCCGAGCTCGTCTCTCGCTGCGTGAGGTCGCCGGCCGTACCGCGTCAGACCCCCTTGCCTCGTTGTCGCGCGCCTCGGGAAGCCAGCGAGCGCGCGCCAGCACAGAAACCTATCCTGGAGCCTACGGTAGAGCCGTGCTAGCGTTCATAGGTCGGTGGAGGCGGTATGGACACCACTGGTCCGGCGGTTTCTTCCCGCCAAAGGCGCCCGAGCACGCTGTCGCGGGCTCAGGATCTCGCCTTCCGTCTGTCCCAGACGGAGAACGTCGCCGTTTCTGGTGGCTTCGGCAGTGGCAAAACTTTTCTCGCCAATGCGATAGCCTTGTACACAGTGCAGGCTGGCGCGAGTTGCCTGCTCGTGGGTCCGGACCGCTATCTGGACATACCGGCATCTTTCCAAACTCCCGACGGTTGCCACTCCATTCTGTTGGAACGGGCAAAACAAGCCTCGATCATTCCAACCACGATCTTGCCCGATCCGATAGAAGCCCGAGCTAGGGTTACGCCGCGCAGACTGCGGTCGGCCAAAGCCATACTCCACCGGGCGAAGAAGCTGCTGGAGGCTCACGCGCTCACGCCCGCAGAGATAGAGCAGAGCGTAGTCTTCGGCCGCCCACTCTCGGCGGAGGCGGCTGACCTAGTGACGGTGATCTGCCAGGACGGGGAACGGATCGCCGACGTGCTGTGGTCTGGCAACAAGCGCGCCGGCAGATCGCTCCGCGATGTCTTGGACGTCGTGTCGAATGCACGGGCCGAGATCCCGCCGGACGAAGCCGCCGTGGCGCTGATTTTGGCAGACGACGAAGAATTCGACGAGCAGTTGGCATCGATCTCTGCAAGGGCTGACCGGCCGGTCGAGGAGCGTGAGCTTGCTGCCGCTATTGCTTCTCTGGTCAATCCTCCCCCGTCGGATAAGACGCTCATCGAGGTATACAGGCACCTTGGCTGGATGAGCCGAGCGCTCCGGGAAGCGACCGAACTCGCGCAACGACACGACAGCCTGGACGCGGCCTTAGCGAAGCATCAGAACGCACCCGGCGCCCGGATCATCCAGGTTTTTGTGCGGACCCGGCCAGAACAACTTGCGTCCGAAGCGATCAGTACCTTTGAAGCCGCCCGGCTCCGGTATGACGAAGACGCGGCGAGGCTAGAGCCCTACCTACGGCGACACGGGTTGCGGACACTGAAGTCGGTGTCCGGCCAGAACGCTTCCGGGTCTGCCACTCTCATTCCGCCGGCGAAATTTGCGCAAAAAATTCGCCAGTCCCGCCACGCAACGAGGCGTTTGCCGGATCTGCTCGCGAGCCTGCGGGCGATATTGCCGCAACCGCTCGTTGACGAGATCACCGAGGGGCCGATCGAAGAAGCGCACGCCCGATTGTGCGAGTTCCGTGCATCGGATCCGCGCACGCTCGCCGCTACGGAGCTACGCGAGCTACGGTCGTTATTTACGGAAACCGGGTTCGGCGATGTGCTCTCGCCGCCGCCGCTGCCCGAAAGCCCTGCGCCGGCAGCCTTGGTAAGAACTCCGCCCCCACGATACAGTCCGGAATTTCTGGACCTCCTCCTAGAAATCGATGCCGAGAGCGATTGCTCGCATGTTTACGAGTGCTTCCGCTGGCCCCAATCGCTTGAACGAGCGCGAACCAGCGAAGAACTCGCCAGCCTGACCATGATTGGGAAAAGATTTGACGTCGTCGTAACGGACGACGCAGAGCGATTTAATTTGGACCTGCTTGAGCGCTTGGCCTCCTCACGCCTTCACCGGCTCGGCGTCGCGGCCTCGTCCGGCAGTATCTCGCTCGAGGAAGGCTCCCGAACAGGCGAATCGATATCAGTCCAACTTGAACGTGCGGACGCAGTCGGGCTTGTTTATGTGGAAGCACCGGAACTAGAAGCGGATGGACTTGCTGCAATCGCAGCACGCTTGGCCGAGCATCTGCAACACGTGGGGTTTGATGCGGTGGTCGCGCCACATGAAGGCGCGGACACGCCCGCACTGCTCATCGCGAGCGCAGACACAGCGGAAGAGAGGCAGGTGCGCCGCTTGCTGGATTTTGCGCTAGACGGCGTGGTGGTCCTCTGCCGCTCGTGGCGTCCCGATTCCGACGTCGTGGCACCACTTTCGGCCGATGCGCGTGCCGCGCTGCACCTCGGTTGGCGCGTGCGCAAGACGTTCGCGGACGGTTTACTACTGGAAAAGGACGGTCGCGTAGCTGCGCTCGTCAACGAGCCCCAGGGAGAGCTGCCGACGGATGAAGTCATTATCGACCTGATCCGACGCGTGGAAACGCGCGGCTGGTCGCCGATTGTGTGCTGGCGCGACGCTCCGCGCGATCCTGCAGAAGTAGCGCGGCTACTCCAAGGGCGCTCGACAGCGCTCGATAAGAACGCGGCCGTCGCAAAAGTTGTCCGCCAGTTCGTTCTCTCTCCACCGCGGCCGGTCCCAGAGCCGCCGGAAGACAAGGGCGTCCCAGTCCCCGAACTGGTTGCGGACCCCATCGAGCACACGGCTGTTTTGGACGATTCCGCAGGCCGCATTGGCGGGATCGAGCGGACTTCGAAAGCAGGCGACACACAACAGAACAATGGAGCCTCGCCTGTTGCGGAAGACCCAGCGTTAGTCGCGATCCTGGAGGCCGGCTCGTTTTTGGCACCCCACGGGGACAAGTTCCCAAATGAAGAGCCGATCGAGGCGCCGGATTGCTTATCCGGAAACGGCCGTTCAAATGTGCCGTGGTCGGCTAATTTAAAGGAAGAGGGCTCCGAGACCGTCGCCCAGGAAACGACGAGCACGCCGCACGGGGCGGAGGCTGCTGCCGTCGAGCAGCCGGCGTTGTCTGAAGCTTCTCCAGCTCTCGAAGTGCTCTCGGAGCCGGCACCTACTCCTGCCGTGGGCTCCGAGACCGTCGCCCAGGTTGACAATACCGCTAGCGCGACTGAAACGGCGGACGCGCCGCACGGGGCGGAGGCTGCTGCCGTCGAGCAGCCGGCGTTGTCTGAAGCTTCTCCAGCTCTCGAAGTGCCCTCGGAGCCGGCACCTACTCCAGCCGTGGGCTCCGAGACCGTCGCCGAGGTTGACAATACCGCTAGCGCGACTGAAACGGCGGACGCGCGGCACGGGGCGGAGGCTGCTGCCGTCGAGCAGCCGGCGTTGTCTGAAGCTTCTCCAGCTCTCGAAGTGCCCTCGGAGCCGGCACCTACTCCAGCCGTGGGCTCCGAGACCGTCGCCGAGGTTGACAATACCGCTAGCGCGACTGAAACGGCGGACGCGCCGCACGGGGCGGAGGCTGCTGCCGTCGAGCAGCCGGCGTTGTCTGAAGCTTCTCCAGCTCTCGAAGTGACCTCGGAGCCGGCACCTGCTCCAGCCGTAGCAGTAGACGAAGAGGGCCAGGGCGCCACCGAGCATGGGGGGGCGCCACTGCTCGAAAAGGGAATTACCCCCCGAAGTCCCGCCGGGTCGAACTGACCCAACTCTTCGGCTCAAGCTAGCAGCGACGCCACGGCGTTTCTTTGGCGTCTCGCTTCTTATTGATGCCTTAGGTCCCGATCGATCAAAACGGCAAGGAATAGGGCGGGGCCACCATGTGCGTTCCAGGCGTGGTTGGTCCCTCGCTGGATGACTACGTTGCCTGGCCGCAATCGAGTTTCGCCGCTTTCGAGAATCAGAGATGCTTCTCCCTGCAGGAGACAGATGATGTCGATTGAATGCGTCTCATGCATCCCCGGGTGGCGCGTCTGATCGATGATGTGACCAGCGCCGTCAAATTCGGCAAAACGTTCGCGCATGGACGCGTCAAGCACCGACTTGGGAACGCCGTCGGGCAGAGGACTGATTACGAACCAGCGCACCTGGAAATTACCCTTTCGGGGTCCGAGCACAGGGCGCGTAGTCCCAAGATCTTCGTGGGCGCTCGGTGTCAAAGGTCCGAAAGCGGCGTCCTCCCAAATCTCGAACAGTCCGCCAAGGTCGCGCTTGCCGATTTCGGACGAGGGACCGCCGTCAATGATAATAACGGACTGGCCCTGAACATCATCTCCAGTAATGATTCGTCGCATCGCATCCTGAAATTTTGACATCAGTTCGATCCCTCCTGAGTGGTGGAGACGCTGGGACGCCAGACCCAAAACCTGAGTTCGCGTACTTCTGGCGGATAGCGCGCGCAAAACCATCAGCTGATGCTCTCACAGGTTGCCTCTCAGGCTAAATGACCTTACCCGCTCCGTGCCGAAAAACGGGATCACCGGGCTGCATCGGGGGCCTATTACCCCTCCTGGAGAACGGTGGTCGCCGGCCGTCGACGCAGCCACGACATGACCCCCAGGGTGGGAGTACCTCCCAGCCAAAAAGGGGGGATAACCGGTTGGGTCCCCAGGGGGTCTAGTTACCCCTCCTCGAAGTTGTTGGTCGCCGTCGTCGATGCAGCCGCGACCGTCGCGCGCCGGATGCGGCGCATGCGGGCTGCATGTACGTTCAGCAAAGCACTCTGGCAGCGATGTCACGAATGCGCCATGCGGAGGGGGCGCTACGCCTTTATCCCTTCAAGGCTCCTCCAGTCGAACTCAACGCCGTGACCCGGACGGCGCGGCGCGATCGCGTAACCGTCATCGATCTGCAGCGGCTCCGCAATGTATCGTTCAAGTCCGAACCCATGGGCTTCCAAGTAACTGCGGTTGGGACAGGCGGCGAGCAGATGCACGGTGACATCATGGGCGCCGTGGCTCGTCACCGGCAGGTTGAATGCCTCGGCTAGATGGGCGATCTTCATAAAAGGGGTAACCCCGCCGCAATTTGTAACGTCCGGCTCAGGAAAGGTTACCCCACCGCAATCGATATACTGCTTGAACTCCCAAACCGTTCTGAGGTTCTCGCCGGCGGCGATCGGCAGTCCGCCTTCGCGAACGATCCGCGCGTGCCCTTCCGGGTCCTCCGGAACGGTTGGTTCCTCCAGCCATGTCAGGTCGAATGGTTGAAACGCCCGGGCGGCGCGGATCACCTCATCGACTGACCATGTCATGTTCGCGTCTACCATCAGTGGGAATCCCTCCCCGAGATGAGCCCGCATGGCTTTGACACGCTCGATGTCCTCCGCCAACCGCTTGCGGCCGACCTTCATCTTGATGGCGCGGAATCCCTTGGCCAGATTATCGTCAGTTTGCCGTAGCAGCTTGTCGAGGGCGAGATCGAGATCGATACCGCCGGCATAGCAAGGCACTCTCGCATCAAATCCGCCCAGAAGATTCCAGAGCGGAAGGCGCGCGCGCTTTGCCTTGAGGTCCCATAGCGCCATGTCGAACGCCGATATGGCGAGCACTGTGGGACCGCCGCGGCCGCCATAATGCAGTGCCCACCAGGCCTTGCGCCAGATTCGCTCGATCTCATCCGCCTCCTCGCCGCGGAACAGTTCAGCGATTTCGCGCTCCAAGATCGCGCGGACAGCGGCACCATTTCGTCCCGCGGTGTACGTGTAGCCCACGCCTTCGGCGCCTTCGGCGTCGGTGAGCCGGACCGTAATGAGTTCAAAAGCGCGCATCTCGCCATGTGTGCTGTCGCTGAGCACGACTGGGAGCGGAATGCGATAAAAACCGCATCTTATCGAAGCCAGATTGGGCATGGGGTGCTCTTACGCAGGTCACCGGGCGAGTGGAAGATTGCCGGCGACAGGGGTGGCGCACAAGCCGAGCCGCTCCTTGACGCAAGTGAAGAGCCTAGCAGGCCCACATTGGCTCGCGCGCCGGCACTAGCGTATCAGCCCCGCCCGGTAAGGTTTAAGGATCGCATAGACTGCCTCCTGGGCCGGGGTCGGTACACCATACTTACGGCCAAGTGCGACCACCTTCCCCGCCAGCCAGTCCAGTTCAAGGGGCCTGCCAGCCTCGAGGTCGTTCGCCATTGATGCTTTCATAGTTGGAGGTAAGGCCGCTATCGATCGCTCCAACTCCGTTGCAAAGTCCTCCGGCCAGCCGACGCCAGCCGCACGGCCTACAGCGGTGGTCTCATGCATGAGCTTGAACAATAGGGCGCGCATGTCTGCGTCCTCACGGATCAAGCCGAGGGACTTACGCGTGCTCGCCGTCATGCCAGACGTGCCCGAGAGCAACACAAATTTTTTCCATATGTCGAGGAGCATATTTTCCGTCAGCGTGATGTCGGCGTTCGCGGCCTTCATCTGCTCCACGTAGCCGGCGAGTATCGCATCAGGACGTCTATCGAGGCGGCCACAGTGGATTCGGGCGGTTGTACCGGTGTGATGGATCACGCCAGGCTTGGCGATCGTCGTGACCACGTAGGTCGTGCCCGCAATCACGGCCTCTTCGCCGAGGATGGGCGCAAGGCGTTCGACGCTGTCGACGCCATTCTGCAGCGTAATCACCCGGCTTTCGGGGCCTAGCAGCGGGAGCGTCTGTTCGCCTGCCGTCTCGGTATCCCACAGCTTTACAGCAAATAACACCACGTCGACCGGCCCGACATGTGTCGTATCGTCAGTGACGTTGACATCCTTGAGGTGAAGGTCGCCGAGCGCGCTCTCAATCTTGAGACCATCCCGGCGAATCGCATCGCGATGGGCGCCGCGCGCAATGAACGCCACATCATGCCCCGCCGCTGCCATTCGCCCCCCGAAATATCCTCCCACGGCCCCTGCTGCCATCACCGCAATCCGCATGACAACCTCTCCTGTACTCCCCCTCCGGCATAGGATGCGCTTCGTGACAGCTTGCTGGAGACCGCAATCTGCCCGTCTCGCATGGCCGCGCCAATCGCAGACGCGATTTGACGTTTCAACTAAGTAAAAGTCTGCGAGCCATCGTCCCTCGCTCCTCGAAAAGCGAATCGCGAACTGCGCGGCACGGGGTGCGCCGGCCCGAGGACGAAGGACATCCGCACCCAGTCAAGGCAGCGTTCATGATCTTCGGCCAACTCTTCGCGCTTTTCTGTCGGGCGCTTGGTTTCTCTTCGGCGCGAGCCGATCTGTAACTATCATCTCAGCGGGCGAAGGGGTCAAAGGCCCATAAATGTAGGGTTGTCAGACAGCGGAGGAATTGACTTGGCCCCCCTAACCGCCGAATTTGCCGCCGGGTTTTCGGGGGCAGGCGCGAATGGCCAGCAGTGCGAGCGGCGTGGGCGAAGTGCGGGTGATGCCGGATCCGCTGCACGCCTTCACGATGGCGATCTGCAGGGCCGACGGCAGCTCGGCTGAGGAGGCTCGGCTGGTGGCCGATCACCTGGTGCTGGCCAACCTCTTCGGCCATGACAGCCACGGCGTGGGCATGATCCCCGCTTATATACAGAACACTACGACGGGACATTGTGTCCGTAACCAACATGTAAAGATCGTTGGCGACAATGGCGCGGTGATCGTGATCGACGGCGGCGCGGGCTACGGCCAGGTGATCGCCAAGGAAGCGATGGATATCGCCATCGAGCGGGCCAAGAAGCACGGCGTTGCGGTCGTCGGCCTCAAGAACTCCCATCACATCGGTCGCGTTGGCCACTGGGCCGAGCAGTGCGCGCGGGCGGGACTGGTGAGCACGCACTGGGTGAACGTGCACGGCCAGAAGTCCCTGGTGGCGCCGTTCGGCGGCGCCGAGCCGCGCTTCACCACTAACCCATACTGTACGGCGGTACCGCGCAAGGGCAAGGAGCCGATCGTGCTCGACTTCGCCACCAGCCAGGTGGCGATGGGCAAGGTGCGCGTCGCCAACAACAAGAAGGTGGCGATGGACGAGGGCCTCTTGATCAACTCTGCCGGCCGGCCCACCACCGATCCCGGCGTGATGTACAACGCCCCCTACGGCGCCATCCTGCCGTTCGGCCTGCACAAGGGCGGCGGGCTCGCGATGATCTGCGATCTGCTCGCCGGCGCGCTCACCGGGGGGCGCACGCACAGCCCGCGCACCATCAAGAAGGACGGCACTGCGATCATCAACAACATGCTGTCGATCATAGTCGATCCCGAGGCGATGGGCGGGACGGCGATGTTCGAGGACGAGGTGGAGACCTTCATCGGCTGGGTGAAGTCGGCCCGGCCGCAGGCCGGAGTCGCCGAAGTGCTGGCACCGGGCGAGCCGGAGCGGCAGCGCCGCGCCGACCGCCAGAAGAACGGCGTGCCGATCGACGACACTACCTGGAAACAATTGATCGAAGTCGCGCATAAGGTCCGGTTGAACGACACCGAGATCCCGCGCGCCAACTCAACGGGGGCTGCGGCGTGACGGCTGCAGGAGAGGATAATGGCCAAGATGAAGCTCTACTACTCGCCGGGTTCGCCCTACGCTCGCAAGGTTCGGGTGGTGGCGTTAGAGACTAGGCTCGACCGCAAGATGGAGATGGTGAACGTCGCGGTCTCGCCCGTCGTGCCCAACGCCGAGGTCGACAAGCACAATCCCATCGGCAAGATCCCGGCGCTCTCGGTCAAGGGCATGGACCTCTTCGACTCGCCGGTGATCTGCGAGTACCTCGACAGCCACCACAAAGGCCGCAAGCTCCTGCCGCGCAAGGGCCGCGAGCGCTGGGTGGCGCTCAGGCTGCAGGCGATGGCCGATGGGCTCCTCGATGCCGCGATTCTGACGCGCTACGAGGGCGCGCTCCGGCCCAAGGACAAGCGCTGGCCTGACTGGATCAAGGGCCAGACCAAGAAGATCGAGGGCGTGCTCGCCCAACTCGAGGCCGAGGCCAAATCGCTGAAGGGCAAGCCCACAATCGGTACTATCTCGGTTGCCTGCGCACTGGGCTATCTCGACTACCGCTTCGCGGCAATGGACTGGCGCGCCAAGCATCCCAAGCTCGCCAAGTGGTTCAATTCCACCGCCAAGACGCCGGCCATGAAGGCGACCCCGCCGCCGGCGGCCTAGAGCCTGCCCGACGGACTACCAGGGGCCTAGTTACCCCCTCCTCGAGGTTGGTGGCGCCGGCATTGGCGCGCACCCGCAACCGTCACGCGCCAGCTAGGGGTGGACGATGGCAGCGCTGATACTGGCGCGGGCGATTGCCGACCAACGTGGATCGGCGGGATCCGAGTGGCAAACTCGAAGTCGTCGTCACCGAAGAACAGGTACCTGATCCAAACGGCATCCGCTTCCCGCCGACCACAAGAAGATCTGCCGTCATCAGCACGGGCGAGGGATCCAGGTGGCAACCCGTGAGGCGTCAGCGTCCACCCTAGGAGTGTCAGGCCCAAAAAGGGGGTCTACCCCGGGGAGTTCCGCCCCCCTTCGTGAACCTACTCCCCTGCACCACGGTACCGGTCTGCCGCTTGGCTTGAAAGATTGCGATACACGCATATGTAAGGTCAGTGTTCGCGATTACGCCTGACCTTGCAGTTTCGGCCTAAAGGCCTTTCCCCAAGAACACGCAAATCCCGGATAATGAAGCCATGCGAATGGTTTGCATGGCGCACAAACGCCTTTGCGCGTTTTTATAAGGAGGCCATGATGGCCACAGGTACCGTTAAGTTCTTCAACGCCCAAAAGGGTTTCGGCTTTATCGTGCAGGACCACGGCGGCCCCGATGTGTTCGTTCACATCTCGGCAGTCGAGCGAGCCGGCATAAGAAATCTCAACGAGGGCCAGAAGCTTTCGTTCGACGTGCAGACCGATCAGCGCAGCGGCAAATCCGCCGCCGCCAATCTTCAGGCGGTCTGATTTCCGCGTGGACGACCGCGCCAGTGCGCGTGAGCAGCTGGCGTTCTTCCTCAGGAACAGCGGGCATGGCGAAAAAACCTGGCACCCATCCCAAGGGCGAATTCGTTTTCTTCGATGTCGTCCCGCACAATTGGCAACAGTCATGGGGGTTTCGCCTTCGCCACGTTCGAATGACAACGAGCTAGGGCGAACTTGCTGACCTCACCAGCTTTCTAGATTTCGACCGCCGAGAAAGCTCGAAAGCTATGAGAAGAGGGCGCCTGATCGGCTGCGGGTCCAGCGGGATTCGGTCAATGAGATGGAATTGGCGTCGATCAGTCAGCGAATATTAAACCATTCTACAACCAGAGGGGCGCAAGGCCTCACGACGGAGCCAATGCGGTGAGGAGCAACGTCTTCGACGCTTTGGCCGTATGTCAACTATTCACCCGATTGTGTTGCAAAAGTCGTTTCGCACAGGTGTTCAAAAATTTCGCGGGCTGTAGGCGCGTCTTTAGTGTAAAGACGTGAGGGGGGCGATCCTCTCGCGTTAAACTCACCGGCGACTTCGGCAACGCGATTGAGGGCATACGAATCGGGGATCGTCTCTCGTTTCTTGTTTTCGCGAAAAATTCGTGGCGCTGCAACTTTCGACTTTTGCAACACTATCCACCCGATAGCGAACAAACCGGTGATCCACCAGAGCGGTCGAAACGGCCACAAAGAGACTCATGCACCGCAGCAAATAACCCTCATTCGATCACCTCGTCGGCGCGGCCGATGAGCGGCAACGGGAAGGTAATGCCAAGCGTCTTGGCGGTCTTGAGATTGACGACCATCTCGATCTTCACGACCTGTTGCACCGGTAGATCGGCGGGCCGCATGCCCTTGAGGATTTTCCCCGCGTAGAGGCCGACCTGGCGATAAGCATCGGCCAAATCCGTTCCATAGCTCATAAGGCCGCCGGCCACCGGGAACGCGCTCCATCCTGAGATCGTCGGAACCGCGTCGCGGGCGGCGAGGGCCATGATTTGGGCACGCTGGTTGATGAAATAGGAATCATCGCCCACGACCAACGCACGGGCCCGGAGCTTCGCAAGACTCGCGAAGGCTGCGTCGATCTCTCCCCCGGTGCTTGCGCGCAAGATGTGAAGCTGAACCCCGAGCGAGCGCGCGGCGTCCTGCGCCGCTCTCGATTCGGGGTCGACGACGGTTGTGGATTACTTAAATCGCATACAGGAGAAGTGATTGCTGTCGCGCGCGGCATTGCCGTCGGACATTGATCGGGACATGAAAGTTATGGGACGCGACCAGGCTGAACAACCGATGCCTGACCTGTTCTCGACCGACAGGGTCCGAGATGCTTCACCGCCGCAATCTAAACCAAGTGCCTCGAAGGCGACGCCCGAAAATGCACCGCAACGGCATATCTTGCCCAAGAACCTGCGTAGTGCCGTCAAACATCTGAGTGACGGCGAGTTGCACTTGATGCACGCGGCAACACTCGAAGAGATGAAGCGGCGAGGCAGACTGCCGCCAGGCTTTGAAACAGACCTACGATCCCTAGGTCATCGGTTTAACGTCCAACCTGGCTTGCCGATGAAGCGGACGCCCGCAAAGAACCAATCCCAACGAGGACCCGTGGACATCCCCGAAGTCTCGCTGACGCGCGGTCAGGTAAATGCCGTTCGCGCGGCCTTCAAGGCTGGCATCACGCCCTCACGGATTGCTGCGACAGTTTGGGATTTCCCACTCGAACGTGCGGAAGGCGTTGGCATCCGACAAGCTGAAGCCTTCAAAGCAGGTTCTGGTTTTGCTGCCTGTTGCCTTGATGAGTGAGAGTAGCTTTTCGGCAGCGTGACAAGTGAACTCGATCAGCGATTGGCGGAGCCAGCAAGCAGGCGACCACGGCAAAGCGCAAGTAAGCGGCGCAACGTCGTGACCGGGGAGTCTTGTTGCCCCCGTAGCGCCTCAATTTGAAAGTGGTCAAAATTGGTCAGACTGTCTTGGCCAACTCGCCCAGCCTACAATCGAGGGGCTCTTGTGAACGGAGACCAACATGGACCGTTTCATCAGATGACAGAATGTTAAGCGGTACCGTCGTCTTCTTGAGCGGCGCGACCGAGGAGCCAGACCGACAGACAATCCGCAACCTGCTTGCCGAAGAGCTGCAAAAGCAAAGGGATGCAGGCGATCCAATTTAATTCGTAGGGTAGGGAACCGATTCGCTCGTCGATCATTATACCGGCGGTCACGGGATGAGTTTTGTCTCGAGGATCAAAAGCCCCAACTCCCCGAGCACTTCAGCCCTCTGCTGGGGCTTTTCTTTTTGGGCACCTCAGGTCGCGATCTAGGTGAGCAATTTTGCACAGACGGCTTCTGCCAAGGAGTGCAAGCGAGGATGTCGGGGCACGGAGAGTGCTAATGAGCCACAGTTTTGTTTTCAGCCTCGGGGGCAAGCAATGAGACGGCGCTCCAGATCGACTACATCACGTCGCAGGGTAATAAGCTCCTGCTTACGATCGCCGCCGAAGCCCAGGCTCGGTCAGGGCACGACATTTTGGCCATGGCAACCTGGCTCCCCCATGCCAACGACAGCAATCTTGAGCCAGTGGATGATGTAATGGAGTCGCTGATCAACCAGAACGGTGCCGTGAATCCCACAGTCGAATACCTCGGCAAGGCCAACGGCCACTGGCTTGCGGTGCCTGCAACGAGTGGCAGCCAGATGAAGGGGCCGTGCTCGCGCATTGACCTGTTGAAACAATACGCCGGAATAGACGTGCAGGCGATATATCCTGCGGGTGAGCCGCCGAAGGCGGATCAGTGGACCTACGACACCTTCCTAAAGGCGGCTGAAGCCTGCCACAAGGCAGGATACCCCTTCGGCATCGGCCTCGGCGTAACGCCCGACTCGGTCGACACTGCAGGTGCGATCTTTCAGGGGTTCGGTGCTGCCCTGGTAGATGCCAAAGGTAACATTACAATCAAATCCGACGGTGTTCGCCAAGCGTTGGAATATTATGCCAAGCTGTCAAAGTTCTTTCCGGCGGACGCACCGGCCTGGGATGACGCCTCCAACAACAAATGGTTGATCTCGGGCAAGGGTGCGCTGATCATGAATCCACCCAGCGCGTGGGCGGTAGCTAAGCGCGACGCCCCACAGGTTGCCGAGCAGTGCTGGACCCATGGAATGCCGGCTGGCCCGAAAGGCCGCTTTGGTCCATTCCTCCCGTACTTTTGGGGTATCTGGTCTTTTAGCAAGAACAAATCGGCCGCCAAAGGCCTGCTTACCTATTTGTCTCAGTCAACCTCCGCCGAAAGGCTAGTCGAAGCCAGCGGCGGCTTTGATTTGCCGTCGTTCGCCAATTTGATGAGATTCAAGACCTGGGCCGACGCGGGACCGCCGAAGGGCACGCTCTATCATTACCCCAATCGCGACAATCACCAGATCCTGTCAATCGCCGCCGCTCCGGCGCCACCGAAAATCGCCGTGCAGATTTACACGCAAGGTCTGATGACCAAGATGACCGTTCGCCACATGCAGGGCGAGCCAATGGAGAAGACTCTCGCTTGGGCCGAAAGCGAGGCCGAGGGCTTCATGCGCACATGACACGCGCGCGAAGAGCGATTGCGTAGGCCTCACGACTTTAGGTCATCCCGTCGAGGCGTGAGGAGAAAGAATAGATCGTTGATCAGTCGCAGCCCGATACCCTGCTTTTAAGGCGATATAAGCGACCACGACATCACATAGCTCAAGGCACACCTTGCCGAGCGGTCGCGGAGGAGAACGTGGCCGTAACCGTATTTCAAAACACAGAAGCGCTCACGAGCGTTCGAAGGCGCTCCGGCTTGCGTCGCGCGATGCAGCGCAAGTCGGCGATCGCTTTCCTCATGACCCTGCCACTCATCTTGTTAGTGGCGATCTTCGTGCTTTATCCGGCGCTCTATTCGCTGCACCTTGCGACTCTCAACAAATCGATGGAGCGTTTCGTCGGCTTCGGCAACTTCGAGTTCCTATTTCGGCGTGAGACTTTCTGGATGGTGGTGAAGCAGTCCTGCATTTTTGCCATCACCGCCGTCGTTTTCAAGGCGATCTTCGGTTTCATCATCGCCCATTTCGTCCACAACGTCCCGAGCAAGGGCCAGCGCAAGTGGCGCGGCATGCTGCTGGTGCCATGGGTGATCCCGCCAGCCATGAGCTGCTTAGCCTGGCTGTGGTTGTTCGATCCGTCCTACAGCGCGTTCAACTGGCTGCTCCAAAAGGTGACCATCGGTCCCATCCCGTGGACCGGCGACGCGATGTGGGCGCGCTGCGTGATCATTTTCGTCAACATCTGGATCGGCGCGCCCTTTTTCATGATCATGTACCTGGCCGCCCTCAAATCGGTCCCCGAGCAGCTTTACGAGGCCGCAGCTGTGGACGGCGCGAATTGGTGGCAGCGGACGTGGTACGTGACTCTGCCGATGATGCGAAATATCATCGCCATCACTGCGCTGTTCTCGCTGATCGTTACCTTCGCCAATTTTGACATCGTGCGTATCCTTACTGCGGGCGGCCCGATCGACCAGACGCACATCTTCGCCACCTGGGCGTTCCGGGTTGGCATCGAGAGCGGCGACATTCCGCTCGGCGCCAGTGTCTCGCTGTTCATGCTCCCGATTCTCACCATTGCCGCAATCTTTATCCTGCGCGACATCAATCGGCGGGGTAACGAGGTATGACGGCGGTTTCAGTTTCTTCGATCACGAACGGCCCCCGACCGCGGCACCGGCGCAGCAGCATCAGCCGCGATCGCGCGTGGGCATTGCGTTGGTCGTATTTTTTCCTGCTCCTTTTCGCAATCGTCTTCCTGACGCCGCCAGTGTACATGTTGATAACATCTCTAAAGACCAGCGCCGAGATCTCGGCTGCCACCAATCCATGGTGGGTTTACGCCCCGACGCTTGATAACTACGCGGCACTTCTATCCTCGACGCAGTTTCTTATCTTCTTCCGCAACTCGGCCGTCGTGTCTGTTCTTGTCGTTAGCATCACGATGCTGATTAGCGTGCCGGCTGCCTTTGCGCTGTCGCGTATGCGGTTCTGGGGGTTGGCTAGCATCGCAACCGGCGTCTTTCTCACCTACTTGGTCCCCGAGACGCTGCTCTTCCTGCCGCTCTTCAAGATGTTCGTGGTGTTCCACGAATGGACCGGCATCGAATTGATTAATCGTTGCTGGGTGCTGCTGTTCGTCTACCCAATGCTGACGGTCCCGTTTTGCACCTGGGTGATGATTGGCTATTTCGCATCGATCCCACGCGAACTCGACGAGGCGGCGCTGATCGATGGCGCCAATTACCGCCAGGTGGTGACGCGCATCACTGACATGATCTGCAGCGGCGCGGCACGTTCTATGCCTTTGCCTCCAACCTCCTATTTGTTCGCTTAGCTTGACGATTTTTCGGATCTACTTTTGTCCGCCCGCCTCGATTGCAGCGAGCACCTTCTGCGGCGACATCGGCAGTTCGGTCAGCCGCCGGCCGGTCGCGCGCTCGATCGCGTTGGCGATGGCTGCCATCGGCGGGCAAATGTTGACTTCCGCGGCACCTTTGGCGCCGTACGGATGACCGGGATTCGGCACCTCGACCATGACCGGCTCGATCATCGGCAGGTCGGATGCCACCGGAATCCGATAGTCAAGGAAGCCCGGATTTTCCATGTGCCCCTGCGAGTTGTAGATGTACTCCTCGTTGAGCGCCCAGCCGATGCCTTGGGTCACGCCGCCTTGGATCTGCCCCTCGACATAGCTCGGGTGGATGGCGCGTCCGACGTCCTGAGCGGCGACGAAACGCAAAATCTTCACCTTGCCGGTCTCCGGATCGACCTCGACATCGCAGAACTGGGTGGCGAAGCCGGGCGCCACCGCGCTGGGGTTCACCGCCGCCGCGGCGACGATCGGCCCGCCGGTCTGCGCCCGCTTGGCGGCAATTTCCCTGAGCGACAGCGGCTTGAAGTCGCCGACGTTGCTGCTCGCCGGCCTGGCGCAGCCGTCCTCCCAGACCACGCCTTCGGGGTCGACGTCCCACATCTTGGCCGCCCGTATGCACAGCTCCTGAATTATCTTCTTGGTGGTGTCGACCACGGCCATGCCGGTGGCGAAGGTGACGCGCGAGCCGCCGGTCACATGCGTATAGCCGATCGACGCGGTGTCGGCGACGATCGGGCGCACCAGATCATAGTCGATCCCCAGCGTCTCGGCCGCCATGATCGCCATCGAGGCGCGCGAGCCGCCGATGTCGGGGCTGCCGGTCGCGACGACGACCGTACCGTCCTCGTTGACGTGCATGGTGGCGCTCGATTCGCCGCCGCCGTTGAACCAATAGCCAGAGGCGACACCGCGCCCCTGATTCTTGCCGAGCGGCGCTGTATAGCCCGGATGGTTGAGCAGCGCCTCGATGGTCTCGGCATATCCGTCGTGCGCTAGCGTGGCGCCGGAGAGCATCTGGGTCCCTTTCCTGGCGGCGTTCTTGAGCCGCAGCCTCAGCGGGTCCATGCCAATCTTCTGCGCCAGAACATCGAGCACGCTCTCCACCGCGAAGGCGCCCATCGGCGAGCCCGGCGCGCGATAGGCCGCGACCTTCGGGCGGTTGCAAACCACGTCGTAGCCGACCGCGCGCACATTCGGAATGTCGTAAGGAGCGAACGCGCAGAAGCACGTGCTTATGAACGGTGAGCCCGGAAATGCGCCGGCCTGCAACTTGAAGAGGCCGTCGGCGGCGACAATCGTGCCGTCGCGCTTGACGCCAATCTTCACGGTCATCGACGCACCGGAGGTCGGGCCAGTAGCCCTGAACACGTCCTCCCGGCTCATCACGATCTTCACCGGATGGCCGGATTTGCGCGCGAGCATGACGGCCACCGGCTCGACGTAGATCACAGTCTTGCCGCCGAACGCGCCGCCGATCTCCGCCGGATAAACGCGCAGGTCGCCGAGATTCATGCCGAGCAGCTGCGCCGTGTAGGCGCGGACCACGAAGTGCCCTTGGCTCGACGTCCAGAGTTCGCCCTGCCCGTCGGCGTCGCAGCGGGCCACGCAACCTTGTGGCTCGATGTAGGCCTGATGCACGGGCGCAGTCTTGAACGACATCTCCACGATCTCGTCGGCGGCCGCGAAACCGGCCGCAAGATCGCCCAACTGGTATTCGACCCGTTTGGAAATGTTGGACGGCTTCGGCGGGGGCTCGACCCCGCGGGTGATCAAGTCGGGAAACAAGAGCGGCGCATCTGGCTTCATCGCCTCATCGACATCGATAACATGCGGCAGCACCTCGTAATCGACCGCTATCAGCGACAGCGCCTCGTCGGCTATCGCCTTGCTGGTTGCCGCCACCGCGGCCACGGCATGGCCCTCGTAGAGCGCCTTCTCGCGCGCCATGATGTTGCGCGTCATATGCCAAAAATTCTGCGCGATGCGTTCCGGGCCGACATAGTCGAACTTCTGCTCTGGGAAGTCCGCGGAGGTCACCACCGCCTTAACGCCGGGCAGCGTGGCTGCCTTCGAGGTGTCGATCGAGCGAATGCGCGCATGGGCGTGGGGCGAGCGCAGGATGCAGCCGACCAGCATACCCGGCATCGCCAAGTCCGCGCCGTACTGCGCGAGCCCCGTCACCTTCGGCACGCCGTCCGGACGAACCGGCCGGGTCCCGACCCATTTGAATTGCTTTACCGCTTCGCGCGAAGTGATGTCGTCCACAGCTACCTCGCCTGATTGCCGGGTTGCACTTGGCTTTGCGAGAGCGTTGCGCGGGCGGCGCGCAAATGCAAGCGTGTCCGCAATCAGGTTGACCATGCGCTCGCGGCCACCGCGAGATCGCGCTTCGGGCCTGGACCGCCAACGAATGCTGGACTAGCGTCCGGTCCGGTTAGTTCGGAAACGCCAAGATCATGCTCAATTATATCGCGCCGTCGACGGTCGAGGAGGCCGTGCGTATTTTGGCCGAGGCACCCGGCACCGCGAAGGTCCTGTCCGGCGGGACCGATCTGCTGGTTCAGCTCCGCTCTGGCCGGGCCAAGCCGGGCCTGATCGTCGATATCAAGAAGATCCCCGGCATCTCCGGCATTGGCGAGCGGGACGGCGACTTTGTCATCGGCGCCTCGACGCCGGGCGCCGTGATCGGCGAATGCGAAGCCCTGAAGCAGGCCTGGCCCGGGGTCGTCGAGGCCGCCAATCTGATCGGCTCGACCCAGGTGCAGGGTCGGGCGTCGCTTGCCGGTAATCTCTGCAACGCGTCGCCGGCGGCCGACAGCGTGCCGGCGCTGATCGCAGCGCGCGCGACCTGCGTGGTCGCCGGCCCAAAGGGGCGGCGAGAGGTTCCCGTGGAAAGTATCGCTATTGGTCCGGGGCGCACCTCCTTGAGCCCAGGCGAGTTCATCCTCGAGTTTCGCTTGCCGAAACCTCGACCGCGCTCGGCCGACGCCTATCTCCGCTTCATTCCACGGACCGAGATGGACATTGCCGTCGTTGGCGCGGCCGTCAGCCTGGCGCTCGACGCCGACGGTGTTTGCGCCGATGCGCGGGTCGTGCTGGGCGCAGTGGCGCCGACCGCGATCCTGGTTCCCGAGGCTGCCGCCGCGTTGGTTGGGCGTAAGCTCGATGAGACGGCACTCGCCGGGCTCGACCAGGCGGCGCGACGCGCCTGCAAGCCGATCGACGACAAGCGCGGGACGATCGAATACCGAACCAAAGTCGCCGGCGTGTTGGCACGCCGTACGGCGACGATCGCCCATGAGCGCGCGGGACAGCGTCGATGAGAAAGCATCACGTGTCGACCATCATTAACGGCGAGCCCACGGAGTTTCTGTGTGAGCCGCAACTCACGCTGCTCGACGTCCTGCGTGACGAGCTGCATCTGACCGGCAGCAAGGAGGGGTGCAGCTCGGGCGACTGTGGCGCCTGCAGCGTGACGGTCGACGGCCGTCTGGTCTGCTCGTGCCTGATGCTTGCGGTCGAGGCAGAAGGCCACAAGATCGAGACGATCGAGGGCATGGCGCGCGGGCACGATCTGCATCCGCTGCAGCGAAAATTCCTGGAACATGCGGCGCTGCAGTGCGGCTTCTGCACGCCGGGCCTGCTGGTCGCTGCAAAGGCGCTGCTGGACCGTAATCCGAATCCGACCGAGACCGAGGCGCGCTACTGGCTCGCCGGCAACCTCTGCCGGTGCACCGGCTACGACAAAGTCATCCGTGCCGTTCTCGATGCCGCCGCCGAGCTGCGAACCGAGTGAGTGCATCATCCGGGACTGTCCATTAAGGACTCCTGGGGTCCTTAGTGGTGCTAACACATCGGCTCAATCTCGGCTCTCTCTTCATTTGCGGCCCTGGCCTAAGAACCGTTGCTCGATGAACTCGCGTCGTGAGCGGACCACAATGGCAGAATGGCCAAAAAGCGGCATCGTCAACGGACGACCTTTAAAACCGGCTCCTCCGATCTGCCACCTCTCGGATCAGCCGTGATTGTGGAAACTGCCGCTGCGGCAGACCTTCCGCGCGCGTAGCTTAGTCGTGAGCAACACCGCTGATCCGAGCGAGGAGCATATTAACGAGCATGTCCACGTGGAGCGTGATCGCGAAACAGCAGGAACAGAAGACACCGCTCTACGATCCGACGAATCTGCCCCAGCATATTCCGACCGAGAAGATCGCTGGTCTTACAGATCAGGGGCGACTGTTGCTTGAACGTGGTACCTAAGACGATCTAAATTCGCGCAGCTCCTGAGGAATAGAGCATGATTGAAATCGCCGGCAAGACAGCGTTCGTCACTGGTGCCGCCTCAGGCATAGGACTAGGGATCGCCACCGCGCTGTCACAGGCCGGCGTGAAGGTCATGCTCTGCGACATCGAAGACGCGGCGCTGGTCAAGGCGGTGCCCGGTTGCTGACCGCCGTGATGCTGGCCAGTGTTGGGGGCTTGCCCAGGCGCTGACGAGCGTTGTAAGCCGTTCGAGACTGGCGCCGTCCAAAGCCAGCGAAATGGGCGGGTTAGCCAGCTGCTCGCGGTTTCGTACAAAAATGCTGCACTGACCCACGAGCCAGCTTTACCGCCGCCCGGAGGCGCGCCAAACTCGCCAGGCTCCCCGAAATCGAAGGCTACGAGACCGTCAAGGAATTGGCGTCGGCCATTCTTTCAGAACTCCGTCTCCCCCGCCATCCGCGTGAACGAGGACTGTAACTTCACCTGCGAGATGGAGCCGGACCAGGATGCCGGCTACTGCGAGGAGTGCCGCACCAACTCGATGCAGTCGGCTCTCATCCTCGCCGGCCTGATCTAACAGCCCCGGCGAGCCTCAAAGTCACCTTGCGACGCATTCTGAGCGGGGCTTTTCTTTTGATCGACTTTCAGTTACAATGCTCAATTCCCCGCCAGTCATGCCAGTAACTTGGGGACCTCATCCGCCCGCCGCGCGGCAAATAGGGTGCTGCCGGCGGGGCTTTTTTCGTCAGGCGCGTTTATTTCACTGGAATGCCGAAGTGGTGCCGCTCTGTTGCCGGAAGCCTGCCACGAAGGGGCGTAGGCTATTGTGTGCCGCTACTGACGCATCTTCGCTCCCAAGCACAGCGTCAGCCTTTGGGTGGAAGCGGCTTTCTAGCCCCGGCACCGCCATCTCGGCCGGGGCTATTTTTTGGCGGCAGCAGGCGGGCGGCAGGGCGGATATTTGACGCCGCCTGCTCGCGTTGATCGCCTGCAACGCCGGTATGAAGTCGTAAGGCAGCGAGAGCGTGGTCGGCGTCTGCATACCCATTGCGCGCGCCACGTCGGCCACGAAGTCGTTGCAGTTGTAGGCGAGTACGCTCCAGGAGTGGCGGGCAGCGCGGATATGGGCGATGATCGCGTTGAGCCTGCCATACTCGGCGACGGTGAGTGGCCGACGGAAGCGGCGTGCGATCCTGTAGCCGAGAGTGTCCTTTTCCGGAATGGTCGCCGCGTCCATCGGGAAGAAATGTCCGAGCACCATACTAGGTAAATCGCCGGTCGGATGGATGTCGGCGTAGGCCGCCGTCGCGGGCCGACCGAGGGAATCGAGCCGGCCATAGGCAATGTAGCTGTGACCGTATACACCGTCCACCGCGACGCGAAACTCGACGTAATAGGGATACCCTTCAGCCTCGGTAACCTGCGTTTGCGCGGCCGCGCCTGTCGACGCGGCGCCGGCTGGTGCCGCTGCGACAAAACATGCCGTCAGGATCGCGGCAACCAGAAACGTTTTCGGGAGTGTACCTCGTTTTATCCTCGTCCCCATAACTCCACAGCCCCGACTGCTGGCACCCCAGGGAGATTATTCAAGACCCTGCCTACCGTCGCGTTAACAATTGGAAAGAATGCGCCCGGCCCGGCTTTGCGTCACCGGCGGTTGCGAATTGAGGCGACACAGCCATCCGGCGCTGGGGCGCCGACCAGTTGCGCGTGAAGGTGATGCAACCTATAACCGAAGCGGGCGCAGCGCTTTGTTTTGTGGGTGTCGTGACGTTGGTCGTGAGCGTAGCAACAAATCAAGAATGAGGAGGCGCTGACTCCTTTGTGAAATTTTTTGGTGGATGTTGTTTTTTGAAAGTTGTGAAGAACCCGCGAGCGGTTTCTCTTTCAAAAAGATACGGGCCTGATCGGCCGCCTCGACGGGGTCCCGCGCCAGCATGCGCTGATAGATCAATTCCGCCGGCGTCAAGGGCGGTTCATCGCCGAACATCACTTCGAGAAACTTAAGCTGATCGACATGCCGACCCAGGACCACCAGGCACATCGCTTTTCAAAGCCGCTGCGCGCCGTCTATTGAGCTGGTCCCGGTTGTCTGAACAACTTTTCCGCGTCGATAAGTGGAGCGTCTGCCGGGTTAGGCTGCCATGCGGAGGGGCAGCGGAGTGGAAGTAAGCTTGATCTGGTGTCATGCCGTCAAGGCTCGAGTGTGGCCTCCGGTCGTTATAAAAGTTGAAGTATCGGCCGATCGAAGTGCGGGCCTCGCTGACGCTGTCGTAGGCTCGCAGGTAAACCTCCTCGTATTTGACGCTGCGCCACAGCCGCTCGACGAAGACATTGTCCCGCCAGGCGCCCTTGCCATCCATGCTGATGGCGATGGCGTTTTTGATCAGCACACCCGTAAAGGTCGTGCCGGTGAACCGGCTGCCCTGGTCCGTGTTGAAGATGTCCGGTTTGCCAGCAGCGATACCCGACACGGGTGATCAATTTTATACAAACTCGCATTTTGATAACCCACCATAGTTGTTGCCGCGCCGGTTGTCGCAACTCCGCGAAGGCGGTCTCTGTTCCGCTTGCGCAATGCGATGGAGGAGGGATACTTGGCTACGAAAGCTAAGATTAGGGCCACGGCTAAGGCGCTTTGCTTTCGAGCATGCACGGACTGTAAGTCTGCGGATGAGTGTGATCCAGACAAAAACTGGATCGAAGAAGCCCTGGCCATCCTCGAGCGCCCGGGGCCGAGCAGATTGGTCAATGGCCACTTCGATACTCTGTAAGCGCGGTTGGTAACGTCAGACTGCCGATGAAGCCGGGCCGTAATGGAACGATGACGCACGACTACAAACGTGACGACCACGCTGTTCGCCGCTCTGAACGTTCTCGACGGTGCCCATTGCACCTGTAATCGGGTAGGAAAAAACGTCATGCATCGTTATGAACAAGTCGATCTTCCATCAAACAAGGCAGTGACTCTCACGCTTGGCACAAACGGCGGCAGAGATCGTGGCGGGGTGACCGGACCAACCAAACTAACTTTGGGCCAACAGATGGTCGTATGCACCCCTCAACCGGGATCGCTTACACCGACAAAAGCCTTTGCAATGGCTGAGAAGTTGGCGGATCACACGGGACTTCCCCTCGTGGTGGTCGATCCAAATGGCATCTGGAACCCTGTTTGGGGTGAACTCTACCGTTCCACTGGGTCGCGCGCTGGCGGCGTGAACGAGATCACCCAGGCATCCGGCGTGACGTGACGAGTGGGAGGGCGAACAGCACTAATGCAGAGCCTGAAATGGCTCAATGGCCCTCGGACCATTCATTCGACTTCGCTGGCTGCCTGCGCGTCTACGCCGTCGGTGAGGATGGCGTAACTGCCTTCACCGATCATGGCATCGAACCTCGTCGGACCCGGCAAGCCGGCTATATCCGACCACATCCGATACTAGGATCGCGGCGACTTTCCGGGTCTCGGCCATGACGCTCCGTCACAATCCGTATCGTAATGGCGAGTCCTCCCCGCCGAAATGCGAGGAAGTACATCACGCCTCAATGCCGCGTTTTGTGACCTAATTCACGGTACTCCAAGCGACGGGGGATGTCTCCTGTTGGCGCTTCGCGACATGTTGCGCGACGGTTCATTGATCACCTTGCTGAACCGGAACGCGTCGGCTTGATCATAATCCGGCGATGCCATGAGCGTGCACATTTTGGCCACCACCGCCCTGGTCAGGTTGCCGGTTGCGGTCAACGGCAGGCCGTCGTGTGCAATCGCCGCCCGAAGGAGGATCAGGGTATTGCGTGCAATCGGTGAGCGGGCGATCTCGTCGCAACTTAGGTCGTTGGCAATTCGGATCGCGGTCCGGGTGGCCGCCGGTTCGTGCCGCAGTGCCTGCAAACTTTCGAACGTCAGTAGCGTCCAGGCCGGCTCGAGCCCGTCAAGCCATGGTTGCACCTGCGAATCCAAGAGGAAATCCTGAGCAGCCATAACCTTAGCCGTTACGCCTGTTCCGCTAGACGGGTGAAACCAAAGCGCAGCCAGTCCTGAAGCTTCGACCACCGCCGCCTGCCTGAGGCGTTGCGCACCGCGATGGCGACGGCTTTCTTCTGACCGACTAGCACGACCAGCCGCTTGCCTCTGGTAACGCCGGTGTAGAGAAGGTTCCGCTGCAACATGGCGTAATGTTGAGTAAGCACCGGGATGATTACTGCGGGATATTCCGATCCTTGGCTCTTGTGAATGGTCGCCGCGTAGGCCGGTACCAGCATGTCGAGTTCGCCAAACCCATAGGTTACGGATCGACCGTCAAAGCTTACAACGATCTCACCAGCGTTGGGATCAACGTCGTCGATGTAGCCGATGTCGCCGTTGTAAACCTCCTTCTCGTAGTCGTTTTCGATCTGCATCACCTTGTCGCCCGGAGCAAAAGTCCAGCCGAACCGCTCGACCTTTCGGTCACCTGCGGGATTGAGCGCCCGCATATATGACCGCGCACCCACCCCTCCCCGGTTCATCGGACACAGCACCTGGATGTCGCGGATGGGATCGAGGCCGAACCGCTTCGGTATCCGTTGTCTTCACCAGTTCGATGATGCGGCTGACGGCGATCTCCGGATCGTCAGCCTGCACGAAGTAGAAGTCGCTCTCCGTTCCGGGCGGGCTGAGGTCGGGCATCGAGCCCTCATTGATGCGATGGGCATTGGTGATGATCCGGCTCTGTGCGGCCTGCCGGAACACCTCGGTGAGCCGCACCACCGGCACCGCGCCCGATGAGATGACGTCGGCGAGCACCTGGCCGGGTCCAACCGAGGGAAGCTGGTCGATGTCCCCAACGATCAAGAGAGCGGCCTTATCTGGCACTGCCCGCAAGAGCGCCTGCATCAGCATGACATCGACCATCGAGGTCTCGTCGATTACCAGCAGGTCGCAATCGAGCGGATTGTCCTCGCCACGCTTGAAGCCACCGCTTCTGGGATCGACCTCCAGCAGCCGGTGGATGGTCTTGGCGTCGAATCCAGTCGCCTCGGTCATTCGCTTGGCGGCACGCCCTGTCGGCGCGCACAGCAGGAGGCTGGTGCCTTTCGCGGCGAGGATACGTAGGATCGCCCTGACGATTGTTGTTTTGCCCACACCAGGCCCACCGGTCATGACCAGAACCTTGGATACGAGGGCGAGCCGGATTGCGGCGATCTGGCTTTCGGCAAGGACAAGCCCGATGCGCTTCTCGGTCCACGGTAGGGCCTTGTCTGAGTCGATCTGCGGCCAAGGCAATGTGCCGTTTGCCAGCCGCAACAGCCGCTCAGCGATAGTGCGTTCTGCCCGGTGCAGACCGGCCAGAAACACGCAGGGCATTTCGCGAACCCGATCGGCGACTACGGTGCCCTCCTGCAGCTCGAGCTCGACGGCAGTCCGGATCAGTTCCTGTGGCACTTCGAGCAGCTTTTCGGCCAGCGGCACCAGCTCCTCCGTCGGCAAACCGCAATGGCCTCGGTCCATCGCCTCGGCGAGCGCATAGGAAATACCGGCGCGAACCCGGATCATGGCGGTTTTCTCGATGCCAAGTTTCGCAGCGATAGCGTCGGCAGTCTTGAAACCAATGCCACGAATATCGCGCGCGAGCCGGTACGGGTTCTCTGACATGACCTGGATGGCGTCCGACCCGTAGGTCTTGAAGATCCGCACTGCCCTTGCCGCACTGACGCCGTGGCTGTGCAGGAAGACCATGATTTCCCGCACCGCCTTCTGTTCAGCCCAGGCGGAGAGAATGCTGGCGGCACGGACCGACCCGATGCCATCGACCTCGCGTAGCCGGTCCGGTGTGGTCTCGATGATATCGAAGACTTTGTCGCCGAAGGCGCGCACGAGCTTTTTGGCTGCACCCGCGTGCGAACCAGTGAGCCGTGACTTAAGAAAAAGGAAGCACGCATGGCCGAGAAGGACATCCACTATTACGAGCCGGCCAACGGGCATGGACTAAAGCACGATCCCTTCAATGCCATCGTCGCACCGCGGCCGATCGGCTGGATTTCCTCGCGCGATTCCTCGAGGGGAGTATCAACCTCGCACCGTACAGCTTTTTCAACGCGTTTTGCTATAAGCCGCCGATTGTTGGCTTCTCCTCCACAAGCTGGAAGGACAGCGTTTCGAACATCCAAGAGACGGAGGAGTTCTGCTGGAATTTCGCCATCATGGATCTCGCCAAACAGATGAACGCGACCTCGGCCGATGTCGCCCATGATATCAACGAATTCACGATCGCGGGCTTGACGGTAACTCCGAGCAAGATCGTCGAGGTGCCGCGCGTGGCGGAGAAGTCCGGTTCGTTCGAATGCAGGCTTTCGGAGATCGTTCATCTCAAGCGCGCGGACGGTGGAAAGCCGAGGCTTGGCTAACGCTGGGCGAAGTAGTGGCCGTCCACATCGACAAAGCCTTCATCAAGGACGGCGCCTACCAGACTGCCCTCGCGCGCCCCATCGCGCGCGCAGGGAGCAGCGGGGACTACTTCGAAATCCGTCCAGACGCGATTCGAAATGCCGCGGCCAGATTGAGTGACAGCTAGTCGGGGGTGTGGACGGGGAAGCCCCGCGATACACTCAGCACCCGATACGCTCGTCGACCTCTGCTTTTGTTAGCCTCCTTCGAGAATGAAACTCAAGGTCGCTCGCAATGAAGATGGTTTAAACCACCTGGTTTAGCAGCTCGGTCTCGCCGCGCCAGAGCCGCGCGAGATTTTCCCCCACGATCGCAAGCACATTGTCCTCGTAGCAGGTCTCGCCTGCGGTATGTGGCGTTATGAGCACGTGCTCCGTCGACCCATAGCGGCGAGGCCGCGGGCAGTGGCTCCGCGACCGTGATGTCGAGCGCGGCCCCGATCTGCCGTCGCGCGAGCAGTTGAGAGCGGCGCCGGCTCGTCGACCACGCGCCCGCGCGCCGCGTTGAGAAGATACGCGGACGGCTTCATGTGGCCGAGCGCAACGGCATCGATCAGCTTCTCGGTTTCCGCTGTCAACGGGCAGGTGAGGGCAACGAAATCCGCCTGCGGCAGCACTGTCCTTAGTCGGACATCGCGTGCACGCGTCGGCATCTGCATATCCGACGCGGGAACGCGGCGGATGCCGATCACGCGGATGTCGAATGCCACGGCGAGCTACGCGAGCCGACTGCCGATCTGCCGGAGCGACGATCAGCAGCGTCTTGCCGCCGAGCTCGTCCTCACGCTGCGTGAGGTCGCCGGCCGTACCGCGTCAGACCCCCTTGCCTCGTTGTCGCGCGCCTCGGGAAGCCAGCGAGCGCGCGCCAGCACAGAAACCTATCCTGGAGCCTACGGTAGAGCCGTGCTAGCGTTCATAGGTCGGTGGAGGCGGTATGGACACCACTGGTCCGGCGGTTTCTTCCCGCCAAAGGCGCCCGAGCACGCTGTCGCGGGCGGCCTTCCGTCTGTCCCAGACGGAGAACGTCGCCGTTTCTGGTGGCTTCGGCAGTGGCAAAACTTTTCTCGCCAATGCGATAGCCTTGTACACAGTGCAGGCTGGCGCGAGTTGCCGGGCCGGGTCCGGACCGCTATCTGGACATACCGGCATCTTTCCAGAATTCCCGATGGTTGCCACTCCATTCTGTTGGAACGGGCAAAACAAGCCTCGATCATTCCAACCACGATCTTGCCCGATCCGATAGAAGCCCGAGCTAGGGTTACGCCGCGCAGACTGCGGTCGGCCAAGGCCATACTCCACCGGGCGAAGAAGCTGCTGGAGGCTATGCGTTCACGCCCGCAGAGATAGAGCAGAGCGTAGTCTTCGGCCGCCCACTCTCGGCGGAGGCGGCTGACCTAGTGACGGTGATCTGCCAGGACGGGGAACGGATCGCCGACGTGCTGTGGTCTGGCAACAAGCGCGCCGGACACCGCTCCGCGATGTCTTGGACGTCGTGTCGAATGCACGGGCCGAGATCCCGCCGGACGAAGCCGCCGTGGCGCTGATTTTGGCAGACGACGAAGAATTCGACGAGCAGTTGGCATCGATCTCTGCAAGGGCTGACCGGCCGGTCGAGGAGCGTGAGCTGCTGCCGCTATTGCTTCTCTGGTCAACCCTCCCCCGTCGGATAAGACGCTCATCGAGGTATACAGGCACCTTGGCTGGATGAGCCGAGCGCTCCAGGAAGCGACCGAACTCGCGCAACGACACGACAGCCTGGACGCGGCCTTAGCGAAGGATCAGAACGCACCCGGCGCCCGGATCATCCAGGTTTTTGTGCGGACCCGGCCAGAACAACTTGCCTCCGAAGCGATCAGTACCTTTGAAGCCGCCCGGGTCCGATATGACGAAGACGCCGCGAGGCTAGAGCCCTACCTACGGCGACACGGGTTGCGGACACTGAAGTCGGTGTCCGGCCAGAACGCTTCCGGGTCTGCCACTCTCATTCCGCCGGCGGAATTTGCACAAAAAATTCGCCAGTCCCGCCACGCAATGAGGCGTTTGCCGGATCTGCTCGCAAGCCTGCGGGCGATATTGCCGCAACCGCTCGTTGACGAGATCACCGCGGGGCCGATCGAAGAAGCGCACGCCCGATTGTGCGAGTTCCGTGCGTCGGATCCGCGCACGCTCGCCGCTACGGAGCTACGCGAGCTACGGTCCTTATTGCGAAAACCGGGTTCGGCGACCTTATCCGACGCATGGGAACGCGCGGCTGGTCGCCGATTGTGTGCTGGCGCGACGCTCCGCGCGATCCTGCAGAACTAGGGCGGCTGCTCCAAGGGCGCTCGACAGCGCTCGATAAGAACGCGGCCGTCGCAAAAGTTGTCCGCCAGTTCGGTCCCTTTTCACCGCGGCCGGTCCCAGAGCCGCCGGAAGACAAGGGCGGCCCGATCCCCGAACTCGTTGCGGACCCCATCGAGCACACGGCTGTTTTGGACGATTTCCGCAGGCCGCATTGGCGGGATCGAGCGGACTTCGAAAGCAGGCGACACACAACAGAACAATGGAGCCTCGCCTGTTGCGGAAGACCCAGCGTTAGTCGCGATCCTGGAGGCCGGCTCGTTTTTGGCACCCCACGGGGACAAGTTCCCAAATGAAGAGCCGATTCTCGAGGCGCCGGATTGCTTATCCGGGAAACGGCCGTTCAAATGTGCCGTGGTCGGCTAATTTAAAGGAAGAGGGCTCCGAGACCGTCGCCCAGGAAACGACGAGCACGCCGCACGGGGCGGAGGCTGCTGCCGTCGAGCAGCCGGCGTTGTCTGAAGCTTCTCCAGCTCTCGAAGTGCTCTCGGA
>CAWHZA010000015.1:0-83604 GCA_963833665.1 uncultured Alphaproteobacteria bacterium | reverse complement strand
GGGGCTCTCACGCGGTTGCGGTCGCGTTCGCACGCGAGGGCGCCAATGTTCTCATCGTCATCTCAGTGAGGAGGACGACGCCCAAGAGACTAAGCGCCTCGTCAGAGACGCCGACCCCATCGATCGTTATCGATGGCTTGCGCAAGGCTGGCACGACGGAAGAATGAGCGATGACGGAAGTGCCGGAGCGCGGCCGTGCGCTTGCTCGCCTCCCCTTTTTCAAACGGCGGCACCGGTTCGGTTGAGCTCGGCTTCCTACCGGGCAAGCGTTGGTTGTGACAGGAGCAACACCTAATTAGGTGTTGGTTAGGTGTTGGAGCTATGGTTTGTCATGGCTCTAATCTAACCTACCTCAACCGCCGATTGCGAAAATAGCCTTCGGCATGGCTAAAACATCTATTTCAACATCTATATCAACCGGCGCGTGCACCGCGCCGAGATCGGCGAGTTGAGCCGCGCGCGCTGCCCTTGGGTCCTGGACCAGATTTCCGCCTAGCTGGCAATGGGTTATCTACATTATGACTAGACTGCGTGGCATGACCAATATCGTTCCCTTACTTTATTTACGTTCCCTTCTTTATCGCAACCCGCGCTTGTACTGCCGCGCAGCAGTGTATCGTCGCCAATATCGGAACCAGCTTTGGTTTCATGGTGCTCTCCCTGTCGGTTCCACGCTCCGCTCTTCGGGCTGGCGGATATCAGGATTTCCGCGATCGCTTGTTCTTGTCGGTCGCCGGCTTGCGCTTGACTGCGGCCTTGCGCTTGGCCGCGGGCGGCGCCCAGATCATGCCTTCGAGCTTCATACCGTCCGGATCGGTGAAATAGACTGCGTAGTAGTCGCGGCCGTAATACTCGCCTGGCGGGTCGATCACGGTCATTCCGTTCTCATCCAGGAACGCGCCGAGCTTGTCGACGTCGCCGCGGCTTGCAAGCTCGAAGGCGTAGTGATGGAAGCCGATGTCGCCCTTTCGGTATTTCCTTTTCCTGCCCTGCGCGTCGGCCGTGGCGATCCAGAACAACGTTCGGCCGTTGCTCCAGCCAGACATTTCCGCGTAGTCGTGCCCTGCGTGACGAGCTGCACCTGACCGGCAGCAAGGAGGGGTGCAGCTCGGGCGACTGTGGCGCCTGCAGCGTGACGGTCGACGGCCGTCTGGTCTGCTCGTGCCTGATGCTTGCGGTTGAGGCTGAAGGCCACAAGATCGAGACGATTGAGGGCATGGCACGCGGCCACGATCTGCATCCGCTGCAGCGAAAATTCCTGGAACATGCTGCGCTGCAGTGCGGCTTCTGCACGCCGGGGCTGCTGGTCGCTGCCAAGGCGCTGCTGGACCGTAATCCGAATCCGACCGAGACTGAGGCGCGCTACTGGCTTGCCGGCAACCTCTGCCGGTGCACCGGCTACGATAAAATCATTCGTGCCGTTCTCGATGCCGCCACCGAGCTGCGAGCCGAGTGAGTGCATCATCCGGGACTGTCCATTAAGGACTCCTGGGGTCCTTAGTGGCGCTAACACATCGGCTCAATCTCGGCTCTCTCTTCATTTGCGGCCCTGGCCTGAGAACCGTTGCTCGATGAACTCGCGTCGTGAGCGGACCACAATGGCGGAGTGGCCAAAAAGCGGCATCGTCAAACGGACGACCTTTAAAACCGGCTCCTCCGATCTGCCACCTCGTGATCGTGGGAACTGCCGCTGCGGCAGACCTTCCTCGCGCGTAGCTTAGTCGTGAGCAACACCGCTGATCCGAGCGAGGAGCATATTAACGAGCATGTCCACTGTGGAGCGTGATCGCGAAACACCAGGAACAGAAGACACCGCTCTACGATCCGCCGAATCTGCCCCCGCACATTCCGGCCGAGAAGATCGCTAGTCTTACAGATCAGGAGCAGCAGTTGCTTGAACGTGACACCTAACAATGATCTAAATTCGCGCAGCTCTTGAGGAATAGACGCATGATGGAAATCGCCGGCAAGACAGCGTTCGTCACGGGTGCCGCCTCAGGCATAGGACTAGGGATCGCCACCGCGCTGTCACAGGCCGGCGTGAAGGTCATGCTCTGTGACATCGAAGACGCAGCGCTGGTCAAGGCGGTGGCAGACCTGAAACTCACCAACGCCGATGTTGACGGTGTGAGAGCTGACGTCTCGCTGAAGCCGAGCTTCAGGCCGCAGCCGACGCCACAATCGCGCGCTATGGCAAGGTCCACATACTAGTGAACAATGCGGGGGTTGGCGGCGGCGGATCCTATGGTCGATGGACCGACGCGAGCTGGAATTGGACCTCGGCGTCAATCTGATGTCAGTGGTCTGGGGCATTGAAATTTTTGGGCCACTTATCGAAGCGCATGGGGAGGGTGGGCAAATTGTTTCCACGGCTTCCATCGCTGGGCTGATTGCCGGGGCGGGCCCTGCGTATAATGTAACCAAATATGGCGTTGTGGCCCTCTCGGAGGGGCTGCGCGTGAGGCTGGCGCCCCTCGGGATAGGCGTCTCGGTACTGTGCCCAGGCTTCATTCGCACGAAAATCATGAACTCGGAGCGGAATGTCCCTCAGAGGTTCACCGGCCCTATGGAGCAGCCCCCGACCGAAGGACCGGGCGCTGAATTCCTAAAAATGATAGAAGATCGAGTATCCACGGGCATCGATCCGCTCTATGTCGGCGAATTGGTTCGGGAGGGGATTGAGCAGGATTGGCCCTACATCTTCACTGACAATGAATTCGAGCCTTTGATCGACGAACGCTTTGCCGCAATCAAGCAGGGCTTTGACCGCATCCGCGGGAGGAGCGGCATTGAAGTAAATCCATCCCTGTGGTCGGTACTCCGTCTATCTCAAGTGTGTTTGGGGAGAGGTGCGGGCAACGCGCCGGTCCCGCGCTTCTGTCGCGCATTTCGCAGCGTGGACGTCGCGGTTAATCACCTGAAGGTTTGGCAAACCCCAAAAATCGAGCAGACGCGGCCAGGACGTGTCTCGGTGTTCGCTCCAGACGCGGAAAAGCGGGACGCAATGGTCAACTTCGGCATTCCGCCACAACCGCCCGCCGCTTTGAGCGCACCTCCGACTTTGGATGCGCCGCAGCAGTTTAATCTGGCTATTGGGCGCATTCCAGATTAACCGCGTGGAAATCGCGATTAATCACTTGAAGGTTGGGCAATCCCCAAAAATCGAGCAGTCGCGGCCAGGGCGTGTCTCGGTGTTCGCCCCACACCCTATAGAGCGGGACGCGATGGTCCACTTCGGCGTTCCTCCACAGACGGGCGCCGCTTTGAGCGCAGCGCCGACTTTGGATGCGCCGCAGAAGTCGGATGTGGCCACTTGGGGCATTCCAGAACTGCCACGCGACCACGCAGGCGCTGTGCCAGACCGCGTTCTTGTTGGGGCCGCTACCCCAAAGGTCAACGTGCCAACCGAGGCGATAAACTGGTTGGCCGCACACGCAACAAAATCCCGGGACCAAGGCGTGCGCGGCTTCACGGAACGGTGCAGGTGGGGCACGGAACGTGAAAGGCAGGCCGCTCCTGCGGTCGCCGAGCCGCCAACGCCAGCCATCGGGCGCTTGGCTGCGAGCTGCAAGTGCTCGCGCCAGGCGATCGGCACGAATTGGATGGGCGCCCCAGTATGACTCGATTGCAAGCCGCGGCGTCGGTGGCACGAAGGGACGGGCAAGAGCACGGGTCAGTACGGCTCGTGGAAATACGAGAGGCAACGCTCTGGTGAGACGAACAAGCGACCGCCGATTTCTTTCCGCTCTTAGCTCTTGCCAGCCCGACATGTACGGTCCCCTGCCCGTAAAGGCATCATGAGATCGAAGGTGTAAAGAAATCGTCGCTTGTGAGCGAAGCTCTGGGCCGGCACGCTCCAGTCCAGTCTACGCCAGTCCTTGAGCCGCTGCGGCACACGGATCATCTCACCTTGCCACCTGGACCTTGCTGGTCGGTCCACTGAGAAGACGCAAGCGCAGCGTAATCGCGTTTGCCGCTGGCCATGTTGGCCTGCTGTTTCCGTGGTAGGCAAAGTAAGCATTCGTGCGGAGTTTGAACCGACCGCGCCGCCGGAGGGCCCCAAGTTGAGCCAAAGGAAGGATCCAAACTCATGAGAGGACCATTGTGAGAAGGATTGTCTTCCTTTTGGCGGCAGCAACGGGCCTTGCCGCCCATACCGACGGCGCCTTGGCCGGCAGCGGACCGTGCCAGCCAATGGAGTATGAGCGTGTCGCGTACGCTATCTGTGAGGTTGATTTTCGCAGGCACACAGTCAGGCTCTACTGGACCCGGTCGGATGGGACTCCTTATGCGTATCTTTCGGCTCTGCCGCGCGATCTGGAAGGCGGGGCGGGGAGGCTGTTGTTTGCCACCAACGCTGGCATGTTCAACTCCAAGCTCAAGCCTGTGGGCCTGTACGTGGAGCGGGGGCGAGAACTCGTGCACGTAAACATCAAGTCCGGCAGAGGCAACTTTCACATGAAGCCGAATGGGATCTTCTATATATCGGGCGGCAATGCAGCCGTCGCGGAGACGCAGGCATTTCTAAAGCAGCGACCTCAGGCAGACCTAGCAACGCAATCTGGGCCGATGCTGGTGATGAATGGGCGCTTGCATCCCCGTTTCAACCGGGGCAGCACGTCGCTCAAATTGCGCAGCGGTGTTGGCGTACGTGCGGATGGCAAAGTCATATTCGCCGTCTCTCAGGAAGCAGTGTCATTTGACAGTTTCGCACGCCTATTCCGCGATGGGCAGAGCTGCCCTAATGCGCTGTTTCTTGATGGGGGCAGTGTTTCGAGCTTATACGCGCCGACGCTCAATCGCTCCGGAAATGTCTTGCCGCGCGGCCCGATGCTGGCTGTATTCAAAACAAATAGAGCCGCACCTGGGCAATAAGGCACTCCACGCGGACCGCGGGCTTTCCACTTGATGGCGCTGAAATGGCTTATCGTTCCGGTCGTGGTTTATGGCGCCTTCGTCGCTTTAGTTTACGTGGCACAGCGCTTACTCCAATATTTTCCAGAGCGTCGGCGAACGGCCCCGTCGGCGATCGGCCTTGCTAACGCAGAAGAGATGGTGCTCGAAACGGCCGATGGCGAGCATGTGATCGTCTGGCACGTCCCTCCGCGCAACGGACAGCCTGTCTTTGTCTATTTTCACGGCAACGGCGGCTCGCTACGTTGGCGGGAGGAGCGTTTTCGTGATCTTATTGACGATGGTAGCGGTCTTGTAGCGCTGAGCTACCGCGGTTATGGCGGCTCGAGTGGACGCCCGACCGAGAAGGGCCTCATCGAAGACGCGAAGGCGACCTATGCCTTCGCGGTCGCGCGCTACGCTGCCGAGCGGCTGGTACTCTGGGGCGAATCGCTCGGCTCTGCGCTCGCGATTGCGCTGGCAGCCGACAACCGTGTCGGGTCTCTCGTGCTGGAGGCTCCATTTACCTCAGCCGTCGACGTTGGCGCGCAGCACTACTGGTTTGTGCCGGTGCGGCTCTTGATGAGGGACCAGTTTCGCTCGGATTTGTGGATTGGCAAAGTCAGGGCGCCGGTGCTGGTGGTTCACGGCGAGAACGACTCGGTCGTTCCCATCAGTTTGGGGGAGCGACTTTACGGTCTGGTGCGGATGCCGAAGCGCTTCGTGCGCGTTGCCCGCGCCGGGCACAACGATCTCGGTGTTCACGCGGTTGCCGCGGCGAAACGGTTTATCGCCGAGCAACCCGCTGGGGGTAAGGAGAGATTTCGATGAACTATCTGCGTACCGTCATCTCGCTCGCGGGACTGACGGGCCTGTTTATGGCGGTGGTTACCTTATTGGCGGCGCCGGAGGTGCGGTGATCGCTGTTATCATCGCTGTCGTATGAGCCCGCAGCCAGAACGATCCACCGAAGAAGTCCTGGCGGGACTCGTCGAGCGTGTAACATTTCACAATGCCGAGAATGGCTTTTGCGTTCTGCGCGCCAGGGCGCGTGGACATCGTGATGTCGTGACCGTGGTTGGCCATGCCGCAAGCATTTCAGCCGGTGAGTGGATCACGGCTTCGGGCGACTGGGTCAACGACCGCACCCACGGTCAGCAATTCAAGGCAAGGTTCCTGCGCACATCGCCGCCGACTTCGGCTGATGGCATCGAGAAATACCTCTCATCCGGCATGATTCGGGGCGTGGGACCAGTCTATGCCAAGAAGCTCGTGCGCGCCTTCGGCGACAAAGTCTTCGATATCATCGAGACCACACCGGACCGGCTGCGCGAGATCGATGGCATCGGGCCGGTCCGTGCCGCCAGCATTTTGGCCGCCTGGGCCGAACAGAAGGCGGTGCGGGAGATCATGGTTTTCCTGCACAGCCACGGCGTCAGTACGGCGCGGGCAGTGCGGATCTTCAAAACCTACGGCTCCGACGCGATCCAGGTGATGTCGGAAAACCCCTACCGACTCGCCCGCGACATTCGTGGCATTGGCTTCAAGACTGCCGACACAATCGCGATGAAGCTCGGCATTGAGAAAACGGCCGTAATCCGGGTGCGCGCGGGGATTTCCTTTGCCCTGACTGAGGCGATGGATGACGGCCATTGCGGTTTGCCGACCGACGAGCTGGTGCCGTTGGCCGAGAAGCTGCTCGAGGTGCCGCAGGAATTGATCCGGACCGCGCTCGAGCTGGAGTTGACGGACGGGCGCGGTAATTGCCGACCGGGTTGGCGAAACGCCTTGCGTCTTTCTGGCTGGTCTCTATCGGGCAGAGCGCACAATCGCTGAGCGCCTAACACGGCTGGGAAATGGCACCCTGCCGTGGCCCTGGATCGATCCGGACAAAGCCCTGCCGTGGGTTGAGAAGCGGATCGATCTTGCTTTTGCCGAAAGCCAGATCGCCGCAATCCGCTTTGCCCTGATGGCCAAGGTTCTGGTCATGACCGGTGGGCCTGGTGTGGGCAAAACAACAATCGTCAGGGCGATCCTACGTATCCTCGCCGCGAAAGGCACCAGCCTCCTGCTGTGCGCGCCGACAGGGCGTGCCGCCAAGCGAATGACCGAGGCGACTGGATTCGACGCCAAGACCATCCACCGGCTGCTGGAGGTCGATCCCAGAAGCGGTGGCTTTAAGCGTGGCGAGGACAATCCGCTCCATTGCGACCTGCTGGTAATCGACGAGACCTCGATGGTCGATGTCATGCTGATGCAGGCGCTCTTGCGGGCAGTGCCAGATAAGACCGCTCTCTTGATCGTTGGGGACATCGACCAGCTTCCCTCGGTTGGACCTGGTCAGGTGCTCGCCGATGTCATCTCATCGGGCGCCTTGCCGGTGGTGCGGCTCACCGAAGTGTTCCGGCAAGCCGCGCAGAGCCGGATCATCATCAGTGCACATCGCATTAATCAGGGCTCGATGCCTGACCTCAGCCCGCCCGGAACAGAGAGCGACTTCTACTTCGTGCAGGCTGACGATCCGGAGATGGCGGTTGGCCGCATCATCGAACTTGTAAAGAAGCGGATACCGAAGCGGTTCGGCCTTGATCCCATCCGCGACATCCAGGTGCTGTGTCCGATGAACCGGGGTGGTGTGGGTGCCCGCTCATTGAACATCGAGCTGCAGGCCGCACTCAATCCCGCGGGTGATCGAAAGGTCGAGCGGTTCGGCTGGACTTTCGCCCCCGGCGACAAGGTGATGCAGATCGAAAACGACTACGACAAGGAAGTCTACAACGGCGACATCGGCTACATCGATGATGTTGACCCGAACGCCGGAGAGGTCGCCGTGAGCTTTGACGGCCGATCTGTAACCTATGGGTTGGGGGAGCTTGATATGCTGGTACCAGCCTACGCGGCGACCATTCACAAGAGCCAAGGATCGGAATATCCCGCAGTAATCATCCCGGTGCTTACTCAACATTACGCCATGTTGCAGCGGAACCTTCTCTACACCGGCGTTACCAGAGGCAAGCGGCTGGTCGTGCTAGTCGGTCAGAAGAAAGCCGTCGCCATCGCGGTGCGCAACGCGTCAGGCAGGCGGCGGTGGTCGAAGCTTCAGGACTGGCTGCGCCTTGGTTCACCCGTCTAGCGGTATAAGGCGTAACGGCTAAGACTATGGCTGGCCAGGATTTCCTCTTGGATTCGCAGGTGCAAGCATGGCTCGACGGGCTCGAGCCGGCCTGGACGCTACTGACATTTCGAAAGTTTGCAGACACTGCGGCACGAACCGGCGGCCAGTCGGACCGCGATCCGAATTGCCAACGACCTAAGTTCCGGCGAGCCGGTCGGCGGGAGGCGAGCTGACACTCGATCCTCCGATGCGCGCCGAATAGAGGCGATCGCCGACAAAAGATCGCCACCGTGGGCTTGGCGAAGACTCGGTCGCGGCGCGCACGCTGGCGCGGCCGGGCCAAGTCGTATCGACGCCTTCCCGCATGTCTCCGGCGGCGCGGGGCGCGACATTAGCAGCCTCCACTGCCAATCCACCACGAGGAGCTGATTGCGGCCAGCCAGTCCGGTACTGGCTCGACACTGCAGCCTGCCGGCACAGCGGCTTTGGCCGTTCCGGCCGCGACGGCTATGGCGCCAGCAGAGGCGCACGATGCGACGAAGTCTGCTGCCGCTCCGGCAGTGACCGAACCGGCTCCGCCGGTGCAAAAGAAGGTCACAAAGAAGGCCACACTGTATCGCGGTCCGCGTCGCGCGGTGGCCCGGTCGAGCTTCTCCCGGGCGAATACCACAACGGCGCCCCGAGCGGATATCGTGAAAGCCGCTGGGGTTACTACTCCGACCATAACACTTGGTAAGGCAGCACTCCGCCCAGGTGCCGCTATCCATCGGTTGATGTGCGAAAGGCTCTCTACCTCGCCTGCCAGATTTTGGGGGCCGCCGCATGCAGGCCCAAAGAGTGGGCGATTATCACTGCAGAGCGGGGGGTGACGCAGCGTTTCCGGGGTCGGGGAACACGCCATCCACAAAGCCGCGAGCGGATTGCGTCCGAGAATCGGCGAGTGACGCGGGGTAGGGGCGGGAGATTATCCGCTGACCCTTCTCCGGCCATTTGCGTTTCGCTTGCGAGCGACCAATTACCGCTTGGTCCCCGTCAATGAGTTTAGAAAGGCGACGAGCACCTGCTTCTCCTCGTCGGTCAATTCCATTTGCTTGACGAGATCGCTTTTGTTGGGGCTGTAGAATCCACCTGCATTGTAATAATTGACGACATCCGTGAGAAGTCTTGAGTGACCCGTCATGCATATATGGTCCGGTTAGGGAGACATTTCGTAAACTTGGCGTCTTGAACGACCAGCGGTCTTTTGGGTTTTGCGTGATCTCGAAGCGGCCAAGATCATTTGGGGTCGGGTTGCTGATCTTCTGGACGTCTTCTTGGCTGCGCCGCGTAAAGTTTCCCTCAGCGAGCCGAACATTGAATTCTTTGATGTGAAGGCCCATTGTGTTCGAGTAGCCGAGGCCCGTGTCGTGGAATTGACCATCAGTGAATAAGGCCGATTGCTCCCCCACGAGATGACAAACGGAACATCCGGCTTTGCCGGTGAACAGTGCATAGCCCAGCTGCTCTTGTTGCGACAGGGCGCCCTTTTCGCCGCCATAGCGCCAGCGGTCGAAAGGCGAGTTCGCGAGTAGCAAAGTCCGCTCGTAGGCGGCAATGGCAAACCCGATCGTTTCCATAGAAACACCGCGGCCCGGAAATGACCGCTCGAAAAGCGCCGGATAGTCTGGAAGAGAGCGGATTTTGGCAAGTTCCCAGCCGACCGACGGCGCAGCCATTTCGTCAGGCGATACGATCGGCGACCAGACCTGCGTCTCTAGTGAATTTTCTCTCCCGTCGCGAAACAGTTTAGTTTCGTAAGCGACGTTGAAAAGACTGGGCGCATTGCGTCTGAGGCTCTTGCCCTCCATCCCCACGGATTTCGCCAACTGATTCGAGGTGAAAGCTTGCCGCTCGATATGACACATGCCGCACGATATCGTGTCGTTAAAGGAGAGGCTCCTATCGAAAAACAACTTTTTGCCGAGCGCGACGATTCCGCCGTCGACCGGAGCGGTCGGCAAAGCCGGCAGCCCAATCGAAACTCCGACTTCGAGCGGCGGCTGGCCAGCAGCCAACCTTAGCGGGAGGTTAGGAACCACAACAAAAACAATGGCTGTCAGCCAAGCAGGCACACACACCGCATTAATTAGAAAGATTAATTTTGTTTTCATCGAGTTGCAGCGTTCTGATGTCATTTATCAGCACATCCGGATCGAGAAAAGCCGAGGTATAGATTTCTCTAACCCAACCCTCGGAATCAATGAGAAACACTTTCAGAAGGTGCTCAATGACGACGCGCTTCCCTCCGCTCGCGTTGGTTCGAGTGGATATCTCCTGACCAAAGCTCCTCAACGTGTATTCAAGAAACAAATTGGACCAGGACCCGATGAAGCGCCAGGGAATAATAGCGGAATCCGCTTTGTAGCTTTCCGCGAAAAATAGCAGGGTTTCGCCGCTATCATGCACCGGATCAAAACTAAAAAACACCAGCCGCGCCTTGCCATGCAATACAGGATCGGCCTTGATTTTTTCACGCACCGATTCGAAAGCGTTCCAAGCCAAGGGGCAACCCTGGGGGTCCGTGCATAGCGTATAGAAGAAAGTCAGGAGGGTTATTTTTCCTGTCGTGTAGGTGGAGAGAAGGTGCGGAAGTCCGGGCCCGTCACGAACGATGCTGAAGGGTACACGCTGTATCCTGTCGAGTTTGTAGGTTCCCGGCGCCGGAAAAGGTAATCCTCCGGGTTCCGCAGCGGATGCGGCTCCCGCCGCTCCCGTAAAGAGAGCGGCGGCCGCCAAACAGCGGATCATTAGCGATCGTGTTGCGCAGGACAAAGAAATCAATCGGGATCCATGCCGGCCGGATAGCCGGTCGGAGACAGCGCCCCTCCCGTAAACTTCATATGATGAGCGCGGCCAAGCTTCTCTTTATAGAAGTCGACCTCGAATTTCAGCGCAAGCTCCTTGCCGTCCCAGTCGAATGCTCTCAGGAATTGCTCGTCGTCAGCGCCCTTCTTGTCCCAATTCGAAAGCAGCGAAGTGGTCACGTAGACCCGTTTCCCATCCCAGCTCTGGGAAACCATGTTGACTTGGCTCCCGGTTTGCTTCTCATAAATCTGCACGGGCTTTTCCGGATTGGATAGGTCGAAAAGTCGGGTCTTGCCGTCGAGGAAGGTGTTGACCCAGAGCGACTTCGAATCGGACGCTATCGAGATATCGACGGGCAGCGGTATCTTGGACGGATCTCCAATTGAAGCGACATCCTTCGCCACCCATTCGCCATTTGTGTCCTTCTTCACGAGCCAGAGCTGCGCGGTCAAGGCCGTCGCCGTGATCGCCCAGTCGTCTCCCTTCTTGAGGGACCAGCGGACTTCGAGCGGCGCGCCAGGAACGCTAAAGATTTTAGCCGGCTGCATCGACTTCAGATTCCACATCACCATTGTCGCGCCGAAGTGCTTCATCGCGTCCGGGTCTTTAACGAGGGTGCCGAAATCCATCATGTAATTGTTCCAGCCAGTAAAGCTGGAGGTCAACAGCACGTTCTTCGCCGGATTGATGCCAATATCATAGCCGTAGCCGTCGCCTCCGTCTGAGACCGGCATGGGATGCGCCGAAAGGAATTGGCCAGCGTTGCTGTAGACCGCCATTCCGGTTTCCCCGCCGTGATCCTTAGAGTTCGAGAGCCCGCCCACCAGCACGCGTCCTGGCAGCGCATAGAACGTATGCGGGCCGACAAAGCCTGTCTTTTTATCAAAATCGACGATCGTATTGACAAGTTTCGGTTTCGACGGATCTGTGCCCACGTCGAACACGAAAATCTTATTGTCGTCGAGGCGCCCCGCCCAAATATATTTACGGTCGTCGGTGAAGCCCATGTGATGCGCTTCTCCACGGCCGCCGACCGAAACAAAATTGATGACCTTCCCATAAGTCTTGGACGCCGAATCGACGTCGATGGTGACAAGCTTGTCGCTCTCGTCGCCCATGCCTTTTGCGCCGAGCGTCCATACCTGGAGATATTTTTCCTGCCCCTTGATCAGCGAGGTTGTGTAGGGCGAGAGACAAGTCTCGTCGGCTATGGCGTGCTGGGTCAAGGGCAGCGACGCCAGTGGTAAGATTAAAGCTAACAACATAGCCTTAAAGCGATGATTCCGCATCACAGTCCTCCATAACGCTTTTGGTCCCTGACCCTTGATCTGCGGTGTGTCGGAACCGCTGATCAGTGTGCGACAATCAAGGCGAAGGACAACAGCGAGACTAAGTAAAGTTATGAGTTCGATTAAATGACTGAGCAGCCAGATTGTTTGACCCTGAATCCAAATTTGCGTACGTCTTTGCTTAAGAGTCCGATTTACTTGCTCGCCCATCCACACTGGTGGACGCTAGTGTGGTAGCGATCGTCTCTGTCTGATCGTCCGCCTAACTTGCCCGCGCGTCCAGGTAGTGCGCACACCGCTGTGCGCCGACTGCGCTGTCGCAAGGTTTCGGCACGGTCATCGAAATCAGTGTAATTCCCTCGACTGGGCACGAGATTCCAGTTGACCTGGCGGCGAGGCGAAGAGCCTCGGCATGGTTACGCCGGTGGCATTGATCGTGCCTCACCGAGGCTTTAAGCTTGCTCAATCGTCCTGGTAACTTGCTCGGGCGTCTGGGGAAAGGACCAATGGCTGCAGATGCGCTATCGGATCTGTTGCGCACGGTCAGGCTTACCGGCGCTGTGTTTTTCAACTTACATGTGAGCGAGCCTTGGGTAGCGGAGACACCCCCAGCCAAGGCATGCCAACCCTTCGTCATGCCTACCGCGCAGCATGTCATCGAGTTTCATATCGTAACGATGGGCTTTTGCTGGGGCGGCTTGTTGGATGAACAACCTATCCGACTCCAAGCGGGGGACATCATCGTATTTCCACAAGGTGATGCCCACGTGATGTCGAGTGCGCCAGGAATGCGCGGGCAGCCGGACATCACACTGTACCAGAGGTCGGAACGCACCCAACTGCCATTCGCCCTCACCCTAGGAAACATGGGGCCCCCTACAGCTCACGTGATTTGCGGATTTCTTGGCTGTGACTCACGCCCATTCAATCCGTTGCTGGGAGCCCTGCCGCGGGTATTGCATCTACGGGAAGGCGCTAACCTTGAAACCGGATGGCTCGCCCATTTCATCCGTGCGGCGATCGAAGAATCGGAAAACAAGAGCGCCGGCGGAGAAAGCATACTTTCGCGTTTGAGCGAACTCATGTTCGTCGAGGTCGTCCGCAGATATCTCGCGTCATTGCCGGATGGACAGACCGGCTGGCTCGCGGGGTTGCGTGATCGTTATGTTGGGCAGACGCTTAATCTGATGCATGGACAACCGGCCTTTGCATGGACGTTGGGGCATATTGCGAAAGAGATCGGTCTGTCGCGTTCCGCGTTGATCGAACGATTTACACACTTTGTTGGTGTTCCCCCGATGCATTACCTTGCGCAGTGGCGCATGCAAGTAGCAGCTGGTCTATTAACTAATCGCATCGACACCATCGCCCGCGTCGCCACCGAGGTCGGCTACAACTCTGAAGCAGCTTTCAGCCGTACCTTCAAAAAGCTGGTCGGTACTCCGCCGGCTGCCTGGCGCAAGGCACAAATGGCCGGTCGTGCTGCCAAGCAGCCTTAGTAGCTGCGCTTCAAACGGTCTCAAAATGCCGCCGATTTATCGTCTTAAGCGGCGGTCGCAGGCCGCGCACGACTACTCGTCCCAGCGTATTCGCGATGCCCTCTTTCAAGAATCTCGGCGACCGCGAGGTCGCGGAATAGCCTAAATCGGACACGAGCGGCGCAGTTTTGTTATGATGCAAAGGCCGCTTTTTCAGTGAAGTGGTAGGGTGTAGCCTCGACGCGAGGGAAGGCCATGAGACGGCGCGAGTTTATCACCCTTCTGGGCGGCGCGGCCGCGTGGTGTCTCCGGCAGGCGCACAAGAGCCGCGAAAGGTGCTCGGGAATTTTGGGCAGCACGTCCTCTAGTAAGCAACCTCCGCTTTCAATTCCGCCTCGCGTTTCTTCATGCATTCATAATTCATCGCCTTTATGTTTCGACGCGTTCGCTTTGATCTTCGTGCCATCCAATGCGACGTGACCAAGTTTGACCGGCCCTACTGTCTCACACAACTTCGGAACCTGCCAGAACAAGTCGCCGAGCGCCTTTAAATGGCGCTTACGGAAGTCGCTGATCGTTCGGAAGGCCGGCGGATCAAGCGCAACAATCATCACGAAATCGTTCCGCTCGCGGCAGGCTCTAGCAATGCGCGGCGACGAATACAGCCCACTCGCATAGCCGTGCAGCAAAAGCGCTACCATCACGTGCGGATCAAACGGCGGCTGGCCCAGCCCACTCATGTAGCCGCCCTTGATCTCCTTGAGATCCAGGCCCTCCCGCGCCAGCCCAACTGGACACTGCGGGGCTACGTCCGCGACGCCGAGATCTTCAAAGATCACGCGGGCGCGGGCCTGCTTTGAGAGCCACAACTCCCGATCTCCAGGCGCTTGCTCGATGAAGTCGACTACTCTGACGCCCTCGTCGTCGCACGGGCCCAGCCGAAGCAGTCGAGGGTTTTCAGGACACTGCCACACCGGTGATGACCATGCTGTCGCGGATCTGATCTGCAACTCTGGGCACTTAGCCGAGGAGCGCGGCTTCTTTTCGCAGAGAGGTCAAGCGGGGCACTTGGCGTGAACTCATAGGCGGACGACTTACAAGATTCCCGCTTTACGCCGAAAGCGACTGTCAGAAACCGCAGCGCAACGTGTCGCGAAGGGCCGGCCATAAGGCGACATGGGCCCGAGACGTCACGAGCATGCGCCTTGTCTGCTTTCTCGCCGAACACCATTCGGGCCTTGCCCGAAATGATCGTGAGGAGTTCGTCAGTCGAATGCGATGTGTCGCTACCTCGTAGCCGCAGGGAACTTCAAACGTAGCGCAAACGGACCATTCTTTGAGGGGTCGCATAGCGCACCGCAATCTAAGCGCCCGGCGGGAAACCTTGCGCCGGTGCCCGGTGAGCGCGTCCGACTGAATGATGTTAGCGCTTTCAACCGCTTGTGCCGAGACTATCGCAAAACTGAACGGGACGACCAAAACGAATGCAGAAAGGAGTAGCGTTGTTCGACGCACGGCCACTGCCGCCAATGTGTCGGCTGAAAGTCGATCAATCTTGCCTTCGGCAATGTCGATGAATTATCTTTCGATATGGCCGTTCGCTGGATGCGATCGTTTAACTCAGCCTCGAGGGGTTCGCCGAGGGAAATCGCCGTCTTCGATGCCGCCCAATTGATTGGTGTCATCGCCGAATCGAGTTCGTCGTGCGTCTGTGGAGCCGATGCCGGTGCAGGAACTTTTTTTTGGCAGGCGCACGCGGATTGAAGATCATGAACAATGCTGATCTACGCAAGGCTTCAGCGGTGCCACTAATTATGCGAGGACACTCATAAATTTTCAGCGGAGCGTGGCGACAAGCCCCCCTTGCGAGCGCAACCGTAGTCGTCGCATAAATACGAAAGGTCACCCTCGCACGGATAGCAGGTGATTGGGCAAAGAACAGTGGTTTGCTGTCGCTGTAACTTGCTGGGTGTCGCTGTAATGGCCGGGTTGGTCGTTTTAGTCGGGGTCATTGTCTTCTCCACAGAAATCGAGATGCGCGCTTGCATTGTCAAGCTCATTTAGAGGCTACATCTAACGACCCAACTAAATTACCCAGTGCGTTCGCCGCCACGGTGATTCCAACCGCGAAAATGGAAAGCGACCCGACGACCATTCCGATTCCGACCGATCTGAGCCGTCGACCGGTCCTGCCTTCGGCTTGTCTGGGACGCGCAATCGCAACATTCTGGATCAGGAAGGCGACCACACTGCTACTGGCGGCCAACATCACCCCGATACCAAAGCACACGAAGGCTTCTTTGAAGGTTACAAAATTCCCCGCTAAACCCTTGGTTTGCTGGGCAACGGCGAGATTCCCCAGAAACGCGAGCAAGGCGACAGAAGCTGCCCCGTTTAGAAGAAGCGCTGCTTGGATAGCCGCCCGCCCATAGCTGGCGCGGACATCGACATAGAGGCGAGACCACCGCTCTGCCGCAGTATCTTGGATTGAACCAGATTTGGCATTCCTATTAGTGCTTGACATGGCACTTTCTCATACTGTTTCGGGTACATTCCCGCGTTCAGAGGGGGATTGCCTCAAGCGTGAATTTGGAGCTCACCCTCGGCCAACTCGACTCCCTCGTTGTTTTCTGCCGCACCCAGAAATGAGGCGACCAGCGGATTGATAAGGTCCGGGCGCGTGAGCGGGGCCATGTGACCGGCTCCCGGTACCTCCTTGTAAGCCCAACGGGGACAGGACCGACGCAGGAGTGCGGTGATCTCGCGGATGGGCAAAACGGTGCAAGGATCGGATACCAACAGCGTCGCTTCTGGTAGCAGCATCGCCCATTCCTCCACAGGCGTGGTTTCATTCATCACCGCGTCCCACTCAAAAAAATTGGGCTTGAGGGATTGAGAAAAAGCAATGCGCCGATCGGGTGACATGTCCCGCCACGTACCCTCGCCATTCCAGTAATCGGCAAACTTTTCAGCCGCGGCCGCCCATTCGTTACGTGCTCCAAAACTCTTGATATAATTGCGCAATTCCATAGCCTCCGCGAATGCATCCATGCGGCCGGCTTGCGCAAGGAGATAGAATGGATTGGTCTCGAGTAGCACTAGTCTGGCGACATTGCCGGTCCATCGCGCCGCGACCTTCATCGCTACCGACCCGCCAAAGGAGTGGCCGACTAGATAAATCTCGTGGACGTCAGGAGGTATTGCGGCCTCTACGAGACGTGCCTGATCGTTCAGGGTTTGCATTTCGTCGGTCGGCCATGGCGGCGTCTTGCCGTACCCAAACAAGTTGACGGCACGGACGCGAAATTCATTCTTCAGATCGTCCATCAGCCGCCGCCACTGACGTGCGCCCGATACGCTGGAATGCACTAGGATGACCATAGGACCGGACGAGCCTGATTCGAGATAATCAACCTTGAGCCGCTGGTTGTAATTTGCCGCGATAGCTTGTTCTCCACGTATGACATTGGCGGCTCCATGCTCGGGTAATTTGGCGATGGTCGGCGTTGCGGCGCTCATTGTTTTGTTCCTATCTTCATTAGAATGAACGTTCCCGATGTTTCTGGCGACAAACGCTTCTGTTCGTTCGTCGCGTTAGCGCGGAGGATGTCGCGGAATGGCCGAAAAGTCATTGCTTAGCGTTTGATCTATTCGTGAGATGGGCTTGATTAGTGCTTGACGCTGGACGAGGCCGTGCCCTGAACCTCCAGAAATCCACTAGGTCTTGTTCGCGATCGCGCTACAGCGAGACGGCGGTGGATCGGATTTTTTTCATAATCTGGGATCGCCGGAACGCGCAGCAATGCCAAATCCAGCATCGTGCGCACGCGCCCAGCATGCGACTTCGCCCACCAACGTAGCCCGCAGACACACTGCACGATTGAGCAAGTGCATGCCGCTCACCGATGGGCTGGGCCGAGACTGCCGGTCTGAACGATCAGAGTACCCCCAGTTCAGCCCGTTCATCTCAATTGCACCAGCGCTCTCGATTGGCGGCAATTCGCCCAGCTAAGAAGTGATCGCATCTGGTACTTGCTGAAAGCTGCCGGATATCGGGTTGCAGCATCTCTGTCGTCTGGACCCGCCAGTCACGTCCTCGCCCAGAATGAGGGCGGGTAGTCTGCTGTCGGGAAGGCCGCGCCTACCCAGCTTCTCCCATCGCGGGACGCTCGGCGGCCGTACCAGCCGCGCTGGCTTCTGCTCGCGATGCCGAAGTGACAATATCCGTAAGGATAGGGAGGGTACTCGCCCCATTACTCGCTTGAGTGGTCGAATTCGTCGCGTCAGCCGATGCCAGGCTAGCTTCTATACCCAGGGCAGCCGGACTCTGCCGCTTACCCCTAACCGCCCTTAGCCCATCCTCGATGTATTGGTGAATATTCTGCACCGCCCCCGCGCTCTCGCCAACCGCAGTGGCTACGCGCTTGGTTGAACCAAAACGGACATCACCGACCGCGAACACCCCCGGCACACTGGTTTCAAAGCTCATTGGCCCTCGCGAGGGCGGAAAAGCATCTAAGTCAACGTCGTGCCCCGTGCGGATAAATCCTTTCGCATCGCGCTGAACCATCCCGTCTAGCCAGTCGGTCTGCGGTGTAGCTCCGATTAGCGCGAAAAGCAGCTCTGTCGGCACATTGTCAACGACATTGCGCGCTTTGTCACGAACCGTTATGCGCTCGAGACGATCTTTGCCGTCGCCACCAATAATGTCCGTGCTTACCCTAACCTCGATGTTGGGTGTTGCCTTAATTTGGTTCACTAGATAGTCGGACATGTCCTTGTTGAGAGAATTTCCGCGCACTACCAGCGTGACACGGCGCGCGAATTTAGCGAGGTGGATTGCCGCCTGCCCTGCCGAATTTCCCCCGCCAGTCACTGCCACATTGAGGTCGCGTACCAATCGCGGGTCATTGAATGTCGCATACAAGATATTCCTGCCAAAACGCTCGAGTTGGGGAATGTCAAGGGACCGATATTTCGCTCCGGTAGCAATTATCACTGCCTTCGATACGATTTCACGGCCGTCGGACAACGTCAGGATTCTTGCGTCCCCCCGTGAGCTCAGCCTAGTTACCTCCCGCGCAAATACAAACTTTGCCCCGAACAACCAAGCTTGCTGGTAAGCGCGTTGGGTAAGGTCCGCGCCGGATATGCCGCGTGGGAAGCCAAGATAGTTGCGAATAAGTGAGCTTGCACCGGCTTGTCCACCAATGACGTGGCGCTCAATTACCAGCGTACGCAGTCCTTCCGACCCGGCGTACATAGCCGCGGTAAGGCCGGCGGGGCCGGCACCCACCACTGCGACGTCGCATGACAACTCGGCCGGACTCTCGCCGACGGCGTCCATGATTTCGGCGTCGGTCGGATCGACCAGGACAGAGCCATCGTGGACAAATACGGTCGGCAAGGCTGTCAGCGTGACGCCGCGCTCGTGGCTGAGCCGATTTGCCAGGATTGACCCGAGCTGATGAAATCCGTGCGGAATGCCGTTGCGATTGAGCAGTTCGCGTATTTCGTTTGATCGTATGGACTGCTCGTCGCCGACAATGTGGATCAACTCCATGCCAGGTCTATAAATCTGTGTCCACTCTGACAAAAACTCGCCGATCAGCGGATAGAGATGGACCTCGGCCGGGGACCACGGCTTATAGAGGTAGTTGTCCAGTTCGCCCAGGGCACACGCCTGCAGGATGGTTGGCGATACGTCACGATCACCCCAGTCGACCATGAGCGCCCGCTTCGCCATTGGCATGATGGAGCGCACTCGCGCGAGAAAGTCCCTGCCGGTCATCCCGGGCATCCGCTGGTCGGCAATGACAAGTGCAATCTCTTCTTCTTTCTCCTTGATCGAGCAAACCGCTTCCAGTGCGGCACCTGCGGCGAGATGGGGCAAGATGCGATAGTCCCCGCCAAATCGTCGCGTGAGGGCTTCACGGATCCTTGCGAGCGCGTCAGCCTCATCGTCCACCACTATAATCGCCGGCTTCTTGTCCATTGGGAGATACTCCTTAGATCGATCGCTCTTCTTGACGCAAATTCCACTACTCGCTTGGCACGACTGAGTGCCGTCTTGGCTGTTCATAGTCCCGATGAAGCTCATACCAGCTGGACTTCAAGTCACTCTATTTGTTTTCCTCAAGAGCTGTGGTGCGTCGTAAGGCGCCGATTCTTTGTTACACTTGCAATCGCGAACTGGCCGCTCTTCTGAGCCCGCATCTCGGACGGCTCTCGCACGCTCGATACGGATTTTCGAGCCGAACTATTTCTTGCTTGGGTCGTCGGCGGGATTCACGTACGTGATCGCGAATGGCCCTTGGCCGTGGATCTGAACCACGGTTTCGCTGGACGTCCAAGCATAGTGGTTCATCGTTGCTGATGCCTCGACAAAACCAGCCGCCTGTAAAGCTAGGCCTTTTTTGCGATCCAGCTTGTCCCCCATTCCGACATTGAACTCGCCGGATAGGACAGTAACGTGTTCGGTGGTCGGATGGTTGTGTGCCGGTATCTCGTAATTCGCTGGCATTTTCAGGCGGACGACATACAGTGCGTCCTTGGACGGATCCCCGGACACGACAGCCATTTGCACTCCAGGCGGCAGGACATTAGGTGCCGGTCCCCATTTGATGTCGCCAGAGTTGATCGGAGTGGGCATGTGTTGCGCAGCTGCTAGAGCACTGCCGGTGAGCAGAAATACGATTACCAATTTCATCCTGTGCATCGTCGCCTCCTTGCCAATTAGGTCGTTCAGGGCAAGCATCCATCGGGCTGAGAATACCGAGTGTGCAGCCGCGCGCGAGTATGGCTGGGGAACGCCCAAGAGACTTTTCCGAGCGCTTGATTTATCCGTGAGAAGCACTTGATTATTTCCTGAGGAGTTTTGATTCGTTTAGGGAGTCACCCGTTGAAATATCTATGCCGCATCAAAGGCTTGACCTGGATCGACGAGAGCTTTCGTTCGAATCCGAAATTACCGATATGGCATCGTCTGATCGGTGCCAGAGCCTCCTCAAGTGTCAGGGCGGCATCACCGTGGCGTGATTGCGCAACCAGCCAGGAGAAGATTAAGGGGACTGCTGCTGGTGGCGTGCAGCATGGAGGTGTTCAGCTTGTTAGTCCAAACCTGCGCGACGAAAGCCTTCCAGGTAGTGCTCGCGCTCGGCGTCCTCCTGTATGGGCATTTGGCTTTCGATCCAGGCCAGCGAAATATTGGGCTGCACACGGCGAAGGTCCTGCAGCGCAGACTTGGCGACATCTTTCTGCTCGGCCATGCCTGCAGCGGCCGTGAGAACTCGGTGAGCGCCGACGAAATCGCCGCGTTTGCGAATGCCGTCGCGGGCAAGACGCATTGCCTCCTCATAGTTGCGCCCGACGAACTGCGCGTACGAAGCGATGCCATAGTAAAGTGCGGAAAACGGATCTCGTGGACTTAGTCGAAGTGCACGGCGCGCGGCCAAGTCGCCTTCCTCCCACCGCCCGCAATATGACAGCGCGAGGCCATAAAAGCCTTGAGCAAGTGAGAAGTTCGGATTGAGCCGCAGCGATAGCTCTAATTCGGCCAGCGAGTCATCAAAGCGCCGCCGGAGCAAATAGACGCAGCCCAACGCATAGTGCGCCCAGGAATCCTCGTTGTCAGCCGAAATCGCTGCCAGCGCCGCTCGTTCAGCGGTCGCTAGCGCAGTAGCCATATCCTCCCAACCCATGTGGGCGCTGAACGTATGAGTGGCAGCAAGGACTCCGAGTGCCTTACCGTAGTTGGGGTCAATGGCGATCGCTTTCTCGAGCAGCGCCTGGGCGACCAGATTGTCCTGTCGCGTCACGCGCCAGTAATGCGACATCGCCCGCACGACCAAATCCCACGCATCCATGCTGTCCGGCGACTTACGCTGGGCCCGAAAATTTTCTGCGGCATAGAGCTGCGGCTCGATCGCGGCGACGATGGCCTCAGTGATCTCATCCTGAACCGCAAACACGTCGGCGAGGCCGCGGTCAAAATGCTCCGCCCATATATGGCTTCCAGTGGCCACGTCGTTAAGCTGGGCTGTAATACGCACCCGGTCGGCAACTTTGCGCACGCTACCCTCTATTACGTAGTTCACGCCAAGTTCCTCGGCGACCTGTTTGAGGTGGACAGCCTTGCCTTTGTAGATGAAGGAAGAGTTTCGTGCGATCACGAAGAACCAGCGCAGCTTAGAAAGCGCAGTGATGATATCCTCGGTAATGCCGTCGGAAAAATACTCCTGCTCCGGATCGCCACTCATGTTCGTGAAGGGAAGCACGGCGATGGCCGGCCGATCGGATCCCGGGGTCAACGGCTGGCGGATTTGATCCGGCGGCAGAGAGTTGGCATCGGCCCGTTCGATGTCGGTCGAGCGCGCCTCACCGACAAAGCGCAGACCCTTACGCGCTATGGTGCGGATCAGCTCTTGCTTGTCGCCGCTATCACCGATCGCTTTCCGCGCGGCATTGATACGACTTGTAAGAGTTCGAGTCCGACACGATCCTACCGGCCCAAACTGCACCGATGAGATCGTCCTTGCTGACGACCCGATTGCGGTTCTCGATCAGGTAAACCAAGAGGTCGAATACCTGCGGCTCAACCGCAATCGGCTCGGACCGCCGGCATAGTTCGCGCCGGCCGGTGTCAAGTGTGTAATCGCCAAAGAGAAATTTCACTTTTTAATTACCTGTTGCGACGAGCTCTCAAGGAATAATCATGTTCATCTCAAGGAGAATTCAAGCCGCAGGCAAAGTCTTCAAGCTGGGTTCCGGGCATCTATAGACCGACGGCGCCTCATCAGCATGCAACCGTCGGCCACGGGACCAACCACCTCGGCTGCCCGCCTACCGCGGCAGACTACATCTATTCGCCGGATCGGGCATACCGGATCTCGCGCCCGTTAGAGAGGAGATCACCAATGCCGCCTGCATCATCCATCAGAAGCACGTCAGGCCGTGGCCGTCTTTTCGACAGTATTCTCGAAACGGTTGGCGACACTCCGGTCGTCCGGGTTAACAATCTCCGAGTTGAGGGCAGGACAATCTATGTCAAAGCCGAATTCTTCAACCCGGCCTCGTCGGTCAAGGACCGTCTCGCGCTCAACGTGATCGAGGCGGCCGAGCGCATTGGCGCGCTCAAGCCTGGTCAGACCGTGGTCGAGGCGACCAGTGGCAACACCGGCATCGGGCTCGCAATGGTCTGCGCGCAAAAGGGCTATCCGCTCGTCGTAACGATGGCCGACAGCTTCTCCGTCGAACGGCGAAAACTCATGCGCATGCTGGGCGCAAAGGTGGTGCTGACCCCACGGGTGCAGAAGGGACTCGGCATGTACCAGAAGGCGGTCGAGCTGGCAGAGACCCACGGCTGGTTTCTCGCGAGACAGTTCGAGACCGAGGCCAACGCCGACATCCACGAGAGCACGACCGCCCGGGAAATCATCAATGACTTTACCGGCCAGCGCCTGGACGTCTTTGTGACCGGCTATGGGACCGGCGGAACCGTCACCGGCGTTGCGCGCGTGCTGCGGCGTGAACGGCCAGAGACCCGCATTGTTCTCTGCGAACCGGCGAACGCCCAACTGGTCGGCAGCGGCGTCGCTCAGCAACGCGCCACCCATGGGGCGCCCGCCAGCAGCCATCCCGCATGGGAGTCGCATCCGATCCAGGGTTGGACGCCGGATTTCATCCCCGCAGTGCTGCAAGAGGCGATCGACCGCCGCTTCTACGACGAAATCGTGCCGATTGACGGCGCCGAAGGCATGCTTTGGACCAGACAGCTCGCCCAGAAGGAAGGCATCTTTACCGGCATTTCCGGTGGCTCAACCTTCGCGGTCGCGCGCCGAATAGCCGAACGTGAACCGCATGGTTCGGTGATCCTGTGCATATTGCCTGATACCGGAGAGCGCTACCTCAGCACGCCGTTGTTCGAATCCATCACAGCGGACATGAACGAGGAGGAGCTCGCGCTATCCCGTTCGACCCCGAGTTCTCAGTTGGCCGCTGCCTGAGATTGCGACGATGCAAAGCCGAGCTCCGCGAGCGCTTGAAGCCCGAGAAGAAACGCTCGACCCCGAAGACTGGGCCGAAGCGCAAGCCGTCGCCCACCGCGCCGTCGATGACGCGATCGCCTATCTGCGCGACATTCGCGATGGCCCGGTTTGGCGGAACATGCCCTATGAGGTCCGGCGCACTTTCGACGCGCCGTTGCCCCGTTTTCCCACGCCGCTTTCGGAGGTCTATAGCGAAATTGCCGAAAGGTTGATGCCCTACCCGATGGGGAACATCCATCCGCGTTTCTGGGCCTGGTACATGGGGTCGAGCAACTTCACCGGAGCGCTGGGCGACTTTCTGGCTGCGGTGCAGGGTTCCAACCTCGGCGGCGGGAACCACGCCGCCGCGAGGATGGACGAGCAGGTTGTCAACTGGTGCAAGGAGATGATTGGGTTTCCGGCTTCGGCGAGCGGCACGCTGGTCAGCGGCGGGTCGATGGCCAACACTATCGCTTTGATCGTCGCGCGCAACGTCAAGGCGGGCATCGACGTGCGTGAATATGGCGTCGCAGCTATCGAGAAGCCGCTTCGATTCTATGCCTCGGACCAGATGCACAATTGCCATCGCAAAGCGATCGAGGCGATGGGGCTCGGAAACCGGGCGCTGCAACGCATCCCGACGGACGAGCATCTCCGCGTCGACCTTGACGCCGTCCGTGTGGCGATCGCGCGGGACCGCGACGCCGGCTTTCAGCCAGCCTGCGTGATCGGCAACGCCGGCACAGTCAACACCGGTGCGATCGATGATCTTCGGGCCCTTGCTGATCTGGCAGTGCGAGAGAACCTCTGGTTCCATATTGACGGCTGCATCGGCGCGCTGCTCACCGTCGCGCCGGACAACGCCTATCTCGTGCGCGGCTTGGAGCGTGCTGATTCCGTTGCACTTGACCCGCACAAATGGCTGCATGCGCCCTTCGAAGTCGGCTGCGTTCTGGTTCGCGATGCCGCCGCTCATCGGGCGAGCTTCTCGGTGGCACAGGAATATCTGGAAAAGGCACCACGCGGCCTCGCGTCCGGAGACTGGCTCTATGAATACGGTCTGCAGACCAGCCGCGGGTTTCGCGCGCTGAAGGTCTGGATGGCGCTCAAAGAGCAAGGTGTCGCAAAATTCGGACGGCTCATCGATCAGAACATCGCTCAGGCCCATTACCTCGACAAATTGATCGTCTCAGAGCCGCTCCTAGAAAGTGTCGCGCGAACGACCATCAACATCGTTTGCTTTCGCTATTGTCCGCCAGGCCTCGATGAGCTCGCCTTGAAACGTCTCAATGTCGAAATCATGCTGCGGCTGCAAGAGGACGGCGTCGCCGCCATTTCGGACACGACTGTCCACGGCAAGCACTCTTTGCGGGTCGCGATTAACAACCATCGCACGCGGCGCTCCGATCTCGACCTGCTCGTGCGGGAGGTTCTTCGGCTCGGCCGGATGATTGGGAACTGACAACCGAGGTCGGAAGGCGAACTGCATTCCAATTTAATTCTCGCCTGGTCGATGTGGCCAGCGCGCGGAACTCGCAATCCGCGTCATGCTTTCTGCTATCACGTGGGGACGCGCACTCCCCCGGAGACGACCTGTGCCAGCCAAAACCCGCAGGCCGCTTCCCCCAAAGCTTCCCCAAATCGAGCGCCTGCAGGGGACAATCGCCCTGGGACAGGCAAAACTCTACGCTAGGATAGGCGGGGACGGCGTTGAACGAATTTGGAGTGCGGTGCTCTAGCCATTCAGCTACACTCGCAATAGACGCCAGCCACGCACGAAGGCAGCTAAAATCACTCTCGTGCTTCCCTGGTGCTTCCCCAGCCAAACGAAACTGCGAGCGCCACAAACTCGCGCTATAATTATGTAATTATCTCAGATATTTCATTGGTACAGCTGGGTGTGACTCGAACCACCGACCTCCTGATCCACAGTCAGCATTTCCAGGCCCTGCACACGCGCCAGTATTTCGACCTCATGGATGAGGCACTCAGGCAAGGGCATCAGGACCGTTGTATCGGTGCCGGACCAAAATTGAAAATCAGTAAGTATTGGTCGGAGTGGCAGGATTTGAACCTGCGACCCCCTCGTCCCGACGCAGTGCGCTACCAGACTACGCTACACCCCTTTATGTCCATCCAGAGCACTTCGCGCCGGCCGTCTCTGTTGACGCCCACCGCTACGATCACCGCAGCGAGACGATGCGCCAGCGCTCGCGCACCTTCACGTAAGTGGCGGTCGCTCTACAGATAGGGCCAACCGCCCTTCGGAACGACCGCGGCAGTCCGCCATCGTTCGTCCGCGCTTATCGGGCAAGAGTTGGGCACGAGGGCCGAATTTAACGGAGTTTACCAAATAACTCATTGAATTAATTGGCGCTCCCTAGGGATAAGCGATAAGTGGTTGATATCAACGGGTTAGCCAACTTGCCAGCTTGTAAAGTTGCCATTGGAAAGCAATGAGGATTTTTTTGGATTGGCAAACTCCACGGCTTGAGAAGCACGAAAATGGTCGGCTCAGGCAGAACGGAGCACCAGACTACGAAATCTGGGGGTCAGGAGTTCGAATCTCTTCGGGCGCGCCAGCAACATATTGACAATACGACAGATTGCCAGTCTCGCAAATCCACGTGCTTCCCCCTCTCTAGTCTATATCGCCACCATGTCGCCACGGCTTTAACCCGCGGAAGTGTTAGTTAGCGCTACTTTTGGCAGATTAACGAGGCGTTAGGAATTGAACTTCAAACCCCTTGCAGCACTGCCGTAGCGGAGAGCCTGGGCTCTCAAACGGCACGGCCTCAATCGCCGCACGCACCCTGACGGATAGCGGGTTTTTGTGTTGGTTGCGGGGGTGCGATTTGTCGAAGCACGTACCAATCAACTGTACAAGCATGTCTAAAAAACTTCGCTGGCGCTAAAGTGCCAGTGGATGAGCAACGAGGCCCTTGATCGGTGGTTGGGTCATTTGGATTGAAACCGGTCACCGCCGAATAGTCCCTAAACACGCTCTGATTGTTGAACGTGACCGTCCGGGCCGGACGGCGCGCGGGATCGGCGCGTCTCTGCATAGGGACAGGTGAGTTCGCCCCTCGTTGTAATCCCTTTGATACGAGCGCAGCAGATTCTTGACGATCTTCCGCGCATCCAGAATGTTGGGAGCCAGCGCGTATATCCCGGCAATCACCAGCCGGTCGATGCTGGAGAAGGCCAACGGTTGCACTCAGACGGTAAATTCCGCCTCACATCGAGGCTAGAACAAAGCATTAAACACAGATGTTTCTTGCACAATGTTGTGTGCGCCTCACACTGCTGCAAACATTCTGCGGCTTGGATCTTTGAAAATCGCCTACCAGAGGCTATAGTGAACTCCTTGAAGTAGGGTACTGGAGCAAAGAGTAACAGGAGGTCGAAAATGCTCTTCCTTCAAGAAGGCTTCACCTTTAGAAATTTCCTGGTGGACGCCCTCACGATATTCGTCTTCATCGTGGCGTATGGCCTCCGTTTGCAGACTAACCAAAATTTACCCCGCCACTTCGGAGAAAGTCGATGCAGGCGCGAGAATAGTGATGCAGGTATTTCTCGTATTTTAACGCATTAACAAACGCGGTACAACGCGGTTAGTTTTCGAGAGTAACAAATTCGTGTACACGTCTTAGCGCCCGACGCGGCTAAACGCCCTCACTACAGGCGGAGTTAAACAACAAGGCTTATTCGTACTAGCTGCCCTCCTTCTCGCCAGAAGGCCCGCAGCCGGCCCATCAAATGCAAGCCACGCCGAGCGTGTGGAAATGACCCGATTGCCTCTCAAGCCACCGCCACATCTTCTGGCGCCTGTCAGGGAGGTCCAGCGCATTCATGGTGCCCTTGAGACCGACCTAAAGCGCACCCGTAGTGGGTTGAGTGAGCGTGCTCAGCTGGTCCGCTGACCGGTCCCTTGAGCCAGTTTCAGCCAGTGCTCGGACAAACGAAGCCAAAACGATCGATCTTCGGAGTTCTTGAGCCAAAGTAGCCAATCGGCGGCATTCCCGCGCCTGTTTGCTAAAGAGGCGAAACAGATCAGTGTCGCGCCATCTTGCTGGCCCAGCTTCCTCGGTATGTGATATCTCACAGCTCCGGCATTCGAACGCGTACAGGTCGGGCAACCCGCCGAAACGGGGCGTTTTTCGCGCGAGGCACATCGGCTGGGCGCAACGTGGGCAACGTGGCGCAACGGGCACAGCTTTGTCGGAACCATTGGTCGGCATGTCGAAAACTTCGTGCTTTGCACCGCGCATTGTCGGGGCGATGAGTTGGCTCGCGAGGTCCATTCTGCGCACCCAGGGCTTCGACGGATCCGAGCAAAGGGGGACGGGCATGCGCCCGTCCCCCGCTTACCCCATCTACTCAGTTCCTGGAGACTACGGCACAAGCGACGGGGCGGGACCGCCGTCCTCACGCATTGCCGAGCGGCACGGCCACGAACTTGGTCGCGTCGCCCATCTTCACGCGCATCAGAACGGCGTGCTTGCCTTGGGTCTTGGCCTCTTTGAGCGCACTGCGCACGTCGCCCACGTTGGCGACCGGCTTGCCGCCGACGTCCAGGATGACATTTCCGCGCTCAAAACCTTGCTCGGCGGCAGGCCCATCCGGTTCGACATTCATGACCACGACGCCCTTGTCGCCTGCACCAGCAACATCGCCCGCGGGAGCTAGCGACAGTCCGAGGTGTGGAATGCCGCTGCTCGGGGTCTGTTGCTCGGTGTCTGCCTTTGCCTGATGCTCGTTCGACATCTCACCGAGGGTCACCGTCAAAGTCTTCTCCTGACCCTGGCGGATGATGTCGAGCTTGGCCTTGGTGTTTGGCGCCAACATGCCGATGGTCCGCGCCAGTTCCCGGGCGTCCTTCACCTTCGTGCCGTCGACGGCCGTGATGATATCGCCAGTCTCGATGCCGGCCTCGGCTGCCGGGCTGCCCTTTTGCGGCTCGTCAACCATTGCGCCTTCGGCCTTCTTCAAGCCAAGGCTGTCGGCAATGCCCGCGGTCACCGGCTGGATCTGAACGCCGAGCCAACCACGGGTGACGTGGCCATGGTCTTTCAGCTGAGCGACGACAAGCTTCGCCGTGTCGGCGGGGATGTCGAAGCCGATGCCAACGGAGCCGCCGGTCGGTGAGAATATTGAAGTATTGACGCCGATCACATTGCCCTCGACGTCAAACGCCGGACCACCGGAATTGCCCTTGTTTATCGGAGCATCGATTTGCACGTAATCGTCATAAGGCCCGGCGCCAATGTCGCGGCCGCGCGCGGAAACGATACCCGCGGTGACCGTGCCGCCAAGACCGAAGGGATTCCCGACTGCGATCACCCAATCACCAACGCGCGGCGCGTACTCGGCAAACTTGACGAACGAAAAATCGTCTTTGCCATCGACCTTGATCAGAGCGAGATCAGTCTTCGGATCGGCGCCGACTACCTTGGCCGTATAGCTTGCACCATCGTCAGCCGTAACTTGGACCGACTTGGCGTGATCAACGACGTGGTAGTTGGTCACCGCATAGCCATCACCGGTGATAAAGAAGCCTGAGCCTTCACCCGTAACCATCTCGGGGCGTTGACGCAGGCGGGGCATGCCCTCTGGAGCAAAGTTCCGGAAAAACTTGTACATCGGCGAATCCGACGGATTCGCATCCTCGTCGCCGTTCTGTTCCATCAGCCCCGTCTCAGCCGCGGCGTTGACCTTGACCCGCACCGAGATGACGGCGGGCTTCACCTTGGCAACGACGTCCGCGAAACTGGCGGGATGCTGCGCCATGGTTTCGGTCGCACGTGCCGGCGAAGTCAGACCGGAGGGCTGATAGCCGCCCGGACCGGCCAGCAGAACGGTTGCGCCGAGTGCGGCGACCGACGCCAAAAGCGTAACCCGTCGGGGCGTGAGAACCCCGGGCTTAGGTGAAACTGAACGATTTGGTGCCATTGTAGTCTCTCCATTCATGGAAGCGGCCCGGCGGACCTTAAGATTACAAATGGAGCGGGGCGACTTACAGGAACCTGGAGAGCGCATTAATTCGGCGAAAGAATTTCTGAGATGATTGGATAGATTGCGAGAGGAGCTGAAAAACAGGTCCTACCAAATCTCAATTGCGCAACACACCGCGCAGCTTAGCGGAAGTTGACAAAGAGTCATCCTTTGCGCGCGCAGTTCGATTGCCGAAAATTAAGCCTGAAGTCACCTAGCGGTAATACCCGCGCCGCTGCCAGCGCCGCTCGTTCCTGTTAAGGCACGAGCCGAGCTGAACCTGTCCATGACCTTTGACTACGAATTGCCGGCCGAACTGTTCACGGCAAAGCGCAAGGGTGGTGCGCGGTCGCGGCTCGGCTATCGTCGCTTTGCCACGGCGGCCGAGGCCATCCGCTTCATCGTCGAAGATTTTCCTGCGGTCCGTACCCTTGATGCATGGATGCAGGTCGGAGATACACGTCGATGACATCCGTCGCCTTTACGAGAGTAGCGATTATCCACTACGTCGCCGAATTCGCAGAAATTGCTGTCGCCGCAGCAGCGACCAGAATTGACTGATCGGGCCCTGTGGTCTCATCTACCGCGATCCGCTTCTCGCTTGGCAGCGGGCGCCAACGGATTCTTGATTTTCAGCCTATCATCTACGCGGCCTGAGCGGTAGGGTGAACCAAGCCGTTTCGACACAATTCCTTCACAGCCGAACCGACAAGCATGCCGGAAAAGGGTCGTACCGTCGCCATCATAGTATTCATTGAAAGTGATACCGGCCGGCGATCGGTGCAACAACTTTGCCAGTGTTCGCTTGCGCTCCTCGATCGGCACCTTGCGCAGATCCTGGCCGTCAAGCTCGAGCAGATCGAAGGCGCAGCGGACAACGTCCTGGTCGTGGCGGCGCCAACGGATCATCTCGAAGACCGCGAGGCCATTCTGGTCGCGGGCGATCGCTTCACCGTCAATAAGGCACGAGCGCGCCGGCAGGGCCGCTACCGCCGTAGTGGCTAGAGGGAACCGGACGGCGAGGTCGTAGCCCTTGCGAGTGAATAGGTGCACGGCGGCGGCGTTCTGTTTCGCGAGAATGCGAAAGCCGTCATGCTCGATCTCGTGTATCCAGCCTGGGCCGGCAGGCGGCCGCAAGGCCAAGCGAGGCAGACATAGTTCGGCACACCACAACCGGCGCCTGAGGTCGCGTGTTACACGCATAGCTACATTCATTGGTTGATAGCTGTCTCTATTGTCTGGACACTTCTCATGATCCAGCGCTCGAAGCTCCTTCGAGCAGTCCTGCCCGTCTGGTCAGAATCCGCTGTAACGTGCGCCGGTGCATATTGAGGCGGCGCGCAGTCTCCGAAACGTTACGCCCGCATACTTCATAGACCCGATGGATGTGCTCCCAGCGCACGCGATCAGCCGACATGGGACGCGACGGCGCCTTGGCTATGCCGCCCCAGGGCGCGAGCAGCGCGGCGATGATGTCATCGGCGTCGGCAGGCTTCAGGAGGTAGTCGACGGCGCCAAGTTTCACCGCCTTGACGGCGGTAGCGATATTGCCGTAGCCAGTCAAAATGATCGCGCGCGCGTCGGGTCGCTGCTGTTTGAGGAGCGAAATAACGTCCAGGCCGCAGCCGTCATGCAATCGCAAGTCGACCACAGCATACTCTGGCGCGCTCAGCTGAATTTGGCTGAAAGCATCGGCAACCGACGTGGCGGTTATCACCGTAAAGCCTTGGGCTTCCATCGCGCACGCCAAGGATTGCATCATCGGATCATCGTCTTCGACAATCATCAGTGACTTTAAGAGAGGCCGGGCCATTGAGCCCGAGCGTTGATCTTCCGTCGCATGCATCATTGCGCGATCGCCGTTTGTATTGCATGAATGATTCAAGATCGCAGAAGCATGCTTACGAGCCGGTGACGCCGAGATTAATGATCGGTAACTACCGGCCCTACCTTGATGCCAGGCGCCAATGAAATTGGCGCCCTGACTTGAACCGACGTACGCGACGATTAAGTTGCGCCGACCAGGAGCGGAAATGATGCTATTTTTTGCGCCGCGAGATCATTGTCGTCCTTAGCGAAGATGACATGATTGATCACCGCATCAACCGCTGGATTCAACCGAGCCGCCGACCGAGCAGAACCCATGCACTATTCGGCTCGGGAACCCGGCGAAACCGGTAAGCACCATTGACCGTCGGTCCCGAAGACGAACGTGGGATCTTCGCTGCGGCCAAGTCGGGAAATGCGAAAGAACGGCGTATCGCAACCGCGGTGACAATCAAATAAATGGTGACGGAAAGCGTGACCCACGGAGGCATTGTGGGGCACGTTCGTCGACAATCAGCGAACATATCAGTCGATCACGAAGCGGAGGCGGAAGCGATTCGGACGCGCGTATTCGCAGGTCTGACGCGCGGATCTCGCCGCCGTGAAGTGATGAGACCGAAAGGATCGATTGCGACGCCGGTTGGGATCTTTCTGAGGGGAATTCTATAACAGCTGCTATTTAGCTACTCATATTGAGAGTTTACCCTCGATCGGCTCGCAAGTCACAACGGGGAGGATCGCAATGTTATTCCTTTACAAGCGGTACACGGCGTAATGACCCAGCTGTGCGTAGATTCGTTTCGGCTGCCAACTTTGGGAAGCGGGCCGACAATTCGGCCGCACCAGCGAGTCTTAAACGACTACGACCCGCAAAGACCGCAACAACCTGCCCATAAGGCCGATATGCGGATGCCGCCGCCCGCTGCCCGGACTGCTGACCACAACGGCGCACGACTCCCCTGCTAATCCTGCGCGAATGGTTTATTGATTCAGAACATGACCAGCGAGGGAACCCCACCAGACAATGAACGCAACGATCAAGACCATAGCGATGGCTCCTACAAGCAGTATTCCAAACGATTTCCATTTCTGTGCGCTCATGGTTCGACGTCACAACTGCGACACGACATCGACAAAGTGTCCGACCAGGAAATCCAGGACATTGTCATGCGACGTGTCCTCACCGCACTACCGCGCCGCCTCAATATCTTTCAGCGACGAAATTCACTCGTTTCAGAGCAGCTTGATCGTCGTATCTGCCCTTGCCCGCGCGCTGGGGTAGTTTCACTTTTGAGCGCGGCACTTTACCCGGCGAAACCGTTTTCAGGATATGCGAAATGCAATTGAGTCGGGCCCGGCGCTTGTCGTCCGAACGCACGATGTACCAAGGCGCAAACTTGGTGTCCGTCGCTTTTAGCATTATGTCGCGGGCTTTCGAGTATTGGTACCATCGCTCGTACGATTCGAGGTCCATCGGGCTGAGTTTCCACTGTCGCAGGGGATCGTGAACGCGGGCCAAGAAACGGCGCTCCTGCTCGTCCTTACCAACCTCCAGCCAGAACTTGATCAGCACGATACCGCCATCGACGATATATTGCTCGACTTCCGGGCACACAATTAAAAATTGCCGATGGTCCTCCTCGGTGCAAAATCCCATCACGTACTCAACGCCGGCCCGATTGTACCAGCTGCGATCGAAGATGATGATCTCGCCGGCGGCGGGAAAATGCGGGACGTAACGCTGGAAGTACATCTGTGTCTTTTCCCGGCTTGAAGGTGCCGGCAGCGCAACAACGCGAAATACGCGCGGGCTCACCCGCTCGGTGATCGCCTTGATGGTGCCACCCTTGCCGGCCGCATCGCGCCCCTCGAACACGATGATGACGCGCAAACCCTTGTGCTTCACCCAATCCTGCAGCCGACAAAGCTGGACCTGCAGCTTTCGCAGTTCCTTTTCGTAGATCATGCGTTTTAACTTCGATTTATCAGCGCTGGCGCGATTTGGCGTCATGTTTCTCCCCCGAGATTACTCGTAACAAAAATAACTCGCAGTAGGGTCAATGACACGACTTTCACGCCCCCACTTCGACTGCAGTGACGGTGCGCCGCAAAGAGTCCACTGAGCGAATGGTCAGCTTTTCCGCTTCGACCACGAGGAAGAACACAAGGCCTCCCACGAAGAGCCACGGCCAGACCCTAAGTGGAATCGCTTCGGTGTCGAATAGTCGCTGCAGCGGTGGTGCGTAGGTGAACAGGAGTTGCAACAACACGACTGCACCGATCCCATGCGGCAGATACTTATTTCCAAGATGCGCTTTGAACGAGACAGAGGAATCCAGCAGGAAGCGGCTGTTCAACAAGTAGAACACTTGACCAATGGTGATCGCGTTGACCGCGACCGTCCGGGCCAGCTGGTCCGAGGCGCCTTGCCACTTCATCCAGAAGAAAGCGCACAGCGTGTAGGCGAGGAGCGCAAGACCGACGAAGACGACGCGCCAGATGCCAAATCCGGTCAGTATCGGGCGATCGACGCTGCGCGGTCGCCGCCTCATCACGTCCAGTTCGTGCGGTTCGAAGGAAATCACCAAGCCCAGTGCCACTGACGTTACCATGTTGACCCAGAGAACCTGAGGCGCCGTGATCGGCATAGTGAAGCCAAAGAAGATGGCCACTGCGATGACCAGCGCTTGGGCGACGTTTGTGGGCAGCATGAAGAGGATTGCCTTCTCGATGTTATTGTAAACCGTGCGTCCTTCCTTCACGGCCGCCGTGATCGAAGCGAAGTTGTCATCCGCGAGGATCATCTCGGCCGCCTCCTTCGTGACCTCGGTACCTTTGATGCCCATCGCAACACCAATGTCGGCTTTCTTCAGCGCTGGGGCGTCGTTCACGCCGTCGCCCGTCATCGCAACGATTTGCTTATTCGCCTGGATCGCTTTAACCAGACGGAGCTTGTGCTCAGGACTTGCACGGGCAAACACGTCCACGTCGCGGACTCGGTCCTGCAGTGTGGCAGTGTCCATTTCTTCGATTTCGGCACCGGTGATTGCCGTCTTCCCGTCGCCGATGCCGAGCATGTTGGCGATGGCTGCGGCGGTGATCTTGTGATCGCCGGTAATCATCGTCACGCGGATGCCGCCGCCTTGGCATTCCGTCACCGCCTCGATCGCTTCCTTGCGTGGTGGGTCGAGGAGCCCGATCAGGCCGAGCAGGACGAGGTTCTTCGGCAGATCGGCCGCGGTGAGATTTCCGGCCGTGACCCCCGGGCTCTCGAGCCATGCGAGTCCCAACACGCGCTCACCTTGGCCGGCGAGTTTGTCAGAGGCCTCCATGAAATGGTCGCGCTTGAGCGGCACTTGTTGTCCGGCGACGGTTTGTTGGCGGTCACAGTGATCAAGAATGACCTCGGGAGCACCCTTGACCAACAGTATCTCCGGGCCGCCGGCCGTCGTGTGGAGCGTAGCCATGAACTTGTGCTCCGATTCGAACGGAATCGCGTCCACCCTCGGGTGAGCGCTTTGTTCAGCTTGCCGGTCCATCCCGAGCTTAGTCGCAAACGGATAGAGCGCGCCTTCGGTCGGATCGCCCTCCACCTTCCAGACGCCCTCCTGATGGAACAGCTCGGCGTCATTGCAGAGCATCGATACGCGCCCCAGACCCTCCAGGACAGGGTCCTTCCCGATTGCCTGTCCATTCTTCTGGATCGTACCCTCGGGCGCGTAACCATCACCGGTGATCCGATACTCCGATTCCGCGGTGACAGCAGAGACGACCATCATTTCCATGAGCGTTAGCGTGCCAGTCTTGTCAGAGCAAATCCGCGAGACCGAGCCCAGTGTTTCGACCGCGGGCAGGCGCCGGATGATTGCATTGCGTTGCGCCATGCGCTGCACGCCGATGGCAAGCGTGATGGTAATGAGCGCTGGCAGGCCTTCTGGAATGACCGATACGGCGATGCCGACGACCGCCTGGAAAATCTCCACAAAGTCCATTCCCTTCACCCATTTGCCGTAGGCGAAGACCAGGACGCCAACCACTCCAATGACGGCGGTAATTGCGTAGCCAAACTGCTTAATTTGGCGCAGGAGCGGCGTCTCGAGCGCGCTGACGCTGGCGAGTAGCTGGTTGATACGGCCGAGCTCCGTTTCACTGCCCGTCGCGACGACGACGCCCGTCGCACGGCCGGACACCACCATGGTCCCGGAGAAAGCCATACATTCGCGGTCCCCGACGGTCGCGTTGGCGGAGACGACCTCAGTCGTCTTGTCTGCCGGCACCGATTCGCCGGTCAGCGCGGCTTCCTCCGTGCGGAAATTGTTCACGTCGGCAAGCCGAAGATCGGCCGGCACCTTGTCACCCGATTCGAGCAGTACTACGTCCCCGGGTACTAGCTGGTCGGCCGCAATCATGCGCGTTTCACCGCCACGCAACGTCCGCGCCGCAGCGGACAGCATGTTTCGTATTGAATCCAGAGCTTTCTCCGCCCGGCCCTCCTGGATGAAGCCGAGCAGCGCGTTAAGGATGACTACGGCGAAGATGATCGCTGCGTCGAGCCACAGGTTCAGCATCAGCTTGGTGAAACCGGCACCGAGCAAGACGTAAACCAGGATGTTGTTGAACTGCGACAGGAACCGTATGAACGCTCCTCGTTTCGTGCCCTCAGGTAACCGGTTAGACCCGTACTTCTTCAGCCGGCTTGCGACCTCGCCGGCGTCGAGGCCGTTCTTCGCGTTGGTATTGAGACGCTCTATAACCTCATCCGCGGTCATGGCGTGCCAGGTTGACACGTCACTTGCGGATTTCACTGCCGAAGCCGCATCCATGTCCATCAGCCCGTTGCTTTGATCGTTCGGTGTGACAGCGCAGCAACTACTCCCACCCACCGCAGGAAAAATTCACGGCGATCATCTACTACCGATAGATTGAGTCACTATTTCAAAGTTTTGAGCCGCGAAGAATGAGGGTGGACCCAACAGCGATAAGGCGCAGCCAACGCACGGCTTATCTCTTTCGGTGGAAATGTGAGGCACTGTACAGAATGATTGATAGCGAGTCGAGCGGGTGACTTTATTTCGGACCCAAGGTTTTTCGCGCTCGTGTAGTCGCCTCAAGCCGGGAAAGGTGCACCGCAAAATGGTCGCTGCTAACGCGGTTCACAGGTGATCGAGGGGATGCCCCCAGTTTTTGTTGAATAAACGGTAGCAGGCATCGCTGTGACCGCCGCCTTCGTCTACCATGCATGCAGAGCTGGAATGCCATCCCTGCCATCATCCACATGCACCAGTCCCTGGGCGAAACCGGAGAAGTGGACGAGATCGACATCACACCTACTCACATGATCGTGTCGATACCAAACGATCAATGGGTGTAATGACGCAGTAATGGGTTTGTAATTTGGACTAACCTGAGAGAACTTGTGGGTGTTTGTCGCACGCATGACACAAGGTCCTAGCATGTGTTGGGAGGGCTGCTATGGTGAGCGGTGCTTGGGAGCTCTCACGTACCGCTCGAGTCGCCCTCGAAGCGATTTCAACGGAACAGGACTGCAGTGACGCGCGACCCCATCCTTGTGGATCTTGCACTGCAAGGCGGAGGCTCACATGGGGCGTTCACTTGGGGCGTTCTCGATCGCCTGCTCGAAGAGCCCTGGCTTGGAATCGACGGCATTTCGGGCACGTCGGCCGGCGCGATGAATGCCGCAGTACTTGCTGACGGTTACGCGAAAGCCGGTGCCGCTGGCGCACGGGTGGCGCTGGAGATGTTCTGGCGCCGTGTCTCCGAAGCGGCGCGCTTCAGCCCGATCCAGCGCGGGCCGCTCGACGTGCTTCTCGGCCGCTGGTCGATGGACTTTTCTCCCGCCTATATCGCGGTCGATCTCATATCCCGCCTGTTTTCGCCCTACGACTTGAATCCGGGGGGTGCCAATCCATTGCACGAGATCTTGGCCAATCTGGTCGATTTCGAGCGCCTGGCGCAAGCGCCTATCAAACTCTTCATCACTGCGACCAATGTTCGGACCGGACGCGGTAGGGTCTTCAGGAACAACGCTATTACACCGGAGGTTCTGCTCGCCTCGGCTTGTCTGCCCACGATGTTCCAGGCCATCGAGATCGACGGCGAACCCTACTGGGACGGCGGCTATTCGGGCAATCCCACGATCACGCCTCTCATCCGGGAGTGCGAGTCGCAGGATACCATTTTAGTTCCGATAAACCCGATCGAGCGTGAAGGCGTGCCGCGCTCTGCTTCGGAGATTCTCGACCGTTTGAATGAGGTGTCCTTCAATGCCGTTGCCCTGAAGGAGCTACGCATGATCGCTCTGCTTCGGCAGGTCGTCGACTGTGGCAACAGCGAGGGCGCGCGATGGGCCGGAATGCGTGTCCACCTCGTCTCGAACAACATCCTAACCAAGCTCGGCGCCTCCTCGAAGTTGAACGCCGAATGGGCGTTTTTCTCAATGTTGCGCGATGAGGGGCGAAAATCCGCGCAAATCTTTCTGCAAAAACATGCATTGGATCTTGGGCGGCGTTCGACTGTCGATCTGGATGTTCTGTTGCAAGGAGTTTGACGCATGGGACTCCTTGGCATTCTTGTGGCGCTCGGGCTGCTGATCTGGCTGGCGTATCGGGGCTGGAGCGTACTTCTGCTCGCTCCGGCGGCGGCGCTCGTCGCCGCCGGATTGGCCGGGGAGCCGCTGCTCGCCCACTGGACGCAGACTTTTATGGCGAGCGCCGCACGGTTCGTGATGCAGTTCTTCCCGATCTTCCTCCTGGGCGCCCTGTTCGGCAAACTGATGGAGGACAGCGGCTCGGTGTCGGCCATCGCCGGCTTCATGACCGAGCGCTTGGGTTCGCGACGGGCCATTCTCGCGATCGTACTAGCCGGCGCTCTGGTCACCTATGGAGGCGTGAGCCTCTTTGTGGCCTTCTTCGTGCTCGCTCCTATGGCGAGTAGTCTGTTTCGCACAGCCTCGATCCCAAAGCGGCTGATGCCGGCGGCGATCGCGCTCGGTACATCCACCTTCACCATGTCCGCACTACCTGGAACGCCGGCGATCCAGAACGCGATCCCGATGCCGTTCTTCGGCACTACCCCGTTCGCGGCGCCCGGCCTCGGCGTCATCGCCTCGGCCGTCATGCTCGGGTTCGGCCTTTGGTGGCTCGCGCGCGCCGAGGCTAAGGCTCGCAGCAAGGGCGAAGGCCCTGGGGCAGACGTGGCTTCCGTCGGCGATCCAGTCGACGATCTCATCCGCGAGCGTGCAACGACCTCCAGCACGTTCGATCCAGCCGAGATTCGACACGGCCATCAAAGCGATGCCATTCCGTCCATCGCCTTGGCCGTCATACCGCTGGTTATTGTGATCGGCGTCAATCTCTTGATGTCCCTGTTTCTATTGCCTCGCCTCAACGCTTCTTTTCTAGCCGATGAGGCTTGGGGTTCGACATCGTTGTCTGCCGTCGGGGGAGTGTGGGCGGTTGTCACAGCCCTCACGACTGCCATTATCACGCTGATCGCGTTGAACTATCAGCGTTTGCCCGCGCTGCGCGCAAGCATCGACGCCGGCGCGAACGCGTCCGCTCTGCCAGTGCTGAGCGTCGCCAGCCTCGTCGGCTTTGGCTCAGTCGTGGCGGCCCTGCCGGCGTTCGGAATGGTTCGTGATTGGGTGCTGTCGATAGAGGGCGGCCCATTGGTTTCGCTGGCGGTGGCGACAAATGTGCTCGCCTCGCTCACGGGTTCCGCCTCGGGCGGTCTGACGATTGCGCTCGACGCGCTCGGCAGCACCTATATGCGCCTTGCCGCGGAGGAGGGCATCGATCCAGGGCTGATGCACCGCGTGGCGGTAATCGGAGCGGGAACGCTGGATAGTCTGCCTCACAATGGCGCAGTGGTCTCTCTGCTTGCGGTCTGCAACTCGACGCATCGTGAAAGCTATTTCGACATCGTGATGGTTTCAATCATTGGTGGGCTTTTAGGGCTCATCGCCGTGATTGGATTGGGGACGGTATTCGGATCATTCTAGTGCTGATTTGATGACCGGAATCACGTCGCCATTGCGGCGAGTTTGACGAAGCGCATCGCGTTGTTGATCCAACGCGCCTGCATTTGCCAACTCAATGCGATTCCGCTTTCTGCCACCCCGCTTAGGCCGCGGGCGCCCTCAGGCTGGAGGCGATTGAGAATCTCGCTCGCCGGGCGCGGTGTGCCCTTGCAAGCCAGCCGTGCAAGCTTCGGCACGGCACGTCGATGAAAGTGTGGTAGAGTTCATAACGTTGACTAGCCTTGCAGGTTAGAGGCCGCGCCTGGCAGCTTAACACTGATAACGCCTATCCTCCTGTTCCAATTCCAACATCGATTGGAGCATTCCTGTGCGAAAGTTTCCTGCAAATGGCATTGCCCGCAATGTGCTCCATGGTTGGCTTGCACGAACAGCGGGCTTCCTTGCATTTTGGGTGATCCTTTCCGGCCTCAACCCCGCGGATCTTCCGGTGGGGGCACTAACGGCTGTCATCGCTACATGGACAAGCCTGCGCCTGTTGCCGCCTGGGCAGTGGAGCTTTCATCCCATTGCGCTGACGCAACTCGTGTTCCGCTTCTTGCGTCAATCGATTGGTGCGGGAATCGATGTTGCATGGCGTGCTCTCGATCCGCGATTGCCGTTGCGGCCGGGCTTCGTGGTCTACCCGGTTAGCATTCCGCCCGGCACCGCTCGCAACGTGTTCACCGCGCTCACGAGCCTGTTGCCCGGCACGGTGCCGGCCGGAGAGGAGAGCGGACAGCTGGTGTACCACTGCCTCGATGTCGACCAGCCGGTGGTGTCGCAGCTGGCGGCAGAGGAAGCGGCGCTGTCGCGGGCGCTCCGCAATGACTGAGTTCCTGACCGCTGCACTTGGCTTCATTCTGGCGATGCTGGCGCTGGGGCTGGTTCGCATCCTGCGCGGTCCGGGAGACGCCGACCGCATGATGGCAGCGCAGCTGATCGGGACCGAAGGCATCGCGGCTTTGCTGCTTCTCGGCGCGGTGACCGGCGTGCCAGCGGCGGTCGACGTCGCCTTAACCCTCGCGCTCCTCGCCACCTTCGCCTCCATTGCATTCGTCAAGAAAGGGACCGCCCGTCTGGGCGCGGATGCTCCGGAATCAACGGAGGGCGGATGAGCTTGGCACTAGACATCGTTTCGATCGCAGCCGTCTCGGCGGGCGCGTTCTTCTTTCTTGCAGGGACCGTCGGTCTGCTCCGCTTCCCCGATGCTTTGACGCGATTGCACGCGCTCACCAAGGCGGACAACCTCGGTCTGGGTCTCGTGGTGCTCGGGCTGCTGCCGCTGGCAGGAAGCCTGCGCGATGGCCTCAAGCTGGTCTCCGTCTGGCTGCTCGTGCTGCTGGCCGGCGCGACGGTCTCCCAGCTCATTGCGCGCGCCGCGCGCCACGACGGACCGTCGGCATGACCATCGCGTCGGCGCTCGAGATGGCGCTCGGCGCCATGGTGCTGGGCCTGGCCGTCTGGATAATCGCTGCGCGCGAGACATTCGCCGCGGTCGAGGGGTTCGTCGCCTACGGGTTGTTGCTCCCGCTCGTCTGGGTGCGTCTCGACGCCGTCGACGTGGCGCTGACCGAGGCTGCGATCGGCGGCGGCTTAAGCGGCGTCCTGCTGCTGGGCGCGGCGGCGCGCCTGCGGGCTACCGAGACGCTGGCGGCCGCGGAACGCCCGGCTGGGATCCTGCGCTTGGCGGCCGCGGTGCTCTCGGCGACGGTCGCGGCGGCGCTCGCGGCCGGCGTGCTCTTCCTGCCCGATCCCGCGCCCACCCTCGCGCCCGAGGCTGCCGCGAACGCCGCGGCCACCGGCCTCCGCAATCCGGTCACTAATGTGTTGATGGCCTTTCGCGCGATGGACACCATGCTGGAGAAAGTGGTGCTCCTGCTCGCCTTGGTCGGCGTGTGGTCGCTGGCGCCCGACCGCCTCTGGGGCGGGCACCCGGGGCCGCGCCACCAGAGCGATCCGCGTGGTGTGCTTGCCTTTCTCGCGCGGCTGCTGCCACCGGTGGGCATTGTCGTGGGCATCTACGTCTTCTGGGTTGGGGCCGACCATCCCGGCGGTGCCTTCCAGGGTGGCACGATCCTCGCTGCCATGTGGCTGCTGGTCATGATGGCGGGGCTCACGGATGCGCCGCCGGTCGGCCGCCGTTGGCTGCGGCCGATGCTGATCGCCGGCCCCGTGGTCTTCCTCGTTGTCGGCCTCGGGGGACTCGTGGTGGGCGACGCGTTCCTCGCCTATCCGCTGGCGTACGCCAAGCCGCTGATCCTGGCGATCGAGGTCGCGATGACGCTGACGATCGTGGCGACGCTCTGCCTGTTGATGGCAGGTGCGCCGGAACGGAGCGCTGAGCGATGAGCGCGGCGACCGTATTCGGGCTGTGCGCTGCGATGGCGGTGGGGCTCGGGCTATACGGTCTGATCGCGAATCCCCAGCCGCTTCGCAAGATCCTCGCGTTCAATCTGCTGGGCAGCGGCGTGTTCCTGTTTTTTGGCGTAGTCGCGCGCAGGGGTGCGGCGGCGGGGTTCGGCAGCGATCCGGTCCCGCAGGCGCTCGTCATCACGGGAATCGTTGTCGCCTTTTCCGCGACGGCCCTGGCGGTTGCGCTGTTGCTGCGGCTGTTCCAGGCCACCGGCTCGGCCACGCTGAGCGCTGACGCGCCAACAGGCGCGGGCACCGATCCTACGGGCGCCTGATGCCGCATCCGGCCCCGGTCTTGGACGCGGCGACGCCGGGCGGGTTCCTGCTGGTGTTGTTACTCGTCGTCCCGGTGGCGGGCATGCTGCTCGCTTTCGCCGCCGGCGGGCGCCAGGTTGAACGGGTCGCTTTCGCGGCTATGCCGCTCGGCCTCGTGATTGCGGTCGCGATCCTCGTCGCCATGCTGCAGACCGGCGGCCCGCTAGTCTATCTGCTCGGTGGATGGGCGCCGCCGCTCGGCGTGACGCTGCGCGCGGACGGGTTGTCGGCGGTCATGACAATAACCACGGCGGTGGCGATCTGCGCCGTTGGCGTGTTTGCGCACCCGGATTTCCGAACTCCTGCAGGGTCGGTCGAGGCCCGCGCACCGTTCGCGTTCTGGATCTTGCTGCTGGCGATCTGGGGCGCGCTGAATACGGTCTTCCTGGGCGGTGATCTCTTCACGCTGTACGTCGCGCTGGAGCTGCTGACCTTCGCCGCGGTGCCGCTGGTCAGCCTGGATGGCCGCGCGGAGACGCTCCAGGCTGCGCTGCGCTATCTGCTCTTCGCCCTCCTCGGCTCGGCCCTCTATCTGGTCGGCACGGCGCTGCTCTACGGCACTTACGGCACGCTCGACATCGTCGTGCTATCCCGCCGCGTCCACTCGGAGCCGGCGACGCTCGTCGCCGCCGCGCTGATGACGGTGGGGCTTCTCGCCAAGACCGCGCTCTTCCCGCTTCATCTGTGGCTACCGCCTGCCCATGCCGGCGCGCCGGCCGCCGCCAGCGCCGTGTTATCGGCGCTGGTAGTGAAGGGGTCGTTCTTCGTCGTGGTGCGGCTCTGGTTCGATGTGATGCCGGGGCTGCCGGGCCCGGCCGGCATGGAGCTGCTCGCTGCGCTCGGCACGGCGGCGATCGTGTTCGGCAGTGTCGTCGCGTTGCGACAGGAGCGACTCAAGCTTCTGATCGCCTACTCGACGCTGGCGCAGATCGGCTACCTCTTCCTGATGTTTCCGCTCGCTTTCGACTCGCGAGCGGCTCAGCTCCAGAGCGGCGGCGCCTTGGCAGGCGGCATGCTGCAGGCAATCTCGCACGCCACCGCGAAGGCCGCCATGTTCATGGCGGCCGGACTGATTTACGCGGCGCTCGGGCATGATCGGATTGCGGGGCTCATAGGCGTCGCATGGGCGCTGCCGATGAGCGTCTCGGCCTTCGCGCTGGGCGGGGTGGCGTTGGTCGGCGTGCCGCCGAGCGGCGCCTATCTCGCGAAGCAGCTGTTGCTCCAAGCGGCGGCAGAGAGTGAACAATGGTGGTGGGCGGTCGTAATCCAAGCGGGCGGGATTTTCACGAGCAGCTATCTGCTGCTGGTGCTCGCCCACGCGCTGGCTCCCGCAAACGAACCGGTCAGGTTACTTGTCCCCGCACCACGCATGCGGGAAGCGGCAGCGCTGGCGCTCGCGCTCTGCTCGTTGTTGCTCGGGCTGCTTCCCTGGGATGCATATCTCTCGGTTCCGGCTGCCATCCAGTCGAACCCGCTCGCCCTCAAGGCGCTCTCGACGACGCTTTGGCCGATCCTGGGTGGTGCCTTGCTAGCGGTCTTGCTGGGACGCTGGGGATATCGGTTGGCGCGCATACCCTTCAGAAGCGTCCTCGTCACGACGGTGGGTCCGGCCCGACGCACCGCCCTTACCTTGGGCAAGATGATAGAACGGGTCGATGGCATGCTCCGGCGATGGCCAGCGGCAACCCTCGCCCTCCTTGTGCTGGCGATCCTCTTCGGTGCGACGCTGCTGGCGGCCCGGTGACGCCGAACTAGTGACGGCGTCGGTTGCTGGGATACACGCGAGATACAAGTCCAATTCTAAAGGAGCGAATTCTCAGGTTCACCCGAATGTCGGGTTCACGCAGTATGGAGCATAATCCGCGCCTGAACTCGATCGAGAGGAAGGGTGGCAAGGACAAATGATAGGGAGCAAAGATGTGACCAAGTAGAATTTATTGGCGGCGGTAAGCGGCGTTCTTGCGCTCGCCCTCGTCGCAAGGCCCAGCACGGCAAGGCCGGTTGGCAACGCGGCGGACGCCACAATAGCGGCCGCGACGACGAGCTTAATCGAGCAGACGCACGGCTGCCACCGCTCATGTCGGCTGGTCCGGGTTCCGCGCTGGGGTGGAACCGTTCGCCTACATCGGCATGATCGGACCGCACTATGTGCCAGATTGCCGACGAGTTGGCCATCAGTCTCATCTCACGCTGGGCATGATTCTTTGTGGTCGTTGGCCCCTGCGCCACAACATCACGCGGGAGAGGCGTACCTACTACCCGCTTAAGGCGCCGACGACCTCATGCTGGTTGCTCGACGCGGAACCATGTGACGTAGAGCGCGGGCAAGACGATCAGGGTGAGGATTGTCGCCACAAATAAACCGCCCATGATCGCGAAAGCCATCGGCCCCCAGAACACAGTCGGGGCAATCGGAATAAACCCGAGAACCGTGGAGATTGCAGTCAGCATGATCGGACGAAAGCGGGAGACTGTCGCTTCGACAACCGCATCCCAAATCTGCCGCCCCTCTGCGCGTTCGGTCTCGATCTGCTCGATCAGGATCACCGCGTTGCGAGCGATCATGCCCACCAGCGCCAGAACGCCGAGGATTGCGACAAACCCAAGCGGCTTGCCAACGATGAGCAGCGCGCCGACGATCCCGATGAGTCCCATTGGAACAATGCTAACAACAAGCAATAGACGGCTGAAACTCTGCAACTGGACCATCAAAAAGAACACCATGAGAAAGAGCATGAGAGGAACCTTGGCGAAGACTGAGGCCTGCGATTGCGCGCTTTCCTCGACCGCCCCGCCCACCTCTATGTGGTATTCCTTTGGCAGGCTTTCTTTTAGCTTCGCGATCGCCGGAGACAGCGATTCGACCGCGCTTTCGGGCGTCGCGCCGGAACCGACCTCAGCCTGAACCGTCAATGTTGGAATGCGCTGGCGCCGCCAAATCAACGGATATTCCTGCTCGAAATCAAAGGTCGCGACCTGGCTGAGCGGCACCGTGCGTCCATTCGCGAGGGGAAGCTGCAGGGCGCGCAATGTCGATAACGAGACGCGCTGTTCGTCCTGCGCCCGGGCTACAACGTCGACGAGATAAATATTATCGCGCACCTGGGTAAACGGCATCCCCGTCATCACGGCGTTCAGAACATCGGCTAGGGCCTGTGAACTCAGACCGACAAGCCGAGCCTGATCCTGATCGATGTTGATGCGCACCATGCGGGACGGGGTGATCCAATCGAAATTCACTTCCTTCACATTGGAGTTCGCACCCATGACTCCAGCAAGGCGCAACGCGATCGCCCGTACCTGTGCGATGTCGGGGCCGCTGATCCTGTATTGCACCGGCCATCCAACAGGGGGACCAAGTTCCAGTGGAGACACGCGGGCTACGACGCTTGGCAGTTGCTCCGCGAGCGCTCTCTCGAGCTTGGCGTGGAGCCGCTCGCGCGCCGCGACGTCCTTGGCGACAACGACGGCCTGCGCAAGAAAATCGTTCGCCAATTTGACGTCGAGCGGAAGGTAGAAGCGGATTGCCCCGCGTCCGACATAGGTGCTCCAACGCTCGACGTCAGGATCTCCCTTGAGGATGGCGTCAAGTTTGGCGGCCGCCTCATCGCTGGCGTAGATCGAGGCGTTTTGCGGCAGGGTGAGATCGACGACGAGTTCCGGACGGTCGGATGCAGGGAAAAATTGCCGCGGCACGTAGGGCAGCGCCAGTATCGCCGCGACAAACGACGCCAGCGTCGCGGCGATGGTGAACCAGCGCACCCCCATCGCGCCGAGCAAGAGCCTGCGGAAGATCCGGACAATCGCCCCCGGTCTGTCCGAGACGTTCGCCTCTGGCTTCGCCAGCAGCGCTACCCCAAGCAAGGGCGCAAAGAGCACCGCGACGAACCAGGAGACAATCAGCGCGATGGTAACGACAACGAAGATTGAAAACGTGTATTCACCCGCCGCGCTCCGCGCAAAGCCGATGGGCACGAAGCCTGCTGCGGTGACAAACGAACCCGTCAGCATCGGGAAGGCCAGCGTCTTATACGCGAACGTCGCGGCCTGTTCCTTGCTGTCACCCTGCGCCAGGCGCGAGGTCATGACGTCGACGGTGGTCATAGCGTCGTCGACGAGTAGGCCCAAGGCGATGATCAAGGCACCAAGGGAAATACGCTGGAGATCAATCCCGAGCCCCTCCATGATGGGGAACACAATGGCCATCGTGAGCGGGATCGATAACGCGACCACGGTGCCAGCCCGGAGACCGAGACTGACGATGCTCACCGCCATGATAATCGCGATCGCCTGCCAAAGAGACGTCATGAACTCGCCGATGGCAGTTTGGACGACGACTGGTTGATCGGATACGAGCGTCGGCTCGATACCGAGGGGCAAATCGGCGACAGCCTCGTCGATGGCCTGCCTGACGTGGCGGCCGAGCGCCAAAATGTCCCCGCCATTGCGCATCGCGATGGCAAGACCGATTGCGGGCTGCCCGTTGACGCGGAACATCGGCTGCGGGGGGTCGGCATAAGCACGACGAACTTCGGCGATATCGCGAAGCCGGATCAGCCGCCCGTTCGACAGGAAATTCACGGCGAGAATGTCCTGTTCGGATCGGAATGCGCCAGACACCCGGATCGAAAGCTTCTCATCACCGGTCCGTAGGGAACCGGAGGGGCTAACCGCGTTCTGCGCCTGGAGGGCAGCAATCAAGGCGGCTCGATCAATCCCGAGTCCGGCGAGTTGCTGCGTCGAGAACTCGACAAAGATTTGCTCATCCTGAGCGCCTAGGATCTCTATCTTCGACACATCCGGGACGTGCAACAATCGCGAGCGGATGTCCTCGACATAATCACGAAGCTCGCGATGGGTGAACCCGTCCGCAGTGAACCCGTAGATCAGTCCAAAGGTGTCGCCAAAGTCGTCGTTGAAGCCGGGACCGACGACACCGGCCGGCAGCGTGTGGCGAATGTCGCCGATGTTCTTGCGAACCTGGTACCATATGTCGGGAACCTCGGCAGTTGTCGTTCCCCCCTTCAAGTTGACGAAAATGGTTGTTACCCCGGGGCTGGTGTAGCTGCGCAGGTAATCGAGGCCTTTGGTTTCTTGCAGTTTGCGTTCGAGCCGTTCGGTCACCTGTTGAAGCGTGTCATCGAGGGTTGCGCCGGGCCACGAGGCCTGGACAATCATCGTCCTGAAGGTGAACGCGGGATCTTCGCTACGACCCAGCCGAAAATAAGAGGCGAGGCCTGCCGCGGTCACTGCGATCATCAAAAAAATGACGAACGACGGGTGCTTCAGCGCCCATTTGGAAAGATTGGGGCCAATCACGAAGGCGATCCCAACAGTCGAATCTTTTGGCCAGGGTGGAGCGCCTGAATGCCAGCGGTAACCACAATCTCCCCGCCCTCAAGCCCCTGGGATATTACGACCGTCCCCGGGTCGAAACGCTGCACGTCCACATTGTGCAGCGATACGGTCAAACTCGACGGATCAACGATCCACACAGCGGGTTGGCCATCAATGTTGGTGAGGGCACTCGCTGGAATCGAGATGGTTGGTGCGGACTCCAATTGCATGCGTCCGGTAACCGTCGCGCCGAGCAACATGGTGGCCGGGGGATCGATCAGGCTAACCCTGACCCGAAAGGTCCGCGTTATCGGGTCCGCCTGCGGATCGACTTGCCGCACGCGCCCCATCGCCGTCACGGACGGTTCGTCGGTTAAGGCCACAACGATCTTGGGCTCGGGCGGCGCTGACCGGATCACTTGCGCGGGTACGTCGAAGACGGCGTCCCGTCCATCCTGCCGGGCAACCTTGAAAACCATCTGTCCGGGCTGTACCACCTCGCCCGACTCGGCGCCTCTCGCGGTGATTGCCCCCGTGACGTTCGCCTTCAGTTGAGTATAGCTCACACGGTCCTCGGCAATCTGCAATTGCGCTTGAGCGTCATCGACCCGGGATTGTGAAGTGCGCAGCGTCTGTTGCGCCTGGTCGAACAAGACCTTGGTCGTGAACCCCCTCTCCAAAAGATGGTTCTGGCGATCAAATGTATTGCTAGCCTCCACCAATTGCCCCTGTGCGGCGGAGAGAGCGGCCTGTGCCGACCGCAACGCGTTCAACTCATTCTGCGGGTCGAGTTTCGCCAGCACCTGATCCGGTTCGACGCGATCGCCAACGCCGGCCAACCTTTCGATGATGCGCCCGCCGATGCGGAAGGCCAGAGCCGCCTCGTTTTCGGCATTGATCTGTCCAGTCAAGACGACCGATTTGCCAACATCGCTTTTCTCGACGGTTACGGTCCGAACCGGCCGCGCTTCTGGAGCCTTGGTTTTTGTCTCCGGCTCACATCCTGCAAGAAACATGGCGAGAGCCGGCAATAACAACAGGACGAGTGCCGCACCGCCTCTCGAGTAACCGGTGTGCAGGGCCAAGGTTCGCTCCTTCAATTGAGATGATTAAAGGTCACCCACTCGGGCCCACCGTGTTTAGCGACGGACATCTACGGCAATTCCATGCCATTCCATGAGCGCCGGTGCAAGTGCGAGCTGGGCTCTTAAGCATGTTCGAAGGGAAGATCATCTCGTCCAAATGGGCGAAGTAGGAGAAACGCTCGCAGCATGCGATCGCTCCGTCACATCGATGATCTGATCGGGCGCGGTATTCTCAAGATAGACGCCAGCGGCGGACGGAGCACGAGTCAGTCGCTGGCCGAGAACTGAACGACGACCGCTGAACCAGCCGCACCGAAAACGCAAAGGAACGCAGGGGCGGCGCCTCTCACAACAGCCTGCGCCGGGCGTGATCCTTGTGCATGAGGATGATCGATGGGAGGTCAATTGTTTACGTCGTTACGGGAAACGGTGGGCACGAGATCAGTTCTGGGCTTGAAAGTCCCTCTCGGCGTCGACGGTGATCTTATGCGACGGCTTTCGATGACCAAGGTTTTGGATATGCCCGCGTCACCGATGATTTCAAATCGCTACAGATCGACTACCAGCCCGCGACTGGCACACCGGCCGATTCCATCGCAATTGACGTTCGCACACAGCCCTTAGGTTCTCCGCAAAGCGCAGTGAAATCTCCGGCGAGCCACCACCGTACCCACGCGCCAGTGCGCCGGGTCGCGTTTCTTCAGCCAGAAGATTTGCGCGGGTGCCCAGATTGTCTGCCGAGCGCGTTGCGTGCACCAAAAAAAGACAGTAACCATCCGGGGCCAGCGACACCCAGAGGGCCAACGCATCTTCGGGCTTCGGGGCTCGTGCAGATCCGATATCGCCTGTTGCAGTCGCTGTCTGGTATTCTACCACTCAAAGTGCAAGCCTGTGGTGAGTACGTCCGATAAACTTCGGTGGCTGTGCCTCGCCTGAGCAGGCACGACGAAGGAACGTTGTGGATGGCAGCTGGTCTCGAACTGAAGACTACGCTTACGATCGTGGCTGCTGTGGCAGTTTCATTTGCCGCTTATCAAGCGGCGAGCGTTTTTGCGCCACTGGTACTCGCACTCTTCATCATGGCTATCATCTGGCCGCTACAGCACCGGTTGCAGTTGCATATGCCGAAGCTTGTCGCGCTGGCGATCACCATCATCATCACAATCGTCGTAGGCCTCGCCTTCGCGTCGCTCGCCGTCTGGGCCTTTGGCCGGGTGGGGCGTTCCTTCGTCACCGACGCTGGTCGTTATCAGGCGCTTTACGGCAACCTGGTAACGTGGCTCGAAGGTCATGGCATCGAGGTCGCTGGCCTGCTCGCCGAACATTTCAATGTCGGGTGGCTGTTGCGCGCGGCACAGAAAATCACCGGCCGCATCAACACCACGTTGAGCTTTTGGCTTATCGCACTCGTCTACGTCTTGCTCGGGCTTCTGGAAGTCGACGACACCCGCCGCAGAATTGAAGCGCTATCAAATCGCACCGCGGCGCGCGTGCTATTGGACGGCGTAGCGGCAAGCGCAATCAAGTTCAGAAAGTATTTGCTGGTCAGGACGCAGATGAGTGTTGTGACCGGCCTGCTTGTCGGAGCCTTCGCCTGGATCGCGGGGCTACAGTTTGCGGCCGAGTGGGGTGTAATCGCCTTTGTGCTCAACTACATTCCATTTATTGGTCCGTTCATAGCAACGTTGTTTCCGACGCTGCTAGCGATGACGCAGTTTGAGAGTTGGGAGACCGTTCTCGGCATTTTCGTCTGCCTGAACGTTATCCAGTTCGTGGTGGGCAGCTATGTTGAGCCCCGCGTGTCAGGAAGCGTGCTGTCCATTTCTCCATTCGTCGTGCTGTTCGCGATTTTCCTTTGGACCTTTATCTGGGGTCTATTTGGCACGTTCATCGGTGTGCCAATCGTCCTCGCCATTCTCGCCTTCTGCGAGCAACACCCATCCAGCCGATGGCTAGCTGATCTGCTCGGTGGACCGGCACAACACGAGTTGAAGAGATAGCTCCGACCCTGCTAGTTCAGCTAGGCGCGTTCATGGCCCATTCGGTGCGCCCGACCGCCCCGCTCGAGACAAGACGCTGAATATCCTCACGTCCGTAGCAGAACTCGCCCAGGACCGCGGACGCATCGGCACCGCGAAGCGGCAGCCGGTCGCGGGGATGGCTCGCCGTCGAATGCGAACCACGTGTAGCGCGCGGGAAATATCAATTTCGGCGTTTCGTAATGCAGCCAATTTTGCGTTCGTGGGTTGTCGAGCCTTGGGGCTGCATCCGGGAGGCGTTAACCCTAGCCACCCGGCGTGCTTGATCCCAAGCAGTCCGGGACAACCCGCAGGGCAATCCAATCGGCGCGCGCATTGCGGGAAGAGATCAGCCATGCAACGGTCGAAGGCGTGCCTATAGAGTTGGATCTCAAAAAACTGCGCGAGGTGGTGACAGGCAGTTTTGCTGAATAGGCAGCAATCTAGCCTACTGCTTAGCGGTAAGCTTCGCAAGGTGACTATTGGGAGGATTGCATGACTGTAGAACAATTTCGACTGTGGATCGCGCCGATCTCACAATTTGCCGCAGTACTTGTAATCGCTGGTACCGTGATCTTTTGGGGCGTCAAGCTTCAAGAAAAAGTGGACAAACTCGAAGCACAACTGCATGCGGTCCTCACTGCTCCGAATAGTCAGGCGGCCAATTCCGTCTCGGCTGCTTGCTCAAATCTTGCGGATCGTGCCGCCACAGCATGGGGCGAACACAGCAAATCTGGCGATATCGCGGCAGCCCAAATTAGGGAACTCATGTCAGAAATTGGCTGCATACAGCCCACCAGTAAATGAAATGACGCAATCAAACCGAGACACTACCCAATCCTGCGGACGTTAGACATTCAACCAGCGGAATCCCACCGCGCGTGCCAACACCAGGATTGCGGCCAAATTTAAGGGCTTAGATAGCAAACACGGTGGACATAGAACCGTCGGGCTCGACCACAACGAATCCAGATCCTGGCATGGCTGGCATCGTCACGTCTCGCTCGTCATGCTCGCCTTTGCCATGATGGCTGCCATCCAACATCAGGCCAACACCGACGCCCAAAAAAAACCAAGTCGAGCGCAACGCCAAGACATCCGATCTCCTCCCTTGGTCGATCCAGGAAATCCGCCGCATAGCTCAACGTCTCGCGCGAAAACGCATTCAACCCGCCGATGTCATCGCATGGTCGCTCTGGCGGCGCGCTCATCAGGCTGCAGCACAGGAATCTCATCTCAAACAAAAATCATGGGGGGGGCTGAATGCCTTTTAAGTACTTCTCTGGCAAGCTCGGAGGTAATCAAATCAATCACACTCGCTTGCCCCTGTTTTCTGGCAACGTTACTCAACAGACGGGAGCGGATCATCCGAAGTCCGTTCCTCGCCCGCATCCAGAAATACGTCCATCCTTTCCGCGTCACCAGAGGAAAGGGTTTTTCAATTGAAGGATTTCCGCGGCCTCCGCGAGCGAAGGGAAGCCGCGGCGCGGGGTGGGTCGTCCGACGTTGTCACGTACACATCAAGCACAATCAGCGACGGATCAGGTCAGCGGCTGACCCGACAAATCCTCGGCTCTCTCGATCGCAATGAGGACGGCATGGCCCTTCTTTTCCGGATCGCCCTTCTTCTCCGCCTCGATGAGACGGTTCCAGATCTCTTCATAAACCGGTCCGGATTGTGGATCTTCGCCCGCCCGTAGAGCCGCAGGATGCCGCCTTTCGGCAGAATGCCGGCCTCGCGCAACGCCGGCTTGCGCATGATGATCGTGACCGGCGTCCCGCCCGGGCACTCTCCGTCGTCGTTCCTTTGCCGCGCTCCCACAGCGCGATGTGCTCGTCGTCGAAGACCATCGTGCTGCCGCGCGGCGTGATCTGCGCAAACCCATTCGGCAGCACGGTTCCGATTAGACAGACGTTCGCTGGGTAGGCGGTATTGATGTGCTCGTGCAACACCTGCGGAATCTTGGGCAAAACGTTCTCCTCGAGAAAAGATACCGGGAGGTACCAAGCGTTCGCAGCCACGCATGTTGGCACACGGTGGGGCGGGACGGAAGCGCGCCGCCAAGGGCCCCAGGTCATCAACAGATGACACTGCGCGATGTCCGCGTCACTTCTGCTTTACCCCGATAAGCGGACATTGATCAGCGGTTCATGCATGTCCGTTTCGGGCCCACTTTCAGACTCATGCCCCGCACAAAACTCCAAACGCTTGAGCTTCCGGATCAGGTCAAGGGCCGTCGAAGGAGTGATCATAATTGGCTGGTGGTAACTGCATCATCGCCATGTAGTAAAACCCGTGCTCCCGCTTTTCTTGTAGGGTGCCCACTTTCGCTGCTGGCGGCGTCCTCAGTCAAAACCGCAGTCACATATTCCAACCGCTATTGCGGGAGCGCAAGGCCAAGCGTGCGGGTGGCCGGCACGATTGGAGAGCAATCTCTCCGCGCCTAATCTACAGGCCCTATAGGGTCGCCGTGAGCGTGAAGTCGCGTAAGCTGAAGAAGCCCACGCGCCGGCAGCCGCTGGCTTGGGAAATCTACCACCTCAAAATCATCGCTGGCCGCGTTCGTCGGCTCGGCTATGCCGACGACGCCGAGAGCGCGATTGCCGCCGCGATCGAGCAGCACAAGATTCCGGCCGGCCGAGGGCGGGTCTTTTGCACCTGTCATAGAATTTGGGGAACCTCACACTCCGCCTAGCCGGAATTTTACTTCGAGAAAAGGCATTATCGGAAGCGATCCGCCTGTGTTTGCGCGCAAGTGCGGTCGGCCATTTCAAGACGGCTTGGCTCTATATCGCAATGGACCCGGCGGCAATGGCAAGCGTACGAATCCGCTTAAGGCGCTCGGCAAGCTGCTCGCCGCAGGCGAGCCTTGGACGACACATCCCCCCTTGGGCAGGCGGCGGCCCCGGCGCACTGTGCTGCACTCCTGCTCATCGTTACTTCGTACGCCTGCGGTTAGTATAGCGGAAAGATGCGGAGCAAATGCAGTCCTACTAAACCGCAAACTAACCCGCCAACAATGAATAGTACCCAGATGATTTTGTTGCCCCAATCCTCATCACGCCACCAAATTACTGCAAGCATCAAGATACTAAAGGCGATTACAACACCATCAAGGAACAACATCCCTCACCCTCATCGTTCCGGTAGACCGGCGCTACCTTTAGCCCGCCCGCCGCGGGCAATCAGCCCCTACGCAAACGGAGTGTTTGGACAATGGCTGTTGCAAGGACGGCGGGGGGAATTGTCGTAACAGCAAGTCTGGCGCTATCGGATCTTTACCTCGTCATCTGCTTCATGAGGAAGGCGATGCCCGTTTTGTGCACGCAAGCCCCTAGGGAGGCCAGGGATGGCCCCTTGGCTTGGGGGCTGTTGTGTGGGGTGCGGCAGGGGGCCAAACGCGCACCAGCGGGGCCGCTAGGGGGCGATTGGCGGGGTGGCCCCCATGGCCGGGGCCACCCCAGGGCAATTGGGTACGCTGCCCCGCGCGCGGGGCAGCCTGTGGGCTAAGGCGGCAGGCCGCCGCCCTGCCCAGACCGCGCGTAACAGCGTCCTCAAAGCCTAGCGGGAACGTTAATCCCATGGCAACGACCAACAAAAATGCTCTCCTGCTCGAACGATAGATGCACGGGCAAAGGCCGTTCGGTTTAACGGCTCAAGGTCGGCAACGCCTGCCCTCCTATTTCAACATTCAGCGGGGCAATCCCTTGCTTTTAATGTTATTGTTGGCCTCACTAAGGACGACGCGTCAATAACCGGCAAAGGTCCCAATGACGGAGGAGGTCGCCGTCGAAAGAGCAGCCGCAACCGGGCGTGCGGTTGAGGCATCGCTTGAAGAATTTCTGACGTTCGAACGGCTTCTTGCCGACCTCTCCGCCCGCCTTGCCAACGTTTCCGTGGCCGAGGTCGAGACGGAAATAGACAGTGCGCTAAGGGAACTGCAGGAGTTTCTCGGCTTCGATCGCAGCAATCTTTTCGAATTCACTGCCGACGGCTGGGCTACCATCGTGTGCTCGGTTTCCAGGGACGCGGTGGAACGCCACCCGCTCGGCCCCGCGCCAGCTTTCCTCAAATGGTATCTCGGCCAGGTGCGCGCGGGAAAAATCATCCGCGTCCAATCGATAGAGGATCTGCCTCGGGAAGGGGCCGAGCAAATCGAATACCATCGCCGGGTCGGCATCCGCTCCAGCCTCGGACTCCCGCTCCGCATCGGCGGCCGCATTGTCGGTGCTATCACCTTTGCCGCTTTTCGCTCGACGCGGAAATGGCCGGATGACCTCATCGCGCGGCTCAAGGTCGTTGGAGAGGTGATGGCCCAGACGCTGATGCGCAAGCGTGCCGAAACCGCGCTTCAGGCCAGCGAAGAGCGATGGCGTTCAATGTTCGAGGCATCGAATCTGGGCATCACGGTGATTGATCAAAATCTGCAGTACTTGGCAGCAAATTCCGCATTTCAGTCCATGCTCGGGTATACGGAGAACGAATTGCAGCAACTCACGCCTCTCGACGTCACCGTGGAGGAAGACCGCGATGCGGAAGCGATGCGATTCTCCGAGCTAAGGCAAGGAAAGCGGCGCCACTACGAGGCAGTGAGGCAATATCGGCGCAAGAACGGCGCCGTCATCTGGGGCCACAGCTACCTGTCGGTCGTGCGCGACGCTGAAACGAGACCGAAGATGTTCATCGGCACGGCAATCGATGTGACGGAGACCAAGCGAGCCCAGGACGCTTTGCGGGAGACGCAATCGAAGCTCGAGCGCGTCACGCGTCTGACGACGATGCATACAGTCACGGCATCGATCGCCCATGAAGTAAACCAGCCGTTGGCGGCAATCGCGGCGAACGGCGAAGCTGCCTTACGCTGGCTTCGAAGGTCTCCGCCCGAGATTGCCGAGGCGGTTACCAACGTCAACCAGATCATCAGTGACAGCTATCGAGCAAGTCAACTTGTAACGAGCGTCCGCGGCATGTTCAAGAAAGATGACCATGCTATGCTGAGCCTCAATGTCAACGAAGTCGTTGAAGAGGTCCTCGCGCTCTTGCGCAGCGAGCTGAACCGCAGGCGAGTTTCGCTTCGAACCGATCTCGGCAGTGAACTTCCGGAGATTTCAGCCGACCGCGTGCAGCTGCAGCAAGTCATGCTCAATCTGATCATGAACGCCGGCGAAGCCATGGGTGAGACGCCGGACGGCTCGCGCATGCTCAGAATAAGAACCGAGGCTTCCCGAACCAACGAGGTGGTAATTGCAGTTGAGGATTCCGGTCCGGGGATTGATCCGACGAACATCAACCGCATTTTCGATGCGTTCTTCACGACCAAGCCGCAAGGCATGGGAATGGGGCTGTCCATATGCCGTTCGATTATCGAATCTCACGGCGGTCAGCTATGGGCCTCAGCGCGCCAGCCTAGTGGATCGATCTTCTACGTGAAACTGCCAGGCACCCCGTTGCGCAATGGCAGTGAGGGCGTCGTCGGATAGATCGAAACTCGCAGCGGATGCTTTAGATCACGGCACCGCGGCGGCAGGCTCCGATGTCGGGGTGCGTCTCGCCAAGGGGACGAGCCTACTAGCGCGCCGTTGTTCTCAACGCCCCAGAATCCCACCATACTGTCGCCCGTGGCGACGCCGTCACCGTTTGCTGGACCGTTCTTTGCGTCAGACTGCTAACCCGCATCGCGGTACGATGGAAGATGATTTAAACTGCGCGGTTGTGCTGCGGGGCTCTGGGTGCCACGAATTCGCAGGTAAACTGAGTGCGCTCGCCACCGCACCAACATTATGTCCGTCGACTGATCTTGGCCAGGGGCAAAGATGCAATAAATGCTTTCATCAGAAATTGAAAATGCCCGCCGGTGCTGGGGCATCAAAAATCCGACCACCGCGCAGCAAATAGAGTGCTGTTGGCGGCGGCCGAGCTGCTGCGTGAGAGGGCGGAGCGGAAGGCGGGCCGCCCCACGGGATGTGCCTGCCGCAGGACGGCCCCAACCGCCCCCAAAGGAGGGGGCCCGCACGGGCGGCTGCCGGCAAGCGTATTGAGCTATTCCATGTGCGCCGGCGCGGCCGCGGTGACTCCCCGGTGGCGCCGGCAACATGAGCAATCTTGGCCCTGGCGTTGCTCGCTGGGGCTATTTTTTTGATCTACGTCAAGTGTGGAGGGTATTCTCGCGGAACGTTCTGTGACGAAGGATCGGGATAGCCTGTCCCTTAACCGCTGCTTGAAGCCGGGGGCGTCATCATAAGCGCCCCGACGCGCCGCTGAAACGACGCGCCGGGACTTCCCGGACCGCCGCAGGAGGGCGACGGAATGAGCACGACGGCTATATCACCGCACACTGCCGGATTGCGACTGCGCCCTACGCCGCAAGCTGGATGTGTTGGTCCATTGCCGCGGAGGGCTCGGACGTGCCGGTACGATAGCAGCGCGTCTTTTGGTCGAACTCGGCATGGAGCCGAAGAAAGCGATCGCGAGTGTGCGCGCGGCGCGCCCGGGCGCGGTCGAGACAAGTGATCAAGAGAGGTCTGTCCTAGGTATCGGAAGGGCGCGACAATGATCGTCAGGAGCGATCAATGGACTGGTTTGAAAGACTTACGGGGTTTCGTGAAACGGACTACGACGACACTCGCGCCAAACTCAAGGTCGATGGTAGCAGACTGCAATCCCTGATTAATGGGAAAAGCTATGGCATCGGAGAGCACGATGTCGGGTCCGAGCGCGATGAAGTCGTCCCCTGTTTCCGTCGCGGGATGGTTTTCCAGCGAGGCTTGAGGCCGCGCAGTGTGCAGACCGGCCGTTTGGGTGTCGTCGCCTTGCAGCAGCAACTCCTCCAGCTTGGCGATGGCGCTTAACGAGCTACTGCGTGACCTCACACTAGGCCGTTCCTGATGCTATCCCGCTAGAATCTGGTAAATTGCGAGTTTAACGGGAGGAAAACATGGATATGCCGCGTCGTCTTGGGGCCGAATTTTTCGGTACATTTTGGCTGACATTTGCCGGTTGCGGCAGTGCGGTGCTGGCCGCAGGCTTTCCGTCGCTGGGCATCGGTTTCTTGGGGGTCAGCTTTGCCTTCGGATTTACCGTACTAACTATGGCATATGCGGTCGGCCACATTTCTGGTGGGCATTTTAACTGCGCCGTCACCGTCGGGCTCTGGGCCGGCGGCCGCTTCAAGGGCGCCGACGTTATTCCTTACATCCTCGCCCAGGTCGTAGGCGCCATTGCGGCGGCTGCGGTTCTCTACCTGGTCGCTTCGGGCAAGCCGGATTGGGTTCCCGGCGGCTTCGCGTCCAACGGCTTTGGCGATCTCAGCCCCGGCAAGTACGGTCTGACATCCTGCTTCGTGATCGAAGTCCTCGCGACCTTCTTTTTCTTATACGTCATCATTGGCACCACTTCGAAAGGCGCGGCAGTCGGATTTGCCGGGATACCCATCGGGCTTTGCTTAACGCTCATTCACCTGTTCCTGATCCCGGTCACCAACGCTTCGGTCAACCCGGCGCGAAGCACCGGTCCGGCGCTGTTTGCTGGCGGAGCCTACATCGCGCAGCTCTGGCTGTTCTGGCTTGCGCCCATCCTTGGCGCGGCGATTGCCGGCCTGATCAGCCGCTGGCAGCATGAAGCGCCAGACACGTCGGCATGAGAGTGAATAGCCACTGTGCAAACGGCTGCGAAAATGGCAGATTTCCGCGCTGGGACGAAGTGCAAAATGCAAAACTTCTATGCCGAATCAGCAATATCCCCCCGGCATCGCAATCCTGCGAGACGTTACCGGAAGGCTGGCCCTGTTTATCAATGGACAGCGCTCAGATCGGCGGGGTCAAGGTCAACTAGCGCTGTTGGCTTGTCTCCTCGACAACCTGGGTCGTGCGATCCCCTATAAGCGGCTGGTTACAGTTATCGGGCGCAAGTCTGACAATGGGTCCACCCGGCACCTATTGCGCCAATACATGTTGGTGCTCAGGGAAATACTGCTTGCAAATAAAGCGCCCTTTGTCATCGCGACAGTCCAAGATGTCGGGTACGCGCTTTGTGAAATCGCCGATCCGCGCCATACTTCGAGGACTAGGAGAAGCAACGGCGTGTCGCGTCTGGCGAAAACCGTGCGACATTGGCGCATCGCGGCCGGGTTAACCCAAACTGCCGTTGCGAAGCAATCTGGCATGAACCGCTCCTATCTCAGCCATTTGGAAAGTGGCCGCCGCAACCCCACACTTGCTACGCTCGAACGCCTGGCGAAAATTCTTAACGTGGCACCAGGGTACTTTCTTTGAAGGGCGGCGGGAAGCGCGGGCTACATCGGTTCGGTTGGCCTTACTCCTCCGGTGGCGCGCGCTCGCACCAGTCGTTGATCTCCGCAGCCTCGACGCGCTCGCCATTCGTTCGCTCAATAAAGAGCACACGCAGCCCCAACCTGCATTCCGATAAATTGCAGGGGCTCGCTTTAAGGCGCTTGCCTTGTTCGGATGTCGCTTGGTCTCGTAATACCGCACCGGCGGCTTAAGCTTGTGTTCGACATACAGCTTCCATGCCACCTCATGACGCCCGGAAGCGGCGATCGACTGCGCGCGTTCAGCTACCGCGCGTTGCCCGATGCCTTTTTGCCGACTCGCGTGCGCTCATATTCTTGTTGAGTTGCCAACTTTGCGCGGGGCGGTCGGCGCTGGCCCTCGCTGGAAATGCGGTACGCTCAGTTCGCAAATTATCGAGGTGTTGATTGGTCTGCGCACAGGAACCTGGCCCCGGTTGCCACATGGCCGGGGCCTTTTTTGGGCGGTACGGCTGGGGCCGGCGATGCGCCGCGCGTCGTCCCGGGCCCTCCCGGCTCGCCCCGGGAAGCGAGCGCGCCTTAGCCTGCCCGGGGCCCTTTACCTGCCGTCTCAGCACCAGGTAGCCCGCGCGCGAAAATTTGACCGCCAGGCCGCGCCTCGTCGCGCGCTAGGCTTCAGTCGCGCGGTCGATGAGATCGAGCACATCGAGCATACGCTGGCGGCCTTCAACCTGCGCCACGGTCGCTGCCACCGAAGCCACTAGACCAGCGTTTTCGAAGTTCGAATCATATCAGGCCGCCTTGTCGAGCTTATAGGCCCAGGTGTGAACGACGGGCTCCTGATTGAAATAGTCCATGGCAGCCATGATCCGATCCTTGAGTTCCTGTTTGGACGCGACGCGGATGTGGCGGAGGACGGAGCGGGCAAGTTTAGAGAAGAAGCCCTCGACGAGGTTGAGCCAGGAGCCGTGCTTGGGAGTGAAGGTGAATTCAAAGCGGTGCGCGGGTTGATCGGCGAGCCAGGCTTTGGTCTCTGTCGCGAGCCGCTCGATGGAAGGCGGCATCGCCGCCATGCCGGTGAATCTCCTTGAGCACGCCGATCACGCCCTCACGCAATTCACGCGCTGCGCGGTCACAGCGGATGCGCGCCGGCAGTTCGAACACTTTGGCAGACACCACACAACCCCATGACACCACACCGGGTAGAAGATCGTTTTTATAGGCTGTCCCCGGACGCGTTGAAAGTGTTCAGTCATCCAGCCGGGTTGCAGACTGTGCCCGCCACTGCCTCGCGGTCCAGCCTATGACCAGCAACACGAAGCCCTGCCGCGCCAGGCGGAACGACCGGCGTCGCATATCCCTTTCGTCGATACTTTCGCTGCGGCAACCTCGTCGGTCGCTCATCCTCGACCACGACCAGCGCCAGGCCGCGCACGCCCAGCAATGCGCCGAGCGATGACGGCCCGGGGTTTTTGACGGGTATGCGGCTCAGAAGCTTGGCGCTGTAGCCTGGCGGCAGATGCGCGGCATCCGCGCCGCGTCCCGGCTCTTCCCGAAATAGACGTAGGCGAGCGCCTGCGCGGAGGGCATGGGGAGCCACCGACCATGACAGCAAGTTGACATTCATCCCGTGTGCGGCGTGGTCAACGGGACTAACAGGTTCGCCGTTTGCGCCACCTCCGTGATAAGCGTGCTGCCGTGGCCGTCGGCCGTGGCGACGACGGGCCGAACTGAGGTTTGATCACTATACCTGCGTATAGGCTCCCTCTCCTTTCGGTCCTCCAATGCTTACCAGCGTACAGTGGCGCCGACAGTCCGTCGCGCTAGGCTTTGGCAATTCACGGCTGGTGGAGAATCGTCATGAAAGCCGAACCGTTCACTGATTCCAGCAGGGTCGAGCGCCAAACAACACAGATAATAGGCTTGACGCCTACGGCTGTCTTTGTCGCCATGCTCGCATTGAATGCGTTCTGTTTTTGACGCCGATCGAGGTGAGTCCAGACGAAGCGCTCAGCACTGTTCCTGGTGATTTTCCCGTCGGGGGTTCTATGCAATCCAAATCTTTCCTTGCCGCCTCGCTGCTCGCCGCATCGGTCGCGACTTCATTTGCGACGACGGCCGATGCTGCGATTGTCGTTAACATCGACAAGACCACACAACAGATGTCGGTCTCGGTTGACGGCACGGCGCGGTACGTCTGGCCAGTCTCAACCGGGCGCCCCGGCTACGATACTCCAAACGGCATTTTCAAGGCTAACCGCATGGACGCCGACCACCTGTCGCAGGAATGGGACAATGCGCCGATGCCTCACACAATTTTCTTCGACGTGCGAGGTCATGCCGTTCACGGTTTTTTTGACGTGAAACACCTCGGCCTACCCGTTTCGCATGGTTGCGTACGGCTTTCTCCGGCCCATGCAGCGACGCTGTTCAACCTGGTGACGGCCGAAGGTATGAACCAAACGACCATCGTTGTTTCCGGCCACACTCCCCGCAGGAAGCCTGGAACTGGGGTCGCGGCGAGCGCCGGTAGAGCAAGCTTCGACACAACCGGTCGAGAGCGCCTCTGGTTACGGTGCGCGGAGCTTGGGGTCCTACGACACGCAAGCATACTACCGCCAGCCGCAGCCCTACTATGGGCAAGGACAGCAAGCTTACTCCGCGCAGCAGGAGCGTAACTCCTTCAGACAGCAGCAGACCTACTACCCGCCGCACCCTACTCTGGTCGACCAGCTGCTCCGACTATTTAGTCCGAATTGAACGTTTGTTAGGAAGGGGGCGCCTCTGCCAATACCGGTCGGTGTGGTTCTCATTCAATCGACGGCCGGCGTGCAAATTCCAGGCAGCGCGCTCTCTTCACCGGGCAGCCTAGCAGACGACTCGCGAGCGGGCGAACCGCCTGAGACGGCGTAAGCCGGTGTTTAACCTAACACTCCGCCTAAGCCGGATCGAGGCGGCATCGAATTGAGACTCAATTCTTGAACTGTGAGTGAGCGTGAAGTCTCTGCCGGGCGCATAAAGGTCCGGCGGCAGGATGCCTCGCAATCGAGTCAGGAAGGCTGCTGGTGCGGCTTGGGCTGCTGCCGCTGTTACCCCTAAGCTTGAACGTCGGGCGAGTCAGAAATTAACGCGCTGCCTCATGATCATGGGAATTGAGCGAACCTATGCATTGTGAGATGTGCACAAAGATATAGTCAGACCCGAGCGGCTGTTACGCTCGGCGACGCCCGGCCCTGCAGACGTGAATTTTACTTCCGAGAATAACGATTATCGGAAGTAAAAAGGGGACGGCCTGAAAGCCGCCCCCCTCTCAATCAACTTTTACCGGGGCTGTCCGCTTTCTGGCAAAGCGGACCGTGGAGCCGACATCGCTGAATGACCGAGGCTGACCCATCTCGGAAGTAGAGTGACATCACAGCATGCGGTGCGGAGCCGTTAGGCTGTTCGACCACCTAGACGGCAAAGATTGACATGCATCAATTCGAAGTCGTTCGAGAGTCGATAGCCGTATCAATGGCTTTTTTTCCGGAGGCTAGCTTCAACTTCACAGGAGATTGCGATGTCAACACGCCGGGAGTTCATCCAGTCCATTCCCGCTGCAAGTGCAGCTTTCGCGGTAGCCGGAAATTTGATTTTAGAAGCGAACCCCGCTCGCGCTCAAGAACCCGCTCCATTAAAGGGACATTTCCACCCCAAGGGAAAGGCACCTTCAAAGTTCTCCCTGGATGCGCTCAAGCAGGCACGCGGCGGCCTGCCGTTCACCGACACGAGGGATTTAGAGGAGCAGAAGAAGGGACTTATCGCTCCCATGAAAGACCTCAAGATCATGGCCGACTCTGGCCATATCGCTTGGGACATGGAGCGGTTTAAGTTTTTGGACACGCAAGAGGACTTCGCCAGCATTCATCCGTCACTGCTCCGTCAGTCTAAATTGAATAACAATTACGGTCTTTACGAAGTGATTCCGGGCATATATCAGGTTCGCGGCTTCGACCTGTCCGACATCACCTTCGTCCGCGGCAAGACCGGTTGGATCGTCTTTGACCCACTGGTCACGAAGGAAGTGGTACGTGCAGCATGGCAGCTTTTTCAGGACCACGTTGGCAATGGCCTCCCTGTCTCGGCCGTGATCTATTCCCACACACACGGCGACCATTGGGGCGGTGTGCGCGGCATAGTCGATGAAGGCGATGTGAGGTCCGGGAAGGTCCCCGTCATTGCTCCCGTCGATTTCATGAACTTCACTGTTTCCGAGAATGTCTACGCCGGTAACGCCATGAACCGGCGCTTGTTCTTCCAGTACGGCCTGCTACTGCCTGCGAGTCCGTATGGTTATGTCGGTCAAGGCCTCGGCCAGGCGGTATCAGCCGGTGCGATCGGCCTAATTGCGCCCACCCGTTACGTAGAAAAGGACGTCGAAGAGTTTGAAGTCGACGGCGTCAATATGATCTTTCAGAACACGCCGAACACCGAAGCGCCTCGAGAGATGAACACGTACATCCCAGGCATGAAAGCGCTGTGGATGGCTGAAAACGTTACCTCAACGCTCCACAACATTTACACATTGCGCGGCGCGCAAGTGCGAGACCCCCTCGGCTGGTCAAAATACATCAGCGAGGCGCTATATCGTTTTGGCCAAAAGGCTGAAGTCATGTTCGCGTCCCACCACTGGCCGCGTTGGGGCAACGACCGAATCCAGGAAGTTCTTCGGGGTCAGCGCGATCTATATGCCCACATGAACAACCAAGTGCTGCATTTGGCGAACCAAGGGGTGACGATCAACGAGATTCACAATGTGTACGAGGTTCCCAAGAGCCTTCAGAGCAAGTGGTTTTGCCGCGGTTATCACGGCTCCCCTCAGCATAATAGTCGTGGCGTCGTCCAACGCTATCTTGGCTTTTGGGATTGCAACCCGGCGACCCTTGTTCCGCTGTCGCCTAGGGATTCTGCGCCGCTCTATGTCGAGATGATGGGCGGTTCGGAAACAATAATGGCCCGAGGGCGACAACTGCATGATGAGGGTCGGTATCTGCACGCTCAGGAAATCGTCAACAAGTTGGTGCAGGCCGAACCGCAGAATCAAGCTGCCAAGGACCTACTCGCGGATATTTTCGAGCAACTCGGATATCAGCAAGAAAACCCAGGCTTACGGAACAGCTACCTTGCCGCCGCCTATGAACTCCGAACAGGGATTCCTCAGGGTGAAACTGTCGACGCGAGTAGCCCCGATGTGGTGCGGGCAATGTCGACCGAATTATTCCTTAACTTCCTAGGGATTCGGATGGATAGCCGTGAGGCCGAAGGGTTGCGGTTCACCATGAACCTCGTCACGCCGGACAATGGTGAGAAATTCATCGTCGAATTGGACAATGCCACGCTCACCAACATCAAGGGTTTCCAGGCCGAAAAGCCCGACCTGACTCTCACGATAAACCGCTTCGACCTGGAGCAGACGATGATGCGCGCAACGACGCTAGAAGCGCAGATCGCGGATGGGACGGCCAAGGTACAAGGCGACGCAGAGTCTGCTACAGCAACTCGCGGCGACCATGGTGGATTTTGACCCGCGCTTTGAGATCATGCCCGGGACCAAGCTCCGGCCGGACGTGGTGGCGCATGCGGACCCGTACGAGGCGGTGCCGCGCCAAACCATCGCGGAATAGAATCGCTTACAGTTCACCGTGGCGCCAAAATCGCTGCCGGTCGACTCTCCCACTCTCCCCAGCCATGCCGCAGTGCATGAGTCCGGAGTTGGCCCTGAACGTCACTTGCGGCAATGCAACGATACCGTCGCTATCGGGGGATAAGCGAACTCATCGAGACCACCGTCAATCGGTCGCTCGTGACCGTGCAGCGAAGCTAGCTGCCATTCCAGCGGGTGAGAGTCCCGCCAACAGAGGAGTCCAGTCGCTGTTGTAGTTATATCCAGCAACGGGGAGGAAGACCGATCCGTTGAAAGCCTGGAAGTAAAAGTCCCCGGTGGCTGGGGAAGTATCCCAGTCTGATCCGTACAGGGGGGCAAGCAACCTGGCAGGCTGTAGCGGAAGCGAACCAGTGAAGCCACGAAATCGACCGCCCGCGTGGAACGGATTGCGGGAGTGTCGGGAGTGCCGAGCCGGTGGTCATTCGGCGAAGGCCAATGTCGGCATCGAAGTTCTGGAAAATATCGATGTCGAACTCCCCGTGGTCGGAGAGGGCGGCATGTCAGGAAGGAATGTGCAGTGAAAGCTCGGAACCACTCGCGGGTCGCCTAGGCGCTCCCGCACAGCGAAGGCATCGCGTATAAGCCGCCATGCGGTGAAATCGGGATGCGCCCGTGAGTGGGGCGGATGGGGCCGATTAAGTGAAGACGGACCGGGACAGAATAACCCGGACCCGAGCGAGGGCCTCTGGGGCGGTGGGGTAGTCGCCCACCACGGCGGTGCATTATCGAGTCCTCGACCCGGCGCAGTACGGGACAATCGATGTGACCACGAGGTACACGAAGGGCGGACGCAAACTGGATGTCAGACGGCGCATGCCGGGAGCAGGCTTAAGCCGCTGATCAGTCAGGAAGGCACCGCTTGGAAAGCCAGCCTTGCAGCCGTACTGGGGAAAACTCGCCGTACGGAATGATAGGGGGGATCGAGGAAACGTCGGCATCATTCGAAGCCCGATCCGCGCCTCGATCCTACCCGACCACTGCGGTCATGGGCTACTTGAAATTGTTGCGGCGCAAATAGGCGTCCTCCCAGTTCGCTGAGCGTGAGTTCTTGCTTTGATAGCCCTGAAAGGCGAATATCGTGGTCTCGAGCCTGGGGAGGCAATGATGGAAACGACGCTCCTGGCTCGACACGCGCAACCTTTGGCATCCCGCCGAGAGTTTCTCGGCACCGCGGGTGCCGCCACGCTTGCGCTCGCTCCGCTGCCGGCGCTTGCCGACAGCACGATCAGGCTGCCGCTGCCGGGCGGGCCTGACGAACGATCGATCACGACGGCCTTTCCCGAGAAGGGGGCGCTAATCCTGCAGCGCACGCGCCCGCCGTTGTTGGAAACGCCGTTCGAAGTGTTCGATGGGTCGGTATTCACGCCCAACGATCGGTTCTACGTGCGTTGGCACTGGGCGCTCGTCCCGACCCAAGTCGACATCACGACCTTCCGGCTGACGGTGCACGGCCATGTCAATCAAAACCTCTCGCTGACGCTCGATGATCTACAGGCGCTGCCAGGGGTTGAGCTTGTCGCCATCAACCAGTGCTCGGGCAATTCGCGTGGCTATTTCCAGCCGCGCGTCCCGGGCGCACAGTGGTCGCACGGAGCGATGGGAAACGCACGTTGGACCGGCGTGCGCCTCAAGGACGTGCTCGACCGCGCCGGCGTCAAAGCCGGCGCCGTGCAGGTTCGCTTCAACGGCATGGACGAGCCAGTTGTTCCCGACGCGCCGGACTTCATGAAGTCGCTCGCCATCGATCATGTCCGGGACGGCGAGGTGATGCTTGCCTACGGCATGAACGGCGCACAGCTGCCGCTGCTCAATGGCTTTCCGCTACGGCTCATCGTGCCGGGCTGGTATTCCACCTATTGGGTCAAGATGCTCAACGACATCGAGGTACTCGACCGGCCCGATACCAATTTCTGGATGGCGACCGCGTACACCATTCCCGATACGCCGCATGCGAGTGTTAGGCCAGGGGAAACCGGATTCAAATCGGTGCCAATCAGCCGTATGGTCCCGCGCTCGTTTATTACCAATATCAAGGCCGGTGACACGCTGACGCTAGGCGCCTCGACGCTTGCGCGCGGCATTGCTTTTGGCGGCGATAGCGGCGTGTCGCGCGTTGACTTCTCCAGCGACGGCGGCAAGTCCTGGCAGCAAGCCGAACTCGGCAAGGATGAAGGCAAATACAGCTTCCGCCAGTGGCAAACCCGCTTCGTCGTGCCGAGCAGGGGATCGCAGGTGTTGATGGTGCGATGCACGAGCACGAGCGGCGAGACGCAGCCCGCCACGCCCTATTGGAACCCGAGCGGGTTCATGCTCAACGTCATCGAGCAGACGCCTGTCGTCGCGGCCTGAGGAGGGGAAGATGTTGCGTCAGAGGCTGCCGCTCATGTTCATCGCGGTCTCTGCGCTGTCGGCGCTTGCCGCACATGCCGAGGACCGGCTGCTGCTGAAGTCCGTGAATGTCGATCTCCCCGTTGGTGATCGCATGTTCGAAGGGCCGGGCTCGGACGTCGCCAACAACAATTGTCTCGCCTGCCACTCCGCCGGCATGGTGCTCTTTCAACCGGCGCTGTCGCAGGCACAGTGGCACGCCGTGGTTGAAAAGATGCGCACGGCCTACAAGGCGCCGATCGATCCCAAGGATGTCGACACAATCGTTGCGTATCTCGTTTCCATCAGGGGTGCGAAATAGGCGTACCCGTAGGGCGAGTAAAGGCGCACAAGGCTGAGGCCCTAAATGGATATCACTCGCATCGCGCCGTTTTCACTCAGGGCGCCAGCAGCTAACCAAGAGCCAAAATAGGCTGTGGAGACTAGCGCTCATTTGCTGCACCGCCTTACGCCCGCTCTTGGCCCTGAACGTCGGTTCGCCGCATTGCAACGATGCGTCCGGAGTCGGAGGCTAAGCCGACATTGCGCGGAAATCGTTGATCTGGCGCTGTTGACCCGAAACGGATGTGGCGGCCGATTGCACCATGATGCACGGCACGGTACCCATCCAACACGTGTTGTACTAACTGGCGATCCTCGGGCCGGGACTAAGCTCATGAGGCGGCGGGAATTCATTACCCTGGTCGGCGGCGCCGCAGTCGCGTTGCCGTCCACCGCGGGCGCGCAGCAGGGCGAGCGCGTGCGGCGGATCGGCGTGCTGATGGGCTTTGCAGAGAGCGATCCGACCGCGCAGTCTTGGGTTGCGGCGTTCCGGGATGCGCTCGCGAAACTGGGGTGGTCGGAGGGCAACAATCTCCGAAGTCGAACTTCGGTGGGGCGCTGCTGATCCGGACAGAATCAGGACGTTAGCAAAAGAGCTGGTCGATCTGCGACCCGACGCGATCTTCGATCAGACCACACCCGTGACCGACGCCCTCGCCCGCGTGACACAGACAATTCCGATCGTGTTCGTCTATGTTGCCGATCCAATCGGCAGCGGCTTCGCCGCAAGCCTCGCGCGTCCAGGCAGCAACATCACCAGTTTCACATATCTCGAACCGGGCTCCAAATCAACTCCCTCTCGCGGAGCCTTCCAAGTACGGCCGGGGACGTAATTTTCCATCAGGCCAATCTACAGTGGTGGCCAGATCTTTAACCGCCCTGTGCCGTTTGCGTTCGGTATGGGGTGGCTTCCTTGCCCTTGGTCGCATCAGTTCAGGCTGGCTTTTTCGCACGGGGGTCAGCTTAGCCCCGACTTCAGCGTAGCGGGTTCGTTTTTTGGCGCCGCCAATTCGACTTTTTCGCCCACTACAGTGCCGGTCGTTGGGTTTACGTGGTGGATTTGGTGGCATGTCGGACAGGCCACCGGCTCATAGACGTGGTGGTCCTCCGAAACATCTTCGGCAGAAAAGCCCTGAACGCGGTATCCGGTTTTTGGGCAGCGGTAGATGAAGAGCGGCATAACTTCTATTTGGCCTAGACGCGCTGGCCCTTTCAACTAAGGGGATGTACGTAGCGGAAGTGCATGTTGTGCACGCCCGCGGAACGATTCCGCGTTTGTGGTGCTTCACGTTTGTGAAGTTTTGCGAACGCAGGCGGAACGCTACACTGGGCATTGTCCCTAAAGCCGATGTGCAGTTGATGCAGGTCAAAACAGCGTGCGGACGGCGCGCATAGGTTATGGGCGGCTCCGTATTTACGGGGGTAACACGGAGCCGAACGGGGCGGTCGTGGCCGAACCTCTCCGGAGGAGGTTCCGGTCTCTGGCCGCCCTGCCCGTATCGCCGCCACACGGGGCCGTTCAGCGACATTCCAATTCTGCCCGATTTGCGGCTCGACTGTTTATTGGAGAGGCGGAGGGACTTCCCAAGTTTATCGCGGTGGCCGTGGGATCATTTGCCGACCCTACGTTCTCCAGCCCCAAAGCGCACTCTGTCTGGGAGCGGAGGCGACATCGCAGGCTTTAGCCCTATCAATATCAGAGTGGATTTTCCCGGCAGCGCCTTGACGCAGATTAAGAGGCGATCTGGTTATCCGGAACCCCAGTAAACGGCCTTCGGGAGGGAGCTATCGCGTTCCAGCAAGTTGATCCAGGTCAAAGCACCAAAAGCAAAATCTACAAAGATGCACTGACCGCACGTTATAGAATGGGAGGTTCAGATGTCACCTTTATCCGAGAGGACGAAAAGCTCGTCGCCTGTCAGAGATATCCTGCACTGGTGTCGAGGTTGGGCGAGACCCAATGCGTCAACAGAATTGAAATGCGTTGGGGAGGAGGAAGTGGATCGGATGGCTCGCGATATCGGCATGTCCGCTTCCGAGCTCCGCGCCGTTGCGCGCCGAGGTCCTGCCGCAGCCAACCTTTTGCTTCGCCGGATGACGGCACTTGAGCTTGACCACGACTCCGTATCCCGTAAGGAACGTCCGACTTTTCAGGATCTTCAGCGCCTTTGTACGTTGTGCGCGAGCCATCGGCGGTGTGCACGAGATCTTGCGCGCGATCCCGCCGACCTGACATGGGAAGAATATTGCCCGAATGCCGGAACGCTCACAGCTCTTAGGACCGCTACCATGGGCGCGCGGCACGCGCGGGATGCCGCCGATGATCTCTCCCCAACTCCAGCTCGATAGGTCAGACGGTGCGAGCGAAGCTCGCTGACCGCCTCGTTTGTCGATCATCACTCTGCCGGGTAGCGGAGATGAGCTGAGCAGCGCGGTCGGCGGAAGCGACGATGCCGCTCGATCTGGCCGCAAGCTCGCGGATACTAGCGGAAAACCTATGCGCTCGTCGCCTCCGCGTATTGGGCGGTCCAAGCCATTAGAAGGGAACCGCGGGGCCCGGCTTTCGATCGACGGGATGACGCAAACGAGAGCTATGCGGAAGGCGGCTACCAGCTCAGCCGGTAAGCCCTAAGGGACTTACCTTAGGGAAATCATCTGAATTTTCGAAGGCGCCGAGAATATGTATTGAAGGCCGGTAAGCTCCACGGAGGAGTGATTACGATGCCGAAGGCTCATTATTTTCCGTCGCGAACAACTGGAGATAAAGCGTTCGTTGCACGAGCTTCCGCGGATAAGAGCGGTCAGAGGCTTGCAGCCGCATGGCTGATCAGCATTGCTATCATCGCATCCTGGATGCTTGCTCTGCTTTTTCCGCTGGGACTATCATTCGCAAATTCTCGGCACGTTTCGCCATTGGCCACCACCTCGTACCCGAGCGACCACTTTCTGAAAGGCGACCGTCTCTCAGGTACAAGAGCTCAAGAAGGCCACGAAGTTCTACCTGTCGGTACAAGGTTTCCACGCGCATTGACAAGCGAGCGCAGGGCGCCAGTCGGATGTGATCTGGCGTTCAGCCGGCTCGTGAGGTCCGGGAATTTCATTGCGCGCTGCGTCACTATGATCGATGTTCCTACCGAACTCGCGCTAGCGCGTTCAGGCAGAGCCTTCGGATAAAAATAGCCGCCGAGCCGTCCTTGATCCAGTCAATGCCCGCTCGACAGACCCATTCATAGTTCGAACAAAAGGAGACAGCCATGCCGCTTATGGACGCCCTTATCCTTACCGCGATCTGTATCGCTTTCGTCGGTTTTGCCCTACTTCTTGCCTGGGGCGACTACAAAACAAGGAATCTCAAAACCCAGGTGACGTACTCAAGTCGAGCGGATTGATTGGCAAATTTGTCATGTCCTGTCTGCGTCTATGTTTGCTAGGGAGTTTGATTGCTGCCGCGCTGCCTGCCGTGGCCGCAGACGCTGACAATGGTGAACGGCTCGCGCAACGGTGGTGCGTGGCGTGTCACGTCGTGACAACGGTACAAACCAGCACAACGACAGATCAGGCACCGCCATTTCCGTCTATTGCAAAGAAACCCGACTTCGATGCGGCGAAGATCGCCCTATTCCTGCTTGATCCGCATCCAAAAATGCCTGATATGGGACTTTCTCGGAAAGAGGCGGCGGATCTGGCGGCATATATTGCGACGCTAAAATAGACCCGGCGGCGAGCAGTCGCTCGTCATGTTGGAGACCAACTGAGGGTCGCGAAGTCGTCCTTAAATAACTTATCAATTATTTGATCCAGCGCAATGTCGCGCAACGCCGGGTATTTATCCTATTAAACGTTGGGCGCGCTAGAATTTGTCAGCCCTTACCGCAGGAGGACGAAATGGCATATGTCATCGAGATTCTCCGTCAGGAACATCGCAACATCGAAAAATTGCTTCGGGTTCTAGAACGGGAGCTGAGTCTGTTCGATCGCGGCGAGCGCCCGGATTACGAGGTCATACACGCGGTCATCGACTATTTCACCGACTATCCGGATTCCTGCCATCACCCGAAGGAGGACATGATCTTTGAAAGGCTGAAGTTGCGTGATGCCAGCGCCGCGGCGACCATCGGTGATCTCGAAGCCGAGCATCAGGAGGGAGCAAGGCGTCTGCGCCGCGTCGCGCAGATGGTTGAGGCCGTCCTGAACGATCAAGATCTTATGCGCCATGTCGTGTACGACACTATGCACGACTTCATCGACCACGAACGTCGGCACATGGCTATGGAAGAGCGACTGGTGTTTCCGGCTGCGCTCAACGCGTTGCGACCTGCGGATTGGGCGGAAATTGCTCTGAAACTGGCCGACCGCCACGACCCGCTCTCTCAGCCAAGCCTCGACGAGAACTTCAATAGGCTTCGTCGAAACATCCTAGACCTGGAAGAAGAAGCGGAGGGAGTACGGCGTCGTACAGCCCCCAGCTAAGGCTTGACAGCGTTGTCATTTCCGCTTGAGAGGCCGCTAGCGCGACAGGGAAGCACGGCGCCACTCGTTTCGCGGCCCTCGAAACGCCCGAGCCCGGTGGGGATGGCTCAGAAGATTCGCCAGTGTGCCCTATGCCTCACGATCACGACCTGGCGGCAGAACTGTTGCCGAAAAGCATCATTTGGGGTGAATTTTTGGGCCCGCGATCAATTCTATGGTCAACGCCGATTTTGTTTTTTAGCCTGGCAATACCCCCTGGGTGTCATAGCTTCCGCGCGCATCCGCGCTGGCGGAAGTAGGGGCGCGCGAATAGGGAACGCGCGAAATGAGGCGCAACCGCGGTCGGTTTGATTATGCCTCGTGGTGCCTCGGGCTCACCTCCGCCGCAGCGGCGGTGTTTGTCCTTGCTGGGTTTTTGCTGATTGGATTCGCGCGGCCGGCACAAGCCCTGCCAAGTTACGCGCGGCAGACTGGCCAGCCCTGCGGCACGTGTCACACGGATTTTGCGGGACTTACCCCGTACGGTCGTCTCTTTAAGCTCGGGGGCTACACCGCGGGCGGCGGCCCGTACCGGCCGACACTCTTCCCCGGCTCCGAGTACAACAGTGGAAGGTACATTCCGCCACTGCTGGCGAAAAGCCTACCTAGCCCAGACAACTTCGTTGGGAGTGACTCGAAGATCTGGGTGCCGCCAATTTCCGCGATGGTGACTTTTGGATTCACCCACACCGAAGCGTCTCTATCTACAATCATGGGACTACCAACCCCGGCACCGTACAAAGACAACGACAATATTACGATCACGCCCTTAAGCTTCTTTTGGGGCGGAGCCATCACCGAAAACATCGGTGCGTTTGCGCAAGTGACGTACAGCGGGCAACCGCCAGGAGGATTCGGAACGGACCCGTTTGCCGTCCATACATGGGGCTGGGATAACACCGATGTCCGCTACGCGAATTCAACCACGATAGCCGGATTTCCCATTACGTATGGCATCACGGCGAACAATAACCCAACGGTTCAGGATCCGTGGAATACGACCCCGGCGTGGGCGTTTCCATATGCAGTCTCCCCACTATTCAACGGATTCGGACCCGGACCCGTGGTGGATGGCGCTTTCGCACTGCAGGTTGCCAGCGCCGGTGCGTATGTGTTCATCAACAATGCGGTCTACCTTGAAGCGTCAGCCTACCATTCGCTCAGCCCCAACACGTTGAACAGTCTAGGGGCCGACCCATTTGACGCGCCGGGAAGGCTCGATTGGTCCCCCTATTGGCGCGCAGCGTTCGAACCCCATTGGGGTAGTCACTGGCTGGAGGTAGGGACCTTCGGCATGATTGCCAACGTCCATCCTTGGACCGCTGCAGGAACAGCCATAACCACGACTTTCTCGCAGACGGACAGATTTACAGATCTCGGCTTTGACACTCAATACCAGTACCAGGGCGATAATTTCTGGATCACGGCGCGGGGTTCATTCATTCGTGAAAATCAAAACTTGGATGCTAGTTTCACAAACGGACTGGCAGGAAATCCAAGCAACCTTCTCAGCGAAGCCCGCGCCTATGCATCACTTGCATATGGCAACGACAATCGCATCGTACTCACGGGTCAATATTTCACTACCTGGGGTACTACCGACCCCATTCTGGGAAATCCGGGGACGAAAGGTTGGATCGCTGAGATCGCCTACATTCCGTTTATCAGCAGCCCAGCGCCGGGCTGGCCGTGGTTCAATGCGCGCATCGGGCTGCAATATACCCGGTACAATGAATTCGCCGGAACCACTGTCGGCGCCAGCGCCAACAATACCCTGTTCCTCTACGTATGGCTCGCCATGTAGCAGGCATTTGAGGTATCGCCATGAAAGTAACTGCGCTCGGTGCAGCCGCGCTTTGTCTGATGAGTGTTACCGCATTAGGGGCTGACCTTGGACTGCCGGCTCCTGTCGTGCCGCTAGCATTCACTTGGACCGGATGCTACGCAGGTGTGCAGGCTGGCGGGGGCTTCGGGCAAAAGGACCTCAATGATTCGGCTGGGATTGTCTCACCGATCACCGGCTTCACTTCGGCCAACCAGAATATCAGCGGGTATATGCTCGGTGGTCAGATCGGGTGCGACTATCAGTTTGCATCCAACTGGATAGTAGGCATCGAAGGTACGGCCACGGGCGGGCGCATCGGCGGCAGTACGACCGTTGTGCAACCGCTGGCGATTCCCGGCGACGGAGCAAGCTTTAAGGAAACAACCGACTTCCTAGGCACAGCCACCGCCCGTGTTGGCTACGCTTGGGATCGGTGGCTGGTGTACGGTAAGGGTGGCGCCGCATGGGCGGGCGACAGATATAGTGCGACAGGGACATTTCTTGGGGCCCCGTTTGACTTTGAAGGTTTGGAGACGAGATTTGGTTGGACCGCTGGCGCAGGCATCGAATGGGCATTCTCAAATAATTGGTCGCTCAAGCTCGAATATGACTACTACGGCTTTGGCACACGCGGCGTCACGTTTATCGACAACGTCAGCGGCACTATTGGCCCGCTCGACGTCAAGCAGAATATTCAAGTCATCCTGCTCGGGGTGAATTTTCACGTTTATGCGGTTGGCACGCCGCTCAGGTGGTGAACAGCATGGGTCTCCTGGCACCGGGACTGCCGCATCGTTTCAGCAAATTCGCCGGCCAACGAGCCGCCCTGCAATTTGCAATAGTGGCGATTCTTTTCAGCACAGGCGCCCATGCTGAAATTGCGGCTAAGGGCAACGTGCCTAAGCAGGAACTGAAAGCCAAGATGACCTACTGTGAGAACTGTCACGGCGCATCCGCGCAAGGATTTCACGGCTACTATCCGATCCCGCGGTTGGCGGGACAGCAACCGGACTACATTAAGAACCAGTTGGAGGCATTCGTCGAGCACCGGCGAACGAACAATATCATGTTCAATGTTGCGCATGTGCTCAGCCCAGCAATGTTGGATGCCTTGACTGAAAGCTTTCAGAACCTCAATCCAAAACCGCTTACCACACCCGCCGCCGAAGACCTGATTGCGGCGGGCAAGAAAGTCTACGACGAGGGAATAGCGAACTTGGACGTTCCGCCGTGCGCCGGATGCCATGGGCCTGATGCCAAAGGCAACGGCCAGTTTCCGCGGCTAGCCGGTCAATTGAACGACTACATCGTCGACAAACTGACCAATTGGGCCAAAGAACGGGGCCAGAATCCTGCGAATCCGGACGCCTCGACCATTATGGCGCCGATCGCGCATAGCTTGAATCAGCAGCAAATCAAGGCCGTCGCGGTTTACCTCAACCACGTAGAATGAAAATTCAGTGCATCCTGACATGAAATTGCTTAGATCACATTTACTTTGGATGGTATGTACGGCCGCTGCGCAATTGGCGCTGTTGGCTTTTGCGCTGCCGATGCCGGACGCGCGTGGCGCTGAACGACCCTTAAGGGTCATGGGTGACGTCCAGGCCAAGCTGGCGTATTGCGAAGACTGCCACGGGCGCTCGGCGCAGGGCTTCCATGGCTACTTTCCGATCCCGCGCCTCGCCGGCCAACAGCCCGAGTATCTGAAAAATCAGCTGGAAGCCTTCGTCGAACACCGGCGAACCAACAACGTCATGTTCAATGTGGCCCACTCTTTGAGTCCGGGGATGATCGCCGCTCTTGCCGCCGATTTTCGCGCGCTCAATCCGCCGCCACTCGGCGGCGGAGCGAGGAGCCTGGTTCCCACTGGCGAAAAAATATTCCAAAACGGAATCCCCGAAGCCAACGTTGCCGCCTGCGCCGCCTGCCACGGCCCAGAAGCCCAGGGTAGCGGCGAGATTCCGCGACTGGCGGGCCAGTTGTCCGACTACGTCTACAACAAACTGATCAATTGGAGCAAAGAGCGAGGACAGAACCCGACCGAGCCTGACATATCGGCGGTTATGTCTCCGGTTGCTCACAGTCTGACCAGACCACAAGTCGAAGCTGTCGCCGCTTACCTCAGTTATCTCAAATGACTTTTCCTTTGGTTAGAGACGCTGAAGGGTCGGATCGACATGAAATTCACACGATGAGCGCCTTCACCATAAAAGTAGTCGCACTGGCAGTAGCCTTCCTCGCCGCATTTGCACTCGCAGCCCATGCGGAAAGCGCACTAGTCCGGAATTGCACCTGGTGTCACGGTGGATCGGCGCAAGGCTATACGCCGGCCCCACGTTTGGCGGGTCAACGAAGGATATACATCGAGCAGCAACTCGCGAGCTTTGCCAGCCGCACGCGTGATGCTCCATTTTCAAAGCAATACATGTGGGGCGCCGCAGCAAATCTCCGCCCGTGGGAGGCGCATGCCTTGTCCGTTTATTTCTCGAATCTGCCACCTCGCGCGGCCGACGATGGCGACCGCGAACTCGTGGCACTCGGCGAGACCATCTATCAGCGCGGCATGCCAGACGCGAATATTGCAGCCTGTGTCGCTTGCCATGGCCCCAAGGGCGAAGGAGTCGGTGCGATTCCGCGAATCGGAGGGCTAGCATACACTTATCTCAAACGTCGCCTTGAGCAATGGACCGAGGGCTATCATGGGACATTAGTGCACCCCATGCCGCACATTGCTGAACAGCTGTCGCGGAATCAAATTGAAGAATTGGCATCATATCTGAGCTTTCTCAAATAGTTTGCTTGGGCAAAGCCTTGATACTGAAACTACAGGTAATCCAAGGGAAGGAGACATTGTCGTGAAAATACTCTTCACAGCGGCCGCGCTCACCGTCTTTTCGGGTGCTATAGCGGCGGCGCAGGATATCGGGAAGGGCGCGACGGTGTTCAAGCAATGTGCGGTTTGTCATAAGGTCGGTCCGGGTGCAACGAACGGTGTTGGACCCGAACTCAACGGCCTCGACGGCCGCCACTCCGGTAGTTTGCCAAGTTACAGCTATTCCGATGCCAATAAGAAATCTGGCATCGTATGGAACGAAGCGACTTTCGTGGAATACATCAAGGATCCGAAAGCAAAAATCCCGGGCACCAAAATGATATTTGCCGGGATCAAGAACGAGCAAGCAGCTAAGGATTTGTGGGCATACCTCAAGCAGTTCGATGCCCAGGGCAATCTTAAGAAATAAGTAGAGCCAATCTCCGCTCGTGCTAGCGCTGGCTTTTGTCACCCGCTGAACAGGCGGTCGCAGTCAAATGGCCGCCAGTGATGAGCGCTGCGCCGCACTCAGAAACCACCCTAGCTGGCATACTTTGTGCCGCGCTGAGCTGGTCGATCCTTTTACCTAATTGGCCCACCACAACTCTTCACGCACCAATAAAATTCCTCGGCACAATTAGGATGTGTCTGCGGTTTCATTTTTGAAACCTGGTTGCACCTAGTAAAACCGCCGCTACATGCCGAATGACAACGTGAGGAGTCGGACCGAGACTGCGCGTTCACTCCGGCGGAGCCGCAACAAAGAGCCATAGCAACCACTGCAATTTTTCCTACTAACTTTAACATAACATCACCTTCCGTGTAATATGCCCATACCACTTGGCCATCCCAATCATGGCACGAGGCACAATTGGCTACAATTGCAAGCACCGGCGCGCTATCGGCGGGCGAACGCGACGCCAACGGGCACGCGCACGCCTACGTGTACTTTGAAGACGAGCGGGACGACGCTTGGCGGCGCATCTGCTCACCCGCGACGAGGCGCGGTGCATCACCGCCAACATCGCCAAGGACGCGGTAGAGATACCGTGATTACTGTCAACCAGCATTTTGATTGACCTGAGCTGTTTTGAGTGAAGCATCTCCAGCAGGCATGAAAGCGTGTTGGAGGCTGAGGCGGGCGTCAAGCCCGCGCGCTGCCGCGCGCCCCTTCGGGCTGCGGGGCATGACCCCCACCTCCGCCTCCAACCGAGATCCTGCATGCGATCGATCCCTTGATGTGGCTCAACAGCCCATCGCTATTGCGGGATCGAAAGGTTTGCCCGTTTTTAGAACACCGAAACACAGCACCAACAGCTTACGCATCGCGGCCACGACAATCTGCTTGGGTTTGAGGCGACCTCGGGACTTCAACCGAGTTACTAGCGCCACGATTGCGGGATTGTACCGCATGGCGGATAGGGCCGGCATGTATAGTGCAGCGCGAAGAACGGCGTTGCCAATCTTGGAGATACGTGTCGCTCGATCGACAGACGTTCCCGACTGATGCTGCCGCGGGTTCAATCCCGCATAGGCGACCACCTCGCCGCTCGAGTGCAGTACATCCGGACCAGGCAATTCGGCCAACACGACGCCAGCCAAAGTATCACCAACGCCACTGATGCTTAGCAGAAGATCGCGTTTCGATCGTAGGTCGGAATCATTTTCGATCGCCAGTGCGATGGCTTTGTCGACCGCTCCGATCTGGCTCGTGAAGTGCAAGATCGTCGCATCGGCCAGGGCTTGAGCCTCCGCGTCGACAATGCCGCTGTTCTTGCGATTCTTCCATTCCGTCAGACCCGCGATGATGCCACTCCGAATCGTCTGCAACTCACCCAACCGACGGTGCGCCTCCGAAGGCGGCGCCCATGGCAACGGCTTGAACAATTCACAATACTCACGAATGCGCGACGCATCGACCCCGTCGGTTTTGTTTCGACCCAACTTGGTGCGCACGAAGTCTCGAACCTGAGCGGGATTGATGATGCTGACAATATGACCGGCCTCGTACAACGCACACGCGATGCCAAGACTATAGCGCCCGGTCGATTCCAGACAGGCGTGAACTCGTCGGATCTTTTGGGCGACCAGCCAATCCAAAAGATGGTGCCACCCGTCAGATGTATTTGCAAAGCTCTTGGTGCGCACCTTGCTGCAGCTGGAGATGCTCACGTCGAGCGTATTCTTGGAAACGTCGATACCCAATATTCCGTCGATCACTGTCTTATCCTTCCATCTCGTCTCTGCAGCACGAGCTCCGCTTCGAGCAACCTTGTACGCAGGATCTACGCTCTTGCGCGTCCCAGGATACCGTCCAGTCTGAACAGCGGAGCTTGGAAAAACGGGGCCTAATCTACCGCACAGGCTCATTCGCCAAAGGGACGCAAGAGGCTCACCGTTCTCCTTGCTGCTCAGCAAACGTGTTTATTTACTAAGCAACCCGCAACGTACAAGGGACGCGAGTTTCATCTCGCGCCCCCCGCACAGAACCGTACGTGCGGCTTTCCCGCATACGGCTCCCACCTCGGGTGTGTGACGGCAAAGCGATCACTCGGCCAAGGATGAAGAATGATCGGTTTTGGAAGCCAGTCATCCACCAGCTGCGTCATCCGTGCCCACGTCATCCGATCCTTCTGACTGCGACGCCGCAACGTGCGCCGCCAAAGATCAGTGACATGATGCCGGAACACCTCCAATGCCTGACCATTGGTTGGCACGGCGTGATAGTTGAAGTAGCCGCGGACAACCCGCTCCAGCCACCTCCCCTGCTCGAGGATTGGCTGGTGCATGCGCCGTCGCATCTCCTGCTTGATCTCCTGCAACTTCGCCCGCATGCGGTCGGCGCGGGTTTTCCGTTGGATCTGGAATCTTCCCGCACGAGTCTTGCTGCAGATGAAGGTGAAGCCCAGGAAATTGAATGTCTCCGGCTTGCCGAGCCCGCGCCGCTTGCGGCGCTCTGCCGCAAAACGTCCGAACTCGATTAGCCGGGTCTTCTCAGGATGTAGCGACAACGCAAACTCCCGCAACCTTTCGCGCATCTCGTTGAGGAAGCGCTGGGCGTCGCTCTCGTGCTGGAAGCCGACGATAAAGTCGTCGGCATAGCGCACGATGATCATATCACCCGCGGCCGTACGCCTTCGCCAGCGTGCGGCCCAGAGGTCGAGCGCGTAGTGCAGGTAGATGTTGGCAAGCAGCGGTGAGATCACCGACCCTTGCCCCGTCCCCCTATCACTGACCGCGACGACCCCGTCTTCCAGGATGCCCGCCTTCAGCCATTTCTGGATCAGGCGGATGATGCGCCGGTCGCCGATCCGGTGCTCCAGGAAACGGATCAGCCATTGCTGACTAATCGCGTCAAAGAACGACCGGATGTCGGCGTCCACGATGAAGCTCACCTTCTTGCCGTGAATCCCGACACAGAGCGCATCCAGCGCGTCATGCGCGCCGCGACCGGGCCGGAATCCATACGAGAACCCGAGGAAGTCCTCCTCGTAGATCGCGTTCAGCAGCGCGACCACCGCCCGTTGGACGATCTTGTCCTCCAAGGCTAGTGGCCTTAGACCCCGGCAGGGCGTCAGCACCTCGCATGACGGTGCCGCACATGTTGCCTTCAAGCGAATAAAAACTCTCGGCCCCTGCGATGTCTGATCTTTCGAGGCTCAATCCACACCCCATGCAATTGCTGTGTACGCTTCGCAACCGCTGTCGCCAGCAGCCACGCAACACTCGCTACCAAGCGGGTGCTACCCCTTACTTGAGCCGGACTTTCACCGGCTGGACCGCACCAGCTTCGGCTGGCGCACTTACTCGATCACCTTGTCAGCCCGCACCAACAAAGCCTCCGGCACCGTAACGCCCATGGCTTTAGCGGTCTTGAGGTTGATCACCAGCTCGAACTTGGTCGGCTGTTCGACCGGGATATCGGCTGGTTTGATGCCACCCAAGAGCTTGACGAGCAGCTCTGTCACTGGCTCTCGAAAAATTTGGACGATGCTTGGGCCGTAGGCGACAAAGCCGCCTTCCTCCGCTTCTTCCGGGAACTGATAAATGGCGGGTAGGCGCAGCGCCGCGACACGTTGCATGACAATCTGCCGATTGCCGTAGAGAAATGGTGACGACAAAACGTTTAGCGCTGTGGCACCTGACGCCTTCGCCGCGTCGATGGCTGCAGTGATCTCCTCAGTGCTGGCAATATGATAAATCGAAAGCTCGACGCCGCGTGCGCGAGCGGCGTCCTGCAATGCCTTAAGCTCTCGTGACCCGGTCGCGTTGGAATCCGCAAGGACCGCCATGCGACGAAGTCCGGGCACGGCCTCGATCAGGATTTCCTGTCGCTTGCCGTCAAGCTCGGTCGCGAGGATGCTGACACCTGTTGTATTGCCGCCGGGACGGGCCAGCGAGTTCACCAGTCCCGATCCGACCATATCCTCGGTATCCCGCGAGGATCGGAATCGTTGTCGTCGCCCGCTGCGCAGCACGAATTGCAGCATCCCCGTTGACTAGAATGACGTCGACCTTGCTTTTGACAAGTTCCGCCGCAAATTCCGAAATCAGATCAATGCGCGGTCCATAACTGCGCCAATCCACCGCGAGATTCTGGCCCATGATGAAGCCTCGCCGCCGAAGTTCATCGAACATCGCAACAAAAAGCGGCGAATTGCGTGGACTAGAGGACACGGCGCCGAGGCGATAGGTCACGCGCCGTTTGCTGCGCCATCGCAGCGAACGGCCATGTGACGCTCGCGCCAAGAAGCCCGATGAACTCGCGCCGCCTCATCGTGCCCTCCTTGTCGGACTTTAGTCGCGTGCCCTCGAGCATCATTCTGGTCAGATCCACGGGGCGGGTCTAGCTGTCACGTCAATGCCCGGAGAACGAAAAAGCCCCCGGCCGGAGCCGGGGCCAGTCACTCAGAGATGTGCCCGGCGCGGCGCCGGGACGGCGCGCCTGCGGGCTTCCGGGGATGCTATGTCTGGTTCCGGGCAGTTCTCGTGCCCGCCGTCTGTTAGGATGGTGCTGCGCGGGGCGGTCTAATGACGGACAAGTCTCGCGCGTTCCTTCCTTGTGTGACTTAAGCCTCGGCCGCGCGTATCTGGGTCGGGGCTCATTTTTTGGGCGCGCCATGTGTGGGGCGCGCGCCGAGATCGCGGCCACTGATCATCCTAATAAGGGGCTTGTGCGCAGCTCGCCGTGGCGCGACAGTTCACGGAGGGGCGGTAACAGGGGCTGGACCTTCCCCAGCCCCCTGAAACCAAAAGGTGGTCAAGGCCGATCTACGAAACCGCCCGAACCGACACGGACCAGCGCGGTGGTGTGAAGCCGACCTCCACCGCATCGCCGGGGAAATCGCACTGATCTCGCCGGAGCGGGATGCGGCGAAAGCGGAAGCGTATTTCGAGCGGGCGCTCGGGGTTGCGCGCGGGCAGCAGGCAAAGTCGTGGGAACTGCGCGCCGCGATGAGCATGGCGCGGCTCTGGCGCGATCAGGGCAAGCGAAATGAGGCCCGCGATCTTCTCGCGCCGGTCTACGGCTGGTTCACCGAGGGTTTTGACACGCTCGATCTGAAAGAGGCCAAGGCTTTGCTGGACGAGTTAGCGTCGTGAGCACTCCAGCGACGAATGAAATATCGGACGGGCTCGAAAAACTCGGCATGTCCGAGTACGCGCAGCGACGGAAGCCTTGGGAACACATCTCTTATTCAGCGCGGAGATCGCAAAACGTGGTAGAAGTTTTCATCCCCAAGAAGCGTGCAGTGCAATTTACTCAAGAGGAGGAAACAGATGGCCGGGATTCATCGGCGAAAATTGCTGCAGCTGTCCGGCGCTGGCGCAGTGACGGCGAGAACTGGCGGAATCGCTTCTATCCTCGCGACCTCGCGTGCGCCCGCCTATGCCCAGGGCGCAACCGTGCACTGGCTGCGCTGGAACGACTTTGTTCCCGCGTCCGACGAACTCCTGAAAAAGGAAATCGCGCCGGAGGCCGAGAAAGCGCTCGGCGTCAAGCTCAAAATCGAGACCATTAACGGCAACGATCTGCAAGCTCGCACCACATCGGCAATTCAATCAGGCTCGGGCCCCGACCTCATTTGCGGCTTGAACAACTGGCCACAACTCTATGCCGAGAGTGTGGCCAACGTGGACGATATCGTCGACGAGATCGGTAAGGCGCAAGGCGGCTTCTACGAGGAGTTGAGGGTCGTCGCCAACAACGGCCAGAAGTGGCTCGGCGTGCCCTGGTGCGTGATCGGCGCCATGATCGTTTATCGGAAATCATGGTTCGCCGAACAGGGCGCAGACAGCCTTCCGGCTACATGGGAAGAATACCGTGCGGTCGGCAAGAAGCTGAAGGCGGCCGGCCATCCGATCGGCCAAACTCTAGGCCATACCTTCGGCGATGCGCCGGGCTTCACATACCCCTATCTTTGGTCCTGGGGCGGTAACGAAGTCGAGGCGGACGGCAAGACCGTAGTGCTTAATTCGAAGGGATCCATCGACTCCGTGAAGTTCATGACTGATTTCTGGAAGGAAGCCCTCGATGAAGGCGGGCTCGCCTGGGACGATACCAGCAACAATCGCGCCTTCCTCTCAGGCACGATCTGCGCCACCTTGAATGGCGCTTCGATCTATCTGTTGGCGAAGAGCAAGCCCGACACCTATCTCGACGAGAAGGGCAAGCCGATGTTCCAGGACATGGCGCATTCGCCCCTGCCCAAGGGCCGCGCCGGGCAGTTCGGCTATCATCTGCCGATGACCAACATGCTGATGGGGTATTCGAAGAACCAGAAGGCGGCGAAAGATTTTCTCCGCTGGATCACCTCGAAGGACATCTATCGGAAGTGGTTCGGCTCGCAGCAGGGCTTTTCGGTCGGTGCGACGACGATATGGGAGAATGACCCGCTTTGGAACAGAGATCCGGTGATGTTGCCGTTCAGGGCGGCGGCGCGCGCTGGCCGTTTCCCCGGCTACGCCGGTCCGGCCGACCGTAAGGCGGCCGAAGGCCTGAGCAAGTACCTTATCACCGACATGTACGCTAAGGCTGTGCAGGGCGTGCCGGCCGAGGACGCAGTGAAATGGGCCGATGCGGAATTCAGGAGCATCCACGCCGCCT
>CAWHZA010000014.1:0-104253 GCA_963833665.1 uncultured Alphaproteobacteria bacterium | reverse complement strand
AAGAACGCCCACGGGACCGTTTTCCGAGAACTGCTTTATCATTGGCATCCATGGTTTGGGATGCGGGTGGCGATCCACGAGGTAGTCGATAAGGCTGATGACGTCATCTTCCGCTGCACGTTGAACGGCTCGGCGGCGGACCGGTGGCTGGAAGTGCCGGCCTGGATGTTCGACCGGACGAGGTGCCTTGATCCGCCGCGGCTGACCGCATCGCCTTTTGTTAGCATGGATGCGCTGTCAGCGCTGTCCGATCTTCTCCTGCAGGCATTGAAGAAGCCACCACGGTCATCATCGAATGCGCCGCATTTTAGCGCATCCAGATCCTCTCACGACCAGAATCGGGGAGAGGCCCATGACCATGCAAAGCCCGGTACAACCGCCAGCGATGCCAGCCGAGCGGCGAAGGCTTCAGCAAAGCAACCGTTGCCAGCAGAGCGACCTCTTCGACAGCGTAATGCCGACGCAGACGCCGGCATGGCAGGATCTTCCGGAGGGCACGCGGGCAACGCTAACCGATCTGATGACGCGACTGATCCTGGAGCACGCTCTGATCAGCTGCGCGCCGTTACGGACGGAGGTCAGTCATGATCACTGACAAGGTCCAACCGCACCATCTGGAGCGCAAGGCGCTGCTTTATGTGCGGCAATCCTCAGCCCATCAGGTTCTACACAACCGCGAGAGCAGCGCGCTGCAGTACGCCATGCGGGACCGCCTGACCGCGCTAGGCTGGTCGGAGATCGAGGTCATTGATGACGATCTTGGCCGCTCCGCTGCCGGCGGCGTGCAGCGCGCCGGCTTCGAGCGCATGGTTGCCGAAGTCTGCCTCGGCAAGGTCGGTGCCGTCTGCGCACGGGAGGTCTCGCGCTTCGCCCGCAACAGCCGGGACTGGCAACAGCTGATCGAGATGTGCCGCGTGGTCGACACCGTGCTGGTCGATCAGGAGACGATCTATGCGCCGAGACACGGCAATGACCGACTGCTCCTGGGCTTGAAGGGCAGCCTCAACGAATACGAGCTCGATCTCCTACGCCAGCGTTCGCTGTCTGCCCGCTACGAGAAGGCGCGCCGAGGGGAGCTTGTCGTCAGCGCGCCGGTGGGCTTCGTGAAGTCCGGCGACTGCTATGAGAAGGATCCAGATCGGCGTGTGCAGGAGGCGATCATGCTGGTCTTCAACAAGGTGCAGGAGCTTGGTAGCGCGCGGCAAGCGCTGTGCTGGTTCCATGAGCACGATCTCAATTTGCCGGTGAAGCAGAGCAACGGGACCACGACCTGGCGGCGTCCCAACTACGCCACCATCCACCGGATGATCGAGAACCCGATCTACGGCGGGGCCTATGCCTATGGTAAGACTGCCGCTGCATCGGGGTATAGCGCCGGTGGCGTCAGCGTGAAGATCCGTCGCAAGGCGAGGGCAGATTGGCTGGCGCTGATGCCGAATGCGCACGAAGGATACGTAAGCTGGGAAAGGGCGGAGGCGATCCGCAAAATGGTCAGCAGCAACGTTCCCACCGGCCGGCATCATGGCGCGCCTAAGCATGGCGACGCACTCCTCGCCGGGCTGATTCGTTGTAACCGCTGCGGGCGTAAGCTGACGCTGAAGTACACAGGCGCCAAGCACGGCATCCCGCGCTACAGCTGCAGCCGGGCCTGGATGGACAATGGCGCCCCTCACTGCATCGCCTTCGGCGGTCTGCGTGTTGACGACGCCATCGAGAATGCGTTGCTGACCGTGGTCGGTCCCGGCGCAATCGCCGCCGCCACAGCCGCCGAGAAGGAGGCGGGCGGACGGCGGGATCAGGTGCGGGAGGCCCTCGGCCGCGACCTCGAAGCGGCTCGCTACGCTGCCGATCGCGCCTTCCGGCAATATGATGCTGCCGATCCAGCCAATCGACTGGTCGCGGGCGAACTGGAGGCGCGCTGGAACAGGTCGCTCACGCATGCGGCGGAGGTCGAGGCCAAGATCGCGGCACATGATGCAGCCATGCCCGTTGCCTCCGTCGATCCTCTCACGCTCGGTCTACTGGCGACGAATTTCAAGACCGTCTGGTCCGCACCGACGACTGATGCGCGGCTGAAGAAGCGCATCGTGCGCACCATCATCCATGAGGTGGTGGCCGATATCAACGACGCAGCCGCCGAGATCGTTCTCGTCGTTCACTGGATTGGCGGCGTGCACAGCGAGATGCGCCTGCCCAAGCGCCACCGCGGTCAACGGAACAGCACATCCGTTGATGTGATCACCGCCGTGCGCCAGCTCGTGCTCATCGCCAATGACGACCTGATCGCCGGCATCCTCAATCGCAATGGCCTGAAGACCGGTAATGGCAACCGATGGACCCGCGAGCGGGTGACATCGATGCGCTCGAACTATCGCATCTCGGTGTTCAAGCTCGCTGAGGACGGGATAGAACCATGGCTCAACCTGAGCAATGCCGCAAAGCTTCTGCACATTGCGCCCAAGACGCTGCGGCTTGCTGCGGAGGCCGGAGAGATCGAGGCAATCCATCCTCTCGCGGACGGACCATGGATCTTCGCCCGCGCCGCGCTCACGACATCAGCCGCCCGATCAATCACCGAACGGGCACGACAGAACCCAAGATACCCCGCGGGATCGGACCCCGACCAACAAAGCCTCTTCTCTTCAATCACATAGAAAGATGGGTGTTCTGATGCGCGGTTGTAGAAGCGTTCGATGTAATCGAACACGTCAGCCTTGGCTTCGTCACGCATCCGATACGTCTTGCGTGCTGTGCGCTCGGTTTTGAGCGAAGAGAAGAAGCTCTCCATCGCGGCATTGTCCCAAACGTTGCCCGAGCGGCTCATCGAGCAGATGACGCCGTGACCGGCCATCAGCTTCTGGAACTGCTCGCTGGTGTATTGGCTGCCGCGATCCGAGTGATGCAGCAGTGCATCGGGCTTGCCTCGTCGCCAGATCGCCATCACCAGGGCATCGGTGACGAGCTGCGCTGTCATCTCTGCACTCATCGACCAGCCGACCACGCGTCGAGAGAACAGATCGATGACGACAGCCACATAGAGCCAGCCTTCTGCCGTCCACACATAGGTGAAGTCGGCGATCCATTTGCGGTTGGGAGCGGGCGCCTCGAAGGTGCGGTCGAGTACGTTCGGAGCGACGGCAGCGGCCTGCCGCTCACCCAGATCGGGCGGCAGGCGACGCCGTCGCGGGCGGGCTTTGAGAGCCTGTAATCGCATCAAACGCTCGATCCGATGCAATCCACACGATACCCCTTCGGCGAGAAGGTCATGCCACACACGTCTGGCGCCGTAGGTTCGGTCGCTGGCGAGGAAGCTGGCGCGAACCTTGGCGCTGAGCTCTTCATCACTCCGGCTGCGCTGACTGCGCGGTCGTGTCAGCCAGGCATAGTACCCACCCCGCGAGACACCGAGCGCCTCGCACAACCATCGCGTCGGCCAGATCCCCCGGTGCTTCGCAATGAAACCGAACTTCACGTCGATTCCTTCGCGAAGTAGGCCGCGGCTTTTTTTAGGATGTCTCGTTCGGCCTTCAGCCTGATCACCTCGCGCTTCAGCTGCGCGATCTCCAGCTGCTCGGGCTTCATTTGTCCTTGGCCGGGGAACGCTTGCTGCGGATCACCCGCGAGCGCCTTCACCCAACTGCGCAACTGCGACTGATGCACACCGAGATCGAGCGAGGCCTGCGCATACGAGACGCCCCGCTCCTTGATCAGCCGAACCGCCTCAAGCTTGAACTCCCGTGTAAACTTCCGTCTCTCCATGACACACCTCCGGTTCCATCAAAACACCTAACTCGGTGTCTGCGGAACCGGGTGCAGGCCATCCGGTAAGCTGTGAATAGGCACTATTCGGTGTTCAGGCTGAGATTTGTTGTGTTAGAATTGCTGCTTTAGTGGATCGATCTGCGGGTGCTCGCAATGACTGTTGATATAAATACCTTGCTCACAAAAATTACCAGGTTTCGCGATGCGCGTGATTGGAACCAATTTCATTCGCTAAAGAACCTGGCGGCGGCTCTCTCTGTGGAGGCCGCGGAGTTATTGGAATTGACACAATGGAAGACAGCGCAGGAATTGGAAGGTGCGAAGGATGACGCAATTATGATTGTCCGTTTCTCAGAGGAAATTGCAGACGTGTTTATTTATTTACTTTTGATTTCTGACAAGCTTGGGATCGATTTGCTGCGTGCGACCGACAATAAACTCAAAGAAAATTCAAGGAAATATCCGGTTAGAAAGTCGAGGGGCTCTGCAAGAAAATATTCCGAGTTGTAGGGGGGCAAGAAATGCTAACGCCGGAACATTTTGGCCTTTTTGACAAATATAAAGATGCGGGCGCGCACGCCTTTTCGAATGGGGTTGTCACTGATGATGATAAGGATAAATATCAGCAACTTTTTGGTTCGTTACTTGACGCGGCTGGCCAGTCTATTTCCGGTGCTCAGTTTTCTCAGTGGTTCAAAGTATGGTCTGCACGATTTCACCGGGACGGAGGCATGCAAGGGCAGCGTCCGGTGGATTTGTGGGCGTCCGTGATCAATGTCGAATCTGATATTTTTGGCAGATATCCTCAAGTGTACGTAATAGCGTCGAGCTCTGGACTAGGAATAGGCTTCGGCGTGGCGATCCACGAAGATGACTATTATAATGCAGAAATTAAGCAACGAAACAGGGCCATTGTCCCCATTTTGTATCGGAAATTGCCAGATCCAACATCGGCTGCTGTCCGCGAACTGGACAGCGAGTTGGAGATGACGGGGTCTGGAAATTCGGTTTAAAGACACGCCAGGGTGAGATGGGGAATTTTACTTCGCTCTCTGAACTTATTCGCTTTTTGAACATGCTGTCGCGGTACGACAAGACCAAGCGAAATTTCGAGAAAAGCTCTCGACGCCTATAATTCCCGTTGTGCAGTGACGGGCACTGCTGATTGCTGCCACACTTCAAGCCGCACATATTGTGCCATATCCAGCGGGCCGGAGACGAATAGTGTCCAGAACGGCGTGTTACTAAGAGGCCGTTTCGAAATTCGGTGTCACATCTGCTGTTGCTTCCCAAGCGCCTCTCTGACCCGATCGTCTTTCGCCAATGTATCGAGCAGCGCTTGCGCTTCGGCGATCTCGGGAAACTCCGGCGTCGGCGCAAAGCCTTTGAGGGCCGGCGCGAGGACGGCATGGGCGTCCGCGGGGCGATTGGCTGATTGGTATAGCTTCGCCAGAGAGAGCGCCGCGCGCAGCTCGAAGCTCTTCGCCTTTTGTTGCTGCGCAACGGCGATGGCGGTAAGGAAGGCTTGCTCAGCCAGCGCAGCGTTCGCTGGATCGCGCTTGAGCAAAACCTCGCCGCGGACACGGTGCAGGAACGCGTCTGTCCAGTGTTCTCCCGTTTGCTCGGCCAGCGCCAGCGTTTCGTCTAGCAGTGCTAACGCTGCTTCGCCGCCTTGCCGTTCCGCCTCGATTTCTGCGAGCGAAGCTTGGTAGATTGGAATAAAAAGCCTGTTTCCTTGATCAGCATATGCTCTCAAAGCACCCCGAAATGCTTTTGCACCACTCTCGCCATCGTCAAGCCGGGCGTGCACCCAAGCGGCATACAGCTCTCCCATCACAAGAGAAAGTGAAAGTCCGTGCTTTTGGCTGAGTTCGATGGCCGCTTCCGCAGCATGCGTCACGGCTTCGGTATCGTTGCGCAATAGCTCGAAGAGAGCTTTCATTTGAAGCACGTTGGCGGCAGTCGGTGCATGAGCAGCTTCGACTGAGATGGCGACCGCCTTATTGATCATTGTCCGTGCTCGGTCAACTTCGCCAAGCACCCACTTTGTCTGGGCGAGGAAAACCGTCGATGCGGCAACATGATCCTGAGCGAAGTGGACGGTGGCATCGCGATCGTGCTTGGGATCATAAATTCTCAGCGCCTCTTCGAGATTTTCTTCTGCGCTTGCTGAATTCGCCTTGGCACAAATACGTAAAGCCCAGATTGCGAGTCGCAACCGCTATCTCTGTCGAGCGACCTTCCCGCTTCGCGTCGTGCAGAAAGGTCTTCGCGGTTTGTCGCGCGAATGCCAATTCGCCACGCGCCAGGCCGCCGATCCACAAGCCATAGTAGGTTGGGAATCGTTCGGCGGTATCGCCAATTCCAGCAGCGAGTTCTTGGGCGCGGATAAAGGCGGCCTTTGTTTCCTCGGCACCAAAGCCTTTGGACCAGAAAAGCGCCTGGCCGTAGCTGGTCTGCAGCTTCAGCCTGCGCTGCCGCGATGCGGCGGCGTTCTTGACCTCGTCGGTCCCGACGAGCGCGTCGAGCAACTTTTGCGCCTCTTCGATCTCTGGAAATTCCGAGGTCGGCGAAAAGCCTTCGAGCGCGGGCGTAAGCACGGCGTGCGCATCGGTGGCGCGGTTCATGCTCCGATAAAGCTTCCCTAGCGCGTGCGCTGCTTGGAGTCCGAACGTGCGCGCGTCCTGCTCGCCGGCGACCCGCAGAGCTTCGCGGTATGCGGCCTCAGCGGCGTTGGAGTTGCGCTTTGCGAGAACGTCGCCGCGCACGCGGTAAAGATATAAATCTTTACAATGGCCGCCTGTCTGCGCTGCGATCTCGAGGCCCTTCGCGACCGACACAAGCGCGTCATCGCACGCGCCTGCCGCGCTTTGCAGTTCGGCGACCAAGCCGTACCAATGGTAGATGCGCATTAGTTCCTTGCGCTCATGTTTGGCGGCCATGATCTCGCCCAGCTCGTTGGCGGCCACCGCCGGGTCGGGCTGCAACGGGCCGCGAGCCCAGATCGCGTAGCCCCTCGCGTTTAGCTCCCACAGCGGCGTGTCTTTTACGGAGACCAATTTGCGCAAAGCCTCGACGGGCTCGCGCATGGCGTCAGGCCTTCCTCGAATAGCATCGATCTGCAGGCGATTGGTCAGGGCGAACGCGCGCGCGCCGAAATCGTCGAGAGCCTCAGCGCGGCGGATCGCGTCTTCCGACATTCGCAGGGCGGCTTCCACCTCGCCAAGGCACATTAGCGTTTGCGCCATGTAAGCCCATCCGACGCAGAGCACGTCGGCGCCGGTCACGGCCCGAAGCGCTCTGTCCCGGTCCTCGTCCCAATTCGCCAACAGAGCTTCGAATTCTTCTCGCGAATCCCGGAACGCGCCGAGCTCGAGTTTGACCGTGCCAAGCAGCCGGCGCGCGTTGACCACGTGATCCAGCCGTCCGACGACCTGGGCTTGCCGAAGATAGCTCGCCGCCGCCTCGTGCGCCGCGACGAACTCTCCGCGCATGAGAAAGTTGGCAAATCGCCCGTACATCAGAGCCCAATATTCGGGGTCCCCGGGCGCGGCAACCGCAAGCGCATCCGCGCGCGCGAATGCTGACTTGGTCTCGTCGGCGGCGAAGCCCATTCCCCATTGCACCGCACGCGCATAATCGACATGCAGCTTTGCGCGGGTATATTGCTTCGCGACCGTTTCGCTCAACTCGGTCGTCGTGCGTCAATGCGGCGAGCATTCTTTGCGCTTCTTCGGCCTCCGAAAATTCCGACGTCGGCGAAAAGCCTTCGAGCGCCGGCGCGAGCACGGCATGGGCGTCGGCGACGCGATCGGTCGATTGATAGAGCTTCGCCAGAGAGAGCGCCGCGCGCAGCTCGAAGCTCTTTGCCTTTTGATGTTGCGCAATAGCGATGGCGGTCAGGAACGCTTCCTCGGCCGGCGTCTTGTCAGCCGGATCGGGCTTCAGGAGGATTTCGCCGCGGATGCGGTAGCTCTCCGCCGCGAATCGACGTTGCCCGCCGCGCTCGATCTCGGAGATGGCGTTATCGATGGTGACGAGCGCAAACTCAAGTTCGCCGGCTTCTGCCTCTGTCTCGGCCAAGACCGCGTTGAAGAATGGGATGTAGTTGCCCACCCCCTGCTCGCGGCAGGTCCCCATGCCGTGGCGCATTTCTGCGAGAATGGCGCCAAAGCTGTCCCTGCCTCGCCGCGTCCACGGTGCAAGAAATTCGCCGTAAGCAGTCCACATCTCCATCTCGTGGGCCCGCGAAACGTCGACGAGACCTTCGATGTGAGCGGCAGCGGCAGCAAAACTTCGCCGCATCATTTCAAATACCGCCAAGTGAAAATGGGCGTACGCTAACGTGCTGGGATGCGCGATCTGCGTGGCGCGGCCCATCGTCTCTTCAGCGACCGCTCGGGCACGATCGATTGCGCCCAGGGGCCACAGCACCAGGGCAAGATATGCGGTGATAGTAACGCCGATATCCTGGGCAAAACGCAACCCCTCATCGCCGTGGCGCCGCGGATCGAAGATGCCCAGCGAGCGTTCGAGAAGAGAGCCCGCCGCGCTGAAGTTGCCGGCGAAATGTTGCGTCGCGCCGTTGAGACGTAAAGCGACAACAGCCTGAAGGGAGGTCGGCCGGTCTTCGATTTCGCGGAGCACGAGTTCGGCGATTTCCTGCATTGCCGGCAAGTCGCCGCGCACGAAATGACCCGCCCACAATCCGTAGTAGGTCGAGAAACGCTGCACCGGATCATCGCCGCCGCCGGCGAGTTCACGGGCGCGGTGGAACGCAATCTGTGTTTCCGGGGACTGCATTCCACGCGCCTGCAAGAGGGCATTGCCATAGGAGGTCTGCAACTGCAGTCGTTGGCTACCCGGTCGCGGCGGAGCCGCGCTGTGCGGCGCCCTATCGCCGGCCGCCAGCCCGTCCGCCATCTCGATGGCCTTGCCGAGGTGCGAGATCGCCTCCTGGAATGCAGAGCGGCGCAGCGCTTGGTCGCCGGCCTTGCCCCACCATTCGATGGCGGCGTCGATGAGGCGCCCCTGCGTGAAATGATGCGCCAGCGCTTCCGGTTCGGCCGCGGCGGTGTCGGCGAAGCGGTCGCGCAAAGTTTCTGCGACGCGCCGGTGCAACACCTGACGGCGGGTCTTGAGCAGGTTTTCATAGGCCGCGTCCTGGATCAGCGCGTGCTTGAACCGGTAGTCGCTCTCGGGCGGCAAGCCCTGCACCAGCACGATGTCGGCGTCGGCAAGCTTTTCCAGCGCCGCTTGCAGCGGTGCATCGTCTATGCTCGCGACCGCGCGCAGCAGGCCATAGGAGAAGCCGCGCCCGATCACGGCGCCGACCTGCGCCACTTCGCGTGCCGGGCCGAGGCGGTCGAGCCGCGCCATCAAGGACTGTTGCAGGGTCGGCGGGATGGCGTGGATGCCGCCCGGCTCGCCGCGCTCGAGGAGGAGGCGCGTCACCTCCTCGACGAACAGTGGTACGCCGCCGGTGCGCGCGGCGACGTCCTCCACCACCTCGCGCGGCAGCGCGTGGCGGGCGGACAGCTCCGCCACCATGTCGCGCACCTGCGCGCGGTCGAGCGGGGCCAGCGAGATGGTGCCGTGGTGCGAGCGCATGCCCCAAGGCGCGCGGAATTCGGGCCGCGTCGTCGCCACGACGAAGAGAGGGGCGAGCGCACCGCGCTCGGCGATGCCGCGCAGCACGTCGATCGTGGTCGGATCGGCCCAATGCAGGTCCTCGAATGCCAGCACCACGGGCTGAACTTTTGCGCCCGCCAGCACCCAGTTGGCGAGCGCCGCCAATTGCCGGCGGCGCAACTCCTCGGGCGCGAGCGTCGGCGCGCGGTCGGGCGGCAGCGGAATGTCGAGGAGCGGCGCGAGCAATGGGACATTTTCAGCAGGATCCAGCTTGACCTGGGAGAACGAACTCTCCAGCTCGGCAAGCCGCCGCTCGGCGGGTACGTCGGCGCCGCCGAAACGCTGGCGGCCCCATTCGGCGATCGGGTGCAACGGCGTGTTCTGCAGAAGCTGCGAGCAGCTCCATTCCACCCAGGTATGGGGTGCGCCGGAGATCCGGGAATGAAATTCCTCGATCAGGCGCGATTTACCCAAGCCGGGTTCACCGACGATCATCACCAATTGGCCGTCACCTTGCCGCGCCCGCTCCCAGCGCCGCGTCAACATCGCGATTTCGTCGTCGCGGCCGACGAGCGGCGTAAGCTGGCGCGGCCCGGAGCGGCGGCCGCCGCCGCTGGCACGGACGAGGCGGAACAGCACCGTCGGCTCTGGGATGCCCTTGAGCGCATGCGTGCCGCGCTCTTCGGCGACAAACAGGCCGGCGACCTGGTGTTGCACCCGCGCCGTCACCAGGACCGCGCCCGGCTCAGCGAGCGCCTGCACCCGCGCGGCAATGTTGGCGACATCGCCGTAAATCTCGCCTGCCGCATCGACCACTGCCGGACCGGTCTCGAGGCCGATGCGTGCGGTCAACTCCGGCTTGCCGGTGCCGGCATTCTTGCGGTTGAGTTCATGGAGTGCGCGCTGGATCGACAGCGCGGCGCGCACCGCTCGCTCGACGTCGTTCTCATGCGCGAGCGGATAGCCGAACAATGCAAGCAGTCCGTCGCCCAGCTTCTTGGCGACGTGACCTCCCATTTCGGCCACCGCCGCCGAAGCGGCATCGAGATAGGCGCCGACGAGATCGCGCCATTCCTCGGCATCGAGTTGCGCCGCAATGCCAGTCGAACCGACGAGATCGCAGAACATGACTGTGAGGTAACGGCGTTCGCCGGCGGCTTCGACCGAGGCAGAGATCGGTGCCGGCGCAGTCGTCGCCGAAATCGGCGCTAGTATGACGGACGGCGCCGTAAGTTTACCGCCCAATTCGGCGATGGCTTCCAGCAGCTTCTTGCGATGGCCGAACGAGGCGACGCCGATGTCCTTGAGATCGTCGTTCGTCAGCCGGCCCAGCAGCTCGCCGTCGATGTCGTTGGCGCGAAACAGCTCGGCATACTGGGGGAGACCTATCCCGCGGAGCCAACCGTCGATGTCCAAATTCAGTCCCCTCGGCCCGTGTCAGCGACAGTTCTTGAAAAAGGTTAAGTCAAGGCGCCCGCCGTGATTCCAACGGTTTCTTGAACCAACTCGGATTTCGCCATGTGGACGCCAACTACTAGACAGCAGCATAGCCGCACCGTCACGCGATACCAGACTGATCTGACCGACGCAGAGTGGCGTGTGATCGCACCACTGTTACCGAAGCCCTGCGCCAGGGGCCGCCCACGGGAGTGGCCGATGCGCGAGATCGTCAACGGCATCTTCTATGTCATGCGCGCGGGCTGCCCGTGGCGGCTGCTGCCGAACGACCTGCCGCCATGGGGGACGATCTACCGCTGGTTCGCCGCCTGGCGCGATGATTGAAAAGATAAACCACGCACTGGTGATGGCAGATCGCGAACAAGTCGGACGCGAGGCCAGCCCCTCGGCCGCGATCATCGACAGCCAAAGCGTCGAGACCACGGAGGCTGGCGGGCCACGCGGTTACGATGCTGGAAAGAAGATCAACGGGCGCAAGCGCCATGCGCTGGTCGACACTGACGGGCGTGGCCTAATGCTCGAACCGCATCCGGCGAGCGTCCAAGATCGCGACGGCGGCGGAGCGCTTCTACGAGCTTCGCGCCGCACCTTCCCGTTCATCCAGCGAGTCTTCGCCGATAGCGGATATGCCGGCGAGAAGGTCGCCAGGGCCACGCTGATCGCAGTCGAGATAGTGCGCAAGAACCCCAACCAGGTCGGCTTCGCAGTTAACCCGCGGCGCTGGGTCGTCGAGCGGTTCTTCGCGTGGATCGGGCGCAATCGACGGCTTGCAAAGGACTTCGAGGCCACCATCGACTCAGCACGCGCCTTCCTCTATGCCGCATCCATTATGCTGCTCGCGCGTCGGATCGCTCGTGCTTCGTGACTTTCGAAACCAACTCTAAGGGCCGATATCCATAATCTTTTCGACCTCGGTCTTATACAAATTAACCCTTCGACGCTTAGAATAAGCCTTTCCGAGGAATTGAAATCAACAAGCTATGGCAAGCTCGATGGCAGGAAGTTGAAGGCGCCTCTGCAAGTAAGCAAGCGGCCTAGGTCGGGTGGACAAACCTATTGACGCAGAGAATCGCGAATTGATTCAAGGCTGCTCTTTGCGGAGGGCAGCCTTGATTCGCGGACTGATGACCGACGATGAGTGGGCGTACTTCGAACCGTTCCTGATCCATCGCGGCGGCGGCCGGCCGCCACGCAATCATCGCCGCGTGCTCGACGCGGTGTTTTGGTTGATGCGAACCGGCGCACCATGGCGCGACCTGCCGGAGGGCTTCGGCAACTGGAATTCGATCTTTAGGCAGTTTCGGCGGTGGGCCGACAGTGGCGTCTGGGACGTGATCCTGGAAGGGCTCGCGGGAAGCGGAGTGTCGGACGCCGCGCTGCAGATGATCGATGCGACCATCATCCGTGCGCATCATTGCGCAGCCGGTGGAAAAGGGGGGCCGAGCGTAACGCGCTCGGTCGCTCGCGTGGCGGCTTCTCAACCAAAATCAACGCCCGCACCAATGCCGAGGGTCTGCCGATCGGCGTTGTGATTACGCCCGGGCAGGCACACGATGTCACCGCGTTTCCGGCCTTGATGCAGGAGATCGACTGCGATCCGGAACAGATGCTCGGTGACAAGGGCTACGACAGCGAAGCCGTCCGCAACGACATTGAGGAACGTGGTGGTGAAGCCGCAATCCCCAGCACTGCAACCCGGAAAATACAGCATGCCGTCGACAAGGCTCTCTATGCCCTGCGCAATCGCATCGAGCGCTTCTTCAATCGTGCGAAGAACTCACGCCGTGTCGCCACCCGCTACGACAAGCTGATCGAGAGCTTCGCCGCCTTCGTGCTGCTTGCCTGCATCCGAATCTGGATTAAGTTTGTCCACACGACCTAGTCAGGTTGCTTTGTCAGAGCGCCTCAAGCTGTTCTCGTGATGATCAAGTGTGTTACCAAGTGAGATCGGTGATGCCTTGCTGTTGCCGGGTCGAGCGTAAACAGCTATTGAACCTACCTCTCAGCATTGGAGAGCGCAGCTTACCTTACTGTTGGCGTCGCCGCTGTGCAGGTGCCGATGAAATGCCGGTGGCTGATATCTGCCGAAAGGCGGGTCAGCCGAGCTGATCCACTTCAACTGGACGCGCAAGTACGATGGCTTAACGCCGACCGAGATGCGGCGGCTGCATCGATGGAAGGTAAAAAATGGCTGCGCGCAAGAAGGTGAACCGCAACCCCTTTAATGAGAAACTGATCCATAGATACTTACTCGAGGTCTTCTATGGCATCCACGGATCTGATCGCGCCTCGATTAACAAGCTATTGCCTTCCCGTCTGCATCACTCGAGAATCAACTTGGTGGTTCCCGAAGAACATCTGCCGAAGCGGGGATATCGACCAGACCTGACCCTGTTCTTCCAAGGGCAAAAGCAGGGCGTGCCGGTGGAAATCAAACGGGTGGCAAACAAAGTACCTGATAATCAGCTCCGCTACCTTGCCAGCAAGAAAGGAATATTACTTTCTCTAAATTCGCCGATATCTTCCTACCCGGGAGTGTGCTGCTCACAAATCGAGTGGGAACGCTTATGCGATTGGTTCTCCCGCAGCTCCCTGCGACTTCTACGCGATGCATTTAATCCGGACAAAGCTAAAGGAGGAACCGGCTGGGTTGTCGTTCTCCGCGGTCATTCCGCCAAGAGGAATTTCGAACGTATGCTCAAAGCTTCTGGTCGCCGCGAATGCTTCTGGGCCTTCAAGAACAACCCCACGTCCATCAAATCGGTTCTTGAGCTGTCCAAAGGCGACCAGTTGCTTTTCCTCTTTGCTTCTACAAAAGGCGCTGGACAAGGGGAAAAATACGAAGGAAATAAAATGATGTTGAATGCTGGCAACATGAATATCGAGATCCTTGACTGGTATATTGGTGAAGTCAAAGATCCATACTATATGGTTCCTTCGGGGCCTCGGAGCACATTCTTCGAAGCCGGCAAGCCACCTATCAACGATAGGCGCTGGCCTCATTTTGTCGGTTTCTCTATCGTCTCAAAAATGCGTGCGAAGAATTCCTGAGAAGTTCAGGCGTCGCGAGTTAGCTCGTTCGTTCGCCATTTCGGCAAATCATGGCGGAATCCCCGTGCGGTTGCCGCCCAACTATTGGGAAGAACTGATATCACGGCTCAAAGCAGCAGACGAGACTAGCGCGTTGGCTTTACCTGGTTAGCTCGCTCGCCTTAATATCGGAAATACCAGCGCCTACGAAAAGAATGCCGCCGTAAAAGGAAACACGCTAGAAGGACCAAACCGAACGAATGGGCGCCTGCCAGCGTTCTAACAGCTCCACGCCGGTCAAATCGAAACCTTCCCTCGTGCTAGTAGCGTAAAAATAGGCAAGGCCAGAGAAGCACACGCGCCGTTTCCCGGTTGGTCATAACTCTGTTCCGAATATTAACGCTAGAGACCCTGAAAAAGGCACATCCTGCTAAAAGTGGATCTCGGCAAATATGAGTTGTTATTACTGCCCTGACGCTTTCGGTCGAAGAACCAGTATCTTGGCATTGTGATCCGGAGTTTCACGGATCTCGATTGTATACTCAGCCGATTTTCCAGAATACAAAAACAACAATCCCTTATCCGTGTTTGCGGCCTGCATATACAATGCAAGTTGATGCACACCTTGATCGATGAGCGCACGATATTGTCCGCGTTTCAATTCTATTACTACGTGCTCGTTCTCCTTGGATATTACCATATCAATATAGTGAGCTCTCGAGTTTCGATATATGCGCCCTGTTGTGACATGAAGATCAGGCGCGACCGATGCAAAAAATCCCGAAAGCGCTCCCATCAATTGAGCTTCACTCTCAATTGGTATTGCTGCATTATGCGTTGCGTATTGTTTCGAAAATTCCTGAAAAATTCGGGCAACCCGATCAATGAGGCCTTCAGAAATAGCGACGTCGGATTTAACGGCAATTTTGTGATCAGCTATGTCCTTTTGCACGGCCTCATACGAAAGCTTTTCCGCTATTTGATCCACCAATAGCTTCGTAAACGCAGAAACAGATACTGTTGCTAGGAATGCTTCATCTTCATCGAAATCCAAATTGTGGTCATGAATAGAAGGATTGCGCCAAGTGGTTCGGTAATTTGTAAATTGCGCCAAAATCCTATCTCTGAACACCTTGTTTGCTTCTAAGTACTGTTCAATTTCATACGGCGTCATCTTTTCTGGAGCTTTATTTTTGAGTACTCGATATGCCTCTTTGATACTACCTTCAAAAGCTTGATTTGTGCGATAGACGGCGTCTGTAAAGGCCGACTCATCTCCTTCAGTTTGTCCGCGATTGAGATGCTTATAGGCCGCCTCAATATGCCTAAGCACAGATCGGAGCCCGCTTAAATGTGGCCCATCAGGTAAGGAATCGATTTTGCTGCGTATAAGGTCCAGAAGATCCATTAATCGGACTCACCCACATTCTCACAAAATTCCCCGTCAGCACATATCCGATCTCCACGCATAACCGAATACCGCGGACTCGGTGTCGCCGAAGTATCTCCTATACCATCTGCCACCCAGGTGGCCTACTTTCCCCAGATTATCAGTTTACGCCAGCAGGCGTACGCGGGGAACTAACTGCAAGTCATTGAATTCGCTCGCCAGGTGGGGTCAAAAGTGTGGCTCATTCTCGAGATGTAAGTATCCCCCCGCAGCGCGGGGAGAGGTTAGATTGCCAACGGGGGCCGGGCCAGGCTGGGGCCAAGGGGGTCACCTATATGCGCAGGCCGAGAGGCGGACGAAGGCGCTTTGCCGCTTCTCGTTGGGCTGGCAAGCATTTGCAGGCGTTCGCTTTGGTCGCGCCGCGTCGATTTGCTCATGAAGGCGTGCTTACTTTTCTCGCGGACTGAAGCAGCACGGCATTCCTATGAAAATCGAGGAATAACTTTTGGCCGCTGGTAAACGCACCTACGTTGACTGGATTGGCAGTATCAATCCCCATCCGTTCAAGGGATGGGCGATGGGCCACCGGTGAGACGATCAGCCTTCCATTGTCCTCGAAACCGATAAAGCCCCGGTCGAAGAGGTGGTCGATACTCGGCGTCAGGAGCAGCCCGTTCTCGCCGTTCAACCGCTCCGCGTTGGAGGAATCGCGCCACGGCTTGCAATGGCTGGCGACCAGATGGACTGAGTTCTGAACGCCCGTTATCCGGCACCTCGATTCGATTTGGCTCACCCGATCCTTGAAGAGTCCCTGGCCTCTCCGGGCACGAATGATGGCCATCCTATCGGTCTCCGGCAAGCTCTTGTCCGTAGCCACCTCCCTCTCGATTCTCCTCTCCCATAGGTCGAGATCGTCGGCGATGATGGGTTTCGTCGATTTCGCGGCAAGGGCAAGGGGTTCGACCTCCTGGCCGATTAAGCCCATCAGGACCTCGGCGAGGTCCGCTGGAATTTCGGTGAGATAGACCGATTGAAGGCCGTTACCGTTCGGCTGCACAGGCGAGTATCGCTCCGGGAGTAGCGGCCGAAGAATGTCAATGTGATCTTTGGGCCGTATCTTTGCGGCTAGGGCTGTGAATGCCACCTTGACCTTCCAGCCGATGTCCTCCCAGTTCCGGCCCGCTGTTCCGAACTCCAACGGCTTGGGACTCTCCCAACAGTACGATTGCGCAATTCCAATCGCCTAAATCTTGGTGTCCATAAAGGAGAAGATCAGGTCCCCCAGCGACACCTCCCTCATCGATTCATAGAACGGATTCCTCGATCCGCTGGCGCTGCGCTTGGGCGACCAAAGGTAACCGCCCTCCACCTCCTGGCGGTAAGTCTGGTTTTGGTTGACCCACCAGTAGCGCATCGACTTCGGCGATGGGGCTTAAACCCGTGCTATAGCTTCCACATCGGGATTGATCACGCGCCAAGACACTCTTTTCGCCTCCACGGCCCTCTTGACCGCCTTTTCCCGCGCCGAGAGGGCCGATTGTCCCGTTTTGACCTCGATGAACACAATCTCGACTTCCTCCGAAGCATTGAGCCCATCGAAGGCAATCAGGTCGATGGGCGTACCCAGAAATCTAACGTCCTTGGGATCGAGATCAAATCCCGGCAGATATGGCACGATGTGCTCCGTCACCTTGCCCTTGGTAACGGCCACGCTTCGCTGTACGGCATCGAATCTGATCGACTGTTCGTGTGCTTGCTTCCACTGCTCGAACCGCAGGCGTGCGTCGGCATCGGCAAAGCTCCTGAGTTCAGTTTCGAGCGCCTGTCTCTCTTGGCCGCGCCACCGGTCGATGCCAGCCTGCACACGACCCGATATCGTGATCGCTAGGTAGATGCACGCCGCTGCCGCAATGACAAACAAGACGAGAAACAAGAAACCGAGTGACTCTGACATGTTGTCTTGCCTTCGATGTCAATGACGAAGGATGGATTCCTCAGCATCCGAATGTGAAGTTACGATGCGGCAGCGAGGACATTGTAGGCCGTTACAGGCCTGCGAATACCCTTAAGCTCAAACTCGCCAACCGCCTCAACTGTAACGGCATCTTTAACCGCCATCAGGACACGCGGGCTGATCAATATTTGGCCCGGCTTCGCTTCATCGCAAAGTCGCGAGGCAACGTTCGATACCGTCCCGATGGCGGCATAGTCGAAGCGCCCCTCAAAACCAATCGTGCCCAACGTGGCGTATCCATGGGCAATGCCGATGCCGAAGCCGATTTCATGGCCGAGCTGACGCCACTTCGCAGTCAGAACTCCCATGACCTCACGTGTTTTGAGGGCCATCTGAACAGCTTGGAACGCCGGGTTTTCAACTGGTACCGGATCGTTGAACACCACCATGACGCCATCACCAGCATACCGCTCCAGCGTCCCGCTATATTTGATTATTATTTCGCCGATGCCAGCGTGGTATTCACTCAGCAATGCCATCACGTCTTCGGGGTCGGAAGATTCGGAGAAACCCGTGAAGCCGCGCAGGTCGCAAAAAAGAGCGGTGATTTCTCTGCGGTGGCTCTCAAGCTGCTTCTCCATGCCAGAAGCCACGATCAGATCAGCCACCTGAGGCGGAAGGAATCGCCGTAGCCTTCCTATGCGCTCAATTTCGCCTACTTGGTGAGCGACTTGCTGTTCTAGCTTCTCGTTGAACAGTGCAAGCTCCCGTGCTTGAGTTTGCAGCCGACTGGCTTGCTCTCGCGCCAAATCGTGTGACCGCTCAAGCTCGGCATTTTTTTCACGCAATTCCACTAGCAATCGCGAAAGTCGGACCGTCCCCGCGACTGACAAAGCCAAACTGTGAAAGCTAAATTCCGGGTTCTGAACGAAAAGCATGAGTAGCTTTTCATAAGCGATGCAAAGTACGTCGCCGCCGTCGGTACATTCCACCGTCATGGCCCGCTGCTTTCCAGGCGCGAAGAAACCGACTTCGCCAAAGAAGCGGCCGGGCAGAAGTTCTACGTCCATCTCTGCTACGACAAACCTTCCGGTCTCGACGAGGAACATTTCGTTTGGCGCGTCGCCTTTGCGAAAGACGACGTCGCCCTTACGGTACGTTCTAAGATTCATGAATGGCTTAAGCCAATCCAACGTCGGATCGCCTTCCGCCGGAAAATGTGCCTTCTTTACACGTTCCAAAAGACGCCGAAAGCTACCCGCCACCCCTGGCTTCTTGGGGGGCTTTGAATTTGCCGACTTGCGGCGTTGCGTCTTGACCGCTTTCCTGCTGGTTCTGGAGCGGCGCTTCATTGCTCCACCCGACGTTCCGAGTGACGGCATCGTAACCGTTGAGGGTAGCGCCGACCACAAGAATTGTTGCCTCGCATCAAGCACCGGCAGGGCAAACCTCGACGACCTGTGTCTAAGCATTGAACCTTCGATGCGGCGGCGATTACCGACTGCTGGGAACGTACGAGTAACTTGCGGCGAGAGTCCTTGCGCTATGGTGCCGAGGGCGAGGGCGCGCAATTAGAATATCCACGTGGTATCGCGGAGGGCCTGCAGTACGCATATTGACCATCAGGCCAATTTGACGCCGCTTGTAGAGCACAGCAGCTTCAGGGCGCGACGGTTTCCCCTCATCTTGCAACGCGTCGGTCAAATGCCGGAAGGTGCTCGATTGGCGGATGGTACCCGTACTCTGGGAGGTCACGCAGGCGCGCCGGATCGAGCGGCGGCAAGCGCCCGAGCGCGAATGGCGCGAGGTCGACGTGCCGCGCCGCACCATCCAGGATCAGTTCGCTCATGGCCTCGCCGGTCGCGGGCGCGTTGAGCATGCCCCATACACTGTGGCCAGTCGCCACGTAGGCACCGTCAACACCCGGCACGGCGCCGATGAAGGGAAGGCCGTCTTCGGTGACCGGCCGGAAGCACGCCTGCCGCGCTTTGATCGGCGCCGCGGCGAGCGCCGGCGAGATATTCCGACACAGCGCTTCGAGCCGCATGTGCGCACCCTCATCACCTGCAACGTCGGCAGGATCGACCGGCAGCGGCCCGACGGTCGAGATCGCGCACACCCATGTGGTGCCATCGGCCCGCGGAAATAGCTCGGGGGTCAGGATTTCGCCGCTCGCCTCGCGGTACTCGAGGAACAGTGCCTCGGCCGGAATGGCCCCACCTGTTTCAAACACCAAGCTATGGCCCTTGTAGCCAAGCACCGTCGGCAGCGGCAGCCAGCGCGCGGCCAGGATCGACCACGGTCCCATCGCGATCACGACGGCGTCGCCTTCGACGATCTCGCCGCTCGCGAGCGCGACGCCGCGCACTGCGCCGCTCGGGCGGCGCACCAAATCGACGACCGTACCGTGCCGCAGCATCGCGCCATGCACCTGAGCGGCGCGCATCAAACCTGTCGTGAACGCGCGGGGTTCGACCACCGCCGTAGACTCGGTTGAGCCGAGCCGACCCGTGATCGTGACCCCGCCGGCCAACCACGGTCGCCCGCCCAGACCGCGCGCGGTATCGCCCTCGGCGGCGTAACCGCTGTAGGTGGTCAACGGCCGATATCCCCAAGGATCGCCGAGCTCGGAGGAAAGTTGGGCATGGAGCTCGAAGCTACGCCGCGCCAATCGATCGAGCGGGCTGCCGCGGCACCAGTCGAGCGCCAGGAAGCCGCCCGATTTGCCGGATGCCGCGCCGGCGACCTCGTGACGCTCGATGACGATCGGCCGTGCGCCGCGTCGGCTCATGAAGTAGGCGATCGCGGCGCCGATCGCGCCACCACCGCAGATAACCATGCGCTTGCGCGAGCCCATACCGCTACTGTGTCAGGCTCGGTTTCCCAGTTCTAGGCCGCGCTCATCGCGCGGCAAACGCCCCTTAGTGCCAAAGGGAGCACGTGTTCGCGCGCTACGGACGACTCAGCTCACTGGCGCGACGCCTGGCAGCTCGAGCACGTCACGGGCAAGTACACGATCAGCGACCGGCCGACGACTGCATCCGCGAGCGGGCGACGGTCGTCGACGTGACGCCCACGAACTGATTTGTGGACTGGCTGGGAACGCTGTCAGAAATATCGAGCGACGTCAGTAGTCTGCTGCTTGAGTTGGGCGGAGGATTTCCGCCTAACCTGGAGCAGTCGATGAGCTGGCGCGACGAGATGAACGAGGACTGCGTCGGTCGGCTGCGTGCTGCGCTTTCACGGCGGCGAGGCCCCGTACGCGCGCCACGACCACGGGGCGCGCTGCGGCACCTAGGCGCCTGCCCGACCGACGCGGCCAGGAGCGCGCGCTCGAGCGCGCGGTCTGCACTGAGGATGGCTGCTCTGCGGTGATTGAGGAGGTACAGGTGGGCGGGGAGGACCCATTTTCGGCCTTACACCCCTGGGCCACCTTCACATACTGCCTGCCTTGCCCTTGGTGCGGGCGCGACTAGGGCCTGCGGCGAGATGTCGTGCCCGCAGCCGCGTAGGGCACCTTGATGACGTTACCGTTCTTGTCGCGAAAGATCTTGACGGTGTTGTAGCTATAGCCGGTCGCACGCTCGTAGAGCGCGTCGAACACGCGCCGCCCGACGTCACAGCGCAAATCTTCTGGCTCAAGAACAGAGATCCAGCTCGTTGGCGTGATGCGTGGCAGCTCGAGCACGTCACTGGGAAGTATGTGATATCTGATAAGCCGCTCACCGAGGCAGAATGGATCAAACAAACGGGCGCGACCGTGATCGGTGTTCGTCGAACCTGCAAGGGCTCAGGGGCTCCTCCGGCTATTTCATCGTCCGTGGGCTCGAGACGAAGGCCGGGCACACACTGCGTCCGTATCCGTCGAACTAGGAGCAGTCCATGAGCTGGCGCGACATATGATCTCGGGGCGGCCTTGAAGATCGGCGCGATTGGCAAGACTGCTGCGCCAGGCCGACTACCCGATGAGGCGGTGGCCTAAGCTGCTTTGTGCTGCCCAACTGCTAACCGCCCCTACGCGTTCGCGAAACGCGCTACGCGCGCACGCGCCGCGGTACTGCGAGCTGAAAGGGCGGGAGATCACCTGGGCGCTGCCCGGCCTAAGAACCCTCGTCTTGGTCTGGCTCGGGTCATGAATGTTGGTTCCGCGGCGAGGGAAAAAAGTCCGCTTTTACCCCAACTGCGTCAGGGCCAATCGCCGACATGATGACCGCATGTCGAGCGGCGGCAATGTGCCATGTGTGGACGTGCTGCGCGCCGCCTTAACCGTGCACTTGACGGCCACCGGGATTTGAAATGCGGGATACCAGTCGGCGCGGATGATATATGCTGCCAGTGCGGGGGCGAAAATCGACTTAAACCCTATATGATCGGATTCAAGCGCTATATTCGCTCCGGACTCGTCCTTTCGGTCATCGGCCACTTAGGGGGCCTGATCGTAGCGCTGCTCTCGGTCAATCCGAACGCCTTCCATGTACCACCGCCCGATGCGATGGTGGTCGAGGTCGTGACGCCGGACGAATTGCCGCGGTTTGAAGGCACGCTTTCGAAGCTGTATTCGTCCGGCTCCGAGACGCCGTCACCGGCTGACGGCAGAGGCCCGGTCACCCAAGCGCCGCCGCCCAAACCGCGGGCACAGACGGAGCAGGAAACGCAACAGCGTCCGATCCCGCCGCACCAGACCCAGGAGGCCACTGCGCCGCGCCCGTCGGCACCGGAAGTGACGCAAGCCGAGCTGGTGCGGACCGAGAAGACAGAGCCGGAGAAACAGAATAGATCGTCCGAGCGACAACTTGCTGCTTCACCGCCGACGGAACCGAGCCCGGAACAACCGAACATCGCCGAAGAGGTCAGGCAATACGTGGCTCTCGGCGGACCGCTCGGCGGCGGCTTTGCCGCGCCGCCGGTCGACACCAACGTGCTTGGCTACGACTGGACCGCGCCGTTCCGGGAACGTGTCGGCATGTGTTCGAAGCTGGACGGGGTCGAACCCGGCGACAAGTTCAGCATTAAGATACGCATTTCCTTCAACCGCGACGGCACGTTGATGTCTCCGCCGCACTTGCTCGTGCCGGCCCCGTCAGCAAAACAGAAGGCGCTGATGGAAAGTGCAGTCGATGCTCTGCAAAGGTGCCAGCCCTTCACCATGCTGCCGCCGGAAAAATACAAGCAGTGGAAGACGATGGTGGTCTACGTCACCCCGCTGCTCGTGTATCGGTGAGGCAGCTCGCACGGCTTGCAACACCACGCAAGCGCTGCCGGCGGTGGGCGTGATCTTGTTCGAGGCGAATGCGCGAGATGTGTTGCCAGCCGTGACTCTTGTCGTCCTGTTCCATCCACTTGTGCTGGACCCAGAAGGACACGCGCGCATCGTCCGCGAAGGCGGACTGCCGATCGCCGCCGGCGAGAACCTCCGAACGGTTTGGGAGTTCAAGCAGTACATCGATTGCGGTGGCGTAACCTTTCCCGAGCCGGACGTTACAAATTGCGGCGGAGTTACCGCTTTCATGAAGATTGCCCATTTAGCCGAGGCATTTAACCTGCCGGTGACGAGCCACGGCGCTCATGATGTTACCGTGCATCTACTCGCCGCCTGCCCGAACCGCAGTTACTTGGAAGCCCATGGGTTCGGACTTGAACGCTACATTGCGGAGCCTCTGCAGATTGATGAGGGTTGTGCAATCGCGCCCTGCCGTCGGGGTCACGGCGTCGAGTTCGACTGGAAAAGTCTCGAGAGGATGAAGGCGTAGCGTTCTGTACCCCACGACGCCTTGGTGAACATTTATCTCATATCATCATGGGATGCGCCGCAAGATGGATGTTCAAGCCAAGCGCCTGCCCGAAATTGCCGGGGGGGGGCGGCGGTGGCGTGGTCATTGAAAGTGGCATGTGCCTCGCCCTCGCACCCGGTGCGCGGCAGCGAACGCGATGTCCGCCTCCGCGATGCTCAGCGCAAGATTTCGAAGACCCCTGCGCGGAGTACATCCATGACCTAGCTTCAATGCGAAGAGTTCGGCCTCGACCGCGGCTCTGGCCTCTTTCATTTGTCATCATTGCGCAAGCGCCTTTTAGCCCTGCTCTCCGTAGGCGCAAAATTGGGCACAAACTCGACTAAACGCGCCTAATGATAGCTTGACACGGACCATCAACGAAATGTGTTCGGGATGCTATGCGCCGCGCGCGCATTTCGCGCTATGGCTCATAGTGCACCGATCGTCATTCATTGACCCCCGGACGCGCGGACGAGCGGGTTATTCCCTTCCCAGGCGGCAAAGGCCTCGGCGAAAGCACGGTCACCAAGTGGGCCCTTTTCGATGGCGAGAATGGCGCGACCGCCATTGGTGTAGACGATCGGTATATCGAACCATGAGCGCTCTTTGAGAAGTTGCTCGTTGTGCTGCGCACTGGTGTCGTCTGCGGAAAGTCCTATAACGAAAAACCCGCTCATCACCTTGACGGCTAATCCGGCGAGCGGGGTGCCGTGCGCCTGCTCGGATTGCTTCATCAGAACGCCTGGTACATTTGCAATCGCGCCGCCAGGGAAATCCGCCGGCAAGTTGAATGTGGTCTCGATTGTGTAGGCACCCTTGTCGGCACTGCGGCGCAGCGCCCAGGTCACGGCCATACTACGTTCGGGGATTGTCATGTCCGCGCGAATGGCGAGCTCTGCGGCAAGCCCGGGGCCGGACGAAACCGTTTCCGTCCGCCAGACCGCGGAGCCGGTGTAGCGCTTCCCTTGCGGATCGGACGGGTTATCCTCGTATAGCACGACACGCTGAGTGGTTGCGGTCTGGCCGCCAGGGACCGTTGTCCCTGACGCGTCTCCGCTACTCTGCTGCTGCGGAACCCGTCCCGATAATTTGCGTAGCTCTGGCATCGTTTTATGGTTGGCCTGAATTTGCGTATTCCCTCCAGAGTGACTGAGAAAAACGTACAACTCCGAAATCGCAGGCCATTTCCAGAAAACTGCTCCCGCCGATCCTACAACCACAATCAACGCTACGAGAAGTGTAGCGAGGCCGCCGTACGAAAGTGAGCGGCGTGTCCGCTCGGCTGTGGTGTCGCGTGTCGTGCGCACTTGCGGCAGCGTTGTTAGCCGCTCGTCTCCCAGTCCATAGGCGTCCTCGCGATTCCGCTGTGGAGCGAACTCGAACCAATACAAATCATTCCGATCACCGATGGGTTCGATCACCTCCTCTTGATATGCTTCGCGCGTGGGCGGCGCGGCTTGGAACGCTCTGGGCGGCACCTTGCCGAAATCATGCACTTCGCGGACAATGTCTCGAAATCCTTTCAGCTTTTCTAGCGAGGACCGCCCGCTCAACAGTTGCTCGCGCGCATCGAGGAGCACGGCAGGCCAGCCTCCCTCCGGCACATCAGCTGTAGCTGGGCGGGCTTCGTTGGGCTGCAGCAGTTCGGAAGCGGCACCGCCGTCAGGCATACCTGCGGATCGGAGCGCTGGCTGCGACTCGGTCGGTACTTCTCTTCGCGACTTACGCGCCGCTCCAGCTTCGATCTCGCGGATCGCATCTGCAAGCGCGAGGCGCTCCTTGACGATAGCCGCCTTCGAGAGCGCGGGCTGGTTGAACCGCAAATGCGCGATCAAAGCCTTACGGGCACGCTCGTAAATCACTTGGCGAGCTTCCGAGGTGCTCTCAAGCCCGTTCACGGCACGGGCGACGAGCGATAGTAGTTGGCCCTTGGAGGTCCGCCGCCGGCATCCCCGACGATCTCGTCCGGCGTCAGGTCCCGCCGCTCGCGCGATCTCGACTGGTAAACCCTGTACGACTGCAGAGAAGGTGACCGGGGCCTTGGGCTCCAGCGCTACTGTCTCAGGGGCGGCATCAAGCCTGGCAATTGCGCGCAAAATTTTGCGACGATCGCCCAAGACCACACCGATGTCTTTGAGGTCTTGATCGGTCAGGTCCGGGAGGACAGCGAAGTCGATCCTGTTCTCGGCAAAGCGCTCGGCATACTCGGACATCCCGAGGTTCGCGAGCCACTCCGCGATCTGCTCCATTGCCGCCCGACCTCGGGGTTGAGTGTCTGCCTCAGCCCCCTTTGGGAACCTCGGACCAAGCCCGCTCCTAAGATGCCCAAGCATACTACGCGCGGAAAAATCGCCCAATCGCCTCCAAGGCCACCCGCCGGCGTTTGGCTGCTGGACCGGGCAGGCTTTAAGTCAATCCACTTCGCCTCGCTCACTAGCCCCGCGACGTTGCCTGCTTGCCCGGAGCTATCTTCTATCGACCTCATGACCGAGCGATTGCAGTGCTTCCGTTCCTCGGAGGCGCTACGGTAAGACCCGAGCTTTTACGTTAGCTTGATGGCCGCCCCTAGACGCGCTGTTTCAACTGGACCATCATGTGCGTCGGGGATAGGGCGCGATCATGGACCTGGGGGGTTGGCTACGGAGCCTCGGCCTCGAGCGGTACGAGGCCGCCTTTCGCGCGAACGCGATCGATGCTGACGTTCTTTGCGACCTGACGGACCAGGACCTCGAAAAGCTGGGCGTCTTGCTTGGCCATCGCCGCAAGATATTGCGGGTGACCGCCGCGCTAGACGATGCGCTCGCGCCAGCAATCCGCGCCGCGCACCATGCCATCACCTATCGCGCGAGACCAGAGCTCAACCCCCGGCCCGTCAGAGACCCACTTTGAAGCCCCAGCAACTGGTGAGCGCGAGCACGTCACCGTAATGTTTTGTGGGCTTGTAGACACAAACGGTTCTTCACCGAAGCCGCTGATGCCGAAGATTGGCGGGGTCTAGTCGGCGCTTATCCTCCACGCAGCTTCCATCGCAGTCACGGAATGGAACGGCACAGTCGCCGAGAAGCTCGACGATGGCCTCATTGCGTTTTTCGCCTATCCTGTCACGCAGGAAGACGATTTGGAACGCGCGGTGCATGCGGCGCGTGCAATCCAGCGTTCTGTTTCTGAACTAAATCGCAGAAACGGCGGTAATCCAACACTTGCGGCTCGCATCGTGATCGAAACCGGACCTACGACCATCGATGGCGACAGCGACATTTTTGCGGAGCTGCGTAATGTGGCCGCGGGCGCACAGGCAGTAGCGGAGCCGAATGCTCTGACAATTGCGACGCAGCAACGCCGGATTGCTAGCGCCAAAGAGCGCGACAATCATAAACGCCAGGGAAGCCGCGAGGTAGAGCTGAACCGGACCATCAATGGCGGACCTCCGATGAGCTACCATCAGCTCATCGCGCGTGCCGTGGACGGGCTTGACAAGAATACCGGGGAAGCTCGCCGGGCATTATACGAGCGAGCGCGTAATGCATTGGGCGTGCAATTGGGTTCCAACCAGCCCGTGCTGGTCTTAGCGGACATCACCAAGGAGCGGCTCGCCCTTGAAGAGGCGATCCGCAAGGTGGAGGCTGAAGCCGCGCGCAACTTGCGAAGGGAGTCACGAACCGCGACACAGGATCTGCGATCGGCGGGGACGGTCGGACGCACGCTTGATGTAGGTGGACAATCCGCACCGCCCCGGCGGGACCGCCCTAATCCGTCCGGGGCCGATCTGCCGCGGGCTGAATTGTCGCCGGTGCTCTTTAGCGGCCGCAACCGATTACTGAGCGGTTCTTCGACAAAAAACAGGGATGGGGAGGCAGTCGGTCGAGCAGCGATAGAGGCGACCAAAGCCCCGCGTCAGAGGCTCGATGCAAACGCGCCTGAAAAGCTCCCGCACCAGGCGGCCGAACAACCCGTACAGTTCGCGCGCGAGGCACATGATCATCGGAACGATTTGAACTCAAATGTTTACGACATACAGCAACAACGCCGTGACGACTCGGCTTACGAGCCGGAAAACGATCCAGTAGTGCTTCCAGCGCAGCGCACGCGCTCGGCACCAGGGAAGCAGATCGACCGGGAGAGGCGCCGGCAATTCCCCAACCCGGGGCCGCCTTCACTGCCGGGCGCAAATTGGTCCCTGCGGCTACCTCGCCCGCTCGTCGTTTCAGGCCTGATGACTGTGGTGACACTCAACGACGCGCGGATGTTGATTGAGCGGCATTTGCAAGGCGAGTCCCGCGCGAAAGAAATGTGGCTGCACGTATCTAAAGAACTTCAAGAAGCAGTGCTTGCCGACGACACGGCGGAATTTTCATCGGTCTTGGAGATGGCTCTATCGCTTGAAGGATTAGAATGGGCCCTGAAATGACATTTCGCGGTTAGTTGCAACCATTGGGCGGGCAAACGGATGGACTGATTGGTGCCAAACATAGAAGGACGAAAGGTGGCATATGACAGCAGCAACCGGCTCCTGCTTAACGCCTTGCTCAAGGGGTTGGTTCATGCCATCCGTCGGGATGACATACCAACTGCCAATCGCTATCGCGGAAGGCTCCAGCAAGCTGCCGAACCAGTCGCTGCCGACTCCCAACTTAAAGGTCCGCTGACAAAGCTACTCTCGACAAGCGGCCTCTGGGTGCGAGCCGCTAACAGTGAACGCGATGAAACGAGGCAGCAATTGCTTGATCTCATCGATCACGTCGTCGCTCTACTCACATCGTAACCGACAACCCGCGCGTTCCGGGCTCCGGCTTCTAGACTGGCTTCGATTAGCCCGATTTTGTCGTCCGTGAAAATGGCGGAGGCCGTTGAGCAACAGGCGATTTCAATGGATTGACCGCTTTTGAGATTGAAGCTTTTCAGTGTTGAAGGCCGGAAGCTTGCAAACTTGTTTTGGGGTATTCCCTTCCATCGCGAGTTGGATTCCGTCGTCGCATCGGCGGAGGGCAGCGATGCGACCGGTAAGCCGCAGACGACCGATCCAACTTTTTGATTTGCGTCGAGGTCCTGGCGTGCCGCAGACCGGCAAACGGCCATCCTTGTGGCGGAGTAGTCGGAATACAGCAAGCGCGGCGATTACCCAGCCACCAGCCGTGAGTTCCTTTTCGATCCTCAGCCCTGTGCGAAGCAAGTCGAGTGGGACGTAGCTTTGCGCAGCAAAACTACCGCCGCAGGCAGGTGCATGGCGATCAATTCGTGAGTGAACCTACAGTATGCTTGAACGCGGAACCCATCGCACTTGGGCTCGACGAAGGTCATGACCGGCGCAGCCTGCCCCCGACTAGGCGCGCACAGGACCCCTCCTGGGGGCGCAACCGCTATGGCCAATGTCAGATCTGCCGTGGTGGCGATGTGCAGCGTCACGCCGGCGGAGATGAGGATCGCCGCGGAGTTCTAGGCTTCCGCCGTGTGAGGGAATTTGTGAGGAAGATGGGTCGCCGAGGGCGGCCGGAAGTGCTGGCGCTGCAGCTCCCGCAAGGTCCTGAACAGCTCACCGTCACCAATCTCGGTCCTGCCAGCAAACTGCTGCAGGAGGGCGGCCAGGAACGCGTCGCGCTGCAGCATATCCAAAGGGTTCGTGGCTCGGATCACTTGCCACTGCTGCGAATCCGTGAGCTTGAGGGTCAAGGGCGGCTTCCCTGAGGCTGGGTGGATGGGCTTTAAAACCTGATTCGTGCTCGGTTTTCAATCGTTTAGGGCGGCCGGTCATCATAAGTACTCGAAAATTAGTCAATTTTTTCCACGTCGGCATTTCCAACCGGTCGGTTAAGACCCGCATTAAAGCCGAGCCGTCGCTTTCTTGGCTGCCGATCGCTGGCGGGATCGGAGCCCGCAGGTGCCAGGGTGGCTCAAAATGGGAAAGTCCAATGAGCTTAGCAGTGAAGATGGTTTTCGAAATCTTGCCCGCGCTCGCCCTCGGCTTCGTAGTCGGCCGCTTCTGGCAAGTTCGGCGTGATGAGTTGGACCGCCGTATATTCAAGGGCGTCGCGCGTATTCGGCGCCTTCAAAGCCCCACTTAGCGGGAGGTAGGCGTCCGCAGCACGTTGCTGCGCGCGGAGCATGCTTCGATGTGGGGGATACCGCATCAGTGATCGCGCCGGGCGGCCCGGCCGGCCGGACCATTGGGCGGCTTCGTTCCGTGTTGCGGCCCGGCAGGCGGTCGCGGCAGTGTGTGGGGTTTAGATTCTTCGTATGCGGAAGTGATCTATGAAAACAAAACGATGGGCGATGCTTGCGGGCGGGATAATGCTGGTGGGGCTTTTGCTTCTCGTCACTCGGGCAGTGGCCGAGGATGTCGGGGAAACATGCGTAAACGTATCAGATAATGTGGCAGTCGCTGCATGCACGCGAGCCATCCGCTCAGGCGGGCACAACGCGCATCGTCTTGCAGTCCTGTACGGCAACCGTTGCGCGGCCTATATCAACAATGGGAAGACCGACGAAGCACTGAGCGACTGTAATCAAGCAATCCAACTCGATCCGAAAAATGCGGTGGCCTACGCTAACCGTTGCGCGGCCCATATCAACAAGGGCGAGACGGATGAAGCTCTGAGTGACTGCAATCAAGCAATCCAACTCGATCCAAAAAATGCGACGGCCTTCCACAACCGCGCGGCCGAGTACTCCGCCAAACGTAATTATGACCGCGCCATCGCCGACTTAGATCAAGCGATCCAGCTCGATCCGAACAATGCGATAAGCTACAATGGCCGTTGCGCGGCGCGTATCAAGAAGGGCGAGACCGATCAAGCACTGAGCGACTGCAATCAGGCGATCCGACTCGACCCGAAAAATGCGATTGCGCTCCACAACCGCGCGGCTGGCTACTTTGCCAAAGGTGACTATGACCGCGCCATCGGCGACTTGGATCAGGTGATCCAGCTCGATCCGAAAAATGCGATGGCTTTCAACAGCCGCGGACTCGGGTACGCCGCTAAGGGCGACTACGACCGCGCCATCGGCGACCTGGATCAGGCGATCCAGCTCGATCCGAAAAATGCGACAAGCTACATTGGCCGCTGCGCCGCGCGGATAAAGAAGGGCGAGATCGATCAAGCACTGAACGATTGCAATCAAGCAATCCAACTCGATCCGAAAAATGCGATGGCCTACGCTAACCGTTGCGCGGCCCATATCAACAAGGGCGAGACCGATCAAGCACTGAGCGACTGCAATCAAGCGATCCTACTCGATCCGAAAAATGCGATGGCCTTCCACAACCGCGCGGCTTGGTACTTTGCCAAAGGTGACTATGACCGCGCCATCGGCGACTTGGATCAGGTGTTACAGCTCGATCCGAAAAATGCGATGGCTTTCAACGGCCGCGGGCTCGGGTACGCCGCTAAGAGCGACTACGACCGCGCCATCGGCGACCTAGATCAGGCGATTCAGCTCGATCCGAAAAATGCGACAAGCTACACTGGCCGCTGCGCGGCACTTATCAACAAGGGTGAGACCGATCAAGCACTGAACGACTGCAATAAAGCGATCCAGCTCGATCCGAAAAATGCGGTGGCCTACGCTAACCGTTGCGCGGCACTTATCAATAAGGGTGAGACCGATCAAGCGCTGAGCGACTGCAATAAAGCGATCCTACTCGATCCGAAGAATGCGCCGACCAGATTCGGCTACCAGTAACGGCGCACACGCGGGGCTACCGCCGAGGCACGCCTGCTATGTCTCACTCGAGTCAGGCGGTCTCATTCCATAGAGGAACCGAGGTTGGCTGTAGTTCGGGACAAAGAGGAAGCCATGCACCCACGTTGGATTTTCGCGGTGATTTTAGGGACCTTTCCCGCCGCGGCGGCATCCGCTCAACAGTCGCACCTGGATATGCGTCGGCAAATAGAGCAGCTAGCGGCGACATTCAGCGAGCGGTACAACAAGCAAGATGCTGGTGCTCTCGCCAACATGTTCACTAAAGATGCCGTACGAGTCACATCAGGCAACAGCGCCCCCAGCGTTGGCCCGCAAGCGATCGAGAAGATCTTCAAAACACAGTTCGAGAGCGGCTTTCGTCATATTGACCTGGTAATTGATCAAGTTTCGCCATTCGGAACGGATGCTGCAATCACGGTTGGCAGATATGAAATTACCGGTCGTGGGCAAGACGGCCCGCTAAAGGTGGACGGCCGTTGGACGGAAGTGGAGATACGCGAAGGCGGGGTGTGGAAAATTCGCCATTCGACAGTTGTGCCAAAGATTGAGCCCAATCCGATCATCCCTCGCGTGGAGCCTAATTCGATCACCCCTCGCACGGAGGGCGATTCGGTTCGCGCTCGCATAGCGGCTAATTCGATCATCCCTCGCATGGAGGCTAATTCGATCACCCCTCGCATGGAGGCAATTCGATCACCCCTCGCATGGCGGCCAATCCGGTCACCCCTGGCATAGAGGCCAGTCCGATCGTCCCTCGTCTGGAGGCTAAACAGGCGCGCCCCGCGCCAACCACCGAGGCGACGGCGCCGCGCGATGCAGGCGAGCCGATCATGGCGATCGTGTCGATCAAGAGCCAGCAGGTCACTTTCTACGACGCCGAGGGCTGGATCCTGCGCGCACCGGTGTCGACCGGCACCACGGGACGCGAGACGCCGGCTGGCGTCTTCGCCATCATCGAGAAGGACAAGGACCACCACTCGAGCCTCTATGACGATGCCTGGATGCCGAACATGCAGCGCATCACCTGGAACGGCGTCGCACTGCACGGCGGGCCACTGCCCGGGCATGCAGCCTCGCACGGCTGCGTGCGGATGCCCTACGACTTTGCGGAGAAGTTGTTCAACAAGACGCGGATCGGGATGCGGGTGATCATCTCGCCGACCGACGAGGCCCCGGTCGAGTTTTCCCACCCGGCGCTACTCGTGCCGAACGCGCAGGCCGTCGCGGCTGCTCCGGCGCGTGCCAAGACGCTCGCCCGCGAGGCCGCGGAGGCCGCCAAAAAGGCCGACGAGGCGAAGAAAGCCGCCGCAACAACGGCACGCGAGGCAGTATCGCTCACAGCGTCGCTGCGCAAGCTGGAGTTGCTCAAGCCCCGCGCTGACGCGGAGGTCGCCTTCGCCGACAAGGCGCTCGCCGCCGCAAAGACGGACCAAGCGAAGGCGCGGGCCGAGGAGCTGAAGCAGAAGGCGGCCGCCAAGGCCGCGGAAGCGGGGAGGCAGCTCGATAGGGCCAAGGCCGAGGCGAAGTCGAAGCTCGACACCGCCGCCACCGCGAGGGACGCCGCCAAAGCGGCCGACACTAAGCAGGCCGCCGCCGCCAAGGCGGCAAGCGAGGCGAAGCTCGCGCTCGAGCCGGTCTCGGTCTACATAAGCCGCGCGACGCAGAAGCTTTACGTGCGGCGCAACACACATCAGCCGTGGCCGGACGGGGGCGAGGTGTTCGATGCGACCATTGAGGCTCCGGTCACCATCCGCAATCCCGACAAGCCGATCGGCACGCATGTGTTCACGGCGATGGCACGTAACGACGCGGGCCTGCGCTGGACCGCGGTCACGATCGACAACCGAGACGACGCCAAGGACGCGCTCGACCGCATCACCATCCCGCAGGATGTGCTCGATCGCATCGCGCCGACTGCATTGCCGCGATCCTCGATCATCGTCTCGGACGAGCCGCTGAGCCGCGAGACCAACTATCGCACCGAGTTCGTCGCGGTGCTCAACAACCAGCCCCAGGGCGGCTTCTTGATGCGCCGGCCTACGGTCGATGTCCGGGTTGCGAGCCGCAACCACTGGGGCAACGACGGCTTCGGCTTCTTTTTCCAGCGCAATTGGAACTCCCAACCTGCCTATACGCGCCCGCGCGCGGGCCAATACTATGAGATGCAACAGCGCTGGTGGTAAGACGCGGCACGCCGCGCGTTGGGCCGCACAGTCGACCGCTCGTCGCGGGAACTCCGAAACCTTGTCCTCGATCGACAGCCCGCAAAACGAGCGACAAGGTTAACCCGGTGAACGCAGCGCTCTACGTTGCTCGGGAGCCACCATGCGGAAAAACATCCCGAGGCAACTGTTTCGACCGCTGTAAATAGACCCACAGTCAACAGGATTATGCCGTCGCGCCGCCGCTCGGCACCGTCTATAATTTTCTACTGGGCGGCGACGAGCAGACCTCGATCGCGAGTGCGCTGGTGCGCACCGAAGTCGGCGCGCAAATCTACAAACAGGCGCAATTTACGGTATTGAAGTTCACGCAACGGGGTGAAAAGCTGGACGACGGATGAAGTGAGACGAAAACCAACTCAGCAACGCTGCGTGCCTGAGCGGCCTGCAGACGTCTTGCCGAAACGATCGGCTAATCGGGTGAGCATGGAGTGCTCCGAATGACAACGGCAACGCAATCCTCTTCTCAGTCTCACAAGAACTACATCGGTGGAGCGTGGGTTGAGGGCGTGAAAATCGCTGAGGACATCAACCCTTCCGACACTAATGATGTAGTCGGCCTGTACACCTATGGCGACGCTAGCCAGGCGAACGCGGCGGTGGCGGCCGCAATGAACGCGTTCCTAGCGTGGTCGCGGTCAAGTATTCAACTACGGCACGACATCCTTAAGCGGGTCGGCGATGAGATCCTTGCGCGCAAGGATGAACTCGGGCGACTGCTCTCTCGCGAGGAAGGGAAGACGCTCGCCGAAGGTGTCGGCGAGGTGGTGCGGGCGGGACAAATCTTTTTGTACTTTTCCGGTGAATGCCTGCGCATCGCCGGGGATAAAATGGCCTCGGTGCGGTCCGGTGTGGACGTGGAGGTAACGCGCGAGCCAGTTGGCGTCATCGGCTTGATAACTCCCTGGAATTTTCCCATTGCCATTCCAGCGTGGAAAATCGCCCCGGCGCTCGCCTACGGCAATTGCGTCGTCCTGAAGCCGGCCGATCTCGTCCCGGCAACTGCTCACGCCTTGGCCGACATCATCGTCAGGTCGGGTATCCCGCCGGGCGTGTTCAATCTCGTAATGGGTCGCGGACCGTTGGCCAAGCTCTGCTCGAAAACAAGGACGTCGCGGCCATTTCTTTCACCGGCTCGGTCGCGACCGGCCGCCGCATTGCACAAGCCTGCATCGCATCCGATCCGATGAAGAAGATGCAGCTCGAGATGGGTGGCAAGAACCCGATGATTGTCCTCGACGACGCTGATCTCAAGACGGCGGTCGACTGCGCTGTCAACGGCGCGTTCTTCTCGACTGGCCAGCGCTGCACTGCTTCTTCGCGCTTGATCGTAACGCACGGGATTCACGATCGCTTCGTGGATGCCGTGGCCGAACGACTGAAGACACTCAAGATTGACCATGCCCTTAAACCGGACACACAGATCGGCCCGGTCGTCGATCAGAGTCAGCTCGACCAAGATCTGTCCTACATCCGCCTCGGTCGCGAGGAAGGAGCGACCCTCGTCACTGGCGGCGAGCTTTTAAACCGCGATACGCCGGGATTTTACCTTTCACCGGCGCTGTTCAAGGACGTTGACAATCGCACGCGCATCGCCCGCGAAGAGATCTTCGGGCCAGTCGCCACTGTCACGCCGGCAAAGGATTACGACGAGGCGCTTGAACTCGCTAACGACACGCCGTTCGGGCTCTCAGCTGGCATCGCCACGACTAGTCTCAAATATGCGAGTCACTTCAAGCGCAATTCCCAAGCTGGCATGGTTATGGTGAATCTACCGACGGCCGGCGTCGACTATCACGTGCCGTTCGGCGGCAGCAAGGGCTCGAGCTATGGGCCGCGCGAGCAGGGCCGCTATGCGGTGGAGTTCTACACGACGGTCAAGACCGCCTACGTTTACCCCGGCAGTCCGTGACGATCGGCCTGATCCCGCATCGCTGTGATTATGAGTGACGCGGAAGGGGTCAGAATTCTCGGACCGAGGATTCTGGATGGGGCCGTAAAGACGGGGGCGGATTGGCCGAACCGGCTGACGACAACGCGATAAGTCATTGAACGAGGTTGCGCCGATTCGGCACCGATTTTCATGCACAAGGAGACGGACCAAAGGATACGATCGCGATCACCATCGCGGATGGTGTGCGTGCCGATGAGTTTGTCAGCACCAGCGTTCTCCGCGGATCGACGCAAAGTCGTTGTGGCACAACAACTCTCGCTGATTCGCAGCCCCGATGCGCCAATTTGTGTGAGAAATTTAGGCTAGCGCTGCGGCGGCATGATCAATGGCTCGCGCCGGCAACTACGCCGCGCGATCTGGGCGCAACTGCGGAACTGCAGCTCCTTAGACAAGCAGATGCGGACACCGGTCAGCCGCTTCTTGTCGCACTCGATGGCCATACTCTCCGTCGAGAGATTTGGGTTTGCTTTGATGAAAGCAGCCTCGACTGCGGCCGGCGTGACGTTGAGCGGCTCTTGGAGATCGGTATATTCAAGCGGGATTTTCACCATCGCGCGCGCTTTGCGCACGGTATCGAAATAAGCGCGAGGCGCAAGGCCCGAGCAGGTTCCGTGCTTGTCCCACTCGTTGTAAACCAGATGCGGCGCCGGCATCAGATCGAGCATGGAAGAAACGATGCCGCGGTACAATCGTGGCGCCGGGACTTGGCAGTATTCTGGAAATCCTTTGTCGTATTGCGGCCACAGCCCGTGGACGACAAATGAATACGGCCGCGCTCCGCATTGCAGCGTTGCTCCTCGCACGCCGCCCCGCTCGGCGGCCGCCGCGCAGAACGACGGCGACCACGACAGGGACAGAACGTAGAAGTCGAACTGCCCGGCCTCGTTCTGCCGAGCGTCTTCGGCAAGCACGCGCGGCATGGCGGCGAGGAGCACCGATATGGCCAAAGCCGCGCGAAGACCGAACGTCGGCATGATCACCCCTGTCCTTCCCGAGGAATCATATGCGCGCGCACCGATGATGCAATCGGGACGGGTACGATAGTCCCGGAGATGCACCACCCTAGGGGTGTCACTGCCAAAAAGGGGGCCTACCCCCCGGACTACCACGGGCGCCTCTGCCCCGATCGGCGCCGGAACAGGGGTGAGTTTCGGGAGTTCCGGAGTATTCAGGGGATTCCAGGGGCGCTGCTGATGGCTTCGGGAGATCACGCATGAAGCTTCTCAATCGTGCTTCGGTGCTGGCCACATTTGCCCTGTTCTCGGTGCCGGCAATTGTTACGGTAGGGGCCGCCGAGACGGCCAAGGCCATACTCAAAGACGCAAAAGGCCAGGATGTGGGCTCCGTCTCATTTGTCCAAACTCCCGCCGGCGTGCTGCTTCGGCTTTCGCTCATAGACGTGCCGACGGGAGAACATGCCTTTCACATCCATGCCGTGGGCAAGTGTGAGCCGCCAGGCTTTGACTCAGCAGGCGGGCATTTCAATCCGGCCAATGCGCGCCACGGCATGATGTCGGGTCCGGGACACGCCGGCGACATGCCGAACCTGCACGTTCCGGCAAGCGGCGCCCTCGATCTCGAAGTGCTCAACGCCTCGATCACCCTCGACAAGGATAAGCCCAACTCGGTTTTTCATGCCGGCGGCACTGCGATCATGATCCACGCCGGCAAGGACGACTATACAAGTGATCCGGCCGGAAATGCCGGAGGTCGCATCATCTGCGGCGTGATTAGTGAGTGACGAACTTGGTTCCTACCTCCGGAGTCCGCCGCCCCCACCTCTACCTCCTCGATTGACACAGTAGTGCTGCTCGACCGCAGCTCCGAGCTGTTCGGGCCCAGGCCTCCTCGAGCGTCGCCTATGGCGGCACGGTTTGGGGATTTCGCCGCAATGTTCATCAATTCATCGACCTCACGGTCGTCGCTTCCAACACGACCGTAAGCGTCACCTAAGCTAGAGGCGCGTGACGTGGGCCGAGACGCTCGCCGGCCTCAGGGGCGTCGGCGTCGGCGTGACGACCAGGCGCTGCGCCAGCTCCTCGCCGCGCGTGCGCATAAACTCAAGCAGGGTTCGTGTATCACGACACTCTGCACGGGAATTGGCGACCAACGTGTATCGGTGGGCTCCGAGTGGCAAACTCGAAGTCGTCGTCACCGAAGAACCGGTACCTGATCCGAACGGCATCCCCTTCTCGCCGGACCATAAAAAGATCTGCCATCATCAGCACGGGCGAGGGATCCAGGTGGCAACCCGTGAGGCGTCCGCCTTGGCCCGGTCCGATGAACAGAATAGGCTTGAAATAGTCCATACGGATGTTAAGTATATTTCAGACTTGGCTGAGGCCCTCCATGAAGCCGATCGTTGCCTACTATCGAGTTAGCACCCAGAAGCAAGCCCGGTCAGGGAAGAACGGGTTGGGGCTTGGGCTTGAGGCCCAGCGCGATGCTTTGGAGCGCTTCGCGCAGGCGAACGGGCTGCAGATTGTCGCTGAATTTACCGAAGTCGAGACGGGCAAGGGAGCGGACGCGCTCGAGCTTCGGCCGCAACTGGCTAGCGCTCTCAACATGGCCCGGAAACGCAAATGCTCGATCGCGGTCGCAAAGCTCGACAGGCTTTCCAGGGATGTCCATTTCATCAGCGGGCTGATGGTACATCGCATACCGTTCATTGTCGCTGAGCTTGGTGCCGACATCGATCCATTCATGCTGCACATTTATGCGGCGCTGGCGCAGAAGGAGCGCGCCTTGATCTCCGAGCGCACGAAGGCGGCCCTACGGGCCGCAAAGGCTCAGGGAACGGTTTTGGGCAACCCTCGGCTATCGGAAGCCGCCGCACGCGGGACGGCCGCTGGAAAGAGCCGCGCCGATCAGTTTGCCGCAAATCTGCTGCCGCTGGTTCGAGAAATCCAAAAAGCCGGAGCGAGCAGCCTGAACGCCATAGCCGACGCCTTGAACAAGCGCGGTATTCGGACCGCACGCGGCAAGGAATGGACCCATGTGCAGGTCGGCCTTGTTCTCCGGCGGGCGACATAGCCGGGATCTCCCCGCCGACCTAGTCTAGTTACCGCCCTCAAGTACCGATCGCCGCCTCGACCGCGCGCCTGGCCGCGTCGTCGCTCGAGCACGCACCCAGCCGGCGCAGATCATCGTGCGTCGCGATGTAGGCATAGGCGTCGGTGTTTTCGCCACCACGCAGCCGCATCACCAGGCCGAGCACCATGCCATCGTCGCGGTACAGTACTTGGTATAAGTCAGCGTCGCAGTACTCAGCGTCGGAACAATCGCGCCAACTCATCTCTCATCAACTTCCAAGAATGAGCACTTTACGAACAGTGTGCCAGGTGCGGAAACGTGCGATTTATTGACATTTCTTGCGGCCTTCCTGCCCGCAGGAGCAGCGATCGGGCGCCGACTGTTCGGTTTACGATTGCTGGTCGTCCTTCTCCGGGGTGACATCTATAACGTCTGACCCGGGGTGCGAGTACCTTCCGACCAAAAAGGGGGATCACCGGGCTGGCCCCGGTGGGCCTAGTTACTCCCTCCTCGAGGTTGGGGGCGCCGGCATCGACGCAGCCGCGACCATCGCGCGCCAGATACGGTGGATGGTGGCAGCGCTGATGACTGGCGTGTAGGATACGCGAGCGCTTGCCCGGTGGCGTCGCGCATGAAACACCGCCGATCCAGCTTTGGATCGGGCTCCTCGACGGACCAGGGCGGCGGGAAGCGGTGGGAAATCGGCAGGAGAAATAGCGAGTGCCCAGCCGTTGTGATCGCAGTCTACTATTCGATTACCTCGTCAGCGCGCGTGAGGAAGGTTTCGGGGATCGTCAGCCCAAGCGGCCTTCGCCGTCTTAAGATTTGCACGGCCAAGCTTTTGCCATCGCTTCATTCGCCAGAAGCCCGAAACCGTCGGTCATTCGTTTGGGTACACCTTCGACGTAAGTAACGATGATGCGCACTCGCTCAAGTGTGCTGGCAGTCTCTGGTGGACAAAACAATTTAGTGTCCGAGCCTAAATCATCAAGGACCTCAACGGCTCCCACACAGCGCCCACTGAGGAAATTGGATCTCCCAGCAAGAAAATCCTTGCAGCCCTCCAGGTAGAAACCAGCTTGGGATTTACGTGGGACCGCTTGCGGACCGGCATCTGCAGTCGAGCCGAATAGTGCAATGAGAATGGCAAAAGCAGGTCGCAACAGGGTCATCTGCATTACCCCCTTACCAATAGCTCTCGCGCGCAACGTTGAAGTCGCGGATGGCATAATCCCAGGGTCAGCCATTCGGGTGGGTCATGCTAATCTCCGCACCGAATCAGGGCGCATTTTCAATTCTGCAGCCCTTACCTGACCAAGGCGCCAACCCATTGATGTTGCCGTCCATCCGGGTGGGAGCAGTCGCTGTACTTGTGCAGCCGCCGCGCGACGCGGAGCGGCAGCTGCCCAGAATTCTGACTGGTCGTCCTTGGTCGCACTTACCACATAGATGACTTCAGCAAAGCCGGTCTTCATGACACCAATATCTTTGACACACCGCGGCGAGAGAGCCGCCGGAGAATGTTAGGGCTGAGTTCCGTGAAAAACTGACAAACAAGTAGCGCAACTTACGGGTACGTTGTGTGACTCCCATCACAAATTTTTCTTTTTCAATGCCGCTGAACTTGAGGCGGGCAAAACTCGATGCTCCAAGCCCGAAGGATGGAGCCACGGTGCTCCACCCCCTTAAGCAAAATGTACATACATCATGAAACCGTTCGGGATGTGATCTGTAGCACAAAGCAAACGCCATGGTGTGCCCGGTGTCACATTCTTTGTCCCCTAGACCTAGCAGTATCGTTGTTGGATGTTGCGGGAGGCTCATATGAGTAAAATTGATTTTGGCAGCCATAATCCGACGTCAAATGTCGGTCAGCATTGCAAATGGGCTCTAGGGCTGCTCGTGCTGGGCCTTTTCGCGCTGCAGTCAACCGCCTCACATAGCCAAGAGGCGATTGGCAGTGCCACCTCTGTAAAACCGCAGGCCGAAGCCAATACCCGGACGCTATCAGGTGGCACTACGGTTTATTCCAAAGAACTTATTCACACCGGTGACGCTGGCGTCGCGGATTTGCGATTTCACGACAACAGTAATCTCAGTGTGGGCCCCAAATCGAGCGTCCGTCTCGATAAGTTCGTCTACGACCCGAATAAATCTGCCGGCAGCGTTGCGGTAGAGGCGACACGCGGCTCATTTCGGTTTGTTACAGGCTCGCAGAGCAAAGGCTCCTTTCAAGTAAAGACGCCGTACGGCACGCTCGGCATACGGGGCTGAGCAAGAAACAGTATTGGCCAAATTGCGGTAAGCGTTCCTCGTCCGGCTCATCCTTATATCAGCCGAAGGTGCGGGCCGATCAATGCCGGCTTGATCAGAATGCTACGGTCGATCTAAAATTGGCCGCCTGAATAGGCCCAGCCGAGTGTCTCAAAACCGGGCCGCAGTACAATGTTTCATTTAGTTGAGCCATTCGCGCACGTTTGCTTAGAGCTGAACCAAATGCCAGCTGCGCAACACAAGCAAAGCCTGCTATTAGAATTGCAGGATAACCTTTCGGCGGACCTCTTCACGAGTGCGGCACCCTTGCGGCTTGCAGCAGACGAGGCGCTGTTCCTTGCCGGCGATGGCGGTGACGGTTGTTATCTGGTCGAAGAGGGATTGCTCAAAGTAGTTATAGCGTCGCATTCCGGCGGAGAGCGTATCCTGGCCTTTCTTGGACCCGGCGCCATTGTCGGCGAAATGTCGATCATCGATGGACGGCCGCGCTCGGCATCGGTAGTGGCGGTGCGTCAAGCTGCATTAAAGTATCTTAGCCGCGCTGCATTTGAAGAATTCACAAAAAGATACCCCGAGGTTTACAAATACCTCGTGAAGCTTCTTGCGTCCCGTCTTCGCGAGGCGAACGCAGTGATTGCGGCCGGAACCTTTTTGTCCCTCAAAGGTCGGGTCGCCCGCACGCTACTGGAACTTGCGGAGGGGTTCGGGCGAGATGTCGGATCCGGGCGCATTGTGATTCATCAGAAGATTGGGCAAAGCGATCTTGCGGCCAGGGCCGGCATCGCTCGCGCCAACGTCAGCCGAATTCTAAACGAGTGGAAACGCCGCAAGCTCGTGAGCCGCTTATCGGGTTATTACTGTCTTGAGAACAAGGCAAGACTTGAAAGCGAATCCGAGCTGTAAAATGAAACAGTGCTTGTAGACCCACCAAGAGAGTTTCGGGACATTCCCGACTTCCACGCCGAGATCGCTGCAGTCATGAAAGTAAAAATCGGCCCGATAATGCACGTGCGACTGCTTGCGGGCACGCATGCCGTCGAACCAATTATTGCAATTACGATGGAAGAGTCAGGCACCCGTAAGCCTTTATCGAATTCCAGCGCGGCCCAATACTCACCCGCCGATGCACAACTGCGAGAATCTGCATGAAACCTCAGTTAATCTCCGCACCGTATTAGGGTGCATTTTTAGTTCCGCCGCCCTTTCCCTGCTGAGGCGCCAACTCGTCAATTTCGCGGTCCATCCGGGCAGGAGTGATTGCTGTACTTGTGCTGCTGCGACTTGGCGAGGTGTAGCAGCTGCCCAGAATTCTGACTGGTCATTCTTCGTCGCACTTACCACGTAAACAACTTCAGCAAATATGGCATTCATGGGAGTGAATCTTGGAAATGCGCTGCGAGAAGCGCTGGTGAGCAGAGGGTTGAGCTTCGATAGCAGCAGATGTTTACCGTGCCCAATCCGCACGTTGTGTGACTTCCGTCACAAATTACCCTTTCTTCAGTGGCAGTTGCACGCGAGGTGAGGCATAATCTCGGACGTTCAAACTTGGAATAGCCTAAACCCAAGATGACAGCGACCCCTGCCAAGCAAAGCTTGCTGTCTGAATTGCAGGAGCACCTATCCGCGGACCTGTTCGCTAGTGCGACGCCGGTACGGCTCGCCGCCGACGAGGTCCTGTTTCTGGCTGGCGATGCTGGGAACGGTTGCTATCGAGTGGAAGATGGTTTGGTCAAGGTCACGATGATGTCTCGTGCCGGCGTGGAACGCATCTTGGCGTTTCTCGGCCCGGGCGCCATCGTCGGCGAACTAGCAATTATTGATGGCCGGCCGCGGTCGGCATCGGTAGTAGCGGTACGTGAGGCCGCGTTGAGGTTTCTGAGCCGCTCAACTTTTGAGGAATTTGCGGGAGAACACCCCGAGGTCTACAAGAATTTGGTGAAGGTTCTAGCAACCCGTCTGCGCCTAACTGACGAAGCGGTCGCCGCAGGAAGTTTCCTCTCACTCAAAGGTCGGGTCGCGAGGACGTTGCTCGAGCTCGCAGAAGACTTCGGTCGGAATGTCGGATCCGGCCGCGTTGTGATTCACCAGAAGATTGGGCAGAGCGACCTTGCGGCGATGACTGGCATTGCGCGCGAGAATCTCAGCCGCGTTTTCAATGATTGGAGGCGCCGCAAATTGGTGAGCCGTTTGTCCGGCTATTATTGCCTTGAGAACAAAGCGCGTCTGAAGTCCGAGGCTGAACTTTAGTGAACGGTGCTGGCGCGCAAAAAACTAATCCGATTGGTTTCCTTAGCCCCGCAACAGTCTTTGATGGCCCGGCTCGACCGTCTCGGCACGGCGCGAGTTCGGCCCCCTCTAGGAGAGCCGATTGCCGAAAAAGGGTCCTACCCGGGCGGTTCCGCCCGGCCCGCCCAGGACCCAGCCAGTGGTTCACAGTCGGTCTCAAACACGCCACGCGGCTCGCTGGCGCGCTCGTTTGCCGCCTGGCTCCCCCTCTGCTGACCGCTTCTCGCCGGGCCAGCTGTGTCGTCGTCAGGACGGGCATTGGGGCCGACGATACCAATCCACTGGCAAGTGCCCCTTGAGGCGTTCGTCCTTGCCCGTCTGATGATACGGTAACGGTCGGCTCAAGCTAAGCACGTGCCATCACGTTGCGAACCGAGGTCGCGTGCCACTGCCGCCGCCGGCGGTGGAACGACTACGCGCTGCGGCGCAGGGGGAGTGAGATGAACGAGATCAGCAAGCTGGAAGATATCGTCCGGCGATGGAGGGAAGACGATCTGGTGGAGCTGCCGACGTTCATGAAACGGGTGGGAGCTTCCGGAACACGATCCAGCGCGCCATGGCGTATGAGCAAGGGCTGGACGTGTTTCTGGATCATAGTGGCCGCTGTGGTTGGCTTTTGCTTGTGGCTGGATGAGTATGGTGGGCAGGGCGTTGGCGGTCACGGCTTCGAGATGGGGCTTATCCTCGTCTTCACGTTGTTGGGTTGGCTGCTGTCGGTGTTGTGGTTGCCCATTGTGATTTTCATGTGCTTTTGCCTCATGGTGTGGGCGGTGCGGGATTTGTGACACCATGCGCGGCATCGGTCGTTATTTGCTCTTCCTCTTCATTCTATCGCCGATCGATCAGCGCGCGCTGAAGCACGTTGGAGACCTGCATCGCCGACCACGTTCCGCCGCGGGCTGTCGGGGATGCCGCGGGCGTTCAGGGTCTCGGCGATCGCGCGCAATGACGGCGCGCCGTGTCGCTGAATATCGCGGATCGTGGGCAACAGGCGGGCGGCGAACGCATCAGCCGCGGCTTTCATGCTCTTGGCGCCCTTACGCTGCGCCTCCGCCAGGTTGGTGGGATTGCCGAGCCGTGTAGTAAGTCCGCGACCCCGCGCGTCATCACGACCCGGCCGCCGACGAAGGTGCTGCGGAAGTCGTTGAGCACTCGACACATGCGGGGCACGAGAATGCGCCGAAACTTTTCGTGTATCATTTCGCAGCGCTGGTGCGGGTCACCACCGAGATTGAGAGGGAAGTACGATGATACGGATTTTTGCGCTTATGCTGACGGCAACAACGCTGATCTGTTTCGCCTGCTTTGGTAAGCTTGCACATGCCGAGAGCCTGACCGCTCAACAGCAACTGGCCTTCGACATCTACAAAGAGCTTATCGAAATCAACACCGTAACCGAGACCGGCGACACGGCTCGCGCGGCCGAGGCGATGGCCGCACGACTTCGCGCAGCCGGCTTCTCTGAATCGGACGTCCAAGTGTTTATGCCCGCAGCACGCAAGGGCAATTTGGTGGCGCGGCTACGGGGGACCGGAGCGCGCAAGCCAATCCTGCTGCTCGCGCATCTCGATGTGGTTCCCGCCAGGCGCGAGGACTGGTCAGTTGATCCTTTCAAGCTGATCGAAAAGGACGGCTATTTTTATGCACGCGGCTCGATCGATGACAAGTTCATGGCGGCGGCCTTTGTCGAGAGCCTGGTCCGCTACAAACAAGAAGGCTACACGCCTGATCGTGACATCATCGTCGCGCTGGAGGCCGACGAGGAAATCCTCGACCGCAATGCTTTGGGGATTCAGTGGTTGCTGAAAAATCATCGCGAGCTGATCGACGCCGAATTTGCATTGAATGAGGGCGGCTCGGTGGGCCTGAAGAAGGGCAAGTCGATCCGCAATAGCGTTCAGACGACCGAAAAAGTATCCCTGAGCTACAAGCTGGAGGTAAGCAACCGCGGTGGGCACAGCTCCGTGCCGACCAAAGACAACGCCATTTATCACTTGGCCGAAGGTCTCGTGCGCTTGTCAAAATTCATCTTTCCGTTCAAGCTGAACGAGACGACCCGGGCTTATTTCGAACGCATAGCCGAGTTCGAGGGTGACCAGACGGCTGCGGATATCAGATCGATCATATCCGGCCACCCGGATCCAGCCTCCCTATCGATCGTTCGACTGTCGGCAAATCCGGCCTACAACGCACAACTGCGCACCACTTGTGTCGCGACTATGTTGGAAGGTGGGCATGCGTACAACGCGCTGCCGCAGGTCGCGCGTGCCATAATCAACTGCCGCATCATGCCGGGTGAGCTGGTGGACGAGGTCAAGGCAACGCTGGTGGAGGTTCTCGCCGACGATCAGATTTCCGTGACGCAAATCGGTGAGCCGGTCTTGAGCGCTCCGTCCGCGCTTCAAGACGAAGTCATGGGTGCAATCGAGAAGGTCTCTGCTGAGTTCTGGCCTGGCACGCCAATCGTCCCGATCATGAGCGCGGGCGCGACCGACGGAAGCTATTTGCGTAACGCCGGGATTCCCACCTACGGCCATTCCGGGCTTGCCAGCGATGTGGACGATGTGCGGATTCACGGCAGGGATGAACGCGTTCTGGTTAAATCTGTCTTCGACGGACAGGAATATCTATATCAACTCGTCAAGGTGCTGTCGGGCGGCAAGTAGACTTCGGCACCTTCATCCTGAAGGTGGCCGCGAGGCGACCCTTGAAGGATGAATGCGTCGGTCGGGCACGTCGCCCAGGTCGTGTAGACGTAGGTCGAGCTGCCCGCCGATGGTCTCAGTGACAGCGGGAAATGTCCCGGGCTCCGCATGTTGCTGAAGCCAGGCCGACTCCGCCAGCTCGCCCCCGATATATCAATCACTTAACGCCACCGTGTTGCGTGTTGCATCGGGTTTTTCTGGTGTCACGTCGATGACCTGGGCGCCGCGCTCCCTGATCCACTCCTCTTCGGTCATTGGGCGATCGCTGATGACGTACTTGCCGAGCGCGTGCTCGAGCTGCTGCACGTCGCGCCACTCGGTGGGCTTGCGGTTCTTGAGCCAGAAGATCTGCGCCGTGACGTCGGGCGGCACGTGCTCGAGGCGCGAAGCGCCCATGAGAAAGCACGATGTTCTGGAAACTTCAGGGAGCGAGTACTTCCGTGCATGGCGGGCATTGATCGTCAAGCCTGGAAAGAGGGCCTGAATGTGCTAAGTATCTAAGCCATGCTGGAAAAATCCGTTCGCGACCATTTGAAACGCCAATACGAGCAGCTGCTCGAACAAGGGCAACTCCCATCGCGGGAAAAGCTCCAAGAATATTACGCGACATTCCGAGCACACTTCGCGCCTGACAGGTTACGCCAACTGGATGGAGAGGAGCTGCTGAACACCACTCATGCGCATGGCAATCGGGACAGCCTGGTCTATTGGCTGGAATTCAAAAACGACGAAGAATTTCCGGAGGGCTTCGGCAGCATTGCCGGAGGCAGTGCGCTCAAATTTGGAATCTATCGCAAGAAAGAGACGGGTGCTTGGATGACCGGGCATCCAAGCAGTCAGAGGGAACTTTCTGTCGCGGAAGCTATCGAGATTGCCCGCAAACATCGAGATCAGCTTGTTGCCGGCGCGAAAATCCTTGAGGAACTCGCAACCGATTCATCTGATGATAATTATACGAAGCTTCAAGATCGAATGGAGGCGGGAACACCAGAAGTAAACAATACGTCGTGGGGACATAAATATTTCAGTCTGATGTATCCTGACAAACTTGATGATTTTCATGCTGAGGAGTTTCAGCGGTTCAACATCAGAAAGATGCTTCAGGTGCCTCCGGCGCGTGAGGGTCGGTACGTAGCGGCCGGCCGATTTGTAAAGGCTGCTGCCGAACTCCAGATACCGATGAACCATCTTACGACGACGTTAAATCGTACCAATGGTCGTCCCTACAAAGTCTGGCGCATCGGCACCCGGCTCGGCGGCACTGACGACATCTGGCCGCTCATGAGAGAAAACAATTGCGCGGCAGTGGGCTGGCACAACATTGCCAATTTATCCGGACTGGCGGACGATCCGCAAGGGAAGGACAAAATTCGTAAACAATTGGAAGCAGAGGGACAGCGGCCGAATATAGCATCCGGGCAGTCAAATCAGCTTTCGAGCTTCGTCACACGGATAACCGAGGGCGATGTGATCGTAGCCGCAGACGGCGAGAAGATACTTGGCTTAGGGAAAGTGACCGGGCCTTATGAGTACAAAGCCACTGATTCCCATGGTGCGCCCCACCGTCGTCCTGTGAAATGGGTGGATACCCAGACTTGGAAGCTGCCGGAGACGGAAGGGCTTCAATCCACCGTACGGCAGCTGAACAAGTATCCCGTCAACCTGGTGGAGATTGAACGGCGATTGTTCGGAATCTCACCGGAGCCGCCAGCCCAATCAGCCGCCACCATAGCCTATGTTTTGCGTGAGCTTGAAGAAATTCCCGGACGCATTCGGGCCGTCTTGGAGAGAAAGGGGCAGGCGATCGTGCATGGCCCGCCGGGCACCGGCAAGACCTATTGGGCTTATTCGACAGCACGCCAGCTCGCGGCACATGCCACATTTGGCATGAACTTCGAGGAGCTGGATTCCTCAAAGCAAACGGAAGTGACGGGCTCTCGTACCTCAGAGGGTCTCGTGCGGACCTGCACGTTTCATCCCGCGTACGGGTACGAGGATTTCATCGAGGGTTATAGACCGACCACTAGCGAAGCGGGGCGACTGTCCTTTGAGTTACGTGAAGGTATCTTCAAACGCCTTTGCAAGGATGCTGAAAAGAATCGAGATAAACGCTTCTCTCTTGTCATTGATGAAATCAACCGGGGCGATATCCCTCGTATTTTTGGTGAACTGATAACCCTGCTCGAACTGGATAAGCGCGGTACCAGCGTGCATTTGCCCGTATCTGGTGAACCATTCACAGTGCCGAAAAACATTTACGTCATCGGGACCATGAACACATCAGACCGATCAATCGCTCTGCTCGACACGGCTCTTCGCCGACGCTTCGGTTTTATAGAACTGATGCCTGATCCTGTTGCGTTAGGTACGGCGCAAGTCGCGAACACCATTCCGCTCGGTCCATGGTTAGCAGCGCTGAATGAGCGTATTCGCAACCATGTGAGACGAGATGCGCGCAATCTTCAGGTAGGTCATGCTTATCTTATGGAGTCCGGCAAACCAGTGACCGATTTTGCGCGTTTCTCGCGCATCCTTGCCGAAGATATTTTTCCCCTTCTGGAGGAGTATTGCTACGAAAATTACGGCATGCTCTGCCAGCTTCTCGGACAAGCCCTTGTTGACGAGCAAAATCAAAGGATTCGCAACGAACTTTTTATGCCTGACCGTCGTGATGACCTGATTCACGCACTACTCGCCCCCTTCCCCGAGATAGCGACATCAACAGCGGCTATCGCGGCCGAGCAGGCAGAGCCAGAAGCCGATTCTGAGGAAGCTGCGGAGGAGAACGCCTGACCTTGACGAACATCGATTTAGTTGAATGGCAAACATTACGGCCGTCGGAAGTGAGTTTTCTCAAAGGGCTAGTCCCAACTTTTGACAAGAGAGCCGCGCAGACCGCCGACGAACTGGCATCGAGTGACAAGCTTGAAATCTTGCAACTCCGCAGCGGCATTGAAATTCGAGCAACGTCTTGGGTAGGACGGGTCACTCTCGGTGATCTGACTATCACGGTTCGCCCGAAAATCGAGGGCGCTTCATTACTTAATTTGTTGCGTTACGCTTATTCGCTCCGTGATCTGGAAACGTTCACACCGACGGGATACGAAACCGCGACAGAAGCCTTCCAGGATTTGATCGTTGAACAGCTGGCCAACGAAGCAACCGAGCTGATATCGCGCGGACTTCACCGCGATTACCTGCGCTTCAATGCAGAACTGGCGAGCCCAACTGGCCGAATTGATTTTGCCCAGGTGCCGTACGCCTTAGCTGCCGCGAAATCGGTGGTTGCTTGTACCTATTACAACCGGAGCGACGCGGTCTCATTGAATCGCGTGCTGCTCGCAGGACTACGTCTTGCTGCGCGGGCTAGCACAGACAATCAGCTAACGGTTCGCGTCTTCCGGTTGTCGCAAATGCTTGAAGACACCATCCCCGACACGCAATTGACTACGGCGGAGCTGGACAAAGCAAGTCGAGCCATTGATCGGCGCACCACAGCCTATAGTTCGGCGCTCACGCTGATTAGGATACTTTTCAACGGAATGGGAGTTTCCATCTCCGAACCGGGTGGCGCAGTGGCGATGCCCGGTTTTCTTTTCGATATGAATGTTTTTTTTCAGGCGCTGATTTCTCGTTTTCTGCACGAGGAGCTTCCCGATTTTTCGATTCAGGACGAACACCATTTGAAGGGCATATTCGAGTACGACCTGGCAAATAATCCTCAACGCCGCCGCGCGGTCGTCCCCAGGCCCGATTTCGCTGTGCTAGCGCAGGGCAAGGTCATCGAATTTCTGGATGCCAAATATAGGGACTTGTGGGCGACACTACTGCCACGCGATATGCTTTATCAGCTGGCAATATACGCGTTAAGCAAAAACACCGGCAAACCGAGCGCAACCATTCTCTACCCTACATTGGCGGCCGAAGCCGTAGAGCAGCTCGTTTTGCTTAAGGACCCTGTATCGGGAGGCAAGCGCGCGGAGATCGCGCTGCGACCAGTGAATCTTTTGCAAATGGAGAGGCTTACCCGTTCCCGGCAAGGCGCTCGTGTTGCGCGACAAAGACAGAGGTTCGCCCAAGCGCTCGTCTTTGGAATCAAGCCTGTTACCAACTCCAAACCAATTTCAAGCTCTCCCGCCGTGTGCCATTGATCTCGGGGCAAGCGCCGTAAGAACGCATCGACCTCATCCAAGACCCCATGCTGCGCCGCATATTCTATGTGCTCTCTCAGTCGCAGTTGTTTTTCTAGCGAGACGGTGTGAGCTCGAGCACGCGCCGATGCGTCTCTCCGCCGTCCAGGCGTACTCCAACGGAGGTCCCACTGCTCGAAAAGGGGACTGTCCCAGGCAGGCCCGCCGGGTCGAACGGACCCACCTCCTCGATCGCCGCGGCTCACGCGGCTCTGTGGGCACAGCTTCTCGCCACAGGACGCAGTCGCGCCCGGGGCCTCACTCCTCGAAAAGGGGACCTACCCCCGGGAGAGCCGCCGGGTCGAACGGACCCACCTCCTTCGGCTCAAGCTAAAGCACGCGCCATCACGTTGCGAACCGACGGATAGGAGGCGATCAGCGCGACCGCTCCTCAACTGCGCGGCTTCGTTCAATCAGGACAGCGAGCGCGTCGGCCAGATCAGCACCCGACTTTACGTGAACAGCCTGCAATCCACGGGCTCGTGCTCCCTCAATGTTTTCAAGGGTGTCATCAAAGAACACAATACGGTCTGCCGACACGCCGATTGCCTTGACAACATAGTCATACGCCTCGGCTTCGGGCTTTCTCAATCCAATCGTCGACGACACGTAGACCTCTTTGAAATTGCTGAGAATGCCGGAAAACTGCTTTGACCAGTACTGTTCGTGTTCGCGGTTGGAATTGGTAAAGGCGTACAGCGGGAAGCTTCCCGCCGCCTTGGCCAAAAATTCAGAGACGCCGGGCATCTCTCCGACAAGGATGGAGTTCCACCCGTCAAGTAGTTGTGCGTCCGAAATATCAATCCCGAGGGATGCTCGAAGATTGGCAAAGAACTCCTGCGAGTCGATCTCCCCTCGCTCGTGTCGTTTGTACGCGATGTCGTGCCGAAATCGATCTCTAATGAGCTTTTGATCACAGCGAGCATGCCCGGCCCATCGGGAGAATGCTCGATTGAAATCGATATCGATTACCACGCGACCGAGGTCAAATAGCAATGCATCAGCGCTGCTCGACGGCATCAGCGTTGCCCTCTTCCTAACTGGGCCTCGATTGGCCCCCGTTGGATTTAATCCCATTCCCTCCGCAGCAGCCATTCGGCATCCTCGGCCACGCGCATCGGCTCCCGCTCTGTGTCCGCGCTCACGTCGCCCCGCCGAGGTGTTTTGCATGAGCTAATCCTCAGATTTCCCTCGACCCTGGCCGGCAGCTTCCAGGATAGCACGCTGCTGTACGAATTGACGGAGCGCCGTTGGCAGGCGGGGCTGGGGAGATAACGCACCAGTGGTCGATTGTGGGCCTCGGGATTCACCCCGTCGCCGTTTTTGCCAGCGCCAGCTCGAGCGCGTCGAGGGCGTATTCAAGCGCCTGGCCGAACGTCCACTCCTGCCTTTCCGAGATCATAAACAGGCGCTCGACCGTCGCCGCCCTGGCCTCGATTTCGACGATGACCTGAACATCGCGGTCGGTCGGCGGCGCTCTGGGGCTCGGGGTGCCGGGGCTGCATCCCCGCGCCTCGGATGCCATTTGGTGCAACGCGACCCGAACCTGCTCAAGCTCCTCGTGCAGCTGCTCCTGGTGGTCTGACATCGTTGAGCTCTTCGCGCTCTACCGTCAATCTCCGCGATACCGGGCTTGCCGCACTTGATGAGCACGTCATTGATGCCAGGTCGATCTCCGTCATGCCCAGGCCGACGCCTCGGTAGCGCCATTAGCATCGCAACAATCATAGCGTCACGCGCTCAAATGATTCGTCAACGGTCTGTTGCGAAAACCTGTTCTCCCACGAGCGGGGCAGGGTATCCCCTTTAGGAAACAAAGTACTCATCCCCGCGAGGGCCGATTGCCGAAAAGGGGGCCGACCCCGGCATCCCACCCCGGCGGCCCAGAGGACACGAGCTTGACCCTGTGACTTAGTGCCTGGAAAGTCGCCTGGCCGCCTTTTCTAGGCACGATCATGCTCAAGGGGGCCGCGAAAAACGGCAAAGGGAAGAAACGATGAAGGCAGGCGCGACTTCGGGCGATCGCTTCCGCAGCTGGCCGGAGATCCTGGCCAATGCCGCGCGCGCCGCCGGGGGCCTGCGCGCCCTGGGCGTCGCTGAGGACGACAGCGTGGCGTTGATGCTGCGCAACGACTTCGCGACCTTCGAGGTCAACATGGCGGCGGGCCATCTCGGCGCCTATGCCGTGCCGATCAACTGGCATTTCACGCCTGAGGAGGCTGGCTACATCCTGGCCGACAGCCGCGCCAAGGTGCTCGTGATCCATGCTGATCTGCTGGCGCAGATCGCCTCCGGCATTCCTGTCGATATGAAGGTTCTCGTCGTGCCGACGCCGCCGGAGATCGGCGACGCCTATGGTGTGGCCGCCGAGCGTCGCTCAGCGTCCGGCGCGGAGACCTGGGACGAGTTCGTTGCCGCGAGCGCGGCCAATCCCGAGCCGCCCAAGCTCTCGCGCGGCAGCATGATCTACACCTCGGGCACTACCGGACGGCCGAAGGGCGTGCGCCGCCAGCCCTCGACGCCCGAACTGCAGGCCAAAGGGGCCGAGGAGGTCGGCAAGTACTGGGGCCTGGTGGCCGACCCCTCGATCGTGGTGATGATGAACGGCCCGATGTATCACTCCGCGCCCGCCGCCTACGGCATGAGCAGCGCTCGGCTTGGGCTCTCGATCGTGCTGCAGCCGCGCTTCGACGCCGAGGACATGCTGCGGCTGATCGACAAGCACCGTGTCAGCCACATGCACATCGTGCCCACCATGTTCGTGCGACTGTTGCGCCTGCCCGCCGAGGTGAAGAAAAAGTACGACCTCTCCTCGCTGCGCTGGATCACCCACGGGGCCGCACCCTGCGCGCCGGCGGTCAAGCGCGAGATGATCGATTGGTGGGGACCGATGATCAACGAGTACTACGGCGCCACCGAGACCGGCATCGTGGTCTGGCACAACTCGGCCGAGGCACTAAAGAAGCCAGGCACCGTGGGCCGCGTGGTCGAGGGCGCGATCATGCGTATCGTCGACGAGCAAGGCCGCGACGTGAAGCAAGGCGAGATCGGCGAGATTTATCTGCGCGGACCGCTGCTCTCCGATTTCACCTACAACAACGACGACGCCAAGCGGCGCGAGATAGCGCTCGGCGATCTGGTGACGGTGGGTGATGTCGGCTATCAGGACCCGGACGGCTACCTGTTTCTGTGCGATCGCAAGCGCGACATGATCATCTCGGGCGGCGTGAACATCTATCCGGCCGAGATCGAATCGGTGCTGATCCAGATGCCGGGCGTGCGCGACTGCGCGGTGTTCGGCATTCCCGACGAGGAATTCGGCGAGCAGATCTGCGCCCATGTCGAGCCGTTGGCCGGTGCGTCGATCGATGCCATGGCCGTGCGCAGCTATCTCGGCCAGCACCTGGCGCGCTACAAGGTGCCGAAGGTGGTCGAGCTGAGCGCGTCACTTCCGCGCGAAGACTTCGGGCAAGATCTTCAAGCGCAAGCTACGCGCCCCGTATTGGGAAAAGGCGGGGCGCAGCATCTGAAGGCGTAGCAATGGTGGACGACGACGTCCGTCTGTTCGGCAAACTGAGGCGCCGCTCGACGCGGCAGCGCGTTATGAGGGCATATCGCAACTAGCCGATGCTCCCCGTGTTTCCATGTCCTGCGGCGCTACTCTACTAAACCTTAGGCTTCTGGACAGGGCGGTAGGGGGCGCGGGGGATGGGGTTTGCCGCTCCTGCCGGCCTAATGCCGGCTAGACAAGCCTGTTGCCTCGCGGACACAAGTTGCATCTGATCTAATGTGACGATACGTGACAAACTGCAACGGTCAAAAGAATTGCACAGGTCAATCCCTTGTCTTGGCTTCACCAGCGGGACGGTCCTCGACTAAGCTTTGCTGGTCCCGTTGGGGTGAACGGGGGCGGGACGACATTCTGACCAGCATGTCTCTCTGGAGAGGCCGCCGATGCGCGGCCTCTTCTTTTTGTGTGGGTATGTGGGTCCGCGTCCCCCGTCGGCCGCGAACAACCGTGTGCAATTGTGATCCGGGTCGCATTCGCACCGAGACGTATGCCGTACTGATACTGTATCGCCCTATCGTTTGCCGCCGCTCGGCGGCGCGCTTGATTAAGCGAACCAGTAAGGGAGTGGCGCATGAATTTCCAAGCATATCACGGCGTCAACGGCGCCCAGCATCAAGCTCACTTCAACACGCTTTCCGCCCAGGGCTATCGGATGATTTCCCTGAGCGTCTATGGCTACTCCAACTCACCCTTGTACGCCGCAGTCTGGGTGCAGCGCGGCGGCCCGGCGTGGGTCGCAGCGCATGGCATAGACGCAGCCGCCTATCAGAACTTCTTCAACACTCACACCGCCAAGGGCTTCGTTCCGGTCCTGGTATCCGCAACCGGGCCGTATTCGAGCGCGGTTTTTGCCGCCGTATTTGAACAAGGGATCCAAGGACCCTGGCAGGCTCGCCACGGCGTGCCGGCCGGCATGCAAAATCAAGGCGGATCGTTCGACAACCTGAATGCATCCTTCGCCGCCCAGAGCCTCTACCTCCGGTCGTTAGCGATCTATGGCGCTTCCAACGATCGCCGTTACATCGCGGTTTGGCACGCCAATCCCGGATATGTGAAATGGCATGTCCACGCGGCAGATCCGGCGCCGGACTATCAGGCCACCTTCGATGCCGAAACCCAATTGCCCGGCTTTGGCCTGCACGGCTATCGCCCGGCCTATGTAGCCCTGTCCGCTGACCAGACCTATTGCTCAGTCTTCAAGGACGACGTCGTCGGCCCGTGGGTGGCGCGGCATGGCATGACGTCCGCGCAGTATCAGACCGAGTTCAACCAGCAAACCGCGGCCGGCAAATATCCCATCTGCGTGCAGGGCGGCGGCATCACCGCCAATCCGGTTTATGCCGCGATTTTTGCCACGCAGGACATTCCGTTGGCGCGGCAATGGACGGCCACAGGCGCGGCGGTCCCGAGCCTCGCCGCATTCGATACCGCTTTCCAGAAGTTCATGCAGACCAACGCGGTGCGCGCCGCACAATTCACGATCTCGAAGAACGGCACCGTTCAGCTGGCACGGGCCTACACCTGGGCTGAGCCCGGCTACAAGATCACGCAGCCGTCCGATCGGTTCCTGCTGGCAAGTTGCAGCAAGATGTTCTGCGAGCAGGCGATCCAGACGCTGTACGATGCGGGGACGCTGAATCCGCCGACCCTCGTGGTGAAGCCGAACGGCAAAGAAGTGCCGGTGGTCGGCGACATGGTGAACGGCAACAATTCCGGCGCCAGCGGGACAGTCCGCGCAATCAACGGTAACAAGCTCATTCTTAACTCGGTGCTCGGGACGTTCACGGCAGCCGATAATGCCGCCACCATGAGCTCGTCCGGTGGAACGGTCGCGGTTCTCAGCTATACGCCCTCGACAGCGGTCTATCCGCTGCTTGGATTTTCAGGGCCGGCCGACCCGCGCAGCGACGCGATCACGGTTCAGCAGCTGCTCGATCATGAGGGCGGGTACAACGACGGCACGAATCCTAATTTGCCTGCTGCTCCCGATCCCACTTACGACATGCGCGCGATCGGACAGGCGGTCGGCCACACGGTTAGTAAGCTCGACGTTGCCAAATATATGTATGCGCGACCCCTCCAATATGCGCCCGGAACCAATTCGGCCTACTCGAACTACGGGTACCTGCTTCTCAGCGCGGTGGTCGAGAAAAAGACTGGGCTGCCCTATTTCACTTACGTGCAGCAGAAGGTGCTGGCTCCCTTGGGAATCAACGAGGTCCTTCTGTCGTCTACCACGGCGCCGCAGCGCGATCCGAACGAAGCAATTTGCGAGGACCAGGGCCTGGGGAACGACCCAATCAATCTAGCGTCGAATCTGCTGATACCCGCTGTCTACGGCGGAGATGGCCAGATCAAGGAGGTGGCGGCGGGGTGCGCCGGTCTTGCCGCTTCAGCCACTGCGCTCACCCGGTTCATTCACGTCAACCTGGTGTGGGGCAACGGCCCGCGGCCACCCAATTCCGGCAACTGGTGGCTAGGCCGGACCGGCAGCACACCCGGCACGTCCACAGAAGCGGCGTCGATGAGCGCTGGCGGCGGCCTCGATTGGGCCTACGTCATCAACACGCGCGACTTCCCGCCGCAAACGCCGTTGCCGTTACCCAGCCTCGCAACAACGATCGGCAACATCATCGCAGCCACGCCGTCACTCTGACCTTGCCGGCGAGTCGGCGCGACGCAAGTAAGAAGGGGCCCCAGGGATGGGAGAGCTTCCAGCAAAAAGGGGATTACCCGGCGGGATGCCTGGGGGCCTAGTTACCCTCTTCTTGAGTTGGTGGCCGCGGCGTCGACTGCCGACACCGCGATGAACGGTGGCTGATGACGGGCATTGGGGGAACGTTCACAGAGGTCGAGAGCGGCAGGCACGGTGATAATCACCGCCCTGCACTTGCTGAGGCCCTAGTACGCGCCCGTAAGGAGCGTGCGCCGATCATTGTTGCCAAGCTGGATCGGCTCAGCCATGACGTTCACTACATTTCGGGGCTTATGAAGCATCGCGTTCCGTTCATCGTGACCGAACTCGGCGCCGACACTGACCCGTTTGTCCCTGGGTGGGAGTACCTTCCAGCAAAAAAGGGGATCACCCGGCGGGGTGTCGGGGGCCTAGCATTACAGTTGTGATTTTGGTTACCCTCTTGTGAGGTTGGTGGCCCGGCATCGACAGCCGTCACCATCGCGCGCTGTGAATGTTGGCTGCGGGTGATGATGGGCATCAAGCGGTGGACTACGGCGGCCGTGTCCGGTATCGCCTCGCTCAGCACGATGACGTCGCTCACGCTTTCCTCGTCGTAAGTTGTAGGTACATCCGTGGGCAGCCATCTCACTTCCTTATTAGATCCTGGCCAGCACGTCACGGACGGATGCCGCAAACCACTTGCCGCCACGAGCCGTCGGGATGCCCCGGTAATTGAGCGCACTTGCGATGGCCCGCAGTGAGGTAGCGCCGCTCGCCTGTAGCTCGGCGATCACGGGCGCAAGATCCGCCGCGCGCGCAGCTGCGGCCTCTGCGTTGGCCTTGGCGCCCTTCTGGCGGGCCTTCGCGGTGAGCTTGGCGCCAGCACGAAAACCACCCAGCTTCTTGCCACGGCGTTTGGCGGCGGCGAGCGCAGCCTTGGTGCGATCAGAGATAAAGCCGGCCTCGAGCTCGGCCACGAGAGCCATTTGCTTCAGCATGAAGCGGCCGGCCGTGCCCTCGATCTGAGGCAGATCCGCGAAGCGGACGTCCACGCCAGCGTCGAGCAGTATAGAGAGAAATCCGACCGAGCGGGTGAGGCGGTCCACCTTCGCGACGACAATCGGCACTTGGCGCACGCGAGCAGCGGCCAGAGCCTTCGTCAGCGCGGGACGCTCACTGTTGCGGCCCGACTCTACCTCAGTGAAGGTTTCCACGACCTTCCAATTGCCGCCGTTCAAATAGCGCTCAACCGCGGCCTGCTGCGCCTCAATGCCCAGACCTGAGCGGCCCTGCTTCGCGGTCGAGACCCGGTAGTAGGCGATGAAGTGACCATCAGAAACCACGGCGTAGGCCTTCTGCCAACGGTCGTTGACAGTCATCCTACACGCTCCTTAGGCTCGGTCAAGCACTTCGTCGGCTTTCCAGATTGCAATTCTGATCAGGCACACCGCGCCCAACACGATCGTGACCAGCGACGGTTAGCGGCCGCGAACGACGCAGCGTAAGGCTGGCGGCTACCGTGCCGGATCGAGGCTGACGGCGAAGGCCCGAAGGGCCGGTCAGGAAGCCAACGCGCGCATCGCGGCGGAGCGGCCGCCTACGTCAGCCCGGGGATCGCGGAGCTACAGACGGCCGGCGCTGTGTCCTTGCGAGCCATCGCAGCGGGCCTGAATGCGCGTGGGATACCAACCGCGCGCGGCATCGGTCCTTGGTCTGCGACAAAGGTGTGCGCACGTTGGCACGGCGCCAGATACAACGGCGCTAGATACAAATGTCAGGAGCCTGACCACGCCTCAATGGTGCGAGAGAGAGACGGTCAGAGACGCGAGCGGACGGCATCGGTGGGGGCCCACGGCGACGCAGCGCTGTTGGATGGCGGATAACTACTCATCCTCCGGTGTGACATCGATCACCGTCGCACCTACTTTTTTGAGCCACTCTTTTTCCGTGAGCGGCCTGTCGGAAATCAAGTAACTACCCGTAGGGCCGTGCTCGTGTTGGACCGCCTGCAGCCTCGCGTGCACGTAGGGCGCGCAGTCCACCGCGCACCGCTGCGCGTTCTCACGAGCTGACAGGAACATGCGCGCCAGGCTCATCGCCTCGCATCGGTCGTCGTCGTTCTTGATCTTGCCGCAGATCGCGTCGAGCTTGGCGCCAAGGTCCCTGGACTGCCGGTGCCAGAACAACATGTTGTCGAACATAATATCGAGCGGCGATTCCTTGTCCGCGCAAAGCTCCATTGCCCGCTTCCGCGACAGCCGGTTTGGTGCCATTGGTGGCCGGCCGCCCTTCATCCCGTTCGCGCGTGCAACGTGGGGTGGGGGTGCCATCTTTGGTTTAATCCAATGAGAACCGTTGTTACCCGTAGCTCCAGGTCCACCGTTCATCATAACATAAACAGGATTGCTCCCAAATCGATTGGCCGCGCCATCTCACCCAAGGGATGGTGGCAGCCAGTTCTTCGGCGGTCACCCAAGGGGGGGCAAACAACTATCCGGATAATCCGGATAGAAAGAAGATTTGTAGAGCTGATAAACGGGGGTACCCTTACCCCCCCTTGGGTACTACGCCCGCCTCGGGCAAGACTAGGAATCACCCCTTCTATCTGGATTATTCGGATAGTTGGCAGGTGAAGTAGGCTAACTTATTGAGACTCACGGCAATTTTGCATCATTCTTATTGGGGTTTTATCCGGATGGTCGGCCGGAAATAGCCACGTACTTGCTTGCCGTTGATGGTGACCTTCTCTGAAGCGCTGCGCTCCCAGCCGGCGAGGTTCATCACCGTCGCCAAGCGCCTGGTATGTCCGGTGTGCTGTTGCGCAACCGGAATATTCAGTACGTGGGTGAGCAGGTCGGCACTGGCCACCAGCTCACGATCGGGTTCCTTGTGGACTATCTGGATGTAGCCGCCGTACTGCTCTTCCCCGTCCTTCAAGTAAACAAACTCACTGCGGATGCCGTTAGGGTAGGCAACGTGGCTGGGAATATCGGCGAGGATGTCCTCCCACGGGTCTTTGGTGCGCCGCTTTTCCTGTTCTGCCCGCGATGCAGGCCATAGCTTCTCGTCGAGCGTGATGCTTTCGCCGGCGGATTCATATTTTGCTGCCTCACCAAGCAGCTGCAGGCGGTCCCGTCGTAACAGATCAAGGTCGATCATCTTACGCACGGCCAGCGGCCAAAAGCGCCGGTTGCCGGTTTGCGACTGCAGGTATTCATCGTCGTTGGTTGTCGCGACTTCGATCGAGTGGCGTTTCTGCTTTGCGAGGAAGTGCCCGTAGGCCGGGCGAGCATCGTCGGACTGCCTGCTGGCGAAGGCCTTCACACTTTCGACCTCGGCCTTGCGCATGCCGGCGAGGTCGGCATTTTCGTGTATCCAGACCTCGGAGAGCTGCTCTTGCACCTCGCGGGCGCTGTGCGCAAGAATGCTCGCATCGGAAAAGTTCTCGTCGCCTGCTATTACCCGCCACGCTGAACTCTTGTTCCAGCCCTCTTTGGATTCCATGACGACAATCGTATCGAATTTGCAGCCAGGCTTGCGTACGCGCCGCACCGCAGCGATCATTGTCTTGCGGACGATGGCCTGATTGAGCGGCGTGTCGTCGCAATTGAAATAGGTTACGGCCATCTTGTCGAGACGCTCGACGCCGTCGTAATCGGCTTCTGCTTTGTCGAGCATGTTGCGCACTGGATCGAAGCAATGTTCCAGCGCCAGCGACTTGACGGCGTCTCGGGTGGCTTTGTCCTCGAGATCGAAACCGAAGCGATCGGACATTATTTGGCGCAGGCGGATGATGCCGTTGTCCGTCACCTCGCCGAGGATCGAATGCTGCAGCTCGTGCTGCACATTGTCACCCCGATACCCAAAAAGCATCTTGTTGTGAAAGGTGTCGTAGCTGCACTCGATGCCGAGCGCGGTGATCGCAAGCCGAGCGTTGTGCATGCTCGGCACTGGAGCGCCGTTAGCTCGACATTCCCGCCAGTTCAGCAGGCGCGCCACGCGCTTCGCCGATGGTTCGTACGAGCGGCTCAACAGGCGCTCGACGGCGCGCTGTTTCTGGGCCTTTTTTAGTTTTGTGACGTGCTTGTTGCATTCGAGGTCGCACATCAGCGCAGCGGCGATTTGCTCAAGCGTGAAGCGACCATCCGCCTTGAAAATCGCAGCAAGTGCGAGGCTCACTTCGCTCCAAGAGTTGTATGTTTTCTCGATCAGCCTGGCTCGCTTTAGATCCAGATTCAGATCTGCGATGTTCCCGATGTGGGCAACGATAATTTTACCTTTGGCGTTGAAATTGGTCGGCAGGTCGGCCTCGTTCTTGAGCCAGCCGGCGTGCTTTTCCACCTCGGCCCAATTAAGTTCAGTTTTTCCGTTATCGGATGTGCCTTCATGCTTCACGCCGGCGTCCAGCTCAGCAACGACCGCGTCAGTTTTTCCGTTGCGGGATGCGCCCTCATGCTTCACGCCGGCGTCCAGCTCAGCAACGACCGCTTCCATAGTCGCGTCGAGATCGGCGAGCACAGCCGGAGATCCCGGCAAGACGTGACCGGTCATCACGATGTAGCGCTCGGCTCTACGGTACGTTTCCAGCGTTACGCCGTTCGCCACCGCCTGCTTGCGGTGGATTTTGGGACCCGCGGCGCGGCCAATGATCCGCAGTCCAGTGCCCGAAACCGTGACCTCCGCGTAGCTGCCGGCCCTACCGACTAACTCCTTAGCCCAGGGGTCGATCGCGCCTGTTGCTGCGTCGCGGCAATTGTCGATGTCGAATGCACCAAATCCGGAGTTGAGCAGGCAGAAGCCGATCCCGTCCGCCTGCTTGGCTGCGGCTATCGCGGTGGCAAAGTCGCTCCATGTCCTCGGGTCCGTGCTCGATGCCTTCCTGTTCGGCCGCGCAGCCTGGTAGGGGACCTTCGTGCGCTTCCCTCCCTTAGTGGCCTCCCAGCGCCAATTTAGCCAGTGTGGAAGCTCGATGAGCGGGTCGAGCGTGTTGGGAAGGTGGTCGGGGCGGGCATCTGCCTTCACGGCTCGCCCCCGAGGCCGCAATAGCCTGTTTCGTCGGTGAGCCAGCGCCACATCGCGCACTGACTGGCGATGCAGCGACACTGCGGCGGATTGCTGATTTCTTCTTGGATTCCCGACCAACGGTTGGAGGCGCTGTCTTCGAAATCTTCTGCATACCGCGCCATTGGGCACCACAGGTGCTGCGCCTGCGCTTCGGTATGAGCGTTACTGCGCTTCGTCATAGCCGGCAGCGCCTGGCGCGCCTGCGACCACAATTGTGGCTACGGATTTGTTTTCGGAGCGACCGCCGGGAGACTTTCGAGCCACCGGCGCAGATCATCCACGAGAATCAGAGTGCGGCGCCCGCGCTTCACGGCGCGAAGCTCACCGGATCGAATTGCCTCGTAGATAGCCGTTCGCCCCGTGTTCGCGGCCTGGCCGGCTTCACTGATGTTGAAAGCGAGCTGTTTTGCGAGCATGGTCCTCACCATTTTGCGAGCAACACACCCGCGACTGTCGCGGCGCTCGCTGGTGAAGGACGTAGTGTTGCTCGGTGGTGACTTTAAGAAAGTGAGGTAATTCAGCTGGCCAACAACTAGTGTTTTTTGGCCAACAATTCGTGCTGCTGAAGTTGATGCCTGAGTAGCTCGAACGCCTTTTCGCGCAGAACTTCTTTGGTCGTCGCGCCCTGCGGCGGCGGTGAAATGCCGAACAATTCGTCCCAGCGATCCGTTGGAGTCGTTTTCAAGAGATGCAGCTCCCAATCAAGCACGCTCTTGACGCGACGCCGAAGCGTTCGCTCACTCGAGTCAGCATATTCGGATCTCTTTCTTAAAAACTGTGCTATGCGGAGCTCACTACGGAGATTTTTATTACTCGAGTATATTTCGGCTACGGCCTTCAAAAATCGCCCTAGGTCGGGTGGACAAACCTATTGACGCAAGAATTGCGAATTGATTCTAAGGCTGCTCTTTGCGGAGGGCAGCCTTGATTCGCGGACTGATGACCGACGATGAGTGGGCGTACTTCGAACCGTTCCTGATCCATCGCGGCGGCGGCCGGCCGCCACGCAATCATCGCCGCGTGCTCGACGCGGTGTTTTGGTTGATGCGAACCGGCGCACCATGGCGCGACCTGCCGGAGGGCTTCGGCAACTGGAATTCGATCTTTAGGCAGTTTCGGCGGTGGGCCGACAGTGGCGTCTGGGACGTGATCCTGGAAGGGCTCGCGGGAAGCGGAGTGTCGGACGCCGCGCTGCAGATGATCGATGCGACCATCATCCGTGCGCATCATTGCGCAGCCGGTGGAAAAGGGGGGCCGAGCGTAACGCGCTCGGTCGCTCGCGTGGCGGCTTCTCAACCAAAATCAACGCCCGCACCAATGCCGAGGGTCTGCCGATCGGCGTTGTGATTACGCCCGGGCAGGCACACGATGTCACCGCGTTTCCGGCCTTGATGCAGGAGATCGACTGCGATCCGGAACAGATGCTCGGTGACAAGGGCTACGACAGCGAAGCCGTCCGCAACGACATTGAGGAACGTGGTGGTGAAGCCGCAATCCCCAGCACTGCAACCCGGAAAATACAGCATGCCGTCGACAAGGCTCTCTATGCCCTGCGCAATCGCATCGAGCGCTTCTTCAATCGTGCGAAGAACTCACGCCGTGTCGCCACCCGCTACGACAAGCTGATCGAGAGCTTCGCCGCCTTCGTGCTGCTTGCCGGCATCCGAATTCTGGATTAAGTTTGTCCACACGACCTAGTCGCTCGTTGCTTAGGGCTTGCGGCCGCCCTCGCTTCTTACGGGGCGTCTCGGGTTGTTGCTCGGGAGCCGTGGGGCTTTTACGGGGTCTCTCGGGCGGCTCGGGAGGTGCTAGCTGTGCAAATTCTAAGAGTGCCGCAGCAAGGCCGCTATAGTCCGGTCGCCAGGACTTCCGGGTCATTGCTATCACCGCCGACCGCCTCACGATGGTTGGCGCAGGACAAGCCGCAAGGGCGGTGACGTGTCCGGCGGCAGGCTGCAGACCGGCCCCGCGCCTAGTCCGACAATATCACATGGCCTTCGCCCAAGGGCGTGTCATTCTGAGTCACGCGTCGGCACCGATGTCCTTAGGGGCGCAGCGGCAGGCGATAGGCCGAGGTGCCAGCGCCGATGCAGAAGGTAGCTGCCACGGAAGAGGCCGCCGGTCTAGGTAGGTGGACGGCACTGCTTATCTCCTGCGTCTGATCGGTGCGATGGTGGTATCGCCGCCAATTCCGAGTGTCGGGAAATGCGCGCGAATCGTGTCCGCGACATAGGAAGGCGAAAGGTGCGCGTAGTGCTTCTCCGTCATGCGCGTGCCGGCGTGGCCGAGTTGTTCGGCGATGACGCCCATCGGAACGCCCTTCATGGCGAGTGTCGAGCCGTGGGTGTGACGCAGCACATGGAATGAGATTTCTGGTCTGATCTTCGCTCGCCGGGACGCTTCCAGCATCGGCCGCAGTTGGTGCGACTTGCCCCACGCGCCGCCGTCGGCTCGCGTGAAAATCGGATCACTGCCGAGCTTGCCCACGGTGAAGTCGGCGAACAGCCGCCGCCCTTCATCCGTCAAGACGACGTGGCGCGGCTTGCCCGCCTTGTTTTCACGGATAGTGATGACACCCGCGTCGGCATTGAAATCCGACACGTGCATCGCCGCGAGTTCGGAGTATCGGCAGCCGGTCAGTAACGCCCCGCGGACCAGATTGCGAAAAGCAGGCTCGCAGGCATTCACGAGGCGAACGCATTCGACGTCCGAAAGGTACCGAACCCGTGCCGTCTCGACGGCCTTGAACGGCTTCACCCGCCGCCAAGCATCGTCGCTCGCGACGTGCCCGGCCTTCCAGGCATGATTTAGCGCGGCCTTTAGGACCGTCAGTATTCGGTTCGCGGTCGACCGCCGCCTGCGAACGCCGTCTGCGCTTTTGTCAGCCTTGCGGTGGTTCGGCTTCCGACCGGGCTTGCTGCGGGCGAGTGCCGGCTTCTCGGCCGTACCCTGGTGCCAGTCCTCGATCTTCTTGGCCGTCAGTTTCGCGACCAGCGTGGCTCCGAGCGCCGGCAGGACGTGCGTCTCGGCCGCCCGCCGCGTCGCATAGACCGACTTTCCGCCGCGGCGCTCGAAGGCCGTTAGGTAGTCAGCCACGGCGTCCGCGACCGTGAAAGGGCCGGAGCGCGTATCGTGACCTTCCTCTCGCCGGAGGTCGGCGCGCCACCATGCCCGCGCGACCTTCTGCGCCTGCCCATAGTCGAGAACGGCAACACCGTCTGCGTCCTGCAAATCGTCCGTGTTGCTGATCCGGTGCTCCGCGTACCCGCCGTTAGCCAGCCGCCGCCGCGCGAGCCACGTGCCTCCGCTGGCCCGCCTGCGGTACCCCAGGAAGAAACCCTTCTCGAGGCCCCGCCAGTACGGCTCGGCGCGAACGCGAAGTCGCAGGCGAGCGCTGCGGGTTTCGAGATTGGTGTCGCGGACCGTGCGTGTCATCTTCGCTCGGCTTCGCCCAATGGGGAGTTTTTGGGGAATAAGTGTGGGCGGACGTGAGTGTACCACGGCGAACATTCGTGGCAACAGCATCGATAGAATGGGCAAAAGTTCTGTTCGGGGCTGTTCGCTGACGTCCTGTATTGACCCTCTCACGGCGAAAACAGGGGTTCGAGTCCCCTAGGGAGCGCCAGCCCCCTTTTTGTTCACTTTGATTTTCCGTCGGATTTCGGTGTACTGCCCAAACCGGCAGCGTCGGTTTGGGCGGATCTGTTCGCTCTGCGTCCTTCAAGCTTTATCACGGCTTCCGTGGCGAGCCGCGCTTGGTCCGCTTCGCGCGTATACCGCTCTGCTTCCGAAAGAGTTCTTGTGGCCCAGCACCGCCATGATCTCGTGCGCGGAACATCCCGCCTCGGCAAGACGTCGGCCGGCAGCTTTGCGAAGGCCGTGCGGCTGACAATCGAGCGGAAGCCCGGCGGCGGTAATCGCACTTCGCAGCCATTGACTAAAGCCGTCGACCGTGAACGGCTTGCCGTACTCGGTGCTGATGATCATCGCATGTTCGCGCTCAGCATCGGCCAGAACAGTAAGCAGCTCGCGATGCAGCGGTATCGTGAGCTTGCGGCCGGTCTTTTGCTGCACTACTCGGATCGTTAGTTCGCTCACGTCGGCCCAAGTCATCCGGTGAACGTCGCTCCGGCGCTGGCCGGTATAGAGCATGAGTGCAAATGCGAGTCGCTGTTTAGTGCCGATCGCCCAGTGTTGTTCAAATCTCTGGATTTCTTCATCAGTCCACGAGCGGATTTCCTGGATCTTGGGTCGTTTGATGCCGAGAGACGGATCGTAGGTAAGCCATCCAATGTCAATCCCGTGCCGGATCAAAACGCGTAGCATTTTGAGGATTGCCAGGCCGGCGCCTGGGCGGCCAGCGTAGGGCTGGAGGATGCCGGAAACGATGCGCTGGCTCGTCAGGCCTCCCACTGTGCGGTGGCCGTGCTCAGTTCGAAGCGCATCGAGACGCGACGCATACCCCATTTTAGTGGTCTGCCGCAGGCCGAGATACGCTGAACTGCGCATGTAAGAGCTGATCAGGGCGCCGATCGTGCCCTGCTCCGGTTTCACCGTCGCCCGGCGCATACGCTCGATGTCACCCGCTAGAGCCGCCTGATAGGCGGCATCGAATTCGTCCGATCCGACGGTCCGCGGCAACGGGATCCGCGGGCCTTTCGCTCGGCGAAAATAGACACGAAGCTTGCCATGTCTATCACGCCAGCACTCGACGGATGGGGGTAGTCTACGTGGCATCGACATCGCTCCACGTCTCATCAAATTGCGTATCCTGGCCTTCGACCGGCAGTCGATCAATGGCTGCATCCAGGGCCCGCAGGTCCCACGCCCGTCGTCGGCTGCTCAGCAACTTTGGGCGAGGCATCCGACCGTCCTTTACCATTTCGTTGAAGGTGTTAGGCGAAACGGAAACGTAGGCTGCCGCCTGCTCGCGCGTTAATAGGCGAGGAGCGATGCCGACGTCGGCAAGTGCCGAGCGCGGAGCCATGGCGGCAGCTCAAGATTGCGAACGATGATGTCCTAACCGGCGCTCTCCTCTTTCTTGCGCGACCTACGCGGCACACGAATTTCACACGAGCGACGCCGTCGGCCATCCGGCCACTCGTGTTGATTCTTCGGCCTGGGCTTTGAACTAGCCGGGGCCGCTGTAGGAATTGCGAGCGTGATCCAGCGGTGCCGAGTTAGCCAACCAAGCGTGAGGTCACGATCATGGACGCTCTCGAAGAGCGAATTGAAGGCGTCGCACTTGATGATGTAGCGGATATTATTCGAGCGGGGTTCCCGAAAGCCGCGGATGTTTGCGTATTTGCTGACCCGGTCGGAAGCGCTCACGAGATCGAGCAGGGCGGCAATCGCGATGTCGCGTTTGCGACCGAGCTGATACAGACGATCCAGCCGCGGCACCGTACGCTGCTCCTGGTCGCGCTGTTCCTCCACGACATCGCGAAGGGCCGTGTCGAGGACCACTCGATCGCCGGGGCGCGCATCGCCCGCCGCTTCTGCCCGCGGCTCGGTTTGACCGCCGCGGAGACCGAGCTCGTGGCTTGGCTCGTCGAGGTGCATCTCGTCATGTCGACGGTGGCGCAGTCGCGCGACCTCTCCGACCGCAAGACGATCGAGAACTTCGCCGCCGTGGTGCAGTCGCTGGAGCGCATGAAGGTCCTCTGCATCCTCACCGTCGCCGATATCCGCGCAGTCGGGCCGGGGGTGTGGAACGGATGGAAGGCGCAGCTCCTGCGGACGCTCTACTACGAGACCGAACCGGTGCTGACCGGCGGTTTCTCCGAGCTCAACCGCGCCGAGCGCGTCGCGCAGGCCAAGGCCGAATTCCGGGCCGAGATCGGCGATTGGCCCGGCGACGCGGTTTCGACCTCCCAAAGTGTCGGCGTTCAGGCGTTCACGCTGATCGCGCCGAGACGGATGTGAACAAGAGTGCTTAGCGAAGCAGGACTGTGGGCCTGTGGGCTGCGGCCGGCCGCTGATGACTACTCATTAGGATTTCGCACAAAGATAACGAGTGCTATTCGCCGCGCACAGGAGGCAGCCGTGGCTCGGGCGCCGCCTCATGCTCAACTGCCAACTCCAACACTCCTGGAGAAATGAGGCCCGCGACGCTTGTCACGCGCCCGGAACTGATCGAGCGCGCCGCGTTCGAGGAACGCTGGAGAGGTTGGCTCGTCCTGTTGGCGCTCCGTGACGAATGGCACGATACCGACCGCCGCTCTCGACTCACAGCTTAACCAGTTCGTCCAGGCACTAGGGACATATTCGGGCGGAAGGTCGGGATTTTATCAGGCCATGGAGGTGCAAATCTCGCAAGATCGGAGCCAGCCGGGCAACGTTGCGTCGGCGTGGCACCACTAGAGGGATCTTGTCCGCCTAGCCGCCCAGGTGGCGCTATATGTCGAAAGCGGAATCTGGCACAACGCCCGTCCTGTCGGGTTTTTCATCGGGCGGGCGCCTCGTCGCAGCCGGTGGCCTCGACCGTACCATCAAGGTCTGGGATTTCGGATCGGGGTCGTGAACTTGCCACTTTTCCAAACGGCAGCATGTCCACTTCGTTGGTTTTCTTCCCCTCAGAACCGATCATCGCAACGGCGGGTGGCGAGCGGGTACCGAAAAGCCACTGACCGTGAAAGCCGCAAGAGCCAACTGCGAGCCTCGGCAATCGAGAGGTTTCGGGATCTAGATCTTGCCTCGATCCAGAACTGCACCGAGCGATGGATAGTTCGGCGAGCCATTCGCGGCGTATCACATGACATTGGAGCAACGCTCTCCGTCGCCTTGCATGGCGGCGAGACGATCCCGGCGCCGTTGAAGCATCGCGATTCCGGAGAGAGCCGTACATGGTCAACATTCCAGCGCTGGGCGGATCGCCCGTTGCGTTCACCGATGCCGACGGCAATCAGCGCGAGATTCCATTGTCGCAGTTGTACTTCGACGACCACGGCATCAATGCGAGTAACTGGCCGCCCTATTACAGCTACAAGCCGATTGTCGATCCGTGGCTCGCCTGGCTCGTCGCCCAGGGGCTGGTCTTCGCCGGCACCGAGGCCGCGGGCAAACCGGCGCTCGTGATCGCGGCACGGGAAAAAGGAGCCGCCGGCAATGCGATAAGCGTCACCTTCGCCAACCCGACGCCGAACGCCGATCCGAAAGCCGCTACGGTGGACGTGACCGTGACAGCGCGACAAAGCTGGTCGTTGCTGATCGCGGCGAGCCTGGAAAGCGTGCTCGGCACCGGGCCCGGCACCGGCGCGCGGCCTGGACTCGTCTTTCTTACCGGGACAGCGTCGGCGGCCGGCACGATTCCGGTCGAGGGCACCGTCAAGGCGGCAGGCAACCCGGCCGAATTCGCCATCCCCAAGCAGGGTGATGGTACCGCCTTCACGCTGGAGGCGCTGTTCAACTCCGACGCGGACGCCGCCGACGCCGCGCTGCTGACGGTCACGGTCGCGAACGTCGATGCAACGCTCGGCTCCTTCTCGCTCATCGTGGACTGGACCAAGTCGCAGAAGGCGGTGAGCCTCGATGATCTGCAGAACAAGAACCCGTTTGCGTTCCTGGTGACCTTTGCCGCGCCCGACGGCGGCCTGATCGGGCCGCCGAACGCGGGAACGATCGCGCTGCAGGGCGGCGTGGACACGAGCCCGACCGGCGCACTCACCGCCACCGCCACTGCACTCATGGGCTGACCGCGGGCCCTTTGCTCAGCGAGGCATTCCGATGTCTGTCTCCGTCTCGTTTCCCGGCATCTATATCGAGGAGCTTCCGCTCAGCGCGCACACGATCTCGCCGGCGCCGACCTCGATTGCGGCGTTCGTCGGCTATACGCACCCGCTGCGCACGACCGCCGGATTCAATGTCGCAGTCGAGCTGTTCAGCTTCACCGACTACGAGAACCAGTTCGGCGGGCTGTACACCAGCGGCATCGTCGACTCGAACGTCGCGCGCGCCGTCTTCCAGTTCTTCCAAAACGGCGGCTCGCACGCCTGGGTGGTGGGGCTGCAGCCGCAGCCGCGTGATGCCAGCGGGGGTCTGCTCCCCGGGGGCCTCAACTTCACCGCACAGGTGCCGACGCAACCGGCCGGCAACGGCATGGTGTTCACGGCGCTCGAGCCTACCGACATCGTTCCGATGAACGTATCGATCACCAATCTCCGCGCCTCATCTCCGGTTCCAGGTGCGCCACTCGATATGTTCGACGTGATCATCAGCTATGGGACGCGCATCGAGACCTTCCGCGGTGTCGCGATCAACGGCGATGCCAGTCTCGCGCCGGATGCGAAGATCAACGCCAATACCTCGACGCTCGTGACGGTGGCGCCGCTGGGCGGCGGCTTCGGCAGCTCGGCTGCGGCGAACACGACGGTCCCGTTCAGCATCAGTTTGCCTCCCGGCTTCGCGACAACCTTCAGCCCGCAGGACTTCGTCGATGTGTTCGAGGCCGACACCTCGCTCGACAAGGTGGAGATCTTCAATCTGCTGCTGGTGCCGGGCGTCGCCGACAATCTCGTGGTCAGCGCCGCGCTGACATTCGCCGAGCGCAAGCGCGCGTTCGCGATCCTCGATCCGCCGCCGACCGCGCCCGCCGACGGCCCCGGCTCGATCGACACGCTGATGACGGCTTTTCCCAAGAGCCAGAACGGCGCGCTCTATTTCCCGTATTTGCTCAGCACCGACCTGATCACCACGAAGACCATCGCGGAGCCGCCGAGCGGTTTCGTCGCCGGCATCTACGCGGCGACCGATGCGAGCCGCGGCGTATGGAAGGCGCCGGCCGGGCTCGCGACCACGCTGCGCAGCACCACCGGGCCGGTCATCAGCGGGTTGATGAATGATCCGCGGCAGGGCGTGCTCAATCTTGCCTCGGTCAATTGCCTGCGCAGCTTTGCCGGCATCGGCACCGTGGTGTGGGGCGCGCGCACCCTGGTCGCTGACAACGACGCCTTCGCACAATCCAAATACGTACCGGTCCGGCGGATGACGCTGTTCCTCGAGCAGAGCCTGCTTGCCAGCCTGCGCTGGGTCGTCTTCGAGCCGAACGACGAGCCTCTGTGGCTCGCGATTCGCAGCTCGATCGAGGCGTTCATGCTGAGCCTGTTCAATCAGCAGGCGCTGCAGGGCTCGAAGCCGAGCGATGCGTTCCAGGTCAAATGCGACGCGACCACCACGACGCCCGACGATCAGCAGAGGGGCATCGTCAACATCATCGTCGCCTTCGCACCGCTGAAGCCCGCGGAGTTCGTGGTCATCAAGATCGCGCAGCTCGCCGGGCAAACGGCCGCGCCATAAATCGTGCATCGAGGAGAGTCGGATGGGCAAGCCGTTCACGGTGAACATCAACCGCTTCGACCCGTACAAGAGCTATCGCTTCCTGGTCTATTTCGGGCTCGACACCACGCCGGTCGCTGCGGTGAGCAAGGTGAGCGCGCTGAAGCGCTCCTCGGACGTCATCGAATACAAGGACGGCGGCTCGCCGATCATTCTCAAGGGGCTCGGTCGGACCAAATACGAACCGATCACGCTCGAGCGCGGGCTGACCTACGACAGTGCGTTCGTCGAATGGGCGAATGCCGCCCAGGTGCTCGACAAGGGCGCGGCAAGCCAGTCGCTGAAGAACCTGCGCAAGGAAGTGCGCATCGATCTCCTCAACGAGGCGGGCCAGCCGGTCTATCGCTTCTTCGTGCACGCCTGCTGGGTCTCCGAGTACCAGGCGCTGCCCGACCTCGACGCGGGGGCGAATGCCATCGCGATCGAGCACATAAGGCTCGAAAACCATGGATGGGAGCAGGACAGGTCGCTGACCGAAACCGCCGAGATCTGAGCCATGCTCCGCCTGCCGGTCAGCGGATGGGAGGTGGTCGTGCGGTCGCCGAACGGGACCGACGATCTGGTGATCCTGGAAACAGAGGGAAACGCGGTCGCGCGTGCACTGACGTTGCTCCCGCGCGTCGCGCGGCGGGCCGATGCCGGCGATGCGGACTGGCCGGGGCTGTGCGTCACGGATTTCGAGGTGCTGCTCGCGTCGCTGCGTCAGACCGTGCTTGGCGCGGCGATGACCTGCGCGTTCGACTGCCCCCGACCGGCCTGCCACGAGCGCGTGGAGATTGGCTTCAGTCTCGCCGATTATGTCGCGGCGGCGCGGCCGCGGCATCCGCATGACGTCATCGTCTCGGATCGGCCGCACTGGTTTCGCCTGCGCGACGCTGAGATGTCGTTCCGCCTGCCGACCGCCGCCGATCAATCGGCGGTGCTGGGCCGCAGCGATGCTGCGCAGCTGCTGGCGCAGCATTGTCTCGATCCGGCCGACATGTCCGGCCTGCCGCGCGCGCGCGCCGAGCGGGCGATGGCGGTCATGGCGCCCGAGATCTCCCGCCCGGTCGTCGGCCGCTGCCCGGTCTGTGACACGACCGTGCGCGCCGGACTGCATTTGCCGAGTCTCGTGATGACCGAGTTGCGCCGCGCCGCCGAGGGACTGCACGAGGACGTGCACGTGCTCGCCTCCGCCTATCACTGGCAGGAGGACGTGATCCTCGCGCTGCCGCGCCGGCGGCGCCAGGACTACGCGATGCGGGTACGCAGGTCGCTGGCAGGAGCGGCGTGAGATGGCAGCACGTTCCTATCTGCGCCGCATCGCGCAACCGCTCACCCCCGGCGCTCCGGCGCTCGCGCCACTGCGCGCGCCGCGGGCCGAAGAGGCGCGGCCACCGGCCAACCCTCCGGCGCCGCCGAGCGTTTCGCGCCAGCCCGCACGCAACACGTCGCCTCTGGCGGCGCCCGAGCCGGTCCTGGCGCGTGCGCCGAGCGCCGCAACACCGGCCATGTTGCCGCCGAATCCCGGCGAGGCCGCTCCCGAGATGCCATCTGCCGTGCCGGTCGGCGCGGCGTTTCAGCCTGCCGCGATCGCCGCTTCCGCGCCGCCGTCGGCACAAGACGGCAGCGCGGCGCCGATGCAGCCGCGCTCCGACGTCGAGGCCGCGCGCGAGCGCGCGGTCGGCGCGACGCCCGCGCTCACGCGCGCCAGCATTCATATCGGCACCATCGAGGTGCGCACGCCGCCTGCTGCCACGCCGGCGCCAGCGCCGCCACAAGCGCGGCCGCAACGCGCGGCGCCGGCCGCGCCCGCCGCGCCGCTCTCGCGCAGCCTCACCTGGCGCTACGGCCTGCTGCAGAGCTGAAGGGGCGCACCATGGCCTGGAGTGTGCCTGACCTGTCCGCCATCACCGCCGAGCTGATCACGATCATCCAGAACGCGATCGTCGCCTCGACGATTCCGCCGTTCAATGTGACGGTCTCGGGCAGCATGCCGGAGACGGTGCGCACCGCCGGGCACTGTCAGCTGAGCCTGTATCTGCTGCATGTCGGCCGCGATCCCTACTGGCGCAACACGCCGCGCGACAACCCGCGCGCGCTCACCAACCCGCAACAGGCGCTGAGTCTCAATCTCACCTACCTGCTCACTGCGTTCGCCGACAAGGATTCCGTAGCCGAGCAGCAGGCGATGAGCATTGCGCTGCATGCCTTTCATGAGCAGCCGCTGTTCCACAATGGCGGCGGCGAGGAATTCACCATCTCGATTGAGGCCGACGCGATCGACGAGATGAGCCTGCTGTGGCAGTCGATCGCAGCACCGATCCGCCTGTCGTCGATCATCAAGGTGGGTGTGGTCTTCATTGCGCCGAGCCAGCCGCCGCCGACGCTGTCGCCGCCGCCGCGCCAGGCCAACGTCGCAGTCGGCGCCGACCTGCGACCCGGCGCGGTGCCGCAGCTCTTCGACGTCGCAACACACATTGATTTCGTCGTTCCGCCGCCACCGCAGCTCGTGAAGGCGATCGCGGGCCCGTCCGTGCTGACCGGCGGCGACACGATCCTGGTGGGTGGCAGCAGCCTCGATCAGCCGAGCGCTGCCGAAGTCTATCTCGGCCGCGCGCCCGGCGGGCCGTTCTGGCAGGTGACGCCGTGGCGGCAGCCGCCGCTTTCGTCGAACGAGTTCATCCTGACATTGCCGGTCGCCTACATGGCGCCCGGTACCTCGACGCCGGCGCCACCCGCGCGCATGCCGCCACCCGGCGTCTATCAGCTCATGGTCGGCGCCGCAGCGCCGCTGCCGGCAACCGCGATCCCCATCGCGATCGCGGCACGCGTCAGCAACATCGCCAACCCTGCCGTGCTCACGCCGGATGGAACAGGCCTCTATGTCGTCACCGGTGACGGCTTCACGCCCGGCGGCACGGCGGTCGCACTCGACACGGTGGGCCTCGCACCTTCCGGCGGACCCGACCCGGCCGCGGGTTTCTTTGTCATCGACGCCGCCGGCCAGACCATCAGCTTCCGCCGTCCGACACTGCAGCCGGGCCGCTATTTTCTCCGCATCCGCGTCGTTGGCGTCGAGTGCCCGCCGAACTGGTGGGTGGATGTGCCATGAGATCCGCCACCACACAGGACCTGCTGATCGCGCGCATCCGCGTTCGTGCGCGCCTGCTCGCTCGCTGGATGGAGCGGCTGTGGGCGGAGGAGCGATCGAGCCCCGACCAGGGGCTGGTGATCACCGCGGGCGAAGTCGAGCGCCTGCTCGAAGATCCCGCGCAGGCCGCGGCGGCAGAGCTGCGCTTCCGCGCAACCGATCCGGCCTGTGTCGCACTCGCCGCGCCGGTGGCGCAGGCGGATGCCGCGCTGGCGGCGGATGCCTGCTGGTCTGGACTGTGCGACGCCTTCGGCTTGGCCACCGCCGAGCGCGATTTCCTCAACCTCGTGCTCGCAGCCGAACTTGATTACGGATTGCAGCGCGTGATCGCGTACCTGCACGACGATACGCGAAAGATACACCCGACGCCGTGGCTGGCGGCGCGGCTGTTCGATACGACGCTCCGCGGGCCTGCGCCGATGTCCGCGCTGTTGCGCTGGCGATTGGCGGCGCCGGTCGAGGCGGCATCGGCATGGTTGCCGGGCAGCGGCTGGCGCGCGGACCCCGCGGTGGCGCTCTCGGTCGCGGCCGGACACTGGCGCGATCCGGCGCTCGACGAGTTTGCGCGGCGCGTCACGGCTGCCGATGCCGCCGCGCTGCCCTGCCTGCATCCGCGCGCATTGGAGCAACTGCTCGCACTCGCCGATTCGACCGAAATCGAGCTGGTCGGGGCGGACGGCATCGGCCGCCAGACACTCGCCGCGCAATATGCCGCGACGCGCGGCCTCGATCTGCTCGTGGTCGACAGCAATGCGCTGCTTGCTGCCGGCAAGATGACGCTCGAGCTCGCGGTGCCGGTGTTGCGCCTAGCGCGGCGGAGCAACGCCATCGCCTACTGGCGCGACGCTGAAGCTGTCCCCGTCGCAATCTGGACGCAGGCGCGCGCGCTTGGCTGCGTCGTCATGCGCGGCCGCCGTCAGCCCGGTCCGTCCGGGCTCGCGATCACGCTCGACGCACTGCCGGCGCGGTTGCGGTACGCCGCCTGGGCGCACTGGAGCACGGCGCCGGCACCGACCATCGTGACGACGCAGCGTCTCACGCCGGCCGAGATCCAGCGCTGCGCCCGCGCCGGCAACGGCGTCGACACAGAGGCGATGCGCCTCGCTCTGCGCCGCGCTGTTCCGGTGCAGAGCGAGCTGCTGACCCTGCTGCCGTGCCCGTACGACTGGGACGATCTCGTTGTGCACGCCGACCTCGAACGGCAGCTGCGCGAATTCGAGACGCAGGTCCGGCTGCGCTGGTCGGTGATGGAGGAATGGGGCTTCGAGAGGATCGCCCATCTCGGCCACGGCATCTCGGCGTTGTTCGGCGGTCCGAGCGGCACCGGCAAGACCATGGCGGCGCAGGTGCTGGCGCGCGCGCTCGGGCTCGATCTCTATCGCGTCGACCTTGCCGGCGTGATCAACAAGTATGTCGGCGAGACGGAGAAGCGGCTGCGCGACGTGTTCGACGCCTGCGAGCGGGCCGGCGCGCTGCTGTTCTTCGACGAGGCCGACGCGCTGTTCGGCAGCCGCATGCAGGTGAAGGAAGCGCACGACCGATTCGCCAACATCGAGATCGACTACCTGCTGCAGCGGATCGAGCGCTTCGATGGCGTCGCCATCCTCGCCACCAACCGCAAGAACGATCTCGATCCCGCCTTCCTGCGGCGGCTGCGCTTCGTCGTCGAGTTTCTCGCGCCGCGCCCGGCCGAGCGGCTTGCCCTGTGGCGCCGCGCGTTGCTGCCGGAGGCGCCCTCGGGCGACGTGATCCTCGATGACATCGACTGGAGCTATCTCGCGGAGCGGCTGCAACTGACCGGCGCGGACATCAAATCCGCCGCGCTGGCGGCCGCATTTCTCGCGCGCGCCGAGGGCGAGCGCATCGGCATGCGCCATGTCCTGGCCGCGGCACAGCGCGAGCTCACCAAGCACGGCGCGACGATGCGCGTGCGACTGCAGGAGGCGCGATGATGGCGGAAAAAGTCACCATAGACCGGCTGGTGTTCGAGTTGCCCGGCCTTGGGCCGCATCAGGCGGCGAGGATCGCCGAGCAGATCGGCTCCGGCCTTGCGGGCCTGTCCGGCGAATTCACCACGCTCACCGTGACGCTCGACGACGCCGGGCCCGACCGGCTCGCCGCGCGGGCGCTTGCGGCGCTGCGTCTCCAGATCCGCTGAGCGTGCGCCATGGCGAGCAAGTATCTGCGCGGCGCCCTGATCGAGTTCAGCGACGACTTCCCGCTGCCGCGGCCGAAGGTCATCAGTTTCCAGTTCAACCCGGAAACGATGACCCACACCTGGCAGCCGGCGAAGACCGCCGAGGGAACGCCGGGCAGCCCCTCAAGCCCGCTCGCGGTGACCGGCTCGCCCGAAGAGAGCTTCTCGTTCACGTTGGCGATGGATGCGGGCGACATGATCGCCGCAGGCGGAGCCGGCGAAGCGCTCGCCCAGACGAGCGGTGTCTATTCGCGGCTCGCCGCACTCGAGCGCCTGCTGTTTCCCGTTTCGACCGCCGGATTGAGCCTGGTCGGCACGGTTTCGGTCGGCGGCGCCAGCGTGTCGATCGGCGTCGGCATCTCCAGTGCGCCGACCGTTCCCGTCCCCGCCGGGCTCCTGCCGATGGTGCTGTTCGTGTGGGGACCCGGGCGCGTCGTTCCGGTGCGCGTCACCCAGCTCACCATCACCGAGAAGCTCTACGATTCCGACCTGCTCAATCCGACGCATGCCGAGGCGCAGATCCAGCTCAAGGTGCTGACGCCGGAGGAGCTGCAGTTCGTCGGCGGCGCGCTCGGCGTCATCGGCAACGCCGCGCAGATCTACTCCGACCAGCTGCGCCAGCGTCTCGCCGACGCCGCCAAACGCGACCTCGCGGTCGAGGCCGTGATCGGCCTGTTGCCTTTGTGAGAGACCCAAGATGTTCGCTTCCAGCAGCCGCTACGCGCAACAGCAGACCTACACGGTGACGACCGCCGACGGCCGCGTCGTGACGGCGGTGAAACCGCCGCTGCGGCAAACGCTCATCCTTGCCGGCTACCATCCGCGCGGGGAGGGTGATCGGCTCGATCTGCTCGCCGCCCGCTACCTCAAGGACGCGACTGCATTCTGGCGACTGTGCGACGCCAACAACGCACCGGCCCCCGACGCGCTCGCCGCACGCCCGCTGATCGGCATCCCGAAGGAGGGCTCCTCTTGAGCACCACCTTCGACATCCTGGCGAACGGCGCGAGCGCGACGGATTTCGTCAGCGCATTCGCCGAGCTCGAGGTCGAGGAGAACGCGGATCTGCCCGGCGCGTTCTCGCTCACTTTGCCGGTGACGCGCACGGACACGGGCGATCTGGATGTCGTGGACGACCAGCGGCTCGCCCCGCTTGCGAATCTCGCGGTGACGGCGCGCGCCGATGACGGGGAGACTCATTGTCTGATCGACGGCTTCGTGCTGTCGCACGCCGCGCATCTCGACGGCCGCGCGGCGGCGAGCACGCTCAAGGTCTGGGGGCTCGACGCAACCTGGTCGATGAACATGGAAGAAAAGACCCGCGAATGGGTCGACATGACCGACGGCGCGGTTGCGAACACGATCTTCGGCGAACACGGCGTCGATCCGGCCGACGTCAACCTCGACGACGATTCGCCGTCGCACACCGAGGACAATCACAGCCTGATGCAGCGCGCGACCGACGCGCAGTTCCTGCGCATGCTGGCGCGCCGCAGCGGCAAGCTGTTTCGCGTGTTCTGCACGGATACGCCGGGCAAACGCACCGGCTGGTTCGGCAAGCCGAAGCTCGATGGTGACCCGGTCACGGTCCTGTCACTCGACGACACGGCTTCGGCCGCGGTCGGCCCGCTCGAGATTTCCTGGGACGTGATGCGCCCCACCGCGGTCACCGCGGGGCAGAAGCTGCTGACGGAAACCGATCCCGACAGCGTCGGCGGCACCACGACCGACCCCGCGCTGCCGCTGCTGGAGCAGCGCGGGCTTGCTGATTTCGCCGGCAGTCCCGTGACCGCGCTGCTCGGTCCGGCGGTGGACGATGGCGGCGAGCTGACCCAGCGCGCGCAGGCGGTGCTGCGCGAGGCCGGCTGGTTCGTGCGTTGCACCGGGCGCGTCGACGCAAATCGCCTTGGCTCGATCCTGCGCGTCGGCACGGTCGTGCGGCTCGACGCCGCCGGCACGGTGCATTCGGGCAAGTACTTCGTCTGGAGCGTGCGCCACAAGATCAACGCCGAGCGTCACCTGATGGAGTTCGTGCTGGTGCGCAACGCGGTCGGCAAGTCGCCGGCGGGCGGCCTGCTGCCGGGAGGATTTGGACTATGAACGAGGAGATCCTGCAGGACCTGATGGAAGGCGTGCGCGGTCCGCTCTACGGCAAGTACCGCGGCACCGTGACCGAGGTGGACGCCTCGACCATGCGCGTCAAGGCGAAGGTGCTTGGCGCGCTGCCCGGCGGCGTCATCAGCGGCTGGTGCGAGCCCTGCGTGCCCTATGCGGGCAAGAACGTCGGCGTGGTGATGCTTCCCGACGTCGGCTCCGGCGTCTGGATCGAATTCGAGCGCGGCGAAGCATCGCGACCGATCTGGGTCGGCTGCTTCTGGAACAAGGGCGAGATACCGGGCAGTGCCAGCGCGGACGTGAAGAGCATCATCACCAGCGCCGGCACGCTCGCCTTCGACAACGGCGGCTCGAGCGTGACCTTGCAGGACGCCAATCAGGACTCGCTCAGCCTCGACGCGAGCGGCGCGACGCTGAGCGCAGGCGCCGGCAAGGTCGAGCTCGACGCCAGCGGAGTCTCGATCAACGACGGCGCGCTGGAGGTCACGTGATGCCGCTGCTGCTGACGCAATCGAGCACGATGATGTGTCCGCATGGCGGATTCGTCACGGCGATACCGGGCAGCACGCGTGCGTCCGCGGTGGGCGCGCCGGTGCTGCGCGCCTCCGATACGTTCATCATCACCGGCTGCACGTTTGCGCCGGTCGTGCCGCATCCCTGCGTGACCGTGCAGTGGGTCGTCACCGCGCAGCGCGCCCGTCACAGCGGCGATTTCGTGCTCACCGAAGCGAGCGTCGGCTTGTGTCTCGCGGGCGATCAGGCGCCGCAGGGCGTGGTGATGATCCAGGCCACACAACCACGCGCAACGGGGATCTGACCATGGCGCGGCACGACATCGCGTTTCCGTTCCGCATCGACGCTGCCTCGGGCCAGGCGGCGCAGGCGGCCTATCCGGATCATGTCGAGCAGATGATCCGGCAGGTGCTGCTCACCGATCCGGGAGAGCGCGTCTGCCTGCCGGAGTTCGGCGCCGGGCTGCGGCGGCTGATCTTCGCGCCGATCTCCGCCGGCCTGCAGGCGAGCCTGCAGATGACCGTGTCGGACTCGCTGCGCCGCTGGCTCGGCGATCAGATCACGGTTCTCGACGTCACCGTGCAGACGGCCGCCGACGACGCGACCCTCGCCGACAGCGAGATCCTGATCTTCGTCAAATACGAGCTAATCGAAACGCGCTCGGTGCGCCAGACCGAGATCCGGATCGTTTGACATGACTGAACCGCGGGACCGTTTTACCGAGCTGTTGAAATCGACCACCCTCAACGGGATCGATTTCGTCGAGCTCGATCCAGGCGATCCCGCGATCCTGCGCGTGCATTTCCTTAACGCGGTGAGTGTGGCCACGCCCGGAATCGCCGCGATCATTACGGGGGGTGACCGCATTCCCTCGGTCACTGTCGCGACGATCGACAACGCGACCGACTGGTCCGTCGACGCGGATGGGCGTCCGCTGCTCACGCTGCATCTCGGCGGGCAGGGCGACTTCTCGGACTATACGCTGAGCATCACAGGGGCGCCGCTCGACATCTTTTATGCCAGCACGCGTTTTTCCTTCAAGGCACTATGCCCGAGCGACTTCGACTGCGCACCTGCGCCGCCGTTCTGCCCGCCTGACGACACGCCACTGCCGCCGATCGACTATCTGGCGAAGGACTATCTGACGTTCCGCCAAGCGCTCAGCGACTTCTCGGCGCTGCGCTATCCCGACTGGAAGGAGCGCTCAGAGGCAGATTTCGGAATGATGATGCTCGAGGCGCTCTCTGCGGTGGGCGACGAGCTCAGCTATCTGCAGGACCGCGTCGCGTCCGAGGCGACGCTCGAGACCGCAACGCAGCGCCGCTCGCTGGTGAGCCTCGCGCGGCTGGTGGACTATGAACCGCGGCCGGCAACGAGCGGCACCACGACGATCCAGTGCAACGTCAGCGCCACGGCGCTGCCGGCCGGCCTGCGCATCAGGGCGACAACGCCGGACGGCAGGCCGGTGCCGTTCGAGATCGGCACCGGCCTCACAGACACCACGCAATATGTCGTCTCGCCGCTCTGGAACGACGGCATCCAGCCGTACTGGTTCGATGACAGCCAGCTGTGCCTGCTGCGCGGCTCGCTCGAGATGTGGGTGCAGGGCACCGGCTTCGGCTTCAGCAAGGGTCGAGCGCTGCTGATCCAGACCGAGCTTCCCGGCGAAAGCATTCGCCAGATCGTGCATCTCACCGAGGTCGGTTTCGAGACCGTCGATCCGCTGTTCCCGCCAGGCGGGCCGCCCACGCCGGTAACGCGCATCCGCTGGGGCGCCGACGATGCACTGCTGCGCGATCGCGATCTGCGCACGACGCGGCTTGCCGGCAATCTGCTCCCCGCCACGCAGGGCGAGCGGACGATCGAGAGCTTTGCGATCGAGACCGCGCCGCCCTCGCAGGCATCGGCAGCGCTTGCGATTGCGCGGCGGGGTCCGAATGGCTCCGATGCGCAGCCCAATCTGCTCTATCGCTTCGGCCTTGCGCGCACACCGCTTGCCTGGCTTTCCGACCCCGACCCGACGCTCCCGCCTGCGCCGGAGATCCATCTCGCCAGGCGTCTTCCGGTCGCGCAGGACTGGATCTTCTCGCGCAGCCTGCTCAACGCCGATGCGCTGGAGCCCGCATTCACCGTCGACCCGGTCGCGTGGCGCGCGATCGCGTGGGGCAATGACGGGCGGCCGACACAGCAGGAGATCGATGGCGATCAGGGCGCGACCATCCGCTTCGGCGACGGGTCGTTCGGCGCCCCCCCGGCTCCCGAGGACCTGTTCGACGTGCGTTATCGCGTCGGCCTCGGCGCCGAAGGCAATGTCGCGGCGGATTCCATCACATCCGTCGATCCCGCGTGGAGTGCGCTGGTCGCGAGTGCACGCAATCCCTTCCCGGTCACGGATGGAGCCGACGCGGAGAGCGCCGAGCACGTGCGCCGCATGGCGCCGCAGGCGTTCCGTGCCGTGCAGTTTCGCGCGGTGCGTCCGGAGGACTATGAAGCCGCCGCGGAAAGCCTGCCATGGGTGCAGAAGGCAGGCACCAGCTTCCGCTGGACCGGAAGCTGGCTCACGGTGTTCACCGCGGTCGATCCGAAGGGGACCGAGCAGATCGCGCTCGACGAGCACCTGCAGCTGATCGAGCTGCTCAACCGGCGCCGGCTGGCCGGCTACGAATCCTACGCGCCGCTGCCGCGTTACGTCGCAATCGATCTGCGCATCACGGTCTGCGTCTTGCCGGAGTGGCTGCCCGGCGACGTCGAGCGCGGTGTGCTCGACCGGCTCGGCAGCGCGACGCGGCCGGATGGCAGCACCGGTTTCTTCTTCGCCGACCGCTTCACGTTCGGGACGCCGCTCTACCGGAGCCGGCTCGAAGCCGCGATCCAGGCGGTGCCCGGCGTGAAGGGCGTGCTCTCCGTCACCTATCGGCGCCGCGGCAGCCTCGTGGTGTTCATCGACCTGCCCGAGGTGCTGCCGCTCGGTACCACCGAAATACTGCGCGTCGACAACGATCCGGACTTCCCGGAACGCGGCACCATCCGGGTGCTGCCGGAGGGTGGACGATGAGCAACACAACGCCCGTCTGTCCCTGCGACGGCCATCTGCCGGAGGCGCCCACCAATTTGCCGGGCCTGTCGCAGATCGCGTATCGCGATGGCACGTTCGTCGAATTCCGCCGCGCCCTGCTTACGCCGCGCGAGGGCGAGCACGAGCTGAGTACGCCGCAGGGCCCGGTCTGGCGGCCGGGCGCCGACGGCGACCTTGCGGTGATGATCGCGGAATGGTGGGCCTACGTCGCCGACATTCTCACCTTCTATAGTGAGCGCATCGCCAACCAGGACTATCTGCGCACGGCCGATCTGCCGGAGAGTGTGAAGCGGCTGATCCAGCTGCTCGGCTATCGCCCGCGTCCGGCGATCGGTGCCACCGCCACGCTCGCAGCGCTCGTGACACCCGGCCAGAGTGCGCTGCTGCCGAAGGGCCTGCAGTTTCAGAGCAAGCCCGGGCCAGGACAGGAAGCGCAGACCTTCGAGCTCGACGCCGCGACACCGATCGGCGCCCCCGACGCGGTGCCGGCAAGCCCGATCGCCGCGCTGCTCGCACCGGATGCCGCCACCTTGCTGTTGCAGGGCATCGTGCGCAACATCAACGGCGGCGATCTCCTGGTGTTGCGCGAGCGCGCGGATCCTTCGGCAATGCCGGCGCTTGTCACCGTTTCGCAGGCATCGGTCGAGACGCTGATCGGCGGAGCACAGCAGACACGGCTTGCCCTGGCACAGCCGCCCTCTGTGACGATCGGCTTTACCGCCGCGCAGGCGAGCCTGGTGCGCAACAACCAGAGCATCGGGTTATGGAGCTTCTTCGCGGGCGCGGTGACGTCCGACTCCAACGGCATCGAGATCCAGCTCGCCAGCCTCGCCCGGCAGATCCATGCAGGCGACTGGGTGCTCCTGACCTCGTCCTCGACGCCGCTCGCCCCCGCGCTGGTCCAGGTCATCGCCAATACCGACGTGATCTGGGATGCGACCGGCTCGCCGTCCGACCCGAACAAGCCGTCCGATGACCAGCATCCGCTCAAGGTGCCGCATTCGCAGCTGACGGTCGCGGCGTTGCCCTCGTCGAGCGATTGGAACAACCAGGCGGCAACGGTCTCGGTCCGCTTCGACTGGATCGAGGTCGGACGCCTGAAGGACCAGCCGCCTGGCCCATTCACCGGCACGCCGCCGACGCTGCTCGCGATCCAGCCGGCAGGATTTCCATCGAGCAACGACCGGCCCGTGCTGGTCCAGGACTCCGGCGGCAGCGGCATGACGGCGAACGGCAACGCGTCCGCGCCAGGATTGCTCACACTCGGCAACCTGCCAGCGCCGGTGCCGGCGCTGCAGGCGCCGTTCAGCGTGCTCTACAACCTGCTGCCGGTCTCGCGCGGCAAGACGGTCTTGAATGAGGTGGTGGGCAGCGGCGATGCCGCAGCCGCGGGGCAGAGTTTCCCGCTCGCGAAGTCGCCGGTCACCTATCTGGAGAAGGGCGCGAGCTATGCGAGCACGATCGCCATGAGGGTCGACGGACAGCCGTGGAAGGAGGTCGCGAGCTTCTACGGCCAGCCGGGCGACGCACGCATCTTCGTGACGTCCGAGGACGAGAAGGGCAAGACCCATGTGAGCTTCGGCGACGGCGTGAACGGCGCCCGGCTGCCGACCGGCACAAACAATATTGTCGCGACCTATCGCACCGGCGCGGGCGCCGCCTCGCCAGCATCCGGCAAGCTCACGGTCATCGCGCAATCCTTCCCCGGCCTCAAATCGGTGCTCAATCCGATCGCCGCGAGCGGCGGCGCGGATCCCGATCCGCCCGACCAGATCCGCCAATACGCGCCGCGCTCGGTGCTCACGTTCGGCCGCGCCGTGTCGGTGTTCGACTACGAGGCGATCGCCGCGCAGGCTCCCGGCGTGACGCGCGTGCGCGCGACCTGGAGCTGGGACGATGTGCGCCAGCGAACCGCGGTCACGATCTATGTCGGCGACGATGCCGGCGCGGTTGCGTCGGCAAGGTCGGTCGTTCTCGCGGCCGGCGATCCGAACCGCCCGGTCACGGTGACGCTCGCAACGCCGATCCCGGTACTGCTGCTCCTTGCCATCCTGGCGACGCCGGGGATGGATGCGGACGCGATCAGCGCCGGCGTGAAATCGGCGTTGACCGATCCCGAGACCGGGCTGTTCGCGCCGACGCGCTTGCGCATCGGCCAGCCGCTGTTCGACAGCCAGATCGAGGCGGCCTGCCTCTCGGTCGAAGGCACCGTCGCGATCATCGCGAGCCTGTTTTGGATCGGACACTTCGATCCCGGACCGCTGCACGTTCCGGCAGAGGGCGCGTATTACGCGCTCACGCCCGACACCGTGTTCATCTTCACGGAGCCTGACCCCAATGGCGGATGACAGTTACGTCGCACGCTATGCGGACAAGCTCTGGCAGTTGCTGCCGGCGGTGTACCGCACGCGCGACGTCGGCGAGGCGCCGGACACGACCGGGCCGTTGCGCGAGCTGGTCGAGCGCATCGGCGCGGAGATGGCCACCGTGCGGCGGAGCATCGACCGGCTGTGGGAGAACCAGTCGATCGAGACCTGCGACGACTGGGTGATCCCGTATATCGGCGATCTGCTGGCGACGCGCCTGGTGAGCTGCCTCGATGCGCGGGCGCAACGGCTCGACGTTGCCAAGACGATCTACTATCGCCGTCGCAGTGGGACCGTGGGCCTGCTCGAGGAGCTCGGCGCCGACATTGCCGGGCGCGACGTGCGCGTGGTGGAGTTCTTCCGCCGGCTCGGTCGCACGCGGCACCAGTTCGATCCGCCGATCGGCCTGATCCCGGCGCCGTTCGATCCCGCAGCGCCGCCGATCCCGCCGGTAGTGGAGGGACTCGCGGGCGCCTATTCGCGCACGCCCGCCGGCGGCTTCGCCGATCTGCGCAGCCAATACGGCGCGTCAAACACGAACACGGCGTTCGACGAGTTCGCGCACAGCGCCGATCTCAGGCGCGGCGCGCAATCGAGCGGCTGGTACAACATCCCGCATCTCGGCGTGTTCATCTGGTGGCTGCAGAGCTTCCCGGTCATTGCCGCGACGCCGGTCTCCAACGGCGCCGCGCGGCCTTGCTTCACCTTCGATCCGACCGGGCGCGACATCCCGGCTGTTCGCGCCGTCTTCGCGCAGCGCGATTTCGTTCGGCGATCACTGGGTTTCGCCGGACGAATGGCAGTTGCCCGTCGCGGTTCGCGAAGTGCTGTGGCGCACGGTGCCGGACCGGCTCTATCCGACCGCGTTCTGGGTCGGGCTCGGCGGCGGCCTCTCGCCCGCGATCCAGCCGCGAACCGACCTCCTGATCCATCCGGAGCACGGCCGCTTCAGCTTTGTCGGGACGACGCCGCAAGGCACGATCGCCACCGCGTATCATTTCGGCTTCCTCTCCGAGATCGGCGCGGGCGGCTACGACGAGCGGATCCTGACGTCGATCGAGCAGCCCGCCGCCATCGTGCCGGTTGCGGGCGGGAGCGGGCTCGACACCGCGATTGCCGGGATCGCGGCCGACGCGACGCTCGAGATCGCCGACAGCATGACCTACCGCGGCCCCACCGCGACGTTCGCGCTGCCGGCCGATGCGAGCGTCGTGCTGCGCGCGCACGACGAGCAGCGACCGGTGATCCGCTGGGCGGCTGCCGGGCCGGCGTCCTGGACGATCCAGGGCAACGGCAACGCGCAGCTGACGATCCAGGGACTCTGGCTGCAAGGCGCGGACATCGTGCTGCAAGGCTCGTTCGCGAGCGTGCGGCTGCGCGCCGCAACGCTCGATCCGGGCACGTCGGATGCCCCTGCGGCGCTGTTTGCCACCGCGATCGACGGCACGCCGCTGCGGCCGGCAACGCTGTGGATCGAGGGCACGATCGGCGAGCTCATCATCGAGCGCTGCATCACCGGCCCGATCCGCGCGCGCGAAGGCGGCGCGATCGAGACACTGACGGCGAGCGACAGCATCCTGCAGTCGATCCGCGCACATGATTTGGTCGACGGCGCGCCGGTGCTCGACCCTGCGGCGCTCGCGGCGGCGCTCAAGTCCGGCACGGATCCGCTCAGCACGGAGATTCGTGGCGGCCTGTCGGCGGCGAATCTTGCCACGCTCGAAGCCTACACCCCTGGCACGGTGCCCTCCGCGGCGCTGCAAGCCGCGCTCGCGGCCGCGCTTGCGGGACATGATCGGGCGGCACTCGAGGCCGCCTATCCGCTGGCGCTTGCCGATCTCGCGCTCGGCTTTGCCAGCGGCACCGTCTCGCTCTCGCGCTGCACGATACTCGGGCCGAGCGCGACCCACCGCATGCAGGCGAGCGAATGCATCTTCGACGAGGTCGCGCGCGTCGAGGATCCGCAGCATGGCTGCGTGCGCTTCTGCGCCTATGCGCAGGGCAGCAGCCTGCACGCGCCCTATCGTTCGGTCGCGGTTCCGCCGCGCGGCCCGCTGTTCGAGAGCCGCCAGTTCGGACGTCCGAACTACGCCAAGCTGCGGCGCGATGCCGACGCGGCGATCATCGCTCCGCAGCCGGGCGACAGCATTCTCGGCGGCGCGCAGAACGGCGCCGAGATGGGCGCCTTCTGCCTCGAACGCATCGCGCTCAAGCGCCGCGGCCTCGCGCTCAAGTACCAGGAATTCATGCCAATCAACCTGACGCCCGTGTGGATCGACGCGGACTAATCAGGCGAGCAACCGAAGGGACGTGCCATGGGAAGCGACATCGCCAGGGTGACTTTCGATCCGACGCGGCAATATCGTTCGGTCGTGCTGCAGCAGGGGCGCGTAACGCTCGAAGCCGACGGCAACGAGGCAAGCCGGATCGCGTCCGAAGCGCTGCGCCTGGAAACGATCGACCTGATCGGCCCAGCCGCGACGCCGGACGACGGCTACAAGCTCGGGCTCGATGCATCCGGCAAGGTCGTGGTGCTGCCCGGCACCATGTATCTCGGCGGCTGGCGTCTCAGGCTCGACGCGCCGGTCGAGCTCGACAACCAGCCCGACTGGCTCGACATGCCGCTGCTGCAGGGTTTTGGCGGACCCACGCTGGTGGCGCTGCTGGCGACCGAGCAGGAAGTCTGCGCGGTGGAAGATCAGCCGCTGCGCGAGGTGGCGCTTGGCGGCCCGGACAGTGCGGCGCGGACGCGGCTGATGCAGCACTTCCTGCGCCTGCCGTTGCGCGGCTCGACCTGCGATGACGCCGCAAAGGAGATCGACACGCTGCTCGCGGCGGACGGCGTCACGCTCGATCCCAAGACATTCCAGCTGCTCTCGTCGGCGCGACTGCAGGTCGGCTTCGTGCCGCCGGTGGGCGAGCCCGATCCGTGCGATCCGCCCGCGCAAGGCGGCTATCTCGGCGCCGACAATCAACTGATCCGCGTCACCGTCATCGACCTTAATCCGCAGAAGGGCACCGGCACGCTGCTGTGGGGCTGGAACAACGCCTCGTTCTTCTATCGCGGCACGCCGTCGGGACCGCATGCGCTGTCGCTGTCTCCCGTTCCGGTGGACGCTGAGCATTCGCCGCAGCAGAACGAGGCGATCGAGGTGTTGCTGACACAGGCCGATCTCGGCGACGGCAATGACATCGCCGCGCTGTCGGGCCAGGTCGTGGTGCTGACGCAAGCCTATGACCCCGACACCGACCTGATGACGTTGCCGGCGAGCTTCACGCTGCCGGACACCAACCGGCCGCTGTTCGTGCGGCTCTGGCAGGCGGCGGTGCCGTTCACCTCGGGCACCGCGGTGGCGCTCGATGCGGTCTCGGGTCTCAGCGTGACGATCACGATGACGGCGATGCCGACGCACATCGCGGCGAAGCCGGTCTGGTACTTCGCGGTGCGCCCCTCGACGCCGACGCTCGTCTATCCGCAGCGCTATCTGGAGGCACCGCAGCCGCCGGAGGGTCCGCGGCAGTGGCTGTGCGATCTCGCGGTTATTCGAAGCGGCGATGGATTCCAGCTGCTCGACGATTGCCGCAACCATGTCGGAGCGACGAAATGCGACTGTTGCGGCGTCACCATGGGGCCGGCCGAGGTGGCGGCGGCGGGCGGGCTGCAGGCCGCACTCGACGGCCTCGCCGGCAGCGGCGCGCCCGGCCAGCTGTTGCTGCGTCCCGGCATCTACACGCTTGCGGCGCCGCTCACGCTGACCCAGAAGCATGCACGGCTGTCGCTCGAAGGCTGCGGCGATGGCGTGATCCTGCAGGCCGATCCGCAGAACATCGACGCGTTCCGCGGCGGAGCGATTCTGATCCAGAGCGCAGCCGGCGTGCGGCTGTCGGAGCTGGTGCTGCGCCTGCCTTCCGTGCCGGTCACCATCGGCAACATCCAGGTCATCGTGACGAATGGCGTGCGCGCCACCGCGAGCCCGCACCTCACGATCGAGGACTGCACCTTCGCGTTTGCGCCGGGCGACAAGACGCCGATCGGGGGCAGCGCGGTCACTGCCTCGTCCGACTGCACCAGCCTCACCGTGCGGCGCAATCGCTTCGTCTGCGGCGGCAACATGGCCGAGACCCTCTCGACGTTCGGGGTGCTAATCACCGCCGGCGCCAGCGACAACCCGACGCCGCTCGACGACTACGACATCAGCGACAATTTGTTTGCCGGGCTTGGTCTCCCGGTCGGCGCACTCGGACCATTCGGGCTGGTGCGTTGCTGCGACAATCGTGTGCGGCAGTGCGCGGCCGGCCTCTTCTTGCTGGCGTTGGTGATCCCGACAGGATCGGTTGGCCGCACTGCGGCGGCCGACCGCAGGATGGTCGAGGCGACGCGTCTGCCGATGAGCCCCACCATGCTGGTATCCGTCGCCGAGAGCGTGAAGAAGGCGGCGGCGCAGCCAGGGGGGGCCAAAACGGCTGCTGCGGGCGCAAGCGATGCTGCGGCAACTGCGGCCGCGGCGCCGGTCGCTGCGGCGGCGGACGCGAGCATCGATGCGATCCTCGATGCGCTGGATCAGCAGATCGCAAGTGCCGTGCTCGGCGGGCAGCCGCTGCGCGCGGTCATGCATGTTTGCGACAACGACATCGAGCTCTCCGCCGCAGCGCGGGGGAGCGGCAGCAACGCAGCGCTGGTCGGGCTCGAGCTCGCGATGATCGGCACGGAGCAGCGGCCTTCAGCGGCGCTGGTGCACGGCAATCGCGTCGCAACGCCGGCGTCCGATGTGGCCGCCGCGGCGATCGCGATGCGCGACACGCAAGTGGTCATCAGCGCGAACCTGTTTACCCAGCTTCCGCTGCAGGCGCAAAACCCAGTGCCGTGCGTGACCTCGTCGATCGTCGGCGGCGCTTTCGAGGTGATGGCGAACGTCATCACGCCGCAGGCGACGATCCAGCCGGCGCGCACGCCGCCGCCGACGAACGACTGGCCGTTCCTCAACACGATTGGCTGAGAGGTGCGCCGCAGGACCGGGTGGCATGGGAAACCAGCAGGCTGTCAGGCCCAAGCCGCCGCAACAGCGCGGCATCGACCGCGGCGCTGAGCCAATACGCGCGCCGGTCTTGTCGCTCGACGGGATCGAGCGCGCGTCCGCGATCGGCAACCAGGCCGCCGTGCGTCTGCGGCCAGGGCGCCCCGATGGCGAACAAGTCGCGCCGAGCTTGAAGGGCTCGGGCAGTGCGCCGCATGCGCTACCGGTGATCCCCGCATCGCCGCGAAGCACGCGAGCGCCGTTCCTGTTGCAGCGGAAGTGCGCCTGCGGCGGCGGAGCGACCGAATGCGAGGAGTGCAGGAGCCGGAAGGCCGGGCACCTGCAAACGAAGCTCCAGATCGACGAAGCCGGCGACGAATATGAGCAGGAGGCGGATCGCGTCGCCGCTGACGTGATGGCGGCGCCGGACCGCTCGGCCGCGGACAAGCCAGATATACGACGCATCAACGGAAGCGCTGCCGGCGGACAGGGTGCCGCACCGCCCAGTGTCGAGCGCGTCCTTTCCGGCGCCGGCGCGCCGCTGGAGCCCGCGTTGCGCCAGCGGATGGAGGAGCGCTTCGACCGCGACTTCAGTGACGTGCGTATTCACGAGGGTGGCGATGCGGCCCGATCGGCCCAGGACGTGAATGCCGCCGCCTATGCGGTCGGGCGCCACATCGTGTTCGGCGCCGGACGTTTTGCGCCAACGACAGGCCAGGGGCAGCGGCTGTTGGCCCACGAGCTCACGCATGTCGTGCAGCAGACGGGCAGCCCAAAGCTTCGCGCGACGCCGGGGCACGGCGCGGCACGCCACGGCCGCATGCGCGCGTCGGCGACGTCACAGCCTGGGCGGCAGCTGCAGCGGCAGCACATCGAGGTCACGCAGATCCAAGCTGTACCCCGGCACGAAATCCATTGGCGCTATGAGTTCGTGGGCGGCAAGACCACCCAAATCCTCCTCGACCCCATTTTAGAGATCAATTTCAAGTCCACGGCGCAGAGGCGCAAGCTGTCAGCCAAGCAGATCGCCAGAGGCTGCGTGAATGCCATTCAGCAGTTCTCGGACCTGAAATTCGCGAAAGGCAAAGACGACGCGCTCGCAGAGATCATCGAGAACTTCATCAAGGATGATCCCAACTCCTTGTCTTATACGCTCATCGGCGACAACGTGTTTGGCCCCGGGTCTTGGAAGACTCTCTTCACGCCGGACTCGTGGGCCAAACACTTTGACGCCATGATTGCGGACACCAGCGCCGACCGCGAGTTTTTCGCGATCGCGAGCTTCGACTTCGGCGAGCCAAGCAAAACCAAGGAACCGCAACCCGAGCCGTGGGTCACCGATCAACAGAACGCGCTGCAGGCGCGGCTCGACGCCGAACGCAAGCGCCAGGACCGGCCGCTCGATCTGCCTGACCGTCTCGTGCTCTGGCACAACGACGCCGACGGCAACTGGTACCTCAACGTCTGGCTCCATTTCGACACGCAAGGCAAGAAGCGGATCGGCAAGGCCGTCCGTCTGAAGCCGGACGAGCCTGTCGAGAAGCTCTATGAACGCGCGCTCGAGGCGGTAGACCAGGCACTGGCAGAGTCGCGCGGCGAGCAGCAGAAGCGCCGCGAAGCCGAGATGCCGGACTGGGCGGTCCACATCAAGGCCGGCGTCGAGAAGGCGCTCGGGAGCAAGAAGGCGCGCGATATCCCCGACGGCATTGCGCTGACGCTCGAGGGGCGCGGCGTGAGGACACGCGGGCCCGGACAGGAGGGACTCGCCGAAGAGGAGGCCACGAGCGAGAAGGCGATCGAAAAACAGGTGCTGCTGCAGATCTGGATCGAGCGACCGCGCGTGACCAAAGGCAAGCCGGCCGACGTCAACTACGGGGCGGTCCCGATCTTTCCGAAGATCGACGGCGACAGCGAAGCGCTCGCGGCCCTGGTCAAATATGTGCGCAACCTGGCGGCGATCCTGCGTGAATTCGAGGACGTGCTGGACGGCCTGGAGATCACCCCTTGGCAAGCGGCGGGAGAGCAGATGCTGCCGCCGTTCGAGGCAAAGATTCTCGCAACGGATCTGCGCCCGGACAACATCACGGTGACCGGCGCCCACAACGTGTTCAGCATGTTTCTCGATTACGAGAAGCAATACAAAAGCGGCAAGGGTAACGATCTCTTCATTGCTTCGAAGCTGTACAACCAGCCGATCTTCTTCCACTGGAAAATATTCAAGGTCCCCGGGGAGCCGGTTGCTGCGAAAGTACCGCAGAAGTGGGAGGGAGCGGGCGGGCGCTGGGAGCAGTTGTACGACCGCTACAATCCGGGCTCGGACGTAACAGGCGGCGGGGACATCAAGCCAACGACAACCGCCGGCAAGGCGCCGACGCCACCCGAGGGATTTGAAACAGGCGGCACCGACACGTCGACCCGGGTCAGCTTCAGCGATGAGGCCGGCGACTATCTCGTCTATTGCGAGACGACGCACGGTGCGATCGGCGAGGCCGATCTCAAGCGCGTGTCGAGCTTCGCCTACTATCCGGTGCGCACGCAGACCAAGGAGACTATCGCCACGCCGCTGATCACCCAGGTCAGCAGCGGGCTCGCAGCGGCAGAAGCCGATCTGGCCAATATCGAGAAAGAGCTGGCCAAGGGCACGCATAGCGACATCGAGACGAAGGTCCTGAAGGTCGAGCAGGAATCCACAAGGCGGCAACGCGACGTTCTGCAGGCGCGCGAAACCGGCGGTCTTGTCGCCGCGACCCAAAAAGAGATCCAGGACGGCAAGGAGCGGCTGCGAATCGCGACCGCGCTCAAAGACATCCTGCCGAAGATTCTTGCAACGGCGCAGTCCAATGCGGCTGCCGGAAAGGAGCCAACGCAGCCCTCGAAGCTGCTCGAAGACAAGCCGGAGCTCCTGGATCTCTATGTCTGGCTGATGGGTCAGCACAAGACCGCGGCCGGCTACGTGCGCGAGCTGACCGCGCAGCTCAAGGAGCTGCAGGGTGTGCTGGAGCGTGCCACCGAGTATCAGGACGAGTTCAAAGCGGGCGGCTGCATCTACACGCCCGAGGCATTGTTCCTGTCGAAGGTCGATGGCCACATCTATCCGCTGACATTGATGATCGGCGAGGCGCCCGTCCACGGCTCATTTGCGAGCCGGCTCGTTGCCTACACGCTCGTCGACGTGACCACCCCGGAGACGAAGAAGCGTTACCGCGGCGACCCAAAGACGGATCACAGTGAGGCGATCGACAGCGCGTTCGAGAAATTCGGCGAAGCGGCGACATATGGCGAAGGCTGGATTGCGGTGCGCATGCCTGTCGGCGGGCCGGCCAAGGAATGCGCCGAGCATCGTCCCAAGGGTGCCGGCATCGATTTCTACAAGAGCGAGGTCGGCCTCCTCGACAAGGTGCTCAAGGTCCTGACCTTCCTCGCCGCCTATGTCGGCGTTGCCGCGCTGTTGCTGACCGGCTTCGGCGCCGCCCTGGCCGGCGCGTTTGCGGTGATCATCGGCGCAATAGCCGCAGCCCGTAACATCCAGGATCGTGCTGATCGCCATTCGCTCGAGCTCGATGCCGAGCTGGTGATGGATGTCATGGCGATCATCGGCGTCGCCGAACTCGGGGCGTCGGCCCGACTCGCGCAGCTGCAGCGCGCCGCGCGCGGCTTCCAGACCTATGAGCGTCTCGGCAAGTTCATCGCGGCGTACCGCCTGGGCGCGGAGGGCGCCACCGCGATCCTCATTCCAATCAAGCTGAAGGAGGACGTCGACAAGATCAACGCTTTGCCCATCTCGGACGAGGAGAAGCACAAGCTGATCGAGCAGGCCTGGGGCGGAGCAATCATCGGCGGCGTGATGGCGCTGACGATGTCGGCGCACTCGCGCGTCATGGAGCACGCCGGCAGGCAGGTTCTGCCGCTCGAGGAGGACTATGCCGCCGTGCGCGAGCAGGCGCAGCTCGCCGCGCTCGAACAGCCCGCCGGCGAAAAATCGATGCTGCAGGACAAGGGCTGGACCGACGCGGAGGGCCACTGGACCGAAAAGGCGCCGCAGACCATCCGCGACGCGCTCGAGAAGGGGCCTCCATCCGAGCCGGGCGAGGTCAAGCCGGAGGCGCAGCACGCCGTTGACATGGCCAATGACCAACTCCGCTCAGGGCAGACCAAGGTCGAGGGGACAAAACCCGGCCATCGCGAGGTCCCCCTGCATGGCGAGGGCGAGGGCCACACGATCAGGGAGGTGGAAGACGAGAGCGGAATTCACTGCGAACTCTGGTCGCCCGGTGGGGAGAGAGTCCCGTGCACGAACGGCCTCGGCGGCCAGCCGACTGCAACGCCGCCACGTGAGCCGCCACAACAGAAGCCGGCCGAGCGGCCAGCCGCGCGCGAAGAGACGCCGGGCGAACCGACTCCCACAGAGAGGCCCGCAACGCCGCCGCCTGTGACTGGCGAGGCGGCGCCGCCCGCGCCGGCACCGACGAAGGAGCAAGCGCTGGAGCGGCAGGCCGCCCTCCAAGGAAGGATAAAGGCGAACAATGAGAAAATCCGGACGACGGACGCGGAGCTCGCTGCCGCCCAGGCGAAGGTAAAGGCAGCGGAGCTTGAATACCCGCGAAAACCCAAGGGCAACGACCAAACCGAGTCAGGGCGAAAGCTCAAGGCCGAGCGCGCGAAAGCCAAGAAAGCTGTCGATGACGCCAAGCGCGAGCTGGCTGCGGTCGAAAAGAAGCGAGAGCCGTACCAGGAAGAGAACCAGAGGCTTTACCAGCAGTGGAAGGAGCTCGATCCTTACGCGCGTCCCGACAAATACCCGATGAGCACGGAGGAGAAGGGTAATGTCGGAGAACGCGAGGCCCAGAAGTATATGGAGCGCGACGAGCAGAAGTTCATGAAAGGAGAACAGCAGAGCCTCGACAAGCCAAAGCAGAAGTTCAAGTTCCTAGGCTCCTCGAAAGAACCCAAAAAATGGCGGCTTGAGACTGACCCGGAATTTGTCCCCGGTCCCGGCCAAGCGCAAGGCCTCGACGGAGTTTACGAAAACACCAGGCCGCCACCCAAATACGTGGTCATCGAGGCCAAGTACGATACCGCCCGCCTGCGCAGCGAACAGAAAACATTCAAATGGGTGGATGATCGGCTCGACCAGGCCGTCGGCTTCGACAAGGCGCAGGAAATCCGTGCTGAGGGCTTTGAATATTGGGCGATGCAGTACAAGCCGAAGTCCGACGAGGTGCAGCCGGCGCTGGTCTTCAAGCAGCCCCCGCGGAAAGTCAAATGAAACGACATCGTGACACGTTCAAGGATCAATCCTATTTCGACCGGCATCTTCGCCGCCTCACGGGCAGCATCGATCGTTTCCGCGCCCTGATCGCCGATCAGGAGACTGATCCCGAGCATCGGCGGCGCCTGCAGTACACCGTCTTTCGCCAGGAGCTTGAACAACTCGTTACTGCCTATTCGGGTGGCGAGCCGCTTGACGCCTTGCGCGAGCGCTTTCCATCTCTCCTTCGCGCCTTTGCCGAGTACAAGGAAAGCGTGGAGCTCGGCGCATCGGATTTCGAGTATTTTGATGACTACGTCCGCGCGCTCTGGATCGTGTCACTGGCGATTTTGCTCAATGTCCCGGTGACGCAGTTCGAGAGCGCAGTGGATCTTCTCGACAACCAGGGAAAGGATGCGCTGTTCGACCGTCTGGTCGCGCTGCGCAAGCCTCGCGAGCATCCGGCCGCCGCGCTGACGTATCCGGATCCCTACCAATCCCTGCTGCTTGCGCTCGATGCATCGGGCGAGGCGCGCACCCGACTGATCCAGGAGTTTCTGCAGCGGTACTATCCGGGCATGCGCAGTACCTACTGGCACAATGCGCATCTCAGCGATGACGCCGGCTATTTCGGCTACTGGTGCTTCGAGCTGGCGGCCTTCGTGAAGGCGCTCGGAATTGCCGACGACGCTTTCGCCAATCACCCGTTCTATCCGCGGGACCTAGTGCGCTGGAAGCCGTCCGCACCAGCGTGAACGCCTGGCGCAGAATCGCGCGACCGAGGTTTGAGAAACGGAGCAACAGCCCGGATTTACATCCGACCGTAGCGAGGGTCTAAGCCTCGGCCCGCATCAGCGCCGCAGAAAATCGATCAGGACCTGCGGCGAGGCGTCGGCAAGCTCGACGCGACGGGCCGCGCCGCTGTAGCCGAACACGCGGCGGCCATCCGCCGACAGGGCAAGGAACTTGGTGTTCGGCAAGGCCTCGCGCAGCGCGCGGACCGATGCATCGGCTTCCATGGCGGCAAGTCCGATGACGACGAGATCGGGCCGAAGCTGCCGCAAGCTGCCCAGCAGGTCGTGACGGTCGCCGAGCTCGGCGACGATGTCGAGATACATCGGGGTGAGGCTCTCGATCAGATCGCTCAGCATGGCGGGCGTCGTCACCGTCACAGCGCGAATGCGAGCCACCGGCGGTCGTCCTGTCAGGACTGGTCGCCGCACATTGGACTTTCATGCGGGACAAAGGAATCCATCGCACGATCTAGAGAAGATCGAGGTGGGTCAGCTTGTGAGAATCAGCCTAGAGTGGCGGGTTCTCGCGCAACCAGCGCGATACCTGTCCGCGTCGTTCCAGCTCGAGCTTTCCAAGGATGTTGTGAACGTGCGATTTGATCGTCGGCAGGCAGATTTTCAGGCGCCGTGCGATCTCCTTGTTGCTGAGGCCGGCCGCGATCAGCGACGCAATCTCTTCTTCGCGCGCGGTCAGCGCCGGCCGCGTTCGCGCAGCGACCATTTCGACCCGCGGCCCGTCGGCGATCCAGCGCATCAGCCCCGCCGCTACCCGCGTCGAGCAGGTCTGTTCGCCGCGCATGATGCCGCTCAGGAAGCCAACCAGGTCGTCGAGCGCCGCGCTGCGCGGCACGTAACCGCAAGCCCCTGCGGCGGCCCAGGCGATGATCTCTGCCTCGGTCTCCGCCACCGCCAGCGCGATGATGCGGATTCCGGGCGCTATTCGGCGCAAGCGGGCGACCGCCGCGAGCCCGTCGGGCAGAGCCGCGTCGATGAGCACCAGATCGGCCGTCGCGGCCCGCATCGCGGCGATCGCCTCGGTCGGATCGGCGGCAACGCTGATGGTCTGGAACACATCGCCCCGGCCGAACACCTCGGCGAGGCCTTCGCGCATGAAGCGGATGTCGGAGAGGATGAGAAGATTGGCCCGCGCGGGCTCGACCGCGAATTCGGTCGCCGAAACGGGCAATTCGGCGCCGATCAGGTCGCGGGCTCTCGACGGTGCAGGATCGATGGCGATTGAACGCAACTCGGCCACGGGACCCCCCCATGCATTCACATCGGAATCCTTCGTGCAGCATTACTCAGTATACACTACTCTATCCGCGATACTCGCTTTGGCTGCATCCATTCGTATGATTTTTTCAGCCTCGGCTTCGAATCAACTACAGCGCTCGTATTCACAAAATTCGCGCTAGACATCCGCCGAGCCGATCCAATGGCGGAATGGCAAATCCGCTGCCAGACTTCGGGCAAATCGATCGTGGTCAGGCGCTCGAGCGCGGATTCGAGTAAGCGAGCCGCACGGAGAACGACGAGGACGGTCTCGTCTCGCACCGGTTCCTCAGTTTCTTTCCGATGATCAGCGCGAAGGCGAAGCCTAAGAGGAGGACGAAGAAAGAGGCGATAGGAAGCAGATGCTCGAGGAATAGCTGCGTGGCGGAAGCGACCCCCGGACTGCAAGCGAATTGATGGCGGCGGGCGAACGGTTGCGCGAACTTCTGTGCGGACTCGCGGCTCTCGATACGGGTTCACCCCACAGACCTCGAACCGATATTGCGAGTACGCCTACATTTTTTTGTAAAGTCCCGGGTCGAAAGCTATCAGCAAATAGCGGTTTGAAAGCGTGAGGGAGTTGGGTCCCCTTTTGTAGATTTTTGGTTGTGAGTTTGGTTTTGGAAGTTGGGCACAAACCCCTTCGCAGACAGAAACAATCCTTTGCGCAAGCTGCTGTGCCCGCGGGTTGCCGCGTCTGCCCCTGGACCCAGTCTGCGAAAGGAGGGCCAGCCGACTAGCTCCGCCTGGACACGGCAGGCTTGGCAATCGTACTTGCTCGCGCGGTAGCGTAACGTCGCTCCATCATTCACAGGTGAACTGGTCGTGGTCAGCATCTTGCCGCCGGGGCAATAGTAGACGTCGCCGGCATGATCGTAGGTGAAGTCGTCGCGGGAGAAGGTGCCGTCCTGGCGTGTCGATTTGTCGAACACCGTGACATGCGGCTCGATGCCGAAGCGCTGCATCGAGCGTTCGATCATGTGTTTGGCGGCGAGCACCTCGGCCCGCCGGATCGCCGTGGTTGCCTCGACATCGACGATGATCGCGTTGTCAAGGTCGATCAGATAGTTGGTCGAGTAGCCAAAGAAGGCTTGCCCACCATGTGCGCCTGTCCAGCGCGCTGCCGGATCAGCCGGCGAGATGAACTTGGGCGGTACTTCGGTCGCCGCGCCGAAGGCCGCGTTATCGGCCACAGCCAGATATTCTTTGACGGCCCGGCCGGTCGCCTCTGCCGGCAGCCCCTTCGCACCTTCGATGCCCTTCTGCCGGTTGGCATCCGCTCTGATCAGGCTGGCATCAACCGCAAAGGCCTCGCCGCCGACCAGACCTTCTCTGATGCAGCGTTGCAAAACCGTCTCGAAAACGCGGCGCAGAAGATCGCTCTGGCGGAAGCGGCCGTGCCGGTTCTTTCGAGAAGGTTGAATGGTCAGGCACCTGACCGTCGAGCCCCAATCGACAGAACCATCGGTAAGCCAGATTGAGGTGCACTTCCTCACAAAGGCGCCGCTCCGAGCGGATGCCAAAGCAGTAGCCGACAATCAGCATCCGGATCGTCAGTTCGGGATCGACCGAAGGCCGGCCTATGCTGCTGTAGAACGGCGCCAGCTCGCGCCTCAGACCGCCAAGCTCGACAAACCGGTCGATCGACCGCAGCAGATGATCCGCTGGAATGTGCCTCTCTAGCGAAAACTCATAGAACAATGCAGCCTGTTCGACTTGCCGATGTCCCATCATGATCTTCAGTCCTGCTCACCTGCAGTGACTGAATCAGCGAACAACCTGCGTCGCAACTGAAGAGTTTTTCAACAGAATCGGCCACTAAGAGACCATTCGCGGTCGCTTGGAATTTCTATCCCGACGGCACGTCCAGAACAGATCTCTGTGCTAAGCTGGCCTGTGGCGGAAGGTGCGTCATGGCCGATACCAGGGTACGAGGGTAAGTTTTTCTCCATGCCCTGCCGCAATGTCGTACCGAAGCCGCTGCAGAAGCCGCATCCTCCAGTCTGGGTTGCTTGCTCCAACCGCGAGACGATTAAGCTTGCCGCGCGGCTCGGTATTGGGGCCTTGACCTTCGCCTTTGTCGACCCGGCGGAGGCCAAGCAATGGGTGGACGATTACTATCGCATCCTCAAGACAGAATGTGTGCCAATCGGTCATGCGGTGAATGCCAATATCGCTATGGTAACGGGGTTCTCGGTGCATGCTGACGCTGAGGAAGCGAAGCGCCGCGGTGAGGATGGTTTCAAGTTCTTTGGCTATGCGCTGGCGCATCATTACATCTTTGGCGAGCATAAGCCGGGCCGCACAGATATTTGGGCGGCCTACGAGAAGGCTCGGGCCAAGCTCCCTGAGGCCGGTGCCGCGCGCGGCATTGGCACGCCCGATCAGTTGCGTGCGCATCTCAAAAGCTTCGAGGATTCAGGCGTTGATCAGGTTGCCTTTATCCAGCAAGGCGGTAAGAACCAACACGATCATATCTGCCAGTCGCTTGAACTTTTCGCGCGCGAAGTCTTGCCCGAGTTCGATGCGCGGGAGGAAGCGCGAGCCAAGGTAAAGCAGGAAGTGCTTGCGCCGTTCATTGAGCAGGCGATGATGCGGAAAGAGAAAGTGGTGCCGTTGGCGGACGATAAGATTCCGAGCTTTGTCGCACTGGGCCGGCAAGTGGCAGTGAACGCGCCGCAGCTCACACCGGAGCAGGAGGCGGCGCGACGGCGGATGTTGGCCGCGGCACAGATACCGCTCGAAAATCCGGAGAAGACGTCAGCAGCACCCCGTGGACCATCCGCATCCGGGATCCTTAAGCGACATTTGCACTAGTAGAGGCGCTTCACCGAAGCCACTCACCAGAGTTTCTGCGAACGGCGTCGATCCATGGCAAGGTTGTGTTCACGCCCAATATGCAACGTCACGTCTGGTGTCCGGAAGCGGAAGCTCCCGGCCGGACGGTGCGTGAAGTCTTAGAGAATGTCTTCTCGGAAAACTTACAGATGCGCAAAGGAAGGCCCATCAGGTTGCCTCTTTGCGGGCGTTTTCCAAGAGCTCGTCGAGCGTTCTCCGGCGGTCAAGCCCGCCGACCTTCTCACCGATGCCTTCGGCTCTGAGGAGATCGCGCACCCGGCCGCGCGCTCCCACAATACGCAGGTTGATACCCTGGGAGCCCAGATCATTGTGCAATTGATGCAGCATGCGCGAGCCGGCGAGGTCGATATAAGGTGATGCCGAAAGGTCGCAGACGACAAGCCGTATCTTGCCCGCTCCCAGCGCACGAACATGATCTGATACCGATTGCAATACGGAATCAGCGTTGACGTAAAGCAAGGAGGCCTCGGGGCGGAAAGCGATCAGGTTGGGCAGAGGCTCGTTTTCTGGATGACGTTCGAGGTCGGAATAACTGTTGGTTCCAGGAATTCGACCCAGATAGGCCACATGTGGCTGCGACACACGGGCCAGCAGCAGCAGGATTGAGGCCGCGGCCGCTAGCAAAATCCCCTGCAGGATGCCCAGAAGGAGCACCGCGCCCAAGGCGATTGTAGCCGCGTAGAAATCCAATTTGCTGATCCGCCACATACGAACGAGTGCCGGCACGTCAATCAATCCGGCTACGGCGGTCAGTACCACGGCGGCGAGGACTGCTTTTGGCAGGTTTGCCAGCAGGTCAGTAAGAAACAGCAGGCACAGGGCCAGGGTGAGGGAAGCGAAGACAAGTGCAAGAGGTGTGCGCGCGCCCGCCTTGTCATTCACCGCCGTTTGCGACAGACCGCCTGCCACGGGGTAGCCATGACCGAGGGCCGCGGCTAGGTTCGCCGCACCAATTCCTAGAAACTCCTGCTGCGGGTCGAGAGTGTAGCCGTGTTTTACCGCGAAAGTGCGGGCGGCCGAAATGCCTTCGACGTAGGCGAGCAGCAGACACCCAATCGCAAGCGGAAAAATTCCGTCAACATCGCGTAGCCGCAGTGCTGGCCCGGCGAGGGACGGGAGCCCCGAGGGGACCTTTCCGGTCGACGGCACCCCGGCTGCGGAAAATTCGAAAACCAACGCCACTACGATTGCAAGTGCAACAACTGCTAGCGCCACTGGTCGCCCCGGCAGAAAGCGTTGACCCAGTACAAGCATGCCAGTCGCAACGACGCCAATTGCGAGAACGAGGAAATTGATCTGACCGAGTTGGCCGGCGAATTCCACGGCTCGTTCGAAGAAATTCTGCCCGCCACCGGCGACGCCGAAGAGGCTCGGCAGCTGGGTCATGATGATGGTCAGCCCCGCGCCGGCCTTGAAGCCGACCAGGATGCTATCGCTGATCAACCGCACCAGAATGCTGAGCCGCAACAGCCAGGAGATCAGGCAAAGCAAAGCCACGGTGAAGGCCGTGAGGCTGGCGATCTCGGCGTAGTGTTTGGGATCGCCCCCAGCCATTGCCCCAACGGTTCCGGCCAGCATCAACGAGATCGCGGAGGTCGGCCCGACTGCCAGTTGTCGCGACGAGCCGAGCAATGCGTAACCGAGGCCGCCAAGCAAATAACCGTAAATGCCGACCTGAGGAGCCAACCCCGCCAATCCGGCGTAAGCAAGCGAAACCGGTATGGCATAGGCCGCGAGCGTGATACCGGCGACGAGATCGCTGCTTAGCCAAGCAGCCTCGTATTCCGCAAGCCACCCCACCGGTGGCAGGTACCGGAACAAAAGCGATTTATAGTCGCGTTTCATGACCTAATGTACGGACCGGTAGGCTCACATTGCCCTTGGTGGCTGCGGCATACGCCTCTATTCGAACGGACCACTGAGCGGTAGTGGGTGCGATGAGGATCAGCATTCCTTGGTGATCGCCGCGAGCCAGGGGGATTTGAGCTGGGCTTCCTAGCGCTCGAAGCTCCTCTTCTCCATCCGACACTTCGTACAGCCAAAGAGTGCATAGCAATCGTTAGTCCTCTCCTTTTTGGCTTCAACCCGCATAGGTGAAGAGCTAAGAGGAGTTCGGCTGCAACCGTCACACTTTCGAGCCTAGCGGGCCATTGAGACCCTCCTGACGCGTACCTCCACACTGGCCTCTCCCACTGTTCAAGGCGAGCAGCTAAACATAACTCCTGAGGCCTTCCAGCCGAAGGACAATCTCAGTCGTTCGGTGGCACCCGTCGGAACCATCTGGAGTTCAGGAAGACCGCTGTCATTCAAGCACTGCAGTTGGTATGCTATGCAGGGTTGCTGGATCTAAGGAGGTGGCAATGCTAACGCGACGGGGCTTTTCGAGTTTCACAGCATGCGCGATCTGCGGAATCACGGAGTTTGTCGCTACTGAGGCATTCGCCCAGGGCACTCAGCCAGCAGCCACGCCCGGAGTCACGCGAAAGATATTGTCGCAGATGGACGGTCCAGCGCCAGGTTACGTGACGCTATTAGTCGAGGCGACAATCGAGGCCGGCGTGACAATCGGGCGACACACTCATCCTGGGATCGAATCTGCTTACGTTTTGGAAGGTGGCTTCGAACTTCCCATACAAGGTCAACCAACCCGGACAATTAAGCCCGGCGACGGCTTCCAAATACCGCCGGAAACACCGCATGCGGGGGGCAAGTCCGGCGATGCAACGTCCAGACTGCTTATTACCTACGTTGTCGAGAAGGGAAAGCCACTGGCGTCTCCTGCATAACCGCGGCGAACACCATTCAGAGACCTGGCTCTCAGGCTTTGGGCACCGAGAATGGCTCGGCGACGTGGCCCATTTCCCCGGTTCGTTGTTGGAGAGGTCTATTAGTCCGGTTTTCTGATGACCGCCGGGTCTAGGTCGTCGTCCCGCTCGTCGTCGCAAGCGGCCAGCTCGCGAGCGAGCCGGCCATCTCGAACGCTGGAGCGAGCAAAGGCGACGGCGCCAACTTGATCCTTCAGCAGTGGATTGCTGCGATTTTGCCGCGACCAAGCCGCCGGCCGGGCCTATCATCGCATGATTCGCGGAGGCTGTCCGATGAGCCGAGCCCAGCTAAAGTCCTCGCTGACGGATGATCGCGCGAGACGGATCGCGCGGGCGATCGCCAAGGGTAAGCCGCCTCCACTCAACGCCGACCTCGACGAGTACTGTGAAAGCTCTCCGCACGAAATCTTTGCCGCCTTCATAGGCGCGGCTCGCCACATGCCGCCGGCCGGCAACGACGAAGCGCTTGCCTTGGGCTATTTGTTTGTACTGCAGCGACTGCTTGAGCATCTGCGTTACCAGACGGATCGCGGCTATGCCGACGCCGCCAAGCTGATCGCGGATTTTCAGGCTGGTGTCGTTGCACACATCAAGGCGGGGCAGGTCAACCATAACATGCTCGCTTTCGTCGGGGGCGCGTTGCATCAGTCGAAAATCCCCGCATCGCCAGAGTTTTCCGCGGCGTCGGCTACGCATTCTGTCGATCAGTACGAAAGCCAGCCGATTCCGGACGATGCCTGCGCAGCTCTTGTGGGCGTGCTTGAAACCTGCGGCGGTGATCCGTTCATGGCCGTCGGGGCTCTGCTCGAAGCCAGTCACACCATCCCGGCGGAAGCCCGCGGCACCTTGGCGAGTGGCCTCGCGCTCGCCGGTATTCCCGAGGGGCGGGCGGTCGCGGTTCTGTTGCTGCTTGATGCCAGTTCTGCCGTGCGCCGGGCGGTTGCCGGGGCGCTTGAGCAGGTCGCCGCTTCGCTGACGCCGATGGAGGTTCGGCGCTTGATCACGGTACGAAATTGGCGGCCCGAGAACGAGCGAGCGGAGGTCGACGCCGTCATCCGCAAGGCGCGAGCGGCCGGGATTGATTGCGCACAGTGGGGCCCTGGCAGCATCGAGGGCATTGTCGCCACGGCCATTGACGGAGCCGCAACGCAAGGTTTCCTCCTGGTATCCCCGACCGGTCGCAAGAAGCGGCTATCGTCACTGCTGACCAAAGTCGGGATTGCGGATGCGTGGAGCGGTGAGCCGGAGTCACGTCGTCGCGTCGAGACAAGCTTGGCGGACGCTGGCATGGGCGCCCCCGTGCTTGTCGTATCCCGCGCGTATCTCGATCGCATGGTGGCGCATCACCTGGTGCTCAGCACTGAAAAGGGGGAGGCGCCGCCGTTCGGTCTGCTTCAAGTTGCCGAGACGATCGGCGGCGCCGATTGGCAACCTGCGCGCATCACCTTCAGTGAAGCGCTCGCCGAACTGATTGACCAAGTTCCGAAGGCGATGTGCCGGCCTGCGGCCGTGGCGTCCATTCTTCAGAACAGCCATGAACTGGCAGACCTGGAGGCCATCGCCGAATCCTGGTTCGAGGACGACCCCGAGGTCGCACACTTGGTGAAGCACGCACGCGGAGGCGATTGCGCAAAGCTGGCCACCTACCTTCTGCAGAGCATCATTCCACGACGTCGCGACAGGTGGACCGAGATCATTCTGCGGACTGCCTTATGGATGCGCGAGGCACCTGCGGAGGCCGATCTATGTTGGCGCGAGCTCGCGATCGTTGCAAAAGCGATCGCTGACGGACGGGATATGAATGAGATCGGCTTGATGCGAGAGATCGCATTGCGGACAATTGCGGTGCTCACCTCACTGCAATAGGACGTTGCCAATGATCTTCGCGACAAGGGCGCGCTGGATGAAGAAGAATGCTTCATCGATGCGACGTTCGTCATGGCCAAGGGTGGCGGGTCTGAAGTTGGAAAAACGAAGCGCGGGAAAAAACGCATGAAAATCATGGCGATTGTGGATCGCCATGGATTGCCGCTCTCGGTCAGCACGCATGCGGCGAAGTCCGCTTAGTGCAGCTATGCTTCGACTTCTACATGATCGAAGCCAAGCCCGAGAATTTGATCGGCGATCGCGCCTATGACAGCGATCCGCTGGATGAGGAGTTGCGCAACGACGGCATTGAGATGATCGCGCCGCCCGTTCCAACCGCAGTAAGCCGCCCACGCAAAATCGGCGACGGCTAAGTTGTTACATGCGAAGTTGGCTGGTCGAGCGCTTCTTCGCCTGGATACAATGGCAACGTCGCATCCGCGTCCGCTGGGAATACCACGCCCGCAACTTTCTCGGCTTCGTCCAGTTCGCCTCCTCGTTGTCCTCTTCAGGCGATTTTGAGATAGGTTCTAGTCACTTCACGACAGCATCATCCGCGTTGGTATCAATTACAAACTCTACTCGGGCGCCGAACGCGACTTCTTCACCGGTCGGACTTGCGCCGGTGAATGTCCTTCACGTCCGTGAAGGAAATGTCGGTATTCTTTTCACCCGTATACTCAAGGTCGAAGGCGTTGCGTACCAGAAAGACCAGATCACCGTCGAAATCCACGGCTATCGCTGAGCGGTAGGTCGTCACAAACCGATCAAGCATCGTGCGATCGTCGGCCGCGATCCAGCGCGCGAACTGAAACTCGGCCGTGCTCCAATCAATTTCTAGTCCATATTCGTTAGCGAGCCTTGCCCTCAGCACGTCGAGTTGCAATTGGCCAACAACACCGACCAGTGCAGGAGATCCGTCGGTCGGCCGGAATACCTGTTGTCCCTGTCGAAAACTCAAATCCGCCCAT
>CAWHZA010000013.1:0-48042 GCA_963833665.1 uncultured Alphaproteobacteria bacterium | reverse complement strand
CGCTTATTGACCTATGTCAAAATTGCAAATTCCATTGTCACTAACGTATGGATTTCATTGTCATTAGAAGGACGAGTCGGCCGACCCTAGCGTTTTCCTGGCTGAAGTCCAGCGATCGGCGCGCCGTCCTCGGCGAAGGCTGCAGGTTCTGCCTGCGCACCCCGACAAGGCAAAGAGCAAATGGCGCGAGTCTTCAAGGAGAGGTGTTATGGAAGGAACCGCTGCGCTGCCGAAGAATATAAAAGACGAGCGTTGCTGGCGGGAATTCAAAGCGGGCGATTGGTGCACGACCATTGATGCGCCATTTCATCGTGCGCAACGTCACGCCCTATCTCGGCGACGAGAAATTTTTGGCGGCGCCGTCCAGCGCACCAAGGCGGTTTGGGCAAAGCTGCAGCCCTATTTTCAGGAAGAGCGGAAGAAGGGAGTGCTCTGCCGTCGACGCAAAAACGCCCTCAACCTTATTGGCGCACAAGGCGGGATACATCGACCAGGATAATGAAGTGATCGTCGGCCTGCAGACCGACCAGCCGTTCAAGCGGGCCATCTTTCCCTATGGCGGCCTGCGCATGGTCGAGGCCGGCCTGAAGGCGGCCGGTTTCGCAGCCGATCCGCAAGTCCACGAAGCGTTCACGAAATACCGCAAGACCCACAACGACGGCGTGTTCGACGCCTACACGCCGGAAATCATGAAGTGCCGCAGGTCCGGCATCATCACCGGCCTTCCCGACGCCTACGGCCGTGGTCGGATCATCGGCGACTATCGGCGCGTCGCGCTCTATGGGGTCGAGCGCCTGCTCGATGCCAAGCGTGCAGAGCGGGCGCAAGTCGATGACATGTGGCCGAGCGACGAGGTGATCAGGACGCGTGAGGAGCTGGCGGAGCAGATACGGGCGCTGCAGGATCTCGCGTCGATGGCGAAGCTCTATGATTGCGACATCACACGGCCGGCGGCCGACGCCCAGGAGGCCGTGCAATGGACATACCTTGCTTATCTCGGAGCCGTGAAGGAAGCGAACGGCGCGGCGATGTCGATCGGCCGCATCTCCACATTTCTCGATATCTTCATCGAGCGCGACCTACGCGAGGGCGCCTTGGATGAGGCCGGCGCGCAGGAGCTTTGGGACCAGGTGGTCCAGAAGCTCCGTATCGTGCGTTTTCTCCGCACCCCGGAATACGACGCGCTGTTCAGCGGCGATCCCTACTGGGCGACCGAGTGCGTCGGCGGGATGGATTTGAGCGGACGGCCATTGGTGACCAAGAGCAGCTACCGACTGTTGCACACGCTGACCAATCTCGGCCCGGCGCCGGAGCCGAACATCACCGTGCTGTGGTCGAAAAGCTTGCCGGATCATTTCAAGCGGTACTGCGCCAAGGTCAGTCGCAGCACATCGTCGCTGCAGTACGAAAACGACGACCTGATGCGCCCGCACTGGGGCGACGACTACGGAATCGCCTGCTGCGTCTCCGCCATGCGGCTGGGCAAGCAAATGCAGTTCTTCGGCGCCCGCGTCAATCTCGCCAAGGCTCTCCTCTACGCGATCAATGGCGGTCGCGACGAGATTTCGGGTGACCAAATTGCGCCGCCGACGCCGCCGGTGACCGGCGAGGTGCTTGATTATGACGACGTGTTCGCCAAGTTTGACAGCGCGTTGGAATGGCTCGCGCGCACCTACGTGCACGCGCTGAACTGCATCCACTACATGCATGACAAATACTTTTACGAACGCCTGGAGATGGCGCTGCACGACCGTGATGTGCTGCGCACAATGGGATTCGGCATCGCCGGCCTGTCGGTCGCGGCCGACAGCCTTGCGGCAATCAAATACGGGAAGGTTCACGTCGTCCGCGACGACACCGGTCTCGTCGTCGACTATCGCAATGAAGGCAACAGCATCATTCCGCAATTCGGCAACAATGACGATCGGGTGGACAGTATCGCTTCCGATCTCGTGACGCGGTTCATGCAGAAAGTCCGCAAACATCCGACTTATCGCGGTGCAACTCATACCCAGAGCGTGCTGACGATCACGTCGAACGTCGTGTACGGCAAGATGACCGGCAGCACGCCCGATGGTCGCCGCAAAGGCGAGCCCTTCGGCCCGGGCGCCAATCCGATGCATGGCCGCGACAGCCATGGGTGGCTGGCGTCCTGCCTTTCGGTGGCAAAGCTGCCCTACAAGGATGCCTTGGACGGGATCAGCTATACGGTTTCAGTGGCACCGCAGAAGGCGCATCTATCCGATGAAGAGCTCATTGGCGCTGCGGTCAAGGCCTTTGACGTGTACTTCGAGCACGGCGGTTTCCACATGAACCTCAACGTCGTCGACAAGGAGACGCTTGAGGACGCGATGAAAAATCCCGACAAGTACCCTCAGCTTACGATCCGGGTTTCGGGCTACGCGGTCAACTTTGTCCGCCTGACGCGCGAGCAGCAGCAGGACGTCATCAGCCGCACCTTCCACGGTCAGGTCTAGGACACGGGAGACTTCGCGATGTCTCAGCTCGGCACCCTGGAGGCTGGCAGCCGGCATGACCTGCATGTCGGGATCTCGCCGGATGCGCCCGACGAAAGTGAACTTCGCGACGAGGCTGACGGCGCCTTCGGCTACGCACATTCGTACGAGACCTCCTCCCGCTACGACGGTCCCGGCTTGCGCGTCGTGTTGTTCGTGTCCGGCTGTCTGTTGCGCTGCTCCTACTGCCACAACCCCGATACCTGGCATCTGAAAGACGGAACGTATGTTTCGGCACAGCAGGTGCTCGATCGTCTCGGCTCTTTCGCGTCAGCGATACGATCGCTCGACGGGGGCCTGACCATCTCCGGCGGAGAGCCGATGGTGCAGCTCGCCTTCACGCGGCGAATCCTGGCAGGGGCCAAGCGGATGGGCCTCCACACTGCGATCGAAACGTCGGGTTTTCTCGGCGACCGTTGCGACGACGACTATCTTTCCCACCTCGATCTCGTGCTGCTCGACATCAAGAGCTCGGATCCGGAAACCTATCGCGCGGTCACCGGACGTGATTTGGCTCCGACGCTGCGTTTCGCCGAACGCCTCGCCGCGATGGGCAAGCCCGCCTGGGTGCGATTCACGCTCGTGCCGGGATTAACCGACGACCCGGCCAACGTGGACGGGATCGCCCGCTTTGTCGCTCCAATGAAGAATGTTGAATGGGTCGAGGTGCAGCCGTTCCATCAGCTGGGAGCTTTCAAGTGGAACGCCATGAAGCTTGGCTATAAGAACGTCAATACTCCGACCCCAACGCGCGATCTCGTCAATCGGGTAATCGAGCAGTTTCGTGCCGCGGGGTGCCGCGCCCGCTAGCTTTTCCTTCTGGAATTCAGTCAATTCCTGCTAAGAAATCTTGCCATGCTGGATGTCGCCCGCGAAATCATTGGCAACCAGCCGGTGCTCGCGGCGTTTCTCGCCATTGGTCTCGGCTACCTCGTCGGCCAAATCAGTATCGGCGGGTTTTCGCTTGGGGTCGGGGCTGTCCTTTTCGTCGGCCTCGCAATTGGCGCATTCGCTCCGAAGGCCCAGATTACCGGACCGATCGGCCTCACCGGGTTGATCATGTTCCTCTACGGCATCGGCATTCTCTATGGACGAGAGTTCTTTGAAGGGATGACCGGAGCAGCGGGTCGAAAGTATAACGTGTTGGCGCTGGTCGCGTGCGCCGCCGGGCTTTTGGTGGCACTGGGGCTTGGCAACGCTCTCGGCATCAAGATCGGGCACACTTTGGGCATCTACGCCGGCTCATTGACCAGCACCGCCACCCTGCAGGCGGCCCTCGACGTAACCGGCAACAGCGATCCGTCGACCGGCTATTCGCTCGCCTATCCCTTTGGAGTGATTGGTCCGATCCTGTGCATCTATTTCATGACGCGCCGGGTTCGGCCGACATTTCCTCCCAAGGCGCAGCGCTTCCATATGGGCGAGATTGCGTTGGGTCATGATTTTGCAGACCGAACGCTCGCCGAGCTGAGCGAGGAGCTGCCAAGCGGCGTACAGGTCACAATGGTCCGCAAGCGCGGGCAGAATATCGTTCCAACGGGCGACGTGAAGTTGACATCCGGAGATGCCCTGTTGGTCGTCGCTGAACAGGAGGAAGCGATTGCCCAGGCGACGGCAAAATTGGGAACCTTGGCTACCGGCCAAATCGTCAAGGACCGCTCTGCCCTCGATTACATCCGGGTTTTTGTCGGGAAGGCCAATGTGGTCGGAGTGCCTCTTGCCCATCTCAAACTGCCGGCGGGCTTTCCCGCCCATCTGCTGCATGTCAGGCGCTACGACGCGGACATAGTTCCGACCCCCGATCTCGCGCTGGAATTTGGCGATCGTGTCGGCGTGCTGATGCCCCCCGAGCGCAAGGAAGAGGTGCGCCGCTATTTCGGTGATACCGTAAAATCTGCGGCCGAATTCAGCTATGTTTCGCTCGGGCTCGGCATGGTGCTGGGCGTGCTGCTCGGCCTTATTCCCATTCCTATCCCCGGCGTCGGCACTGTTACCCTTGGCATCGGCGGGGGTCCGCTGATTGTTGCTCTCGTCGCCGGCAAACTGCGGCGCACTGGTCCGTTGCTCTGGGTCATGCCGATGCCCGCGAACATCGCGCTGCGCAGCTATGGCTTGGCGATGTTTCTGGCCACCGTGGGAGTGAATGCAGGTCAGCCGTTCGTGCGTACCGTCTCGGAAACCGGCCCGACATTGCTGCTCATCGGCGTTGCCGTTCTATTGACGACGGTGCTGATCGTTCTGGTCGTCGGCTACTACTTTCTGAAGATCAGTTACGACGATCTGCTCGGCGTCGCCTCGGGGGCGACCGGCAATCCGGCCATCCTGGTCTATTCGACGCGAATGGCGCCCACCGAGCGCCCCGACATCGGGTACGCGATGATCTTTCCCTCAATGACGATCGCGAAGGTCATCGCTGTGCAGATCGTCGGCCTTGTCGCTTCCCGTGGATGACGTGCTGAACAGGAATAGCGGCCGATGACGGCAGCAGCGGATTATTCGGCGGTCGAGACGCTGCGCAACGGACAGCGAGTTGAAATCCGCGCCCTGCGGCCGCAAGACCGCGATGAGTTCGTCGCCGCCGCCGGCCGCCTGAGCGGCGAATCCCTCTATCGGCGCTTTTTTGCGCCTAAGCCCCACTTTTCTGAAAAGGAACGGGCATTTTTCCTGGATGTCGACTTCGTCGGCCACGTGGCCTTGATCGCAGTGCTGGAAGAGGGCGGCGGAACGCCGGTGATCGCCGGCGGCGGCCGCTATGTCGTCACCAAGCCCGGGCAGGCCGAAGTGGCCTTTGCCGTCGTCGACCAATATCAGGGCCGAGGTATCGGCATGACCCTGGTGCGCCATCTCGCCGTCATTGCGCGCAACGCAGGGATACATGAACTGATCGCTGAGGTGTTGCCTCACAACGCGGCGATGTTGAAGGCGTTTGAAAAGAGCGGCCTCCGTGTTGGTGCGAAGCGCGAGTCCGGGACCGTCCATGTCACTCTTACGCTTGATTAGGCTTGCGCAACGGTAGCCCCACAATAGGCCGGCTACGCTTACGGGCTACGACGTCTTGAAGGGACTCCAGCAAAAGATCACATTTCCCGGCACGCATGAGCGCCGAACGACTGTCACAGTTACGCACGAGCCGCTCTTACTGGCGAGCCGGCAAATGATACAGTGAGTCACCTCGGAATAGGCTGCGCGGTCAAAAGGGAGTTCCATTGAGCGCAATGGTTCCGCGGCAACGAGGTTGGCGAGAAAGGGGAGGTCGAGATGGTCAGGATGGCGGTACGGGCGCTCGCGGCGGCGCTTCTGCTGGCGATGTCGCACGCGGCGGTCGCGCAACCGCAAACGGCGACCGCGCAGTCCGACCAACTGCTCAAGCCGGAGCAGCTCGACGCGCTGGTGGCGCCGATCGCGCTCTATCCCGACACCTTGCTTGCCGAAGTCCTCATGGCCTCGACCTATCCTCTCGAGGTGATCGAGGCCGAGCGCTGGGTCAAGGCCAACAAGAACCTCTCCGGCGCGGATCTCAAGGCGGCCGTGGACAAGCAAAAGTGGGATGACAGCGTGAAGTCGCTCGCCGCGACGCCGTCGGTGCTCGAGATGATGAGCGGCAAGCTCGACTGGACGCAAGAGCTGGGCAACGCCGTGCTGGCGCAGCAGGCGGACGTAATGGACGCGATTCAGCGGTTGCGCGCGAGGGCCCAGGCCAACAACAAGCTCAGCTCGACCAAGGAGCAGACCGTCTCGACACAACAACAGGGCGGCAGGCAGGTTATCGTCATCGAGCCGACGCAGCCCGATACAGTTTATGTGCCCTACTACGATCCGGCTGTCGTATACGGGGCGTGGCCGTATCCGGCCTATCCGCCGTACTATTTCGGTTGGCCGGGATATATCGGCGCCGGCGTGATCGCGACCGGCCTGGCGTTCGGCGCCGGTTACGCACTCGGGCGCTGGGTTTCCGGCGGCTTTCGCTGGGGCGGCGGCTGCAATTGGGGCGGCAACAACATCAATATCAACCGCCCGGTCAATATCAACAACATCAACGTCGGCAACAACTGGAAGCACAACCCCGTGCACCGCCAGGGCGTGCGCTACGCCAACGCCAACGTCGCGCAGAAATTTGGCGGCGGTCGCAACACCGTTGCCGGCGGCGGGCAAAACCGTCTCGATTTCCGCGGCCGCGGCGGCAACCAGGTTCTGCAGCCGGGCGGTGCCGGCAACCGGCCCAGCGCCGGCAATCGGCCCAGTGCTGGCAATCGGCCCAGTGCCGGCACCCGACCCAGCGCCGGCACCCGACCCAGCGCCGGCAAACGGCCCAGTGCCGGCAAACGGCCCAGCACCGGCAATCGGCCCACCGCCCGCACTCGGCCCAGTGGCGGCCGGACGGGCGGCAACGCTCTCGGCAACGTCAGCTCAGGGCGGGTGGCGAACCTCGAGGCGGGTCGCGGCCGTGCCAGCCTTGGCGGGGGTGGCGGCGTCTCTCGCGGCGGTGGAGGCGTGCGGGTCCGGCGGCGGTGGCCGCGGCGGCGGCCGGCGGTCCGACGTGAGGCTCAAGCACGATATTGCCGTCATCGGCCATCTCGACAACGGCATCGGCTTCTATCGCTTCGCCTATAACGGCAGCCACAAGGTCTATGTCGGCGTGATGGCGCAAGAGGTGCAAATGCTCCGGCCGGACGCGGTCAGGCGCGGCCGGGACGGATATCTGCGGGTCTTCTATGACCGGCTCGGTCTGAAGTTTGAGACCTACGACGCTTGGGTCGCAGCGGGTGCGCGCGTGCCGGTCACACTTGCGCACTGAACACTTGCGCACTGAACACTTGCGCGCTGAATATGCCGAGACGCGATGCCGCGGCAACCCGTCTTCCCCGCAATCGAACGACGGAACACTGGCAAGATTTGAGGATGTCATGATTACCATCCGTTTGCTCGCTCGCGGGCACCGCACGCTCTGGCCGCGCGCCGCGGCCGTGATGATAGCCGGCACGATCGCGCTGTTGACGGCCGCATCCGCCGTCGAAGCGCAGCAGAGCTACCAGACGCCGGACGAAGCGGCCGCGGCGCTCGTCAGCGCCGTCCGCGCTGACGATCAGAACGCCGAGCTTGCCGTTCTCGGTCCCGATAGCGACGACATCATCTCGTCCGGCGACAAGGTTTCCGACGACGCGATCCGTGAGCGTTTTCTGGAATCCTACGACGCCAAGCACCAGATCACGACGAACGGCGACAGCAAAGCCATCCTGGTGATCGGCGACAATGACTATCCGTTTCCGATCCCGCTGATCCGCAAGGCCGGCAAGTGGTCCTTCGATACCGAGGAGGGTCGTCGCGAAATTCTCTACCGGCGGATCGGCCGCAACGAGCTCGACGCCATCCAGGTTTGTCTTGCCTATGTCGACGCCCAGGATGAATACGCCGAAAAGGACCGCACCGGCGCGGGCGCGGGCGTCTATGCCGAGCACTTCATCAGCAATCCCGGCAAGAAGGACGGGCTTTACTGGCCGATCGCGCAGGGCGACGAGGAGAGCCCGCTCGGTGAGCTGTTCGCGAGGGCGTCGGAGGAGGGCTACAAGGCCGACGAGAGCCGTTCGCCGTATCACGGCTACTACTATAAGATCATCACCAAACAGGGACCGCACGCGGACGGCGGCGCAGCCAACTATGTCGTGAACGGCAAGATGATCGGAGGTTTTGCCCTGGTCGCTTATCCGGCCGAATACCGCAACTCCGGCGTAGTGACCTTCATCGTGAATCACACCGGCGCAGTATTCCAGAAAGACCTTGGGCCGGACACCGCGAAGCTTGCCGAGAAGATCTCGTCGTTCGACCCGGACTCGACTTGGAAGAAGGTCGACGTGACCGGGCCGGCGAAATGAGGTAATTGCCCCCCCTGCGCTCTACTTGCTGGATGCCGATAGAGCTTCCTGATCAGCCTGCATGACCTGACGTTGCCCGTCGCATGCGTCTGCGTTCGACGGGTTGGCAGCAAGGCAATTCCTATAGTCGGCGGCTGATCGATCATAGCGTTGGCGCGCTGCATACTGCGGACTGAGTGATCCAACAGACCCCTTAATGACTTCAAGCGCAGGCGCTAAGGCGCCCGAAGAGAATTTTACGGTTGGAGGCCCAGAGGGCGCCGATAGGTTGCCGTTGGGATCTTCCTTATACCCGCGGGCTACCAGGCACGAGGCCAACGACGGCACGTTGGAGCCGGCTGAATTGGCTTGCTGTGCCGGCTGAGCGCAAGCGTTGCGATCCTGCATAAACGTTTCCTGAGTAGTATCAGGTCTTGTCCAGCGCTTTGGCAGCGGCTGCTCTATGGTGCAGCCACTAAGCACGATCGCAGCTGCTATCATCGCATGGAACGGCCGCACGACAGGCCCCTGGAGAGAACCTTTGCGTTCCCCTCGACACTACACCCTCGCCTTGAAGGCGTAAATCAAGCGAGCGGGCGTGCGTCGTCCCACGGGGCCGCTTTCGCTATCGCACCTTTACGGGCGACTAAACTGCGCCCGGATTGGGCCACTATTACTCCGGCAGGGCGCTCAGCCTGAAGCACATGACAGCGCTCTCGCCGGGCTGCCCGAACCATTTCACATACAAGCCGTGGAACTTTTCCGATCTAAAAAACTGGCTCAGAGTCTAGTCAACGAGGAGACGAAAGTCCTCGTCGCCGCGCGCCAACGCGAGCGCCAGGGGCCCATAGGTGAACAGGCGATCGAGGACCGTCAAGGCGCCTGCCGAAGGACTGCGCGTGGCAGCATCGAGGAGGATCGATCGGTCGGCGAAGAAGACATTGGCGCTGCGGTCAACCACGCGTCGAATACCGGCATCGTAACCATCCACGGGGATGACCTTGGCCGTCAGCCGAAACTTGCCAAGTTGGCGGGCCAACCATGCCTCGCTCGGCGTGCCCGCGACCACCGAGAAAACCTGTTTTTCGATAACTTGTGCGGGCGAGCCGCGCCAATCGGCGCCGAGGATTGTCGACCTAACAAAACCTCCCCACAAGGCTCGATGATCGCTGGGCCGTAAATGCAGTTCGTCCCACGCGGCAATGCAACGTTTGGGACGCCGTTACCCTAGCCGATCGAGGCGGCGAGTATGTGCCCCTCGCTGCGGCAATACCTTGAAGGAAATTACCGCATGATGACTTGCACGCGCTGCCCTTACGGTGCCGATGGCCTGCGGGGACCGGCAAGGCTCACCGTAAGACCTGCTTGCTTGGCCGCTTTCTATCTTGCTTGGCCAAGCGATGTCGAACGCGGGCCAGCGCCTCGAGGTCCTCGACGGCGATCAGCTTCATGCCGAGCGTCTGCATCGTGACCGTCCATGAAAAGCGGCTGAAGGTCCGTACCGCGCGATGGCCCAAGCAGTTACAACCGATTGCAAGCTGCTGCATGTGGACGCCGAGCTCTGCCAGGGGCTAACATCTGCGGTGGCCTGACGTTCGGATTCGAATATCCGCCGTTTTGCTACCGTGGCAACAGAGTGAGGGCCAATCCCCCTGGCTTCACAACCACACAGAACCGGAGGAGGAGAGATGTCAAATGCCCGAGGCAGCGAGTGGTCATCCAAGCCGAATCGATCAGTTTTTTGCAGGCCCTGGCGCGCGGGGCGACGAGTGGCGCAACTTGGTGGAATTGGCGGAAGCCTGGTCGAGCGGTTCGGGTAACCGGGCCGAGTTCGAGGCTGCGCTTGCAAAGATGACAGCGACCGAGGAATTCCACGCTTATCCTGGGCTTCAGCTATTCACCGCGTTGCGCGACCACGCTGCAGAAAACGACGCGCGGGCGACTTCATCCCTTGCTCGCCGGATCACCCGTTCCATACTGAACCGGTCCTTCCGTCAGAACCCTGGCGATTGGGAAGCGCATGAGGAGAGCGAGGGCGTAACAGCAGATATGCTGCCGCCTGCTCTTGGACGCGTCGATTCACATCGACCCTATTTCGAGGTCTTGATCGTCACAGGGGCGGTGGCCACACGGTGGCCCGCGCTTGGTGCGGAGTGGCGCCGACTGCGTCGGCCGTTGGATGCGTTTATCTATGAGCCGGTCTTTGTCGGCAGTTTCGAGGACGCGTTTTGCGCAACGCTGCTGAACCCCGATCTTGCCGCCGTGGCTATTCATGAAGGTTTTTCGTTTCGATCCCGGCATGACGCGCCGATCCTACGAACGCTGACTGAGGCTATGGACCAGCGTGAAAGCGCCGAAGCATCAGCGTTGCGCCTGGCTCAGGTACTGAAGCGCGTGCGGCCGGAGCTTGATCTATATCTTGTGGCTAACGGGCGTGTCGAAGATATCGCCGGAGATCCGCAGGCGAATGCGGTGCGCCGTGTGTTCTATGCAGTCGAGGAGCTGCTCGAGCTGCACCTTGCAATCGTTGAGGGTGTGCAGGACCGGTACGATACGCCATTCTTCAACAATTTGAAGAAATATGCACAACGACCGATTGGCACTTTTCACGCACTACCAATCGCTCGCGGCAAATCGATTTTCAAATCCGATTGGATTCGCGACATGGGTGAGTTCTACGGCCCTACCCTTTTCCTGGCCGAGAGCAGCGCCACTACGGGCGGCCTCGACAGCCTTCTAGAGCCGACGGGCAACATAAAAAGGGCTCAGGAAATGGCGGCGCGCGCTTTTGGCGCCGATCACGTTTTCTTCGTCACTAACGGTACATCAACTTCGAACAAAATGGCCGTACAGGCATTATTAGCGCCCGGTGACATCGCGATCGTGGATCGCAACTGCCACAAATCCCACCATTACGGGATGGTTCTTGCGGGCGCGCAGCCGTTGTACGTGGAAGCATTCCCGATGGTGGAATATTCGATGTATGGCGCGGTGCCGCTTCGCACGATCAAGCAGGCGCTTTTGAATCTGAAAGCGGACGGCAGGCTCAATCGCGCCAAGATGGTCGACCTGACCAATTGCACATTCGATGGTCATATCTATAACACACGCCGCGTGATGGAAGAATGTCTGGCAATCAAGCCAGACCTGATTTTCCTGTGGGATGAGGCCTGGTTTGGATTCGCGCGATTTTCTCCGTTCCTGCGCCCACGCACCGCGATGGGCGCTGCGAGCGATATCGAAGCCTGGATGCGCGATCCAAAGTCGGTTGCCGAGTACGAAAGGCAACATGCCGAGCTCGGCGAGGGCGCGTCGGACGATACGTTGCTAAATACACGTCTAATCCCGGACCCACGGAAGCTAAAGCTACGAGTTTATCAAACGAATTCGACTCACAAGTCGATGTCTGCCTTGCGGCAGAGCTCGATGCTGCTCGTGAAGGACGTCGAGTTTCACAGTGTGGAGGCGCAATTTCGCGAAGCGGTGTTCACGCACGCCTCCACCAGTCCGAACCAACAATTGATTGCGAGCCTGGACGTGGCGCGCCGGCAGATGGAATTGGAAGGATATGGCCTCGTGCACAACGCGATTGAGGTGGCACTAGCAATTCGGCGGGCGGTCGGTACACACCCGTTGATCTGCAAGTATTTTCACATTCTCGGTGCTGACAAGATGGTGCCGGCGTCTCACCGGGAGAGCGGCTTCATCGACTATCTGGACCCCAAGTTGAATTGGGTGGCTGCGCTTCGGAGCATGAAGGAGGACGAGTTCTGCCTCGATCCCACGCGGATGACTCTTGTTTGCGGCACGGCTGGATTCGATGGCACGCAATTCAAGGGGATTTTGGCGAATAACTACAACATCCAGCTGAACAAGACGTCACGCAATTCCGTCCTTTTGCAATCCAACATCAACAATTCACGCAGCGACGTCGCGCACTTGATTCGCGTGCTCGTCGAGATTAGTGGCAAGATCGACCATCGCCTAGCCGCGGGTGGACCCAATGTGCGTCACGCATTCAACGCGCGTGTGGAAAGCTTGATGACCGACGTCCCCGACCTGCCGAATTTCTCTCATTTCCACGAAGCATTTCGAAAGAACGCCGGCAGACGGACAAACGAAGGTGATATACGCAGCGGGTTTTACGCGGCCTATGATGCCGCGGGCTGCGAATATATCACGCTCGGCGAGTCGGAAATTGATCGGCGGCTGAAGGATGGACCCGATCTAGTCTCTGCCAACTTTGTCATTCCCTATCCGCCGGGCTTCCCCATCATGGTGCCCGGCCAGGTGATCACGCGGGAAACAATCGACTTTATGCGCAAGCTAGATGTGACAGAGATCCACGGTTACGATGCCGCCGAAGGACTTAAACTGGTGCGCGCTGACGCCCTTGTGAGGCTTGCGGCGCGGGAAACTTAGCGCGCACATAGTCTCGATAGACATTAGGAGGGTGGTTTCTTTCCTCGCCCCACAGTCTTCGACCCCAGCGGGCGTTTTGCATCGGGTAGTGCAGCAGATTGGGCGACGCATAGTAACCAAGGTTTTGCTCGGTATCGAACTGGCCGGGCGTAGTATGGACGTTTTGACTGAAGCCAATAGAACTGCTCCATCGCCTGGTCCACCACTATCTGTGAGCTTTGATTCGGTTGACCATCCGGTCTTAGGAAGCTGAGGTTGCTGAAGCTTCAGAGTCGGATGAAAGTGCATAAGAATGCCCGGTTGACGCCGCGGGGGTCGAGAGCGATTGTACGGCAGGTCGAGATGGGCATACGCCAGAGGCCGTCGCCGAAGCCAAGCGTCTGCCCCCTGAAGTGCAATGAATGAGCCACAATAGGCCCTCGGTAGAGGCGCGGTTGCGCGGTGTCATGTCGCATGAACGGGTAACATCATGATCGATTGGTTCGTCAATACACTTAGAAGCTATCCGGAAATTGCCATCTTCCTGTCCTTGGCCTTGGGGTATTATTTCGGCTCTTTCACCTACAAGGGTCTTGGCCTCGGAGCGGTAACCGCGACGCTGATTGCGGCGGTGATCATCGGCCAGCTGGAGATCACGGTTTCCGGGCCTATTAAGCCAACTTTCTTCCTGATGTTTCTATTCGCAATCGGATATGGGGTGGGACCGCAATTCGTTCGAGGCGTTGCGAAGGACGGAGTTCCGCAGGCGTTGTTTGCGGTGGTGGTCTGCTTGTTCTGCCTGGGCGCGGCCTATGTCGGCGCCAAGTTGGCTGGCTATGAGGTTGGCTCCGCGGCGGGGCTATACGCAGGTTCGCAAACGATTTCGGCATCGATGGGCCTAGCGACCGATGCGGTCAACCGTCTCGGGCTGTCGCCGGAGGAAACCAAGAAGCTCCTGGAGGGGATGCCGGTTGCCTATGCCGTCACCTACATCTTCGGCACGGTTGGATCCGCGATTGTCCTAGCGCTGGTCGGCCCCGCCCTCCTCCGCATCGATCTCGAGGCGGCGTGCAAGCGCTACGAGGACCAGCACGGGGGCAAGCAGGAACTAGGTGGTCCCGGCACAGCTTGGCAAAAATTCGCTCTGCGCGCCTTCCACGTTCGGGAGGGAGGGCGTGCGGTGGGTAAGACGATACAAGAAGCTGAGGCCCTGCTGCCCGAGCAGCGGGTATTTATTCAGCGTATTCGGCGTGGCGACAAGATCATGGATGCGACGTCGGCTACCGTGATCCAGGCCGGGGACATTGTGGCAGTTGCGGGGCGCCGCGAGGTGCTGGTGAACCTGATTGGTACCGAAGCGGAAGAAGTTGACGATCGCGAGCTGCTGGCGGTGCCGGTGGAAGGTATCGATGTCTACGTGACCAGCAAAGAGGCCGAGGGAAAAACGCTAGCTGATTTGGCGAAATCGCCAGCCACGCGCGGTGTTTTCCTGCGAAAGATCACCCGAGGAGCGACCGCGACCGACATTCCGATACTGTCTGATACTCAGTTGCAACGGGGCGACATCGTCACCCTCGTCGGACCCACTCAGGATGTCGCGGCGGCGACCAAGATGTTGGGCTATCCAGACCGCGCGACTGAAGTAGCAGATGTGGCGTTTATTGGTGCGGCAATTGCGATTGGCGGGCTCCTCGGCGCCGTGGTCTACAATATCGGCAGCGTGCCGCTCACGCTGTCCACCTCCGGCGGTGTGTTGATTGCGGGGTTGTTCTTCGGATGGTTGCGCTCGGTGCGCCCGACCTTCGGGCGGATCCCGTCATCCACCGTGTGGTTCATGAATTCTGTCGGGCTGAACGTGTTCATTGCCGTGGTCGGCATCTCGTCCGGACCGGGCTTTGTTGCCGGCTTACAACAGCTTGGCATCAACCTCTTCCTCTGGGGTGTTGTTGTAACGACGTTGCCACTGATATTGGCGATGTACGTAGCAAAATATCTGTTCCGCTTCGACGACGCCATTTTGCTGGGATGCTGTGCCGGTGCCCGTACGACGACAGCAGCGCTGGGCATGATCAATGACACCGCCAAGAGTCAGATACCCGGACTCGGCTACACAGTCACCTACGCCGTTGGGAACACATTGTTAACGATCTGGGGAATGGTACTGGTCATGCTGATGACCTAGTCCAAAAGGTACCGACTAAGCGCGAAACGCCTAAACAGCAAAAATTAAGAGTAAACCATGGCTGACATCCTTACGCTGCGCAAATTCGAAGCTCTAAGCCCGTTCGAGATCAAGGACGAGCTGATGAGGTTAGCCAAGAAGACATCAAGGACTACGCAGTCTGCGTTCCTGAATGCTGGACGTGGCAATCCCAATTGGGTTGCCACTACTCCCCGCGAAGGTTTCTTTCTGCTCGGCCAATTTGCCGTCAGCGAGAGCAAAAGAGTAATGGAGCACCCCGCCGGCATCGGCGGCATGCCGCAGGCAAATGGCATCGCAGCCCGCTTGGATGCATGGCTTGCTAAGCACGCGGAGATGCCCGGCGCCGCCTTCCTATCCTCTATGGTTCAGTTTGCTATCAAGACATTCGGATTCGACCCCGACGCGTTCATTCACGAACTAGTCGACTCCATTATTGGCGACAACTACCCGGTGCCAGATCGGATGCTTGTTCACAACGAGCGGATCGTGCATGAATATCTGATGTGGGCGATGTGCGGTAATCCACGGCCGTCCGGCACGTTTGACCTTTATGCTGTCGAAGGCGGCACTGCCGCGATGTGCTACATCTTTAAATCGCTGAAGGCCAATCGATTGCTGCGGCCCGGTGACACGATTGCGCTCGGTACGCCGATTTTCACGCCCTATCTTGAGATGACCCATCTCGAGGACTACGACCTCCAGGTGGTGCACATTGCGGCCCCGCAAGAGAATCGTTTCCAATTCGCGGATGCCGAGATCAAAAAGCTTGAGGACTTGAAGATTAAAGCCTTCTTTATCGTCAATCCCGGGAATCCCACCGGCATGGCGATCAGTAAGGAAACGATCAGCAAGATCACAACCCTTGTAAAAACCAAGCGTCCAGATCTGATGTTGTTGACGGACGACGTATACGGGACGTTCGTTGACGACTTTCGCTCTCTTATGGCCGAGCTGCCACAGAACACGATAGGTGTCTATTCTTATTCGAAGTACTTTGGTTGCACTGGATGGCGACTTGGTGTCATTGCTTTGCATCAAGATAATATTTTTGATAAAATGATCGCCAAGCTTCCAGATGCCGATGTAGAGGCGCTCGACAAGCGTTATGGTCCGCTGACGCTGGAGCCGCGCAATATCAAGTTCATTGACCGTATCGTCGCCGACAGCCGCGACGTAGCGCTGAATCACACTGCTGGACTATCGCTCCCTCAGCAGGCGATGATGAGCTTGTTCTCGCTGTTCGAGTTGATGGATGCAAGAAAGAGCTATCAGAAAGCCAGCAAGGAGATTGTGCAACAGCGTGTCATGACCATGATAGAGAGCATGGGTCTGCAACTCGCCCCGAACGCCAACTACGATGCCTATTATGGCCTGGTCGACTTCGAATTCTGGGCGCGCAAGAACATAGGCGATGAAGCAGTTGAATACTTAAAGAAGAATGTCCATCCCTTGGATCTGGCATTCCGACTCGCTGAGGATCACGGGGTCGTGCTGCTGAACGGCGGCGGGTTTTCGGCTCCGGATTGGTCACTCCGCGTATCGTTGGCGAACTTGCCCGACGAGGCTTATGAAGACATTGGACGCGGGGTGCGGACGGTAGCGCGCGGTTACCGGGATGCTTATGAGGCTTCGAAAACGGCGCCAAAAAAGTGAAGCAGTGAAACGAGCGAATTGACAGCTTTCAGACGGATGGCCGACACGTGCATCTACCAGCTTCCTATGGTTATCAGCCGAGAAAATCGGCCCTCGATTCCCGGAAAATGCGGTCCGGCTCACGCTGTCGTTTTACAACCGTCTGAGCCACACGGTTGCGGGATATTGGGTCGAGCGGCAGCCGCAACGAAGCGACAAGCCGAGCCACATCGCAAAAGAGCGTGAGACCTACCAATCGGAAGCCGCTTGAATGATCTCTTCTCCCGATCAGTAGGCATAGAACAGCTCTTGAATCTGCTGCGGTGTGTGCCGCTGCAACAGCGTGAGCGAGAGGAGGATGCGCGCTTTCTGGGGATTTAGCTCGTCGGAAGCGATGAAACCAAGCTCATCGTCGTTTACCTCCACGTTCCGGCCGACCGCTCCAGTAGCCACGCGGCTGCTGCGAACAACGACCACGCCCTTCTGGACCGCTCGGGCCGCCGCCTCAAGCGATGCCTTGTTCATATTGCCGTTGCCTACGCCGGCGATGACGATGCCATTGGCACCATTGTTCACGCTGGCGTCAATCAGGTCCGCCGGCATGTCGGCGTTGGCATAGATAATATCGACTCGCGGCATCTTGGTAACATTCGAGATGTCGAATTCACTCGACGTGGTGTGCTTCCATTGGGGATTGTTGTAGAAATCGTTCTTACCGTAGGCGGAGACGCCGACCAAGCCCCGCATCGGGGACATGAAGGTTTGCACAGCAGTCGTGCTCGTTTTCGTCAAGGAGTGTGCCGCGTGGATCCAGTCGTTCATGACGACAAGCACGCCGCGACCCTTAGCGTTCGGATCGGCAGCGACGGCCACGGCCTCGTACAGGTTTAGCGGGCCGTCAGCGCTCACCGCCGTAGATGGCCGCATTGATCCGACCATGACTACCGGCTTGTCGCTCTTCACAGTTAGGTTGAGAAAGTACGCCGTTTCTTCCATCGTGTCGGTGCCGTGCGTGATCACGATGCCGTCGACGCGCGGCGATGGCAGCAATTCATTAATGCGCTTGGCCACCTTCAACATGATCTCAAACGACATGTCCTGTGAGCCTACGTTGGCGACCTGCTCCCCAGTGAGGTTGGCCCGGTCCGTAATACCGGGGACAGCATTGATCATCGCGTCGATCGTCACCTGGCCTGAGGTATAGCCGGATTCCGTGCCGGTCGCAGCGGCGCCCGCAATGGTTCCGCCCGTCGCCAGAATGACGATGTTAGCTTTACCTTGGCTAAAGGCATGCTGGCAGCCGACGCCGAAAACGATGGCGAGGAGAACTGCTGAGACTGTGTAAGATCGCCTCATGATAACTCCTTTCCTGCGCATTTTGCACATAGTTTTCCACAACACCACTTGGTACCGTACTTACTGTTGTGCGTCCCGTCCATTTCGACAACGCAACTTTCAGCACGTCGATAATAAGGAATTCGTGAACGCCGAACCTAACAGGCGGGGCGCTGCCCGGCAAAAAGGCGGCGGAGGGTGATGGGCGCGCTCAACTCATGACGGGCAGCACAGCGTGCTGGGAATCATCGACAGAATCTCATGGAAACATCCAAAGCAATCGTTCCGGTAAGGTCGACGATGTGACCGCTGCTGCTCTTCTCGAGCATGAGAATCGTTCGCCGCCCTTCAACCGAAGCACGCGCGCCGGGTAAGTCAAGACCTGCCGAAGCCGCCTTCGTGGCGGTTGCGTCGGGACAGGGTCCGGATAACGCATTCGAAGCTGGTATCATGGAAGTAAACCCTGCGGTGCTATCGTGGCGTGATCGCGTACGGGTTGCCTCCGAGTGCATTCGAGATCGCCTCGATGGTCTTCTGGGCTTTCACGCTGTTACCGGCCGAGTCTAGCGGCGGGGACACGACCGCGATCCCGAACTTGCCCGGGGACACCGCGATGATGCCGCCACCTACGCCGCTCTTTGCAGGCAGGCCGGTCTTGAACAGCCAATCGCCGGAGTTATCGTACAGGCCGGCCGTCGCCATCACGGCGAGCACTTCGGGCACGTATTTGGGCTCAAGTACCTTCTTCTGCGTCACCGGATTGACGCCGCCATTCGCGAGCGTGGCGGCCATCTCGGCAAGGTCCTTGGCGTTCACATTGACGGAGCATTGCTCGGTATAGATGCTGGTCGCCTGATCCGGATCGCTCTTGATACGCTCGTAAGCATACATCAGTTTTGCAATCGCTTGGTTGCGCTGATTGGTATCCGACTCCGATTTGTAAACCTCCTGATTCACCGACAACTGCCGGCCGGCAAAGTCGCCGTAGTAGTTGAGAATCGCACTCCATATCTGCTCGCGGGAGCCGCAGCACACCATGCTGGTCGTCGCAATAGCGCCTGGGTTGACGAGTGGGTTCTGCTCCAAGCCCTTCTTTTTCTCGATCGCCACGATCGAGTTGAATGCCTGACCAGTCGCGTCGACTCCGATATTAAATAAGATCGCCGAGGCGTCCTGCTGCTCCAACACCATCGCCATGGTGAACACCTTCGAGATCGATTGGATCGACACCTCGGAGGTGATATCGCCCTTCGTGTATACCACCCCATTCACCGTGACGAGCGCGATACCGTAGATATTGGGATCCACCTTGGCGAGAGCGGGAATATAGTCAGCGTTGGCGCCTTCCTTTAGGTCCTTGAATTGAGTGTACGCCGCATCGAGAGCTTCCTGGATGTTGGTCTCCGACAATTGATCCGTCGGGAGAGGTCCCTTGCCGAGGGCGTCGTGCTCCGTGAGTAACATCAAGGTAATCGGCGCAACCGCTGCAATGATGAATGAAAGCGTCCGTACACGGATCATCGTCGTCTCCTTCATCAGAGTTGTTTAGAACCATCACGTCTCGACTTTGGTGTGCCTAGTTCGCGAACTTACGATTTATCGCCGCGACCTCAATTTCGAAATTTTACTGCCCGAACTGAGAACGAATGGTATTGATCCAAATCAAGGCGCCAAAAGGAAGGGCTGGCCAACAGGTGCCGAGGTCATCACCAATGGGCCGTATATGGCGCCGACCATGGTGATTATGCAGCCTCATTCGGCTTACGTCGGGGCCGCGCGCCTGCCACCGGGGAGAGGTAGAAGCCTGACTCACCATGTTGTCGACGACGATGGCGCTACAGGCCGCAACGCCGAGACTCTTCTTGCGTACGGTTGGGCCGCGGATTCCTGTCGGGTTGTACGGCATGCACTTCAAGCTGCGCCATGTATCAAACCAGTGTCGATACTTCCAGGGGGCGGCCGTGCTTAGCGATCGGAACCTTGCAGCCTAGAACTTGACTCGCGCGCTGAACTGAACGCGCTCGTCCTGACCCTTCGCGCCGCTGATGTCGACGCGCTCGCCCCACAGCCCTTCAATCCCCAATGTCACGTTTTGCATCGGGTAATAGAGCAGATTCACGGAGGCGTAGTAGCCGATGTGCTGCTGATCATCGAACTGGCCAGGGGAGTTAGTCTGAAGGTTCTGACTGAAGCCGATAGAGCTGCTCCACTGCTTGCTCCACCAATGGTCATAGTAGATGAACCAGTCAAGCAGTGGCAGAGCCGTGGCATGCGCGGGCGGCATAGCGGCACTCGGCGCAAGGTCAAAGCAACAATCGTTGCTGTAAGTCGCGATCGCCTTGCCGTATGCGATCTGGCCTTTGATCGAGTTGTCGCCAAAAGTCTTGATTAAGGCCGTGAGGTTCCCGCCATAACCAAAGACAGTGCCAGAGGGATTGCCGCTGATGCCGGTCGGGGTGTCGAACGTAACCCAGCGCGCCACGCCCGCCAACTGCACATGGCCCCAAGGCCCTTCGGCGCGGACGTGTCCAGTGATGTCCGGATATCGCGGCTTCTCAAGCACATCGAGCGGCGGTGCGAAACAGGGGAACGGTAGGCTCGCGGTACAGGTTGCGAAATCAGCAGCTTTGCCCTCGTCGATCGCAGCGGATGGCACCTCGAGTCCAACCACGAATTTTAGTCCGTTTGCATCCCACGGTGTCCAACGTATCTGGGGATCACGCACGAATATCATGCCGCTCGGACCCCAGAAATCGAGGACGTTAGGGAACACACTGCCGTCCATAAATATGCTGTCGGTGTAGCCGAAGAGAAATGCGCCGAATGAAGCCCAGGCTTGCGTGAGGCGGAATCGCACTTGGTTTTGATCAGCACCGCCCCAGAGATCGAAGGCCAGTCGAGTTTTCACCTCGCCCGCGTCAGTGGGCAGGAAGCCTCTGATATCTAGACTACTCGCCCGGACGTTGAAGTTCGTAACGCCGTTTTTGCCGCAGCCCGGATCGGTTCCAACCGGCGGGCAGTTCACCGGGATCTGTGAGGGCCGCAAGGTCCCCTCCCAGTTCGGATTCACTTTCTTGATGTCGTAAATCGCGTCGAGTTGCACGGAGCCGTGAATTTCCAGCCGCGCCGTTTCTGCTTCCGGTACGGCGGCGACCGGTTTCAGGTCGGGGGCTACGACCGGCGCGGCTTCTATGAGGGGCGGCGGGATGGGTCTTACTACTATCGGCGCGGCAGCTCTGGGTTTGCGAGCCGGCCTTATAGAAGCAGTCGTGCCCTTCTCCTGCTCCAAGACTCGCACCCGCTCTTGCAGAGCGTGAATCGAACCCATGGCAGCCGAGAGCGCCGCCTTCATGTCGGATAGTTCGTCCGCCTTCGCGGCGATGGGCAAAATCGCCAGCATTGCGAGAGCAATCGCCAAGCGCCGCATGTCCCCCCCACTGTTAGGAACGATAACAGGTGCTGCTACGACGATAACCAACAGGCGCTGCTACGACGGTAACTAATAGGCGCTGCTACGACGGTAACGGTACCAAGTGCTGCTACGACGGTAACAGGTGCTGCACAACTCTGGGGGCGGTTAAAGGCTACCAATTGACCAGGGCAAGGACAACGCTGATCCCGCAGTCGGCGCTTGGTTTCGTGCGACTGTGACTTCCTGGTAACACTTGCATGCCTAGCAAGGTCTCCAATAGTGACCGCAGGAAGACTGACATGGCCGGGAACGAGACGGTTACGCGCGCCAGTCTGAAAACTCCGAGAGCTGCCGCAGTAGCGGGCATCCTTTTTTCACTCTCGGTGTTTGGCGCCTTTTGGTTTCTGCGGGCCTCGGTGCCGGCCGACCCGAGCGAACCGGGCGCGTGGCTTGAAACAAACGCGCGCACGGTCGCGCTGGGCTTGAACCTGATCCCATTTTCCGGGGTTGCATTTCTTTGGTTCATTGGCGTGCTGCGCGACCGGCTGGGTCAGCGCGAAGACCGCTTCTTCGCCACGGTCTTTCTCGGCAGCGGCCTGTTGTTCCTGGGGATGTTGTTTGTCGCGGCGGGAGTGATTGGCGCCATCATCATGGCCTTTGCGGCGGCCCCGAATGAGCTGATTGCTTCTCCCGCGTTTCATCTTGCCCGTGCGATCGCATACAACATCGCCAATGTCTATATGATCAAAATGGCGGCCGTGTTCATGATTTCCCTGTCCACGGTCACATGGCTCACGGCAATAGCGGCCCGCTGGCTGGCGATCCTCGGCTACGCGCTGGCGCTTTTCCTTTTATTCGGCGCTGGCTATTTCAATTGGGCGTTTCTCACGTTTCCGCTGTGGGTTTTCATCTTCAGCTGCTATATTCTGATCGACAATTATCGTCCTGCAGCCGGAGCGTCGCAAACAGCGCATGACTCGCAGGAATGACGTGCCTGTAGGCAGAGCAGAATTTCCGCCGAGTCCGGCTGGTGCGAGCCTTTTGCGGCGACCGTCTGATAGACTTCCTGGTACCGGTCGAGTGACGGACCGACCTTGGGCAGCGGCGGAGGAGCGGCCGTGGGCGACAAGCCATTCCTTGGATTGGAGACCTGGATACCCGCAGTTCGCTGGATTCGCGCCTGCACCGCCAATAGCGTTCGACTCGATTTGATCGCCGGCGTGTGGCTGGCGGCTTTCGTCATCCCGGAATCGCTTGCCTACGCGTCTCTGGCCCAGTTGCCGCCGGTCACCGGGCTTTATTGCTATCTCGTGGCGGGCATCGCTTACGCGCTGTTTGGAACCAGCCGCCAGCTCGCAGTTGGTCCGACGTCCGCCCTGGCCATTGTGATCGCGACGAGTGTCGTAGCGATGGGCGACGGCGATGCCGGCCGCGCTGTTGCGCTTGCTTCGGCCCTGGCCCTGATCGTCGGAATCGTGAGCGTTGCCGGCCGCTTCGTCGGGCTCGCCAACGTCGCTTATTTCATATCGGATGCGGTTCTGGTCGGGTTCAAAACCGGCGCTGCGCTCTATATCGCGTCGACGCAACTACCGAAGCTTTTCGGCATCGAAGGCGTAAGCGGGAATTTTTTTGAGCGCGTCACTCATGTCGTTCTGCATCTGCCGGCGGCCCATGTTCCCTCGCTGGTCATCGGCCTTGCCGCCATTGCGTTGTTCATGCTGTTCGAGCGAGCCTTTCCGGGGCGGCCCACAACACTGGTGGTCGTCATTGCCGCGATCGGAACAATGAGCGTGTTCGGATTGGGTGAGAAGGCATCAAGATAGTCGGGGAATTGCCGATCGGGATGCCCAAGATCGGGCTTCCTCACATCCAGGTTTCCGATATCTCTGAGCTTATTCCAATCGCGCTTGCATGCTTCATGCTGGCCTATGGAGAGGCTATTTCCGTCGCTCGCAGCTTCGCGCAAAAGCACGGCTATGACATCAATCCCGAACAAGAGCTTACAGCTCTCGGCGCCGCCAACCTGGCGACCGGCCTCGCCCAAGGATTTCCTGTCGCGGGCGGCATGTCGCAGACCGCCGTCAACGACATGGGGGGAGCAACATCGCCTCTTGCCCTGCTCGTAACTTCCGGCGCCATCGCCCTCACGCTTGCGTTCTTCGCGAAGCTTTTCCACAACCTGCCGGAGCCTGTGCTCGCCGCCATTGTGCTGATGGCCGCCTCGCACCTCGTACGCATCGAAGATCTGCGGCAGTTGCGCCTTGCGTCGCGCCCGCAGTTCCGTGTTGCTCTGCTGGCATTCGCCGGAGTGCTGCTCTTTGGATTGCTTGACGGTCTCTGCTCGCCGCATCGGCTCGCTCACGCTGGTAATCGCGTATGCTTCCCGACCACCCGTCGTCATTCTTGGCCGCGAGCCGATCACAGGCCAATACGTCAACAAGGCGCGATATCCCGAGGCCCAGGAGACTCCCGGTGCGCTGGTGATACGCAGCGCTGGGGCATGGCTTTACTTCAACGCCGATTACATCCGCCACCGCGTCCTTGAACTGGTCGACGCGGCCCCGGCGGACGTCAGGACCGTGGTCCTCGATTGTTCGATCGTCCCGTCTATCGATACCACCGCGGGTACGGCGATGCGGGTATTGGCAAGATCGCTTAAATCTCGCCAAATTACCATCGCACTCGCCGAACTGCGGGACGACGTGACCGAAAATCTGAAGTCCATGGGTGCCGAGCAGGACATCGGCAAGCTGACCGCTCATCGGACAATCGACGAGTGTTTGGCGCAGTCACAGGGCGAAGGCGACCTGCGGACCGCCGCGTCACCGTGAACAGCGCGGCAAATGTCGCATTGCCGTACTGTCCGGCCGCGGGGAATGACGCGTTGAAAGTCCCTTGATCCAGATCAAATCCGGGCGCCGGGATTCCACTAAGTCTATGAAATTCAACGGCAGCGGCGCCAACCCATTCGGCGATTCATCGAACAATCGATTCCCCGGCCATTGATTCCGTTCCGCCGGAGGAACATCCTTGTACCGGCAGACCCCGCCTAGAGGAACACGATGAAACGGAAACTCAGCATTCGATCGTCAAGCATCGCCGCGTTCGCTGGCGTCCTTTGCTTTGCCGCAAGCGCGGTATTTCGGGCTGAGGCTGCCAAGTCGGTCGACCGGGTCAATATTGAATATGTGCAGCCGAAGGATCCGGCCCATCAGCCGATTTACGAGCGGTTGAAGGAAGCCCGAGCGCTCGAACGCATAAAGGAATTGCTGGGGCCGTTTCGTCTCCCGCGCCAGCTACTTCTCAAGGTGACGAGTTGCGACAGCGTGTCAAACGCGTGGTACGATGAAAACGTCATCACCGTCTGTTATGAGTTTCTCGCCGACATCCTGAAAAATGCCCCGGAGGAGACGGTGCCGAGCGGCATTACGCGACAGGATGCCATTCTCGGCCCCGTGGTCGATGTTTTTTTGCACGAGAGCGGACACGCGATGTTTGATTTGCTGAAAGTGCCGGTGTTCGGGCGCGAGGAAGACGCCGCGGACGCGTTTTCTGCGTACATCGTATTGCAATTTCCCAAGGAGGACGCTCGCCGGCTGCTCCTGGGCTCCGCCTACCAGTATAAAATGGATCTGCTGGACCCGCAGGTGACGATGGCGATCACGAAATTCTCCAACGTGCATGGCACGCCGGCGCAGCGCTTCTACAACGTATTGTGTATCGCTTATGGCGCCGACAAGAAGCTGTTTGCCGACGTGGTCGAGAGGAAATACCTCCCGGAAGATCGCGCCGACGGTTGCGAGGAGGAATACGAGCAGGTCGCCTTTGCGTTCCGGACGCTGATCAGCCCGCATATCGATAAGGCGCAGGCAAAGAAGGTGCTGCGCTCCTGGGTAAGAGAAGTCGATGCGCCGCCGCACCGACCGTCTGCCAAATGACGGCGCGAAGCGTCATGAAGAAGTGCGGCCGAAAGCGCGCGCGGCACCGCCTCGATCGGCGGACACACCCAACAGTGGCGGGCGCGTGACGGCGATGGCTATACGATCGTGGCTCGACGCCATGCCGGCAGCCGCGCTTGCCGCGGAGGCGACGGGAAAGAAGGCCGCCATCGGCGCCCTGAAAGATCTGAAATCCATCCTTCAGGGCGAGGGCGGGACCACCATTTCGACCGCGTCCTCGGGGATCCTCTGGTCGCAATAACGCGACGATTGTGATTTGCCGAACCCGTGCTCGCGTTGACGGAAGGGGACGACAAATGGCCGCCGATGAGGAATCCAAGACGTTCCGCCTGCTGAAGCGAACGCGCCAGACTACCGAATATTCCTGCGGTCCATCCGCTCTCCAGTCGGTGCTGAGCTATTGGGGCAAGGACGTGGACGAAACGGAGCTGATGAAGCTCCTCCACACCACTGCCGAGGAGGGCACTTATCCCGACGATATCGCCCGTGGCGCGCGCGCGCTCGGATTCGAAGCCGAGGTCAAGGACAATCTCACGCTTGACGACGTAGAGCGCTTCACTGCCGACGGCACTCCCATGATTGCGCTGGCGCAAGTCTGGAGGAGCGCGCGCAATGCCACCGCATCAGTCCAGGACGAATGGGACAACGGCCACTACATTGTCGTGTTGGCGGTCGACAAGGATTACGTCTACTTCCAAGACCCGTATGTGCGGATGAGCAAGGCGTTCGCGCCGCGAAAGGCCTTTGAGGAACATTGGCATCAGGTCATGGGAGGGGATCTCGAGAGAAACCCGAAACTGTTGCATCTGGGAATCCTGATCCGGGGCACGACGAGGCCTGCCCGCAAGGACGCAAAGACGAGCATGCCAGCATTGGATTTCCGGAAGTTCGGTTCTCTCAACCTGATCGTTGTCCGCTTTCGTGGCTATTTGTTGCCCTACGATTTTCTGGCGGAAGTCAAGGAGACATTGAAGGACCAGTTGATCAGGCCAAATGCATTCATCCTCCTGAGAAAAGATGAGGAGGGAAATGTTTGGGGCTTGGAGGGGAGCAATCTGCAGGATGGGCAGGAGGCCGTCGCAATGAACGCGGTCGTTGCGGCAATGGCTGAGCGCAGTCTGGGTGGTCCGCTCCGAAGCAGGTCGAAGGTCGAGGACGCCATTGCAGCCGCCGCACAAGGCGACTTCGGCCTTGGCGCCGAAGAAATAAGAGAAATAGCGAAGAAGCTGCCGCCTGAACACTCGGCGCTGATCGTGCTTTTTGAGAATGTCTGGGAACGGCGATTCAGCGAGATTGCCGAGAAATACGATGGCGCGATCGTCAACCAAAGGCTGGTCACGCCGGACGCCGTGGCCAAGGCGGCAAGCGCACTCATGGGTGCAGCCAGTTCTGGCTAACAGTCGAATCCTGACCGGGCACCGCCACATCAACGGAGCGCACCGTGGACATTTCGAAGGACGCCGGCGTTCGAGACGCAGTGCGGATCGCCGGCAGTTCGGCGGGACCGCGCGTCGTCATGTTCTCGGGTGTGCATGGCGACGAGGTCAGCGGCATCCACGCACTCGAGAAGCTGTTCTTTGATCTTTATGCCGGCACGCGAGTTCTAAATCGCGGCTCGCTTATGCTCGTCCGGGCCAACGAATACGCGATGGCGCAGGAGCGGCGTTACGTCAAACATAACCTCAATCGCATGTTTCGCGAGGACTACGGTCCGGAGATCGACAGGTCATCGTATGAATTCGTCCGGGTGCAGGAATTGAAGCCGCTTCTCAAAAACTGTGACTATTTTTTCGATTTTCATTCAGCCCCCATAGCCCAAGAGCCGTTCCTGGTCGCCGAAAAGCAATGCGTGGATTTCTACTCCAGACTTGGAATTCCACGCATCATTTCCGGCTGGAACAAGTTCTCCGGCGGAGCGATCGGCGGCGATGCCGAGAACTATGCGAATGCGCAGGGTGCCATATCGGCTACCCTCGAGTTCGGGCAGTCATTTCGACAAAGGCTCGAACGATGTGGCCTACAAGGCCGCTGTCTCGCTGCTCTCCGTATTGGAGATGGTCGAACCCGCCGAGAAACCTGCGCGAACTCCATGCGATATTTTCGAGATGTATGCCGTCGTCATCAAGGAGTCCGATGATTTCCACTATGCAGGACAGGTTCGGAACTTTCAGTTCGTGAAGGCGAACGATGTCTTCGCGTTTCAAGGAGGAGGTCCGCTGCGGGTGCGCGAAGACAGCTATCTTCTCATTCCAATGAAGCCGGAGGACACGAAGACCCGCGAAGAAGTGTGTTATCTGGGCCGCAAGGCGGCTCAAGTCTAGTACTCGGGGCGCGCCCGGCGTCAGGGAATCAGGCGGTGTATGCCGGGTCACAAGTGAGGGCGGGTGACGCACATGCCGGAGGGACCTGAGAAGCCGTTTTACGGAATACTTGATCCGATCGAAAGGATCTCGGAAGTCCTGTTCGGCGTGATCATGGCCTTGACGTTCACCTGTACTCTTGGGGTCGCGACCGCGGACGGCATTCAAGTCAAGACCATGTTGATAGCCGCGCTTGGCTGCAACCTGGCTTGGGGCATCATTGACGCGGGGGTGTACCTGATCGCTCGCGTCCACGTGCAAGGCCGCAACATCATGACGTTGCGCGCCGTGCGTACGGCAGCCGATGCCCAGGCGGCGCGGCGCATTATTGCCGACGCCTTACCTCCCGCGCTGGCCGCGGTTGTTTCCGAAGAACAATTGGACCAGATGCGGCACCGGTTGCTATCGACGGTGGACGAGCCGACGCATCCTCACCTCACCAAACGCGATTGGCTGGCGGGGTTGGGCGTCTGCTTGCTCTGCTTCTTGTCGACGTTTCCTGTCGCCGCGCCGTTCATGATCGTCGGCGATGCCAGAACTGCGCTGCGTGCCTCCAACGCCGTGGCGGTAGTGCTGCTGTTCTTTTGCGGCTACGCGTTCGGGCATCGCACCGGGCTTTCGCCCTGGGTTTCCGGGCTGTTCATGGTCGTCTTTGGCGGCACGCTGGTAGGCGTCGCAATCGCACTCGGGGGCTGACGAGCGGGCTGTTGTCGCACGATGGGGGTTTTGCACGGAAGGGCCGCTTCAAAGCTATGATCGAAAGTTTGAGCCGCGGTCGCGGTAAGCGGCCCGCTCGGGAAGACTCGCTCCATGAGCTGGAATCAACTTTATCGTCTCCGGAGCTATCTGAGGTCCTCGCTTTGGATCGTTCCGTTCATCGCAATCCCGCTCGAATTCATAACGGCTCGACTGTTGCGCGACCTCGACCACTGGCTCGGATGGAGTTTCTTGGGCTTCAGCGCCCAGGGCGCGGAGGCGATGCTCCAGGGGCTGATCACGGCGACGATGTCATTCGTCGTATTCACCTTCGGTTCCATGCTGGTCGCGATCCAGGTCGCCAGCGGCCAGCTTACCCCGCGGATCATTGCTACGACGCTATTGCAGGATAACGTCGTCAGATACAGCGTGGGATTGTTCGTCTTTGCGTTTCTTTTTGTTGTAGCCGCTGCCGGCAGGATGGACACCCGCGTTGATCAGCTGGCGGTGCTCGTTTCAGCCTGCCTTGGCATCGCCTGTATTGGCACGCTTCTGTATCTCATCGACTATGCGGCCAAACTGTTGCGACCGATTACGATCCTGGCACGCGTGAGCCGGCAGGGGCTTGCCGTCATCGAAAGCGTTTATCCGGAGACGAGCATCGGACCGGACGAGCCGCAGAGTGAACGCGAAACGATCGGCCCGCCGGCGCGCACGATTTATCATCAGGGTGCTTCGCAGGTGGTTCTTGCCATTCGCGTCGGGACGCTGCTCACCAAGGCCGAGAAATCAAACGGCGTGATCGAATTCATCCCGCAGGTCGGCGATTTTGTCGGCGTGGACGAGCCGTTGTTCAATCTTTACGGCGGCGCCGCCGCAATCGATGAGCGTGATTTGCGCGCAGCGATCGCGTTCGGGCCAGAACGCACGATCGAGCAAGACCCGACCTTTGCCTATCGCATCGTAGTGGACCTCGCGCTCAAAGCATTGTCTCCGGCGATCAATGACCCGACGACGGCGGTACTGGCGATAGATCAGCTTCACCGTCTGCTGCGGGCTGCCGGCAGGCGACATTTGCGGACTGACGAGATTCTGGACAAGTCCGGAAACCTGCGGGTGGTCCTGCGGACGCCGAACTGGGAAGATTTCGTACACTTGGCGTTCACCGAGATTCGCCATTGCGGCGCTAACAATATTCAGATTGCGCGCCGCTTGCGCGCCGTCATCGAAAATCTCATGCAAACCCTTCCGGAACGTCGTCATCCGGCCTTGCAGCAAGAATTGGCTTCCCTCGACGGGTCAATCCAAACCCACTTCAGCAATGCCGAGGATTTGGCGCTTGCCCGCATTCCCGACAGCCAGGGCTTGGGGGGCCATTCTGGTTTGCGAAGGTAGCCACTGCGCGGCAACTGGGATGTTGCCGCGACCGCCGGCGCTAAAGAGCCGATACGGCCGCGGCCCGGATCATGTAGCACGCCGTATCGCCGTAGGATTGGAGGTGGTCGGCGAGAGCCGCGTCTGACACGATCTCGAAGCCAAACCGTGTCCAAAGGGGATAGGTCCCGTAGACTGACACGAGTGCGAGATGTGACAGACTTTCGCGCCGTGCGAGGCTGACGAGGAACTCGACCAGAATGCCTGTGGCGCCTTTTCCTCGCGCTCGTTGTTCGATTGCCAGGTCGTGGACTAACAGACATTCCGGGGACGGCGGAAGATGACGCAACAGGGTGTCGAGCGGTGGGATGTCTCGGAGAAGCCACGGGTGAGAAAAGCAATAACCGACAATGGTCCCCTCCTGCACCAGAACCAGACATCCGTCGCGAAAGAGTTCGAATTTCTCGGCAAATACTTCCGGCCGCTCGGGCAGGTAAACATGCTGGGTATCGGCGAGTTGCTGAATTGCGGCCAAATCGGCCGCCGTCATCGCGCGCCATTTCAGGTTTGCTGTACCGGATACCGCCAGGGTTTTGACGCTGTAATTCATGCTGGGATCGATCCCCCTGCCCTTCACGCCCGGTACGCAGCGAGGTTGCTCGGTTTTCGCGGCGAACTTTCCCGTCATACTCAATGTCAATCAGTGGCACGAGCAGCGACCGCTTCCTGCGGCAGGCCCCGGTGGTTAGTTGTTCTTAGATCAAAACACCCCAACCGGTGCAGTGGGTCCAAGTTCCTCGCTGAATTGGCAACCAATATCGACTGCACCGTTCGACCGTGACCGGAGCTGGCCCCATTAAGCCACGACGGCCGCACGCCCTTGTCTTTCCATGCCGCCGTATCCTCAAGGGGTGGATTGACGCGGAAACCGAGAAGCTGATTGATGGGAGACCGACATATTGGCGGGAGTGGAAAGTTCCTTCCTAGACGCGCCGCTCTTTCCTTTCGCGCGCCTCGATCGCTGCCAGCTTGGCTTCTTCTTCGGCAAGCAGGCGCAGCAACTTATGCCGCTGCGCTTCGTCTGCTTCGGCGGCAATCTTTTCGCGATAGTCTTGGATGTAGAGGTAAGCCACGAACTTGTCCATCGGCCTTCCCTCTCACTCGAGGACCATAGTGTCGTAAGTCTCCCGCCGGGACGAAAAGTGCTACCCATGTGTCCAGTACGGTCTGTCACCTATGTCCCGGGCCGCTCACATACTATTGGAGTTTTTCCGTGCTGAGCAGCGCGGCAGACGCGCATTTGGTGTCAGGGGCTTTTCGCATCGGGCTGTCCGTGCCCGAACCACGATCGCCATCGCGCGCCAAAACCTGATGGGGATTTGGCCGCGCTGTGGCAAGCTTGTTCTCGCCCTTCGGCTGCCACGCGAGCCGCTTCAGCATCAGTAAGCTTGCGCTCGAGCGCTGCCCGTGCATCCCGTGCCGCTTTTGCTTCAGCTTTTGCCCCTTCTGCCTGTGCGGTGGCCCGTCCCGCTTCTTCGTTTGCTCGCTTTAGGGCTGCATCCGCATCAGCGAGTTTGCGTTGCACCAGCGCTTCCGAAGCCTTTGCTGCTTGAGCCTCCGATTTTGCTTTTTCTACTTCCTTCTTTATTTGAACTATTTCCGTTACCGCCAGCTCCAAGGCGGGATTTGATTGGGAACTTTTTCCAGTGGGCTCCGGTTGCTTTTTATCGAGCAGGTCCTGGCCGCCAGGCGATTTTGTGGCTTTTTCGGCTGGTGCTGGTTGCGGCACCGGCCGCGACGGGGAAGATGCGGATTGCTTGGCAGTATCCGTCCCAGAGGGGGATGCGGCCGCAGATCTTAGAGCCCGCACATCTCGCGACATTTCCAGACAGGTGAGGAGTTCGGTATAACTCGATTCCCCGCCTGTCTTCGCCAATGTAACGCAATGTTGCTTATCCCCTGCCGAGAAAGTGGACCATTTTGCCTTTATCTCCTCACGAACGCCTTGCTCGCTTTTCACGCATTCTTCCAAGTTGTCCTTCATAAGACCCGTCGCCAACGGATCAGCCGACTGACTCGCAATCCCGCGGCAGACTTGACGTACGTCCAGAGTAGGAGTCTCCTCTGATCGAGCCAACAAGATTGAAGGCACGACCGTTGCCATTGAAAAGATGATTAGGAAATAACCGCGCATCTTTCGGTTCATCCGTTCTTGCGAGCAGTCGTTGCCACCAGCGGCGCGAGGGGTGTGGGGACCGAGCGGTCCTCTGGACGAGAATTGGAACGGCACGGCATCTCTCAGCGGCATACGGTGCGGCGCTACGCAGAAAGCGACCGCCAGCTCCGCCGATTGAGCCTAAGGAGTCTCTCAGCGTCCGCCATCGCGATAATATCCGCCTCGCGCTCCACCCGCATAGTAGATTCTTCTCGTGTCGTACTCGCCCGGTACAAGCCCAAGGGGTTCATCGCGCGACGCGTAACGCCAGGTCATGTTGGGTTTCTTCATTGCCCTCTTTTTAATCGCCGCAGCAATGACCACGGGCGGCTTAGCGGCCGCACGCGGAGCCGCAATCGCGGCTTTTGCCGGCGCATCAGTCGCCGCGGCAACCTGGGCCAAAGCTGAGGTGCCTTCTGGCAGTTGCGTCGTTGAACCGGCGCTTGATTCACTCGATGGTGTGCTCGCCGATTGACCATTCAGCGCGAGCGGCGGCTGGGAGCGATGCTGGGTTGGGAAATGGGTGTTCGTCTGTACTGCCAGAGGTGACGCATTGGCGCGCGCCGATACTGCTTCGACAGGTCCGAACATCGTGCGCGCCGCCACCGAAATTTCCTCGGCCGGATGACCTACCAAAGAGAAAACGACACCGGCACCCGCCACCACGCCGACTGCGGTCGCGACAAGAACAACGCGCACCGTGCGAAGGAAACCTGGAGCGGGAGCGAGATAACCCCATTCCGGATTGAAGTTTCCACTCTGGGACATCCCTACTCTCCAACGGCAGGCAGATTGGTTCCCTGCGCTTACAGTCCGCCCGGTTAGTCGCACGGACCGCTAATAGTTCAATAAAATTACCGCCGGTTCACTCTTACCATTTTGATCCACGTCAATTTCCTTATTCGCAGGTCATCAATCTTCGGTGATCTGTGAAATTCTTAATGATGAATCGACGCCGTCTTTCGCCAGGCGCGGCTGCGGACCACCCTTAGCCGAAGACTATGTCGCGGCCGGACATCGCAGATTATCTCGGCCTGACAATCGAGAGCAATCTCGTGAGCACTGAGATCTCAGGAAGCCTACGCCGCAATCGAAGCGCGGAGCTGGCGGCGCATTGTGCTGCGCAATTGCTCCGCACTGAACATCTTACGAGCCGCGCTCACGCGGGCATCGGCCAAACCTGAGCGCATAACGACCACGCAGATTCCAATGGCCGATCGATCTCGCCTCTCCGGGCTCAGCGGACAAAATGGAGCATCAGAACGCCCGCCAGCCGCGGCGATAACGCGGCCGGATGGTCAGCGGCGGAGTTCTTGCGACACGGCAATAAAAACCCTTGATTTGGGTCAAGGCCCGAGGGTTAATTTGGACAAAAATAAACTCTTTGGTTTGTAGCGACAGCGGATAGGAAAGGGCCGCAAACTATCTGCTATTGACGAATGGAAAAGTGGGTCTGGGCGTTAACGCGCCGCTTCCCGTTGATCGCAATTCGGAAAAGGATCCGAGAATGTGTCAGGGCTGCGTCGGCAATATATTCGGAGCACTCGGCGGCTTGAGGCTCGGGCTTTCGCGGCGACAGTTTTTTGCGACAGCCGCCGGGGCGACCGCGATAGCGCCGATGGCGCCCGCGCGCGCTGCTTCGGGCGATGGCGCCGATCTCATCTTTCACGGCGGGCCGGTCATTCCTCTGGCGGGTTTCGGCCAATATGCCGAGGCGCTTGCGGTTAAAAACGGCAAGATCATCGCGGTCGGCACGTCCGACGCGGTCATGGGCCTGAAGTCGAACTCGACGCAGTTTATCGATCTGGGCGCCCGCGCGGCGCTGCCGGGATTCATCGATCCGCATCAGCACACCGTGACCGGCGCGCTGATCAACGCGATTTTCACCGAGTGCGGCTACACGAAATACCAGACGCGCGGCGCGCTCCTCGCCATGTTCCGTGACAGGGCTGGCAAAACGCCGCCAGGCCGATGGCTGCTCTTCACGAGTTTTGACAATCTGCTGCAGGGCGGCGACCTGATGATGCCGGACCTCGACGCGATCTCAAAGGTTCACCCGATCCTGGTCTACTACATCAACATGCACACGGCAGCCGGCAACAGCGCCGCTTTCGCAGCCGCCCAGATACCCGACGACATCGGACCCTTGCCCGGCGGCGGGCGCTTCGGCCGCGATGCCTCCGGCAAGCTCAACGGCATGATCTATGAAGAATCAGCGCTGAAAAAATTCGCAATCGCCATCCCGAAGATCACGCCGGAGCTCGCCGGCAAGGCCGTCGTTGATTGGCTCAAGGTCAATGCTTCGTTCGGCAACACTTCGGTGCACGAGGCGGGCGTTCTGGTGTTCGGCAATCTCCTGGAGGGCTACGAGCGCGTTGCCGCGCAGTCGCCTTGCCGCGCCAGCATCAGCCTGATGTACGAATCCATGAAGGATGCGGAGCCCTACAAAAAATACGGCTTCGGCGCGGCGGCGACACAGATCCCGAATACCCTGATGACGATCTACGCCATGAAGATCGTCGGCGACGGATCCAACCAGACCAAGAGCGCCGCGCAGACCGTTCCCTATCTGAACGATACCGAGAAGGGCCGTCCCAATTTCGACGCCGCGCAGATGATGTCGATGGTCGCCGACGTCAAAGCCCACGGATGGCCGGTGTCGATCCACTGCAACGGCGACGAGACCCTGGACATCGCGCTCGACGCGATCGAGGCCGCCTACGGCCCCTTTCCCACGACAGGCGTCAACCGGATCGAGCACTGCACAATTACGCGCTTCGAGCAGATCGAGCGGATGGCGCGCCTCGGCATCCAGCCGAGCTTCCTGATGAACCACGTCTATTTCTACGGCGCCGCCTACCGGGACCAGCTATTCGGCGAAGATCGCGCGAGCCGCATGGACCCTGCCGGAGATTGCGTGCGGATTGGCCTGCCATTCACGATCCACACAGATGCGCCGTGCTCGAATGTCGGCACACTCCAGCTTGTCCAGACTGCCGTCACCCGTAAGTGCGCCATTGACGGCAAGGTCGTCGGCGCCGAGCAGGCTGTTTCGTTGACCGAGGCGCTGCGCGCGGTGACCCTCTACGCGGCGGGACAGATCGGCATGGCCGACCAACTCGGTACGCTACAGGCGGGCAAATTCGCCGATCTGACGATCCTTGAAAAGGATCCCTATACGGTAGATCCCGATGCGCTCATGAGCATCGCCGTTTCCCAGACTTGGGTCGGCGGCCGAAAGATGTATGGCTAGCGCGTCGCGTTCGCCGCACGACGCTGGGATTGCCTTTGATTGTAAAGATACGTGGCAATCGTGTTGCTGTGGATAGGCCCGGGTGTGGCCCTCAATGGCCCATCGGTGCGTTCAATGCGGAGATGCGCAACCTCGCCACTTCCGCCAAGCGTGAGACTCTTGCCGCCAAGCGGACGCTCGCCGAGATCGAGCGCCGCTCGCCGCATCGTGCGCGCCATCGAGGAAGGCGCCACACCCGCACCCTGAAGGCCCGTCACACCGCGCTGGAGCAGGAGAAGGCGCAAACGGAAACGCGCTTCGCGCCGGCAAGCGTGCGCCGGTGCTGCAACTCCATACCAACCTCCCCGAGCTCGATCGTAGCAAGATCGGGCGCCTCGCCGAGGCGCTCAACGCCCCCGAAACCGTGACCGAAGCCGCCGAGGTCATGCGCGGCCTCATTGACCGCATCGTGCTGACGCCCGTTGCCGCCGAGCTGCGGACCGAGCTGCACGGCGATTCGCCGTGCTCGCACGCTGCGCCCAGGAGGGGGAACGGAGATCTGCTGGAAATCCGGCGCGAATATCGGTGGTTGCGGGGGCTCGCAACCACCTTAACCTGCTCTTCAATGCACCTCGACTGGAATTCCCTTATGGTGGCGTGGGCTCGCAGCCACCTATGCCGAATGCGACACTGCGTGAGACGCCGACAGCGACAATTCTTCCGTTACGTCGGCGTTCCTGTTCGGATGTGAACTTCCGGTCCTGCATCGCGCAATGGTCCATGGTGTTGCCCCACCGGGACTACCATTTGCGTAGGTGTGTCACCCAAACACAACCCAAGACAAATGCGCCACGACGTATCCGATGAGTACTCCGATCAAAGGCACGGCGACAAGTGATGCGACGGTCCGCAATGTGTTGATGTATCGGGGCATCTGACGAATTCGACTCCCCCGACCACGGGAAAAGGGTATCTCGCAACAGTGAAGTATTCCACGTTACCGCAATATCGGGTAGGCGGTTCAGTCGTTCTGCCTTGCTTCCGCTGATTTTGGTGCGACGAACAATCGCTTCGTCCTCGTTGGGCTCGACGCGGCGAGCACCTTCCTTGGCGTGCCTGCGAAGGTATTGGCGGATTTTGCTGGCCGCGTCCTTTAGCTGCCGTTTGCGAAAGCCCTGCGTACCTGACCTTCGTCAACGCAAGCGAGCATCCGCTTCAGTAAGTCGTCGTCGTGCTCGTCGCGATAGGGCTTGGTATCTAGGTCGCGGGGTACTTTGCTAAGCCGTTTATCTCCGATGCTTGCTTTTCGAAGGAGACGACCATGCCGCAAGAAATCGAACACAAGTATCTTGTACGGCTCGAGGACTGGAAGCCGACGACCGCGGGCGTGCTTTACCGGCAGGGCTATCTCCCATCCGTCAAGGAGCGGGTGGTCCGCGTCCGGATCGCCGAGGAGCAGGCTTACCTGACCGTCAAGAGCCTGATGCGCGGCGTCACTCGGCTGGAGTTTGAATACGCCATTCCAGTATCAGGCGCGGCGACCATGCTCGATCTGCTGTGCGAACGTCCGCTGATCGAGAAGACCCGATATCGCGAAGCCTTTGGCGGCAGGACCTGGGACATCGATGTCTTCCATGGCGACAACGAAGGGCTCGTCGTCGCCGAGGTGGAGGTCACCAGCGAGTCCGAACGCGTCGAGGCGCCGCCGTGGCTCGGGCGCGAAGTGTCCAGCGATCCTCGCTACCTCAATTCCAACCTCATCAGCAACCCCTACAAAAATTGGCGTGCCGCAGGGTGACTCCGGGCGGGGTCGCCGGGGTAGGACGCCTTTTCGCCGGGACGGGTACCCCTACCCCGGCGGTCGCGAAATCCTCCAAACCTCGTTTTGTTCTGTCCTTCGTTGTCGTGGGTAGTGTTGATTTGTTTGAGTTTTTGGCTTGGCTCGTCCTGTTCAATCCCCGCCATTTCTTTCCAGATCACGGGAGTTGGTGACCATTCCGGTGACCATTCGTTCTCCCTCCGATTGGCACCCAGTCCCGGCTGACTCGGTACCAAAGTCGGTGCCAATTCGGGGCCCGTGCTCGCTGCGTCTGGCGAGTGGAAGTGAGCAATTTTGACCAGACGGCCACTATCTAAGGAGTGCAGGTTCCTCCGTGTTAAGGGCCCGACCGGCGCGGCACCCTGCCACCCGGGCCCGACCTAACTCAGCGCCCGATCCGGATTGCCCCCGGATCGGGCAGCCACCATTCCCCCCTCCGCTCCTTTGAGCCTCTTTTCGCCCATCGTTGAGGGTCGTGGGCGCCGACATGAGTCGCGGCCCCGCATGTGTGCGCACAGGGCAGAATTCTCTCGATCCGAAGTGTGATATCCTTCGACGTACCCGGCGCAACCCTCGGCAGTCAACGAGTTACTTGGTTTAAAACGCAAAAACTTGATTCCTTTTTCGGTACTTTGTGTGTTTGCTTTGTTTTAGCAACAGGAGTTCGGGCTGACACTTTAGTAGTTTTACTTGAAGGATTAGGCGGTCGACTTACGTCCCCTGGTATCGTCTCTCTTCATGATGAATTGGCTGCTATTCCAAACACGATAGTGCCTACACCGATTGCACAACACAAGTGGCGGTACGCTGTACAACTCATTGAACAGCAAGAACCAGCAACTAAAATCGTTGTTATTGGTTATAGCTTGGGAGCAAACAACTCAACTTACATAGCCAAAAGCGTCAAACATCTGGATGAATTAATTGCTATTCAAGCATCCCTATGGGGACAAAGCGCCGCAATTGGCGAAAATGTAAACAAAGCTATTGAAATCTATAATCCACAGTTCTGGCGTACAGCCGGTTTAGGGGCCAAACGTTTAGTGGGTCTACATTTTAGCTATATAACGAATAATGATTCTCACACATATGCAGATAATGACCCGCGAGTGCACCAATTTGTTTTCAATGAAGTGAAAACAGTAGCCGATCCAGCAACATCATCGAAATCAGTATCTGGAATTAAACCTGCGAGCACAATCGGTCCACAAGATATGCAGAAGGTGAAGGCAGCCATGGCGCTGTTGAAATCTAAATCTGAAAAACTAGGACCCGCGAAAATCGAAGGCACTGATCCGGTGGGCGGTAAGGCCGTCCCGGCGGTATGTTTTGGTACGACGAAGATGAATAACAACTTCACCTTGGTTGACGAGGTTGTGGAGGAAGTCGGTGGCACTGCCACGATCTTCGCCAAGAGCGGGGCCGACTATGTCCGCGTCGCGACCAATGTAAAGAAGGATGATGGCTCGCGCGCCATAGGCACCATTCTCGATCCCAAGGGCAAGGTAATCGAGTTCATCAACATGAATGAAGCGTTCTATGGCGAGGCGACGATCCTCGGCAAACCCCATCTCACGGGCTATGAGCCGATGCACGACGCGCTCAACAACGTCATCGGCATCTACTATTTCGGTTATATGGTACGCGGTTCTTTGACGGGGCGATATTCGGCAGATATGAATTAGGGGCCGTCGCCGCTTCGGGCGCTGTTTGCTGCGGCGCATGAGGGCGAACAGCACGTAATGCAGAGGTGGTCGATCCGGCGATCAGGACAACCCACTTGGGCCATTGCATTCTCGAGTACGGGTTTGTGACCGGGACCTGATCCGCGGAGAGCATTATGGCCAGCGGTCATGTGAACTGCATTCAAAGATCCCATGAAGGTGGCGCACGCCGGCTAGGCTGCCGGCCATCGCAAACTGGCGGATCGTTTGATGTTGCAGACAGTCGCGGCTCGGATACCCGCCGCTGTGGACTATGAGAGGACGCTCGTCCTCGCGATAGAAGTGAGTAACAAAAGTTGGGTGCTTGCGGCGCAGGCGCGTGGCTTGCCGCACACGAAAGCGAAGCGCACGATCGACCCAGAAGCCGAGGCATTGCTGGCGCCGCTTAGTCCAACACCGCGCTCGGCGAGGAGTTGTTGAGCTTTGCTGGAATGCCCCTCTGCCAGAATTCGGTCGCCGCGCCTTGTGGCCCAGGCGAGCCGGAAACGGCTTGAGCCAACCCGAAGCTCGTCTCGCCAATCCGACGTCCTGTCAGCCATGGCCGGCCCCTCCAAAAAGCCGACCACCCATGAGTCATAGAAAAACTGATTTGGGAATCCCGCGACTCCAACAATCTGCCAAAGTAGTGCTAGTGGTCCGATTCCAACGGATGAGTCCGGTCAATGCCCGCGAGTTCCACCCTTCTCGACTAGATCACCGACAGCGGATTGAGTCTCACCACTAGCTTAAGCGGGTGTGATCCACATCGGATGCACGTGCAGCAGCGGCCAAGCCGCTCACCCGCGGATGAGGCCCGGCAGCTTTGGCAGCTTCGAGGTGAACTCGTTGCGGACACAATCATTCCCGGCTTTTGGCACCAGCGTACAGGCAGCCGTAGGCAGGCAGGGGTGCTGCCCTATGCTTGCGGCGGGTAGCCTACGATTGTTAGACTTTGGAGCCAGCGTCTAGCGAAAGCGGCCGCGCTTGTGCCGCTAAATGGAAAGACGGATTTCGATATGAGCGCCATCGTTCTATCGTCGGCCACGCCGTCGGCGTCTTCAACCGCCAACGGGAAACCGATGCTGCGCTGGATGATTTTCACTGGCGCATGTACTTTTGCAGCGGTACTCCTGTGGCGGTATCATCTGATCCGCCTGATGGTTGAATCTGATCGCACCTACATTTCCTCCTTTATTGCCGTACTCTATGTCGGGACATCGTTGCATTGCCTCTGGCGCACGGTGGTCATCAGCCGTGAAGGCGACGCGGCACGACGCGCAGCTCAGGCGATTGCGGCCGGTGAGGTGAACGTCGCAGACAGCGCGACTACGCTACCGGTTGGGCTTGTCACCGACCATATCTGCGATCTGGTGCTGAAGGCGCGAAAACAAGGCCAGGGGCGGCTCGACCAAACCATCCTCCTACGATCACTTGCCGACAGGCTCCGCGGTTCGAACGGGTTCGGCGCCTTCGCCAGCGATACTTCGATGAAACTCGGCCTCCTCGGCACCATCATCGGTTTCATCATCATGCTTGCACCGATCGTCGGGCTGGACGTGGCCGACCGCACGTTGCTGAAATCCTCAATGGGGTTGATGGGCGATGGGATGGCGGTGGCGATGTACACAACGCTTGCTGGTCTCGTCAGCTCAATCCTCTTGAAGCTTCAGTACTACATGCTGGACGCCGCGACCGGTGCCGTATTCTTGGACGCGGTCAAGCTCACGGAGACATATGTGGTGCCGGCGCTGGAGCGCTACGATGTTGGATGAATTCGGACTCTATCCGCGCGAAGAGTCATTCGATCCGTTTAGTGTGATGCTGTTCAAGGCACTGCAGGTGGTCGCCTTCCTGTTCTTCATTGCGCTGCTCGCGATCACACCTGAAGCCAGGGACGGTAAGGTCGATTCAAAGGCTGAATTCATTGTTACCATGGATTGGCCAGACAACCACCCCGATGATCTCGACCTGTTTGTGCAGGATCCAGCCGGCAACATCGCTTGGTATCGACATCGCGAATCGGGCTTTATGGTGCTCGAGCGAGACGACCGCGGCGGCGCCAACGATTTTATCCTCGTGAACGGCAAGAAAATTTCTTCGCCGATCCGCGAGGAAATAGTCACGATCCGCGGAATCGTGCCCGGCGAGTACACCGTCAATGTGTCGCATTTTCAGGCGACGACCGGCATGCCGGTACCAGCGACTGTCAAGGTGCAAAAGCTCAACCCGGTCACGCAAGTCGTCTTTGACAACGCCGTTGTTGTTGACCACACCGGGGACGAAAAAACCGCAGTTCAATTCACGCTCGACGATAGCGGTAAGGTAACCGACGTCAATTCGCGGTGGAAATCGCTGATGGAGACATTCCGCAATATGCATCACAACGGCGCCGACCTTGACCCCAAAACCGGCTACGTGAAGAAGCTATGACCAGCCTCAACACAATCATCCTTGGCCTCTCAATTGCATACGCGCTCATCGGCGTTCTGCTGCTTGGCGCTTGTGTAGATACGCGATTGCCTTTGCTGGTGAAGGCGAGCGCTATCCTGCTAACTAGCACGTTTTTCATCGTCAGCTTTTTCGGCACGCGAGCATTGCTCGGCTGGTCTTCGGTCGATCCAGTCCCCACGCACTTTAAGCTCCTGGGCGCGCGAATAGTCGAGCCTCATTCCATAGCGGGCGATCCGGGCGCGATCCATCTTTGGGTCGAGGCGCTCGATGACGACAATCGTCCGAGCGGCGTTCCGCGCGCCTACCGCCTGCCTTACAGCGCCAAACTTGCCGAAAGAACCGAAGCTGCCGTACAAGCAAGCGCCGAAGGCAAGCCGCAGGAGGGCGGTCACACGGCAGACCTCGGCACCGGCGAAGGCGGTGCTTCGGAACTGACGACGCGCGAAGCGACACCAAGTTCTATCACAACCACTAGCGGCGGTGATCCTTCCTCTGGCGGCCCGCTCGACCCGGCCTTTGTGCCGGACCACAGCGGCGGTATCGTTTTTTCGCCACTCCCGCCGCCTCGCATGCCACCAAAGGACGCTCCGTAACTTGGCAGTTTTGCACTTCGCGGCTTGTGTCTCGGACCGAATTGATACTGGCGGCGTTTGCATGCTAATATAAAAGAAAGTAGAGTAACGGATGCGCCTTGCGGCGACACTGTTTTGGGCGGTATTGCTGACACTACGAGTGTCCGGCGGTTATGCCGCCGATCTTACGCGCGAGGAAGTGCAGGCGGCTCTTAGTACCGCGCCATCCGGGCACGGCGCAAACTTTGCCGGCCGCTCTTTCGCCGGGCTTGATCTGCACGGACTCGATTTCACTGGTGCAGATTTGTCGAGCGCCGATTTGTCGGATGTCGATCTACGCGGCGCCAAACTCGTCGCAGCTAAACTCGTCGGTGCTAAATTGCCGAGAGCCAGACTGAATCTTGCGTGGATCATGGGTGCCGATTTTTCCCATGCCGACCTCTCCAATGCCGTATTGGAAACGCTAGTCGTCTCGACCGGGCTCGAAACGCGTCCGGAGGAAGCAGTCAGCTTTGTTGCAGCCAACCTATCGGGCGCCAAGGTAACGGCGCGCTTCAGTCTCGACGACATGCGGGAAGCGAACCTTTCTCATCTTCGCGCCTCGGCGGACATGCGTAACCAGTCCATGGGGCTCATCCGCGCTGATTTTTCGCGAGCGAACTTGACCGGCGCGAACTTCGAGGGTGCGGCCCTCGCCCACGTGAATTTCGAGTTTGCCAAACTCCAACACACTAATTTCTCCGGGGCGGATCTAAGCGACGCCGATTTCGCGGGTGCCGATCTGACCAACGCTGATCTCACCGGAGCCAATATCGCCAGGGTCGACTTCAACAGCGCGGTCCTTACCGGCGCAAAGGGGCTCCCACCCCATTGACATTGGCCACTGCTACGGCGCCGAAGTTAGGCGAGTGCCCGCGCCTTGGCTCTCTGCGAAATGGTAATTGGGACTAGGTGGGCTCAGCGACCCTTTGCAGCGCGCAAGCCCTGCGATCAGGCCGTGGGTGCGTGCACAATCGACAAACTCCCAAGCATGGCGATATCCATATGATCGAGAAGGCGGCCGCCGTTCTTGCGGGCGGTATCGACCATAGCACGGGCAAAGCCGCTTTGCGCCATGAGCCCGATGAGCGCGTCGTTTGGTCGTTGATCGGCAAATGTAACTCCGTCAGGCTCACGCGGCGCGTCCAACCAGCTCAGCGCGCGCACGCAATCCTCCTGCGCCGAGTGTGCATACAAACTGAGTTTGACGTAGCTCGCGCCAGCGTCGACGATAGTCGCCGCAGCACGTGCGAGCGCCTCCGGCTGGATCTGGGGCTCGCCGACGACCGCGCTGACGCATCGGCGCTGTGCCACTGCATCGACTGTCGCCCGCACCAGGGCCGGCGCGGCGGTGCCAAACGGGCCGTCGACGTCCTTGACGTCGATGATTTCGGCGCCGTGCTGGACGGCGGTCTCTGCTTCCTCCGCGTCGGTTGCGATCGCGAGCATCCGGGTCATTAGGAAGCTCCCAGAAAAAGGGGCGGCAAATTGTAGCTGCGACCAACCGATCAAGTGAGTACCAGCCCTTTTGATAGCCAGCCCTTTTTGATGTATGAGAAAAGAGGTAGAATTACACTATGACAATCGGTTAGCAGCGAGGGACGGAGTGGACGCGTGATCCGGATAACGCTAGCTGCCGCATATATGCTGGCCGCAACATCAGCAATACTGGCCGCGGACTCGGTAATCGTCAAGATCGGATACCTAAGCCGCGTGGAGAGAGCGGAGACGATCTCTCTCCTCGAGCAGCCGGCGTCCAACAACGGTGTCGCCGGTGCGCAACTCGCAATCGAAGACAACAACACGACTGGCAAATTCCTCAACCAGTCGTTCTCGCTCGAGGCGACGCGCCTCAAAGACAGCGAGGATCCGGTAGCGGCAGCGATGCAGCTTGCCGACCGCGGTGTATCGCTCACTATTCTCGATCTTCCTGCAGGCGTGCTGCTCAAAATAGCCGATGCCGGTCGCGCGCGCGGTTTGCTTCTCTTCAATGTCGGCGCCGCCGACGACCGGTTGCGGCAGGAAGACTGCCGGCCCGACGTGATCCATGTAGCGCCGTCTCACTCGATGCTCGCCGATGGGCTGGCGCAGTATCTAGTCTGGAAGCGATGGCGGCGATGGTTGCTCGCCGTCGGTTCGCACGATGCGGACAAACTCTATGCAGACGCCTTGCGCCGAGCAGCGGGACGATTCGGCGCCAAGATTGTTCAGGAACGCGTGTTTCCGGATACTGGCGGAGCGCGCCGGACTGACAGCGGCCTAGTCCAGATTCAGAGCCAAATACCGCTTTTCACGCAGTCGGCCCCCGATTACGACGTGTTAGTCGCTGCTGACGAAAGTCAGGTCTTCGCATCCTATCTTCCATACCGGACCCATGACCCGCGGCCGGTCGCCGGATCGGCCGGCCTCGTTCCGACGAGCTGGGACGCATCACTCGACCAATGGGGAGCGATCCAGTTGCAAGACCGATTCAGACGATTGTTCTCCCGACGCATGACGGCCCTGGATATGCAAGCGTGGACTGCGGTGCGCATGATCGGCGAGGCCGCAGCGCGCCTGAATACAGCGGATTCTAAGAACATGTTCGATTATATGAAAGGGCCAGACTTTGCGGTGGCGGCTTTCAAGGGCCGCAAGCTTACGGTGCGTGACTGGAATCTTCAGCTGCGTCAACCCATTCTTCTTACCGACGGACGCGTAATCGTCTCGGTATCGCCACAAGAGAGTTTCTTGCATCAATTCTCCGAACTCGACACCCTTGGCATCGATCGTCCGGAGACCAAATGTCGCCTCAAATAGCGTTTTGGCGTCGGACAGTGTGGCCGCGCCTGATCCTCGGCGCGTCGCTCTCCGCGACGATTGCTGGCGAGGCAAGCGCATTCACGGCATATGTCTCGAACGAGAAGGGTAATACCGTCTCAGTCATCGATACGAACAAATGGGAGGTGGTAAAGACGATCAAGGTTGGCCAACGACCGCGTGGCATCGCTCACACCAAAGACCAGAAATATGTCCTCGTCGCGGTGGGCGACGACGATACCATCCAGATGATTGATACCAGCACCAACGAAGTCGTCGATACCCTGCCATCGGGCCCGGATCCGGAGCTTTTCATCGAGGATCCGACCGGCAAAATCCTTTACGTCGCTAACGAGGACGACAACACCATCACTATCATCGACATAGCGCGGCGCGCGCAAGTCGGCGACGTCCAAGTCGGCGTCGAACCCGAGGGCATGGGGATAAGCCCGGACGGCAAAACCCTCGTGAACACGTCCGAGACCACGAACATGGCGCACTTCATCGACACCGCGACGCGTAAGGTCGTGGCCAGCGTCTTGGTCGACGCGCGACCACGCTTTGCGACGTTCAAAGAGGACGGCTCGGAGTTATGGGTGTCCTCGGAGGTCGGCGGAACCGTCAGCGTCATCGATCCGGCCAAGCACAAGGTTGAACAGAAGATCGCTTTCAAGATCGCCGGCATGCGGCCGGAGCCGATCCAGCCGGTCGGTATCAACATCACGCGAGACGGAAAGACTGGTTTTGTGGCACTAGGGCCATCAAACCACGTGGCCGTCATCGACGGAACGACGCATCAGGTCACGAAATATCTGTTGGTCGGCCAGCGCGTCTGGCACATGGCGTTTACGCCCGACGAAAAATATCTTCTGACCACAAACGGCGTATCGAACGATGTTTCGATCATCGATGTCGCCGCGCTAAAGGTCATCAATACAATCCAGGTCGGCCAGCAACCCTGGGGTATTACCATCTCCGAGCGCTGAGCTAGAGTGCTGCTATTGGCAGCGAACAGTAACGCCGGGAGTAGACGATGAAATTCTTCGTGCGTCTCTTAATTCTGTGCACAGTCGAGGCGGCACTGCCGTCGCCGGCGGACGCCGCCGACCCCCGCGATCCGGACTGGCCGTGTATGCAGGCGAAAGTGCCCGAAATGTCGGTTGCGTCGATGTGGGACGGCCCTTCGATCGCCGATGTCGGCAATTCCTGGGAGGACGACCCCAAGATCAATGATCTGGTCGTTCGGCTAGCGGCGCGTCGCACCGCACTGGACGCCGCGGAGAAGGCCATTGCCGATGTCATCACAGGCAGTGCCGCCCAGAAGCAAGACAAGGCCAAAAAGATCTTTGCCGGCGTGTTCCAGACCCTAAGCCAGCAGCGCAGCGAAGTGATGAGCGGTATTGACCGGGTAGCCCGCAAGGAGAAAGAGCTTGCCAACAAGATAAGATCCGACGTGACCGCATTGCGCGAACTGCAGGATAAACCGGAGCAGGACCAATCCAAGATCGATGCGCTCGCCGCGCAAGTTGAATGGAGCACGCGGATTTTCGACGATCGACGCAAATCGATTCGTTACGTCTGCGAAGTGCCCACCATCATTGAGCAACGCGTGTTTGCGCTCGGACGCGCGATTCGCCAGGCCCTGGACTAAGCGACGTCGTGCTATTCGCCCTCGGCCGGAGCCGGTACTGCTCTCCAATGGGGAAGTCTGGACGGTTCCCAACGGTCGGTGCCCTACGAATACCACACGGCGTTTCGATAGCCCGTCGTCAATAATAGATAACAAGAAAAACGTTGACAAAGATGGCGCTGGGCTTCCACAGCACTTCGGCCTGCACGACCCCTGCGCCCGCGAGCGTCTCCGGGGTTGGACCTCGATAATCCTCCATTCGATTGCCGGATGGCTCAGGCGGCAAGTCCTCCGTCCACCGCGTTCATGCCGGCGAGCGCGACAAAACACATCCCAAAAAAATGGCGCGTCATCACTTCTGCATTGATGAATCGCCGGCAATGAGCCGATCGTTGCCGTCCAAAAGGGGTACGTTGAAGTCGAGTAGAATCTTGTTGATCGCGGGTTGGTTCTCGACAATCAGCTTGTTTAGCTGCCTTTTCCAGTTCTGATCGGATGAACGAACACCCATGGTGATGCGATACACCATGCGCGGCCCTCCAGTTTCCTTCATGAGCAACGTCACGTGCATCGGCGGATTAACTCGCGAAGCGTAGTAACCCGCGATCGGCCCCCATAGTACGCCGGCGTCGATCTCACCCGATGCAAGATCGTTCATCATCGCCTGGGCCGATGAATCGAATCGTGTGTCGATCACCAGCGGATACGGCTTGGCCTTCGCCATCAGTCCGTCGGCGACGAGATAGGTGGCAGGCGGCGTGCCGGCGACAATGCCGATCCGCTTGTCCTTCAACCGCGCATCGGCGAGCGTATCCACAGCATCAAGCGGACCGCCGGTCTTGGATACGAACGCGTATGCGCTCTGGTAGTAGGGATTGGTGTTTTGCACCATCTCGTCGCCCTGCGGATAGCCCATGATAATGTCGCAACGGTGCGAACCGAGCGTCATGCGCACAAATCCAGTCGCCTGGGGAAAGAAGGTATAGGTGACCCTTTTTCCGAGTTCGGCCGCCAACAGCTCAGCGAGTTTGTTTTCGAACCCTTCGCCCTTCTCGTTGGAGAACGGCATATTGTTCGGGTCGGCGCAAACCCGCAGGACATTCGGATCGACGAGCTCAAGTCCTTCCTCCGATGCCCCGCGTCCCTCGCCGAGGGACGCAACCGGAGCAGCAATCGCAGTCGCCGCGTAGAACGCAGCGGTGTATATCAGCAGGCGATGTGCGGCGACCTTTGTCATAACGCTTCCTTTCACCCACCTTGTCCGAAGCAAGAGTCCATCCATTTTTTCGCAGCCTCGGGTTTGTCTTCATGTTTAGCCGGACGCACCCGGCCGAGCGCGTCGTTGGCGCGCGCGCGCAGATAAACAAAGATATCGTCGACCACGCACATCACGTTCTTATTGCTGCCGAAGGCGGGCATGACGTTTTCGTTGGCGGTATTCACATTCTTTCGGCCGCTTGCCACCACGCCGAGGAAGTCGCCATAGCTCATCGTCTTGAGCGAATCCGTCAGCGCCGGCGCATAAGAGGAGCCATCGCCATTCGGCCCGTGGCAGACGTGGCATTCGGAATGGTAGCGGATGTAGCCCGAGTAGGTGTACCAATCGACGGTGCCGTCGGGCTTAGTGCTGTACGTTGGGTTGCCGTCTTTGTCGAAATACTTGCCGTCCTCATTCTTGACAGCGGTCGGATCCCCCGACCCGTCTCCCAGAGCGATGCTGGTCCAAAGCAACGTGGCGGCCAACGCGAATGCGGCCCCACCCGCGGGCGATTTCAATGACGGCTTCCTTGTGCGGCTCACGGTAATTTGAGACTGGGCCCCCGGCGCGCCGCTCGTGGTGACGCG
>CAWHZA010000012.1:0-55087 GCA_963833665.1 uncultured Alphaproteobacteria bacterium | reverse complement strand
CGCCGTCGCCGAGAACGGCGTCATCGGCAGCGGAAACGCGCTGCCGTGGCGGCTCCGGTCCGACATGCAGAATTTCCGTGCGCTCACCATGGGCAAGCCGGTCATCATGGGGCGCAAGACCTTTCTTTCGATCGGCAAGCCGCTCAGAGGACGCACCACCATCGTCGTAAGCCGTGATCGCGAATTCACGGCTTCGGGCGCGGTGGTCGCGCCGAGCCTCGACGCCGCCCTTGCCGCCGCCCGCGGGGACGCCCTGCGCCGGCAGGTGGACACGATCGTCGTCGCCGGCGGCGCCGAAATCTACGCCCAAGCGCTGCCCTTCGCGTCGCGCCTCATCATCACCAGGGTCCATCGCCGCGTCGCGGGCGATGCGTACTTTCCAGCGATTGATCCCGAAGTCTGGCGCGAGACCGCACGCGAGGAGCATGCGCCGGCCGAAGGCGACGACAGCGCTTTCGCCTTCGTCACCTGCCAGCGTCAATCCGCCGCCGTGGCGTCCGAACGAGAGAAGCGAGGTCGAGCGCCGGGCTGACCCGCAGGTGAAGGGCCAACGCGGCATTGCTGCGCGTTGCAAGGAGCAGTGCACTTCCCTATATCCGCATCCATGCCGGCTGGGTTGGCCCGGCGCTCAGGAGATCTTTTACCCGATGCCGTGGAGCAACCAGTCCGGCGGCCCCTGGGGTTCGGGGCCGCGGGGACCCTGGGGCTCGGGTCCGCAGCAGCAAGGGCCGCGGCCGCCCGATCTCGAGGAATTCCTGCGCCGCAGCCAGGACCGATTGCGCAGCGTGCTGCCGGGCAATCTCGGCGGCCGCGGTGTGGCGCTGATCGCGCTGGCGGCAGTCGTGCTCTGGGGCTTCTCCGGCTTCTTCCGCGTCGAGCCCGACGAGCTCGGCGTGGTGCTGCGGTTCGGAAAGTTCGTGCGCGAAGTGCAGCCGGGGCTGAACTACCACCTGCCCTATCCGATCGAGACCGCGCTGACGCCTCCGGCGTTGCGCGTCAACAAGATCGACGTCGGCACGCTCCCCGTCGAGAACGTGCGCCGTGGCGCACCGGTGCGTGAAGTGCCGGAGGAAAGCCTGATGCTCACCGGCGACGAGAACATCGTGGACGTCGATTTCTCCGTGCTGTGGCGGGTCAAGCCGAACGGGGTCGGCGATTATCTGTTCAACATCCAGAACCCCGAGGGAACGGTGAAGGCGGTCGCCGAAAGCGCGATGCGCGAAGTGATTGGGCGCTCAACCATCCAGCCGATCCTCACCGGTGCGCGGCAGAACATCGAGACGGGGGTGCAGCAGCTGATGCAGAAGACCCTCGACAATTACGGCGCCGGCGTCCTGGTGCAGCAGGTGCAGCTGCAGAAGGTCGATCCGCCGACCCAGGTCATCGATTCCTTCCGCGACGTGCAGGCGGCGCGCTCGGATCTCGAACGCGCGCAGAACGAGGCACAGACCTACGCCAATCGCGTGGTGCCGGAGGCGCGCGGCCGCGCCGCCAAGGTCACCCAGGACGCCGAGGCCTATCGCGAGCAGACCGTCGCCGAGGCCAAGGGCCAGACCTCGCGCTTCCTGCAGATCTACGACCAGTACAAGAAAGCGCCGGACGTGACCCGCGAGCGCATGTATCTCGAAACCATGGAACGCGTTCTCGGCGGCAGCGAGAAGACGATCATCGATACCGGCCCGCAGCAGACGAGCCCCGGCGTGGTGCCTTACCTGCCGCTTACCGAGCTGCCGCGCCAGCGTCCGCCGTCCCCGGCCGGCAGCCCGTCGTCTTCCGGAGCCAGCCAATGAAGCAGAGCCTTGCCGGAGTGGGCTTCGCCGTCGTGCTGCTGCTCGTCGTCATCGTCGGCTACAGCACCCTGTTCACCGTCAACCAGACCAAGCAGGCCCTGGTGGTGCGGCTCGGCGAGCCGGTGCGGGTGATCACCGAGCCCGGACTCAACGTGAAAGTGCCGTTCATCGACAGCGTGATCTACGTCGACAAACGCATCCTCGACCTCGAATCGCCGGCGCAGGAGGTGATTGCCTCCGACCAGAAGCGTCTAGTCGTCGACGCCTTCGCGCGCTATCGCGTCAAGGATCCGCTCAAATTCTACCAGACGGTCGGCGAGACCGGCGCGAACTCGCAACTCGCGATCCTGCTCAACTCGGCGCTGCGGCGCGTGCTCGGCGAGGCCACACTGACCGAGGTCGTGCGCGACGTGCGCGAACAGCTGATGGCGCGCGTGCGCGAGCAGCTCGACCATGAGGCGCAGTCGTTCGGCATCCAGGTTGTCGACGTGCGCATCCGCCGCGCCGACCTGCCGGAGCAGAACAGCCAGGCGGTGTACCAGCGCATGCAGACTGAGCGCCAGCGCGAAGCGGCCGAGTTCCGCGCCCAAGGAAGCCAGAAGAGCCAGGAGATCCGGGCCAGGGCCGACCGCGACGTGACCGTGCTGCTGGCCGAGGCCAACTCCCAGGCCGAGCAGGCCCGCGGTCAGGGCGACAGCGAGCGCAATCGCATCTTTGCCGACGCGTATAACCGCGATCCCGACTTCTTCGCTTTCTACCGTTCCATGCAGGCCTACGAGAAGAGCCTGCAACACGGCGATACGCGGCTGGTGCTTCGGCCTGATTCGGATTTCTTCCGCTACTTCTCCACGCCGTTGCCGCGGGCCCGCGCGGAAGCGGCAGCCCCGCCCGCGCCGCAGAAACCGGCGGCCTCCCCCGCGCCCGACGCCAAATAGGCTTTTCGTCAAGTTGCGCCCGCCGTACCCCCGGGGCCCGCAGGCATGTCCGACTTCCTGGCCGCGATCGGATTGTTCTTCGCGATCGAAGGTATTCTCTTTGCCGCATTCCCGATGACCGCGAAGCAAGCGATGGCTGCAGCACTTGGCGTGCCGGATAGCCGATTGCGCCTTGCGGGCCTCGTTTCGGGGGCGCTCGGCGTGCTCATCGTCTGGTTGGTGCGCGGCTGAGGCGCGTTTGTTCGGCGGGACGGCGCGGCAGATCGTGCCGGCACGGCGCGCGACGCGGGGGGCGCGCGGCGTGACGCCGGGATAGACCGGTCCGCCTTTCCGCCCCAATCCCGTTCCTAACTGCCGCTGCGCCGCCGGTATGGGCTTGCGTCCGACCCCGGACGGGGGCACATCCTTCCAGAACTCAATGCTTCAGGAGCACAGACGTCCATGTCTTGCCATCTGTACGGTTTGCCGCGGCCCGCTCTGGCGCTCGCCGCGCTTGCGGCGGCGATCGCGCTGGCGCTCGCCCGGCCGGCGGCAGCGCGCGGACCGGAAAACATCGCCGACGTTGCCGAACAGGTGATCGACGCCGTCGTCAACATCTCGACGTCGCAGAAGGTCGACGCGCGCATGAGCGGGGTGCCCGATCTGCCGCCTGGTTCGCCGATGGAGGAGTTTTTCGACGAATTCTTCAAGAACCGGCGCGGTGGCCAGGGCGGCGGCGATCAGGACCGTCCGGCGCGGCGGGTCAACTCGCTCGGCTCCGGTTTCATCATCGATTCCTCCGGGCTCGTCGTCACCAACAATCACGTCATTTCCGATGCCGATGAGATCAGCGTCATCCTCAACGACGGCGCCAAGCTCACGGCCGAACTCGTCGGCAAGGACTCAAAGAGCGATCTCGCAGTGCTGCGCGTGCGCCCCGACAAGCCGCTCAAGGCGGTGAAGTTCGGCGATTCCGACAAGCTGCGGCTGGGCGAATGGGTCATCGCCATCGGCAACCCGTTCAGCCTCGGCGGCACGGTCACCGCCGGCATCGTCTCCGCCCGCAACCGCGACATCAATTCCGGCCCTTACGACAACTACATCCAGACCGACGCCGCCATCAATCGCGGCAATTCCGGCGGGCCGCTGTTCAACCTCAGCGGCGAGGTGATCGGCGTCAACACCGCGATCATTTCGCCGTCCGGCGGCTCGATCGGCATCGGCTTCGCGGTGCCGTCGAACTCGGCGCTTGCCGTCATCGAACAGCTCCGCCAGTTCGGAGAAACGCGGCGCGGTTGGCTCGGCGTGCGCATCCAGCAGGTCACCGACGACATCGCCGAAAGCCTGAGCATCAAACCGGCGCACGGCGCGCTCGTCGCCGGCCTCGACGACCGCGGCCCGGCGAAGCCCGCCGGCATCGAGCCGGGTGACGTGATCATCAGGTTCGACGGCCGCGACATCAAGGACATGCACGATCTGCCGCGCATCGTCGCCGATACGCCGGTGGGCAAGGAGGTCGATGTCGTCGTCATCCGCAAGGGCAAGGAAGAAACCCACAAGGTCAAGGTCGGCCGCCTCGAGGACGGCGAAAAGCTCGCCGCCGCCAACAAGAAGGATTCGGCGCCGGAAGAAAAATCCGTCGTGCAGAAGACGCTGGGCCTCGAACTCTCCAGCCTCACCGACGATCTGCGCAAGAAGTACAAGATCAGAGACAACATCAAGGGCGTGATCATCACCGCGGTCGATCCGAGCGTCGCCGCGGCGCCGCCCGACAAGCGGCTTTCCTCCGGCGACGTCATCGTCGAGGTGCAATACCAGAGCGTGGGCAATCCGACAGACCTGCAGACTCGGCTCGATCAGCTCAAGGGCCAGGGCAAGAAAGTCGCGGTCCTGCTCGTCTCCAACGCCGACGGCGAGACCCGCTTCGTGGCATTGAGCCTGCAGTAAGCGGCGCATTCGCACCGTCGGCAACTCCCGACGGGTTGCGCGCAAGCGCAATTCACCGCGGCTGTGGGCGCGGCGGGCTTGAGCCGCCGCGCCCACAGCCGCACCCTCTTTTTTCGTCAATGCTTTGCGCTTATATTCCGTGGCGCCGGAGCAATCCGGCTATGGCGATAAATGGCCGTCGAAATAAACCTTTCGGACCCGGGGGCAGTACCCGGCGACTCCACCAATTTGGAGGGCAGGCGACAGACGGCAGATGACAGACCGGGCGTCCTTGCAGCCGGCGATTTGTCTTCTGCGTTCTGATCTCGGTCCTCCGCCTGCGGGGTCGAAATAGGATCGACGAGGGCGTAAAGGACGTGCTTTTGCTCGGCATGGTTCCGCCGTTATCGGGCCAAACTCATAGTTGCCAACGACAACTATGCTCCGGTTGCTCTGGCTGCGTAAGCAGCTTGAAAGACCGATCTGAAGCCCTGGCGTCTTAGCAGCGTCAGGCGGGGTTCGGAGGCACCTGGCAACAGAAGCCTCCACTTTTTTGGAGGACGGAAGACGGACGACAGAGGACAGAATCGGTCTGGGCCTCTATCATCGATCTGTCCTCGGTCACTCCGTCGCGCGTCATCGTCGTCCGTCAGCCGTCGTCTGCCATGGCCTTCGATCACATTCGTTATGACGTTCTCGCGCAAGCGGCCCTGCGCGGCGTCGTGCGCACCGTGCTCGCCGACGTCGCCAAGAATGGCCTGCCGGGCGAACATCATTTCAGGATCACCTTCAACACCATGGCCCCGGGCGTGCGGCTGTCCGACCGCTTGCGGGCGCAATATCCGCAGGACATGACCATCGTCCTGCAGCATCAATTCTGGGACCTCGCCGTAACCGAACAGGCCTTCGAAGTGGGCCTGTCGTTCGGCGGCATTCCCGAACGCGTGGGCGTACCCTTCGAGGCGGTGACGGCGTTCTACGATCCGGCCGTCCAGTTCGGCTTCCAGTTCGAAGCCGTCGACGGGGGCGCGGCGGCGGAAGCGTCTGCTGCGGCCCAGACTGTGGACAAATCGGCCGCGCCGGCGCCGGCGCTGACCGCCGGCGAACGGCCGGAACCCTTGCCGGCTCCCGCTGCCGTGACGCCGCCCGCGCCCGCCCCTGATGGCGCCGATGCCGGCGGCGAAGTCGTGCGGCTCGACCGGTTCAGGAAGAAATGAGAGCCAGCGAGCGGTCGACGACCGGCGACGGACGGCAGGCGCTAAAGAAGCTGTTCCACCGGTCGTCCGTGCTCCATCTCCGGCAATGAAAACGCGTATCGAGACCGATTCCATGGGGCCGATCGAAGTCGCGGCCGATCGGTACTGGGGCGCGCAGACCGAGCGCTCGCGCATCAACTTCCACATCGGCGAGGAACGCATGCCGCGCCCGCTGATCACGGCGCTCGCGATCGTCAAGCGGGCAGCAGCGCAAGCCAATCTCGAACTCGGCGTGCTCGACGCGCGGTGGGCAAAGGCGATCATCCAGGTCGCCGACGAGGTCATCGCCGGCAAGCTCGACGATCATTTCCCACTGGTCGTATGGCAGACCGGATCGGGCACGCAGACCAACATGAACATGAACGAGGTGATCGCCAATCGCGCCAACGAACTGCTCGGCGGCACGCTCGGCAGCAAGTCGCCAATCCATCCCAACGATCACGTCAACATGAGCCAGTCGTCGAACGACTGCTTTCCCACCGCCATGCACATCGCGGCGGTGGAGGAGATAGCCGGACGGCTCCTTCCGGCGCTCGCGCATCTGCATGCGGCGCTTGAGGCAAAGACGAAGGCGTTTGCCTCGATCATCAAGATCGGCCGCACCCATGTTCAGGACGCCACGCCACTGACGCTCGGCCAGGAATTTTCCGGCTACGCAGCGCAGGTCAAGTCCGGGATCACCCGCATCCGCGCGGGCGTGAAGGAACTCTACCCGCTGGCGCAAGGCGGCACTGCGGTCGGCACCGGGCTCAACGCCAAGCGCGAATTCGGCAAGGTGTTCGCGACAAAGGTTGCGGCGATTACCGGCCTGCCGTTCGTGAGCGCACCGAACAAATTCGAGGCGCTCGCGTCGCACGCCGCCCTCACCTTCGCGCACGGCGCGCTCAACGCGCTGGCCGCCGACCTGTTCAAGATCGCCAACGACATCCGCCTGCTCGGCTCCGGCCCGCGCTCCGGGTTCGGCGAATTGATCCTCCCGGAAAACGAGCCGGGATCATCCATCATGCCGGGCAAGGTCAATCCGACCCAATGCGAGGCGCTGACCATGGTGTGCTGCCGCGTGTTCGGCAACGACACCACGATCACCGTCGCGGCAAGCCAGGGCCATTTCGAGCTCAACACCTACAAGCCGGTGATCATCTACGCGGCGCTGCAGTCGATCCGGCTCATCGCCGACGCAGCGGTCTCGTTCACCGACCATTGCATCGCCGGTATCCGTGCCAACGAGCCGCGCATCCGCGAGGCGATGGAGCGCTCGCTGATGCTGGTCACCGCGTTGACGCCGCGGATCGGCTACGACAAGGCGGCGCAAATCGCCAAGGCCGCGCACGCCAACGGCACCACGCTGCGGGAAGAGGCGGTCAGACTCGGCTTCGTATCGGCCGAGGAATTCGATCGGCTGGTGCAGCCCGCGCGGATGACGCGCCCGGATTCGTGATTGGCCCCGCCCCCCGCCCCTGCACCCTGACGCTGCGTCAACGCCGAAAGGTCGCCCAAAAGCCGCGCCTTTGACGACCGGCACCGATGAAAGCGCGACATAGAGCGGTTGCGCAGTCCCCTCGGCAGTGTCTGCATGCAGGATTGAGAATGAGTCGCAATATTCATCGACTCTGACGTAACGTTTCTCGGGGCGACGACTGATGCTCTACGAGCTGGAATCGTGACAAATACCTGTTGAAGCTGCCCGCATTATTTGGCTGGACGCGCTTTTGTCCCATGGGCTGCCCTTGCGGGGGCCGAGACACTCAAAGGAGGTATCTCTTTTTCAAAGAATATTGTGTTGCCTGGGTGGACGGTATGGCCACACTCCTAACTCGCAAGTGTAGAGTCGCAACGCGTCACCGTATCGGCGTAATTTTTCCGGACCACGCAGGCCCGAATGGCCGCAGCCACCTCATCTGGTACCGCCACGCTTTGAATGGGTGACCTCGTTAATCTGCGGATAGAGCGAAAGCGCCTCACGCGGCGGCGAGCCGGACAAACGGCTCCGTGCCCGCAGCCTCGTCGACACGCCCGGAGCAGTTCCGCAACGACAGAGCCCACGAGGACCTGGCCCTACCGGATCGAAACGGGAGACGGGCAATGAAATCGCCGGTCATCAAGCGATCAATCGTCATCGCCGGCCACAAGACAAGCGTCAGCCTCGAAGATGCATTCTGGAGGGGTCTCAAGGAGATCGCGCAGAGCCGCGGTGTAACCCTCTCGGACCTCGTCGCGGCGATCGATTCCGAGCGACAGCTCGGCAACCTGTCGTCGGCGATCAGGCTGTTCGTCCTCGACCACTACAAGGCGCGTATCGGCGTGCACGCCGACGGCCGCCCGGCACCGCGCGAAATGATGATGATGCCGCCTTCGGCCGCGTCAGTTATGCGAGCCGAATAGCAGTTCGAGCGGCGATCGCGCCGCCGGGGCGGTGGCGCGAGGCGCGGCCTGCGGCGTCGGCGCCGCCGGCGTAGCACGACGCGGCGGCGGGGCGGCGGTTCCTGTTATCCCGGTGGAGTTGTCGGTGTGCGGCGCCGTTGGCGGCATCGCAATCGCGGCGGCGGCGCCGCGGCTGGTGCCGCCGGCATCCGAATGCGTGTCGTCGGGGACCAAGCCGGGCGGGGTGGGCTGAAGGCGCTCGGCGGTTCCAGCCCCTCTGGGCGCCGGCGTATTGGCCGAAGCCCCCGATTCGAGCACGGTCCCGAGCGGCAGGAAGCGGACGGCCGGCGAGCCGGGGCGTACCACGGCGGCGCCCGAAACGTCCGGCCGCCCGTTGGCCTCGAGCCATTGCAGGCGGCGGGTCTGCAGCTCGGTGGACCGCAAGGTCAGCCAACCGAGCAATGACGAAACGTCGACTGTCCGCTCGGGCGCGGCGAGCGGGCCCTTGAGCGTGACAGAAAGTTCCGGCTTGGCTCCGGCCAACGGATTGGCCGCCGGGCGGCCGGCCAGCGTCATCCGCGCATCAACCGCGCCCTTGCCGAAGTCGAGCGAACCGCTGAGCAGAAGCTCGGCGCCGTCTTGGAGCTGCAGCGTCGCGTTGGAGACACGGATTTGCTCACCAGCCATGGTCAGGTCGGCACTGCCCTTGAGAACGGCGAGCCGGCCGCGGTCCATGACCGCCGCGACCGCGGCGCGAATCTTCGCCGCGTCGACCGAGCCGCTCTGGTCGGCCGTACGAATGGCGGTATCGAATGCGCCAGCGTCGATCCCTCCGAAATGCACGTCCATCAGCGCGATCGAGCCGCTGCCGCGCAGAGCGCCGATCAAACCTTCGGGGCTCAGTCCCGTGCTGTCGCCCTGGAGGGACAATGTCACCACCCCGTCGACCGCTTTCGTGTTCGATCCGAAGAGCTTGGCGGCTTCGGCGCCGGCGAGGTCGATGTGTCCCTGGCCGGCAAAGCCGTCCGCATTGCGGTGGAACGTCAACTCGCCGCCGAGCCGACCGCCGGCGATGCTGCCGCCGATATCGTTCACGGCGATCCGAGCCGGCTGCAACCGCACCACGCCCGTGAGGTCGCGGGCGGCCAAGGTCGGCGAAAAAGCCGCGTGATCGAACTTGAACGCGAGGGATCCGTTGGCGGTCGAGAATACGCCGGCGCCGATCAGTTCGGATGACCAGGAGTTTCCGCCGGCGGCCGCCGCGACGGGCAGGCCCAACAGCATTGCCGACAGCGCTGCGGCGTCGACGTCATCGGCCGCGATGTCGCCGTCGATCTCGATCGGACTGGAAAGCTTGAGCCCCAAGCGGCCGCGCACTGACGTCTTGCCGGCGGTGACGGTCAGGTTCGTGAACGACATGTCCGTATCGCTCACCGCGACCGTTGCACGCGCGGAGATTGGCATCGCGACGCCGGCTTGTCCCGTCATCGCCCGCCGCAATGGCCGCAGATCGGCGGCCGACACTTTTACCTGCAGCGTGCCGATCGAGGCTTCGTCGCCGTTCAAACGCAACGCCCCATCGACCGCGGCCGAGAAGCCGCCCGCGTTGGCGATGCCGTTGACGCGAAGGTTGCCGCCGAGCTGCCCGGCGGCCGAAATCACCATCTGGCCAGGGGTCTGGTCGACTGCGACCGCCCGGTCGAGGCCGAGCAGGCTCACCAGCGCGCTGCCGCCGTCGGAATCGAGGCGGCTGTCGATCCGCACGACGGCGTCGCCCGGATGATCCGCCGCGCCGTTCGCCTGGCCGTTGAGGGCGACACGCAGCGCTCCCGCCTTTCCGCTGAGATCGAGCTTGGCGAGACTGCCGGATGCCGACGCCCGCTCGACCGTCAGCACGCCGTGGATCTTGGCCGGGGCCAGCCGGTCGGCGATTCGGCGGAACCAGTCCGCCGTCCGCGGCGCGAAGGTGCCCACGAAGCCGGTCACGCCGGCCAATGCCTTGGCGTCGAGATCGAGCGTCAAACGTCCCCGCGGCTGCGCGTAAAGGTCGTCGATGCGTCCGCTGACATCGAGGGCCGCGCCGCCGAGATCGCCCACCGAGAGCCGCTCGATGTGCAATACGCCGGCGTCGAGCTTGACCCGGGCATTGACCGTCTGCGCGTCGACACCGGCGATTCTCGCCTTGCCGATATCGAGCACGAGCGCGACCTCGTGCGGCACCTCGAAGCTCGCGTCCGATGCCGCCGCCTTGGCGAACGCCGCCAAGGTATCGACGTCGAGCGCGGCGGCGTGGATTTCGCCGTCGAGCACCGCCGGACGGGTGCCGGTGGTCCAGCTATAGGCGAGCCGCCCGGTGACGTTCTCCTGATCGAGTGTCGCCGTCATCCGCTCGAGCGCGAACCGGTCACGCCCGATGGTGACCACGCCGCGCGCGCTGAGCGTCTGCGCCGCGCTCGGGGCCGGATTGCCGCGGCCTTCGAGCCGCGCCACCAGCACCTTCAGATCATGCGTCTCGAGGCTCGCGGGTCCGCTGAAGGTTAGTCCCTTGGGCGAATCATCGAGGCGCCCGCTCAGCTTCACCTCGGTCGCGCCCGGGGCGCGCAGCTCGAGGCCGTCGAGATTCCAGCCCTTGCCGTCGAAGCCGATATTGCCGTGCACCGATTCGAGCAGGCTCCCGCCGAGCGTCATCGCATCGAGGGCAACCGCGATCTTCGTCGGTATCGGCGGTTTCGCCGCCGCCGCGAAGAACGCCTCGACGGCGCTTCTGATCAGGACGAAGGGGGGCCGCAGCGGCGCATCCGGGGTAGCCAAGGCGCGATCCAGGTCCACCTGCTTCGCCGAGATGGCGCCGTCGAGATGCGGATGCTCGCCGAGCGTGAGCTCCGCGCTGCCGTTGAGATTGATCGCGGCCTCCTCGGGCCCGAACTGGAACGCCAGTTCCTGCAGGGACGCCGAAGCGGATGCCATGCGCAGTTTGCCGGCGAGGTGCCAGACATCGGTGGTCACCCGCTCGCCGCGCGCCAGCGCGGCGGTGACCGGCCGCGCCGCCAGCGTCCCGTCGAATTGCGGCGCGCCATGATCGAGGTTCAGCGTGCCCTCGATCTCCGTCGTCAACTGATAGCCTGCCGGATCGACGCCGACTTTGAGCCTGAGCGCGCCGCCGTCCTCGGGCCGCGTCGCCGCGATGCGATAGCCGTAGACTTGATCGCCGCTGCGGAAGGCGCCTTCGCCCTTGAACGGCCCGCCGAACGAGCGGACGTCGCCCTTGAACGCCAGCTCCTTCAGCACCAGCCGGAAGCCGGAGGCCGCGTCGGTCAGGACGGCCTGCCCGTCATCGATCGTCAGATGCGAGATGGTGAGCCGATCGGGACTGAGCGACGGTGAGATCGACGGCCAATCGACCGCGCCGTTGCGGTCGAGACCGAGGTTGATCTTCGGCGCAACGAGATGGAGCTCCGTCGCCTCCACCTCGCCGCGGAGCAGCGGACCGAGGCTGACTTCAAGCTCGAGGGTCGCGGCCTGTATTTGCGGCTTCTGGCCGGCCGCGCCGACCGCGACGTCAGCGAGCTTGATCCGCGGGGTCGGCAGGATGCGGGCCTCGATCGTGCCGTTCACGCGGACGGCGAGCCCGGTGAGGCGGCTCGCCTCCTGCTCGAAGCGCGGACGGTACCGGTTCCAATCGATCACAAGCGGCGCGGCCAGCGCCGAGACCAGCGCCAGGATGATAGCGATTCCCAATCCGAGCAGCGTCGTCTGCACGGCGCCTCCGAGCCTTTCCGTGGTCGGCTGTACGAAACCCGCGCACCCGCTCCGCGAAGCCTAGATCAGGCCACCGCGGATTGCACGTTCAAGCTGCCGTTGCCCACCGGCCGGCAAACAGTGCGGGCCACCACCTCACCGCGCCTCAAGCGTTCCTTGTTTGCGGCGTTCAGGGCGATTCTGTGTCGCTTGCGACCTCTTGATCAGAGGTTAACCACCTTGCCGGGGTTCATGATGTCCAGCGGGTCCAGGGCGCGCTTGATCGCGCGCATGGCAGCCAGGGCTCCTTCGCCATGCTCGGCCTGCATGTACTTCATCTTGCCCTGCCCGATGCCGTGCTCGCCGGTGCAGGTTCCATCCATCGCCAAAGCGCGCTCGACCAGGCGTTCGAGGAAAGCCTCGACCCGCGCGACCTCCTCGCGGTCGTCGAGGTCGACCATCAGCCCGACGTGAAAATTGCCGTCGCCGACATGGCCCACGATCGGGGCGACAAGATTGTGCTCGGCGATGTCGCGCTGGGTCTCGGTCACGCAGTCGGCAAGCCGCGAGATCGGCACACAGACGTCGGTCGCGAGCGGCTGCGCGTTCGGGCGCAGGCCGCGCTGCGCCCAGTAGACGTCATGGCGCGCCTGCCACAGCCGGGTGCGGTCCTCGGCCCGCGTCGCCCAGTCGAACGGACCGCCGCCGAATTCCTGCGCGATCTCGCCGAACCGCTGCGATTGCTCGGCGACGCCCGCCTCGGTGCCGTGGAATTCCAGAAACAGCATCGGCGTTTCCGGCAGCGAGAGCTTTGAATAGCGATTGGACGCCTGCACCTGCAGCGCGTCGAGGAGTTCGATGCGCGCCACCGGAATGCCCGACTGGATCGTCATGATGGTCGCATTGCACGCCGCCTCGACCGAGGGAAACGGGCATATGCCGGACGAGATCGCCTCCGGGATGCCGGCGAGCCGCAGCGTCAATTCGGTGATGATGCCGAGCGTGCCTTCCGAGCCGACGATGAGGCGCGTGAGGTCGTAACCGGCCGACGACTTTTTCGCCCGCCGCGCGGTCGACATGATCTCGCCGTTGGCGAGCACGACTTTGAGGGCGAGCACGTTGTCCTTCATGGTGCCGTAGCGCACCGCATTCGTGCCGGAGGCGCGCGTCGCCGCCATGCCGCCGAGCGAGGCGTCGGCGCCCGGATCGATCGGAAAGAACACCCCCTGATCGCGCAGCTGTTCGTTGAGCCGTTTGCGCGTCATGCCGGGTTCGACCACGCAATCGAGATCCTCGGCGTGAACGGCGATCAGCCGGTTCATGTCGCGGAAGTCGAGGCAGATGCCGCCCTGCGGCGCGTTGACCTGCCCCTCAAGTGAGGTGCCGGCGCCAAACCCGATCACCGGCACGCGCTCCGCCGCGCACAGGCGCACGATCTGCTGCACTTCCTCGGCGGTCTGCGGAAAAACCACTGCGTCAGGCGGCTGGTTGCCCACCCAGGTCAGCGTGTTGGCATGCTGCTCGCGCACCGCGCGCGACGTGACCAGGCGGTTGCCGACCATCGCCGCCAAGGCGGCGACAACGGCCTCGACCGCCTTGCGGTCGTGCTTAAGCCCCTCCCACGCCTCGGTCATCACCATTGGCATTGCTCTTTTCCGGCAACGTGGCCGCAGCGCCGCCAGCGGTCAAGGGCGCTCTCGCCGCGCTTGCCTGACGCCGGAAAACCGGCAAATTGCGACCCGCCCAACGCCGATTTGCTTCGCATGCTCGAACGCCCCGACCTCGAACCTGCCTTCTTCGCGCCGTTCGTCTCGTCGGTGATGCGCGTCGAGCCGGGCTGGATCGACTACAACGGCCATCTCAACATGGCCTATTACAATGTGCTGTTCGACCGCGCCGGCGACGAGGCCTTCGACCTCCTCGGCTGCGGCGCCGGTTATGCCAAAGCGCACGGGCTCTCGACTTTCACCGCGGAAGCGCATGTGCGTTACCTGCGCGAACTGCGTTCCGGCGACCCGGTGCGGGTGACCTTTCAGCTCTTCGACTACGACGCCAAGCGGATGCACTATTTCGAGCAGCTCTTCCATGCGGAGGAGGGCTGGCTTTCGGCCACCTCCGAGAACATGGTGCTCCACGTCGATCTCAATGCGCGCAAGACCGCGGCCTTTCCCGACGCCGTCGCTGCTCGTCTCGCCCGCATGAAGGCTGCGCATGCGCATCTGCCGGTTCCCGACGGCGCCGGCCGCGGCATCGCGATGCGCGCGAAGCCCTGACCGGGCGGTATGCACACACGCCGCGGCTTCCCCTCGTAAATTGCCGCGGACGGTGCCATTTTTTGGCTGTGAGAATCATGGGAACGTGGCGCCTTGGCTGACCCGTGGCGAGGGACCCGCGATCCGGCCGCAGCACCGGGGCCGGCGCCGGGCGGCATTGCCGCGCGGGCGCGAGCGGCGCCGCCGGGGGCGAGCTATCTCGCCGGCCTCAATCAGGAGCAGCGGCTCGCGGTCGAGAGCTTGGACGGGCCGGTGCTGGTGCTCGCCGGCGCCGGCACCGGCAAGACGCGCGTGCTCACCGTGCGCATCGCCCATATCCTCGCCACCGGCCGCGCCCGGCCGAGCGAAATCCTCGCCGTCACCTTCACCAACAAGGCGGCGCGCGAGATGAAGCACCGCGTCGAGGAGATCGTCGGCGGCGTGGTCGAGGGCATGCCGTGGCTCGGCACCTTCCACTCGATCGGCGTCAAGATCCTGCGCCGCCACGCCGAGCTGGTCGGCCTCAAGCCCGATTTCACCATCCTCGATGTCGATGATCAGATCCGGCTGCTGAAGCAGCTCCTCGCGGCCGAGAACATCGACGAGAAGCGCTGGCCGGCGCGCGTGCTGGCGATGCTGATCGACGGCTGGAAGAACCGGGGGCTCACGCCGGAGCAGGTGCCGCCGGCCGAGGCCGCCGCCTTCGCCAACGGCAAGGGCCTCAAGCTCTACAAGGCGTTTCAGGAACGGCTGAAAATCCTCAACGCCGCAGATTTCGGCGACCTGCTCCTGGAGAACATCCGCCTGTTCCGCGAGCAACCGGAAGTGCTGCGCCAGTACCAGGCCCGCTTCCGTTTCATCCTGGTCGACGAATATCAGGACACCAACGTGGCGCAGTACCTCTGGCTGCGTTTGCTGGCACAGAAAACAAGCCAAGCAGCGAGTGCAAATTCCACCTCTCCCCGCGTGCGGGGAGAGGTCGACGCGCGAAGCGCGGCGGGTGAGGAGGCGCCTGCGCTGCCTGAGCGAGCGGAGAGGCCCCCTCACCCCAACCCTCTCCCCGGAAGCGGGGAGAGGGAGGAGCAAACGGAGCGCGCGCCGGCCCCTGCTGCGAGGGGAGAGGGAATTCGGGAGCCCGCTGGGGCAAAAAACATTTGCTGCGTCGGCGATGACGACCAGTCGATCTATGGCTGGCGCGGCGCCGAGGTCGACAACATCCTGCGCTTCGAGCACGATTTCCCCGGCGCCACGGTGATCCGGCTCGAGCGCAACTACCGCTCGACCGGCCATATCCTCGCCGCCGCCTCGCACCTGATCGCGCACAACGAAGGCCGTCTCGGCAAGACGCTGCGCACCGACGACGTGCCGGGCGAAAAGGTCTTCGTCACCGGCGCCTGGGATTCGGAGGAGGAAGCGCGCTCTGTCGGCGAGGAGATCGAGGAGCTGCAGCGCGGCGGCCAGACCGGCGAAAAGCATCCGCTCAACCAGATCGCCATCCTGGTGCGCGCCTCGTTCCAGATGCGCGAGTTCGAGGACCGCTTCGTGACGCTCGGCCTGCCCTACCGCGTGATCGGCGGCCCGCGCTTCTACGAACGCGCGGAAATCCGCGACGCGCTGGCCTATCTGCGCGTGATCAATTCGCCGGCCGACGATCTCGCCTTCGAGCGCATCGTCAACGTGCCCAAGCGCGGCCTCGGCGACGCCACCGTGCAGCTCCTGCACGACCATGCGCGCAAGCGCCGCGTGCCGCTCACCGAAGCCGCCCGCGCCGTGGTCGAGACCGACGAGCTCAAGCCGAAGCCGCGCGGCGCGCTGCGCGGCCTGCTCGATTCGATCGAGCGCTGGCGGGCGCAGCGCGACAGCCTTCCCCACATCCAGCTCGCCGAGATCGTGCTCGACGAATCCGGCTACACCGAGATGTGGCAGAAGGACCGCTCCGCCGACGCCGCCGGCCGGCTGGAGAACCTGAAAGAGCTGATCCGCTCCATGGATGAGTTCGAGAACCTGCAAGGTTTTTTGGAGCACATCTCGCTGGTCATGGACAACGAGAAGGGCGCCGCCGAGGACGCGGTCAGCATCATGACCTTGCACTCGGCCAAGGGGCTCGAATTCGACACCGTGTTCCTGCCCGGCTGGGAGGAAGGCGTGTTTCCGAACCAGCGCACGCTCGACGACCAGGGCCGCGCCGGCCTCGAAGAAGAGCGCCGCCTCGCCCATGTCGGCCTCACCCGCGCGCGCAGGCGAGCCAAGATCTATTTCGCCACCAACCGGCGCATGCACGGCCTGTGGCAGACCAACATTCCCTCGCGCTTTCTCGACGAGCTGCCGGAAGTCAACGTCGAGGTCACCGAATCGAAGGGCGGCTTCGGCGGCTATGGCGGCTACGGCGCCTCGCGCTTCGACGCCATGACCTCGTTCGGCTCGAACTACGGCACACCCGGCTGGCAGCGCGCGCAGTCGAAAAAGTCCGACAACGGCCGCGACGGCTTTTCCGATGACGGCGAGCCGTACTACGAGGCGGACGACGACCCCTCTCACCTCTCCCCGGCGGGGAGAGGCCGAGCGGGCGAAGCCCGATCGGGTGAGGGGCCCCGGCGCTCAGGCGAAGGCCCGCGCCGTCCCGGCGCCGGCGCCCGCCGCCTGCCGCTCACCATCGAGGGCGAGCTGATCGCCAAATCGACCGGCACCATCTCGGCCTTCACCCTCGGCGACCGCGTCTTCCACCAGAAATTCGGCAACGGCAACGTCACCGCCATCGACGGCAACAAGCTGACGATTCAGTTCGACAAGGCCGGCGAGAAGCGCGTGGTGGATAGTTTTGTGGAGCGGGTGTGAGAGGCGCCTTGGGCCTATTTCCACTCCATATCTCCTCAAATCGGGAGACGAAATTGTCCTTGGACCGTTCAAGCTTCGCTTCCAGAAAATTCAAGAGAACACCATTCTTTCGCAATAGAATTTGCCTCCTCGGTAGCGCGTAGGGCGGATTTTCCCGCCCGGCAGCGAAAGTGTGGTACTACCCTGAAGGGAAACGAGCCATGGCCGAAACCAAAAAAGAAATAGTTGCCGATCTCGCGCCCGGCGACGAGCCGGTGCGCGCGGAGTACGAGCACGACTTTTATTCCTGGCTTATGGAGCAGGCGCGGCATCTTCGCGAAGGCCGCTTCGATGCGCTCGATCGCAGCAATCTTGCCGAGGAGATCGAATCGTTGGGGCGCGAGCAATTCAACAAGCTCGTCAACGCGCTGCGCGTGCTGATGGCACACATGCTGAAATGGGACCAGCAGCCGTCGCTGCGCACGCGCAGTTGGGTGCTCACGATCGAAGAGCAGCGTATCGAAATCGCCGACGTGCTCGCCGACAATCCGGCGCTGCGACCGCGGATCGGCGAGGCCGTTGGCCGCGCCTACCGTCGCGCGCGCATCGAGGCGGCGCGGGAAACTGGGCTGGATGAGGCACAATTCCCAGCGACGTGCCCCTATTCGTTCGACGACATCACCACGCGCATCTTTTCGCGATAGGCCCGTCATTCCGGATTGCCGACAATGGGTCCGGCCCGATGCCGCCGGCCGATGAAAGGCTCCACGGCAAGCCGGGAATCCCCAGTCAAAGGTCGGCGAATAGGGATTCCGGGCTCCGCGCTTTGCGCGGCCCCCCCGGAATGACGAATGGCGCGTCCGCCATGCCCGCAAGATCGCTTCCGCCAAAATGCCGCCTCTGTCCGCCGCGCGAAGCACACGGAATATGAACGGCCCATGACCTGATTATTCAGGCCGCGGTCTGCGCCTATCTGCCATGCCATTGTGAGGGGCGGCGACGCGATAGTCTTTCGCGTTCGAATGAAACGGTCGCGGTGAATTTCCCGCGCCGTTTTCGGGAATCGTTTCCAAAATCCATGCACAAGGAGCAAAGAATGACGAGGACACTCTTGCTGGGTGCCGCGCTGGCATTCGGTCTCGCTACCGCGGCCAACGCCGGCATCGCCCCCGCCCCTGTAGGCAAAACCGAGAGCCTGGTGAGCAAGGTCGCGGAAGGATGCGGCCGGGGCTTCTGGCGCGGGCCGAACGGCAGGTGCCATCCGATGTTCGACGGCCGCGCGTGCCCACCCGGCTACCATCTGGGCCCGGAGCGCAAGCGCTGCTGGCCCAACGAGTAAGGGACGTAAGACTTCCATCGAACGGGGCGGCCGGGCCAAGGGTTCGGCCGCTTTCATTTTATGGCCGCTCCGCGAGGGGCTACCGAGGAAGCGAGCCCGAACCGGCAGTCGCGTCGCTACTTGTTCAAGCGATAGCCTTGCACAATGAAGACGCCATGATCCGCAAGCTTACTTCCGGCCAATACCGGCTCTATTCCCGCAAGAAGAATCCGAAGACCGGCCGGCGGCGCAATCTCGGCACGTTCGCCACGCGCGGCGGCGGAGAAGCACGAGCGCGCGGTGCAGTATTTCAAGCGGCATTAGGCTCAGGCGGCGCGTCATTCCGGAGCGCTGGCGCCAGCCCGCGAGTCCGGAATCCATACTCACAGGGGGCGGTTATGGATTCCGGGCTCGCCATGGAGCATGCCATCGGGCCGGCCACCTTGGGCCGGACCCGTTGGCGGCACCCGGAATGACGAAGTCTCACAAGCTTCCACGCAAACGTGAACGCGATCGGTGCAAGACCACGCCGCCTCGCCGCATTTCATTCACCTTTCCGCCAAGCAGCGACATTACGTTGTTGATTTGAACCAATTGCTCGAGTGAGACTTCCACTTACGTCCCCCCCACGGCGGCCTGCCGCCGACCCCATCAGGTGTTCAGTTCATGCGTACCGCCCTCCTCCCCGCCTCGCTGCTCGCCGCGGCGCTGGCGCTGCCGTGCGCCGCGCCAGCGCGCGCGAGCATCCTCGTCACCATCGACAAGACCACGCAGCGCATGTCGATCGCGGTCGACGGCGCGACCCGCTACGTCTGGCCGGTCTCGACCGGGCGGCCGGGCTACGACACGCCGAACGGCACCTTCCGGCCGTTCCGTATGGAGGCCGACCACTTCTCCAAGGAGTGGGACGACGCGCCGATGCCGCATTCGGTGTTCTTCACCAAGATCGGCCATGCCATCCACGGCTCGCTCGACACCAGGCACCTCGGCAGCGCCGCCTCCCACGGCTGCGTCCGGCTCTCGCCGGAGCACGCCTCGACCCTCTACGCGCTGGTGCAGGCTGAAGGCCTGACCGATACGACGGTCGTGATTGCCGGCCACACCCCGATGGCGACAGCGGACGCGGCGCGCCGCCGCGCGCCGGTCGAAGCCGCCGCCGGCGAGCCGCTGGATATCGCGCCGGGCTACGACCAGCAGGCCGGGGCCTACTACGGGCAGCAGCCGGCGCCGTACGGCGCGCAGCCGCAGCCATCGTATTACGGGCGGCCGCCGCAGCCGTATTACGGACAACAGCCCCAGGCCTATTACGGGCAGCCGCAGCCCTATTACGCGCAGCGGCAGTATGACGGACAGCCGCAACCGCAGACCTATGACCGCCAGCCGCCGCCGGCCTACAGGCAACTCCCCGCCTCGGCACAGCGCGGATACGCACTACCGGCGCAGCCGCCGCCTCCGCAGTTCTTCGCGCCACGCCCGCTCCTCTTCAACTGAGCGGTCGCCGTCACGCCGGGCGATGCAGGGCCGCGCCGGAGTCGACGCCCCGCATCGTCCTGACGATCTCGCGATCGCCAGGACAGACGCAGGCGGGCGCCAGCCCGCGGGCCTGCCCGGATCGCCTTCGACCGGCGTGTGGTCAAGGCTGTGAAATTGCTGTGGAGGGCCTGTGGATGAGCTGAGGACCGCGTTGTGGACAAGATGCGCGCGCCCAGACATTTTTACTTTTCTCCTATTGCCTGTGAATTGCGGGCAGAACTTTTGCGATACCGAGATGAATCAGTGATTTGTGAGAGCGGTTCGCGCGTCACCGCGAGCGCGGTCGCACGGCTGGAAACCAGCGAACAAACGGCGCACCGCATTGCCGATCTCGTCACCGAGAGTTTCGCCGCCGACGAAGTCGCGGTGGATCTGTGGAATGCGGGCGATGCACGCTGGCGCGTCTCGATTCATTTCCGCGCCGCGCCCGACCAGGACGCGCTGCGCGCGCTCGTCACCGCGGCCGCCGGTGCAGAGGCGGCCAAGGCGCTGGTCTTCGAGCGGAACGCTGCACGGGACTGGGTGCGCGAGAGCCTGCGCGGGCTCAAGCCGGTCGCGGCCGGCCGCTTCGTCGTGCACGGCGCCCATGACCGCGCTCGCGTTCCGGCTGGCGCCGTCGGCATCGAGATCGAGGCGGCGCTCGCGTTCGGCACCGGCCATCACGGCACCACCCGCGGCTGCCTGCTCGCGCTCGACCGGCTCTGCAAATCGATAAGCAGGCCCAGGCGCACACCCCAGCCTCGCACCCGGAAGAGGAGCGCGGGCATACTTGATCTCGGCACCGGCAGCGGCGTTCTCGCCGTCGCCGCCGCGCGCACCCTGCGGCGGCGCGTGCTCGCGACCGACATCGACCCCTCCGCCGTGCGCGCCGCGCGCGCCAATGCCCGGCTCAATCGTGCCGGAACGATGATCGAGGTGGTCAAGGCGGAAGGCGTCAGCGCGGGAAAAATCCGCGGGCACGCGCCGTTTGCTCTCGTCTTCGCCAACATCCTGCTCGGGCCGCTGCAGCGCCTGGCCGCGCCGCTGCGGAAACTCACCGCGCCCGGCGCCCGCATCGTCCTGTCCGGCCTGCTGCCGGCGCAGGCGAACGCCGCGCTGGCCGCCTATCGCGCCTGCGCGCTCGAACGGCGCATCGACCTCGACGGCTGGACCACGCTGGTGCTGGTGCGCCGCGCGCGCCGGCGCCGCGCCGTTGCCCGCCGCCGCCCCCGCTCCTAGATTGCCGCCCATGTTCGAGGCGCGTTTCCAGTCGTTCGAGGATAGCGGTGACCGCGGCGCCAGCGCGCCGCGCGTCGCCGCGTTGCGCGCCGAGCTCGCGCGGCGCGGGCTCGACGGCTTCGTGGTGCCGCGCGCCGACCGCTTCCAGAACGAATACGTGCCGCCTTGCGCCGAGCGCCTGGCCTGGCTCACGGGCTTCACCGGTTCCGCCGGGCTCGCCATCGTGCTTGCCGACCGCGCCGTCCTCTTTGTCGACGGCCGCTACCAGGTGCAGGTGCACGAGGAAGCCGACGGCGCGATTTTCTCGGTCGAGCATCTCGTCGAGCATCCGCCGCACGAATGGCTCGAAGCCAATCTGCGCGCCGGCGTCAGGCTCGGCTATTCGCCGTGGCTGCACACCATCGACGGCGCCGAGCGGCTGGTGAAAGCCTGCGCGGCAGCCGGCGCGAGCCTCGTTCCCGCCGCCGACAATCCGATCGATGCGATCTGGACCGGCCGTCCGCCGCCGCCCTGCGGCGCCGTCGTGCTGCACGATCTGCGCTACGCCGGCGAGAGCGCCCAGGACAAGCTCGCGCGCGTGCGCGGCGCGATCGAGAAGGCTTCAGCCGACGCGCTCGTGGTCAGCGATCCGCACGCGGTCTCCTGGCTGTTCAACATCCGCGGCAGCGACATTCCGCACACGCCGGTGGTGCTCGCGTTCGCGCTGGTGCCGCGCGAGGGCCGGCCGGCTCTCTATGTCGACGGCCGCAAGTTCGGCAACGACGTCCGTCATCGCCTCGAAGAGCTTGCCGACGTGCGCGCGAGCGCGGAGTTCGAACACGGCCTCGCCGCGCTCGGCGGCGAGCGGCGCAAGGTGCGGCTCGATCCTTCCGCCACCCCGGAGGCGATCGCACGCCTCCTCGCCGAGAGCGGCGGCACGATTCTGCGCGGCGGCGATCCGATCGCGCCGATGAAGGCGGTGAAGAACGCGGCCGAGATCGCCGGCGCGCATACGGCGCAACTGCGTGACGGCGCGGCGGTGACGCGCTTTCTCGCCTGGTTCGACCGCGAGGCGCCGGCCGGCCGCCTCACCGAGATCGACGCGGTCGAGGCGCTGGAAAGTTTTCGCCGCGACACCGGGCTCCTCAAGGACGTTTCCTTCCCGACCATCGCCGGCGCCGGCGCCAACGGCGCCGTCGTGCACTACCGCGTCACCCGGCGCAGCAACCGCAGTATCGCGCCGGGCGAACTCTTTCTCATCGATTCCGGCGCGCAGTACGAGGACGGCACCACCGACATCACGCGCACCATCGCGGTCGGCGCACCCGGCGCCGAGATGCGGGGGAATTTCACCCGCGTGCTCAAGGGCCATATCGCCATTGCCCGCGCGGTGTTTCCCGAGGGCACCACCGGCGCTCAGCTCGATTCGTTCGCGCGGCAATATCTCTGGCAGGCCGGGCTCGATTTCGATCACGGCACCGGCCACGGCGTCGGCAGCTACCTCTCGGTGCACGAGGGCCCGGCGCGCATCTCCAAGCTCGGCAGCGCGGCGCTCAAGCGCGGCATGATCCTGTCCAACGAGCCCGGCTACTACCGCACCGGCGCCTACGGCATCCGCATCGAGAATCTGGTCCTGGTCGTCGAGGCGCCGCCGGTCGCCGGAGCGGAAAAGCCGCTCAACGCCTTCGAGACGCTGACCTTGGCGCCGATCGACACGCGGCTCGTCGAGCCGGCGATGATGACCGCGGACGAGACCGCCTGGCTCGACGCCTATCACGCGCGGGTACGCGAAACGCTCGCTCCGGCCATCGATGCGCCGACGCGCGAATGGCTGATCAAGGCGACGGCGCCGATCGTGCGCGGGTGAATCGCGCAATCTCGTCATTGCGAGCCAACGGGTCCGGCCCGAAGTGGCCGGCCCGATGACAGGCTCCGCGAAGCAATCCAGCTTTTCGGCGCATGAAGTATGGATTGCCTCGTCGCCCCTCCGGGCTCCTCGCAGTGACGCTGCCAATATCAGCGAATGAGCTTCGCCCACTCGTCCTCCGTCAAAACCGCCACGCCGAACTTCTTTGCCTCCGCGAGCTTGGAGCCGGCGCCGGGGCCGGCGACGACGTAGTCGGTCTTTTTCGACACCGAGCCCGAGACCTTGGCGCCGAGGCGCTCGGCGGAGGCCTTCGCCTCGTCGCGGGTCATTTTCTCCAAGGTCCCGGTGAACACCACGGTCTTGCCGGCGATCGGCGAATCGGCGCGCGGCTTCTCCGCGTCGCGGACGCGCACCTGCGCCGCCAGGCGTTCGATGCGGCGGCGGTTGTGCGCCTCGCCGAAATAGGTGCGCAGGCTCTCGATCACGGTGTCGCCGATCTGGTCGAGCGCATCCATCTCCTCCTCGGCTTCCGCATTGCCGCGGGCGAGCCTGAGGCACGCGTCGTGAAAGGCATTCCAGCTGCCGTAGCCGCGCGCGAGCGCCACCGCCGTCGTCTCGCCGACGTGACGGATGCCAAGCGAATAGATGAAACGCTCCAGCGTGATTTCCCGTCGCGCCTCGATTGCGCTGAATAGATTGCGCACCGAGGTTTCGCCGAATCCTTCCACGTCTTCGAGGCGAATTTTGTCGTCGGTCCCTTGAAGCACAAGTTTCCCATTGCGCTCGCGCAGCGTGAAAATATCGGCCGGCTCCTTGACCCACCCCTGCTCGTAGAAAAAGGCGATCTGCTTTTCGCCGAGACCGTCGATATCGAAAGCGCGGCGAGATACGAAGTGTTCAAGGTGGCCGAGCGCCTGATATGGGCACGCGAATTCTCCGGTGCAGCGGGCACGCGCTCCCTCCGCGCCGCCCGCAATGGTCTCGCGCACAACGTCCGTATGCAGCGGGCACGGGCACTTCGTGGGGAATTTATACGGCTTGGCGTCAAGCAGCCGCTTTTCCAGGACCACGTCAAGAACCTGAGGAATAACATCGCCGGCGCGCTGGATGGTAACGGTATCGCCTTTGCGAACATCCAGACGCTTTATCTCCTCCTCGTTGTGCAGGGTCGCGTTCTGCACCACGACGCCGCCGACGGTGACCGGCTCGAGCTTGGCGACCGGGGTGAGCGCGCCGGTGCGGCCGATCTGGATCTCGATGTCCTTGACCACGGTCGTCGCCTGCTCGGCCGGGAATTTGTGCGCGATCGCCCAGCGCGGGGTGCGCGATACGAAGCCGAGCCGCTCCTGCCAGTCGATGCGGTCGACCTTGTAGACGACGCCGTCGATGTCGTAGTCGAGCGTCGAGCGCTGCGCCTCGATCTCACTGTGAAACTTCAGCAGCGCATCGAGCGAATGAGCGACCGTCGCCAGGGGGTTGGTCTTGAAACCGCACGAGGCGAACCACTTGACCATGCCGGACTGCGTGTCCGCTGGCATCGCGCTCATCTCGCCCCAGGAATAGGCGAAGAAGCCGAGCGGGCGCGAAGCGGTGATCGCCGGGTCGAGCTGGCGCAGCGACCCGGCCGCGGTGTTGCGCGGGTTGACATAGAGCTGCTTACCGGCCTCCGCTTGCTTGCGGTTAAGTTCGAGGAACGCAGCCTTGGTCATGTAGACTTCGCCGCGCACCTCGCACACCGTCGGCACGCCGCGGCCCTTGAGCCGCTGCGGGACGTCCTGCAGCGTCCTGATATTGGCGGTGACGTCCTCGCCCTCGCTGCCGTCGCCGCGCGTCGCGGCGGTGACGAGCTCGCCGCCTTCGTAGCGCAGCGACATCGACAGGCCGTCGATCTTCGGTTCGGCGCTGAAGACGATCTCGTCGTCCTCGCCGAGGCGCAGGAAGCGCCGGATGCGGCCGACGAAGTCGACGACATCCTCGTCGGCGAAGGCGTTGTCGAGCGAGAGCATCGGCACCGCGTGGCGGACCTTGGCAAAGCGCGCCGCCGGCGCCGCGCCGACGCGCTGCGTCAGGCTGTCGAGCGTACGCAATTGCGGGAACCGCGCCTCGATCGCGGCATAGCGCTGCCGCAGCCGGTCGTACTCGGCGTCGGAGACGGTCGGCGCGTCTTCCTGATAGTAGCGGCGGTCGTGCGCGGCGATCTCTTCGGCAAGCCGCGCGTGCTCGGCCTTCGCCTGCTTTTCGGTGAGGGGCTCGACCGGAAGCTTCGCGGTATCCTTGGATGCCATGATGTTCGTTGTTCCGGGACGACTGAAGGCCGGAATGAGTCTATGTAGAAATATCTAGTTCGTCATGGCCGGACTTGTCCCGGCCATCCACGTCTTTGTTTTTGACGCGGCATTTTCTCAAGACGTGGATGCCCGCGACAAGCGCGGGCATGACGATTCAATCAAACAATAGTCACCCCGCGGCGCGGATCAGGCGCTCGGCGGCGGCGCGCGCCTCGGCGGTGATCTCGGCGCCAGCCAGCATGCGCGCGATCTCCTCGCGACGACGCTCGGCGGCGAGCTCGCTGACGCGGGTCGCGACCCGCCTGCCCTTGGCCAGCGCGTCCTTGGCGATGAGATAATGCCGGTCGGCGCGCGCCGCCACTTGCGGGGCGTGGGTGACGGCGATCACCTGCACGCGCGCCGCGAGCCGGGCGAGGCGGACACCGATCGCGTCGGCAATGGCCCCGCCGACGCCGGTGTCGATCTCATCGAAGATGAGAGTCGGCGCCGAGCCGCGGTCGGCGAGCACGACCTTGAGCGCGAGCAGAAACCGCGCCAGCTCGCCGCCGGAGGCGACCTTCATCAGCGGGCCCGGCCGCGTGCCCGGATTGGTGCGCACCCAGAACTCGGCGCGATCGAGGCCGTCCGGTCCTTCGCCGTCGCCGCCGATCTCGGTGGAGAATTGCGCCCGTTCGAGCTTGAGCGGCTTCAATTCGGCATTGACCGCCTTGTCGAGCGTCACCGCCGCGCCGCGGCGCGCGGCGGAGAGCGCCTCCGCGGCCTGCCGGTAGCGCGCCGCAACCTCGCGCGCCTCCTGCTCCAGCTTTGCGAGCCGCTCGGCGCCGGCGTCAATCAGAGCGAGATCGGCCTCGTAGCGGCGGGCGAGCGCGCCGAGCTCGTCGACCGGAACGTTGTACTTGCGCCCTGCGGCACGCAGTGCGAACAGGCGCTCCTCCATGCGCTCGAGTTCGCGCGGATCGTATTCGGCGACGCGCAGCGCCTGCTCGAGGTGCGCGCGCGCCTCGTCGAGCGCGGTGAGCGCGGCGTCGATCGACTTCACGGCCGGCTCGATCAGCGCCGGCGCCTGCGCCGCGCGGCGCTCGAGTCGGCGCACGGCGGTGGCGAGCGGCGGCACGGGCGACTGCGGGCCGGTGACGCTCTCGTGCGTCAGGCGCAGGTCCTCGGCCACCTTTTCCGCCTGCATCATCGCCGCGCGCCGCTCCGCAAGCGCGGTCTCCTCGCCCCGCTCCGGCGCGAGACGGCCGAGCTCTTCGACCGCATGGCGGAGCCATTCCGCCTCGCGGCCGGCACGCTCGACGTCGGCGCGATGCGCCGCGACCGCGGCTTCGCGCGCGCGCCGCTCCTGCCACAGGCCCCGAACCTCGGCGGCGGCGGCCTCGAGCCCGCCGAAGGCGTCGAGCAGCGCGCGGTGCGTTCCCGCCTCGATGAAGGCGCGCTCGTCGTGCTGCCCGTGGATTTCCACCAGCGCCGCGCCGAGCGCGCGCAGCACCTGAACGCTCACCGGCTGATCGTTGACGAAGGCGCGGGTCCGCCCGTCGGCGATCTGCACGCGCCGCACGATCAGTTCGTCCTCGCTGGCGAGGCCGTTCTCCGCGAGCAGGCGGCGCGCCGGATGCTCCTTGCCCAGCTCGAAGACCGCGGTCACCTGCCCCTGCACGGCGCCTTCGCGGACCAGCGCCGCCTCCCCGCGCGCGCCGAGGGCGAGCGCGAAGGCATCGAGCAGGATCGATTTGCCGGCGCCAGTCTCGCCGGTCAGTGCCGCCAGGCCGGCGCCGAAATCAATGTCGAGCCGGTCGATCAGGATGATGTCGCGGATGGAAAGCCGGGCGAGCATGGCGGCGGAAGTCGGATGTCAGAGGGCGGATGTCAGATGATATCCGTGATTCTCCGATTGTCCTATGACATCACCTGCTCGGACATCTGCCGACCGCATCTGTCATCCGTCATCCGAGTCCGAGCTTCTTGAAGGCGCGGCTGATCCAGGAATCCTTGTTCTCGCTCGGCTCGACGCCGGCGGATTTCATGAGGTTGTAGGCGTCCTTGTACCAGGGGCTCTCCGGGAAATTGTGCCCGAGCACGGCGGCAGCGGTCTGCGCCTCGTCGATGATGCCTAGCGACAGATAGGCTTCGGTAAGCCGCGCCAGCGCCTCCTCGACTTCACGCGTCGTCTGGAATTGCGTCACCACCACCTTGAAGCGGTTGATGGCGCCCGTGAAATCGCGCCGCTTCATGTAGAAGCGGCCGATCTCCATTTCCTTGCCGGCGAGCTGGTCGCGCGCCATCTCGATCTTCTTCTTGGCATTTTGGGCGTATTCCGAATCCGGATATTTGCGCATCACCTCCGAGAGCGCGCCGACCGCCCTGTCGGCCCGCGCCTGGTCGTGATTGACGTCTTGAATCTGGTCGTAATAGGAGGCGCCGATCAGGTATTGCGCGTAGGCGGCATCGGGGCTGCCGGGATGCAGCGTCACGTAGCGCTTCGCCGCGTTGATGCAATCGTCGTACTTCTTGGCCTGATAGTAGGAATAGGCCGACATCAGCAGCGCCTTGCGCGCCCAGTCGGAATACGGGTTCTGCCGGTCGACCTCGTCGAATTTCTTCGCCGCGGCGTCGTAGTCCTGCTTCTGGTTGAGCAGGAAAAGCCCCTGATTGTAGAGCTTGTCGGCGGGATCGTCCGGAACGTAATCCTCGTCCTTGTTGAACAAGCTGCAGCCGAGAAGCGGCGCGGCAAGGAGCACAAGCGCAAGGAGGCCGGCCAGCGCACGCAGCCTTGAGCCCGATCCGTGCGTTCGCCGTAGCCGCAGCATCATGATGCTGATGAAAATCCCGCCCCGCCGATGCCCCCGCTCCCCTGCCGCGCGCTCGCGCGTTTTTTTCGGGAGCGGCTGCCGACCCACGGGCGATTAGGCCGACAATCGGCCCGGATTAAGGCGAAAAAGGCCAGCGAATCAGGAGACGTCGGGGCCGTAAGCCGGCGCCGCAAAACCGGCGGCGAGTTCCGCGTGGCCGCGCGCACGGCGCACGACTTCGGGCATCTCGACATAGGTCCACGCCGAAGGATCGGCCATCAACGCCGAGAGCACGGCGTGATTGAGCTTGTGGCCGCCGCGCACGGAATGATAGGCGCCGATGAGCGGCGCGCCGGCAAGCGCCAGGTCGCCGATGGCGTCCACCGCCTTGTGGCGAACGCACTCGTCGGGGAAACGCATTCCCTCGGCGTTGAGGATGCGGTTGTCCGCGGCGACCACGGTGTTCTCGAAGCTCGCGCCGAGCGCATAGCCCGCGCTCCACAGCTTCGCCACATCGCGCATGAAGCCGAAGGTCCGCGCCCGCGCGAGCTCGCGGCGAAAGACATCGGGCTCGACTTCGATCGCCAGCGTCTGTCGTCCGATCAGCGGGTGATCGAACTCGATCTCAGTCTCGATGCGAAGGCCGCGCAGATGAGGGCGCAATTCGCCGTGACAGCCGTTCTTGCCGACCCGGATCGGCTTGAGCACCTGGATGTAGCGACGGGGCGCGGACAACGTCTCGATGCCGACCTGGTCGATCGCAGCGACAAACGGCGCGGCGCTGCCGTCCATGATCGGAACTTCGGGGCCGTCCACCTCGACCACGGCATTGTCGACGCCGAGCGCATACAAGGCCGCCAGCACGTGCTCAGTGGTCGATACCGCCGGTCCCGTGTGATCGCCGAGAACGGTGGCGAATTCGGTCGCCGTCACCGAACGGAAATTGGCAGGAAGTTCGCGATCGGCCTGGCCGCCGGCGCCGCAGCGCAGAAATACGATTCCGGTGTCCGGCTCCGCCGGGTGCAGGGTCAGGGTGACAGGCGAGCCGGAATGAATGCCAATTCCGGAAAGAGTGACTTGCTCGCGAAGCGTCGTCTGCCTGCCGGCGTGCGTGCCCCTCGTCATGCCCACATCCTACACCTTATGGCCAAACTGCGAGCAGTTGGGCCAACCCCACCTGAAGGGAAGTGAAGGTTCGTAGACAAAAGGGCCGTGTCCGCTGAAAGCGTAACCACGCTACCCTACTATCCCCCGAGAACAACTCCCCCTCTAACAGTTGAAGCATACCGGTGGGGCCGCTGTAGGCCAATTCACGCTTTCTTACCAACTGTTACCTTTTTCTGGCCGCACTCTTGTCAGCAACGCGCCTCAAAGCTTTTGCCGCAGTATCGCTTCCCAAGCGAATCAATGGCCGCGCGGCGGTCCACAGGATGTCCACAAGACGCCGGCGAAGCTGCCGCCGATTGTCTCATCGCGGGCCGGCGCGTGCCGCAGCCGCCGGCGCGGCACAGTCCCGCCCGTCAACCGCGGCTCAGTTCGCCTGCCGGCGCAGGAAGGCCGGGATGTCGAGCTGGTCCTCCTCGCTGTGGTTATGCACAGGTGCCTGGCGGCCGTGGTGGTCCAGTCCCTGCGGCATCGGGCGCTTGGCGTATTCCGAGATCGGGTCAGGGCGCGATTCCGGCGGCAGTGGACGCCCGGGGAGCCGCTCGATCGTCGGCTGCTGTGCGCCCATAGGCCTTCTCTGCGGGGTTGGCGGGCCTTCCTCTTCGTCATGCTCGCGACGCCCGAGGCCGACCTGCGCCAGCCGCTGCAGGAGCGACATGCGCCGCTTTTCCGGATGCTCCTGCGGCGCGAGTTGACCGCGTCGAGCGCGGATTTCGTTCTGCGCCGGGACGGGCAGCTCATCGACCCGCGGCATGCGCGGGGTGCGCGGCGGCAGCCGCTCCGGCTGCGGCGGAATGAAGGCCTTCGGCTCGCGCATCTCCGGCCCTTCGGAGGCCGGATCGATGAACAGCGACGGCTTGGGAGCCAGCGGCCGAATGGTCACCTCTTCGCCGGTCCGCGACGGCATGATCGCCGCGACGATTGCGGCCTTGGCCGATTCGATCGAGTCGTTGACTGACGCGGGCGCCGCAGCGGGCGCAGCCGCGGCGGGCTTGACCGGCTCGGTCCGTTCGACGGGCTCGCCGACGCGCGGGGTCTCGGAGGCGCGCAGCCGCTGCGCCACCTCGGCAATGCGCGATTCGGCCGCGGCCACCGGCGGCCGTTGCGCGACAGCGGTGTCGATGCCGGTGGCGACGACCGAGACGCGGATGATGCCGTCGAGGCCCTCGTCGAAGGTGGCGCCGACGATGATGTTGGCGTCCTGGTCGACCTCTTCGCGGATGCGGGTTGCCGCCTCGTCGACCTCGTAGAGGGTGAGGTCGCGTCCGCCGGTGATCGAGATGAGCAGCCCTTTCGCGCCCTTCATCGACGCGTCGTCGATCAGCGGATTGGCGATCGCCGCCTCGGCGGCGGTCAATGCCCGCTTGTCGCCCTCGGCCTCGCCGGTACCCATCATCGCCTTGCCCATTTCGCGCATGACCGTGCGCACGTCGGCGAAGTCGAGATTGATGAGACCTTCCTTGACCATCAGGTCGGTGATGCAGGCGACGCCGGAATACAGCACCTGATCGGCCATGGCGAAAGCGTCGGCGAATGTCGTCTTCTCGTTCGCCACGCGGAACAGATTCTGGTTGGGGATGATCAGCAGCGTATCGACCGACTTCTGCAGCTCGGTGATGCCGTTTTCGGCGATGCGCATGCGCCGTTGGCCCTCGAAATGGAACGGCTTGGTCACCACGCCGACGGTGAGGATGCCGACTTCGCGCGCCGCCTTGGCGATGATCGGCGCTGCGCCGGTGCCGGTGCCGCCGCCCATGCCGGCGGTGACGAAGACCATGTGTGCGCCGGAGAGGTGATCGCGGATCTCGTCGATCACTTCCTCCGCCGCGGCGCGGCCGACGTCGGGCTGCGAGCCGGCGCCGAGGCCCTCGGTCACCGCCACGCCCATCTGAATGATGCGTTCAGACTTCGACAGCGTGAGCGCCTGCGAGTTGGTGTTGGCGACGACGAAATCGACGCCCTGGAGACCGGCGGTGATCATGTTGTTGACGGCATTTCCGCCGGCGCCGCCGACGCCGAAAACTGTTATGCGCGGCTTGAGCTCACGAATGTCGGGGATTTTCAGATTGATCGTCATCTTTGCCTCATCTTTCCTGCACGGGCGTCCTTAACGCCCGGCCCCCGCCGGTCCGCCACCGGCCGCTGTGATGTCCTGCTGCGAAGCTGGGGGACATCAGAAGCTCTCGCGAAGCCACTGTCCGACGCGGGCGAGATAGCCGCCCTTGCCGCTCATCAGATATCGCGCACCGCGCGTTTCGAAGTGTTCCAGATGCGCCGCCTGCGGGTACACCAGCAGGCCCGCCGCCGCGGCGAACGCGGCGCCCTTGGCCGCGTCCGGCAACCCGCCGATGCCGAGCGGCCGCCCTATGCGCACCGGGCGATCGAAAATGCGGGCCGCGAGTTCCGGCAGTCCGTTGAGCTGGCTCGCGCCGCCGGTGAGGATCACGCGGCCGCGCGGCTCGGCCGCGAACGAGGATGCGGCGAGCCGGTCGCGCGCCATTTCGAGGATCTCCTCGACCCGCGGCTTGATGATGTGCACGAGCGCCGAGCGGGAGACGAATTGCGGCGCTTCGCGCGTCTCTTCGCCGACATGCGCAACGGTGACCATGTCGCGTTCGTCCGATCCGCCGACGAGCACGCTGCCGTAGAATGTCTTGATGCGCTCGGCGTCGTCGATACGGACGTTGAGCCCGCGCGCGATGTCCATGGTGACGTGGTGTCCGCCGAGCGCAAAGCCGTCCGCGTGAACGAAGCGGCCGCTGAGGAACACCGCCATGGTCGTCGTGCCGGCGCCCATGTCGATGACCGCGGCACCGAGATCGGCCTCGTCGTCGGCGAGCACCGCAAGGCCGGCGACGTAGGGGCTCGCCACCATGGCCTCGACGACGAGGTGGCAGCGCTCGACCGCCAGCATCACGTTGCGCGCCGCGGTGAGATCGGTGGTCGCCACATGCATGTCGACGCCGAACCGCTCGCCGAGCATGCCGCGCGGATCGCGAATGCCGTTGCCGCCGTCGATCGAATAGCCGACCGGAAGCGAATGCAGCACGGCGCGGCCCTCGCGCAGCGAATGGCGGCTGCCGACAGCGAGGAGGCGGGCGATGTCGCCCTCGGATACCGCGGAGCCGACGATCTCGACCTCGGCGGCGAACGATTCGCTGGCGAGACGGCCGGCCGATATCGAGAGCACGATCGATTCGATGTCGACCGCGGCCATGCGCTCGGCCCAGTCGACGGCCTGGCGGATCGATTCCTCGGCGTGCGCGAGATTGACCACCGCGCCGGCCTTGGTGCCGCGCGCTTCGGTATGGCCGAACCCAAGCACCTCGATGGCATGGCTGCGGCGCATCAGCACCTGCTGCGGCGGATGCGGGCGCAGCCGCGCGATCAGGCAGGCGACTTTGCTCGAGCCGACGTCGAGCGCGGCCACGAGCCCGCTGCGCCGGGGCGAGATCGGCTTCATCTTGGGGGTGAGACCGTAATGGAGGGCGCTCATGCCTCACCGCCCTTTTTCTTCTTCTTGTCCTTGAGCGCCTCTTCGCGCGCGGCCGCGGCCGCATCGGAGAGGCGCACGGTCACCCGGTCTGGCAGGCGCAGATCGATGGCGAGGATGTCGCGCGACAGGATCTTTTTTTCACGATCGAGCGCCACGAGCCGATCGAGCGCCTGCTCGACGTTGGTCTCCGGCAGCCGCACGTCGATGCCGTTCTTGAGCCGCAGATTCCAGCGCCGATCGGCCACCATGATCGAGGCGCGCAACTGCGATCGAATGTCGGGGTAGCGGTCGAGGATGGCGAGAAAGTCCTTGGCCTGTCGCTCGGCGCCGCGTCCGACCACGAGCGGCAGGCGGACATAGCGGTCCTCGACGAAGGGTTCGAGCACGGTGCCGTCGGCGGCGATGACGCCGACCCGGCGGTCCTTCTGCCACAGCGCAAAAGCCCGGCGCTCGGTGATGGTGATCTGCAGCCGGTCCGGATAGAGCTTGAGCACGGCGGCGTCCGCGATCCAGGGATTCGCCAGGAGGCGCGTGCGCGCGGCGTCGGCGTCGAGGAACAATAACGACGCGCGCCCGGTCACGCCGGCAACGGTGAGGACCTCTTCCCGGCTGACCTCCTTGGGGCCGGTCAGCGAGATCGCGGCGATGCGAAATCCCATGGCGTTCGCCGCCGCGTCACGCGCGTCCTTCATCCAATCGACAACGGAGGGCAGGTGGTCGCCGGCGACGGCGCCATAGCCGAGCGTCCCCACGAGCAAGAGGATCGAGGCGGCAATGCCGAGGCCGGGCGGCGGCGGCAGCCGCATGATTCGCGAACGCCAGCGCGCGATCCGCCGGCGATAGACCGTCGGCCAGGCAGAGCGGCCAGTGAAGGCACGAGGGGCGCCGACGCCGCGCCAAAGATCATCGCCACCGCGCGGACGCTGCGGAGCGGGCGCCGGTGCGCCGAACTCTTCCGCCGTTACAGGCCCCGACCGCGTCAGCGGTTGATCGAGGCGTCCTCCACCATCCATCGCACCAGCTCATCGAAGGTGATGCCCGCGTAAGCGGCGAGCTCCGGCACGAGCGAGGTCTCGGTCATGCCCGGCTGCGTATTGATTTCAAGACAGACCAGATTCCCCGTCCCCCGATCGTCGTAGCGAAAGTCGGCCCGGCTCACGCCGCGGCAGCCAAGCGCCCCGTGAGCGGCCAATGCGAGTCTGCGGACTTCCTGGTAAACATTTGGTAAAATTTGCGCAGGCAACACGTGCTGGGAGCCGCCGGCGGCGTATTTTGCCTCGTAATCGTAGAATTGGGTCGTCGGAACGATCTCGATGACGTCGAGCGCCCGGTCCCCCAGTACCGCGCAGGTGAGTTCCTTGCCGGGGATGTAGCGTTCGATCATGACCGTCTCGCCGAACGCCCAGTCGTCGCGGTAAAGCTCCTGCGGCGGGTGCGGATGCTGCTCGGTGACGATGAAAACGCCGACGCTCGAGCCTTCGGCGATCGGCTTGATGACGTAAGGCGGCGCCATCAGGTGGGTTTTTGCCGCCTCGATTCGCGACACCACCATGTCCTCGGCGACCGGGATGCCGGCGGCGCGGAAGTGGGCTTTGGCATAATCCTTCTGCATGGCGAGCGCCGAAGCCAGCACGCCGGAATGGCTGTAGGGGATGCCGAGAATCTCCAAAACGCCCTGCAGCGTGCCGTCTTCGCCGGGCCGGCCGTGCAGGACATTGAGCGCGACATCGGGCTTGAGCCCGCTCAGCACCGTCGCGACACCACGGCCGGCATCGACGGCGGTGACGCGATACCCGACGCGGGCGAGCGCATCGGCGCAGGCTTTGCCCGAACGCAGCGAGACCTCGCGCTCCGCAGACCAGCCTCCCATCAGAACGGCGACATGCTTAGCCATCGTTCATAGATGCCTCACCCGGCTGCCGCGGCGGCCGGAGCTGATTCGCGCCCTCCCCAATAGAATCGACAATCGTGCAAACGTCGAGGCCGTCAGCCGCCGGCGGCGGCCGGCAGCGCCGCCCCGTCGTAGAGCCACGCCAGGCAGTTGAAGAGATAGCGCTCGTCCCAATCGGCCACGGTCGCATTGCGAACATCGCGGGCGATGCCTTCGGCGTGGTAGAACGGCCACATCGCGCGGGATTCGAGCTGCACGCGCGCCGTGCGCAGCAGCCGGGCCGCCTCGAAACGGCGGAACGCGGCGGCGAAATCGCCGTCGCTCGCGTGGATCAATTCGGCGAGGCAGAAGCCGTCCTCGATCGCCATGCAGGCGCCCTGCGCCAGCGATTGCAGCGGCGCGTGCGCGGCGTCGCCGATGAGGACGACGCGGCCCCGGTGCCAGCGGCGCACCGGATCGCGATAGCCGATCTGCCAGCGGCGCCCAACCTCCATCATCGCCAGCAGCGCGCGCATCGCCGGCTGCGCCTCGCGGTAGCTGTGCTGCAGTTCGGCGAGATGCGAGGCGGCGTCGCCCTTCTCGCCATGTGTCGCGGTGCGGAACACCGCGACGACGTTGAACAGCGTGCCGTGGCGCAGCGGATAGTGCACGATGTGAAAGCCCGGCCCGCCCCACAGCACGACGCAGTCGCGCGGCACGTCGGCCTTGAGCTCGGCCATCGGCACGATGCTGCGGTGCGCGGCATAGCCGACCGGATGCGGTTCGCCGTCGCCGACGAGCTTGGCGCGAAACAGCGAGCGCAGACCATCGGCGGCGACGATCGCGGCGCCGGAAAACGTGCGGCCGTCCGCGGTCGCCAGCGCGACGCACTCGCCGCGATCCTCGAAGCCCGTGACCATGGCGTCGGCGACCAGCTCGATCGCATCGTGCTGTCGGCAGGCGTCGAGCAGGACGTTATGCACGTCGATGCGATGAACGACGATGTAGGGATGCTTGAAGCGCGCGCGGAACGACGCCGCGGTCGGAATGCGTATGAGCTCCTTGCCGTCGAGTGCGTCGAGCATCAGCAGCGCGGCCGGCGAATCCGCAACGGCAAGCACCTCCTCGCGCAGGCCGAGGCGGTCGAAGACGTGAAAGACGTTGGGCCCGAACTGGATGCCGTAGCCGATGGCGCCGAATTCCGGCGCGCCTTCGAGCACGCGCGCGGCGCGGCCGCGCCACGCCAGCGCCAGCGCCGTGGTGAGGCCGCCGAGCCCGCCGCCGACAATCAGGATGGGATCGCTGCTGGACACCGATTGAGACTAAGGCATGTACACATAGATCGAGGCCGATTGAGCCAATTCCGCTTTACCGCAAACGGGCATCGCCGAATACCGTCGTCACGTCCGCAAAGTGCTGCCAAAGGGCGACATTGTATGAGCGATATGCCGCGGCGGGTCTCGAACTCACAACGCGCAGACGAGCTGCGGGACCAAGCCACAAGCAGGATCGTGCATCCGGCGGCCATCTCTAGCGCATTGGCTCTACCCATTGTGCACGTGATGGCCCCGGCTCGAACGCATCACCGAAGTATTGGGTTTCATGGGCCACTTGTCCGCCATGAAACTCCATAATGCTGACCACGTACGACGGCTGGCCATCATATGTAAGCACATATTCTGTGATCCAAAGATCATCTGCGCCCAAGATGCGTTTAACGTTGAACCGCTTTTTGTTCGGCTGAGCGGCCCGTGAAAGCTGGATTTGTCGTCTGCCACGGATTCGTTCTCCCGACTGCGGATAATCGAGTATTGCATCATCGCAATAAATCTCATGTTCCGTTTCGAAGTCGCTCGCGTCGGATGCAGCCCAGTGACGTTCGAGAGCAGCGCGAATATCTAGACTTGTCATCAAAATCACCTGGATCGCATGTGCAGCTGTCAGAGGAGTTTGAGCTCACTGAACATAGTCTGAATGGGCTCCGCAACGGTAGGGTGGATATGGGGGCTTGCTCCCACTAATCGGCAGGATGCGATGTCCGACCTGGGTCCAACAACGGACCCTACCGCGCGGGCGAAGTAGTCCGTTACGCGCGAATGGGTGGCATTTATCGGGTTATTTGATCGCATCGTCGGACTGGCCGAAAAGCCGGCGCCGTCAGACCGAGCGCGTTGTCGCAGCGGCGGCTCGCGAGTGGCCTGTTCAAGCTTAAGTTTTTGAGGCTAAACAGCCGGAACTCATCCTTCACAATGCACGTCCATGAAAAAGATCGGCTTCCTCTCATTCGGCCATTGGTCGCCTTCGCGGCAGTCGCAGACGCGATCGGCTTCCGACGCCCTGCTGCAATCGATCGACCTCGCCGTCGCCGCCGAGGAACTCGGCGCGGACGGGGCTTACTTCCGGGTGCATCACTTCGCCCGCCAGCTCGGCTCGCCCTTCCCGCTGCTCGCTGCCGTCGGCGCGAAGACCACGCGGATCGAGATCGGCACTGCGGTCATCGATATGCGCTACGAGAACCCGCTGTACATGGCGGAGGACGCCGGCGCCGCCGACATCATCGCCGGCGGTCGGCTGCAGCTCGGCATCAGCCGCGGCTCGCCCGAACAGGTGATCGACGGATGGCGCTACTTCGGTTACGCCCCGCCCGAGGGGATGACCGATGCCGACATGGCCAGAAACCACACCGAGGTATTGCTCGAGGTGCTGCGCGGCGAAGGCTTCGCGCGCCCCAACCCGCAACCGATGTTCCCGAATCCTCCCGGCCTGCTGCGCGTCGAGCCGTATTCGAAGGGCCTGCGCGATCGGATCTGGTGGGGCGCCGGCTCGAATGCCACCGCCGCGTGGGCCGCCAAGCTCGGGATGAATCTGCAGAGCTCAACACTCAAGAATGACGAGAGCGGACGTCCGTTCCACATCCAGCAGGCGGAGCAGATCCGGATATTCCGCGAGGCGTGGAAGGCGGCCGGTCATGCGCGCGAGCTGCGGGTGTCGGTCAGCCGCAGCATCTTCGCTCTGGTGGACGACCGCGACCGTCTCTATTTCGGGCGGGAGAACGGGAACGAGGACACGATCGGCTTCCTCGGCGACAACACCCGAGCCATTTTTGGCCGCAGCTACGCCGCCGAGCCGGACATCCTCATCGAACAACTCGCGAAAGACGAAGCCATCGCCGAGGCTGACACGCTGCTCCTGACCGTTCCTAATCAGCTCGGTGTCGACTATAACGCCCACGTCATCGAGGCGATCCTCAAGCATGTCGCGCCCGGCCTCGGCTGGCGCTGACGTGCAGCTTGGAAGATTTCAGCTCTGCCGCGACCGGACAGTGAAAGTCGCCGCCGGAAGATTTTCCAGCCGCTACTTCGGCAACCCGATCCGCTTGATTTCCCACTCGAGCTCGACGCCCGAGTTTTCCTTCACCCGTCCGCGGACGGTCTCGCCAAGCGTCTCGATGTCGGCGGCGGTCGCGTGGCCGAGATTGATCAAAAAATTGCAGTGCATCTCCGACACCTGCGCGTCGCCGATGCGCAGACCGCGGCAGCCGGCGGCATCGATGAGCTGCCAGGCCTTGGCGCCGGGCGGGTTCTTGAAGGTTGAGCCGCCGGTGCGGCTCTTGATCGGCTGCGTCGCCTCGCGCGACTCGGTGATCTTCTCCATCTCCAACGCGATGACGGCCGGGTCGCCGCGCGCGCCGCGGAACGTCGCCTGCGTGAAGATGTAGTCGGCGGGGGCGCTGCAGTGGCGGTAAGAAAAATCCAGGTCGGCGTTGGCGAGAACGTGGACGCGGCCGGCGCGGTCGACGGCGCGCGCTTCGATCAAGGCGTCCTTGGTCTCGCGTCCGTAGGCGCCGCCGTTCATGCGCAGCGCGCCGCCGATGGCGCCGGGAATGCCGCGCAGGAACGACAGTCCGGCGATGCCGGCTTCCTGCGCCGCGCGCGCGACCTTGACGTCGGGCACGGCGGCGCCGACGCGCACGTCGACGCCGTCGACGGCGACCTCGCCGAAGCCGCGGCCGAGCCGCACCACGACCCCCGCCACGCCGCCGTCGCGCACGATGAGATTGGAGCCGAGCCCGATGACGGTGACCGCGATCTCGCCGGGCAGGTTGGCGAGGAAACTGCCCAGATCGTCCTCGTCCTCGGGCATGAACAGCGCCTGCGCCGGGCCGCCGACCCGGAACCAGGTCAGCTCCGCCAGCGACTGGTTGGCGAGCAGGCGGCCGCGCGGTTGGAGCTGCGCCTTGAGCTCATGGACGAGGTCAGCAAACATGGTCGAGCCACGCCGCCAGCACCTTGCGCCCGAGTTCGCACGTCGCCGGCCCATGGGTTTGCGCCTGCGTGCGCAGGGCGCGCGGATCGATGCCGGCCTTGCCGAGCTCGACGGTGTGGCCGACCAGCCAGCTCTCGAATCGCGCCGGCTCGGCCTCCAGATGAAATTGCAGCGCAAGCTGCGACGGCGTCCGGAAGAATGCCTGCACCGGACAATGCTGTGTAAAGGCGAGCCGTTCGCAGCCGGACGGCAGCTCGCAATTGTCGCCGTGCCAGTGCAGCACCGGCGTGGCGCCGAGCGGCGCCAGCACTGATTTCCGGCCGGCGTCCGTCAAGGTCAACGGCGCCCAGCCGATCTCCTTGACCGGACCGGGCGCCACCCGCGCGCCGAGCGCCGCCGCCATCATCTGCGCGCCGAGGCAGATTCCGAGCGTCGGCTTGTCGGCGTCGAGGCGCCGCCTGATCGCGGCGACTTCGCCGGCGATGAACGGATAGGTCTCGGATTCGTAGACGCCGATCGGGCCGCCAAGCACGATGACGAGATCGGGCGCGAGGAGGCTTTCAACGTCGAAGCGCTCGACGCCTGCATCGTGGTAGCAGACACCGTAGCCGCGGTCGACGAGCAGCGGGCCGAGCAGGCCGAGGTCCTCAAAGGCGACGTGGCGGACCGCGAGGCAACTCTTCGTCGGGTTTTTGGTCATGCGCGATCGACTCAGTTAGCGACCGCCGCCAATTCTGCGGGGAGCGCATAGGCCCATTGCGTGATCGACCCGGCGCCGAGGCAGACAACATAATCGCCGGGCTTCGCCATCGCCGCGACGAGCTCGGCAAGTTCCTCGGGGCTGTCGAGCGGGACGATCTGCCGGTGCCCATGGTTGCGCAGCCCTTGCACCAGGGCGTCGCGATCGGCGCCTTCGATCGGCGCCTCGCCGGCCGGATAGACGTGGGCGACGATGACCGCGTCGGCGTCGTTGAAGCAGGTGCAGAATTGTTCGAACAGCGCCGCAAGCCGCGTATAGCGATGCGGCTGCACCACGGCGATCACCTGGCCCTTGGTCGATTCGCGCGCCGCCTTGAGCACGGCGGCAATCTCCACCGGATGGTGGGCGTAGTCGTCGATGACGGTGACTCCGTTCCAGGCGCCGGTGCGGGTGAAACGCCGCCGCACCCCGCCGAAACCTGCGAGCGCACTGCCGATCACGTCATCGGAGATGCCGAACTCATGCGCGACGGCGATCGCCGCCGTCGCATTGAGCGCATTGTGCCGGCCGGGCATCGGCAATGCGAGATTCCTGATCTCGTGCACGAACTCGCCGGCGCGGTCGCGGAACACGACGGTGAACAGCGAAGTCCCGCCGGCATGCGAGACATCGACGAGCCGCACATCGGCCTGGGGATTCTCCCCGTAGGTGACGATGCGGTGATCCTCGATGCGGCCGACGAGGCTCTGCACCACCGGATGGTCGGTGCACATCACCGCAAAGCCGTAGAACGGCACGTTCTCGACGAAGCTGCGGAACGCCTCCTGAACGGCCTCGAACGTCTGGAAGTAGTCGAGGTGCTCCGGATCGACGTTGGTGACGATGGCGATGTCGGCCGGAAGCTTGAGAAAGCTGCCGTCGGACTCGTCGGCTTCGACCACCATCCAATCGCCGGCGCCGAGCCGCGCGTTGGTGCCGTAGGCGTTGATGATGCCGCCATTGATCACGGTCGGATCGAAGCCGCCGGCGTCGAGCAACGCCGCCACCATCGACGTGGTCGTGGTCTTGCCGTGGGTGCCGGCGATGGCGACGCAGCTCTTGAAGCGCATCAGCTCCGCCAGCATCTCGGCGCGGCGCACCACCGGCAGCCGTTGTGCGCGCGCCGCGGCAAGCTCCGGATTGTCGCGCTTGATCGCCGAGGAGACGACGACGACCTCGGCGTCGGCGAGATTTTCCGCCGCGTGCCCGATCGCGATCTTCACGCCCTTCTCGCGCAGCCGCTTGACGTTGGCGCTCTCGGCCGCATCCGAGCCTTGCACGGTATAACCGAGGTTCGCCAACACCTCGGCGATGCCGCTCATGCCGATGCCGCCGATGCCGACGAAATGGACCGGACCGATATCGCGCGGCAGTTTCATGGGGGCTCCGAAATCATCAGGCGCGGCGGATCGCGGCTTGCGGGCGAGAACTCCCCGCTCTCGCCCGGGCTCAAGTCGGGAATGACCGGGGCCGGTCGAGAGGTGGCGCCGCTCACGCCAAGCAGGGAAGAGATGGAGAAGGGATGTTTGCGGCTTCTTTTCGTTTGGCCGGATAGCTTGGAATACGGCTCACGCCGGATCAACACCGCCGAAGCTAGGTCCTCGTACCGATTCCCGCCACATTGAGCACCAGCGCAGCGAGCTGGTCGGCGGCATCGAGCCTGCCCAAAGACCGCGCCGCCGCCGCCATGGCGGCAAGCCGCGGTCCCGACTCGGCGAGTGCCGCAATGTCGGCGGCGAGCCGGCGCGGCGTGAAATCCTTCTGCACCACGCGGATCGCACCGCCCGCCACTTCGAGCACGCCGGCATTGGCGAGCTGGTCCTGGTCGAGCGCGTGCGGCAGCGGGATGAGGATCGCGGGCCGGCCGATAGCGGCAAGCTCGGCGACCGTCGAGGCCCCCGAGCGCGAGACGACCAGATGGCTTGCCGCCATGCGCGCGGGAAGATCGGAGAAGAAAGGCGCGACCTCCGCCGTGACCGAGAGGCTCGCATAGGCATTGCGCACGCGCTCGAGATCCTCCTCACGCGCCTGCTGAACGAGGGAAAGCCGCATGCGCAGATCGGTGCCGAGCCGCCCGATCGCGACCGGGACGACGTCGGCGAGGATACGCGCGCCCTGGCTGCCGCCGACGACGAGGACCCGCAATCGCTTGTCTGACGCCGGATAGGGCGTGGAGGCCGCGGCAACAACCGCCGGCCTGACCGGATTGCCGGTGAGCTTCGCCTTGGCGGCCAGCTCCGGGTGGTCGTGAAAGACGTCCGGGAACGTGGTGGCGATGGCGGTCACGCGCGGCGCCAGGAATCGATTGGCCCGCCCGATCACGGCGTTGGCGTCGTGGATCACGGTCGGCACGCCGCGCCAGACCGCCGCCAGCACCGGCGGAATGGTGGGATAGCCGCCGAAGCCGACGACTGCCGCCGGCTTGAGCCGGCCAATCAGGGCCAACGCCTCGAGGAAGCCGCGCCCAAGCATGGCGCCGGTTCGCGCCACGGCGATCGGATTGCGCGCGCGCAATGTCGCGCTGGCAATGACGTGGACCGTCTCTTCCGCGAACGCCTCGCCGTAGCGCGCGGCGCGGCGGTCGGTCGCCAGATGGACGATGAAGCCATGCCGCGTGAGCGCCGCGGCCAGCGCCTCGGCCGGGAACAGATGGCCGCCGGTCCCGCCGGCGGCGAGGAGCACCGGCGCGCGGCCCGGCTCTGGCATCAGGCAGTTCTCGGGACGAGCGGCATGTCGGCTGACAAATGGCCGCGCGGGCGCTCGCGTGTCAACGCGATCAGCATGCCCATGCCATAGGCGAGCGAGATCAGCGACGAGCCGCCATAGGAGACGAACGGCAAGGTCATGCCCTTGGCCGGCATCAAATGCAGGTTCACCGCCATGTTGATGGTCGATTGGAGCCCGAACAGGATCGCGAGCCCAGCGGCGGCAAAACGGATGAACGGGTCGCTGTTGCGCATCGCCTTGATGAGCGCACGGATCACGATGAAGGCGAACAAAGCCACGAGACTGAGGCAGAGCACCACGCCGAATTCCTCCGCGGCCACGGCGAACACGAAATCGGTATGGCCTTCGGGGAGGATGCGCTTGATGGTGCCCTCGCCGGGGCCGCGGCCGAACCAGCCGCCGCGGACGAACGATTCGGTGGCGATGTCGATGTTGAAGGTATCGCCGGAGGAGGGATCGAGGAAGCGGTTAATGCGCTGGGCGACGTGCGGCACGGTGTAGAACGCCGCGGTCAAGCCGATCGCCGCGGTCGCGCCAAGCCCGACCATCCAGATGAAACGCATCCCGGCCATGTAGAACAGCGCGCCCCAGACCAGCGTGATGAGCATGGTCTGGCCGAAATCGGGCTGCAGCACCAGCAACCCGATCACTGCGACGAGGAGCACAAGGGCGACGGTGTTCGCCGGCATCTCGGGCCGCTTGCCCGATTCGCCGAACAGCCAGGCGATCAGGATGACAAAAGCCGGCTTGAGAAATTCCGACGGCTGGACGTTGACGCCGAGGATCACCAGCCAGCGCCGCGCGCCCTTGATCTCGGCGCCGAAATAGGGCGTCGCCGCGACCAGCATCAGGCTGACCAGAAAGACGATGAGGGCGAGCTGCCTGATCTCGCGCGGCGGCAGGAAGGAGGTCGCGACCAGCACCGCCGCCGCGGGGACGAGGAAGAAAACCTGGCGGTTGACGAAATGGAACGGGTCGAGGCCGAGACGCGCCGCGACCGGCGGGCTCGCGGCGAGGCACAGGACGATGCCGCCGAGCATCAGCGCGCCGAGCGCGGCGAGCGTCAACCGGTCAACCGTCCGCCACCATTCGCTGAGCGGCGTTGGCTGTGCGCGCGAGGCCATGGCGTCCCCAAGCCGAAATCCCCGCCTTACTGGTGGCACCGCCATGGTTTCCAGGGGATTAAGAAATCATATTTCCTCGTGCTGGCTGGAGGCGGGACTACCTCTTCGTCACGAGACCAGGAAGCGCGCGCACCAGGTCGCGGAACGCGTCGCCGCGCACCTCGAAATTGCGGTACTGGTCGAACGAAGCGCAGGCCGGGGACAGCAGCACGACCGGTTCGGCGGCGGTCGAATCTTCGGCGGCGTCGCGCGCGGCAGCAGCGAGTGCCAGGTCGAGGGTGCCGGTGATCTCGTGCGGCACGTCGCCCCCGAGCGTGACCGCGAACGCTTCCGCCGCCTCGCCGATCAGATAGGCCTTGCGGATGCGCGGAAAGAACTTGCGCAGCGGCTCGATGCCGCCGGTCTTCGGCTTGCCGCCGGCGATCCAGAAAATGTCGCTGAAGCAGGCGAGCGCCTGCGCCGCCGAATCGGCGTTGGTCGCCTTCGAATCGTTGACGAACAGGACGGCGCCGCGGCGGCCGACTTCCTCCATGCGATGGGCAAGGCCGGGAAACGAACGCAGCCCCGATTGCACGCCCGCCGGCTCCAGGCCGAGCGCCAGCGCTGCCGCGGCGGCGCAGGCGGCGTTCTGGGCGTTGTGCAGCCCACGCAGCGAGCCGATGCCGCCGATCTCGGCGATCAGCGAGGCCTTTCCGCCGACCGCGCGCAGGATGCGCTCCTCTTCAACATAAACCCCGTCGGCCAGCGGCTGCTGCACCGAAACCCGGACCACCCGTTTGCCGGATTTCTCGAGTTCGGCGGCGACGGCTCGGCACCATTCGTCATCGACGCCGATGATCGCGATGCCATCCTTGGGCACGCCGGCCACCAGGCGCGCCTTCACCGCCGCGTAGTTCTCCATCGTGCCGTGGCGGTCGAGATGATCTTCGCTGAGGTTGATCAAGATGCCGACCGAGGAATCGAGCGAGGGCGCCAGATCGATCTGATACGAGGAACACTCGACGACATGGACGCGGCCCGCCTGGGGCGGTTCCAGCGAGAGGATTGCGGTGCCGATGTTGCCGCCAAGCTGCGCGTCGAGGCCGGCCGATGCGGCGAGGTGCGCGATGAGCGCCGTGGTGGTCGATTTCCCGTTGGTCCCGGTGATGGCGACGAACGGCGCACCCGGCGCGAGGCGGCGGCGCTCGCGGCAGAACAGCTCGATGTCGCCGATCACCTCGACCGCGGCTTTTCGCGCGAGCGCAACGCTCCAATGCGGGCTCGGATGGGTGAGCGGAACGCCGGGCGCAAGCACCAGCGCCGCGATCTTCGACCAATCCAGCTCCCGCAGGTCGGCGGTCGGAATGCCGGCTGCGTTCGCCTTCGCCACGCTTTGCGCATCGTCGTCGAAGGCGACCACGTCGGCGCCGCCGGCGAGGAGCGCGCTCGCGCTCACCAGTCCCGAGCCGCCCAGCCCGAACACGGCAACCTTCTGACCGGCGAAGGTGGTGACGGGGATCATGGTGCGCCTTCCGCGCCTTCCCTTCCTCCACCCGGACCGCGCTTGTCGCGTGCCCGAGTACAAGCTTGTGGGAAGGGGCCAGGGGTGGGGGTCGGGAGGTAACGCGCGAGCGTCGACGAACGGCGCGCCATCTCCCGACCCCCCTCCCCAACAAGGGGGGCGGGAGCAGCGGGCCGCGCCCGCCGACGCTGGCTTGTTATCAGCGATAACATCAACGCAGCTTCAGGGTCGATAGCCCGGCGAGCGCGAGCACCACCGAGACGATCCAGAAGCGGATGACGATCTGCGGCTCGGTCCAGCCGAGCTGCTCGAAGTGATGGTGGATGGGCGCCATCCTGAACACGCGCTTTCCGGTGAGCCTGAACGACACCACCTGCACGATGACCGAAACGGCCTCGAGCACGAACAGGCCGCCGATGACCGCGAGCACGATCTCGTGCTTGGTGGCGACGGCGACGGTGCCGATCAGGCCGCCGAGCGCCAGCGAGCCGGTGTCGCCCATGAAGATCGAGGCCGGCGGCGCGTTGAACCAGAGAAAACCGAGGCCGGCGCCGACCACGGCGCCGCACAGCACCGCCAGTTCTCCGGTGCCGGCCACGTAGTGGATCTGCAGATAATCGGCGAACACGGCGTTGCCGCTGAGATAGGCGATCATGCCGAAGCTCGCGGACGCGATCATCACCGGCACGATGGCGAGGCCGTCGAGGCCGTCGGTCAGGTTCACGGCATTGCCGGCGCCGACGATGATGAAGACCGCGAACATCACGAAGGCCCAGCCGAAATTGACGAGCAGCTCCTTGAAAAACGGGAACACCAGCGAGGTCGAGAACGGCCCGTGCCCAAGCTCGACCAGCGCGACGCAGGCGACCAGCGCGATGGCGGCTTCGATAGTAAGGCGCGTGCGGGCGGCGAAGCCGTTGTGCGTCTGTTTCTTGACTTTCAGATAGTCGTCGTAGAAGCCGACGAATCCAAAGCCGAGCGTCACCCAGAGCACCACCCAGACATAGGGATTGGCCGGATTGGCCCAGAGCAGCGTCGAGACGAGCATGCCGGACAGGATCATCAGCCCGCCCATCGTCGGCGTACCGGCCTTGGCGATGATATGCGATTTCGGCCCGTCGGCGCGGATCGGCTGCCCCTTCCCCTGCAGCAGGCGCAGGCGGTAAATCATGGTCTGTCCGAAGAGGAACACAAAGATCAGCCCGGTGATCACCGCGCCGCCGGTGCGGAAGGTGATATAGCGGAACACGTTGAGGATGGAGAGCTTGTCCGACAATTCCACGAGCAAATAAAACATCGCCTCAACCTTGTGCGGACGCGGTTTCCAACATGTCACGCCGGACGGACAGCTTCTGCAGCGCCTTGACGATGGGCGCCATGCGCGAGCCGAGCGAGCCCTTGACCATGACGACATCGCCGGCACCCACGGCGGACAGCACTTGCGGTTCGAGCGCGGCCGAGTCCTCGGCGTAGCCGCCGCGACGGCTCGCCGGAAGCGCGCGCCAGAGCGCGCGCATCAGCGGCCCGCAGCAGAACACGAGATCGATCGCATTGGCGTCGACCGGGGCGAGGAGGCCGCGGTGCAACGCGCGCCCGCGCGGCCCCAGCTCGAGCATGTCGCCGAGCACGGCGATGCGCCGCCCGCGCGCGCCGACCGGCCGCTGGCCGAGCAGCGCCAGCGCGGCGGCCATCGATGCGGGATTGGCGTTGTAGCTCTCGTCGATGACGGTCGCCGGCCCGCCGGGCAGATCGATCTCGAACGCCGCGCCGCGGCCGGAAGCGGGCTTGAAGTCGGCGAGCGCAAGCGCGGCGAGCGCGAGATCGGCGCCGACCAGCACCGCCGCCGCGAGCACCGCCAACGAATTGTGCACGAGATGGCGCCCCGGCGCGCCGATCTTGTAGGTCAGCTCGGTGCCGAGGATGTCCGCCTGGACCGCCGAGCAGCCGGGATGCAGCGCGCATTTGATGAGCCGCGCGTCCGCCTGCTCATGCTCGCCGAACGAGACGATGCGGGCGACGCCTGCCTGCTTGGCGCGGCGCTTGAGGTGCGCGAACTGCGAGTTGTCGCGATTGATCACCGCGGCGCCGCCGGCTTCGAGACCGAGAAAGATCTCCGCCTTGGCGTCGGCGATTTTGGCCAGCGAGCCGAAGAATTCGAGGTGCACCGGCGCGACCGTGGTGATGATGGCAACGTGCGGGCGCGCGAGCCGCGACAGCGGCTCGATCTCGCCGGCGTGGTTCATTCCCATTTCCAGGACCGCATAGCGCGCGCTCGCCGGACAGCGCGCGAGCGACAGCGGCACGCCCCAATGATTGTTGTAGGAAGCGGCGGAGGCGTGGGTCTCGCCGTCCTGTGAGAGCGCGAGCCGCAACGCCTCCTTGGTGCCGGTCTTGCCGACCGAGCCGGTAACGCCGATCACCTTCCCTTGCAGGCGTGCCCGCGCCGCCGCGGCGAGCGCGCGCAAGGCCGCAAGCACGTCGGGCACGACGAGCAGCGGGACATCCTGCGGCAACTCCGATCGCCGATCAGCGGCTGCGACGGCAAGCCCGGCCTTCGACGCCAGCGCCGCGGCGACGAAATCGTGACCGTCGCGATGGTCGCCTTGAATGGCGAAGAACGCGTCGCCCGGCGCCAGCGTGCGGCTGTCGATCGAGATTCCCGGAACCGATAGCGGCAACGCCCCCTCGCGTTCGGCGCCGATCGCTGCCGCCATGCCCTCGACGGTCCACAACACCCGCGCCGTCATGCGGCAAGCTCCTTGAGCGCCGCGGCGACCGCCTCATGATCGCTGAACGGCACAACCCGGTCGCCGATGATTTGGCCGGTTTCATGGCCCTTGCCGGCAATCAACAGCACATCGCCGGCGCCGAGGTCGGCGATCGCGGAACGGATCGCCTCGTGGCGGTCGCCGATCTCGATTGAGCCCGGCGCGGCGGCAATGATCGCGGCCCGGATCGCGGCGGCATCCTCGCTGCGCGGATTGTCGTCGGTGACGATGACGCGGTCGGCCTTGGCGGCGGCGACCGCCCCCATCAGCGGGCGTTTGCCGCGGTCGCGGTCGCCACCGGCGCCGAACACGACAATGAGCCGGCCGCGCGTGTAGGGGCGCAACGCGTCGAGCGCCTTGGCGAGCGCGTCCGGCTTGTGCGCGTAATCGACGAAAATCGGCGCGCCGCCGCGGCTCGCGCCAACGAGTTCGAGCCGTCCCTTGGCGCCGGTGAGGCGCTCGAGCGCCGGGAACACCGCCGCTGGATCGCCGCCGGTCGCGACGGCGAGCCCGGCCGCGACCAGCGCGTTTTCCACCTGAAACTCGCCGACCAGCGGCAATCGCACGCGAAAGAATCGGCCGTCGTGCTCGAGCCTCAAGGCTTGTGCGAATCCATCCCGGGCGGATTCCAGAAGCCGGATGCCGGTTCCATGACGCCCCACGCTGACAATCGAAAGGCCGCGCGCCTGCGCGGCGGCGATGACGGCCTGCGCGTGCTCGTGGTCGACATCGATGACCGCGGCGCCGCCCGGTTCGATGAGGACCGCGAAGAGCCGCAGCTTGGCGGCGAAGTAGGCCTCGAAGCTCAGGTGATAGTCCAGGTGATCGCGCGTGATGTTGGTGAAAGCGCCGGCGGCAATGTGCAGGCCGTCGAGGCGGTATTGATCGAGCCCATGCGAGGACGCCTCGATCGCAAGATGGGTGATCTCATCGCCAGCGAGAGCGTCGAGCGTTCGGTGCAGCGCGACCGGATCCGGCGTCGTCAGCGAGCCGTAGGTGGCGCCGCGGGGAGAGACGACACCGACAGTGCCGATGCTCGCGGCGCGGTGTCCGCGTGCGGCCCAGATCTGCCGCGTGAAGGCCGCAACCGACGTTTTTCCGCTCGTGCCGGTGACGGCGACAACGACGCGCGGCTGGCGCGGGAAGAATCTGGCGGCCATCACGGCGAGCGCGCGGCGGGCGTTGTCGACGCGCGCGAAGGCCGTTCCCTCCGCCAGTGGAACCTGCGGCCGGCGCTCGGCCACGATCGCCGCCGCGCCGGCAGCGAGGGCGGGCGCGACGAAGGTGAGCCCGTCCGTCTTGCCGCCGGCAATCGCGACGAACGCATCGCCGCGCCTGACCGCGCGGCTGTCAGCCGTCACCCCGGCGACGTCGAGATCGGCGTAGCGGGCCTCGATCTCCGCGTCTGAGGGCAGGATTTCGCGAAGCTTCATGGCGGCTCGGTCGATGTGCGGCCCCGCCTTACCTGCTTTCCCTTATCGAGGCCAGTATGAGCTGATCGGCCGGCGGCAGGTCGAGGCGCGGCTCGATGCCGAGAAGCGGCGCGATGCGCGCAACCACGGCACCGCCGACCGGAACCGCGTTCCAGCCGGAGGTGGTGAAGCCGTGCGTCTCCGGTATCGCCTGCGGATCGTCGAGCATGATCAGCATCACGAAGCGCGGCTGATCGGCCGGCAGCACCGCCATGAAGTCGGTCAGAACCTTGGTCTTGGAATAATGACCGTTGATGACCTTGTCCGCCGTGCCGGTCTTGCCGCCGATATAGTAGCCCCTCACTTCGGCCTTCTCGGCGGTGCCCTTCTCCACGTTGAGCCGCATCAGATAGCGCATCATCTCGCTGGTCGAAGGCTTGATGACCTGCTTGCCGAGCGCCTGTGCCTCGGCTTCCGTCCGCCGCAGGAAGGTCGGCGGAATGAGCATCCCGCCATTCATCAACGCGGCGACGCCCATCACCGCCTGCAACGGCGCGACCGAGAGGCCGTGGCCGAAGGCGATGGTGATGGTGTTGAGCTCGCCCCAGCGCTTGGGCACGATCGGCTCGGCGCTTTCAGGAAGCTCGGTGCGCAGCCGATCGAGCTGGCCCAGCTTTCTGAGGAAGGCCTTGTGCGCCTCGACCCCGACCGCGAGCGCGGCGCGGGCGGCGCCGATGTTCGAGGAATAGGTGAAAATCTCCGGGACCGTCAGCACCCGGTGCTGGGCGTGGAAGTCGTGGATGTCGAACTTGCCGAAGCGCAGCGGCATGCGCGCGTCGAAGGAGGATTTGAGCGTGACCTTGCCGGAATCGAGCGCCATCGCAATGGTGAAAGCCTTGAAGGTCGAGCCCATCTCGAAGACGCCGGTGGTCAGCCGGTTGATCCGCGTCGGATCGAGCGCCTGGCGCGGATTGTTGGGATCGTAGTCGGGCTCCGAAACCATGGCGACGACCTCGCCGGTGCGCACGTCAAGCACGATCCCGGCGGCGGCCAGCGCCTTGAACTTCGTCCGCGCCGCCACGAGCTCGTCGCGCAGCGCGTGCTGCACGCGCAGGTCGACCGACAGCTCGACCGGGGTCTGCAGGCGGTCGGTGGCCAGCCCCGCCAGGTGCAGCGCCGCGAGCCCGTTGCCGTCGAGCCACTTCTCCATGCCGGCGATGCCCTGATTGTCGATGTTGACGTGGCCGAGCACGTGGGAGATTTCGGCGCCGTTCGGGTAGGCGCGCTTGTTCTCGCTGAGGAAGCCGATACCGGGCAGGCCCATCCGGTAGACGTCCTTCTGCTGCTTCGGCGTGATCTCGCGCTTGAGCCAGACGAAGCCGCGCTTCGAGGAGAGCCGTTCGCGCAGTTCGGCGGAGTCGAGATCGGGCAGTTCGGCGGTGAGCAGCTCGACCGCCTCGTCGACATCGATGATGTGACGCGGCTCGCCGTAGAGCGAGGGCACGCGCACGTCGGTGGCCAGCACTTCGCCGCGGCGGTCGAGGATGTCGGGACGCGCCGTGGCAATCGCGTCGCCGGAGGGGCCGTGCCGCGCCGCCCGGCTGTCGGGGATGACCGCGAACATGACGAGCCGCGCGGCAATGACGCAGTAGACCGCCGCGAAAACGAGAATCGCCAGGCCGACCCGCGCCCGCGCCTTGGCCGCGCGATCGATGTTGCTGCCATAGAGCAGGCTGCGCAGCAGCCGCCGGCGCCAGGGCTCGGCGGGATGCGGGGTTGTCGCTTCCGCGGTCGCGCTCATCGCCTATTGATCCGGTGTTGCGGCGGCCGGTGCCCCCGCCTCGCCTTCGCCCGCTTCACCCGCCGCGTCAGGCGCCGGAACGCTTCCAGTGACCGTTTCCGGCTCCTCCAAATTCTCGATCATGACGCCGATCGGATCGGCGACGCCGGGCATCAGGAATTGCGGCGGGTGGTCGGGAAGCTGCTCGAATGAGCCGAATTGCGTCGGCGCCGTCGGCTTGAGCTGAAGGTAGCGCTTGGTGAGCGCTTCAATGCGCCCGGGGTTGTCGAGCTCGCCCCATTCGGCGCGCAAGGCCGCGATGGTGTCGCGCTCGTGGCGGACCTCACTGCGAATCTTGGCGAGGCGCTCGGCCTGCACCGTGGCGTCGAATTTGATGCGATAGACATACGCAGCCGCGAGCACGAGCGCGCCGATCACGACCAGGTTCAGGACGCGGAAGATCATGGCTGCCCCCGAACGACGTCGGCGAGCGACGGCAGGTGCGGAAGCAAAGGCGCGATCGGCGCGGCGCGCGGCGCCGCGTCGGTGCGCTCGCCGGCCCGGAGCTTTGCCGAACGGGCGCGCGGGTTGGCGGCGAGCTCGGCGTCGTCGGGCGTTTGCGGCCGCCGCGTGAGCACGCGGAAGGTTGTTGGCGCCGGCGGAATCTCCGGCAGATGGCGCGAACCGGCCGGCGGACGGCTGCGTTCAGCGAAGAAATTCTTGACCATGCGATCTTCAAGCGAGTGGAAGGCGACCACGACCAGGCGCCCTCCGGGTCTGAGCACGCGCTCGGCGGCGGCGAGCCCGTGCGCCAATTCGGCGAGCTCGTCGTTGACGAAGATACGCAAGGCCTGGAACGTGCGCGTGGCCGGATGGATCGCGCCCGCGCGCGCGTGCGCGACGCCGCCAACCAGATCGGCGAGCGCCCGCGTGGTGGCGATTGGGCGCTCCTGCCGCGCCCTGACGATGGCGCGCGCCACCGCCCGCGCGTGACGCTCCTCGCCGAGCGTCGCGATGATGGCGGCAAGGTCACGCTCGCTGGCGTGCGCGACGACGTCGGCGGCGCTCGGACCCTCGCGACCCATGCGCATGTCGAGCGGGCCTTCGAAACGGAACGAAAATCCCCGTCCGGGCGCGTCGAGCTGCATCGACGAAACGCCGAGATCGAACACGACGCCGTCGGCCGCAGAGACGTCGGCGCGAGACAGTATCGTTGCGAGGTTGGAGAAGCGTTCCTCGAAGAGGAGCAGCCGATCCCTCGCTTCCGCGGCGACGGCCGGGCCTGCGGCGACCGCGGCGGGATCACAGTCGATGCCGATCACCCGCGCGCCCGGCGTCGCCAGGATGGCGCGCGTGTAGCCGCCGGCGCCGAACGTCGCGTCGACGTAGACGCCGCCAGAGCGGACACCGAGCCACCCCACCGCGGGGCGGGCGAGCACGGGAAGGTGACGAGCCAGTCCGCCAGCGACAGCCGCGCTGTCGCTGCCCGTCATCATTCCCGTGCTCCGAGCGGCTTTGCCCCCGCCATCCGGGCCCCCAGTTCCTGCTTGTAAGCACGGACCTTCTCGGTGGCCTCCGCGAGTTCCGCGCGAAAGCGGCCGGGCTCCCAGATCTGAAATTTGTGGCCGAGACCGACGAAGGCGACGGCGTCCGCGATCCCGGCATGCGTCTTGAGCACGTCGGTGATCACCACGCGGCCTTCGCCGTCGACCTTCAGCGTCTCGCTCGTGCCATAGATCGCCAGCGAAAAGCGCTCGCGCTGCTCGGAATAGGGCGACAGGCCAGCGACCAGCGCCTCGATCTCCGCGAGCAAGGCGTTGCCGCCGGCATCGAGTGCCGGGCGATCGAGCGCCGGATAGCAATAGACGCCATCGAAGCCATCGCGGGCGAGCACTGCGCGAAATGAAGCCGGCACCGAAACGCGCCCCTTGGCATCGAGGCGGAGCATGTAATGGGACACGAACCGGTCCATCTCGCCCTTCGCCGAACGGCGAACCCCATGGGCCCGGCCGCTTCAACCGGCAAATCTCCTCCGAACCTGCCCCGGGGCCGCTACCGGCGGCTGAGCCGGATGACCCGCTGGTTGGGAGAATATGGGTTATCATGGGGCTGTATGGGCGTCAACGGATCAACTCTGCCGCAACACGGCGTTCGCAGGCCGATTAGCAAGCGGTAAGCTTAAGGAATGGTTGAGGTCGCGCCTGCGGATTGGGGTGCGGATTGCCAGCTTGCGAGTGTATAGAGTGCGAAGCTCTCAGCCGTGCGGCTTCGCGCGTCGATGATCGGATGCCTCACTTCGCCGCGTCGGGAACGCGCGCGCGAGCCGATGCGTTGCCTGCGGGCAACGAGAGGGTCTTTTTTGCGCGGCGAATCGTTCGCATGCGTAAATCGGCTTGTCGGCAACAAGGTTCGCTCTAGAGTCTAAAGACATGGCCCGCACTGCATTTCCCGCCGATTCCTCCGTCGTGGCCGACGTCCGCCCCTCGCCGAATCACAGCGAGCGCGTCGGCAACCAGCGCCCGAACATGATCGTGCTCCACTACACGGGCATGCCCAGTGCCAACGCCGCGCTCGACCTCTTGTGCTCGGGCGGGAGCCAGGTCTCGGCCCACTACTTCGTCTTCGAAGACGGCAGGATCGTCCAAATGGTGCCGGAAAGCCGGCGCGCCTGGCATGCGGGCTCCGCATTCTGGGCCGGCGAGACCGACATCAATTCGTGCTCGATCGGCATCGAGATCGCCAATCCCGGCCACGAACACGGCTATCTCGACTTTCCCAAGCGCCAGATCGCGGCGACGACAGCGCTTTGCCGCAGCATCCTCACGCGCAACACCGTTCCGCCGGTGCGTGTGCTCGCCCATTCCGACATCGCGCCGGCGCGCAAGCAGGACCCCGGCGAAAGATTCCCCTGGCGCACGCTTTATGATTCGGGCGTCGGGCACTGGGTCAGGCCGGCGCCGATCAAAGAGAACAGCGTGCTGGTCGCGCTCGGCGACAGCGGCGAGGCGGTGACCGCGTTCCAGGAGATGCTCGCCGAGTACGGCTACGGCATCGCTACCAGCGGCATCTACGATTCCGCCACCCATGCCGTCGTCACGGCGTTCCAACGCCATTTCCGCCCGGAGCGCGCCGACGGCGTCTGCGATGAGTTCGACGCGGGCGACGCTGCAGAATCTGATTGCCACGCGCGGCCGGGTCCGCACCATCGCGTCGCGCGGCCGCAATGCCGAGAACCTCCCCGCCTCTTGACGAAAAGGGCCTGCCCCCCCATCCCTTCCCTGTCAGTCGGCCGGACGGCCGCTCCGGCGAAGCCGAAAGGCTGCCGGGGAGGAAAGTCCGGGCTCCGTGGACAAGCGGTGCCGGATAACATCCGGCGGGCGCGAGCCTAGGGAAAGTGCCACAGAGAACAGACCGCCGCGGGTGTTGCGTATGCCGCGGCAAGGGTGAAACGGTGCGGTAAGAGCGCACCGCGCCGGCGGCAACGCCAGCGGCACGGCAAACCCCACCGGGAGCAAGACCGAATAGGGACGGCGTGCCGCCTCCCGCGCGCAAGCGCGAATGCGGCTGGATCGATGTCTAGATCCGCCCGTCCGGGTAGGTTGCTGGAGGCGCCGGGCAACCGGCGTCCTAGAGGAATGGCCGTCGCGCATGCGGGCTTGCCTGCATGCCATCCAGAACCCGGCTTACAGGCTGGCTGACGCTGCTTACGGGCGCCCGGCGGAAACCCCGGCGGGCGCCCGCCACATTTAAGGGACTTCCGCGCGTGCCCTGCTACTGCGGCGGGGCAATCGGAGGGTCGAAATGGAAGGTCGTGTCCTTACCTTCCGTGGAGGGAAATCCGATCGTGCCGCGATGCGCCTCCACGATCGCCGGCGCGATGCTCAGCCCGAGGCCGACCCCTCCCCTCGCTCGCGTTGACGACGAGCCTTCCTGCGTGAACGGTCGCGCTTGCGTTGCTTGGCCTGGTCGAGGACGCCGCGCCGAGCAAAGACTTCGGGGCGGCGGCGATCTTGACGACATGACTGAAAGAACACCTCGCCGTAATGGTCCGCCCGCCGTTCGATCATCGACTTCAAGGAAGTGATGCGTGGAATATTGTCGTCGGCCCGGCCGGCTATCGCCTTTCGCTGCTCGATGTCCGTCTTGGTGCCCGACAGCAGCCGGCCCGCCTTCGCGGAGGTCAGGTCAAGCATGGAT
>CAWHZA010000011.1:0-16857 GCA_963833665.1 uncultured Alphaproteobacteria bacterium | reverse complement strand
TGCCCGGCCAGCACCTGCCGCGCCGCCGCCACCGCCTGATCGGACAGCGACGCGCGCATCGCCGCCTTGTTCACGTCGTGCATGAAGCACCGGCAGAACAGTGTAGCATCAGTTACATGATAGGCATGCCACTGATTGGCGTCAACAGTTACATGATGTAGCTTAGGTTACAATTTGACACGAGGGGAAGAATATGTTGTCCGCTATTCGGCCCGGCAGCGTCGGGCTGGCGCAATCTCCAGGATCGCCGCGCGGAACATGGCGAACACGGTCAAAGGCAGGCGCATCGGCGATGCGGGCAAGCTGCCCGCACGAAGGGACGCAGGCGCGCCGCTTCGGCAAGACGCGCTCGGCGCAATCGACCGCGCTGCTCGAAGACTACGTGGAGCTGATTGCCGACCTCTTGGCCAGCGCCGGCGAGGCGCGGCCCACCGACATCGCGCGGCGCTTCGGGGTCTCGCACGCCACTGCGGTCAAGACCATTGCGCGCCTCAAACGCAGCGGGCTTGCGACCGCGCGCCCGTATCGCGGGGTGTGCCTGAGCGAGAAGGGGCAGGCGCTCGCCGGCGCGTGCGCTGCGCCACGGGCTGGTGGTCGACCTCCTCTGCGCGCTGCGTTCCAACCGAGTTGGCGGAGGCCGACGCCGAGGGGATCGAACACCACGTCTCGGAGACGCGCTGAAGGCGTTCGCCGAATTCCTCAACCCGCGGCCCTGAACGGGCGGCGGCCCGTGGCACGCCGAAGCGCGCAGAGATCACGCCGCGATATCGGTCAGCGCGTCGACAATGCCGTCGACGATCTCCTCGACCAGCGCCTTGTCGTCGCCCTCGCCCATCACGCGGATCACCGGCTCGGTGCCCGACGGCCGCACCACCAGCCGGCCGTGACCATTGAGGCGCTGCTCGGCGTCCTCGATCGCCGAACGCACCTTCGAGTTCTCCAGCGGCTTGCCGCTGCGATAGCGCACGTTCTTGAACACCTGCGGCAGAGCGGCGAAGCGGTGACACACCTGCGACACCGGCTTGTTCTGCTCCTCGACGACGGCGAGCACCTGGAGCGCCGCAACGAAGCCGTCGCCGGTCGTCGTGTAGTCGGAAAGGATAATGTGGCCCGAGGGTTCGCCGCCGACGTTGTAGCCGTGCTCGCGCATGTATTCGAGCACGTAGCGGTCGCCGACCGGCGTGCGCACAAGGTCGAGCTTGAGCGATTGCAGATGCCGCTCGAGGCCGAGGTTCGACATCACCGTCGCCACCACGCCCGGCTTGGCGAGCCGCCCGTCTCGCGCCAGCTCTCCGCGATCGCCGCCAGCAGTTGATCGCCGTCGACCAGATGGCCGTGCTCGTCGGCGATCACCACCCGGTCGGCGTCGCCGTCGAGCGCGATGCCGATATCCGCGCGCACCTCGCGCACCTTGCGGCAAAGCGCACCGGGTCGGTCGAGCCGCATTCCCGGTTGATGTTGAAGCCGTCCGGCTCGACGCCGATCGACACGACGTCGGCGCCGAGCTCCCACAGCGCCTCGGGCGCGACCCGGTAGGCGGCGCCGTGGGCGCAGTCGATGACCACGCGCAGGCCTTCGAGCGAGAGGTTGCGCGGCAGCGTGCGCTTGGCGAACTCGATGTAGCGGTCGTGAACACCGTCGATGCGCTTGGCGCGGCCGAGCTCGCGGCTCTTCGCCAGCCGCTTGGTCATGTCGGCGTCGATCAGCGCCTCGATCTCCTGCTCGACCTCGTCCGACAGCTTGTAGCCGTCCGGCCCGAACAGCTTGATGCCGTTGTCGTCGAACGGGTTGTGCGAAGCCGAGATCATGACGCCGAGATCGGCGCGCATCGAGCGGGTCAGCATGGCGACGGCCGGCGTCGGCATCGGTCCGAGCTGGAGCACGTCCATGCCGACAGAGGTGAAGCCGGCGATCAGCGCGGTTTCGATCATGTACCCGGAAAGCCGGGTGTCCTTGCCGATCACCACGCGATGGCGGTGGTCGCCGCGGCGGAAAACGAGGCCGCTCGCCTGCCCGACCTTGAGCGCCAGTTCCGGCGTGATCACGCCATTGGCGCGGCCGCGAATACCGTCGGTCCCGAAATACTTGCGCACCATGTTCCCCCCGCCGCCTCTCTCCTTCGGACAGCTATATTAACGCCTTCGCGGTGGCGTGTGCCTCAAAAAATTTGCGTCAATCGTTACCAGTCGCCGGAACCCTTTGATAACCATTCGCTTCGCTGTCGGCTGGCCAAATAGCGGCTAGGGGCGAAAGTTGGCGCGAGGCCGGCGCCTGTCGCGGGCGCTGTGAGGCGGCTGGGTCACGGCGACAGGATCGGAGCCCGGAAACGTGTCCTCCAGCCCTTGCATCGAGCGCCTCCTCGAGCTGCTGCCTGCGTTTGGCCTCCCGCTCCCCGCCTTGCGGTTTCGCTTCGGTGTTGGCGCCGGTCGGTGCGGATCGGCCGCGGCGCTCGGTTCTTGTTCCATTCGTCCAGCGGTGGGCTCCGCGCTCCGGCAGCAACCGGCGACCGCCGGGAAGCGCGGTTCCGTCAACATAACTCCCCGGACGGCCGCTTCCCTGGCGGCCCATTAAGCTTTGTGCTATCAAGCGCGTCAGAGCCGGGGACGGAACGTGGCCATGAAAACCATGACCTGCGTCGAGACCTGCGACGGACGCCCGCCGCCGGGTGCCGGTTCCTTCTTCGAATATGCCGACGGCGGCTCCTATGCCGAGGAGACCCTCCGGCCAACCGCCCCGACCTCGACGCATCACGCTGCGCCAGCGCATCCTGGTCGATGTGTCCAGGCGCAGCACGCGCACCACGATCGTGGGCGAACCGGTCGCGCTGCCGCTTGCCCTGGCGCCGATCGGGCTCTGCGGCATGCAGCACGGCGACGGCGAGATCCTCGCCTGCCGGGCCGCGCAGGCGGCGGGCATTCCGTTCTGCCTCTCGACCATGTCGATCTGCTCGATCGAGGACGTGGCGGCGGCGGTGGAGAAGCCGTTCTGGTTCCAGCTCTACGTCATGAAGGATCGCGGCTTCGTGCGCGCGCTGATCGAGCGCGCCGCCGCCGCCAAATGCAGCGCCCTCGTCCTCACCGTCGATCTGCAGGTCCTCGGCCAGCGCCACCGCGACATCAAGAACGGCCTGACCGTGCCGCCGGAAATGCGCATTCGCAACATCATCGAAATCGCGACCAAACCGGCCTGGGCGCTGAGCATCGCGCGCGGCAGGCGCCGGACCTTCGGCAACCTCGCCGGCCATGTCCGCGGCATTGAGGACGTCAATTCCCTGGCGCAATGGACCAACGGTCAGTTCGACGCAGAGTCTGAGCTGGAAGGACGTCGAGTGGATCGCGAGCCTCTGGCCGGGCAAGCTGATCCTCAAGGGCATTCTCGATGTCGAGGACGCGCGCATCGCGGCAAAGACCGGCGCGGCCGCGCTGGTCGTGTCGAATCACGGCGGCCGCCAGCTCGACGGGGCGCCGTCCTCGATCTCGGCGCTGCCGGCGGTCGCCGAGGCGGTCGGCTCCTCGCTGGAAATCCTGTTCGACAGTGGCATCCGCTCCGGACAGGACGTGATGCGCGCCATCGCGCTCGGTGCCCGCGCCTGCCTGAGCGGCCGCGCTTACGTCTACGGTCTCGGCGCCGGTGGACAGGCCGGTGTCGCACGCGCGATCGAGATCATCCGCAACGAGCTCGACACCAGCATGGCGCTGACCGGCGTCAACCGCGTCGAGGAAATCGACCGTCGCGTCATTGTGGACACGTAAGCGGGCCGATCATCTAGCAGCTCGCCGCAACCGGCGTTGTCCGGGTGCCCCGAGCGGAAATGCTGTGAACGCAACAATGCGGCGCGGGCTTTCGTCTTTGCGAGGAGCGAAGCGAAGCAAAGCGAAGCAAAGCAAAGCGAAGCGAAGCAAAGCAAAGCAATCCAATCCAGAACCCGCGCTCCGACCTGGATGCGATCCGGTCAGGATCGCTAGCCGCCCATGAAGAAGCTTTCCTCGACGATCTTGCCGTTCTTCACCGTGTAAAGGCCGACTTCATCGAAGCTCATGCGTTGCTTGCCCTTGGGGGTGACGTCCATCTTGAAACGAACGACGAACTGATCGCCGTGCACATAGGGACCTTCGACGGTGACATTGTGCACATCGTGGTTCGCATACCACCATTCGCCTTTTCCTTCGACGGCCTTGCGCCCTTTGAGCACTGCCATGTCGCCGGTCATCGGTTCGCGGCTGACGACATCGTCGGACCAGAATTTCTTACCGGCGGCGTCGAACTCGCCTTTCGCGCACATGTCGGTAAAGCTCTTCGCGAGTTCTTGCGTGTTCATGATGTCTCATCCTTTCTGAGGCCAGCCCGGTCATTGGTAGGGGCCCGTTGTGACGCCTCCATGGCAACGGCCAGCAGGCGATCGCGGATGGGCCGGCGCGTTCGGCCAAGATGCAAGCCCCGCCACAAGAAATTGCCAGAGCGGCGTCCGATCACGAATGGGTTACACGCCTCTTGTTTGGCGCGTCGCCCAACCCGCCGTTTCGTCGACGAGCATGGTGAGGGCCCACGCCGGATGCTCCGCGCCGCGCCGAACCAGCCATCAGCCTGGCTGGTAACGCGTACCGATTGAAGGTTTGCTCTGTCCGAGGCCGAGCAGTTCCCAAACGCCCGCTCCCGCCGGATTGACGTCGGCGGCGATGTCGACGTCGATCAGATAAGGCTTGTTCGCGGCAACGCCGCTCCGCACAGCCTCGGCCAGGTCCGCGGCCCGATCGACGCGGACGCCTTCGACGCCCGCGGAGCACGCCATGGCGGCAAAGTCGGGATTGTAACGCTCGCCGGTTTTCGGATGGTGGAAGTCCGTGGCCAACTCGCGGCCGCCGAGATAGCCGCGCTGCAGTCCGCGGATCGATGCGTAGGCGTAGTTGTTCCACACCACCCAGACGACCAGCAAATCGTACTCCACCGCAGTGCCGAGCACGTTCGCATGCATGAAGAAAGCGCCGTCGCCGCATACCGACACGCAAGGCCGGTCGGGAGCGGCGAACTTGGCGCCCAAAACTCCGGCGACCCCGAAGCCCATGGGTCCGAATCCCATCGAGCCGATCAGCGAATCCGGCCGGCGCGGTTTGGTGTAACCGAGCAGCCAGTTGTGATGGACGCCAATGTCGCTCACCAGGATGGCGTCCTCGGGAAGACCGCGGCCGATCTCAAAGGCCGCGCGTTGCGGATTGATCGGCCGGCTGTCATCGCTGAACCCTGGGGCGACCAGCTTGTCCCATTCCTTTCGGTAACCGTCGATGGCCTCGAGCCACTTCCGCCGCGCGTCGGCGCGCTCGCCAAGATCAGCCCGCCGGTCCAGTTCGGCGTGCAGCTGGCGCAGGAAGGTACGCACATCGGCCATCAGACCGAGCGCGACCGGGTAGTTGCGGCCAATCTCCTCGGGATCGATGTCGACATGAATGAGTTTGGTCGGGGGAATGGTGAACGAATAGCCCGGAATCCACGAACTCGAGGTCCGGTCGTCGAAGCGCACGCCGAGCGCCAGCAAGACGTCGGCTTGGCGCGCCGCGTGGTTCGCCTGGTAGTGCCCGCCGCGTGCCACCAGCCCCAGCGCCAAGGGATGATGGGCGTCAATGGCGCCGAGGCCGCTGGCCGATGCGGCCACCGGAATCTGCAGGCGTTCCGCCAGCCTCAGCAATTCAGTGCAGGCACCGCCCCAGCGCACACCCTGTCCAACAAGAATGACGGGCCGCTCGGCGGAAAGGAGCATGTCGACGGTCTTGATCACGCCTTCCGGATCGGCGCCGCAACGGCTCGAAATGTTGGCGTTCCATTCTTCCGGTTTCGGCGCCTCCTCGGCGGCTGCTTCCATGAACACATCGAACGGCACGTCAAGCACCACCGGTCCCGGCCGTCCGGTCACCATGGTCTTCCACGCCTGGCGCACCGCGAGCGGCACCATCTCGCCGCGCGTCGGCTGGAACACCCGCTTGCAATAGGAGCGCACAGTCGACGGGAAGTCCGCCTGATAGTGGCGGTACAATTCCTGGAAGGCGCCGCGATTCAACTGACTGGTCGGGACGTTACCGGTCACCGCCATGAAGGGTGCGAAGTCGAGGAAGGCGTTGGCGAGCGAGATCGGCAAGTTGGCCGAGCCGGGGCCGCACGAAGTAAAAGTCGCGGTCGGCTGGCCGGACACGCGATAATACACGTCGGCCATAAAGCCCGCGACGCTCTCGTGGCGCACCGAGACGGTCTGGATGTCGTTCTTGCGCTCGTACGAAGCGTCGATGAACTGGATATTGCCGTGACCGCAAAGGCCGAAGACACTGGGTACCTTCCGCCGGATCAGATAGTCGACGATGATCTGAGCTCCGTTGAGCTTGTTGGTCGACATTTCGGTCTCCTGGAAAACGCGGCGCAATACGGCGGAGGGTGAGTGCGGCCGGCGCAAGCTATTTGTCGTAATGTTATGCGTCAATTGATATTGCGATATTCCACGCGCAGCGCCCGACTTCGCGAGCCGCCTACCTTGTCAGCCAGCAGCAGCGGTGCTCGACCCAAGCCGTGGTTCGTTGCAATCTGCAACCCCAATGCAAGCAGCTCCTACACGGAGGCCCCATGATTACACTCTATTCCTATCCCGAGCTGTTCGGCGTTGCCGACAACAATGGCTACGGCCTCAAGGTGTTCGCCTTCATGCGGCTTGCCGGCGTTGCGTTCAGGCATGAGCACATCTTCGACGCATCGGCGGCGCCGCGCGGGCAACTTCCCTACGTCGTTGACGATGGCGAGACGGTCGGCGACAGCGAGTCAATCATCGGCCATCTCGTCGGCAAATACCGTCTGACCATCGACGCCGCCCTGACCCCGGCACAGCGGGACAAGGATGTTCTCATCACCCGGATGCTCGATGATCTCTATTGGGTCATGTCGTACTCACGCTGGAAGGACGAGCGGTACTGGCCGGCGTTCCGCAGCGCGCTCATGAAGGAGCATCCCAGCGTCACCGAAGCCGGACTGCACAAGGCGCGCGAGTACAATTTTCAGCGCTACCACTTTCAAGGCATCGGCCGGTACCCGCCGGATGCCGCTTACGCCCGCGGCCTCGCCGATCTCGGGGTCCTGGCCAACATGCTGCCGGCCGCAGGCTATGTGCATGGGCCTCAGCCGACCGGCATCGATGCCGGCATCTACGGCTTCATTGCCAATATCTATTTTTATGACATCGACACACCTTTGAAGCAATTTGTGTGCTCGCATCGCAATCTCGTACGTCACTGCACTGACATTCACGCGGCAATCGCAGCGTAGGAGGCCTCAGGTTTAGTCAACGACGATCGCGGCAGATGCAATGCCGGGCTGCGCCTGGCTGTCTATCCCGCACAGCCCCCAGGATCTGCAGTGCCTAAAATCCGATTCAAAGCCGGCTGCGGTAACGAACTGGAGAGCGAAGGTCGTGAGCGATTGCAAAAGCGATCGGCAAGGGCCACGTGAGCAACAGCAAAGGCAGGGCGAGGGCCCGGCGAGCCGGAGAGAAACGTCAGCCGGACGCGGAGCGTCCGCCAATGCTGTTGCGGCAATCGATCCCGTCGAATTTTCGGGAATGAGGCTAGGAGGCCTGACCATGAGGTACGCGAAACACGCTTTAAAGCCGGTGAAGACTACTCTCCATGAGGAGGAAATCTCCGACGTCACGCTGGCGACGTTCCATGTTTTCGACAAGGACGCCTCCCGAGCGCGCGAACGCGCGGCCGGCGGCCGCCGAGGTAGAGCCCTTGGTGGCGGATGCGGCGGCTGCGGTTGCGGCCACGGCTCGACGGCCGGCTAAACCGTAGCCGGTTTTTACTACCGCGGCTGATGATCGCAGCGCGTTCGGCGCCGCAGCACGGGCGGGTGGTTGCCGCGGTGCAAGCGCTGCGCGTCGGCCCTGGCGCTTTCGCGTACGCTTCCGTGCGTTTGTCACCAGACGACGCGGCAGTCTTCGTGAACCAGATGCGGTTTTCAGTTCAGCCATTGGAGCTGAATGTGCGCTCCTTGGCATTGTTCCCCAACCGAGGCGCCAGCCGCCACATCAAAATCCCGGCGAGAATGATCCAAAGCAGCAGGACCGAGCTCGCGGTCATGCTTATTGTCATCGCCAAGGCGGAAAAGCCGGAAGAGGCTTGCGCGCCCCCGGCTGCCACCATCCCCAGGCCATCGAGCAGACCGATCACCCCCACCCAATGGGGATAGCGCATGCTTACGAGCATCGCGAAACTGAAAGCGATCAGTGCAAGTCCGGTCGTTATACTCAGGAGGGCCGCCAGACCGATCTCAATCTGGCGCACCGCGAGCGCCGCTTCGTAGACGACCGCGCGAACGTCCCCAGTGGCCGCTGCCCAGCGGTCCACACTGACCTTCAGGGCAATCCCATCCACGGCCTGGAGCGCGGCGGCGACCGCCACGCCGGCTACGGTACCGGCCAGGCCGATGCGCGCCCAAGCCGCCGCTCGACCCGGCTCGAATGTTGCCGCGAGTGCGACCAACGCCGCGCCGAGTAGTGCAAATCCTGCAAATTGACCGAGATGAGTCCAAACATAGAAAAGTCGGCCGCATATTCGGCAAAAGCCTCAGGCGCGTTGTTTGGATCACGGCTCATCGGATGCAGCAGCGTCGACGCGAAAAGCACGGCCGCCCCGGCGACAGCGGTTACGCTTCCAAGACGGGCAAGTGACTGATTGGTACTCATCGATGGCCGCGGGAAAATCCATTCACAGACTGGCGCTCGGTACAGGGCGCCGGCGCGCGCTGACCGGTTCGCATCCTCAGCGCTTCGCCCGCGATCCCGTGTCGGCGCGAACCGAGTTGTCAGGCGGGCGAGCGAGATCGGCTTCGATCAGGGCGCGCAGCTCGCCCGTCACTTCGGGCGTCCGGCCGAACCATAGCGCAAAGCCACGGACCGCCTGATGCAGCAGCATGCCGAGTCCGTCGGCGGTCCGCAGATCGCGGGCGCGGGCCGCCTTGAGCAGCGGGGTCACGAGCGGCACGTAGACGAGGTCGGCGACGATGGCGTCGGCGGGAAGGAGCCCGACGTCGAGGTCGAGATCGGGCTGTTTCTCCATGCCGAGCGTCGTGGTGTTGACCAGGAGCCCGGCGCCGGCAAGCGCGGCGGCCAGCTCTTCCCAGCGCGCCGGTTGCACGGCGGCGCCGAACATTTGGCGCAACGCTTCCGCCCGCTCGAACGTGCGATTGACAACGACAATGCGCCCGATGCAGCGCGCGAGGAGACCGTGGGCGACGGCGCGCGCGGCGCCGCCGGCGCCGAACATGACCACTTGCTTCAAGTTCCGATCCCAGCCCGGCGCGCAGGCGTCGAGATTGGCCAGAAATCCTTCGACATCGGTGTTGGTCGAGCGCAGGACGCCATGGTCGAGCCACAACGTGTTGGCGGCCCCGACGGCGCGTGCGCGATCGTCGGGCTCCGACAGCGCCAGCGCCGCCTCCTTGTGCGGCACGGTGACGTTGGCGCCGACATAGCCGCGCGCGGCGAGCGATCCGGCGAAGGCGGCAAAATCCTTCGGCATCACCGCTTCGCGCCGATAGTCGCCGGAAATCCCGTAGTGCTTGAGCCAGTAATTGTGGATCAGCGGCGAGCGCGAGTGCGCGACTGGCCAGCCGATCACGCAGGCCGCGGGCGCGACGCGGTTGGCGCCGCTCACGCCTCGTCCGCCACGGAATTGCGCAGCACGCCGATCTGCGGGCACTCGACCTCGATCGTATCGCCCGGCTTGAGCCATACCGGCGGATCGGCCTTCGCCCCCTTCTTGACCGGCGTGCCGGTGACGACGATGTCGCCGGGCTTGAGCGTCATGAAGGTCGTGATGTAGGCGATGAGGTCGGCGAACGAGTAGACCATGTTCGCGGTGGTGTCGTCCTGCGTCACCTCGCCGTTCTTGCGCACGACGAGGTGCAGCGGCTTTGTCAGCTCCACTTCGGTCTCGATCCACGGCCCGATGCTGCCGCTCGAGTCGAAGTTCTTGCCCTGGGTGACGTTGAACTGGCCGTGGCGGAGCCAGTCGCGGACCGTGCCTTCGTTGCACAGCGTCAGGCCGGCGATCACTTCGAGCGCGCGCTCCTTCGGCACGCGCTTGCACTCGCGGCCGATCACCATGGCGATCTCGCCCTCATAGTCGAGCTGTTCGGAAACCTTCGGCCGGATGAGGTTCTGACCATGCCCGACCAGCGAATTGGGCGCGCGATAGAACATGCTCGGGTATTTCGGGTTTTCGCTCAAATTGTAGTCCTGCCCGCGGTTGGCGTAGTTGATGCCGACGCAGAGGATCTTTTCCGGCGCCGCGAGCGGCGGCAACAGCTCGGCCTCGGCGAGCGGTGCGTCGGGACGAACGCCCGCGGCGGCGGCTTTCGCCTGATCGAGCGCCTGGGCGCGAAAGACTTCGATGAGCGTGGCGTACCGGCTCAGCCGCGAGCGCAGGTCGACAATGCCCTCGCCGACCACCACGCCGAAGCTCGGCCGGCCGTGCAGTTTGTAGCTCGCTAACCGCATCAGCGTTCAATCATCCTTATTTATCGGACTTTGTTGGAAGCGTGGCACAGATACGGCACAGAATGGATGTATCTCATACGTTCGCCGCTTGTTCCTGATGGTCGGGGCTGTGGTGACCATAGACCGATTCCAGCGTCTTGACCGTCATGCCGAGGAAGCCCGCCGCCTGCCAGATCGGCACGCCCCGCTGCATCATCCAAGTCGCCCGCGTGTGGCGCAGCGTGTGCAGCGTCACCTTGTCTGGTCCGTGAAGTTCCAGCCCAGCCGCCTTGACCACCTTGTGCCAGATGGTGCGCGGGTCGTGAATCGCTCGCCCGTCATAGTGGCAAACGGTCAGCGCGTCGTGATGCCCGTCACGCCGTTTCCAGCGCCGCAGGTGCGCGAGGATGCGCCGCCCCAATTTGACCTTCGGCGCGCGCTTGCGGCGCTCCTGCGCCACGCCTACGGGCAGCCGCGACATGAATCCAGCGGCGAGATCGATCTGATCCCATCGCATCGCCAGCAGGACACCAGACCGCGAGCCGGTGTAGAGACCGAGCAGGATGAAGCGGCGGATGTGCTGGCAGCGCCGCGCCGCCCAGAGAAGCCGCGCGGCCTCGCTCCGGGTCAGCCAGCGCTCGCGTGGCGGGTTGCGGTCCGGCCGCCAATAGGTCGGGATGATGCTCAGCGGGCCGTAGTCGGAATCGTTGTGCCAATAGGTCAGCGCCCACTTGAGCACGTTGATGTCGGCGCGCGCCATTTGCGGGCGCTTGGTGGCCGCGTAGGCGCGGCAGTTCTTGGCGGTGACCTCGGACGCCCTTTTCGCGCCCCACCACCCCAAGACGCTGTCGATGTGGTAGGCGATCTTTTTCGCGGTCTTGAGGTGCGGCGCGGCCTCGGTCGCGTAGACGTTCATCACGTCCGCGATCAGCGGGTCGTTTGCTGGCTCGGGCGCGTGCTTCTCCACGATGTACGCGGCGAGGATTTTTTCAGCTTCTCCACGGTCATCCTTGCCGCAGCCAGTGCGGACGAACGCCGAGCCGCGCGGCCTACCAAGCCACACTCTAGCGGCGCGGCCTACCAAGCCACAGAACCTCCCATGAACAAATTCCCCGGATTTTTCCCGGCAATGAGGTGCATGTTCCAGCGACGTTCTGCGGCGAGTTGCAGATCGCGACGCCAGCGAGAACGCGAAAAAGACTTTGATTTGTAAGGCTAACGTATGGTGGGCGCTGTAGGGATTGAACCTACGACCTCTCCCGTGTGAAAGGAACGCGCAGCATTAAACCTTCAGGTTCTCTGCCGATGTTTTTCCCCTGTTCGCGACTTCCTCGTATTCGACAACCTGCCCTTCATTAAGGCCGCTGAGCCCGGCCTTCTCGACAGCCGAAATATGGACAAATACATCCTTTCCGCCAGCCTGCGGCTGAATAAATCCATACCCTTTTTGGGAATTGAACCACTTCACAGTGCCGCGTGCCATTCACCATCTCCGCAGTTGCCGTTCGACGATAGCCTTAGAAACCCGCGAAAACAACGCCCATAGCGCCCAACGGCTTTTGAATGATGGGCAGCTGCGGTCGCACTACGGCATGTTTCTGTCCTCCCCGAAAGGCGTTCAACTAACGGCTCTCGCTGCTAAGTCGGCGCATGGGGTGACGGGTGTCGCCTCGCTTATTTTGCTGGCGGACATAGGCGATCAGCGCCTCCGGGCGCTGCACTTTGACTTTAAGCGCGGCGATCAGTGCATCTTCGGCGTCAACGACGACGTGCCCCGTTTTCCCCTGAATTTTAAAGCCGACCGCAAACTGCACCTGTGTCTCCCGCTTTCAGTGTTCAAAAATATAGCACAATTCAGTTGCGAAGTGGAGCTATTTGGCCCCATTCGTTTTTCCATATGCGAGGACATGACCAAGCCTACGACGAGCGATCAGCTGTGAGCGGGCAAGACCTGCATCGTGCTTTACGAACTCCTCAACCAGTCGTTTCATATCGGCAATGTTGTTGTCTGGCCGAAGCTCGATTGGCAGACCGCTGAGCGCCTCAACCGTGAAAGTCAGGGCCTCGACCAAGAGGTAGGTATCGCGCCCAGTAACGTCCGCTTGGTCTGACATGGAATCTCCTCGTTGCCGCCTTGCAGCTAGCCAATAGCATGAGTCGCGTCGTGGACCACTGCATCGTCACGGGGGAAAGCATAAAGTGCATGGAGTGCGCCGGTACTAAATTCATGCACTCTTTGACCGACCTCAATTTTCATTCTGACGACGAAAGCAGCCGCTATTCCGATAAACCGCTGCCGGTAGACTGGAAAGTGTACGATGTGCTTCTCTATGATTTCCGCACTCAACCCGGACAAAATGCATGGCGACCTTGCTCATGCCGCTGCCTGACAGCGATTTCGATCCGACGGAAAGCGGCGTCCCATGGCGCACGATGCGAGATCACGGACATCGCGTCGTGTTCGCGACACCGTCCGGCCGGACGGCACGTGCCGATCCGAAAATGGTGACCGGCGAGGGGCTGGGCATCCTTTCGCCGCTTCTGAAGGCCGATGCCAACGGGCGGAGCGCCTATCTGGAGATGGAGCAAAGTGACGCGGGTTTCCGGCGGCCGATCTCCTACGGGGAGATTCGGGCGGCGGATTTCGATGGGTTGATCCTGACGGGCGGACATGCGCCCGGTATGCGGGTCTATCTCGGCTCGGGCGTGCTGCAATCGGCGGCCGCGGATTTCTTCGCGCAGAAGAAACCCGTCGGCGCGATCTGTCATGGCGTCCTGTTGGCGGCGCGATCCTCGCTCTATCCGGGCAAGTCAGTTCTGTACGGCAAGAAGACGACCGCTCTCACCAAACAGATGGAGCTTATCGCCTGGAGGCTGACCCGTCTCTATCTCGGCGATTACTATCGGACTTATCCGACCACCGTCGAGGACGAGGTTCGGTCTGCGTTGGCGCGACCTGAAGACTTCATCACAGGGCCGCTACCGCTGCGCCGCGATTCGGCGGCGCGGCTTGGCGTGGGATTCACGGTACGCGACGGAGAGTACCTATCTGCACGGTGGCCGGGAGACGCACATCGCTTTGCAGCCGAATTCGCCACGATGATCGGCTGACGGCATTCGCTCCTGGCATCGGTGGTGGCATGCTGACTTACCTTCATTTCTGACTCTTCCAGACGCGGCCGGTCGATATTATGATCGGCGGCCCTTATATCCAAGGTCTGTTAGCCGCCGCTTAGTCCAGCCCCTCGCTCAATCTCCCGCCTTATAGGACACTCGATAGCGGCGATCACACTATTGTTGATATTCCTATTGTTTTCTCGGACGAAGCCAGATCCGGCGTATAGCGAGCCGAGCGTACCATTTGGGCGTCGCACGTCGGCGAGCGGACGCCACCGGAGTTTGGCAATTAGCATTGATCGTCGGAAGAAATGCAAATAGTACTTTTTCTAGCTTCCAAATGGGTCAATTGAACCCGTAGATGAGGAGGACGCGCAAATGAAAGTAGATTCGGTCGCGATGGAACGTGCAATCGTACCCAAACGACGGCAAAAGCACTATTCATACGATGAAAGTCTGGATGAAGCGGGAAAGCTCATTGCCGATGAGCCGGTCGAGATCGAACGCGAGGTTCCGGCGGAAGAGAACGAACCCGTGGAAGGAACGGAAGCGAATAACTTGACGGGACCGCCTGCATTCGAAGAATGAACGTCACCAGGGAGAGGGGTTACCTATACGGCGGACATCAACGTGGCTTGTCGCCCTTTGGATCGGCATATGCTCAGCCGCGGGTCGGGAAGCCACTTCGACAGACGATCTACGCAAAGGCCATCAGTTGGCGACCATGGTGTGTGCGTTTTGTCATGTGGCAGCGCCAGACCAAGCCAATATGCCCATCCTGAACCCACCGGCACCATCGTTCGAGTCAATTGCTCAACGTACGGATGTCACGGCCGATTGGCTGGAAAATTTCATAACTAGAACGCATAGAGGCTTGGACAATCCAAGTGGGATGCCGAATCCGTCGTTGCTGGATTATCAGGTGAAGCAGGTGACGGCCTATCTTCTTAGTCTCCGCAAATAGGTTTGCGCAGCAAGTGCGAGGCCAATTTCGAGCCTTCGAGCAGTAACGCGCATGACATTTGCGTTCGGTCCGGAGACTATAGTGCTAAGAGACGATAGGGCCCGGGCCGTCGGCGGTCTGCACCGCGCAACGTGCTTGGGGAGCCAATCGATATACGCTCTTTAGCGAGCCGCGTTCCCGAGCGGGGGGTCGTCGCCGATGTCAGGGAAGTCACCGAGTGTAGCGGCTTGGACTTGATATTCCTTCGCCATCCGCCAAAGCTCGTCGGCGACCTCTCTGTTCGTCGTTATCCGCGCGTTACGCACGCAAAGTCGCGCAAGGTCTACTAAGTCTTCATACGTCAGCATGTCCGTTCGTCCCCGTATGAGTAGGGAACAAGGCAGCCGAGCTCGACGCTGTGATGAAGATCACGATTTGGATCTCGGACTGGACAGACTGGTAGACCTTTTCATGCCTGAAGATTGATTTCGCAGTTAAGTCCCTCAGCGTGCCATTCAAAACGCGTTTCCCCCTTCAGTTGGCCAATCATTTGCTCGATGATCCGCCCACCAAAGCCCTTGCGCGTGGGTTTCTGCACAATTGGGCCGCCGGTCTCGGTCCAGTGCAGGCTTAGCCGACCGTCGGACCCGTGGGACCACTTCAGGTCAACGTGACCCTTCTCTGCGGACAAAGACCCGTATTTGGCAGCATTGGTCGCCAGTTCGTGCAAGGTCACGGCGACGGCTTGCGCAGTGGCAGGTTCCAACATGACTTGTGGTCCGTCTATGCGCACGCGCTTGTCACCCGTCGCGAAATAGGGGGCAAGCTCCTGCGTCGCGACTGTCGATAGTTCGGCACCGATCCAGCGCGCTTCGACAAATAGCGAGTGAACATTCGCCAGTGCCTTGATACGACCTTCAATAACCTTCTTTAGGTCATCCAGGTCGCTGGCCTGCGAAAGATTGACGATAGCTTGTACGTTAGCAAGCAGGTTCTTGCTTCTATGTTCTGCTTCGCGAGCGAGCGTGGCGATTTGCTCCTGGCTTCGCTTCTGCTCCGTAATATCTCTGGCGATCTTGGATGCCCCGACGACTTTGCCTTCGGCATTTCTGACGGGTGAAATCGTCAGGGAGACTACAATAAGGCTGCCGTGCTGACGCCGCCGAACCGTCTCGAAACGGTCAACACGCTCGCCGCGTCGGATGCGCGTCAGTATCATGCGCTCTTCATCCTGTCGGTCTTGGGGGATTACAATTGTAATCGGCTGACCGACCGCCTCTTCTGCGGTGTAGCCGAAGACACGCTCCGCGCCCCTGTTCCAACTTGTGATCACGCCATCGAGGTTCTTGCTCACAATGGCCTCGTCGCTGAACTCAACGATTGAGGCCAGCCAACGCAATCGCTGCTCATTTTCACGAAGCTCTGCTTCGATCCGCTTGCGCTCGGTAATATCAATTCCTGTCGGATGCAGGAACGCAACTGCGCCCGACCGGTCCCGGATGGGATGCATCGCAAAGTCCACGATGCGCTCGGTGCCGTCGGCTAACCAGTAGCGAAGCTCCTCCCGGAAAACGTGCCCCGAGGCAGCTTGCTCGGTTGCGAAGCGAATCCTCGTTTTTATCTCTTCCGAGCCTCGCCACCACGGCGTATCCCAAAACGGGCGGTCCAAAACTTGTTCCTTTGTATACCCGCACCACTCCAGGGAGAGGTTATTCGCTTCCCGCAAGCGGCCACGGAGGTCCATGATGCCGCCGAAAGTGCCGGATTGGTCGAACACGGCTCTGAAGATCGCTGCGTCGGTAACGTCGCGATTGACTTCAAGTATGGTGTCATCGCCGAGTAGCTGCAGCCGGCTGTCCACAATGACCTCCCGGCCATCCTTGCACACATGACGCAGTTCGCCGGACCAATGACGTCCATCCCGCAAATGCGAGCGCAGTTCGGTAAAATCGATGGGAAACTTGGTCTGCAGTAGAGCGTGGCTACTGCAGCCGACCGCCTCATCCGGCGAAAACCCGTAAAGCAGCTCGGCTCCGGCGTTCCAGAACTCGATAGGTCCGTCCAGTCGCCACGCAAACATCGGTTCGTGGGATAACGTCAGCAGAGTGGCTAAACGCTCTGTGCGTTCGGACGCTCCCTGAATCCCGGGCGACCGGGTTTCACTCTCGACTTCGCGCCGCATCGCTACGAGTCCTCACTGAAAACCTGGTTAGTAGCCGTGATAGCGCACCACACTTAAAGCGACCTGCTTTGGCGTCAAGTTGAAGCGTCGGTCCTGTCGTCATCCGCA
>CAWHZA010000010.1:0-23757 GCA_963833665.1 uncultured Alphaproteobacteria bacterium | reverse complement strand
TCCCGTCTGATGCCGCCGTCAAGTCCTTAAAGTCGTACGTGCCCACGGTTTGCGTCGTTGAGGTCCCAATACCAGGCCTCCGTCATGATCAGCCCCTGGGAGGTCTCCAGCCCGAGCGCGTGCACGTCGGTGATGAAGGCGAGCAGCGCGGCGAGCTTTTGGCCGCCGCGCACGATGCCGAATTCGGACGCCTGCTTGATTGAGTTGACGGTGTCGGCGCCGGCATTGGCAAGCCCGATGATCTTGGCCTTCGACGCCTGCGCCTGCAGCAGGAACGACGAGAAGTCGGTGGCCGGGAAAGGATGGCGTACACGGCCCAGCACTTTGCCGCCGTTCTTGACCACGACCGCCGCGGTGTCGCGCTCGAGCGCGAGACCGAAGGCGTAGTTGGCGGTCAGGAAGAACCAGGTATCGCCGCCGGTCTTCACGATTGCCTGCCCGGTGCCGTTGGCCAGCGCCCAGGTATCGTAGGTCCAATGGATGGTGTTCGGGGTGCATTTCGCGCCGGTCAGGTCGGAGGTGGCGCCGCCCGAGACCAGGAACACCTTGTTTTTGTCGCGCACGATCTCGTTGACCGCGAGCGCGACCGAGGAGGTGGGCACGTCAACGATCACGTCGACCTTGCCGGTGTCGATCCACTTGCGCACGATATTCGACCCGACGTCCGGCTTGTTCTGATGGTCGGCGCCGACGATCTCAACCTTCATGCCCTTGGCGGCGGTGCGCGTCGCGATCAGCGAGCCCCGGCCGATGGTGCCGTCGGTGTATTGCGCTTGCGCCCCCGAGCACCCGAGGGCGACCACGAGCGCCGCGAGACTGATGAGCGGTTTCATTGGCGTTTCTCCGTTGCAAAGGTTCCGGTGTTTTGGTCTTGGCTCTCCTAACACCCTCTGACGGTTACCTTCGAGGTAACCTCACAAGCGCTCATTGCACCATGCAAGCATAGCAGGCATCGGCCGCCGACTGCTCCCGATCCAACGCGCGGCTGCGACACCGCTCATGGTAATGGGACCCGAGTTGCTGACCCCCCTGCTTATTAGCCTAAAGGTAAGTCGCCGCATTGCCGGATTGCAGTGCAGCATTACTGTCGGCAACTTCTTCCTTTTTTGACGCAGTGCGGCATGGAAATTCTCTTGCATCAGAGAAAATGACTCGCTCCCGATTTGAATGGCGGATAGGTTTGTTCTGTCGGGGATCGGCATCGAGGAGGCTACCATGGCGACGATGGTATCCAATCGCCGCTCCACCTTTGGAATTAACTGCGTTCGTTGCAAAGACGAACTGATTGCCCCCGAAAGGTCTGAATACCGTCACGGCACGCACATCAGTCATCTGTGGTATTGCTCGAACTGCGAGACCTCGTTCGAGTCGCTCGAGTCTATTCCAGTCGAGGCCATGACGGCGGACGATATCTTTCCATCGACGGTCTTCGCGTAGATGAGAGCGGCCTGTGCTGGATAGCATGCGTCATCTGTGTTGCGTTTCACGCTCATAGTCGCATTTTCGGTGCTGAATGTGCCGTTGGAGCGCCCTCACCACTCAGCGGCTTCGGTTACCAGGGCGGGCAAGGCGCAGTTGCCCGGCATGATCGTTGAGCCTACAGCGACGGCCAATGAGCCGATCAATCGCACTCAGGCCAGCGCGAAGGCGACCCGCACCGGCTCGCCATTGTCGCAGCCGATCTCGAAGCCGTCGGAGCACCAACGCCGATAAGAAATTCTGCATGGCAACACGGCCGCCGCTAGCCTGTTTGTTGTAAACGGCGGGTGGCGTACCGTTCCGGCATCAGCCAATTTGTAAAGATGTGGCGCGCCGCCATAGGCGACGAACTTCCAATTTGCTTTGGCTTCGCGCATCTCATTCCAGAATGCAATTGTCTGATCGTCTGGCACAATCGGATCGTCGGCTCCGTGGAGCACCAAGATTTTACTCTTATAGATATTTGGCTTGAGCGGCATCGGTGTAGCCAGCACACCATGGAAGCTGACCCCACCCGCACCCCACCAAAGTGCAAAAAAACTCTGGGATTTCGGCGCCCTGAACCGGCCAAAATTGCGCAACGCAAGTCGGTCATCTCAGATGAGACTTCATCCCGCGACCCGTACCTCCGCTCCGTGTCGAACTGGAGTCTAAACTCGCTAAGCGCACATTTGCATCGCTGCAAGTTGATTATGCGGACCTTAACGCTACAAGGTACCGCTCCCACAAGGGCAGGAAACGGCTTATCGGGTAAGAAGGTGCATGGATTAGTCAGTTTTAGGTGCGGAAGTCGAGTACGCCTCCAAAGGGCGATACAAGTCCCACGAGTTCCACCACCTGCTACGTCACGGGAACACGGCCCACATTGGTTACCGGCAAAGGACAGGGCGTCTCAAGCACCGCCTCGGCGGCGAGCATTGCTCCGATCAAGCGGCTCTCGCAACAGAGCGGCACCACAAATTGCAACCCAATTGGGAGGCCCTCGGTGCTGAGTGCGCATGGCAGCGAGCCGGCTGGCTGTCCAGTCAGGTTAAAAGGATACGTAAAATAGGACCATACGATTGCGTTCTCATGGCCCGGCGGAAGAGCGCGATCGATGTCCCAGGCAGCGCACGGGGTCGTCGGCGTCAGCAGCAGATCGTACCGCTCGAAGAACTTTCGCAAGGTCTCGCGGTGCTGCAGCCGACGCCGCAACAGGCGACTGTAATGATCGGCGCTGAGGGAACGAAAATCTTTGATGGCGGCCAGCAGCGGCGGATCGATAGATTGCGGATCATTGTCCACGACATCCTCCAATCGCGCGCTGCAGCCCCCGATGAACTCGCGGGCGAGGATCTCGCCCTCATCGTCGCAGATCTTGTCCAGCAGTTCGATCGCCGGAAAGATCTCCTCCAAATTCTCAACGGCTTTGGAGACGGCCGCCGCCACCGGCTGTTCGACCTTTGCATATCCGAGGGTTGGGGAGAATGCGACGCGCAGCCGGCGAACCTCCTCCGGAGTTGGCGTCGCCCCTAACGGCGTTAGGAACGAGAACGGGTCGCGGGCGTCGGGCCCGGCGCAAACGGAAAGAAGCGACGCAGCGTCGGCGACCGAGCGCGCCATCGGACCGACATGCGCCAAAGTCGGCGTCGCGCTCGCCGGCCATACCGGAATACGACCGAAATTTGCCTTGATGCCGACGAGTCCGGTCAGCGAGCTGGGCGCTCTGATGGAGCCGCCGCCATCGGTGCCAAGCGCGATTGCAGTAACGCCGGCGGCGACGGAAGCGGCGGCCCCGCCGCTCGAACCCCCGGGCGTTCGCTGCAGATCCCAGGGGTTCCTCGTATTTCCGTGCACCAGGCTCTTTGTATATCCGCGGTAGCCGAACTCGGATGTCGTGGTTTTGCCGATGATGATTGCGCCGGCAGCCCTGACGCGCTCGACAGCAGGTGAATCAGCTGACGCCACCGCATTCTTCAGCGTGAGAGAACCGTACGTTGCCCGCAGGTCTCTAACATCGATCAAGTCCTTCACCGAAATCGGAACCCCGTGCAGCGGTCCTAGCGGCCTTCCGGAAGAGACATCAGCCTCTGCTCGACGCGCCGCGCTGCGCGCGCCGGCGGCATCGACTTGGATGAATGCATTGAGCTGCGGTTCGGTTTGCTCGACGCGCTCGAGCGCGGCCGCCACCGCCTCGACCGGCGACACTTTACCCGTCGCGATGAGCCGCGCCAGATTGACGGCGGAGATCTTGTTGAGCTCGGACATTGCCATCGACAACTGACCCGACATTGAGCTGCCGCCCCCTTCAAACCCGAAGCCGGCCGCTGATTAAAAAAAGTTCTTGCCAGACCAAGTCGATATTCTATAGGTAGAATATCTTCCTAAAGCAGAATTCATTCTGCGGAATTGGCGTGTCAAGAACAATAGCACCCCAGGAAGCGTTCGGCCGTTCAAAATAAAGTGCCGGCGCTGACCAAAACCATCGCCATCATCCGCTATCTCAACGACTTGTCAGCGGCTGGTGCGTCGCTCCAGGAGATTGCGGAGCGACTGCGCATCACCAAGAGTCATTGTCATAACATCCTCAAGACGCTGACGCGCGAGGGGTGGCTCACCTACGACGACAAACGTCGCAGCTATGCACTAGCCCCAAGGTTGCTCACAGACGTTGGCTGCCTGTTCCGCGCCCGCCGAACGCCTCACATCCTGATCCACGAGGAGCTTATGCGGCTGTCGCGGACGACTGGCACTCCCTGCGTGCTTTCGCGGGTGGAGCGAGACGGCAGTTTCGTCGCGATTGACAAAGCCGAGGAAACTGCGGAACTGACCGTATCCGTTCCGATTGGCCATCGCTTTCCCGCAGACGCGCCGGCGCAGATGCGGGTGCGTCTGGCATGGATGGCCGAGGACCCGCGAAGGCGCGAGTTGGCCCGTTGGCGGCCGCACCGCTATACTCAAAACTACCATTGTGCGCAAAAAAGCCGCATGGGCCGAAATCGAGGCCACGCGACGACGCGGCTACGCCATCAGCCGCGCCGAGTTCTCCCCCGGAGTCATGACTTTGGCCGCGCCCATTTTCGATGGTTTCGGCAATGTGCAGATGGTTCTGCAGTGTCCCGGTCTGACCGACAAAGTCATCCGGGAAGAGACGGCAATCGCAGCTGAGTTGCAGCACAGCGCCGACCGCTTGAACGCGATTTTTGGGGGCTCCGCGGAGGCCGCCAGCACACGCTGACTTTCCGCGCAACGCTCCGGTGAGCGGCCCGCACCGTTTTGCCTTGACGATGCTGGGTGAGTTGCTACGCTATTTAGGAGAATAGAATTCTATAGAGAGAACGCACGCCGCGGCGCACAGTCGCGGCTAAAGGGGGGCAGGGAGTGGGCCGTACGCTTATCGACCTCAGCCGCGCGATCTCGCACATGATGCCGGTGGCAAATCCGCACATCAATCAGGTGCCGGCATTCTGGGATCGGCTTACCCACGAGCAAACGAAGGGAAGATGGAAGCACGCCGACATCAGCTTCCATATTCGCGATTTTCTCATTGGCGAGCATGTCGGTACGCACGTCGACGCATTGTGCCACTATGATCCGCGATCTGATGCGCCATGCCTCGATAAGCTGCCGCTGGACATGTTTTTCACCGAAGCGGTCTGCATCGACGTGTCGCACGTCAAACCGGCGTCCTTCATCACAGTGGATGATCTCAAGAATGGGCTCGGCAAGGCTAAGCTGACCGTGAAAAAGGGTGACACGTTCCTCTACTGGCAGAACTACTACGCGCGGAAAGAGCAGCCGAACTGGCTGCACGAGTTCGCCGGACTCGACTGGGACGCGGCGCAATGGCTGGCGGATCAAGGCGTAGTGAACATAGGCTGCGAGTGCGCGAGCATCGACAGTTCAGCGGCCATGCCGGACGATGCAAAGGTCGCTTTTCCTGCGCATCGGACTTGCCGCGACCGTGGTATGCTTAACACTGAGAATCTTGCCAATCTCGAGAGCGTCGTCGGCCGGCGTTTTCTTTACGTCGGATTGCCGCTGCGGCTCGTCGGCGGCACCGGCTGCCCGATCCGGGCCGTGGCAGTATTGGACGCATAGTCGGGATTTGGAGGGTAAGCCGCGTCCAGGTGACGATTTGATGTTTCAACTCATCTTGAGCGGGCTGGCGCTCGGCTGCGTCTACAGCCTGGTGGCGCTCGGGTACAACATCACTTTTACCACCAGCAAGACGCTCAATTTTGCCCAGGGCTCAGCGGTGATGCTCGGGGCGGTGATCACGTTGATGCTCGTCGTCGATCTCGGCTGGCCGACGCTGCTCGCCGCTATTGCCGCCGTCGTCATGCTAGGCGGATTCGGGCTTGGATTGGAGCGGCTTGCGGTTCGTCCGTTCGTGAAGCGCGGCTCCATGGCGTGGGTGATGAGCACGCTCGCGGTCGGCATCATTGTAGAGAACGTGGTGCTGTTGGTGTTCGGCAAGTCGCCGCGCGGACTACCCAACGCGCTGGCGCAGCAGCCGATGACGATTGCCGGTGCCGGCATTTATCCGCTCGAGCTCCTTATTCCTGCGGTGGTGCTGCTGATCGCCTTCGCGGCGCGGCTTTTCTACGGTGCGACGATGACGGGCCGGGCGCTGCGGGCGACCGCATTCGACCGCGAGGCCTCGCTTGCGGTCGGCATCAACGTCAACCGAATGGTGGGCCTGTCCTATGCACTGAGCAGCATGCTCGCCGCGATCGGCGGGGTGCTGATCGGACCGCTGATAGGCGTAAGCAGCAGCATGGGGTTTTTGATCGGACTCAAAGCGTTCGCAGTGGCGATCGTCGGTGGGCTCGAACACCCGGTCGGCATTCTGGTGGCCGGCTTGGCCTATGGCGTGGTCGAGAATCTTGTGGGCGGCTACTTCGGATCATCAGCTAAGGAGATATTTGGCTTCGGGCTTGTCATTCTCGTGCTTTGCACGCGCCCGACCGGGCTGTTTGGGCGCAAGACGCTACGCCGGGTGTGATCATGGCGCGGCTCGCAAACTGGTCATGGATTTTCGCGGCGGTGGCGGCGATCGGCCTCGCTTGGCTGCTGCCCGCCGCGATCGGCCGCTACTATACGCAAATGATGGCGCTGGCCGGCATCTTTGCAATTGCCGGGCATGGTCTCAACTTGTTGACGGGCTACGCGGGCCAAACGTCCCTTGGCCATGCCGGATTTTACGCCATCGGCGCATACACCGGCGCGCTCCTTGCCACCAAGCTGGGCCTCGGGTTCTGGATCGGGCTGCCGTTTTCAGTGGGGCTTGCGGCCGCGGCCGGGCTTCTGCTCGCCTATCCTTCGTTTCGCCTGGAGGGTCCCTATCTGGCGATGGTGACGATTGCGTTCGGCATCATCGTCAACAGCGTGCTGGTCGAGTGGAGCGACCTCACCGGCGGCACGCAGGGCGTGCTCAACATTCCCCGTCCGACGATCGGCGGCCAGCGTCTGTTGCTCGAACGTCAATTCCTATTGATCGTCATCGCGCTCGTGCTCGTCTCCTTTTTGCTGCGCAACCTCGTTCGCTCGCCTTGGGGACGCGCTTTGGTCGCGGTACGCGAAAATATGATCGCCGCCGAATCCGTCGGCTTGAGCACGCTGGTGGTCAAAACGACGGCGTTTGCGGTCAGCGCGGCGCTCGCCGGGCTCGCCGGGCATCTGTTCGCCTTCTTTCAGGGCTTTATCAGCCCGGAAGCATTCGAGTTCGACGCGTCGATTTTCCTGCTGACGATCGTGATCTTCGGCGGGGCCGGAACGCTGGCGGGCCCGCTGATCGGCGCGCCAGTGCTGACATTTTTACCCGAGGTGCTCCAGCGTTTCACTGACTACCGCCTGATCATCTACGGCGCCATCATAGTCTTTACCCTCTATGCATTGCCGCTGGGCTTCGTCGGAACCTTGTTCCGGCGGAGCACCAGGCTGCCGGAATACTCGACGCCGCGGGGCCGTGCCATCGCGGCGAAAATCGAGGAAATGCCGCCCGTAAGAGCTGCGGCGCCACTCGCGAGCGTCATCGAGCTAACGGACGTCAGCATGTCATTCGGCGGGGTGCGCGCGCTCACCGGCGTGAGCTTGCAGGTTCGGCCCGCGACAGTGCACGCGCTCATCGGGCCGAATGGGGCCGGCAAAACCGTCTTGCTCAACATATTGTGCGGGTATTATCCGCCGACCGCCGGCACCCTGCGGCTGGAAGGGAAGCCATCGCCCTGGCTGCCTGCGCATCGCGTAGCGCGCCGCCGCATCGCGCGCACATTCCAGACGACACAACTGTTCGGCGAGCTTACGGTGCTGCAGAACGTCATGTCAGGCTTTCCTGGCCAGACGCGGCATCGCCTCCTGGACGCCTTCATTGGCTCGCCGCGCCTGCGGCGCGAGGAGGCTGCACGCCGGGAGGCCGCGCGCGCACTGCTTGCCTTTGTCGATTATGCAGGGGACGTGAATGCACGCGCCAATTCGTTGCCGTTCGGCCATCAGCGGGTGGTCGAGATCGCCCGAGCGCTGGCACTGGATCCGGTGCTCCTGGCCATGGACGAGCCAGCGGCCGGGCTCAATCCAAGCGAAGTCGATGCGCTTGACGATCTGATCACGCGCATCCGTTCGCGGGGCGTCGCCGTTCTCCTCGTCGAGCATCACATGGATCTGGTGATGGGAATCTCCGACGAAATCTCGGTGCTTTATCACGGCGAAATGCTGGCCGAAGGGACGCCGGCGGCAATCCAGGCCAATCCCACCGTGATCAAAGCATATCTGGGCGAGCCGGAGGAACACGAGGTGCGCGCCGCGGCCATGGCGCGCTGAGTGATGGTGCCAATGCTGGAAGTGCGCGATCTGCGGGTGCGCTACGGGGCCATCGAGGCGGTGCGCGGGATCGATCTCAGCGTCCGCCAGGGTGAACTGGTCGCCCTCGTCGGCAGCAACGGCGCCGGCAAGAGCACCCTTCTCAAGGCCCTTGCCGGAATCTTGCGCCCGGTCAGCGGCAGCATCGTGTTTGACGGCGAGGAAGTCAGCAAGCTTCCCGCCCACCGGATTGTCAGCCGCGGCATCGTGCTGGTTCCGGAAGGCCGCCGGCTGTTTGCAGATCAGACGGTGCTCGACAACCTTCTGCTCGGCAGCTACCGCCGCGGTAATGACGACAGCCGGGCACCGGCTCGTGTCCGGGCCGAAGAATACCTCGAGCGGTTTCCGGTGTTGCGGGAGCGGCGTGACCGTCCGGCTGGCACGCTCAGTGGCGGGCAGCAACAGATGCTCGCGATCTCGCGCGGACTGATGGCGCGACCGCGATTGCTGCTGCTCGATGAGCCTTCGCTCGGACTAGCACCGCTGCTAGTGCGTCAGGTCTTTGACACGATCGCGGAGTTACGCCGCCAAGGGATGACCATCCTGCTGGTCGAGCAACTGGCAAAGCTGGCACTGCGCCTTGCTGATCGCGCCTACGTGCTGGTTCAGGGTCAGATCACGTTACACGGGCAATCCGAGCAACTGCTCAACAGTGCTGAGATCGTTCGCGGGTATCTCGGACGGGGTTCCGGCGGGAAGACCGGATCCTCGGCGCCACCACACTCACCCGCACAACGGAGGTAAGGCGATGAATAACCATCAGACACGACCATCTGTGGCCATCTCCCGCCGCACGATGCTGAAGGCGTTAGGGGCGGGTACCGCCGTCGTTCCGCTCGCTGGGCGCGTGCCGGTAGCCGCAGCCGCGGACCCGATCAAGATTGGACTTCTCAGCCGCGTTCTCCGGCCCAAACGCGTCGGCAGGCGAAGCGATGCAGCGCGGCGCCGACCTGGCGATGGATGAGATCAACGCCGCCGGCGGCGTGCTCGGCCGCCAGCTCGTTCTCGTCACGCGCGACAACGAGCATAAACTCGAGCGCGGCGTCGCGCAGACCCGCGAGCTGATCGAGCGCGAGGGCTGCGTTGCGATACTCGGTTCGCAAGGCAGCTTCATCGCGCTCGCTGTCATCGATACGATTCAGGAGCTTAAGGTTCCGTGGTTTGGCTTGGCCGTCGGCGGCGCCAAGATCATCGAGAACGGCCGCAAGCCGAACTACATGTTCCGCGTCGCCACCAACGATCGGGAAGTCGCGATTTTCCTGGTCAACTACGCCAAGGACAAGCTCGGCGCCAAGAAGTTCGGCATCTTGAACGAAGACACCGGCTGGGGCGTGCCGGCGATCGCTGACCTGCAAGCCGCGCTCAAGGCGCGCGATCTCGAGCCGGTATCGGTCGACAAGATGAAAGTCGGCGACGCCGATTTCACCGCGCAGATGCTGCGCGCGAAAAACGGCGAAGCCGACACCATCCTCAGTTATTCCAATGCCGTGGAGATGGCGAACGCACTGAAGGCCGCAAACAAGATCAGCTACAAGCCGCAAGTGCTCAGCGCCTGGGGTTTGGCGAACAACACGTTCCCTTCGCTCGCCGGTCCCTTGGCCGATGGTGTCATGGTGATGCAGACATTCACGTTCGTGCAGAACACACGGCCGAAGGCACAGGAGCTGTTCAAGCGGTTCACTGAAAAATACAAGATAACCGATGCGACCCAAATTCCGTTTCCGAGCTTTCTGGGCAATTCTTACGATGCGACCCATATGGTCGCACTGGCGATAAAGCAGTCCGGCAGCGTCGAAGGCGAGAAGCTCCACGCTGCATTGGAATCGTTAGGAACCTATGACGGGCTGCTCAAGACGTACACCAATCCGTTCTCGCCCGCCCACCACGAAGCGCTGGGTCCCGCAGACTATGAAATGACCGTCTGGAAGGGGCCGAGGCTCGAGCTGATTGGGTGAGCGGATGCCGGGATCATGTACCGGTCTTTAAGCGTTTGCGGTTTAAGGTAAGGCCTACAACTAACTGAGCATGTCTACGGCTCGGTGAAAGCAAATGGGAACAGCGCTGGACTGATCTCCGGGCCGTTCCTGTAATCGTTGTCGGCCCCGTGTTTCTAGCGCTTGTCAATCTGGATCAGTATAGAAGGGCATCCGGACCGGATCGTCGCCGAGGTATCTTCGCCGCCTCACGCATCCTTTATGCGGCGAAGATCATAATGACGAGAATTCCGCGACCATGGACACACCAGTCTACTGAAAAAGAGATACCTCACGGGTTGCCACCTGGATCCCTCGCCCGTGCTGATGACGGCAGATCTTCTTGTGGTCCGGCGAGAAGCGGATGCCGTTTGGATCACGTACCTGTTCTTCGGTGACGACGACTTCGAGTTTGCCACTCGGATCCCGCCGATACACGTTGGTCGGCAAACGCGCGCGCCAGTATCAGCGCTGCCACCGTCCACCCTATCTGGCGCGTGATGGTTGCGGGTGCGCGCCAATGCCGGCGCTACCAACCTCGAAGAGGGGGTAACTAGGCCCCCGGTAGTCCGCCGGGCGGGCTCTAGGCCGCCGGCGGCGGGGTCGCCTTCATGGCCGGCGTCTTGGCGGTGGAATTGAACCACTTGGCGAGCTTGGGATGCTTGGCGCGCCAGTCCATTGCCGCGAAGCGGTAGTCGAGATAGCCCAGCGCGCAGGCGACCGAGATGGTGCCGATTGTGGGCTTGCCCTTCAGCGATTTGGCCTCGGCCTCGAGTTGGGCGAGCACGCCCTCGATCTTCTTGGTCTGGCCCTTGATCCAGTCAGGCCAGCGCTTGTCCTTGGGCCGGAGCGCGCCCTCGTAGCGCGTCAGGATCGCGGCATCGAGGAGCCCGTCGGCCATCGCCTGCTGCCTGAGCGCCACCCAGCGCTCGCGGCCCTTGCGCGGCAGGAGCTTGCGGCCTTTGTGGAGGCTGTCGAGGTACTCGCAGATCACCGGCGAGTCGAAGAGGTCGATGCCCTTGACCGAGAGCGCGGGGATCTTGCCGATGGGATTGTGCTTGTCGACGTCGGCGTTGGGCACGACCGGCGAGACCGCGACGTTCACCATCTCCATCTTGCGGTCGAGCCTGGTCTCCATCGCCACCACCCGGACCTTGCGAGCGTAGGGCGAACCCGGCGAGTAGTAGAGCTTCATCTTGGCCATTGTCATCTCCTGCAGCCGTCACGCCGCAGCCCCCGTTGAGTTGGCGCGCGGGATCTCGGTGTCGTTCAGCCGGACCTTATGCGCGACGTCGATCAATTGCTTCCAGGTCGTGCCGTCGATCGGCACGCCGTTCTTCTGCCGGTCGGCGCGGCGCTGCCGCTCCGGCTCGCCTGGCGCCAGCACTTCGGCGACTTCGGCCTGCGGCCGGGCCGACTTCACCCAGCCGATGAAGGTCTCGACCTCGTCCTCGAACATCGCCGTCCCGCCCATCGCCTCGGGATCGATTATCATCGACAGCATGTTGTTGATGATCGCGGTGCCGTCCTTCTTGATGGTGCGCGGGCTGTGCGTGCGCCCCCCGGTGAGCGCGCCGGCGAGCAGATCGCAGATCATCGCGAGCCCGCCGCCCTTGTGCAGGCCGAACGGCAGGATGGCGCCGTAGGGCGCGTTGTACATCACGCCGGGATCGGTGGTGGGCCGGCCGGCGGAGTCGATCAAGAGGCCCTCGTCCATCGCCACCTTCTTGTTGTTGGCGACGCGCACCTTGCCCATCGCCACCTGGCTGGTGGCGAAGTCGAGCACGATCGGCTCCTTGCCCTTGCGCGGTACCGCCGTGCAGTAGGGGTTGGTAGTGAAGCGCGGCTCGGCGCCGCCGAACGGCGCCACCAGCGACTTGTGGCCGTGCACGTTCACCCAGTGCGTGCTCACCAGTCCCGCCCGCGCGCACTGCTCGGCCCAGTGGCCAACGCGACCGATGTGATGGGAGTTCTTGAGGCCGACGACTGCAACGCCGTGCTTCCTGGCCCGCTCGATGCCGACATCCATCGCTTCCTTGGCGATCACCTGGCCGTAGCCCGCGCCGCCGTCGATCACGATCACCGCGCCATTGTCGCGAACGATCTTTGCATGTTGGTTACGGACACAATGTCCCGTAGTAGTGTTCTGTATATAAGCGGGCATCATGCCCACGCCGTGGCTGTCATGGCCGAAGAGGTTGGCCAGCACCAGGTGATCGGCCACCAGCCGGGCCTCCTCGGCCGAGCTGCCATCGGCCCGGCAGATCGCCATCGTGAAGGCATGCAGCGGATCCGGCATCACCCGCACTTCGCCCACGCCACTCGCACCGCTGGCCATACGCGCCTGCCCCCAACCGGTACCAACCAGGCGGCAAATTCGGCGGTTGGGAGGGGCAAGTCAATTCCTCCCCTGTCTGCTGGACCCTGCAGTTAGGGGCGTTTGACCCCTTCGCCCGCCGAGATGATAGTTGCAGGTCAGCTCGCGCCGAAGAGATTCAAGCGCCGATTGCCCTCACCTGCCCGCTGACGAAACCGAGAAGCTGATCGATGCCGATGCGCTCGGCCGCATGAAGCCGTCCGCGTATCTTCTCAACGCGGCGCGCGGGCGCGTGGTCGACGAGCCGGCGCTCGTCGACGCGCTCGCGCGACGGCAGATCAGGGGCGCCGCGCTCGACGTCATGGTCGAGGAGCCGCTGCCCGCGGCCTCGTCGCTGTGGGCGATGGAGCACGTGCTCATCACGCCACATACGGCAGGGGAGACCTGCCGCTACGAGGACGATGTGCTCGCGATCATGCGGGAGAATCTCGCGCGGCTCCGGCGCGGCGAGACCGAGCTGCTGAACCAGGTGGTTTAGACCATCTTCATTACGAGCGACCTGTGAGTTTCTTTCTCGAAAGAAGCTAACAAAAGCAGAGGTCGACGAGCGTGTCGGGTGCTAGCTTTATCGCGACATCGGGCTTCCCCGTCCACACCCCATGGCAACCTCTCTCTCAATCTGGCCGCGGCATTTCGAACATGGCGTCGGGACGGATTTCGAAGTAGTCCCCTCTGCGCCCTGCGCGCGCGATGGGGCGCGCGAGCGCAGTCTGATAGACGCCCTCATTGATGAAGGCTTTGTCGATGTGGACGGCCACTACTTCGCCCAGAGTTAGCCAAGCCTCAGCTCTTCCGCCGTCCGCACGCTTGAGCTGAACGATCTCCGAAAGCCTGCATTCGAACGACACCGGACTCTCCGCCACGCGCGGCACCCTGACGATCTTGCTCGGGGTTGCCGTCAACCCAGCGATCGTGAATTCGTTGATATCATGGGCGACATGGGCCGAGGTCGCGTTCATCTGTTTGGCGAGATCCATGATCGCGAGATTCCAGCAGAATTCCTCTGTCTCCTGGATGTTCGAAACGCTGTCCTTCCAGCTTGTGGAGGAGAAGCCAACAATCGGCGGCTTATAGCAAAACGCGTTGAAAAAGCTGTACGGTGCGAGGTTGATATTCCCCTTGGCGTCGCGCGAGGAAATCCAGCCGATCGGCCGCGGTGCGACGATGGCATTGAAGGGATCGTACTTTAGTCCATGCCCGTTGGCCGGCTCGTAATAGTGGATGTCCTTCTCCGCCATGCGTGCTTCCTTTTTCTCAAATCACGGCTCATTGGTTCGCAGGTGGGTGCAGGTTGCCCTATCCCACTTTCCGAAATTTGTGCAACGAGCGGAGATTATCCGGCCGGGGCCTGTCGGCAAAAATTTTCGGCCAGCCCGTCCACGACACTTCGCCGACATAGAGGTCGCCGCGGCTGTCCACGGCGAGCCCGTGCGGCGCTAGGAATCGGTCGGACCAAGGCCGGGACCAAGGCCGCCGAGTTGAGCGATACGCTTGCCGGTGTGGTCGACGATTGTCACGCGCGGACCAAGGTTCGGAACGTTGCGGCTGACCGGCTCGGTAGCGCCAAGCTCGCCGATGTAGCACACTGGGCACTTGCCCGGCGGCATGAACAGACCGCATGGCCGGTGCAAGTTGTTCCACTGCGTTTCGTACTTGCCCTTTCCGTCGAACACCTGCACGCGATGGTTCTCGCGGTCGGCCACATAGACCCAACCGTCGGCATCGCAGGTGATGTTGTGGGCGATGTTGAACTCGCCCGGATCGCTGCCGGGCCCACCCCAGGAGAGCAACAGCTTGCCGTTGGGCGCGTATTTGTGCACACGCGCATTGCCATAACCGTCGGACACGTAGATGTCGCCTTGCGGCGACATGGCGGTGTGCGTACAGCGGTGGAACGGCTGGCCGCTCATGAACGGCGCGGGCTTGCCGGAAATGCCAAGTGTCAGCAGCACCTTTCCCGCTAGCGTGCACTGGCGGACTGTGTGGTCGCCGTCATCGGTGAGCCAGATAGTGTCGTCTGACGCCATGAACACGCCGTGCGCGCGCGGGAATAGCCCTTCCCCGAACGAGCGCAGGAAGTTACCGTCGCGATCGAATACGACCATCGGATGGGCGCCTCGATTGAAGACGTAGACGTTATCGTTCTTGTCCACACCGACGCCGCCGATCTCCTTGAACGACCACCCGGGGGCAGCTTCGCCGAGTTCTCGACCGGCTCGTACACGTACTCGCCGTTGCCGATCGTGCAGCATACCTGCCCCCTCCCAGTCTGTTGCCGATCCCCCGAGCTTGGCACGACGCGGACGGTTCGGCCAGCGATCGTGCTCCGCTCTCCGTCAGCTGCCGATTTCAATGGAGGTTCACTACGATCTGCCGGATTTCCGCCGCCGTATGCTCGCCGCCGAGCGGCGTTCCGGGAACTAGATATTTGCCCATCGCCAGTCCGCCGATGACAACGGGGTCGAACCCAATCTCTCGGATGAGGGTCGACGCGATATCAATAGCTTGCGGGTCGTCGCCGGCGATTCGGAACCCCGACGAGTTCGCCCTGCCGGTGCGCGTCCGCCGGCAGCTTCGCGTAGTTGATCGCGTTGAAAGCGCGCACACCTACGAGGTCAGCTGCGCGCCGCACAACTTTTACGGCCACATGTCCACGCTGATGAGCACCCACTCCTGCGTAGCGATTCCGAACTTCCGCATCATGGAGATCGACATCGATGACGTGCCCTGGAAGGACGATCTCGTCACCGAGCCGCCGCGCATAGAGAACGGCCACCTGATCATGCCCACCAAGCCCGGCTGGGTATCAACGAGGATGTGGTGAAGAGGCATCAGCCGAAGTGATATCCATCGGTTACAACAGTGGCACCTGGTGGCACCGAGTATGAAGAGACCCACCAACCATCGCTGTCACGATCAAGATATGCGACAGATTTCCCGTTCCAAAGATAGAAGCTCCTCGGCAATCTTTGAGCTTCGAGGACCTCGGAGGAAGAGAAACCGATCTGCGGATCCCCGTGGCCGCCGCTAACACCAATGTTGCCGGGTGATCAAGGCGCACTGGCTGCTTGAGCGCGTTTCTGACGACGAAGGCTAATCCTTTGCGCTCAGGTGCCAGCGGGTTTCATAGCCACCTGACAGGACTGCCAGTATCGCCGGCGGGGTGAGCACATCGACAGCGATACGATGCGGCCGCGGCTCGCGAGCACCGTACCCTTCTGGCGTCCAGCGTAGGAGTGTACTGCCGCGAATGCCGAAGGCCGCCCCGTCGAATGCGGCAAATGCGCCGTCTGGTAACTCGTCGATGTTGCGCCGGTGCAGGCGTTTCGCGCGTCCTAGTAAGCGTTCGGCATGCAGCACATCGTCCATCTCCGCCGCGTACGGTGGCCTGCTAAGTCGGCGCGCCTCGCGCCACTTTTCGGCAAAGGCCTTCGCGTCTTTGCGGCGGCACTCGAAGCAGGGCCGGTGCCCGGCGGCAAACGCGGTTGGCTCGTCAAGAAAGAACAGCTCGGTGTAGGAACGGCCCCAGATGTCCCGCCGGCGGCCCTTGAAGTCGAGCACGCAGCAGATCCACTGCCGCGATGCCCAACGGCGCCGCGTCAGCGTCTTTGCGTCTGTATGAAAACGTCCGCCGCGGTTGCCCATGAACAACCCACGGGCACAGAAGGCGCATAACTCCCCGAAAGGGCTCACGCGATTTTGCAGTGGCACTGCTCGTCTCTTCGGACCGGAGGCTTTAACGTCACGAAACTAACTATGGCGTGTTCCCCGATTTCCGGTAACCAGCCGTACACAGGGGCACGTAGTTCGCGAGCTCATTCCGTTTCTCCTGGCCGCGCTAAATCCGCCTCTTGAGAACGCGTTCTGAAATTTGCGTCTCCTCCCTGAGCAAGATCTCGATTTCTTCGTCGCTCTCGCTCGTCGCTATGGCGCTCGGTGGGAGACCTACGCGCCTCGTGAGGTTCACTCAGCAGTCCAGCCGCCGTCAAGAATGAGCGCCGCACCGGTCATCAGCGATGAGGCGTCGGAGGCGAGAAAGACGATGGCCCCGGTGACCTCGTCCAGCTGGCCGAGGCGGCCAAGCTTGATCTTCGCCAGCACTTCGTCGCGGAATGCTCTGTTCTCGAAATACGGTCGAGTCATCGGCGTATCGATAAAAGTCGGCCCGAGGCTGTTGACGCGAATGTTATGTGGCGCGAGTTCGATCGCCATAGCTTTGGTAAAGCCCTCGATGGCGTGCTTCGATGCGCAGTAGACGGAGCGGCGGGCGGCGCCGACGTGCCCCATCTGCGAGGAGATATTGATGATCGAGCCGGGAAGCTTGGTCTTGATCAGCCGAAGCGCCACCGCCTGCGCGATGAAGAACGCGGCACGCACGTTGAGTGCAAAGATCGCATCGAAATCCTCGACCTTCACGTCGGCGAGATAAGCTGGACGGTTCGTGCCGGCGTTGTTGACGAGGATTTGAAACGGCGTTGCTTCGGCGGCTACGGCGCGGCGCGCCGCTTCGACGTCGGTCACGTCGAGCACCAGCGCCTCGGCCGCCCCGCCGCGCGCACAAATGGCACTGGCCGCTTGTTCAACTTCCGTCTTCGTGCGCGCCGCAAGCGTCACCTGCGCGCCGGCGTGCGCCAGCGCCGAGGCCGCCGCAAGCCCGATACCGCGCCCGCCGCCGGTGACGAGCGCGCGCCGGCCGTCGAGGCGGAAGGAAGGAGTTTTCGCGAGGTCAATCGGGTGTGCATTACTCATGCGCTTTTATTCCCCCCAAAAGGACGGGGACGTCCGCGGGGCGCTGGAAACGTTGGCTCGGGTCAGCGTGCGCCCCATCGCGTCACCGGCTCGAGCCCTCCCGCAAGGAGGAAGATAGCGACTTACTCCGCGGCGTGCGCGTAGGGCACGTTGCGGCCCCCGTAGCGGCGCACGCGGACGTTGGCCTGCTCGGCGTGAGCGACGAACCCTTCGAGCATGCACAACCGCGAGCAATATTCGCCGATCATCGCGCTCGCTGCATCGGTGTTGACCCTCTGATAGGTGCACGTTTTGAGGAACTTTCCGACCCACAAGCCGCCAGTGTAGCGCGCTGCCTTCCTGGTCGGCAGCGTGTGGTTGGTGCCAATAACCTTGTCGCCATAGGCGACGTTGGTGCGTGGGCCAAGGAACAGCGAGCCGTAGTTCTTCATGTTGTTTAAAAAATAATCGGGATCGCGCGTCATCACCTGCACGTGCTCCGAAGCGATGCGGTCAGCCTCGCGCACCATCTCCGCATCATCGTCGCAAAGGATAACCTCGCCGAAATCCGCCCACGCTCTGCCGGCGGTGTCGGCAGTCGGCAGAATCGCAAGTAACCGCTCTACCTCCTTCATAGTGTCGCGCGCGAGCTTTTCCGAATTGGTGATGAGAATCGCCGGCGACGTCGGACCATGTTCGGCTTGACCGAGCAGATCCGTCGCGCACATTTCGCCGTCGACGGTGTCGTCGGCGATAATCAGCGTCTCGGTAGGGCCGGCGAGAAGATCGATGCCGACACGACCGAACAATTGCCGCTTCGCCTCGGCGACGTAGGCGTTGCCCGGTCCGACGATCATGTCGACCGCGGCGATGGTCTCGGTGCCGAGCGCCATGGCAGCGACCGCCTGCACGCCGCCGAGCACGAAAATTTCGTCGGCGCCGCCAAAATGCATCGCCGCCACGATCGCAGGGTGCGGGCCGCCCTTGAAAGGCGGCGCGCAGGCCATGATCTGCCTCACCCCAGCGACTCGGGCGGTCACGATCGACATGTGCGCGGAGGCGACCATCGGATAGCGGCCGCCAGGCACGTAGCAGCCGATTGAGTCGACTGGGATGTGCCTGTGCCCGAGCACGATCCCGGGCAGCGTCTCTACTTCGAGGTCCCGCAGCGTCGCCCTCTGCTTCTGTGCGAAATTGCGCACCTGCGCCTGCGCGAACCTAATGTCGTCGAGATCGCGCTTGCGCACTTGCCCGATCGCGCGCTCGACCTCCGACGGCGCAAGTTTGAACGAGGTCGGCGACCAATTATCGAACTTCTGCGACAGCTCGCGCACCGCGGCATCCTTGTGCGCGTCAACGTCGGCGAGGATTTGTTCGACCATCTCGCGCACCTTGGCGTCGGCCGCCTGGATTGCGCTTGCGTCTACTCCGCGCTTGAGGTGGCGGGGCATTACATTCCTCCTCATGCCGGACTCGACCCGGCAATCCACGTCTTTCAAAATTTCAGCGCAGTCTAAGGACGTGGCCCCAGAGGACAAGTCCGGACAAGCATTCCGTCGACCACAGCTGCGGGAAACGGCACTCAGGCATGGCAGGTTAGATGCCGCCGTCAGTTCCGAAAGCTCGGGTCGATACGGTCGAGCTTTCGCAACAAGGCCGGCCACGCCAGCTTGTCGGCGATCGTTGACATCCCGCCGGGGCTTTGCGCGAGCGCCGCGTTTTTCTCGATCACGGCCGGCGCGGTTGCGCGCGGGGTGCCGCCGAGCGTCAACGTCCGAACCTGCATCGTGCATGCCCGCTCGAGAAGATACATTCGAAGGAACGCCTCGGCGACCGACCGGCCGACGGTCAACGTCCCGTGATTGCGAAGCAACATGATGTTGTTGCGGCTCAGGTCGCGTTGAAGCCGCGGCCGCTCATCGAGGTCGAGCGCGACGCCCTCATAGTCGTGATAGGCGAGGTCCGGAAGAACGAGCTGCGCCGTCTGATTGAGCGGCAGCAGACCGGTCGACGAGGTCGCCACCGCGGTCCCGTCGGGCGTATGCAGATGGATCACGCAGCCGGCGTCCTCGCGGACCTCGTGCACCGCCGAATGGATGGTGAAGCCCGCGGGATTGACGGCATACGGGGAGTTCCCCAAAGCGTTGCCGTCGGCATCAACCTTGACGAGGCTCGATGCGGTGATCTCCTCAAACATCATGCCATATGGATTAATCAGAAAGTGATGCTCGGGTCCCGGCACCCGGGCCGAGATATGAGTGAAGACTAGGTCGTCCCAACCATACAGCGCAACCAGACGATAGCAGGCGGCAAGGTCGATGCGAACAGCGCGCTCCGCATCAGACATCTGGGTGGGGATCGGCACGGCGACGCTGCTCTGCGACATCGTTTCCTCCGCTGCTCGGACTTTTCTGCGCGGCAAGCGCCGTGCCGAGCTCGATCCTATCATTGCCGCATTGGCCGGTCATCGACCGTTCGGCTTTCCCCCGCCCTGGTCCTTCGAGTTGTTCATCTTCTGCGACGCCAACGGCTAGGCGCTCCGCCTTCGAGGAGGAGGAGCCAGCGGGCGGCGGGCAGATCGTACTCGATCCACCATTTGTCGCCCCGATTGCGATGACTACCCACCTTCAGACCCAGCGTCTGTTCGTAGAACGTCCGCGCTCGCCCTATGTCAGTGACCGGATATATGACGACCAAGCGACCACACAGGAACTTCGCTAAGCGTTCATCTTGATAGTGAACGCGACTTTCTTGAGCAATGAACTCGTCCTTTCAACAGAGGGGCGAAAAAGCCTGGGCCAACGCGAGCCCACGTCAGCCAGCGTGGGGCGGAGGAGAAGGCGGCATATCGCGCAGGAATTGATAGCGGCCGTGACCCTTGATCGCGGCGAGGTCGTGCGAGATCAGCTCGCGCGGCCGTTCGATTGTGACCTCGGCACTGTTTTGTGAGAAATCGAGCACGGTGATGCCGCAACGACCATCACCCCCATGCGCCTGCGGGGCGGCAAAGGCGACGGCAGATACCCATAAATGCCGCTGGCCGCCGAATGTCCGGTCCCGATGTTGATGCAGGTGACCGCTGACGATTAAACGCACGTCGGACCGATCGAGCCTGTCGAGCAGTCGCGCCCGAGCCGGCGGCACCGTGCACACGGGACGCTCGAACGTCGGTCGGTTGGGCGTTCGAGGAAGAGAGGCTTGTGCAGGAACAGCGCGGTGGGCCGCCCAGCGGTACACAACTGCTCGTCGAACCACTGATCCTGTGCGTGTTCCCGCACCAGGCCCGAGCCGAAAAGCTGCGCGTTGACACCGATCAGGCGCCAGCCTCCGGCATCCAGGGCCCAGCGATCGGTAGCAAAAGAGCTGTCCCATCGTGCGAGCCGATCCGCATCGATGATCTGGTCAGGATCCTGGCCGGGTGGCTCGTCGCCCACGTCGTGGTTGCCAGGCCGGGCCATGACGCGGGTGCGCAGGTACCCCAGCGCGGTAGCTGCGAAGGCAATCTCGGCCTCACTATCAGGTCCGTTGATCGCCAGATCGCCATTGACGATCACCGCATCGGCGTTCGCCGCGTTGGGCAGACTCGCGCGCCACGCACCAGTTCTCCCAGAAGAAACCGTGTGTCGGCGAAAGGTGGATGTCCGATAGGACGACGATGCGGGCCATGGCTGGCTCCCTAACCCTGTGCGACCAGGCTAGAACACTGAGGCAACAGTGATGTGAATGCTATCGCCGTTGAGGTCGGCTGGGTCGAAGACCCGCCCGTCCAGTAGCGCCTTCGCCTCTTTCAGATCGAGCGTGTCGAGCCCTCAGCCATACCCCGGCGAACATCGCAGACCTGCTAACGCTTGCCCTGGCCGCGCCGAGGTGAGCGGCTTCACACGCGTCCGTGTGGTATGTTCGGCGCCCGTCTTCACTGGGCCGATTTTGGTTCGCCGATCGAATTGGCAAGCGAACGCTCATCGACAAAGCGGATGGCGATAGGACGGCCCGCCACGGCGCCGCCCATGCCCGTGCTGAAGTGCAGTGGCGTACAGCGCTCAAGCGCTGCGTCGACGGCGTCGCGGTACGTGTCGCGCACTTTTTCCGGCGCTCCCCGGCTCGAATAGGTGCGGCGCGGAGGAGCAACCATCCCCCCGTCGCGCTTGAAGGCGAAACGGATGGTGTATTCCATGCCATGGCGTCCCTCGTCCTTGGGCGGCGGCGTCCAACATGCGCGCAGTGCGGCATACATTTCAGAGATTGAGTTCAAGGGTTTTTTGTCCGCCGGCCCGTCCGGGTTGTCGGCACGTTGATCGGCCGCGCCCGGTCCGTTTCGCTGACCGTCGTCGTCAGTCGAAACGATAGTCAAGCGCAGATCCTGCCCGATCGGGGGCAGGAATTGGGGAAGCACGGACCCAAATCAAAGGTGCTGCAGAACGAGCTATTTGGCAGCGTACTTGGCAGTCCTGGGGCGACTGGAGTTCGCCTTATGCGGGGCATGGTATATGGAGTCCATGGGTTGAAAATCGGCGGCGGCGGGGGAGGGATGGGATACGGAAACTGTGCGTGTGCAGGTTTAATCGTCCGCCGAACAGGGTGACCAATCCTGCCACGAAAAACTTTCCAAACGTCATTCGCTTTAAACGGCCAATCGGGTCATGCGGATCGACTCCAAGACAAGCCCCGGTGCCGCCTGCTTGGAGACGGCGGTGGCGCTCCTGCTTCTTTTGGAGCTTCCGGAACGCAAGGCAGTTACGTGGGGACTTGACCCCTTCGGGGTCGGCAAGACCCTCGCGTGACTTCGTCAGCGACGACTCAGTCTCCTCGTGGATGACGTCCATGGAGAGTTCGACGCATCGTCGCACATGAAGACGAGTCGGCCCGGCAATGAGCTTGCGCACCTCGTGCCGGCCTTGCCACAGAAGGAGCAGTAGAGCGTGTTCTTCGGATCGCTGCCGCCGAGCTTACTCATTTCAGAATCCTGACGAGATGCGAGTCGTCGTACTCGCTATGCCGTAGCCCGAACCAGGCGTGCGCACGCTCCCCCCTCCTTGAGAGGCCGGTCGACGTGAGCCAACCAAACGATTCGTAGGGCCAAGTACCTCCCTCGGCAGATACGGTTTCGTTGCCGCGCGCGTGTATGGAACAGCATCGGCACCCGGATGGCTCTTTCTATCGCGTCGACAGCCGGGCATCGGCGAGAGGCCGTGGTGTGCACTTACGAGGTTTGCGGCGGCAGCAAACTCAGATTGACAATTGGTGCTGGAGGACACCAAACCCCTGCCGCACGAGATCAAAGCAAACCAGGCAATGTTCCGCTATCGCCCCCAAATGACACCGGCAGTCGATAGAGCGCCTCATACTCCGCGAAGATAGTCAAAGTACGGCGTCATATTCATCGCCGCACCTGCAGCGCGTTCGATGAGATGGTTCGGTGCGAACTTACTGCCGTGCTGGTAAACACTGTCGCGCAGCCAGGTGTGCAGCGTTCCGAATTCTCCAGAGGAGATTTCGCACTGGATGTCAGGATTCGCCTTCAGCGCAGCCGCATGCGCGCAATAAACCATCGCCCATCGTGTAGCTCTGGAATTGGCCGCCGATGAAACTTCAGTACCGAGCGACGTTCCTGCAACTCCGCCGTAGCGATCTTCATCGGCCGGCGCGACGTCAAGATCGGTTTGCATTGCCGCGCGCCAAGCCTCGGCAAGGTCCTTCACGCGGAGCTTGCCCTCGAGCAATTGCAGCTCGAGGTCGAAGCGCAACATGATGTGCAGATTGTAGGTCAGCTCGTCGGCGTCAGTACTAATGGTGGAGCATCGCCTGACGGCATTCCATGGCGTGCAGGGCGCTCGATGCCTGAATGGAATCCCCGATCTCCGGATCATGATTGAGCCTAGTCGACGATCTACCGCGGCCCGCTACCAAGCCGACCAACCGCCGTCGATCATGACTGTTGCGCCTGAGAGCTGGCGACATTCTGAGCGTCGTCGGATAGCGATTGAATGAGCTGCCGAAAGCCCAAAATGTCTATGAAGGCGCAAAACCTATCCTCATATTGCGGCTTATCGTACACGTCGCTCTTCCCGCCTGTGTGTCACGAATTATCGGGTTGCGTGACTATCCGCGGCATACCTCATTTCGCCCAGTCGAGTTGAACAATACCCTGCGCCATGGTGGGGACACGTGTAGAGTATAGAAACAAGCCTACGGGACCACGGGAGAAGAAGCATGGTGGATCTTACAAAAGTTGCTGAGGCGCTCCTGAATTCGCAGCGGCTGCAACACAGCTTATTGACGGCCTACTCTTGGTTGTTGCTGGCTCTCGTTCAAAAGGCGGCAGAGAGTGATCCTCATTTTGGAGACAAAGCTCGTGCTATG
>CAWHZA010000009.1:0-39663 GCA_963833665.1 uncultured Alphaproteobacteria bacterium | reverse complement strand
CTGCGTGCGGAACAGGCTGGCGGCATAGCTGCTTTCGAACAGGAAGAGGTCGGTGCGCCACTTCAGCAGCCACTCCAGGGAGCGATAGAAGCTGCCGATGAACGTGCCGGGCCGGTAGACGAGCGAGCCGCCGTGTGGCGTATAGACGCGGATGGCCTGTGGCGCGCTCAGCGCCAGTCGTGCCAAGGCGGCGCCCTTGGCGCCGTGGCCGTGCAGCACGTCGGGCGCGAGAAGCTTCACTCGCCGCGAAATCAGCCGCAGCGCCGGCAGGTCCGACGGGCCGAGCTCGCGCCCGATCGCGGTACGCTCGAGGCCGAGCTCCAGGCTCGGCGCAAGGTCGGCGAGGATCGCTTCGGCGCGCGCGCCGCCGGTCGTGCTGTCGACAATCAGTCCGACGCGATGGCCGCGCTGGGATTGGCCGTGCGCCACGTCGAGCACGTGGCGAAACAGTCCGCCGAGCGGCGCCCGCAGGATATGCAGGATCTTGAGGCTCGCCGGATCGAATCCGGCTTGCGGCGGTCCTGATGCGGCCGGGCTGAGCGCGCCGTCGGCCGGTGCGGCAAGAGTGGCGGCCAGCCGTGACGCCGCGGGCCGCAAAAGATCGCTCATCGAGCAAATCCTCGAAAACTCGCGTCAGAGAATTAAGCTGATAGACACGCGCGGCGGTTAACAAAGCTTCACCCGCGCCCGGGTTTGCCTCGGTCGCGCGCAGCACTCGGCCCCTTAACCGGATGGCAACCTTAATCGACTGTTATCAGCGACGGCGTGTCTTAAGTTCGTAGGAGTCGCGAAATGAGTATGGCGTCGCAATCGCCGCGGCCCGGGGGCGGCAACCAGTTCGGCGATGCGGAGTCCGACCTGCCGGCGCTCGGCGCGGCGCTCTGGCGCAACAAATGGCAGATCGTGCGCCCGACCGTGCTCGCGGCGTTGATCGCGATCGCCGTGGTCGAGATGATCGTGCCCAAATATCTGTCGGAGGCCCGCGTCCTCATCGAAGGGCGCGACAATGTCTTCCTGCGTCCGAACGCCGACAAGGATCTCATCGACCGTGGCCCCGTCGATCAGGAGGCGGTGACCAGCCAGGTGCAACTCATCCTTTCGCGCGATCTCGCCAGCGAGGTGATCGACAAGCTCAAGCTCGGCGAACGGCCGGAGTTCGACCCGGCAATTGCCGGGATCTCGCCGCTCAAGAAGGTGCTCGGCATCATCGGCGTGATCAAGAACCCGATGCGGATGACGCCGGAAGAGCGCGTGCTCGATGCCTATTACGACCGTCTCCAGGTCTTCCCGGTGGAGAAGTCGCGCGTCATCGTCATCGACTTTCTGTCGGAGGACCCGAAACTCGCCGCCGAAGTCGCCAACACCATTGCCGAGGCCTACCTGGTGCGCCAGCAGGCGGCGAAGCAGCAGCAGGCACGCGCCGCAGGCGAATGGCTCGCCGGCGAGATCGAAACCATGCGTCAGAAGGTGGCCGACGCCGAAGCGAAGGTGGAGGCGTTTCGCTCCAACTCCAATCTCCTGGTCGGCCCCAACAATACGACGCTCTCCGCGCAGTCGCTTGGCGACGTGAACGCGCAGCTCGCCGCCGCGCGCGCGCAGAAGGGGGACGCGCAGTCCAAGGCCAAGCTGATCCGGGAAATGCTGCGTTCCGGTGGCCCGCTCGAATCCTCGGACATTCTCAATTCCGAGCTCATCCGTCGGCTCTCCGAGCAGCGGGTCACCTTGCGCGCGCAGCTCGCCGAGCAGTCGTCGTCACTGCTCGGCAATCATCCGCGCATCAAGGAGCTCAAGGCGCAGATCGCCGACCTCGACAAGCAGATCAGGGCCGAGGCGGACATGCTGGCGCATTCGTTGGAAAACGATGCCAAGCTCGCCGACGCGCGCGTCGATACGCTTGCCGCAAGCCTTGATCAGCTCAAGAGCCAGGCGGCTGGAACCAACGAGCAGGACGTGCAGCTGCGCGCGCTCGAGCGTGACGCCAAATCGGAGCGCGAACTGCTCGAATCCTATCTCGCCAAATACCGCGAGGCGACCGCGCGCGACACCATCAATTCGGCGCCGGCCGACGCCCGCGTGATTTCGCGCGCTACGGTCTCGAACGTTCCCGCCTATCCGAAAAAGCTGCCGACCGTGCTGATCGCGTCGCTGGCGGTGATGGTGCTCTGTTCCGGTTGGGTGCTTACCCGCGAGCTTCTCGCCGCTCCCGTCGCCACCGCGCCTCGCCCCTCCCGCATCGGCGTGGGCCGCCGCCGGCGCGCGCCCGCGATCGCCGATGCCGCGCCCGCGAGATTCGCTTCGCTGCCGGATCGGGCGCTCCCGGCCGCCGGCGTTCCTGTTGCCGCGATCAAGGAAGTCGCCGCCGACGTGGACGGCGGCGGCGGCCCGATTGCCGTGTTCGGCGTCGCGCGCGGATTGGACGCGACCGGCATCGCCATAAAGCTCGCGCGCGCCTTGGCGGAAAACGGCGGCCGGGTGGTGCTGGTCGAGCTCGGTTCGGGCGATGAGGCCATCAAGGCGATTTCCAGCGACCCATCGGCCGGCGGCCTTGCCGAACTTGCCGCCGGGACGGCATCATTCAGCGGCATCATCACCAAGGACAAGCAGTCCGCGCTTAATCTCATCACGTCGGGGCGGATGCCGGCAGATCGGCTTACGATCCTATCGGCGCCCGGGATGGCCCCGACCTTTGCCGCGCTGGCGCGCAGCTACGACCATTTGGTCTTAGATGCCGGCGCACTCGGCGGACCGGAGATGACCGCCATCGCCGAGATCGCGCCGCACGCGTTCCTGCTCACCGAGACGGCGACCGGCGCGGCAACCGCCGCGGGGCGGGAGCGCCTGATCGACGCCGGCTTCGACGATGTGACCGTGCTCGTCGGCGCGCGCGCCGGCGTTGCCGCGGCCGGAGCAGCCGCGGCCTAGCGCTTTTCCTCGGCGTGGAGCGAGACCGCGCGAAATACGGTCGCAGGGCACACGTGGCCCTTGCAGCTCGCGCCGCGTTGACACCGTGACGCGCTTTTGCTCGACCCGCCAAAGGTGAGGAAACTGGGGAGGACAGAGTGCACGGAGTTGACCCCGCCGCGACGGCGGCAAAGGATCGGGAGTGAAGGACGGAATAGTGTGCGTCCGAGAAGGGAACTATCGGTGAGCGGGCTCAAACAGACGATCATCCGCAGCGGGCTGGAGGGGCTCTACTTCAGTGGCGCGCATCGCGCGCTGAAGCGTTTTGTCGGCGGGGTCGGCGCCATCCTGACGCTGCACCACGTCCGTCCGTCCCGGCCCGACCGGTTCCAGCCGAACCGCCTGCTCGAGATCACGCCGGCATTCTTTGCACGCGTGATCCGCTCGCTGCGCCGCTCGCGCGTCGACCTCGTCAGCCTCGACGAGATGCACCGCCGCCTGACCGAGGCCGATTTTTCCCGCCGCTTCGTCTGCGTTACTTTCGACGACGGCTACCGCGACACGCTGGAGTGGGCCTATCCGATCCTCAAGGAGGCGGAGGTGCCGTTCGCGGTCTATGTGGCCACGAGTTTTCCCGACCGGCTCGGCGAACTCTGGTGGCTCGCGCTCGAAGCGGTGATCGCACGCAACAACCGCATCGGCCTTGAGGTTGACGGCCGCAACCGCACCTTCGACTGCGCCGATGTGGCCGACAAGCGCGCGCTCTTCAACGAGCTTTATTGGTGGCTGCGCCGCCGGCGCACCGAGACCGAGGTACGGCGCGTCGTGCGCGATCTCGCGGCCTGCTATCAGGTCGACATAGCGGGGTTCTGCAACGATCTCTGCATGAGTTGGGCGGAGCTCAGCGAGCTCGCCGCCGACCCGCTGGTGACCATCGGCGCCCATACGGTCAATCATCCGATGCTGGCGAAGCTGCCGGCCGACGCCGTGCGCGCGGAAATGGATCTGAGCCGCTCGGTCATCGAGGCGGCGCTTGCCGTGCGGCCGCAGCATCTGTGTTATCCGTTTGGCGACCGCAGCTCGGCCGGGCCGCGCGAATTCGAGATCGCGTCCGAGCTTGGCTTCAAGACCGCAGTGACGACGCAGCCCGGCGTGGTGTTTCGTGGGCACAGAAAAACCCTGACGGCGTTGCCGCGGCTCTCGCTGAACGGCGAATACCAGCGCCTGCGCTACGTGCGCGTGCTGCTCTCGGGTTCGGCGACCGCGATGTGGAACGGCTTGCGCGGCCTGGAGGCGGCGTGAGCGGGTGACAGTGGACGGGCAACGAACGACAAGTAAAAGTCTTTCGCCTGTATTCACCTGTATTCCTGCTTCTATCGTCCGTCGTCGGTCGGCCGCCTTCCGTCGTCGGCCCTCCGGCTCATCCACCGCACCAGAGGCATCGCCGGCACGACCCATCCGAGTCCGGCGATGATGTAATAGAGCGTGGCGGCGAGGGCGTTTTCGCGAATGGCCGGAGCCTGCGCGAGCGCCATCGCCACCAGCGCCCACACGACGACAAGCACCAGAAGCGCAATGGCGCCGATGAACTTGCGCAGCCTGAGAGACATGGGGGAGGTGCTATCACAGGCGACATCGCGCGTCATTGCCGCACGGGGGAGGGGGTTATAAGGTGTCCGCCTCCTCAATGATCGGGCGAGAATGACCGCGACACTTGCCGATGATTTTCGCACGCGCGCGATCCGGCTGTGGCTTTATGCTGTCGCCGCGCTCGTGCTCGTCATGGTGCTCGTCGGTGGCGCGACGCGGCTGACCGAGTCTGGCCTCTCGATTACCGAGTGGCAGCCGGTGACCGGCGCGTTGCCGCCGCTCAGCGAGGGGCAATGGCAGGCCGAGTTCCAGAAATATCAGGCCATTCCGCAGTACCGCGAACTCAACCGCGGCATGAGCCTGGCTGAGTTCAAGACCATTTTCTGGTGGGAATGGGCGCACCGGTTCCTTGGCCGGCTGATCGGCGCGGCGTTCCTGTTTCCGTTCCTCTGGTTTCTGTGGCGCGGCTCGATCGCAAGCGAGTTGCGGCCGCGGCTCTGGTTGATCTTTGCTCTTGGCGCGCTGCAAGGCGCGGTCGGCTGGTGGATGGTGGCATCCGGCCTCGCCGATCGTGTCGAGGTCTCGCAATATCGGCTGGCAACGCATCTTGTGCTCGCCTGCGCGATCTATGTCGCGCTGGTGTGGACGGCGCAGCGCCTCGGGGAGGGGACGTCGATATTTCCTCCCGCACCGGCAGCGTGGCAGGGAGGGGGAGCAGCCCGGCTTCGCGCGAGCGCCGCCGGCCTGCTGGGACTCGTGCTCCTGCAAATTTATCTCGGCGCCCTCGTCGCCGGACTGCGCGCCGGGTACGTCTACAACACATGGCCGCTGATCGATGGCGCCTTGGTGCCCGAAGGGTCGCGGCTGTTTGCCGACGCGCCGCTCTGGCGGAATTTCTTCGAGAACACGCTCACTGTCCAGTTCGACCATCGGATGCTCGCCTATGCGATCTGGTTGTGCGCGCTCGCGCACGCCATCGATGTCGGGCGCGCGCGAAGAGGGCCAGCGTTTGCCAGCGCCGTCGCATTATTGGTGGCGCTGACGTTGCAGGCGGCGCTCGGCATCTGGACGCTGTTCGCCGCAGCGCCGCTTCCCGTGGCGTTGCTGCACCAGGCGATGGCGATGCTGGTCTTGACCGCGGCGACCATGCACGCGGCGAGCGTTAGCCGCGGCGGCCGTCATTCTGGCGCCCGGTCGAACGCAGCCGCGCCGCAATCGATGACCGAATTCGGAGAACGGACGCTCGGCGCGTAACCGCGGAGTGCCGACCGGCGGGAAATTATCGACGCCGGCTCGCGCCCTTAGCCGCGCGGCGGGTGACTTCAGTCGGCCAGCCCTTGCTCGAGATCGGCGATGATGTCCTCCTTGTCCTCGATGCCGATCGACAGCCGCACCACGTCGGGGCCGGCGCCGGCCGCGACCTTCTGCGCATCGTTGAGCTGGCGGTGGGTGGTCGATGCCGGGTGAATGATCAGCGAGCGGGTGTCGCCGATGTTGGCGAGGTGCGAGAACAGCTTCACGTTGGAGACGAGCTTGACGCCGGCGTCGTAGCCGCCCTTGAGGCCGAACGTAAACACGGCGCCGGCTCCGTTCGGGCAATATTTCTTGGCGAGGTTGTGGTAGCGGTCCCCCGCCAGGCCCGGATAGCTCACCCAGGCCACCTGCGGGTGCTTGGCGATCCATTCGGCGACCGCGAGCGCATTGTCGCAGTGTTGGCGCATGCGCAGCGGCAGCGTCTCGATGCCGGTGAGGATGAGGAAGGCATTGAACGGTGAGAGCGCCGGACCGATGTCGCGCAGCGCCAGCACCCGGCAGGCGATGGCAAAGGCGAAATTGCCGAACGTCTCGTGCAGGACGATACCGTGATATTCCGGCCGCGGCTCGCAGAGCATCGGGTAACGCCGCTCGCGCGACCAGTTGAAGGTGCCGGCATCGACGATGAGCCCGCCGATCGAGTTACCGTGGCCGCCGAGAAATTTGGTCAGCGAATGCACGACGACGTCGGCGCCGTGATCGATCGGCTTGCACAGATACGGGGAAGCGAGCGTGTTGTCGACGATGTAGGGCACGCCGGCGCGGCGCGCGATCTGCGCGACCGCCTCCATGTCGGTGATGACCCCGCCGGGATTGGCGATCGACTCGGTGAAGATCGCCTTGGTCTTCGGGCTCACCGCTCGCTCGAACGAGCCGATGTCGTCGGGATCGGCCCACACCACGTTCCAGCCGAAGTTCTTGAACGCGTGGTTGAACTGGTTGATCGAGCCGCCATAGAGCTTGCGCGACGCGACGAACTCATCGCCGGGCTGCAGCAGGCAATGAAAGACCAGCACCTGCGCCGCGTGGCCGGATCCGACCGCAAGCCCGGCGGTGCCGCCTTCGAGCGCGGCGACGCGCTCCTCCAGCACCGCATTGGTCGGGTTGCCGATGCGCGTATAGATGTTGCCGAAGGTCTGCAGCCCGAACAGCGAGGCGGCATGGTCGACGCTTTCGAACACGTACGAGGTGGTCTGATAGATCGGCGTCGCGCGCGCGCCGGTCGTGGGATCGGGCTGCGCCCCGGCGTGAATGGCGAGCGTGGCGAAGCCCGGAATGCGTTCGTTCATCGGCCAATCCTCAGCATGCTGTTGGGAAAAGCGCCCATCGCCGGTTTATAGGATCTAACTAAGTTGTTCCAGGCCGTTTTGCTCCATACCGCATTATGGTCGCCGCGCGAGCAGCCGCTATTGACGCATCCACCGCACGGTGCCGCGGTCTGGCCTGCACAGTAGCGAACATACGGGCCAGACGGATGACCCGTGCTGACTTCTGATCGCCTATGAGTGCCCTACACACTCAGATGGCTGCATGGCTTGCACAATCATGAGCTATGACCAGCAGCGGAATTGATGTCGGAGCGTGGCTCCGAGACCCTTGGGACGCGGCTGGACAAAGCCGGTGGCTTTGACCAAGCTGATGCCAGGCGCGTAATTCTGGCTGAGGTTCTATCGGGGCGGCGAAATGCCGTCCCGATAGAAACATCCGGGGCGGGTGCGGGGGCGAAACTCCGACAGTCGACGTATCCGCAAGGCGCCCTCACACGTGGGGCATCCACCCGCCGAATGTTGTTGATCAACTCGTCGCCTTCGCCGACGAACAGGGAGACCTCGCGTCGCTTTGGTCGGCGCTGGATGATTGTGACCTGGGCTCTCGTGACATGGTGTTGTTCCCCATCAGTCGCCCTCTCATCATTGTCCGCGTAGGCGCGTGGATTGCGCGTCGCGCATCGCGCCGACGGCCAAATGTCTTCTTCCGCTTCACCGGCGGCGAACTAATTGACAGGCCGACAGGGCAGACCAACTCCACAACTGCCCTTTTTCGGTTGGCTTGCTCCGACCTTAACAGGCGGCACGGACAGGAACGTGTCTTTCTGCTCGCCGACACTATGCCACTTAGTCAAATGATGACGCGCGTTTGCTGTCGACGCGCTTTTCCAATATCGGCACCAATATACCATGCTTTGCCAGCGCGCGGATCGTCAGCTTCGAATACTGCTCAAACCGTCTACGTACATCTCAACAGATATTCCGGTAGACTGACTGCTCAACTGTACGAGATCATCCGCCGAGTCGGCATGGCTGAACCATCGACGAGTTTCATTCTCCATTCCAGGGAGTTATCTGGCGAGGCTCGAATTTCATTAGAATCGCAGCTAGCTTCGTTCGTTGATTTACTTCCTGCCGAGCAGGATACCGCTGAATATTTTGCAAATATTTCCAGAAGCACCATAGTTTTCCTCGCCTACGAGGCACAAGCATATAAGATTTCAACGTCGGGGGTTTTTGTAGAAGCCGCAGGACTGGGCAAGGTGGTCGTTGCACCAGGCGCCACGTGGATGGCGGAGCAGATGGCAAATGGCGGCGGTGTCGGCACAACTTTTTCCGAGCCAACAGCGGACTCGGTCGTGACGGCGCTCCTGCAGGCGCTCCGTGATTCCCACCGGCTCGGCGCACTTGCTTGCTCGCTCGCTCCTCAGGTCCGGCAAGCGAATTCAAGTGAACGATATATTGAACGAATGATCGCATTGAGTCGGCAGAAACCAGACATGCAGCTAATCTATCAATTGGGGGAAGAAGTAGATTTCAGCGATGCATTTAATTCGCACTGCTTTATGCGTGATGGTTGGGGAGAAATAGAAGATTGGGGTGTTTGGACGATTAGGAATCACGCTGAACTGACTTTCAGGTTTGCTCGTCCCGGCGAGCCTTAGTCTTGCGGGCTTTCGTTCAAGCGATTTTTAACGGCTAGACACAGCCGTATAGATGTGCGGGTTTCTGCAGGACGATGGAAAGTGGCGCGATGGACCTTCAGTCTAGGTAGCGAGGCGGGCGGCAAACCGCAGTGGCGCCAGGCGTTTATTCGACAAATAAACCGCGGCGACACGCTCAAAATTTCCTTTTCGATCGACGCGCCGACGTCTCCACATGCCCAGGGAATATCCAGTGATCAGCGGACACTTGGCATGGGACTGCGCAAGCTGCTCTTCTACTCACTCAATGAGCTCTCCAGGGCCAAACTCATTGATGCGGACTCTTCATAGGCCAACCGACAATCTCCGGCAGCGCCCGGAAACGCGCACGGTAAACCCGCCTTCCTGCTCGGGCTCAGGACGATGGCAAAGGTCCGCGCCCAATCCACTGCGCTGCTATGTCCATTCCGCCCATCGTGGGAACCCGCCTGTTGTCGTCAACACGAGCATAGCAGGGCATGGCGCTCGGCTTGAATACTCGTGGCCATAGCAATCTTTCCGAGCAATCGGGCTGAGATAGCGCCGTATCCCCCGGCTCAGCGGTCGTCGCTTTGCGCGCGCGCGGCGGCGGTGGCGGCGTCGGTCGAGCCGCCGCGTCCGGAGGTGCGGTCAAGCGACAGACGCTGGATGCCGCCGCCGATCTTCGCCCGCTTCGCGGTGATGGTTCGGGTATTGACGCCCATCCAGGCGATCTCCGACGACAGCCGGCCGTATTCGATCTTCGGGCAGCGGTTCATCACGACCTTGAGGCCGTTGGCTTCGGCGAGCGCGGCGGCTTCGTCGCTGCGCACGCCGAGCTGCATCCAGATGACTTGCGGCCGCGGCTTCAACGCCAGCGCTTCGGCGACGATCGCCGGCGCGTAGCGCGAATTGCGGAAGATGTCGACCATGTCGATGGGCTCGGGCACGTCGGCAAGCCGCGCATAGACCCGTCGGCCGAGGATGGTCTCGCCGGCCTGGCCCGGATTGACGGGGATCATCGTGTAGCCGCGCTCGAGCAGATACTTGAAGGCAAAATAGCTCGGCCGGTTCTCCCGCTCCGAGGCGCCGACCATCGCGATCGACTTCACGCTGTTGAGAATGCCGCGGATGTAGCTGTCGGAATAGGAATCGTGATCCATCGCGAATGCCAGAGAAACAACGGGAACGCAGGGCGCGTGCGCCACTGAAGATAGTTGCGCCGCGCAGCGAATGAAAGGTGCCGCTTCTTGTTTTTACCTTAGCGGTCTTCCCATTTCGGCTCGCGCTTTTCGATGAAGGCGCCGATGCCTTCGGCGGCGTCGCGCGCGAGCATGTTCTCCACCATCACCTCTGACGCGTATCGATAAGCCTCGGCGAGCGGCATCTCGAGCTGGCGGTAGAACGCCTCCTTGCCGATCTTCACCGTCAAGGCCGACTTCGCGGCGATCGTCCCCGCGATCTTGAGGGCTTCGTCGCGTTCGGCGCCGGGCGCGACCACGCGGTTGACGAGGCCGATCCGCGCGGCGTGCTCGGCGGAGATCATCTCGCCGGTGAGCAGCATTTCCATCGCGTGCTTGCGCGACACGTTGCGCGCGAGCGCGACCATCGGCGTCGAGCAGAACAGGCCGAGATTGACGCCGGGCGTGGCGAACTTGGCGGTCCGCGAGGCGACCGCGAGGTCGCAGCTCGCGACCAATTGGCAGCCGGCGGCGGTGGCGATTGCCTGCACGGCGGCGATGACCGGCTGCGGCATGGTGACGATCTGCTGCATCATGGCGCTGCACGTCGTCATGATGTGCTTGAAATAGGCGCGGCCGCGGTCGTGGTCGGCGCGGTGACTGTTGAGCTCCTTGAGGTCGTGGCCGGCGGAGAACGCTGGGCCGTTGGCGGCGAGTACGACCGCGCGGACGCTGGCATCGTGGGCGATGGCGGTCAGTGCGTCGCCAAGCGCCTCAAGCATCGCCTCGGAAAGGCTGTTGCGCGTCTGCGGCCGGTTGAGAGTCAGCACGGCGACGCTGGCGATGTCCTCGCGCAACAGGATCAGCGACGAAGCGGCGGCAGCGCTGGCGGTCGCGGCATGGGCGTTCATGGGCTCGCGTTCTCCGGTTGCGCCTCTTCCTTGCGGATTTGGCGGGGCCACGCCTCCCATTGTATCCGGATCCACAGAACGGGCGAACAGGGAGCAGGGTCATGAATGACATGGCGCCGGCGAAACTCACGATCAAGGAGCTCGATCGCCGGCTCCGGGCCGAGTTTCCGGAAATGTTCCACGCACGAAGTGGCTACGTCGTCGAGGAGCTTTGGCACGGCGGCTGCCGGGTCCGGAAACATTTCCACCCAGGCTCGCTCCGTCCGGGCGGCACGCTTTCCGGCCCGACCATGATGGCTCTCGCCGATTTCGGAATCTATGTCGCGATCTTGGCGACTGTCGGCTGGGTGCCGGCCGCCGTGACCACCAATCTGAACATCAATTTCCTCAAGAAGCCGGCGGCGCGGGACCTCGTGGCCGAGGCGCGCCTGATCAAGGTGGGCAACCGCCTTGCGGTCGCCGAGATCGGCATCCGCTCCGATGGCGCGGAGGAGTTGGTCGCGCACGCCACCGGAACCTATTCGATTCCGGCGGTGCAATAATACCATTAACCCAAATCATTGAGACACGGCCAGAATATCGATTGACCGGGGTCCTTGCCGTGGCTAGATAACCGCCGCGGCGCCAGGCCTGTGGCGCGGCCCCCAAGCACCCCGAAGCACGGATGCGGACATGAAGAGCTATTCGGCCAAGCCCGCCGAGGTCGAGAAGAAGTGGGTGATGATCGATGCCGACGGGCTCGTCGTCGGCCGGCTCGCCGCCATCGTGGCGTTGCGGCTGCGCGGCAAGCACAAGCCGACCTTCACGCCCCATGTCGACTGCGGCGACAACGTCATCGTGATCAACGCCGCCAAGGTCGTGCTGACCGGCCGCAAGGTCGAACAGAAGGTCTATTACAAGCACACCGGCTTTATTGGCGGCATCAAGGAGCGCACCGCGAAGTCGATCCTGACCGGCCGCTTTCCCGAGCGCATCGTGGAAAAGGCCGTGGAACGCATGCTGCCGCATGGGCCGTTGGGCCGTAAGCAGTTCGGCAATCTCCGGGTCTATCCCAGCGCCGAGCATCCGCACGCGGCACAGCAGCCGGAAATGGTCGATATCGCCGCCATGAACCGCAAGAACAAGAGGACCGCGTAATGGCCGAAACGATCCAGACGCTCGAGGAGCTGTCGACGCTCAAGCCGCCGGCAGCGCCGCAGCCGCCGAAATATGTGCAGAAGCTCGACAAGCAGGGCCGCGCCTATGCGACCGGCAAGCGCAAGGACGCGGTCGCGCGGGTGTGGATCAAGCTCGGCGCCGGCAAGATCGTGATCAATGAGCGGCCCGTGGAGACCTATTTTGCGCGGCCGGTGCTGCGCATGCTCATCCAGCAGCCGCTGGTCGCCGCCAGCCGCCAGGGTCAGTACGACGTGACCTGCACCGTCTCCGGCGGCGGACTATCCGGCCAGGCCGGCGCCGTGCGCCACGGACTCTCCAAGGCGCTGATGCGGCACGAGCCCGACTTGCGCACCGTGCTCAAGCACGGCGGGTTCCTCACCCGCGATCCGCGCGTGGTGGAGCGCAAGAAGTACGGCAAGGCCAAGGCGCGCCGCAGCTTCCAGTTTTCCAAACGCTGACGGGCAAAACGCCCTTCGCTCATCCGCCCGGCAATGTTGTTGCCGAACTCCGCGATTTTGTGTGGCGCCGCGAGCCGCCCGCGGAGGCTACGTGCGCGCGTAGCCGCCGCACCGCGCATCGAACGCGCGATGACCAACATTGGCAACAACTTTTCGATTCTTTTCCGGGAAAACGCCGGCTTAATTTTCTGCGCTTAACCGCGAAAAAGCCGTCCCAATTTTTCGGCGCATTCTCCGCAGACGAAAAAAGTGCGCCGCGGAGCGGCGCACTGAAGGTTGTTTTCGTCTACAGCGCTGGGAGGATGGCTGCGCGAAACGCCTACGCCGAATAGTACATCTCGTATTCGACCGGATGCGGCGTGTGCTCGAAGCGGATCACTTCCTGCATCTTCAGCTCGATGTAGCTGTCGATGAAGTCGTCGTCGAAGACGCCGCCGGCTTTGAGGAAATCGCGGTCCCGGTCGAGATTGGTCAGCGCCTCGCGGAGGCTGCCGCACACCGTCGGGATTTTCTTGAGCTCCTTCGGCGGCAGGTCGTAGAGGTCCTTGTCGGTCGGCTCGCCGGGATTGAGCTTGTTCTTGATGCCGTCGAGCCCGGCCATCAGCATGGCGGCGAAGCCGAGATACGGATTGCACAGCGGGTCCGGATAGCGGACCTCCACGCGTTTGCCCTTAGGCGATGACGCGAGCGGAATGCGGCAGCTGGCGGAACGGTTGCGCACCGAGTAGGCGAGCAGCACCGGGGCTTCGAAGCCCGGCACCAGCCGCTTGTAGGAGTTCGTCGTCGGGTTGGTGAAGGCGTTGATGGCGCGGGCGTGTTTGAGAATGCCGGCGATATATTGCAGGCAGTGGTCCGAGAGGTCGGCATATTTGTTGCCGGCGAACAGCGGCTTGTCGCCCTTCCAGATCGATTGGTGGCAGTGCATGCCGGAGCCGTTGTCGCCGTAGATGGGCTTCGGCATGAACGTCGCCGTCTTGCCGTAGACCTGCGCGACCTGCTGGATGCAGTACTTATAGATCTGCATCTGATCCGCCATCCGCACCATCGGCGCGAACTGCATGCCGAGCTCGTGCTGGGCCGAGCCGACTTCATGGTGATGTTTCTCGACCTTGACCCCCATGCGCGCCATGGCCGCGAGCATCTCCGAGCGCATGTCCTGCGCCGTGTCGAGCGGCGGCACGGGGAAGTAGCCTTTCTTGAAACCGATGTGGTGGCCGAGATTGCCGCCCTCATACTCGGTGTCGGAGTTAGTCGGGAATTCGACTGAATTGACCCTGTATCCGGTGTTGTAGGGAGTGGCGGAGAAGCGCACGTCGTCGAAGATGAAAAATTCCGCCTCTGGTCCGAAGAAGATGGTGTCACCGACGGCCATCGATTTCACCAGGCCCGCCGCCTTCTTGGCGATGGAGCGCGGATCGCGGTTGTAGGGCTCACCCGTCAGCGGCTCGAGCGTGTCGCAGACCAGGACCAGCGTCGTCTCGGCGAAGAACGGATCAAGGCACGCACTTTCCGGATCGGGCATGAGCTGCATGTCCGATTCGTGGATCGCCTTCCAACCGGCAATCGACGATCCATCGAACATGATGCCATCGGCGAACGTGTCTTCGTCGACCGTGGTGACGTCGCTGGTGACGTGCTGCCATTTGCCGCGCGGATCGGTAAAGCGGAAATCGACGTATTTCACGTCGTTGTCCTTGATCATCTTCATGACGTTCTTCGGCGTGGTCATGGCAGGCGTACCCTTTCGTGGTGCTGGTCAATCTTGCTGTTGCTGTTTCGTCCAACAGCCGCAGGTCCGCGCGAGCGCGCAGAGCAGCGGTTCAGATGGCGTCAAGCCCGGATTCCCCCGTCCTGATCCGGATGGCTTCTTCGATGTTCGAGACGAAGATCTTGCCGTCGCCGATCCGCCCGGTCTGGGCAGCGCGCCGGATCGCCTCGACCGCTTTTTCAATCATGTCGTCGCCAAGCACAATCTCGATTTTCACCTTGGGAAGAAAATCGACGACATATTCGGCGCCGCGGTAGAGTTCGGTGTGTCCCTTCTGGCGCCCAAACCCCTTGGCCTCGGTCACCGTTATTCCCTGCAGACCCACCTCCTGCAACGCCTCCTTCACCTCGTCGAGTTTGAACGGCTTGATGATCGCCTCGATCTTTTTCATCGCGTCTCGTCTCCCAGCGCCAAGGCGGCAGACACGCCATTGGGACCGCGCCTCCGGTTAGCAGGTCCCGTGCCAAGGCCGCGCAGGCGTCAAAACGGCAGGCCGATCAAAGCGCTATACTGTGCTGAAGGTTCGCTGATCGAGCGCTTGTCGGAGCAGCCGCCACAAAAATAGGCATATTGCCCATAATCACGTCAATACACACACGGCGCGGGCGGGTTAGAGCCGCCACGCCTGTTTGCCCGCTGCCGCTTTCGCTATCCTGCGCGCCCCATGATTGAGCTCCTATCGAACGCCGAAATGGCCGAGGCTGACCGGCTCGCTATCGCCGGCGGGACCGCCGGCATCGAACTCATGGAGCGAGCTGGCGAGGCAGTTGCAGACGCTGTCGCTGCATGCCTTCCGGCCGCCAGCCGGGTCGTGGTCGTTGCCGGGCCCGGGAACAACGGCGGCGACGGATTTGTGGCGGCGCGGCTGTTGGCGGGCCGCGGCTATCGCGTGCGCGTATTGCTGGTCGGCGAGGCGGAGCGGATCAAGGGCGATGCGGCGCTTGCGGCCAAGAGATGGGGCGGCTCGCTCACTCCCGCCGATCCGGAGGGGCTGGCGGCCGGGGACGCCTCCGACCTGGTGATCGACGCCTTGTTCGGCGCCGGCCTCGATCGACCAGTCGACGGCCTGCCGCGTGCCATGATCGAAAGGATGAATGCGCAGTCGGCCCCGATCCTGGCGGTCGATCTGCCGAGCGGTATCAGCGGCACGTCGGGCGCCGTCATGGGGACTGCCGTCAAAGCCTCTCGAACTTTAACGTTCTTTCGCAAGAAGCCCGGGCATCTCCTTCTGCCGGGACGCATCCACTGTGGCCCGGTCTCGGTTGCCGACATCGGAATTCCCGCTTCCGTGCTGGCGCAGATTGCGCCGCAGACCTCCGAGAACCTCCCCGCGCTCTGGCGCGAAAGCTTTCCCATTCCGCAGCTGACCGGGCACAAATACGACCGCGGCCACGCGGTGGTCGTTTCCGGTCCTTCGTGGTCGACCGGCGCCGCGCGGCTCGCCGCACGCGGTGCCCTGCGCGCCGGAGCGGGACTGGTCACGATCGCAAGCCCGCGCGAAGCGCTGGCCGTCAATGCTGCGACAAATCTTGCCGTCATGGTGCGGCCGGCGGACGGGCCGGACGAACTGGCGCGGTTCCTGGCCGATGTCCGGCTCAACGCGCTGGCGATCGGCCCCGGCGTCGGCGTCGGCGAAGCGACCTGCGAACTCGTGCTTGCCGGACTGGCGGGCGAGCGCGCCGTCGTGCTCGACGCCGATGCCATCACGAGTTTCTCTGGGCATCCGCAACGGCTTGTGGAGGCGGTTCAGGGAAGGCGCGGCCGGGCCACGATCCTCACCCCGCATGAAGGCGAATTTTCTCGTTACTTCGGGGCTTTGGACACACGAACAAAAGTCGGATCGAAGCTTGAACGGGCGCGCCTTGCCGCAGAGGTCAGCGGCACTGTCGTGGTGCTCAAGGGCGGGGATACGGTTGTTGCGGCGCCCGACGGCCGCGCCGCCATTGCCGCGAATGCGCCGCCCTACCTCGCGACCGCGGGGGCCGGCGATGTGCTGGCTGGAATGGCGGCAGGGCTGCTCGCGCAAGGCATGCCGGCTTTCGAAGCCGCGGCGGCAGCGGTTTGGCTCCACGGGGAGGCTGGCAGCGCGGCCGGCCCCGGCCTCATCTCCGAAGATCTGCCGGAGGCGCTCCCGCCGGTGTACCGCGCGCTGCTTGCCTGAAGGCGGGCCATCTCCACTTGCACCGGCGAACCGCCGTCGCGTGGCTATTTTTGTAGTGTCCTGCGCTTGCTGCATGATATAAGCCGCGCCTCTTGGCCGCCCTCCGGTCGCGGGCGTGGCGGAATTGGTAGACGCGCGGGATTTAGGTTCCCGTGACGAAAGTCGTGGGGGTTCGAGCCCCTCCGCCCGCACCAGCCGGGCGGGGTTTTGCGCCGGCTTACCGCAAGCCGGGAATTCCGGGACTAGCTCAATCGCGGGCCGAAAGAGTTGTGCGATGCAGGTGACTGAGACCGCCGCCGCAGGCCTCAAACGCGAGTACCGCGTCGTCGTGCCGGCGACCGATCTGGAGGCGCGCGTCAACGAGCGGCTCGATGACCTCAAGGGCAAGGTGCAGCTCCGCGGGTTCCGGCCGGGCAAGGTTCCGGTGGAGCACCTCCGGCGCCTCTACGGCAAGGCCGCGATGGCCGAGGTCATCGAAGCTGCCGTGCGCGAGGCCAACAGCAAGATCGTCAACGACCACGGTTTCAAGCTCGCCGTCGAACCCAAGGTATCGCTGCCGGAGGAGCAGAGCGCCGTCGAGGAGGTCATCACCGGCAAATCGGATCTAGCCTACACCGTCGAGATCGAGATTTTGCCGCCGATCACGCTCACCGATTTCAAGACGATCAAGCTCGAGCGCCCGGTCGCCGACGTGGCCGAGGCGGAAATCGACCAGACGCTGCAACGGATCGCCGAGCAGAATCGGCCGTTTGCCGCCAAGTCCGAAGGCGCGGAAAAGGGCGACCGGGTCACGATCTCCTTTGAGGGCAAGATCGCGGGCGAGCCGTTCGCCGGCGGCTCCGCCGAGGATGTCCCCATGGTTCTGGGGTCCGGGCAATTCATCCCGGGGTTTGAGGACCACTTGACGGGCATCAAGGCGGGCGAAAGTCGAACCTTCGATATCAAGTTTCCCGACGACTACGCGGCGGCGGCCGTTGCCGGCAAGGAGGCGACCTTCACCGTCACGGCGAAAGCGGTGGAAGCGCCCGGTTCAGTGACGATGGACGATGACTTTGCCAAAACGCTCGGCTTGGAGTCGCTCGCCAAGCTTCGCGACGGCATCCGCGACCGCCTTCAGCAGGACTACGCCGCCGCGTCCCGCCAGAAGCTCAAGCGCGCCCTGCTCGATGAACTCGACGAACGGCACAAATTCGAGCCGCCGCCCAGCCTGGTCGAGCAGGAGTTTGCCAACGTCTGGGCCACGATCGAGAACGACCTCAAGCGGGAGGGCCGGACCTTTGCCGATGAAGGAACGACCGAGGAGAAGGCGCGCGCCGAGTATCGCGGCATCGCGGAGCGGCGGGTAAGGCTCGGCCTCGTCATCGCGGAAATCGGCGAAAAGAACAATATCAAGGTCACGGATGAGCAACTGAGTGCTGCCGTGGTGGAACAGGCGCGGCGGCTTCCCGGCCACGAGAAGCAGGTGTGGGAATATTACCGCAAGAACCCTGCGGCCCTTGCCACTTTGCGCGCGCCGCTGTTCGAGGATAAGGTCGTCGACTTCCTCGTCGAGCTTGCCACGGTAACCGAGAAGCCGATGTCGCGGGACGAGCTGTTCAAGGAAGACGAACAATAGGCGCCGCGCGGGCGCTCCGCCGGTGCAAAACGGTCGCAAGTCTTGTCGCGGTGACTTCCGCGCATATCTGCGATAGCCGGAATAGCCGAGCCGCCCTCTCTTCTGCCCCGCCGGCGGGATTGGGCGGGGAGAAGCCACCGCACGCCGATTTCGACAAAGAGAGCCCGAACTCAGCCACATTGTGCGAGCATCCTGAGAGCCTTCGGCCAAGCTAGCCCTGAACAGGTGACCCCCATGCGCGACCCACGGCAAACCTACATGAACTACCTCGTCCCGATGGTGGTCGAGCAGACCAATCGCGGGGAGCGGGCGTACGACATCTATTCGCGGCTGCTCAAGGAACGCATCATCTTCATCACCGGTCCGATCGACGACGGGGTCGCCTCGCTGGTGGTTGCTCAGCTCCTGTTCCTCGAGGCCGAGAATCCGAAGAAGGAAGTGTCGATGTACATCAATTCGCCGGGCGGCATCGTGACTTCGGGTCTGGCGGTCTACGACACCATGCAGTTCATCCGCCCGCCGGTTTCCACGCTGTGCACCGGGCAGGCCGCTTCCATGGGCTCGCTCCTTTTGGCCGCGGGCGCCAAGGACCTGCGCTTTGCCCTGCCCAACGCCCGCATCATGGTCCATCAGCCCTCGGGCGGGTTCCAGGGCCAAGCCACCGACATCATGCTCCACGCTCAGGAGATCCTGAACCTCAAGCGCCGCTTGAACGAAATCTACGTCAGGCACACCGGGCAGCCATTGAAGAAGATCGAGGATGCGCTCGAGCGCGACATGTTCCTGACTGCGGAAATGGCCAAGGATTTCGGGCTGATCGACAAGGTGATCGAGAAGCGGCCGGAGGAACCTTCGCTCAAGAGCGAGCCGACCGCCGTCCTCGCCAAGGTATGAGGGCCAAGGGCGCGTTCCGGAGGGGCGCCTGCAGTGAGAAACCGAATCGCTTGCCCGGTGGCATCTGTCCGCCGGTGTCAAGCGCCTCGTTGGGCGGTGTGATCGGGAAAGCACACCCCTCCAAACTCTCGTTATCGTTAATGGATTCTTGATTGGCACGCCGTTAGCATGCACGCTTGTGCGACCTGACCGGGTCTTGTCACAGTGGTCTGGCTGCGGCACGTAACGCGGAAGCTGCTACGGATTCTTAGCGCGGCAGTTAGTAGGCTACCGAGGTCAAACAACGAGCCTGGTGGCGAAGACGGAGACGGGAATGAGCAAAGTCGGCGGCGGCGATTCCAAGAACACGCTCTACTGCTCGTTCTGCGGCAAAAGCCAGCACGAGGTGCGCAAGCTCATCGCCGGGCCGACCGTCTTCATCTGCGACGAGTGCGTCGAACTGTGCATGGACATCATCCGCGAGGAGAACAAATCCTCGCTGGTGAAGTCGCGCGACGGCATTCCGACGCCGCGGGAGATCCGCAAAGTCCTTGATGACTACGTGATCGGCCAGGATCACGCCAAGAAGGTGCTCTCGGTCGCCGTCCACAACCACTACAAACGGCTCAACCACCAGAGCAAACACAACGACGTCGAGCTGGCGAAGTCGAACATACTGCTGATCGGGCCGACCGGCTCCGGCAAGACGCTGCTCGCGCAGACGCTGGCGCGCATTCTCGACGTGCCCTTCACCATGGCCGATGCGACCACGCTGACCGAGGCCGGCTACGTCGGCGAGGACGTCGAGAACATCATCCTCAAGCTGCTGCAGTCCGCCGACTACAACGTCGAGCGCGCCCAGCGCGGCATCGTCTATATCGACGAGATCGACAAGATATCCCGCAAGTCCGACAATCCCTCGATCACGCGCGACGTGTCGGGCGAGGGCGTGCAGCAGGCGCTGCTCAAGATCATGGAAGGCACCATCGCCAGCGTGCCGCCACAGGGCGGCCGCAAGCATCCGCAGCAGGAATTTCTGCAGGTCGACACCACGAATATCCTGTTCGTCTGCGGCGGCGCCTTCGCCGGCCTGGAAAAAATCATCTCGGCGCGTGGCCGTTCAACCTCGATCGGATTCGGCGCCAAAGTGATGGCGCCGGAGGACCGCAAGCAGGGCGAGATCTTCCGCGACGTCGAGCCCGAGGATTTGCTCAAGTACGGGCTCATTCCCGAATTCGTCGGCCGGCTTCCGGTTGTGGCGACGCTCGAAGACCTCGACGAAGCCTCGCTCAAGCGCATCCTCACCGAACCGAAGAACGCGCTGGTGAAGCAGTACCAGCGCATGTTCGAGATGGAGACGGTCGATCTCACGCTCGCGGAAGAAGCCCTCGCCGCGATCGCGCGCAAGGCGATCGATCGCAAGACCGGTGCGCGCGGGTTGCGCTCGATCATGGAGAACATCCTGCTCGATACCATGTTCGACCTGCCAAGCCTCGAAGGTGTCGAGGAAGTCGTGATCTCGCGTGAGGTGGTCGAGGGAAGCGCCCGGCCGCTGTACATCTACGCCGACCGCTCCGATCGTGCCGGCGACGCAGCCGGCGGCGCGAGCGCCTGACGGGTGCCGGGTTCCGGCAGCGACGATTCGGCACGCAGCGTGGCGCCGCGGGTTCGCACCATGGCGTTTTGCGCGGAAAGTCTGCCTTTCTTGACACGTTCATGCCGCAACGCCACCTATAACGGACGAAACGAAAGAGTCGAAAAACGCATGGACTACTCCGGGCAGGGGCTCTTCCCCGCCCTTCGGGTGCGAACGGGCCGCCGTTCGCAATCCCCCTCCCGGCCCACCGGCAGTCCGTCGGGGCAGCGCATCCTGCGGGTCTCGATGGACGTGCACAACAATAAGGACATGGGGCCATGACCAGTGCCGCCAAGCCAAAAACACCGTTGCAGTCCGGCGAGAGCCGGGCCTACCCGGTGCTGCCCTTGCGGGACATCGTTGTCTTCCCGCACATGATCGTTCCGTTGTTCGTCGGGCGCGAGAAGTCGATCAAGGCGCTCGAAGAGGTGATGCGCTCGGACACGTTCATCCTGCTGGCGACGCAAAAGAACGCTTCCGATGACGATCCTCCCACGGATGCCATCTACGGGGTCGGTACGCTCGCGAGCGTGCTGCAGCTCCTCAAGCTGCCGGACGGCACGGTCAAGGTGCTGGTCGAGGGTGCCGCGCGCGCCACCGTCAAGCAATACACCGATCGCACCGATTATTACGAAGCCGACGCCGTCGTGCTGGCGGATTTCTCCGGCGACCAGGTCGAAGCCGAGGCGCTCGCGCGTTCGGTCGTCAACGAGTTCGAAGGCTACGTGAAGCTCAACAAGAAAGTGTCGCCGGAGGTAGTCGGCGTCGTCCAGCAGATCGACGACTACGCCAAGCTCGCCGACACCGTCGCCTCGCATCTGGCGGTCAAGATTCCCGACAAGCAGCTCATCCTGGAGACGCCGATCGTCACCGAGCGTCTGGAGAAGGTGCTCGGGCTGATGGAGAGCGAAATCTCCGTGCTGCAGGTCGAGAAGCGCATCCGCACGCGCGTCAAGCGGCAAATGGAGAAGACGCAGCGCGAGTATTACCTCAACGAGCAGATGAAGGCGATCCAGAAGGAGCTCGGCGACGAGGACGGCAAGGACGAGCTCGCTGAGATCGAGGAGAAGATCAAGCGCACCAAGCTGTCGAAGGAGGCGCGCGAGAAGGCGCAGCACGAGCTCAAGAAGCTGCGGCAGATGTCGCCGATGTCGGCCGAAGCGACCGTCGTGCGCAACTATCTCGATTGGCTGCTCTCGATCCCCTGGAACAAGAAGTCGAAGGTCAAGAAGGATCTGGTGCTCGCCGAGCAGATCCTCGAGGCCGATCACTACGGCCTGGAAAAGGTCAAGGAGCGCATCGTCGAGTACCTTGCGGTGCAGCAGCGCGCCAACAAGCTGACCGGGCCGATCCTCTGCCTGGTCGGTCCGCCGGGCGTCGGCAAGACCTCGCTCGGCAAGTCGATCGCGCGGGCGACCGGACGCGAGTTCGTGCGCGTGTCGCTCGGCGGCGTGCGCGACGAGGCCGAGATCCGTGGCCACCGGCGGACCTATATCGGCTCGATGCCCGGCAAGATCATCCAGTCGATGCGCAAGGCCAAGACTTCGAACCCGCTGTTCCTGCTCGACGAGGTCGACAAGATGGGTGCCGATTTCCGCGGCGATCCGTCTTCGGCGTTGCTCGAAGTGCTCGACCCCGAGCAGAACCATGCCTTCAACGACCACTATCTCGAAGTCGACTACGACCTGTCCAACGTGATGTTCATCACCACGGCGAATACGCTCAACATTCCGCCGCCGCTGATGGATCGGATGGAGATCATCAGGATCGCCGGCTACACCGAGGACGAGAAGGTCGAGATCGCGCGCAAGCACCTGATCCCGCACGCGACGGTCAAGCACGGCGTCGAGCCGAAGGAATGGTCGATCGACGAAGAGGCGCTGCTCACCATCATTCGCCGCTACACGCGCGAGGCCGGCGTGCGCAATCTCGAGCGCGAGCTCTCCACGCTGATCCGCAAGGCGGTCAAAGAGCTGACGATCAAGAAGACGCAGTCGGTACAAGTCACGGCGCAGGTCCTCGCCGACTATCTCGGCGTGCCGAAGTTCCGCTACGGCGAGGTCGAGGATGAGGACCAGGTCGGCGTGGTCACCGGCCTCGCCTGGACCGACGTCGGCGGGGAGTTGCTCACCATCGAGGCGGCCATGATGCCCGGCAAGGGCAAGATGACCGTCACCGGCAACCTGCGCGACGTAATGAAGGAATCGATCTCGGCGGCGGCCTCCTATGTGCGCATGCGCGCGGTCGCCTTCGGCATCGAGCCGCCGGCCTTCGACAAGCGCGACATCCACGTGCACGTGCCCGAAGGCGCGACGCCAAAGGACGGCCCGTCGGCCGGTGTCGCCATGGTCACGGCCATCGTCTCGGTGATGACCGGTATTCCGGTGCACCGCGATGTCGCCATGACCGGCGAGATCACTTTGCGCGGCCGCGTGCTGCCGATCGGCGGCCTCAAGGAGAAGCTGCTCGCCGCGTTGCGCGGCGGCATCAAGACCGTGCTCATCCCGGAAGAGAACGCCAAGGACCTCGTCGAGATCAACGACTCGATCAAGAGCGGCCTCGACATCATTCCGGTCTCGCGCATGGACGAAGTGCTGACGCGGGCTCTGGTGCGCAAGCCGGAGCCGATCGCTTGGGAGGAAGCGACGGCGAAACCCGTCGATGTTCCCGAGGTGATCGAGGAAGACTCCTCCGGCCTGACCGCGCACTGAGCGGCGGTGGACGAACTTGGCGGCGCCCGCTGGTCGGGCGTCGCTGTCGTTTTCCCTATGCTCTGTCGATCACACTGCCCGGAATTCGGCTGGTTCCGTCCGGCGTGCGGATTGGCCGCCCGGCCGATATTGAGTAGATTCCCCGGGGGTGCCGTTGGAACGCCGCCTCGGGGCGCGGCGTCAGTGCAGGCGCGTTGGGGAGCGTACCGTGAGGATCATTGGTCGCCTCGCCGGCTGTGTTGCCGTGGTCTTTTTCGTGGCCGTCGGCGCGGCTTCCGCCGAGGACGATTTTCCCCTGACCGGAGAATACACGCAGAACGTTCCTTGCAAAGGCGACGGAACCGACGCACGCGAGCTCAAGGTGAAGATTTCCCCGCAGCAGATCGACTCCCACGTCGCGGTGTGCACCTTCCTTGACACCAAGCGCGATGGCACGCGCATCAACGCCCATGTTCAATGCCAATTCCCGCGCGGCCCGCTGATGGGCGACGTAATCTTCAAGATACGGCCCGACCGCACGATCGAGTTTGTCGACCGCGACAAGAATTACAGCGCGATCCTTTATCGCTGTCCGCAGTGACGGCCGGCGATTGTTGACGACTGCCAGGAGCTGGGAGTGGCGCTGACTGCTCGGAGGCCGCTATGTTCGAGAAAGATGAAGTGCTCCGCGAGCTGCACGCCCGCCTGACGGCAGCGGGCATAAATCCGCTCGATCCGGAGGTGCAGGCGATCTGCACCGTCGTCAACGCGTTCTACGCGGAGAAGACCCGCGAGGTTCTGCAGCGGATGCAGGACGTTCTCAGCAGAATCGAGACGTAAGCCTGCGTCGGCGTCAGGCGGCGGCACCGCGAAGCCACAACGCATGAACTTCTACGCCCGCTCGCAATCGATGGTAAGGTCGCCGCACAGACCGGGGGATCCGTTATGATTCGCTACGCTGCAATTGCCGCCGTGCTGGGCGTGATGTTGGCAGGCGTGCCGTCCTTCGCGGTGACCGCGAAGAACAAGATGGCGACGTGCAAATTCGGCGCCGACGACCAGAAACTTCAAGGTGCGGCGCGCGACGCGTTCATGAAAAAATGCATGTCCAACAAGGACGAGCCGCGCAGTTCTCCTGGCGCGCCGGCTGAGCCGAAGAACTGACCTTTGCGGGGATTGGCGATACGGACAGCGCCTGACCAAGCGAAAATGCGCGCGGCGCGGCAGCAACGGCTTGCCAGCGCGCCGCCGCGGGGTGCAATGCGCGCATGAACCTGCCGCCGCTGCGCATGTTGTTCTTCGAGGACCTGGCGGTCGGCATGAGCGAGCGCCTGAGCAAGACCGTAGCCTCTTCCGACGTGGTCGGCTTCGCGCAACTCACCGGCGACCGCAATCCGATCCATCTTTCCGAGCATTTTGCCGCCAAGACCTCGTTCGGGAGGCGGATTGCCCATGGCCTCTATACCGCGAGTCTGATTTCCGCGGTGCTCGGCACCCGGCTTCCCGGGCCGGGAGCCGTCTACATCTCGCAGACCTTGAATTTCCGCGCGCCGGTCAAGATCGGCGACACTGTGGTGGTGACGGTCACCGTCGCCGAGCTTATTCCGGAAAAATCCCGGGCGCGATTGTCCTGCATCTGCGCGGTCGACGGCGAGGTGGTTCTGGACGGCGAGGCGCTGGTGAAGGTCCCGAGCAGGAAGGCAGCGAAGGGAAAGCCGCCACCGATGCGGCTATAACCGGCAGAAAACAGCCGACAGGGCGGGCCGCCGCTGCGGACGCGCCCGCCGCGGCTTGCTAGGCTCGACGTTGATTCGGCTACCGGGGAGGGTCCGTTCGATGAAGGCCATCGTCTATGTGCTTGGCGCTTTGTGCATCGTTGTCGCCATCGTCTATTTCGTTCTTCCCGCCGACCAACTGCCGGGCTTCATGCCCGGGCATGACGCCGCAATAGCCCACATCCGCCTTAAGCACGGCATTGCGGCCGCCATCGTCGGCGTCGTCCTCTTGGCCATCGGCCGGTTCGTCGGGCGGCGTTGATTTTTCCGCGTGGAGCACGATCTTTCCGGGTAACCGGTTTCCGCTTTCGCCGATCATGCTCTCGCGCTTGCGGTGAACGCCACCACCGAGCTGCCGTTTCCGCACCGGGCGGGCCGGCAGAGGCGTGCGCCTGCACGAGCCGGGGGAAGGTTGCTCCTTCGGCCGATGAAAATCGCCAGCTTCAATATCAACAACGTCAACAAACGCCTGGCGAACCTGATCGCCTGGCTACGCATGGCGAAGCCCGACGTCGCCTGCCTTCAGGAGCTCAAGGCGGCGGACCGCGAATTCCCGCGGGCGGCGATCGAGAAGGCGGGCTACGGCGTCGTCTGGCGCGGAGAGAAATCCTGGAACGGTGTCGCCATTCTTGCCCGCGATTGCGAGCCGATCCTCACGCGCGAGGAATTGCCCGGCGATGCGGGCGATGCGCAAGCGCGTTACATCGAAGCCGCTGTGCGGGGCGTGCTGATCGTCTCGCTCTACGCCCCGAACGGCAATCCGCAGCCCGGACCGAAATTCAGCCAGAAGCTCGTGTGGCTCGATCGCCTCCTCGCGCATGCCGCCGAGCTTTTCGCCGCAGACGTGCCGGTGGTACTCGCCGGCGACTACAACATTGTGCCGACAGACCGCGACATCTATCCGACCAAATCCTACGCCGAAAACGCGCTGCTCCGGCCCGAAAGCCGTGCGCGCTTTGCGCGCCTGCTCGACCAGGGCTGGGTTGATGCAGTGCGCACGCTCCATCCTGATGTGCCGATGTACACGTTCTGGGACTACAAGCGTAATCGCTGGCCGCGCGACGCCGGGTTGCGCATCGATCATCTGCTGCTGAGCAGACCGGCCGCGACCCGGCTGGTCGCGGCCGGCGTCGATCGCGCGCCGCGGGGCAAGGAAAATGCCAGCGACCATGCGCCGGTCTGGGTGGAGCTGCGCGATGCCGCGCCGCAAGTCTCGCGCCCGCGGCCGGCTCGCTCGCCTGCCTCTGCCCGTGCGGGAGAGGGGTCCCAAGCGGGTGCCGAAGCGCAGCGCGGGCAGGTGAGGGGGGCGGCCGCTAAGGATGCCCCGCGCCTGGCGGATCGCCCGCCGACGGTGGCAACGCATCGCCCTCTCGCTCATCGGCAACGGGAAAAAAGCCGCCGCCCGCTGTTGTTGATCGACGGCGATTCCTTCGCTCACCGCGCCTATCACGCGCTGCCGAAAAACATCCGCAGAAAAGGCGATCGGCCCGCGGGCGCCATTCTCGGCTTCGCCAACATGCTGCTGCGGTTCTACCGCGAGGAGCGCCCGCGCGCTGTCTTCGTCGCCTGGGACACCTACGATGCACCGACCTATCGCCATGAGCAATTTCCGGCCTATCAGAGCGGGCGCGAGTTCGACGACGACGTGGTGGAACAGCTCGCGCTGATCCCGGATTTTGTCGCCGCCTGCGGCTTTGCCAATACCAGCGGGCCCGGATACGAGGCCGACGATTTCCTCGCCGCCGCGGCCGCCGCCGAGGAGCGTCGCGGCGGGACAGTGCTCGTCGCCAGCGGCGACCGCGACAGCTTCCAGCTCGCCTCGGACAAGACCATCATCCTCTATCCCGTGCGCGCCGGCGAAGTGGCGCGCATCGGCCCGGCCGAAGTCCGCGCCCGCCACGGCGTCGACCCCGCGCAGGTCCCCGATTTCATCGCGCTGCGCGGCGATCCTTCCGACAAGCTGCCCGGTGCGCCGGGCGTCGGCGCGGCCGGCGCCGCGGCGATGTTGCGCAAATACGGAAGCCTGGACGCGATCCTCAAGGCCGGCCGGTTCGCGCAGCAAGCCGAAAATCTGCGGCTGTTTCGCTCGATCGCCACCATGAACCGCAAGGCGCGAGTCCCGCGGCTCGCCGATCAGAAGCCGACCTGGGCGAAGGCGGCCGCGCTGGCGCGGGAGTTGGAGCTCAAGCAATTGGCCGGGCGATTGGAGGAGCTTGCGCGCGCTTAGCGTTGCTCCTCACCGGCCCGCGTACTATGTTCATGCCGTGATCAGGTCGTGGCGCAAATTCCGTGACCAAAAAGGTCTGGGAAGGCGCGGCCGAATCAGTTTCGCGGCCTCAACTTCGAGGCGGCGGTCGACCTGTTGCTGGCTTTGAACGTCGCCAAAGCGCTGTCTAAGTCCGCTTCGGAGCGTTGTCCTGCATAAGCTCAAGGGGAAACGCAAAGGCCAATGGGCCATGACCGTGAATGAGCGGTGGCGAATCTGTTTCGAGTTTCGCAAACGTGACGCCTACGACGTCGAAATTGTCGACTACCATAGAGGATGAGGACCGTGCCTCCCGCCGCCCATTCGGGCCGTGTGCTAAAGCGTGAGTTGACCTCTCGTTCGTTGAGCGCCAATCGGCTCGCGCTCGACATCGGCGTGCCATCCGGCCGGATCACGGACACCTTGAATGGTCGGCGTTCCGTCACCGCGGATACCGCTGTCCGTCTTGGGCGGTACTTTGGCAACAGCGCCCAATTTTGGTTGGACCTGCAAAGCCAGTACGACATAGCGATGATTGAACGCGAGCGCGGCGCTGAGATTACCCGGCGTGTGCGGCCCGCGAACGCCGCGTGATGCCGTCGCTGGAGTTTTTGTCTGCTATGAACGCCAGGCGACTGGCGCTGTCGCACGGCACGGTACACGTCGGAAGACAACGATTGTCAAAGGGCACGATCTTGGCCGTAGCGGCTGGCTTCATTGCTGCAGGGGCAGCGCTCAGCGGCGCGGCCTGGGAATCGTACCGTACGTCGCAGCGCGAGGCGCGGATCTTCGCCAGTCTGAGCGCGGATGCATTCAAGCAGGGCTTTTGCGATCGCGCGTTGCGGCTTGCCGTCGCCGGCCTCCCGCCGCTCGATGGCGCCTTTCCTCTCTCCTTTCGTTCACCGGTCTTGCAGGGCGAGTTGTCGTCTTTCGGCTCGATGCAGGATTGTTATTTTCAGTTGGCGTTGGCTGGGCACACGGGCCTGGTGAACAGCGCGGCATTCAGCCCCGACGGTTCTCGCATCGTCACCGCCTCCTGGGACGCCACCGCGCGCGTCTGGGACGCCACGACCGGCGCGGCGCTGACCACGCTCGTCGGGCACAAGGCCTGGGTGCACAGCGCCGCGTTCAGCCCGGATGGCACGCGCGTCGTCACCGCGTCGTGGGACAAGACCGCGCGCATCTGGGACGCGGCAACGGGCACCGTTCTCGCCACGCTCTCGGGACATACAGGCCCGGTGAACGGCGCCGCGTTCAGCCCCGACGGTTCCCGCATCGTCACCGCGTCGAACGACAACACTGCGCGGCTGTGGGATGCCAGAACCGGCGCCTTGCTCGCCACGCTCGCGGGGCACGATGACGCCGTGAAAAGCGCCGTGTTCAGCCCGGACGGGCGGCGCGTCGCCGCGACCTCCTTCGACGGCACCGCGCGCGTTTGGGACGTCGCGACCGGCGCTACGCTGACGACACTGTCCGGACACGACATCTGGGTATGGAATGCGGCATTCAGCCCGGATGGTTCCCGCATCGTCACGGCCTCCGAGGACAGGACCGCACGCGTGTGGGACGTCGCAACGGGCGCGGCGATCGCGACGCTCGCCGGACATGCCGGCGCAATCCTTAGCGCGACGTTCAGCCCGGACGGCGCGCGCGTCGCCACGGCTTCCTGGGACAAGACCGCGCGGGTGTGGAGCGCCGAGACGGGCGCGGCGCTCGCGACCCTCTCGGGACACGCAGGTTGGGTCTGGAGCGCGAAGTTCAGCCCGGACGGCTCCGGGGTCGTGACCGCATCCCAGGATGAAACCGCGCGACTGTGGGATGCCCGCACCGGCGCCATTCTCGCCGTGCTCTCAGGACACACCGGTCCGGTATTCGGTGCGGCATTCAATGCCGATGCGACGCGTGTCGTCACTACGTCGTTCGACAGCACGGCGCGCATCTGGGACCTCACGAGAGGCGGGCCGATCGCCACCCTCTCTGGCCATGCGGCAGCGGTCAACGGCGCGGCCTTCGGCGCGGAAGGCTCACGCATCGTCACCGCTTCCGAGGATAATACCGCGCGCCTATGGGACGCCCGGACCGGCGCTCTGCTCGCCACGCTCGCCGGGCATAGCGGGGCCATGAACAGCGCGGCGTTGAGCCCGGACGGTTCGCGCGTCCTCACGGCATCGGACGACGGGACTGCACGATTGTGGAACGCCGGCACCGGCGCCGCTCTCGCTGCGCTCTCAGGGCATACGGGCCGGGTGGTTGGCGCGACATTCAACGCGGACGGTTCCCGGATCGTCACCGCCGCCTTCGACAACACGGCGCGCATCTGGGATGCCGCGACGGGCGCCGCTCTCGCCACGCTCTCAGGGCACACCGGTTGGGTGAACAGCGCAACGTTCAGTGCAGACGGCGCGCACGTCGTCACCGCATCCTTCGACAATACGGCGCGGGTATGGGACGCCAAACGGGGTTGGGCGATGGTCGCGCTCGCCGGACATGCGGATCGCGTCCTCGCTGCGGCGTTCAGCCCGGACGGGACGCGCGTTGTCACCGCGTCGGCGGACAGGACCGCGCGCGTGTGGGATGCCGCTACCGGCGCCGTCATTGCCGTGCTCGTGGGGCACACCGACCGAGTGAACGCCGCCGTGTTCAGCTCCGAAGGTTCGCGCATCGTCACCGCCTCAGCTGACAACACCGCGCGCGTCTGGAACGCCATGACGGGCGCCCTTGACGTCGTTCTCGCCGGGCACACGGATCGGGTTCTCGGCGCGGCCTTCAGCCGCGACAATTCCCGGATCGTTACCGCTTCCGCCGACAGCACCGCGCGGATATGGGACGCCGCCACAGGCGCGGCGCTGGCTACGCTGCGTGGACATACGGGCGCAGTGGCCGCTGCGGCTTTCGGTCCGGACGGCTCGCGCATCGTCACCGCATCCGCCGACCGCACCGCGCGCATCTGGCAACTCGATCCGCTGGTTCTGATGCCCGCGGATCAGCGTCAAAGCTACATCTGCCGCGAACGTCTGATCGGCGCTCGATCGTTCACCGCGCGCGAGATGGAGGAGCCGATGCTGCGCGGCCGCGACGATCTGCGCCAACCCTGCGATCGCCTTGGACCGTTCAGCCTCTACTATTACCGGCAGTCAGCAGCGCGCGCCGGCGCGGCGCTCCGGCGAGCATTTTCAAATTGATCGAGTCGATTGCGGGCGCGCACGAGCTCAGGCCGGCATGGACGCTGCCTACACCTCCTGCAGCAGGAGAGCCGTCAATTCGTTGGGCATGTCGACCTGGACAAGGTGCGTGCACGGTAGGGTGTGCACCGTCCAACCCGGCTTGCTTCTGGCCTTTTCGTAGAACGGCGTAAAGGCGGTCGGCGCCGGAACGTTGGCGTAAATGTAGGTCTTTCTCTTGATGCGTTCGATGCCGCCGGTGAGCTTGACCGGTTGAGCGAAGCAGGCGGCCGGGTGCGGCGACGTGCGTGCATCGACAAATGCGGCCACCTCGGGTTTGGCGCCGAACACCGCGGCGGGCAGCGGCGCCAGGGCGTAGTCGCTGGCGGGTTGAGGTTTCGGCTCCGGCGGCGCAAGGTCGACCAGCGCTTGGCCGCTCTCCGGCACGAAGGCGTCGAGGTAGACCAGCGATCTGATCTTGTCGGCCAGCGCATCCGCCACTCCCGTCACCACCATGCCGCCATAGGAGTGGCCGACCAGCACGACGTCCGACAGTTCCTCGTGTTTGAAGACATTGACGATGTCGGCGATGTGGGTGTCGAGGTTGATGCCCGGGTTCATGAGATGCGAACGCTCGCCGAGTCCGGTCAGGGTCGGCGTGAAGACCTCATGGCCGGCCTTGCGCAGCGCCTGCGCGTTGGGCCGCCAGCACCAGCCGCCGATCCAGGCGCCATGGACCAGAACAAAGTTTGCCATTGTCTCCTCCTGGACGCGCCGCATGCGATCGGCGCGAAAGCGCGTTGCGGATGCCGCTGCGAGAAAGGATCGCCTCCGCCCCGGTTCAGTCGGCGCGGCCGAGCATTACTCCGCCGTCGATGACGAGTTCGGCGCCGGTTACGAATGTCGAGGCACGGGAAGCGAGAAAAAGCGCCGCGCCCTGGATCTCGTCGGTCGAGGCGACGCGGTTAAGCGGGACGGCGCTCCCGAAGGCCTTGGCTACCTCGGGATCCCGCATGTGCCCGCCGGCGATGTTGGTGATGAAAGGGCCCGGCGCGATCGCGTTGACCAGAATGTTGTACTTGGCGAATTCGAGGGCCGCCTGGCGCACCAGGTGCGCGGCGCCGGCTTTGGCCGGCATGTAGGGCGTACCGACAATGGCTTCGGGCCGCAGCGCCGCAACCGACGTAGTGACGATGATGCGCCCGCCGTTCTTCCCGTTCCGCTTCATGTGCGGAACGGCGGCTCTGATCGAATTGAACACGGAAGTAAGGTTGGTGGCGATCACCTTGTCCCAGCGTTCCTCCGCCAGGGTTTCGAACGCGCCGTCGGCGGCGCGCTCGCCGGTCATGCCGAGGAAGCCCGGCCCCGAATCGATCCCTGCATTGGCGAAGAGGACATCGAGGCGGCCCAACTCCCCGGCGGCGCGATCGAAGGCGGCGCGCAGCGCCCCACGGTCGGTCACGTCGGCGACAGCGCCGCGCACGTCGCCGCCGCTCGTCTTAAGTTTTGCGACCGCCTGATCGAGGCCGGCCCGGTCGATGTCGACCAGTACGACCCGCGCTCCATTGTCGGCCATGGCGTCGGCGTACGCATAGCCGATGCCGCTCGCCGCGCCGGTGACGATGACGGCGAGGCCAGCTACGTCGAAGAGTTCGGATGCCTTCATCTCGTCGCTCCCTGACTAATTCACGACGGGCGCACCTTGCCGGTCGCAAGGTAGGCGCCGTGCAGGATTTCCGGGCGACGCCGCAGCTCTTCGGCAGCGCCGGAGAAGGCCAGTTCGCCGCGCTCCAGCACCAATGCCGATTTCGCCAGCGTCAATGCGAGCGTGGTGAATTGTTCGATCAGCAGAATGCCGACGCCGCGCCGGGCGATGATCTGTATCGTCTCCGCGAGCCGGCCGACGATCGACGGGGCCAGGCCGAAGGATAGTTCGTCGATCAGGAGGTAGCGCGGTCGCGAGATCACCCCCTGCGCGATCACCACCATCTGCTTCTGACCCCCGGACAGATTCTGCGCCGCCATCGGCAGCCGATCGCGCAGTTCCGGGAAGATTTCCAGCGCCGCCTCGATTTCGCGCTCGGCCTCGCTACGCGTATGCATCAACGCGGCCGCGGCGAGATTGTCGCGCACCGAGAGGCCGGTGAGCACCGGATGGCCCTCCAGCACCAGGGCGACGCCATGACGCCGCACCGCGTCGGGCGACCGCCCCATGAGATGCACCCCATCGCAGAAAATATCGCCGCGCAGCGCCGGCAAAACACCGGCGATCGCAAGAACGAGAGTGGACTTGCCGGCGCCGTTGGCGCCAAGCAGCGCCGTGATTTCGCCAGGCGGGACGCTGATCGAGACGTCGCGCAGCACCGGACGGCCGCCGCGCGTGACGAAGAGATTGCGCACCGTGAGCTCGGATGCCGTCATCGGCCTACTCGCGTCCGAGGTAGGCGCGGCGCACGACCGGATCGTCAAGCACGGCGCGGGTCGGCCCCATGGCGAGGCGCTTGCCGAAGTCCAACACCACGGTCTCCATGCAGACGGCAGCGATTAGATCGGCGTCGTGGTCGATGAGCACGAGCTGTGAATCGAATGTCGAAGGTATTTTGGCCAACAGCCGGCGCAACCGTTCCGTTTCCGCCTCGTTGAGGCCGGCCCCGGGCTCGTCCATCAGAATGACCCGCGGCCGGCCGATGAGGGTCTTGGCGATCTCGACCATGCGCCGTTGAAACAGATTGAGCTCGCGGCCAAGGGTATTGCGCCGTTCGTCGAGGCCGACAAAATCCAGGGCGGCTTCGACTTCGCGCCGGGCGCTGGCGCGGTCGGGCGAGACATGATCGGCAATCGCCTGGATGTTTTCCACGGCGGTCAGCTCTTCGACGACGAGTTCCTGCTGAAAGGTCCGGCGCAGCCCGACGCCGACCCGGCGCCGCGCCGAGAGTCCGAGCAGCGCAATGTCGTCGAGCAGGATCGTGCCTTTGAGCGGGGTCAGAAAACCGGAGAGAACATTGAGCAAGGTTGTCTTGCCGGCGCCGTTGGGACCGATCAGACCGCAGATCGGCGCGGCGAATTCGGCGTCGAGCGCGTCAAGCGCCTTGATGCCGCCGAACTGCACGGTGAGCGCGTCGATCTTGATCATGACGCGCGCTGTGCCTGGAGCTTCTGGTAGAGACGCTCGGCCAGGATGGTGAGCTGGCCGCCGAGGCCGAGCGGGTCGCGCAAGGCGAACAGCAGCGCCACGCCGAAGATCATGAAGCCGACATTGGTATTGACGTTGAGATCGATGAGCAGCGCCGGAATGAAGCGAGTCAGAATGCCGCCGAGGAACGCGCCGAGCCAGACCTCGTATCCGCCCAGCAACGTGCCGATGAAGATCACGATCGAGTTGGTCGGCGGGAAGGCCGAAGCGTCGAGCTGGCCGAACAGACCGGCGAGGAGCGCGCCGGCAATGCCGGCAAGAAATCCCGAGAGCGCAAATGCCCAAGCCTTGTAGAACACGATCCTGACGCCGGCGGCGATCGCCATCTGCTCGCTCTTGCGGATGAGCGCCCAGGCCCGCCCCGGCTTGCTGTGGCGGTGCGCTTCGACCAGGAAAATGCAGGCGAGCGTCACGACCGCAACGAAGAGAAAATAGCCGGTGTCGCCCGCTGCAAAGATTGGGCGCGCCATCATGATGCGGTCGTTGCCGCTGGCGCCGACCTGGCCGAGGAATCCAGGCCCCCCGACGGGGAAGCTGGTGACAGTGACGAGGGTCTGAAAGGCGCCCGCCAACATCAGCGTGACCAGCGCCAGATAGAGACCGCGCATGCGCAGCGCCGGCAGGCCCCAGATCATGCCGATCACCGAGGCCCCGGCGCCGCCGGCGAGCATGGTGACGAGGAAGGGCGGATGAAAGGAGTGATACACACGCAGGCTTATCCAGCCGCCGACGCCGACCAGCGCCCACTGGCAAAGCGATACCAAGCCGAGCCGCCCGTAGAGCAGCGCACAACCGAGCACGGCCAGCGTCATGCAGTAGGCCTGGGTGAAATTCGACAGCCAATAGCCGCTGGAGGTCACGGCGATGGCGCCGGACACGACGCCGACCACCGCGACGATCGCAACGGCGCGCATGCCGGGCGTGATTTCCGGCTTGGCCGGCACCGCGAGCGGGATAGCCTCGGTGGCGCCGACTTCACTCATTCCCGCGCTCCAACGCCCTGGCCGGCGCCGACGATCATCAGGAAGATCAGAGCGGCGACGTAGGGGCCGGCGCTGCGCAAGTTCGCCACGTCGGGCACCGCAACCAACAGTGCCTCGATCATGCCGGCGACCATCCCGCCGATGCAGGCGCCCGACAATGACGACAGGCGGCCCAGGATCGCAGCGGCGATTGCCGGTATGACCAGAAAGGTCAGGAAGCCGGGATCGAGCCGGTTGATGTTTGCAAGCAGAATGCCGGCGACGCCGGCAAACATGCCGTTGATCAGCCAGGCGAAGGAGTTGATCTGAACGACACGCACGCCGATGGCGGCGCTGATGTTGCGGTCGCTGGCGAGTGCGCGCATGCCGAGTCCGATGCGGGTGCGGCTCAACAACAGGCCGACGCCGCAGACCATGGCCAGCGCCACGCCGAGGGCGATGAGCCGGGTCAGCGACATCCTCACGCCGAACAGCATGACGAAGTTCAGATCGGTCGGCAGCACGAGCCGCCGCGCCACGCCGACGCCCCAGTACAAGGCCATGGCGCCGAGCAGGATGAGGGCGAGCCCAAGCGTGGCGACGGCGCGAACGACCCGGTCACGATGCGACAGGCGCGGCGCAAAGAAGCGTCCGTAGGCGTAGGCGATCGCCGTCGAGACGGCGATGCCGGCGATCCAGCCGACAGGGGCGGGGACACCGTCCTGCGTCAACTGCCACGCCAGGAATGCGGATACGCCCCCGAAGGCGCCGAAGGCGAAATTCAACGTGCCCGACGCCCGGTAGAGGATCACCAGGCCGACGCTGGAGAGGGCATAGACGGCACCGAGGCCGATCCCCGAGGCGACGAAAGGCAGAAGATTCATTTGAATCCAGCCACCGTCATGGGAAGGCCACCCGGCCGCGCGGCCGGACGCTGGTGTCCTCCCTCTGCGGGCAATCCTATAGCCGCCGTTTCACGGTGTCAGCAGTTTTGGTCTGCGCGCGCTGCGCAAGACGGGCAATCGGGTCGCGAGCAGGAAGCGGGCGCCGCCAAAGGGAGAACGCGCCGCCGCCTGGAAGCAGAGTCCACCGGTCCATTCGCATGTCCCCGTGCCGCTGTTCCGGCTGCGGCAATGCCGTTATGCTGCGTGAGGCGAGCAAAGCCGGCGCATAGGGAAACGCAAATGACGGCAGGTCTCGCTGAACGGCGAGCGGTGCGCACGGTTCTGCCGGTGCCTGAACCCGATCTCACGCCGGCGGAATTGATCGCGCGCGCGGCAGCGCTCAAGCTGCTGCTGCGCCAGCAGCAGGCGGAAAACGACGAACGCGGCTTCTATTCGCAGGAACTGCACCAGGCGTTCCTCGACGCCGGCCTTTATCGCACGCTGCAGCCGCGCATGTTCGGCGGCTACGAGTTCGACATCCCGACCTTCTACCGGGCCATGCTGGAGATTTCGCATGGCCATCCATCGGCCGGCTGGTGCCTCACGCTCTGTGCGTCGCATCCCTTTCTCATCGCCTCGCATTGGTCCGAGCGGGCGCAGCGCGAATTGTTCGGGCCGGACGGGGACTTCGCGGCGCCGCACCGCGTGCCCCCGGCCGGCATGCTCACGCCGGCCGAAGGCGGCTACCGGCTCACCGGCCTGTGGGATTTCTGCTCCGGCATCCCTCACTCCACGCACCTCGTCTGCGGGGCGCGGCTGCCGGTCACCGACGGGCCGCCGGAGGTGTTTTGCGTCGCGGTGCCGCGCGAGAAGCTGCGCATTCTCGACGATTGGGGCGGCGACCGAACGCTCGGCATGCGCGCCAGCGGCTCGCACAGCGTCGAGATCAAGGACGCCTTCATCCCGGCGCACCATGCGGTGCCGCTGCAGGGCCTGTTCACCCGCCCCGAAGACATGCGCGACGGCACGCCGGGAACGCAGCTGCACGGCAATCCGATGTACCTCGGACGCGTCGCCGGTCCCTACCACATGTCGCTGATCACGCCGGTCATCGGCGCCGCCAAGGCGTCGCTCGACGAATACCAGGACATCATCCGCACCAAGAACACCAACTTTCCGCCGATCGTCCCGCGCGCCGAGCACCAGGATTTTCAGCGCGCGCTCGGCCAGGCCACCATTCTGACCGACGCCGCCGAGAATCTGATGATCCGCGGCGGCGAGGTGTACATGGAAATGTGCGAGCGCTGGGCGAGCGACGGCACGCTGATCACTGTCGAACAGAACCTGCGGTTATGGGCGATGCTGCAGCAGGCCGGCCGCATGGCCTGCGACGCGGTCGAGCTGTTGTTCAAGAACGCCGGCACCTCGGTGGCGCGCAAAGGCAGCCGCATGGAGCGGTACCTGCGCGATGCGCAAATGTATCGCGTGCATCCCTCGTCTTTGTTCGAGAACTTCTGGGCGCCGGTCGGCCGCGCGCGTCTCGGATTGCCGATCCGGCACTTCAACTTCTAGCGCACATTGCGTTCGAGTTGAACTCACTCTCCGCTCATTCCCGCGCAAGCGGGAATCCAGATAGAGAGCGCGAAGATCGCGATCAATCAACTGGGTCCCCGCTTTCGCGGGGACGGGCGGCGAGAGTAACCGTGTCAATCTCGGCGAAAACTTGCCGCAGGGCAGAGCGCGCGCAACTTGGTGTAGCGAAAGCTGAGGATTTCCGCGCTGGTGTCAGCGACGGAAATCCTCGATTGAAGCGGCTCACTCGTGCGCCGTGTCGGAGATCTTGATTCCGAGCTTCTGCTCCAGCGCCTCGATGCGGCCGAGAGCCGGATCAGGATCGGCCACGCAGCCTTCGATCGTCTTCCACTTGCCGTCGTGGATCATCGCCATGCGCGTCACGTGGTTGGGGTTGTGCTCGGTCACGTCCGGACCGCCCCAATACCAGGGCATGCACAGGATGTCGGTCTCGTAGGGCGGCATGTTCTGGATCGCCGCCGTGACCGTGTTGCGGTTGATGTCGTCCGGGTTCTTGATCGTCAGCATGGCGCGCACCGCGATCCGCGCGGCGATGTAGCCGGCCTGGGAGAAGCTGTCGCGCAGCGCCTTGCCGCCGTAGGTGTCCATCACCGCGATCCAGTTCTGATTGTCCTTGCCCTTGCTGGCGAGCGGGGCGAGTTCCGCGTTCACCCAGTAGCGATCGTTCCAGTATTTGGTGTCGATCGCGCCAGGGAAACGCACCGTGTAGAACGAGGTCGGCGCCAGCCACTTCATCTTGGCGGCGCCGTCCTGCTGCTGGGCGGCCTCCACGATGCGCGCGCCAATATCGTCGGTGCCGTAGGTCATGACCGCGTCGGCGCCCGTGGCCAGCAACTGCAGCACCAGCGAATTGATGTCGGGCGAGGCCGGATCGGAGTAGATGCTCGTCACCTTGACGCCGAATTTCTTGCCCCATTCCTCGAGCCCGCCGCAGCTCCAGTCGGAGCCGGGGAATTTCGGTATCGTGCAGGCGACGCTTTTTGCCCCGAGCACGCGCCGGGCGTAGTCGGCGCCGGCGATGCCGCTCGCGCGCGGACCGGCGTTGACCTCGGCGATGTTCTTCGATTGATAGCATTGCGGCGGAATGCCTTCGCCGATCTCGACGATGTTTTCCTTGAGGTAGTAGTTGGCGTTGGGAATGCACTCGATGATGCTCGTGCTGCCGATCATCGCGTAGACGCCTTCGTCGCCGACGAGTTTTTTCGCGGCCTGCGCCGCCACGTCGAGTTGGCTCTGGTCGTCCTCGTCATGGTAGGTGATCGGCCGGCCGTGAATGCCGCCATTGGCGTTGACGCAGTCGAAGTAGGCGCGCACGGCGTCGTCGGCTTCCTTGAAGCTGCCGATGCCGCTCATCGTGGTCACGGCGCCGATCGGAATGGGCTTGCCGGTCGCCTTCTTGCCGGTGTTTTCGCCGCAATCCGGCGCCGCCTGCGCCTGCGAGACAAACCCTGCCAGGATGGCGATCGCGAAAACCGCCAGCAAACGAACCGCAGATTTCATGACGTCCTCCCTCTGATCGCCGCGTCCCACTCGGCGCGACTTTTTTCGCGTGCGACAGGATTATAGCTCCTGTTCGCAGCGCTTATTCCACACGCCGGAGCGTCCCCTGTCCAGCAAATGAAAGCGCGTTCGACGCGCGGATGGCACTTTTGCAGCCGCGGCCGGGCCGCGGCTGGGATGTTCCTGGGACCGGAAGTGGGACGCGACGGGTCTTCGGTTAGGCGCACTGCCGGCGACGTGAACGGCGCCGCTCAGGCGTCGTCGCTTCCGCCGTCGTCGCCGCTGGCAAAATCCTGGTCGTCCGCCAGGTCTTGTTCGCGGTCTTGTTGGGCGTCTTCGTCGGCCAAGTCTTGTTGCGCATCCTGTTCGCGGTCGTCGTCCGCTAAATCCTGTTGGCGGTCTTGTTCTCGGTCCGCATAGGTTGCGGACCGATCATCGCCACGGCCGAACGCGCTCGTACTGGCTCCGCCGAGGTGATGACCGAACATGGAGCGGATGCCGTCGAGCAATAGCGCGCCGCCGAGCACGCCCGCCGCGGTCGAGGCCGCGGTGCCGAGGAATGAGCCGCCGGTGCCGAAGGCCGGACCTCCGCCATAGCCGGGCGGGGGCATTTGCGGCTGGTACCCGGCCCGCTGCGGCGGGTATCCGCCCCCAGGCTCGGGGCCGCGCCACGGTCCGCCGCCACCACCCGCCGCGCGCACGTTCGGGACCGAGCCGCGCGGCTCACCGAGGCCGAGCGCGTCGCGCATGCTGTCGAGAAAGCCGCCTTGCCGCTGCTGCGGCTCTTCGCCGCCGCCCAACTCCGCCTGCAATTCCTCGATGCGGGCATTGGCGCGCTTGAGCGCCTCATCCTGCAGCAGCGCCGTCTGCACCAGCGCGTACAGCGCGTGCGGCGCGCGTTGCGCGCCCTCTGCGATCAGCCGCTCGGCCGCGGGATCGCGCGGCAAGCTCTCAAGCTTGGCCAAACGATCGAACAGGTCTCCGACAAGCTCGCTTTCCTGGGGCGTCATGGCATGTCTCCTTACCTGCGCCTGCGCCGTTTATGTGGGGAGCGAATGCGGCAAGGGGAGGGGTGCCTCCAGCCGCTCCGGGGTTCGCAACCCGTAGCCTGGATGAGCGAAGCGACCCGTAGCCTGGATGAGCGAAGCGAAATCCAGGGCAGGCT
>CAWHZA010000008.1:0-48142 GCA_963833665.1 uncultured Alphaproteobacteria bacterium | reverse complement strand
TTCTTCCATTGTTTAGCTCGCCGATAAACCCAGTGATCGCGGGATCGATGTGACTTTGATTATCGCGCCAGAAGCAGACCTTTATGGTCACGGTCGATCCCAGGGCGGTTCAGGCCGCCACGCAGTCAGGAGTTCGTCGATAAAAGAACGGACTTTTGGTGAAAGATGGCGGCTCGATGGATACACGGCGCGCACAGCGGGACCGTCGGTGGAATACTCGTTGAGAATCGGCACCAGGCGCGCGGCGCGAAGATCGTCGCTGATCAAGAAGGTAGCGAGTCTCGCGATGCCGTATCCAGCGAGAGTGGCGTCGCGCACGGCCTCTGCGTTCGTTGAACTGAAACGACCGTTGACGGCCACGGTGCGAATGTGTCCGTCAATGCTGAAACGCCAATCGACTGGGCGTCCGCCGTGAACAAATGCAAGGCAGCTGTGGTTGGCGAATTCCTCGATATTCGTCGGAACTCCGTGACTTTTCAGATAGGTCGGCGACGCACAGGTGACCAAGCGGTGAGGCGCCAGCAATCGCGTCATCAACCGGCTGTCGTCGCTTCCGCCGAGTCTGATGGCGAGGTCGATGCCCTCGTCTATCAGATCGACGAATCGATCACTGAAGGAGACATTTACGGAGATCTCGGGCCATTTGCTCATGAATTGATTCACGATTGGCAGCACGTGCAACCGGCCGAAAGATACCGGAAGCTCGAGACGCAGCCGTCCGCGGGGCGTTTGCGAATGGCTCAGCATCGACATTTCCGCCTCGTCGAGATCGGCGAGGATGCGGATGCAGCGTTCGAGAAATACGGCACCCTCTCCGGTCAGCGAGACGCTCCGTGTCGTTCGCTGCAGCAGGCGGACGCCCAACCGGTCCTCGAGCCGCAAGACGCTCTTGCCCACCGCCGACCTCGACAGGCCGATACGTTCCGCCGCCGCGGTAAAGCTCTTTGCCTCGGCGACGTGAACAAAGGCGTGAATGTCTCTCATTCGTTCGATCGTCATGGCCGAACCCGCCGCGCCCTACCCGCCGTGGCGTTTCAGCCGTACGAGGATAGCGGCGCGATTGGGGCACGCAATTCCCCAGTGATGGGAAAATTTGGAATATTGTCGCCTGGCCGCACCCCGGATTAGCGTTCTTGCAGGGTCGGGTGACGCACGCCCCGGCACCTCAAAAAGCATAGACGGTCAACGCTCGCGCGAGCCTTTCGCGGGGCAAAGGAACCGCATCCGGGGAGGATGACCAACCGTGAAGGCAGTCCGCCCGTCACCCCGCGCAGATCGGCCACAGGTGGGGCAGCTCAGGTTGAGATCTCGAGATGGATAAGACCGGACCCGTCAAAGTCGCGATGATCGGCCTCGGCTGGTGGGGCAAGAAAATGACCGCCGTGCTGCAGAAGGCGAAGGATGATATCGAAATTGTTTGCGCCGCCGAGCCCACTCCAGCAGGGAGGGAATTTGCCGAGGCCAACGGCTTCAAACACTACGGCAGCGAAATAGAAGCCCTCCAGCACCCCGGTGTCGAGGCCGTCATCCTTGCCACGCCGCATTCGCTTCACGCCGAGCAGATCGATCGCGCTGTCGCCGCGAGGAAACACATCTTCTGTGAAAAGCCTTTGGCCTTGACCAGGAAAGAGGCCGAAGTCGCCGTCAACGCCTGCGCCAAAAACAAGCTCGTGCTCGGCACGGGCCATGAGAAGCGCTGGGAGCCGCCGGTGGCCCAAATGCTGGCAATGGCGCGGTCAGGACAGCTTGGACGAATCCAGCAAGTCGAAGGCAACTTCAGCCATGACAAGTTCACCGCGCTCGACCCGAGCAATTGGCGATTGAATGCGTCAGAAGCGCCTGTCGGAGGCATGACGGCAACGGGCATTCATCTGACTGACCTCGCCACCGCCCTTCTCGGAAAAGCGCGTGACCTGCGCGTTTCATGCGAAAGCCTTTCGTCCAAGATTCCGCAAGGCGACACCATGAGCGTGCATATCCGCTTTAGCGGCGGCGGCACGGCTTATGTGTCGGCTTCGCTTGCCATGCCATTTATCTCGCGCGTTGCGGTTTATGGCTCGCGAGGCTGGATCGATATTCGAGACAAGGCGCATGTCGAAGCGCCCGCTGGCTGGGTTGTAACCTCAGCGATCGCCGATGGCCCGATCACCGTCACGGAAGTTCCTCCTGCGGAACCTGTCAAAGACAATCTCGTTGCGTTCGCCCGTGCTATCCGCGGCGAGGCGCCCTATCCCATCACCGGCGAAGACCTCGTCAACAACATCACCATTCTTGAAGCCATCATCAAATCAGCCGCCCGAGATGGCGCGGTGGTGAAGCTTTGATCCGGACCGTCAAGACATGAAAGCACTCATATCCGAAACGCCCGAAACGCCATTCATCGCCGACATTCCGACGCCCCCGATCAAGGTCGCGCTGAAAACAAAGGGACTGAACTAATGGATCGCCACGCGCTGATCGCCGGTGTTTCCGGCATTATTGGCCGCCATCTGGCCGAGCATTTGATCGCGACCAGAGGGCTGGACGGTCACCGGCATTTCCCGCCACAAGCATGACCTGCCAAAAGGCGTAAAGCACATTTCCGTCGACCTTCAAGTTGGCGAGGACGTGAAAACGGCGCTGAAGCGCGCCGATGTCACGGACGTATTCATCACCACCTGGTTGCGCCAGCCGACGGAGGCCGAGAACTGCCGCGTGAATGCCGGCATGGTGCGCAATCTGTTGCATGCGGTTGAAGGCAAGAAAATCAAGCATGTCGCCCTGGTAACCGGCGCCAAGCATTACATGGGCCCGTTCGAGGCCTACGCCAAAACCAAGATGGTGACGCCGTTCCGCGAGGAGCAGCCCCGACTTCCCTATCAGAACTTCTACTACGATCAAGAAGACGAAGTGTTTGCGGCCGCGGAAAGGCAGGGCTTCACCTGGTCTGTTCACCGCCCTCATACACTGATCGGTTATGCGGTCGGCAACCAAATGAACATGGCGGCCACACTCGGGGCCTATGCAGCGATCTGCAGGGAAACGGGCCGCCCGTTCGTCTTTCCAGGTTCGCCGCAGCAGTATGAGGCGGTCGTGGACATCACCGACGGGCGCATCATCGCCAAGCACCTGCTCTGGGCCGCAACGAAGCCCGTTGCCCGAAACAACGCCTTCAACATCGTCAATGGTGAAGTGTTCCGCTGGAACTGGATGTGGCCGAAACTTGCCGAACATCTGGGTGTGGCTGCCGCCGAATATCCCGGCCACGCGCAGCCTTTGGAACAACAGATGGCCGGTATGGAGCCGGTCTGGGACAAGATCGTCGCGAAGCACGGTCTTCAGCAGAACCCTCTCAATGCGGTTGCTTCATGGTGGCACAGCGATGCCGACCTGGGGCGGGTCATTGAGAACTTCAACGATATGACCAAGAGCCGGGACATGGGCTTCACCGCGTATCAAAACTCGGTGCGGTCATTCACGGACGCCTTCGATATGTTCCGTTCGGCCAAGGTTCTTCCTCAAGTAAGGGCCGCGGGATGAACCAAACCGTCAATCGAACAATGGTCTTGCCACAACTGCGGCACCTGTTTCCTGTGCCGCGGGCAAGAAGCTTTGTGACGGTTGTCATCTCCACGCTTGCACTGATCCTTGCGTGTCTTTTGTTCGCCCCGTCGAGCGTGACTTGGGGCGCCTTGTCGGGAAGCCTGCCCTTCGCGGCCATAATTGCAATCGTCGGCCTGGGGCAGTTGCTGGTGGTTCAACAGGGAGGTTTTGACCTTTCGCTGGCAGGAGGCGTCTCGCTCGCCGTCGTCATATCGACTCACTATCCGCAGGGAGACAATGCTCTGCTTCTCCCAGGCGTCTTGATCGCGATCGCCTGCGCGATCATGGCCGGCTTGGCGAACGGGATTCTGGTCAGCATCTTCAGGCTCAATGCCATTGTCGCGACTATCGGCGTGAACGCTCTGCTGTATGGGGCCGTATTCGCTGTTTCCGGCGGCGTGCCCAAAACAACAACCACCTTGTTGGCCGCCATCGCTGGCGGCCACGCGCTCGGGCTTCCAAACTCCGTCTATTTCGCGCTGGCCGCGTTGCTGGTGGTTTCGTTCGTCTTGAAAAAGTCCGTGGCCGGAAGGCGCTTCGAAGCGATCGGCGCCAATCCATTGGCTACCCGCGCCGTGGGACTTCGCGTGCAGCTTCATCAACTCTTGGCCTATGTCTATGCCCAGCTCCTCTATTGCATGGCCGGCGTGCTTGTGGCCGGCATCACGCGTGAACCCACAGCATTCCAAGGCGATTCTCTGCTCTTGCCTTCCGTCGCTGTTGTCGTTCTCGGCGGAACGTCGCTGCTTGGCGGTCGTGGCTTTCCAATCTCGACCGTCATCGCCGCGTTCTTCCTGAACCAGTTGAGCCAATTCGCACTCGCAGTTGGTGTGCCGTATTCGGCTCAGACCATCATCCAGGCTTTGGCCCTGGGTTTTGGTATCGGCGTTTACTCTGTCCGGTGGACGGTAAACGTGATCAAGCAAACTAAACCAACATGAATGGAGGAGAAAATGACGTGGTCGACTAAACAGAGACCGGCGCTCGCCGCGGCGGCAACGGTCATCGCCCTCGGGTGCTCCAATTTGGCTCAAGCCGAAACGCCGTCATGGTGCGGCCCCAAGAAAGCGACGATTGCTTTGCTCGATGGCTACGGCGGCAACAGCTGGCGCCAAGTGACGACCGCTTCGGGCAAGCAAGAAGCCCTCAAGTGCCCCAGCATCACGAACTATGAATATGCTGACGGCCAAGGCGACACCCAAAAGTCGATTTCCGACGTCAAGGCGATGGCCGCCAAGGGCGTCGATGCCCTGGTTGTCTTCCCTGATGCCGGACAGGCGATGCTGCCCGCGATAACCAGCGTCTACAAGTCGGGCAAGGTCATTGTCCCTTACCGCGTCGAAGCCGGGGGCAAGGCCGGCGTGAACTACACCAAGTTCATTGGTACCGATTTCAAGAACGACGGCCAGAACTGGGGCAACTGGATCAAAGGCGTGCTGCCCAATGGCGGCAACCTTCTGTTCCTCAGTGGCCCTGCGGGCAACAGCCAGGGTCTCGACGAGCTTGCGGGGCTGAAGTCCGTGCTCGGGCCGGAATACAAGTTCCTCAACCCCGACCCCTTCGATGTGACGAACTGGGATCCTGCGCTGACGCAAAAAGTTCTGACGGCTGAGATCGCGAAGAACAACAAGATCGACGTCATCGTTTCCGATTTCGGGCCGTCGCTGGTCGGTGCGCTTCCGCTGTTCAAGCAATCCGGTCGGTCGATCCCGGCGCTTGCGACATCTGACGGCAATTCACTGGGCTGCTTCTGGACCGACGTCCACCAGGACAACCCGGACTTCAAGCTATTCACCGTCTCAACCGAGAACGACAACGTTCGCCTGGCCGTGCAATGGGCGGTCGCATCTGCGACGGGTGGCAAGCCGCCTGAAGAGGAGATCTTCAAGGGCCCGGTCTTCGAAAATTCCGTGACTGGCAAGCCACACCCGGTCCAGTGCCGCAAGGATCTGCCCGGTCAGATCTATTTGTCGGCCCAGCTGCCCGCGGACGATCAAGCCAAAGCGGTCAGCACCAAGTAGCATCGCGCGTGCCCCGGAGGCAGAATAGCTTCCGGGGCACGACCTTTGGCAAGTGCCGGATGTGGATGTCTTGAGCGGAATCCTCGCCGTGAACGTTCACAGTAACGAACCTCGTCTGTCCGGCGCACCGGCCCATGGTGAAGTGCCGATCCGGCTGTCCAACATTTCGAAATTCTATTCAGGCGTTCCCGCGCTCCGCGATGTAAGCGTTGAGTTCTACTCCGGCGAAGTTCACGCCATCCTCGGCGAAAACGGAGCTGGCAAATCCACGCTCATGAACATCATTTCCGGGACCGTTCATCCGGAAGTGGGACGAGATCTGGATCGGCGACCGCCTGATTTCCAATATGTCGCCGGAGATCGCCGCATCTTTGGGAATTTCAATTTCATTTCAACATCCGGCCATCCTCGACGATCTTTCGGTGCTTGAAAATCTTCAGGTAGCGTTGCCGGCATCGGTGTTCGCCGGAAACTCGGTACAGACCGCCGCCAAGGAAATGCTCGACAGGGTTGGCCTGCATGTTCCCCTGCGCACGCGAGCTGAGGCGTTAACGGTCGCACAGAAGCACCTGCTCGAGATCGCCAAGGCCCTGGCGATCAAGCCAAAGGTGCTGCTGCTTGATGAGCCCACCGCCTCGCTCGATCAAGATTCGACCGAAATGCTTTTCGAACGCATTCGCGGAGTCGTTAGGACCGGAACCCCGGTGATCTACATCACCCATAGGCTGGCGGAGCTTCGCCAGATCGCTCAGCGCGTCACCGTGCTTCGCGACGGGCGGGTGCGGGGGGGAGGATTGGTCGATGAGATCGCAGACGCCGACCTTTTGAGCATGATCGTTGGCCGGACGCTCGGATCGGCATTCCCGCCCAAGTCTGATGACGGATCAAAAGGGGTGATCTTTTCCGTGAAGTCGCTGAGCGGCGGGGGATTTCATGACGTATCTTTCGAGGTAGCGCGGGGGCAGATCGTTGGCGTGGCCGGAGTGGAAGGGAATGGCCAGTCAGAATTGATGCGGGCGCTTGCCGGACTTCAGCCATCCGCGGGGTCCATAAATCTTCAGGGGCGTTCGCTGAAGACCAGAGAGCTCCTGCAAGAGGCGGCCTTCATCCCTTCGGACAGGCATACGGAAGGCCTGGCGGCCGGCCTTACGGTGCGCGAAAACGCATCGTTTGCTGCGCTCGACAAATTCTCCACGTTCGGAATCATGAACAAGAGAAAGGAGCTGGACCAAGTCGGCGCGACGTTCAACGCCCTCGCCGTCAAGACGCCGAGCATCGAAGCGCCAATCCTTTCGCTCTCCGGCGGCAACCAGCAAAAGGTGGTCATGTCGCGTGCCCTGCTATCCGAGCCGGGCCTTATCGTTGCCGACGAGCCCACGCAGGGCGTCGATGTCGGGGCACGCTTTGAAATCTACCGCATCTTGCGTGAGGTATCGAGTTCCGGCAGGCCGGTGATCGTGAACTCGTCGGACGCAGCCGAGCTCGAGGGATTGTGTGACAAGGTTATCGTCCTGTCCCGTGGGCGCACCGTCGCGACGCTGACCGGGGCTGATGTCTCAGAAGCGAAGATTGTCGCCGCTGCCGTGAGTGCCACTGCGCATGTGGGAACCGGCAGTCTGCTGGAAAAGGCCCACTCCGCCATGGGCGGCTTGCGTCATTTTCTGCAGTCGGACAATGCGCCTGCGGTTCCTCTCGCGCTCGTCATCATTCTGCTGGGACTTTATGTCTTCAGCCAGAACACCAATTTCCTGTCTGCATTCAATATCAACAATATCCTGTCTCTGGCTACCGCCTTGGGATTTATTGCGCTTGGCCAGACTGTCGTCCTGTTGCTGGGAGCCATTGACCTGTCAGTCGGCCCACTTTCCGGATTTCTGGTCGTCGTGGCTTCGTTCTTCATAAACGACGACAAATCCACGTTCATGATCGTGGCTGGTTTCGTCCTGGTATTTCTAGGTGCTTTTGTCGTCGGAGGGATCAACGGAACCCTGGTCCGGTTCGCGAATTTCACGCCGATCGCGGCAACTCTGGCCATGTACATCGGCCTGCAGGGCATGAGTTTCCTTGTTCGCGATAATCCTGGTGGCTACATCAATGCGAACGTCGTGGAGATGGTCACGGCGCAGTTCGGCCCTATCCCCGTGGCGTTCATCGCCTTGGCCGCCGTCGCCGTCGCAAGCGAATATTTGCTGCGCAAGACCGGGCTTGGCTGGCGGCTGCGGGCCACCGGTTCGAATGAAGAGTCTGCGCGCCGGGTGGGCGTTTGGGTCGATGGCACCTTCCTGTTCGGCTACATTTCCTGCTCTCTCCTGACGGCGATCGGCGCGGTGATGCTGATGGCGCAAATCGGCGTCGGCGACCCGCGGCAGGGAATAAACTACACGCTCTCGAGCATAACCGCGGTCGTTCTCGGCGGGACAAGCCTCCGCGGCGGGCGCGGGACATTCATCGGCACCGTGCTGGGTGCGGTGCTGCTGACCGAAGTCTTGAACGCTGCTGCATTCCTGGGGTTCACCGAGACCTATCAGTACGTGTTCCAGGGGGCGCTCATCGTGAGCGCCGCGCTCATCTATTCAATATTCCGCAGGCGTTCGGAAGCCTGACGAGCCGGGAGAACTCGAAACCGGTGCTTGATGGTCGAGTTGAGCGGACCTGGCGAGGAAGCGAAAGGGAGGCGGACATGAAAGCGGTTCGTTACTACGGCAAGGAGGACATTCGGGTCGAGGAGGTCGCGGCGCCGTCGGGTCCGGGACCGCAACAGATCGTCATCAAACCGAAGGTGTGCGGCATCTGCGGCACCGACCTGCATGAGTACGCAGCCGGCCCCATCGTCACTCCAATGCATAAGCATCAATTCACCGGAGCGACCCTGCCGCAGATCCTCGGCCACGAATTCTCGGCCGAAGTGATCGAAGTCGGCAAGGACGTGACCCGCATCCGCAAGGGAGAGCGCGTATCGATCCAGCCGCTGGTGATGCCGCTCGACGATTATTACAGCCGGCGCGGTCTCAACCATCTGAGCCCAAGGATGGGCTGCATCGGCCTGTCCTGGGCCTGGGGCGGCATGGGCGAATACGCGATCGTCAACGACTACAATGCCAACAAGCTGCCCGACAGTGTCAACGACGAGCAAGGCGCGCTGATCGAGCCGGCGGCGGTGGCGCTCTACGGTGTCGAACGCGCCAAGGTCGGCGGCGGCAGCACAGTGCTGATCACCGGGGCCGGACCGATCGGTGCGCTATCTGCGCTCGCCTCTGCGGCTTTGGGCGCCGCGAAGATCTTCGTCAGCGAGCCCAATCCAAATCGGCGCAAGCAGATCGAGGCATTGGGCGTGACCACGCGGGTGGTCGATCCGAGGTCCGTCAATGTGGTCGAGATGCTGCGCGAGGAAACCGAGGAAGGCGTAGGAGTCGACTCCGCCATCGAATGCTCGGGCAGCGAGGCTGGCCTCAACACCTGCTGCGAGGCGGTGCGTAACCAGGGCACGGTCGCCCAGGTCGGCCTGCACGTGAAAAGGGCCAGCGTCGATCCGGCGCTATGGGCGTTGAAGGACATCACCGTCGAAGCCACCTGGTGCTACCACGTGACGATGTGGCCCCGGATCATCGGCATGGTGGAGCGCGGCGTCTATCCGGTGCACAAGGTCGTATCGGCCCAGATCAAGGCCGACGATGTTGTCGATAAAGGCTTCAAGACCCTGCTCGACCCCGCCGGCAACCAGATGAAGGTGCTCGTCAAGGTGGCGTGACGTACTCGCCGCCGGCCATTGCGAAGGAGATCGGACATGAAGGCATTGGTGATCAACAAGCCGGGCGAACTTCAGGTCAAGGACCTGCCCACGCCGGCAATCGCAGCGGACGAGGTCCTCGTGCGCATGCGCGCCGTCGGCATCTGCCATTCGGACTACGAACTCTATAGCGGCAAGTACATCATCCCGATCGACTATCCGGTGATCCCCGGCCACGAATGGTCGGGAGAGGTAGTCGAGACCGGCAGGGCCGTCAGCGGCATCGAGCCCGGCAATCGCGTGGTCGGCGAATGCGTGATCGAGAGCGGCGAGGAGGTCGATCATTTCGGTTTCAGCATCGACGGCGCCTATTCGCAACTGTTCAGAGCCCGCCCCGAATGGCTGCACAAGCTGCCCGAGGGGGTGAGCTTCAAGGCCGGTGCGCTGGTCGAGCCGTTTACCTGCGGGTACTACGCAATTGAGGCCAACGGCCGCACCAACGCGTCCGAGACCGTGGTCGTCTCCGGCGGCGGCAATATCGGCCTGTGCGCGTCGGCGGCGGCCCGGGGTATGGGCGCGCGCGTGATCTTGGTCGACCCGCTGGCGCTGCGTCGTGCGGCGGCGGAGAAACTCGGCGTCGACGCCACGATCGATCCCAGCGCGGGCGATGCGGTTGGCAAGGTGCTTGAGCTGACCGGCGGCAAGGGCGCCGATCTGGTCATCGAGGCCTCGGGCCACGACGCCTCTTTGGCGGCGGTGTTCGATTATGTGCGCATCGGTGGGCGCATTACCTTTGTCGGCATCAGCATCGGCCGCAAGGTTCCGGTCGAGCTCGGCAAGATTCAGGGAAAGTCGCTGACCATCAAGGGTACGATCGGCTCGCCTGGCGTTTGGCCCGCGGCGCTGCGGTTCCTGGCCCGCACCAAGCTCGATCTCTCGCCGATTCAGACGCACTTCTTCGATCTCACCAAGGGTATCGAAGCCTTCGAATTCGGAAAGAATCCGAAGGAGTGCATCAAGGTGACTCTGACCAACGAAGCGTAAGGACCAGAGCGGCGCCGCTCCGGAGCCAACGAACCATGTCATCAAATCAGAGCGATGGAGCGGTCGTGACCGGCGCGGCCAGCGGCATCGGACGGGCAATCGCCGCGGGCCTGGCTGCAGACGGATTTTCGGTCGTGGTCGCCGATCTCGACGAGGCAAATGGCCGCGCGGCCGCCAAGGAAATTGCCGCTGCAAACCAGGGTCGGGCGATCTTCCAGCCCGTCGACGTGACGGACCGGACGTCGGTCAGCGCTGCCATCGATGCGTGCACACGCCAATTCGGCTCGATCAAGGTGATGGTCAACAACGCCGGCTTCAACAAGCCGGAACCGTTCCTCGAGGCGAGCGAGGCAATCTGGCACAAGATCATGGATGTAAACGCCCTTGGGGTGATGATCGGCATCCAGGAAGCCGCGAAGGCGATGATTGCCGCGAGAACCAAAGGCAAGATCATCAATACGGCCTCGATTGCGGGCCGTACCGGCTACGCCGACTGGGCTCCCTATTGTGCCAGCAAATTCGCCGTCGTCGCGCTCACTCACGCCGGCGCGCGAGCGCTGGCCGGCAAGGGGATCACCGTCAATGCTTTCGCTCCAGGTGTCGTAGCGACCCCGCTGTGGGAGCAACTCGACAAGGATCTCATGGCGATGGGCGTCAGCTCGGCGCCCGGCGAGGCCATGGAGAATTTTTCCAGCTCGATCCTGCTCGGTCGTGTCGCCGAGCCCAGTGACGTCGTTGGCACGGTCAGGTTCTTGGCTTCGCCGGCATCCGATTACATGACCGGTCAGGTCCTGATGATCGACGGCGGAATGATCCTGCAGTAAGCCGCGATCTCGGAATCAAACGGGCCCTGCCGGAGGCGCTGGCACTCTACTGCCACGCGGCCGTCTTTGATGGAACGCCACAAAAGGCCAAACCAGCCGGAGTTATCGGCGGACTTTGGGGCGTGGTTTTGTGGGTACACGCTAGCCTAGTAGACTAGGCCATGTAGATCGGCACGTCGGCAACACGCCGATCAGGGAGGATCGATCATGGCAACACCTTCGACTATCAGGGCCGCCAGATTTCCTGCGAACATCTGACTCGACGTGTGGTGCGCTACGAGGTTGACGGCTCCGCGAGCCGACGGCGCCGTATCGACGTTTCACGGGTGATGGAGAATTGAACATGGCTGCAAACGGACGGTTCGACGCTATGACTGCGCTCGTCACGGGCGGCGCTTCCGGCATTGGCTGCGCCGTCGCCAGCCGCCTCATCGCCGAGGGTGGACTGGTCACATTGTGGGACGTCGACCAAGCCAAGCTCGACGCGGCGCAAGCCAGGTTCGGCCCCAAAGCCCGCGCGAAACGCGTCGACATTACCAACGCCGAGGAGGTAGAGCGGGCGGCCAAGGACGCCGGCGCCGCTATGGGTCATATCGATATCTTGGTGTGCAGCGCTGGCGTGGCGGGGTTAAACGCCGACGTCGTGGACTACCCGATCGACGAATGGAAGCGAGTTTTCGACGTCAACATCAACGGGCTCTTTTACTGTAACCGGTCCGTGGGGTCGCTCATGAAAGCCCGCGGATACGGCCGGATCGTCAACGTCGCGTCAGTGGCCGGCAAGGAGGGGAATCCAACAGCTTCTGCCTACAGTGCTTCCAAGGCGGCGGTGATCGGCTTCACCAAGTCGCTGGGCAAGGAACTCGCCAAGGACGGCGTCACCGTCAACGCGGTCGCGCCCGCTGTGATTGAGACGCCGATGCTCGGAAAGGTCGACGCCGCACACGTCGCCTATATGCGCTCAAAGATTCCGATGGAACGGTTCGGGACGGTGGAGGAAGTGGCCGCCCTGATCTGTTGGATCGCGAGCCGCGAATGCTCGTTCAGCACGGGCGCGGTGTTCGACATCTCCGGCGGCCGCGCCACCTACTGATGCAGTTTCATTGCTCTCCAGCTTCGCGCTCCGAACTCGGAACCCACTTCCCCCGTCCGTGGCTATTGATTGCTGTTAGCTGGAAGCCGCAATCGCACTCGAGCAGCCGCGAAGCTTGTCTCCCTGATCATCAACGCGCAAATGCTCCTTGCGCAGCGCCTTGAAAACCGAGCAATGGCAGATGTCAAATGACGCCCACGTTGGTAATTGCCGCATGACACGTCGCGGACTGATAGGCGCTGTCTTGTACGCAAAGGATCTGCCCCGGCTAGTGGAGTTCTACTCTGCGGTAGCATGCTTTGACGTCCAGTCGGTGCAAGAGGGATTTGCCGTCCTCAGCGGGGAATCATCACAACTCGTGATCGTGCGGATTCCGAAGCACATTGCGGACTCGATCGACATTTCGACGCCCCCGGAGCGCCGTGAAGACACGCCGGTTAAGCTCGTGTTCTCGGTGGAGGATATAGCCATCGTTCGAAATAGGGCGGCAGAGCGGGGCGGCGTCATAGATGCCGTCGAACGCGAATGGGAATTTGAAGGCACCAAAGTCTGCGATGGCCACGACCCGGAAGGTAATGCTTTCCAGGTCAGGCAAGCCGTTTGAGATTTTTCTCGCGCGCTGCAGCGACAAAGCAAGTAGTCTTCACGTACGGCTCCGGTGGAAGTGCAAGGAGCCGGCAGAGTGATCTTCGGCCAATAAGGTCGCCCACGATCGTTGTGGCTGAAACACCACAGCTCCAGCATTTCCTGTGAGTAGCCAAAACTAAGGCAGCGGGTGCCATAAAAAAGAACCCCAGGCAGTCTACGCGCCTGGGGTCTACTGAGTGGTTGCCTCACTTATTTAGGCTTCTGGGCTGGGCGGCAGGGGTGTCTGGGGGACGGGGTTGCCGCCCTGCCGGCCTAATGCGACTGAGGTAGGACTGCTTCCCCTCAGGCACAAGTTAAGCATCGGTAATGCGGCGATCTGAAGCGCCGGGGATTAATCCGACCCGGGATCAACGTTTTCCATCAAAGAGAATGCGCCAAGAGCGATTGTGACCAGATAAGCGTCAACGCCGTACCTGTCGACCGTCATTCCGTAACCGCAGAACTAAGTATCTCAACGGTCTCTGATGAGACCACTCACGAAGTATGCGGGCGCGGAGCGTCAGGTCTGCTGGATGGCTGAAAGCAGCCAATTGCCCCCGCGCGCTCGCATGAAGGTCCACAATTCGGTGACCTCGCTCCGCTCGCCGCCTTCGACGGTACGGCCGCTCGCGCGCTCGACCATGCTGTCCTTGAGCGCAAACTTCATCGCCACGGTCGCATAGTCGGTGCCGCCTTCACGCCAAGCTTCCGCCAAATCGCCCTGTAGCAGGTGCACATCAGTAACGCGGTTGATTAGACCACGACTGGCATTGCCTGCTAATTCCTCGGAGAAATAGGACAGCATCTCGGGCGTGACCAAAGTGCGGAGGGCCGAAAGATCTTCCGCGGAATAGGCAGCCTGTATGTCGCCCAGCAATCGTTCGAACGCGTCGTAGTCCGGCTTCGCAATGGTAAGAGATTCCGCGGGCTGTTGGGGCGCGCTGGTAGCGTTCGATATTCCGCTGAGACTGCTAAAGCTGTCACGCGACGCAGGACGCGCTCCTGCAAATGAAGGTGCGACCGACATATTGCGCCGCTGCCACCAAGCGAAGATCAGTCGGGCTACGATCACGATCAGCACGATTTGCAAGAGCAGACCGAAGATCGAAGCGAACCCTCCCATTCCGCCGAAAAGTCCATGCCCGAACAGCAGGCCAAACAGACCCGCCCCAAGGAACCCTGCAGCCAATCCGCCGAACATGCCGCGGCCGCCGAAAAAACCAGGACTGGGTGTGGCTTGGCCGAAGGGGGCTGTGGTGGAGGGTTGCGTCATCGAACGCTGGATCGGCGCAGCGGTAGGCGCAGTGGAAGTGCTCGGTGGAGAGGAAAAGGTGCGCATCCCCCGGCTGCCGCTTGAAAAACCGCCACCGGGCCGTGCATTGGCGTCAGCAGTAAGCAATACCAACGCCGCCGCAATCGCAACAAACGCGGTCAGCCAACGGAAGCGGAACATGGCGTTGTCTCCGGGCCAAATTGCCACCTAACACAATAAGTATGCACCAGCCGGCTTGTAAGAGGGTCGGGAGTCCTTGGGGCGGGCGCAAAATGACACTGGTTTTGACCACAAGGCGCAAAGGCCGACGGCCAGTGGCGTTTCCGGTTCATGTCGTCAGCGCCGCGCGACGGTATGGAGTGCAACAACTCTCGGGAAGAGGAGTCCCGAGTGGAGGAGCGCTGGAGCGCCCGTTCTCCGTCACGAAGCCACCGCCCTTTCGCGCCGTCCGTCCGGCTGATTGATCTCGAAACGCGCATAGCGCAAGGCAAGGGTCGGAAGGATCAGAAGATTCAGGGCCATCGAAGTCGAGAGTCCACCGAGGATGGCAATGGCCATCGGCCCTTCGATTTCACGGCCTGGCTCGCCCACGCCGAGTGCGAGCGGCAGCAAACCGAGGCCGGTCACAAGCGAGGTCATCAGGATCGGAATGAGGCGGTCGGCCGCGCCCTGTATCGCCGTCTCCAACCCCCAGGCGCGGTCTTCGAAGACGACCAGATGCTCGTAGTGCGACATCATCAGAATCGAGTTGCGGAGCGTGATCCCGAACAGGGTGACGAAGCCGACCATCGACCCCAGCGAAAGCAATCCGCCGGTCAATGCGACCGCGAACACCCCGCCGACGAAGGCGAACGGCAGGTTGATCAGAACCAGCGCAAGGTTACGCCAATGACCGGTGACCAACGCAAGCAGGAGGACTATGCCGGTCGCCGCCAGCAGTGAACTCACCAAAAGATCGCGTCGCGACCGAGCCTGAGCCTCGGCCGCTCCCGTGAACTCGACATGGGCGCCGGGCGGCAGCTCAACTTCGCTGGCAATCTTCTTTCTGGCATCGGCAACGAACGATTCGAGGTCACGCCCGCTTGCGTTTGCGGTCACCGTCTGAACGCGCTGCGCATCGCGGTGGAGCACATGATATCGGCCGGAGGTTTTGTAAACGTCCGCGATTTGCTTCAGCAGAATGTAAGTGCCGCTCGGAGTGCGTATGGGCATGTCCCCAATCTGGGAGAGGCGGGCGCGGGCACGCACATCGAGCGTGACGATCACATTGAAGACCACGTTGCCTTCATAGGCCTGACCCACAACGTCACCCCGATAGGCGGTTCGGATCAGCTCCAGGACTTCCACCGCATTTAGTCCCCACCGCTGCAGATCGGTTGGGCGGAGCGTCACATTGACCTGCGGCATCCCGGGCGGAGATTGTTGCTGGACGTCGATTGCACCCGGAACTTCACCGAGCTCCCGGGCGACGTCGCGCGCAGCATTCTCCAGGGAATCGAGATGGGGGCCATGGATGTTCACGACTACCGGGGCGGTAAAACCGGATACCGTCTCCTCTATGCGTTCGGTCAAATAGGTCCTGATCGAGAAAGTGATGCCGGGGAAGTTGGCCAAAACGGCGCGCATGCGTTCCTCCGCCAGCTGCTGGTTCTCCCCGGAGAGGCCTGGTTGCAGGTCGACCTCGAACTCGCTGGAATGCGGACCGACCGTGTCGACGCCGGCCTCGGCACGACCCGCATGCTGGGCCACGCTGCGCACACCTGGCACGGTTCGAAGGGCGTCGGTTATCAGCTTTCCGATGCGCAGCGATTCATCCAGCGAAGTGCCTGGAATCGCGGAGACGTGCAGGATCAGATGGCCTTCCCTCAGATCGGGCAGAAAGGTGCCGCCGAAGAACGGCAACATCCCCGCTCCGGCCATCGTTAAAAGGACCGCTGTCGCGATGACCAGCCTGGGAAACCTGCCGATCCGCCGGAGCAACGCTTCGTAGTGACGGCGTGACCAGCGCACCAGAGGCGGTTCGTGCTCTTCGTTGCGAGCCGCCCTCCCGACGAGCAGCAGCATCGACAGCGCCGGCGTGACCGTCAGCGCGACGGCGAGCGACGCCAGCACGGCGAAGATGTAGGCGATGGCGAGCGGCCCGAACAGGCGGCCGGCAACTCCCGAAAGGGCGAGAATGGGAAAGAAGACCAGCAGCGCCGCAAACGTGGCGTAGACCACGGCGGTGCGGACCTCGAGGATGGCGTCAAGCACCACGCGAGCCTCAGCTCGAGGCTCTGACAATCGGCGATTCTCGCGCAGGCGGCGCACGACATTCTCGACGCCGATCACCGCGTCATCGACCACCTCGCCGATGGCGATTGCAAGCCCGCCGAGCGTCATCGTGTTGAGAGTTTCGCCCATCCATTGCAGGGCCAGCACGGCTGCGAGCAGCGACAGCGGGATTGCGGTGCAACTGATGAGGGAGGTGCGCCAATCGAATAGAAACAGGAACAGAACGATGATCACCAGCGCGCCGCCTATCAGCAGGGCGTGAAGCACGTTCGCGGTGGCGGTGTCGATGAAATTCGCGGGGCGAAACAGGTCGGCGTGGAGCTGAACCTTTTCGGCTTGCAGCGCCGGCCGTAATTCTTGCAGCGCCGCTTCGACACGCGTTGTGACGTCCCGCGTGTTCGCGCCGTTTTGCTGACTGATCATCAACATGATTCCGGGCTGCCCGTTGATGAGCGCAGCCCCGATCGGCGGCTCGGGTGCGTTAACGACGGTCGCGACATCTCCGAGTACGACGGTCGCACCTCCTTCATGAACGAGAACCGTGCGGGCAAGCTGCTCGGGCGTCAACGACTGGCCCTGCGTTTGCAGTATGACGCGCTGATTGGCCGTGTCGACGAAGCCGGCGCCGCGTACCCCCGTCGCTTTGCGCGCCGCGGCCAGAACATCGTTCATGCCGACGCGAAACCGGATCAGATCGTCGGGACGGACCTGCACTTGCAGAGACCTGACATCTCTGCCGTAGGTGGCAACTTGCGCGACGCCGGGTACGGCCAAGAGCCGCCTTCCCACTGTCCAGTCCGCAATCGTGCGCAAATCCATCAGCGAGCGCTGGTCGGACGTCAGTCCAATGACCAGAACCGTACCGGCCATGGGCGTGAGTGGCGTCATCGAAGGAGGCTGCACGCCCTGCGGCAGGCTGTTGGCCAGGACGGCAAGGCGCTCGGTAACCAACTGGCGCGCCCGGTAGACGTCGCTACTCGGTCGGAATACGACGGTCACGATCGACAACCCCTGAATGGAGGACGATCGCATGCTTTCGACGCCCGCCAAGCCGTTGATCGACGTTTCCACCGGCTGGGTGACGAGAACCTCGACCTGCTCGGGGCTGAGGCCTGGCGCTTCGGTCTGGATCGAGACCTGCGGCGGCGCAAATTCGGGGAACACGTCGTACTTGGCATTCCCCAATGCAAACACGCCATAGCCTGCGACCGTACAAGCGAGCGCAAGCACGATCCCGCGGAAGCGAATGGCGAAGGAGATCAACGCGGCCTGCGGCCCCGTCGCAGTCGAGCGAACGCCGTCAATCATTGTCGCTGCCGCCCCGAAGCTCGCTCTTCGCCTCCTCGGACAAGAGAACCTGTGCGCCCCGAACCACGATCTCGGATCCCGGCGGGATGTCCTGCACGACGTAGTCATCGTCGGAGACAGGCTGGTCAGTGCTGATCGGATGGCGCTTGAAGGTATCGGGCCCGGCCCGGAGGTACACCCAAGACCGGCCCTGCCATTGCACGATGGCGGTGTCCTCGAGGAACACGCCTTCATAGGTCTTGCCCGAGGGGACATAGACGATGGTGTTCATCCCGGGCAGCAAGCCACTGTCGCCCGAAGCCACGAAGAAGTAACTGAGTCCCTGAATCCGAGCGTCTGTTCGGGTTGCTGGCGAGACGTAGTGGAGATCGATATTGGCATTCCGCGACGGCGCTTGCGCGAGCGCAGCCCCTGGCGGCTCGGCCAGGACCACGCCCGGCGGCAGCGTGACCTGAACGAGAAACTGGTCGCGTTCGATCAGTTGCACGACTTGGGGTGAACGCTCGACTACTCCCTTTCCGATCACCGGGCCCCATTCCTGCCGTGCGGTCGCCGCGAGAGTTTTCACCTGCGATTCGGCGGCGGTGAGAGAGGCCTGATCGGTTCGGAACGTCCCCTCGGCGGCTTCGGCATCTCTCTTCGCCAAAATCGCGGAGTGAACCAGGTTCTGGGCGCGTTCGAATGCGCTCTTCGCCACGTCGAACTTGGCCTGCGCCGTCTGAAGCTGCGCCTGCGCATTGGCGTAGCTGTTGGTCAGGTCGGTGATTTGGGCGACATCCAGTACCGCGCCGTAGGCTCTGAACTGCTCAGGATGGGGCGCCGCCTCCAGGACTGCCGTTTGCAGTCCGATCTGATGCTGCTGATCGGCAGTAAGCCTGACGGTGCCGGGCTCCCCACTCCCGGCGGCGGCAGATGGCTGCGGACTTTTCGGACCGGCATCGCTCACCGCAGCGCTGGTGCCAGCGGCGATCCAGATGACAGAGGCCGTGAGCATGCCAACAGCAACGGAGAACGTCCGCACCAGTCGGCCATATCCATTGCGCAAGCGAACACCTGGACAATCAGAATGTTACCGCCGTAACATTTACCGTCCCCGCATACCGGCTTCAAGGGTGGCGAGGCGACCGCATGTTTCGGTACCAGTCCGGCCAACCGAGAAGGTGCTGAACGAGTTCATGGTTACAAAAGAGCGAGGCAGCAATCGAGCGAGGCGCCGCGCAATCGCGCGGCCTGCCCGGGGAGAAACCGCGGCTGCAACCGGCGCACAGGCTTGGCTTCTTCTTACGTACAAAGTGCCCGCCGAGCCGGCGAAACGTAGGATCGCGCTGTGGCGCAAGTTGAAGGCTCTTGGGGCCGTCTATCTGCAGAACGGGGTCTGCCTCTTGCCCAAGGTCGAATCGCACGTAAGACGTCTGAAGCTCCTGCAGAACGAGATCACCGCAATGGAAGGTGACGCGGTCCTCCTGGAAACCGTCGGGCTCGACCGGGTCCAGGAGCAGAAGGTGATCGCGCGCTTCTCTGGTGAACGCAACGAAGCCTATCAGGAATTCATCAGCCGGTGCGATGACCTCGAAGCCGAGATCGCCAAAGAGCGCGGCATCGGCAAGTTCACGTATGCGGAAGTCGAGGAGAATGAGGAGGACCTGACCAAACTGCAGGCGTGGCTCGCAAAGATCGTCCGGCTGGACTTCTACAGTGCATCGCTACGCGCCGAGGCGGAGGAGCGGCTTGCCCGCTGCGCGGCGCTGCTCGACGATTACGCGCGCGAGGTATTCGAGGCGCAGGACGAAAACCGGCCAAATCGCGGAGGCCCAGTTCGAAGCGAGACGTGAGTGTTCAAGCCGCTGGCCTCGATTGACGGGCTGGACGAACCGCCGCGCTTCGCTTAGTCGACGGATTTCCTCGCACCCAATTTGCTTCCCGTAACCATTGTTCTCGAAGAAAGCTTCAGGGAGCGCAGTCTTTCAATTGATCCCGGCGGCCATGTAAAATCGTCTGTGCTCGCTCGTTCAGAAGGCGCGAGGTGTCATGAATTTCGCCGCGGCCGATCTCCACCTGGCCATTGCGCATCACCTGTTGATCTTCCTGCTCGCCGGCATCCTTGCCTTCGAGATCGGCGTCATCCGCCTGACCATGACCGGCGCAGACATCAATCGGGTCGGACGGGTCGATGCGTGGTACGGCATCCTTGCCCTGGCGATCGTCGCGGTCGGCTTTTCGCGGGCAATCTTCGCCGCCAAGGGTTGGGGCTATTACTCAATCAACGGGTTCTTTTGGGCGAAGATGGCGGCATTCGCCGCGGTGGGGCTGCTGTCGATTGTCCCAACAGTGCGGATCATAAGCTGGCGGCGGACGCTGGCGAAGAATGCTGCATTCGCTCCGGCCGGAGGCGACATTCTGAAGGTCAGACGCTTCCTGTGGGCCGAGGTGGCGTTCTTCGCCCTCATTCCGGCGTGTGCCGCAGCGATGGCGCGCGGCTACGGCTCGTTTGCCCACTGACGGTCAGCACCTGTCTGGAGATTTCCCCGACCAAATCCACTGACGGGAATCCGAAATCCCGCAAAGCAAATGCTCGAACCAAGCTGGCGAGTCGCATCCTCCGGCAAAATCGGCCTAGAGGCCTTGCGGATGGGTCCGCTTCAGCGCGCATTCCGGCTTCACAATTGAGACTTTGATTTTCGCTTTCGCGCCGTACGTTCTCTCTTCGCCGCAACCCTCCGCGCCGCGGCGAGCGCGGCCCGCGCCCAAATGACAAGCTCATCGGGCTCGTCGAACAGGCGCTCCGGAGCGCGCCAGAACGAAAGATCGATGGTGCCGCCCTTCTTCTGGTAGTCGAGGGGTGGAAACGACTTCGGCTTCCTTGAAGGCCGCGCAGTTGTCGTCGTCGACCCGGAAGTAGAGCGTGTTGTCCCTCACCATCCCGAGCATGAACCCGTCGCAGAACACGCCGGTCTTGCCGAACATGCGCCGCATGGCGATGCGACCGAGCGGCGCGAGCTGATCGCGCAAGAACTCGGCAAAGCGGTCGCTGGCGACCATCCTCAATCCTCGGCGAGTCTAAGTTCGCGAATACGATAACGTCATCGCTTCCGGAGCGCTTTCGACGGTTGAGCCTGTGCGTACGGGGAAGGTGCTCCGTGTCTTGTAGAAACGATCCGCGCGCGGCTTCGGTCCAGACAACTCTTCACCGAAGCGACTCGAGCAACGCCTTCGCGCCTTGCAGAACCGGCGTGTCGAGGCCTTCAGTGAACCAATTGTAGATCGGCGCCAGCAGATCGCTGGCCGCACCGCGTTTGCCCTGGTCGCGCCAGAGGCGCGCAAGGCTGGTGGCGGCACGCAGCTCGAATATTCTCGCGCTCTGGCGTTTCGCGACGGCGAGCGCCTTTTCATAGCTTTGCTCCGCGGCCGCTTGATCGCCTGTTGCAGCGAGCAACTCGCCACGGACACGATGCAACTCGGCCTCGCTGAACCGCTCGTCGGTTTTCTCCATGATCTGCGCGGCGTCCGCGGCGTACCCCAGCCCCTTGACCGGATTCCCGAGCCTGGCCTGGGCCTCGGCGAGCAATGTGAGCGCCCATGGGGTGTGCACGACGCCACCGGTATCACGCGCCAGCGAAAGCCCGCGCGTGAGCAGGGGGAGGCCTTCGTCTCCCTGGCCGAGCGCACTCAACGACCACCCGCGGCATACCAGCGCCCAGCCGAGCCAAAACGGAAAACCGTGTTCGTTCGACAGAGTTATGGCCTCTTCCGCGTGCCGTTGCAGCGCATGAACCGAACCGCTGACCCACTCGGTCCAAGACGCCCAGAACAACACGTCGACGCGTGTGAGCGCGTGCCCCAGCCGGCGGGACTCCGACACCGCCTCCTCCACCCGCGACCGTGCCTGGTCGATGTACCCCAGGATCGCCAATGTCGTTGCGAGGTGGACGAGGGTCCCGGCGTATTGCCCCGCCACATTGAGCGCGCGATGTGCCGGGTCGCTCAAGCCAAGAGACTGTTCGAAACGGGCGTGGGCGGCCGTGATCTCCCCGAGAAAGAAGCAACTGAGCCCGTCGGAGAAAATCCCCAGCAGCCGCGCGGTCTCATCGCCTCGGGCCTTGCCGAATTCCTCCATCTCCTTGGCCAGCGACCGCGCCAGCTTGTGCTCGGCGCGGGCCAGGTGGAAATTCCATTGTGAACCGAGCAGTGGAAGGACATAGTCGGATCGATCAAGCTGCTTGGCGAGCGCTCGTGCCCGCACGATGGTCTCGGCCACGGCCGGGGCCGAATACCCGCTCGTCGCGATCAGAGCCTGGCTCAGCGCAATCTGCAGGTCGAGTTCCTGCTGGGTGCGGCAGGGGTCCTCAGGCAGGGTCGACAGCAGGTCCAGTCCCTTCCGCAACTGCGACACCGCTTCCGTCGTCGCCGAGCGCGCCGTGGACTGCCGGCCAGCCTTCAGCCAGTAGCCTACGGCCTTCTCGTCGAGCCCCGCTCGGGTGCAATGCTGCGCCAGGATGGCCGGCTCAGCCGCCACGCTCTCGGAGAACCGGCTCTCGAGCGTCGCGGCAATGCGGGCATGCAACTGCTGCCGCCGCCGCCGCAGCAACGTGCTGTAGGCGGCGTCCTGCACCAGCGCGTGTTTGAACGTGTACTCGGCGTCGGGCGGGGTCCCCTCCCTGAAGATCAGCTCGGCCTGCACCAGCTGCTCCAGCGTGTCGTCGAGTTGACGCTGTGGCACCTGGGCCACGGCGCTGATCAGCTCGTGTGAGAACGACCGGCCGAGCGCCGCTCCGATCTGCGCGATCTCGCGGCTCGTGGCCAGCCGATCGAGCCGGGCGAGCAACGAGGCCTGGAGTGACGTGGGGATCGCGAACGGCGCCACCGGGCCCGTCGCTGCGTAATGGCCATCCGCTTCCTCGACCAGACCACTCTCGACAACCGATTTCGTCAACTCCTCTATGAAGAGCGGCACGCCATCGGTGCGATCGACAATATGGTCCGCGATTTCCTGGGGCAGCGCCTTGCCGCCGGTGAGATGGACGATCATCTCGGCGCGCTGGCGTGGCGGCAGGCGGTCGAGATTGAGCATGGTAACGTGAGATCGCCCGAGCCAAGGCGGCGTGAACTCCGGGCGGAAGGTAAGGATCATCATCACCCGCAGCGTGGAGACCCGGTCGATGAAGAGGTCCAGGGACTCGCGTGTCGTGGGATCGCTCCAGTGCAGGTCCTCCCACACCATCAGCACCGGTTGACGCGCCGCCAGTCCCTCGAGCTGCGCCAATTGCGCGCGAAGCGTTTTCTCCTTCCGCTTCTGCGGCGTCAGGTTCACGGGCGGATAGCGGTCGCCCATCGGGATCGACAGCAGGCCCGCCAGCAGCGGCACGACCTCACTGACGTCGTTGGCCCCTTGGGCCAGGACGGCCCCCAGCTTGGCGAGCCGTTGCTCGGCTGTATCCTCACGCCGGAAGCCGGCCGCCCGCTCGAGCTGGGTGATGCTTGGATAAAGCGCACTGTCCTGATGATGCGGCGAGCAGAAATAGCGTAGCCGCGTGTAGGGCCCGCTGCCGAGCCGTTCCACGATCGTCTCGGCGATGCGCGACTTGCCGATACCGGGCTCGCCCGCGATCAGCACCGCACAGCCGTCACCACTCTTCGCCTGTTCCCAGCGCCGCATCAGCAGCTCGATTTCCGCATCGCGGCCGACGAGCGGCGTGCTCGCCGTGCGCAGCGCCTTGAACCGGCTCTCGACCATGCTCCGGCGCACCACCTCGTAGGCTTGCACCCGGTTGGCGAAGCCCTTCGCTTCGATGCCGCCGAGGTCGCGGTACTCAAACAGACCGCCGAGCAAACGGTGGGTCGTTTGATCGACGGCGACGGTACCCGCCGTCGCCTCGGCCTGCAGACGCGCCGCGAGGTTCGGCGTCTCGCCGACGACCGTCTGCTCCTGGGCGGCACCCGATCCGATCAGGTCACCGACGACAACGAGCCCCGTGGCGATGCCGACGCGGCTTTGCAGGGGCGCGCTGGTCGTGAGCCCGGCGACGCGGGCGATGAGCTCCAGCGCCGCCCGTACCGCCCGCTCCGCGTCATCCTCGTGGGCCTGCGGATAACCGAAGAAGACGAGCACGCCGTCGCCCATATACTTCGCGACGAACCCGCCGAAGCGCTGGACGGTTTCGGCGACGCACTCTTGGTAGCTGGAGATGACCTCGCGCAAGTCCTCGGGATCCATACGCGCGGAAAGTGCTGTCGAGCCGACGAGGTCCGAGAACATCACGGTGACCTGACGGCGTTCGGCAGTGTCCTGAGCGGGCTTAGGAAGTGTCGAGGGAGCTGCGGGCGGCGGCGCGTTCGCCGTCCTTTCCGCACGCAGAGCAGCGATGGCATCCAGCAGCACGCGGCGATGGCCGAGAGCCTTGACGCCAAGCTCCTTGAGGTCCTCCGCCGTCAGCCTCGGCAGAACCTTCTCGTCGATCTCGTTGTCGCGGAACGCGGCCTCATACCGTTCGAGACCAAGGCTCCGCAGCCATTCTCGGAGGTCCATGGTAGCGCCGCATGCTTAGCCGGGCGGGATGATCCCTCTGACGAAACAGCGTGTCCAGGGCAGGCGTCGGCCCGCCGCACGACACGCCCGTCGCTGGGGTCCCGGCGAGGACTTACCCAAAAGGGGTTTGGAGGATCGTTGACGGAATTGATGGCAGAAATGGAAACCGCCACAATCGCTGCCACAGGCGCGCGCGGTTTGTCCAGTCAGTTGCAGAGTTCGTTCGCCGCCGGCTCGCGCATGCACGGCGGAAGCGATGAGGCGTTGATGCCCGCGCCGCCGCTTGCCGCGGACCCGCCGCCTCCTGTGGACCCGCCGGTCGATGCGGATCCGCTGGTCGAGGCGGTTCCGGCGGCTGACCCGTACCCATTCGTGTTCGGACCGACAGGCACGTTGCAGAACGTAGCGGTCATTTCCTCGATGCAGAAAGTTCCAGTCGTCGGCGCTTGTGACGGCGCCGGCTGGCCGCTTTGACTCCCCGACTGCGGGGTGTTCGGCGCAGCAATTCGCTCTTGGGCGTTCGACGTGCCGACTTGCGCCGAGACCGGCGACACTGCCGGGAACACAATAGCGATCAGCGCAACAACCAATGCGACTTTCTTCACATGCGCCGCCATTTGCTTCATGGAGTCCGTTCCGTCATGGACGCCGTTTCTTCATGGACGCCAATTGTCTTCATAGTGCCTTGCCCGTCGCCGCCACCTTGGGAACATGGGAGGAGCCGGGACACGTTGTCGGGGGGGAATTTTCTCCAGGCGCCGACGTCGGGGGAACAAGATCGGCGCGAGGGGTATCCCGGACTCCCACAGCTTAAAGCGGCACGGACGGACTCGTTCCTGCTATGCGACTGAAAGGTCCCGTCTGGAAGAGCGCAACAGCAGAACATCATGTAAGAGGTCGCGTGCAAACAGCCCGTTTCTGCCATTGATGAAGCGATGGCTAATATCGATCACCAAATTGTCATCAGCGCGCCGCAGCCGCCGGACCGCCGGCCAGAAAATGCCTCACAAGCAGCCGCCCAGTCACCTACCATATATCGCTGGAACCTGTGAAAAGCGGCACCGACGCCGCCTTAACCGCCGGAACCCGTGAGAAAGCAAGCACGGCTGGCACCGCGCCTTCCGGCCCTCAATCCAAGCCCTCAGCGCTCTTCTCGGTTGTCGCGCGCATTCATGTTGCGTTCATCGACAAGCCTTTAGGTCACCATGGTTGCTGGCCGCAAAACGGGAATGGCAGCAATGGGGAAGGCGAGCGCTCCCGCCCGCGTACAGGCGCAAGGAGCGGTGCCCGTGGCAATTCACCGGCTATTGCAGCATTCGGTGTTCGGTCCGGACGATATCGACCGCATCGTGACGGCGTATGAGGCGACGCTGCGCGCCCTGCGAGCCGATCGAGCAGACCCTGCCGCAGAGACTGTCGCGAAAACGATCATGCAAATTGCGCAGACCGGAGTGCGCGACCCGACGCGCCTGCGCCAGCTTGCGCTCAAAGAACTTGCGCCTTCCAAATAGCGGTGCTTTCCCTCGGCGAAGTGGGCTTCGCTTGATCAGGCGCAGGCCGGCAATGCGGGCTAGCGCGGTCCGCGAAGGATCGATGAAGCTGCGCGATGCCGCGCACGATACCGCGCGCCTGATCCAGTCAACGAAAGCTTCGATCGCAACATACTGAGCGGCGGCAAGCGGGGCTCGCGCTTGCACACCATCAGTCCTCGATGCCGGCCAAGGCCGCGCTCCGCTGCCACAGGGTGGAAGCCGCGCGGTCATCCTGCGCCGCCGCCGAGGTCTTGGCCGGACGGCGCCGGTAGAAGTATTGCCCAGTCGTTTGCGCGACGTCCGGCGCAGAGGCGAGGTAGATGATCGTGTCGGCGCCTCGCGCGGGTGATATCGCGAACAGTTTGGCAACCCGGGTGAGGTAGGAGAGCGGGCCGCCGCTCTCATCGGCAAAGCGCGTGGCGACGAAGCCGGGGTGCAGGCAATTCGCCGTCACGGCCGTGCCGTGCAGGCGGCGGGCGAGTTCGCGCGTGAACAGAATGTTGCAAAGCTTCGAGCGGCCGTACGCCTTTATGGCGCCGTAGCCCCTCTCCGACTGGAGATCGTCGAAATCAAGGGCAGCGGTCATATGTGCGGACGAGGCGGTATTGACGATGCGGCCGGCTGGCGCCGCCGCGAGCCGCTCGCGCAATCCAGAGGTTAGAACGAAATAGGCCATGTGGTTGAGCGCAAAATTGCGCTCCAGGCCGTCCTCGGTCACCTGGCGCGTCCCGAATGCCGCGCCGGCGTTGTTGATCAGAACATCGACGTGCGCCTCCTGATCGGCGATCTGCGCCGCCACTCGTTTCATTTCCGACAGGCGCGAGAGATCGGCGAGATGCAGGGCGTGGGCGACACCGGGCGCGCTGCCGCGCAGTCGCGCCACCGTCGCGTCGCCGCGCGCCTTGCTCCGCCCGACGGCGATGATGCGAGCGCCCATCTTGGCGAGCGCCAGCGCGGCAACCTCGCCGATTCCCGACGTGGCACCGGTGATGACGACAGTCTTGCCTCTCATGACGTTCGCACCCCCGCTGCTTCATCTTCCCTCAATAGAGTACCCGGTCGCGCAAAGCCTTGCAGAGCGACGCCCGCTTGAGAAGCGCTGACGCCGGCTTGATCTTCGCCGCGGCGTCGCCGCGCTGTTCATCGCCTGTCGCCCATCGGGGCGATCGCCCAACCCGACTGAGCGCATGCGGTGGGCGGGCGGCCGCTGCCGCCGCGACTTTTTGCTGTTTGCGCTGAGCCGGTAGGCTATACCACCGGCCGGTAAGAAGCCGAAATCTTGTTTCGCATTCTGGGAGATAGCGACGATGTATCGGGGCACCAAGGACATCATGCTGCCGACGACGATCACCGGCTCGCTGCCGCGGCCGAGCTGGTACACGGAGAATCTCGGCACCCGCATGTTCCTCGATGCGATGGTCGGCCGCCGCTACCGCGAGCAGTACGTCGACACGCTGTCCTGCTATCTGCGCGACCAGGAGCTTGCCGGGCTCGACATCGTGACCGACGGCGACTGCCGCTTCGACGACGACGTCGGCGGGCAGAGCTGGACCAGCTATCCGCCGCACCACATGAGCGGCTACGAGCATGCCAATCCGCGCCCGACTCCGTCCGGCCGCGGCGGGCTGTGGTTTCCGCGCGGTCACATCCTGCACGACTACCTGGAATCGCGGGTGATGCCGACGATCGTCGGCCCGGTCGGGCGCGGCGACCTGCAATACACCGTGCTGTGGAAGACGGCGCAGCGGCTCACCAAGAAGCCGGTCAAGTTCGGCGCGGTCTCGGCCGAGATCGTCGCCTTCGCTTCGCAGGACCGCCATTACAAGAGCGTGCCCGAGCGCATGCTGGCGATCGCCGACGCCTTCAACGAGGAGTATCACGAGCTCGCCGACGCCGGCTGCCCGGTAATCCAGATCGAGGAGCCGCAGATCCACCTGATCGCGGTGCGCAAGGTCCAGGACAAGGTGATCACGCCGGACTTGATGGTCGAGGTGTTCAACCGCACGGTGAAGGGCCTGCGCGACAAGACCGAGGTGTGGGCGCATTCCTGCTGGGGCAACCCGTCGCAGCAGCGCATGTTCGCCGAAGTGCAGACCTACAAGCCGGCGCTCGAAACCTACAACAAGGTGGACGCCGACGTGATCACCTTCGAGTCGTCGAGCTCCGGCGGCATGGATCTCGAGGCGATCGGCAAGAGCATCACCGGCAAGAAGATCGCGATCGGCGTCATCGATCATCACACGCTGCAGGTGGAAAGCCCGGAGGAGGTTGCCGCGCAAATCCGCGCCGCGCTCAAATACATCCCGCCCGAGCGGCTGGTGATCTCGTCCGATTGCGGCATGGGGCGCGAGGGCATGAGCCGCCGTCACGCCTACTACAAGATGGTCTCGCTGGTGCTCGGCACCAACATGGTGCGCAAGGAGCTCGGCTTGCCGCAAGCGGAATGCCTCGCCGCCGATGAGCGTTATTCGCTGGTGGTGCCGGCGAAGTGACGGCGATGTGAACGGGCGATCGACCGGCGGGGTAAGGGTCGCGCCGGCAAGCCGGCATGCGCCCGCGGCGACGGGCCTATCGCCACGTCTTCACCGAAAAATGAAGCCCGGAACCGGTTTGGCTCCCGGGCGAAGCAGCCGGGGCCGAAACCAAACCCGGCGCCGCCCGTATCATGCGCAGGCGGCAGAGCCGCAACGAAAAAAAGGAAACCGGTGCCATGGCGCATCTCGGTGGTCATGCGGTCGTGATCGGCGCGAGCATAGGAGGCCTCTTGGCGGCGCGCGCGCTCGCCGATCACTACGATCAGGTAACGATAGTTGAACGCGATGCGCTCCCGGAATTCGACGGCCGCGCAAGGCGCCGCGCATACGCACGGCTTGCTCGCCCGCGGCCGCGAAGTGCTCGAGGAGCTGTTTCCTGGTCTGAGCGCGGAGCTGGCGGCGGAGGGTGCCGTCTACGGCGACGTGGTCGACCAGGTCCTCTGGTTCAACCACGGTTGCTATCTGCGCAACGCCCCGAGCAAGCTCCTCGGCCTGCTGCTCAGCCGCCCGATGCTCGAAGGCGGCGTGCGGCGCCGGCTGCTGAAGCTTGACAATGTCCGGCTCCGCGAGCAATGCGACGCGCTCGAGCCGGTATTCGATCGCGAGCGCGGCCGGGTCACCGGCCTTCGCGTCAAGCGGCACGCCATCGCCGAGCATGTCGAGACGATGAACGCCGACATCGTCGTCGACGCGACCGGCCGCGGGTCGCAAAGCGCGGCATGGCTCGAGCGGCTCGGCTATGCCAAGCCGCGCGAGGAGACCGTGCGGATCGGCGTCGGCTACATGACCCGCCTCTACCGCCGGCGGCCCGAACAGCTCAACGGCAAAGTCGGCGCCATCATCGCCGCATACCCGCCGGGCTGGCGTTTTGGCGCGATCCTGGCCCAGGAGGGCGAGCGCTGGACCGTCAGCCTCGGCGGCTACCTGGGCGAGCAGGTGCCGGGAGACAAAGCCGGTTTCCTGGAATTCGCCCGCACCCTGCCGACGCCCGAGATTTTCGAGACGATCAGGAACGCCGAGCCGCTGTCGCCGATCATGCCCTATCAGTTCAGCGCCAACCTTCGCCGCCACTACGAAGAGCTGTCGCGGTTTCCCGAAGGATTTTTGGCCTACGGCGACGCGCTTTGCAGCTTCAATCCAGTCTACGGTCAGGGAATGACGGTCGCCTGCGTCGAGGCGGTGATCCTGCGCGAGTGTCTCGGCGCCGGCGCGCAGGGAATCGCACGGCGCTTCTTCCGCAAGGCCGGCGCGCTCATTGACATTCCCTGGCAAATCGCCGTCGGCAGCGATCTGCAACACCCCAGAGTGCAGGGCAAGCGCAGCGCGCAAGTGCGCTTCATCAACTGGTACATCGCGAAACTCTTCCGCGCCGCGCAACGCGATGACGTGCTCGCGACGCGGTTTCTGGAAGTCGCCAATCTGACGCAGCAGCCGCCGGCGCTGCTTGATCCGCGGATCGCGCTCCGGGTCTGGAAGGGAAATCGGCGGCCGATCCAGGCGGTGAGAACGGCGGCCGCGCCGCAGCTCTAGACCGGTCGCCCCGGCTCCAGCGTCGCTCGCCCGCGGGCGTATCATGGCTGCGACCGGCGCGCGGAGAGGCGGCAGCGCACCGCGGTCGCGAAATCTTGCTGCAGAACGCGACGCATCGGTAGGATGCGACGGCTTTGAATTTCTCCGGCAATTCGTTAAAGCTGTTGCGTTCAATGTCCAGCGATCGGAGGTTTGTATCCGATTGCCGCGGCTTGGCGCGCGCCAAAGCTCGGCACGGCGTTTTGCGACAAGCGGAACTTAAGCCCGGCTCCAGCGGTTGATTTTTGCTCGAGCGCCCAGCCCGTTCCGGCTCCGGCGCGGTTATGGTAACGCTGTGCAGCTGCTGTTCTCCTGCGCATGGCTCGCCATCATGTCGTGGTTGATCGCGCGAGCCCTCAACCAGCGCGGCCTGCTGCCGCACCTCGGCGCCGCCTCACCGCCCTCCACTGAACGCGCGCCGCATGTCGTGGTGATTGTTCCGGCGCGCGACGAAGAGGCCAATATCGGGCCGTGCCTGCAGTCCCTGCTGCTGCAGGACTATCCGGCGAGCCGGCTGCGCGTGCTCGTCGTCGATGATCATTCCGCCGACGCGACCTTGGCCATCGTCAGCGGCATCGCCGCGCGCGACGCTCGACTTGCGGTCAGCCAGTCGCCGCCGCTGCCGCCGCGCTGGATCGGCAAGTCGCATGCCTGCTGGATCGGCGCGCGCGCGGCGGCGCCGGAAGCCGAATGGCTCTGCTTCATTGACGCCGACGTCCGCAGCAAGCCCGCTTTGCTGTCGAGCGCGATGCGCGCGGCGCAGATCAAGCACCTCGATCTCCTGTCGCTGGCGCCGCGCCAGGAACTGCACACTTTTGCCGAACGTCTGATCCTGCCGTGCGGCCTCATTCTCCTTTCGTTCATTCAGGATCTGCGGCAGGCCCAGGCGCGGTCCGGCGGCGACGTCACCGCGACCGGCCAGTTCATGCTGGTGCGGCGCGACGCCTACGAGGCGGTCGGCGGCCATGCCGCGGTCTGCAGCGCTATCTGTGAGGACCTGGAATTCGCGCGGCGGCTGAAGCAATCCGGACGATCCGTCCTGCTCATGGGCGGCGAAGAACTCGTCTCCACGCGCATGTATACCGGCTGGCGGACGCTCTGGCCGGGCCTCGCCAAGAATCTCGTCGATACCCTCGGCGGCCCGGCCGCGACCTTGTCGATGGCCCTCGCCGGCGTGATGCTGGCGTGGGCAGCGCCGGTGATCCCGCTCCTGGGTGTCGCCGGCTGGGTGCAGGGCGTGGCGGGTGCGCCGTCGGCGCTGGCGCTCGCGCTGCTCGGGTCGGGCGCCGCGTTCGGACTGCACATCGCGGCGACATTCTATTTTCGCATTCCTTTCTGGTACGGTCTCCTGTTTCCGCTCGGCTACACGGCGGGCGCGCTCATGGCGTTCGACAGCGTGCGCCGACGTCTCAGCGGCCGGGTGAGCTGGAAGGGCCGGATCTATTCATGAAGGCTGCCAAGCGGAAAAACGAGGAGGCGCGGCCAGCCGAACGAAACCGCGTCCCTCGCGCCCTCGATTCGGGCGAGACGCGCGCCATCATGCTCGCGGCCGCCTTTCTCTTCGTCTTTCTCTATTTCATCCGGCTCATTCTGCTGCCGTTCGTGCTGGCCGCCATCGTCGCCTATATCTGCACCCCCCTGTTGGATTGGGCCGCGCGGCGCACGCGGTGGCCGCGATTGCTGTTTGCTATCACCTTGTTCGTCCTGCTTCTCGGCGCCGCCGGGCTGGTCGTGACCTTCGCCGCCGGACGCGTTGTCGACGAGGTGCGGGGGATCGCGACGGACCTGCAGGAGATGCTGGAGCGCTTCACCAGCGAGGCGATCGGCGACCATCCAATCCGCGTGCTCGGGCGGCCGATCGACGCTCATGAGATCGCCCAGTCGGCGGTCGATCGCATCCGCGATTGGATCGGGTCGGATCAGATCGTGGCCATTGCCGGGTACAGCATTGCGGGAATCATGGGACTGTTCATGACCGCGGTGCTGCTGTTTTATTTCCTGGCGAGCGGCCCACGCGTGGCGCGCGGCCTGTTCTGGATCGTGCCGCCGCATCGCCGGCCGCTGGTGGCCAGCATCTGGAAGCATCTCGACCCGGTGCTGTTCCGCTATTTTCTCGGCGTGCTCGCCGTCGTCGTCTACGCCACCATCGCGGCGTATATCGGGCTCGGCGTCATTCTCGGCATCCACCACGCGCTGCTGCTCGCCCTGCTGACCGGAGTTCTCGAGACCGTCCCGGTGATCGGTCCGACCTCGGCGGCGGTGATCGCCGGCCTGATCTCGCTGCGCACGGCGACCGGAATCGGCAGCATCCTCGCTTATGCCGCCTATGCGACTGCGCTGCGGCTGTCGATCGACCAGCTCTTCGGCCCCATCGTGCTCGGCCGCGCGGCGCACGTGCACCCGGCGCTCATCATCTTCTGCTTCCTCGCCGGCGGCGTGGTGCTCGGCATCCCGGGCGTCATACTCGCCGTGCCGGTCGCCCTGCTGGTCAAGAGCACGCTCGCGACGCTCTATGGCGACGAGGCGACGTAAGCGCGCTGTTTGCATCGCGCCATGTCGTCGTTTCCCCCTTGGCGGAAATTCGGCTATATTGTGACAGTGTGCGGCAACTTTCTGGGAACCCGGAGGTTGCCCAGGATCGGGGGAAGGACCGCGGGGACCCGCTCACATGGCGGTGTGGGATTCCGCCAGGCCAAGGTCGCAGGAGCCGTACAGCCATCCGTGGCTGGCGGACGTCCTTTTTGCACTTGATGGACGCCTGCAGCGCCGTTACGCGGTGTTCGAATACACCGGCAACCCGGTCTGCATTTTCCGCGTCGATATCGCCTGTTCGCCCGAGCGTCTCGCCTTGCGCGACGGCACGCGCCTGCAGCGGGGCGAGCGGATCGCGCGACTGCATTTCTGGAACGAGCATGTGCCCCCGGTGCCGCAGGACGGAGCAACGATCGCCTGGGCACGGCAGATGCAGCATGCGATCGCGATTTCGCTGCAGGAGCTTGCGTGCTACCTTAAGTCGCATCCCGATCTGGCAGACATCGGGGCGATCTGCGCCGACGTGCCTTCCGGCACCCAAACGCAGTGCGACCAGCTTGCCCGGATCATGGCGCGCTTCGGCTTTGAAGCGATCGTCCACCCGGAACGGCTGCCGATGGCGGAGCGCCTGCACCGATTCGGCGAAAACGTGCTGATTTCGCTGATCGTGTTTGCGCAGAATGCCAGTACACTTCGTCGCGACACGCTCAGGCGCGTGCGAGTGCCGATCTATCTCTCGCGCCGAACGCTGGACGGGAAATTCGGCCATGTCGGCCGAGCGGGGTTGGGGGCGGGCTAGGGTTTATGAGTATTTCAGCCGACGTGCCGGGCCTGGCGTCGTTGTTGCTGTCGCTCGGCAGCATCTGCCTTGCCGTCGCTTTCGTCGGCTGCATCTTTACGCTAGTGGAGGCTGCGTTCGTTGTCGGCTTTTCCGACAAGGAGCCGGCGCGCACCGACGCGGAGCCCGCGGTGACGGTGCTGAAGCCATTGCATGGCGCGGAGCCCGATCTCGCCGGCCGCCTCGCCGCCGTCTGCCGGCAGCACTATGGCGGTCCGGTGCAGGTCGTATGCGGCGCGCAGGGCGACCTGGCGCCGGCCACCGCCGCCGTTGGCGAGGTCAACTCGAAATTCCCCGACAGCATCGAGCTTGTCGCCGATCAGCGCAGTCATGGCGCCAACGGCAAGGTATCGAACCTGATCAATATGCTGCCGCGCGCCCGTTACGACACCATCGTGCTCTCCGACAGCGATATCGTCGTCGAGCGCGACTACCTGCGCCGTATCGTGGCGCTCTTGGGCGAACCCGATGTCGGTGCCGTCACCTGCCTCTACCACGGCATAGGCGGGACCGGCCTGTGGTCACGCATATCGGCGCTGGCGACGAACTCGCATTTCCTGCCACAGGCGATCACCGCGCTCGGCCTGAAGCTGGGCAAACCATGCTGCGGCGCCACCATCGCTTTGCGCCGCTCGATGCTCGACCGCATCGGCGGCTTCCACGCCTTCGCCGACGTACTGGCCGACGATTATGCGATCGGCGTCGCCGTTCGAGCAGCCGGCTACGACGTCAAGGCGGCGCCGTTCCTGGTCGGCCACCGCTGTTTCGAAGGCAGCTTGCGCGAATTCATGCGGCACCAGATCCGGGTGGCGCGCACCATCAGGAGCATCGACCCGATCGGCTACGCCGGCACCATCTTGACCCACCCGTTGCCGCTTGCTCTTCTCGGCATGCTTTCCGGCGGCATCACCGCGACGCTGTTGACCGTCGCGGTGCTGGCGTCGCGGGTGACGCTTTGCCGCTGCGTCGAACGGCGTTTCGGACTGCCGCGGCAGAGCTACTGGCTCATCCCGCTGCAGGATGTCCTGGTGTTCGGCGTCTACGTCGCAAGCTTCTTCGGGGCGACGGTTAACTGGCAAGGGGTGGACTTCCGCGTGGCGGGGGACGGCACCCTGATTGAGGAACAGGACCTGAGGGGCTCGTGATGCGAACATTGTTTCTGCAGGCGCCTTCGTTCGACGGATTCGACGGCGGCGCCGGCGCGCGCTACCAGGCGCGCCGCGAAATCCGCTCCTACTGGTACCCGACCTGGCTCGCGCAGGTCGCGGCTTGCGTCCCGGACAGCAAGCTCATCGACGCGGTGCCGCATCGGCTCCCGCTGGCCGACCTGGTGCGCGACGCACGCAACTATGACCTCGCGGTATTGCATACGTCGACGCCTTCGTTCGCGTCCGACGTCGCGGTCGTCGAAGCGCTGAAGTCGGCGAATCCGCGCCTGAAGGCCGGTTTCGTCGGGGCGAAGGTCGCGGTCGCGCCGCAGGCGAGCCTCGAGCAATCGGAGGCCGTCGACTTCGTCGCCGGCAACGAGTTCGACTTCACCATCAAGGAAGTCGCCGAGGGGCGCGATTGGCGCAGCATTGCCGGACTGTCATACCGCGACGATGCCGGTGCGATCAGGCACAACCCGCCGCGTGCCGTGCTGGAAAACATGGACGAATTGCCCTTCGTCACGCCGGTCTACAAGCGCGACCTCAAGATCGAGAACTATTTCATCGGCTATCTGAAGCATCCCTATGTGTCGCTCTATACGGGACGCGGCTGCAAGTCGCGCTGCACTTTCTGCCTGTGGCCGCAGACCGTCGGCGGCCATCGCTACCGTACGCGCAGCGTCGGCCACGTGGTGGAGGAGATCCGCTGGGCCAAGGCGGCGCTTCCGCAGGTCAAGGAGTTCTTCTTCGACGACGACACCTTCACCGACGACCGGCCGCGCACCGAAGCGATCGCCCGCGAGCTCGGCAAGCTCGGCGTCACCTGGTCGTGCAACGCCAAGGCCAACGTGCCGCAGCCGACGCTCAAGGTGATGCGCGACAACGGCCTGCGGCTCCTGCTCGTCGGCTATGAAACCGGCAATCAGAAGATCCTGCACAACATCAAGAAGGGCATGCTCGTCGACGTGGCGCGGCGCTTCACCAAGGATTGCCACGACCTCGGCATCACCATCCACGGCACCTTCATTCTCGGCCTGCCCGGCGAGACCCGGGAGACCATCACCGAGACCATCAACTTCGCCAAGGAGATCAATCCGCACACGATCCAGGTCTCGCTGGCGGCGCCCTATCCGGGCACCGAGCTCTACCGCGATGCGCTCGAGCACGGCTGGCTCGATACAGAACATGCGGAGCTCGTCGACGCGAGCGGCGTGCAGATCGCGCCGCTGCACTACCCGCATTTGACCCACACCGAAATCTTCCAGTCGGTCGAGGAGTTTTACCGCCGCTTCTACTTCCGCGCGCCGAAGATCGCCGCCATCGTCTCGGAGATGGTGCGCAGCCCGGAAATGATGGTGCGCCGGCTGCGCGAGGGCGTCGAATTCTTCTCGTTCCTGCGCGAGCGGCGGGAGTTGGTTCACTGAACCATCTGGTCATCACGGCCGACGATTTCGGCCTCAGCGAGCCCGTCAACGCCGCCGTCGAAGAGGCGCACCGGCGCGGCATATTGAGCGCCGCAAGTCTCATGGTCGGCGCTCCGGCCGCCGCCGACGCGGTCGAACGCGCCCGCCGCCTGCCAAAACTCCGGGTCGGGCTTCACATCGTCCTCGTCGATGGCGCCCCGGTGAGCGAGCGAGCGCACATACCGGCGCTAGTCGACCGTAACGGCTATCTGCGCAACGACCTTCCCCGCTACGGCGCCGCGCTGGCGCTGAGCCCAGCGGCGCGGCGGCAGGCGGCGGTGGAGATCGCCGCGCAGTTCGAGGCGTTTCGCGCCACCGGGCTGCCGCTCGACCATGTCAATGCGCACCGGCATTTCCATCTGCATCCGGTCGTCGCCGCGTCGATCATGCGCATCGGGCGGCACTACGGCATGGCGGCACTGCGCGTCCCGGTCGAGCCCTGGCGCATCGTCGCGGAAATCGATCCGCAGACGTCGCGGCAGATCGGCCGCGTGACGAGCCCGTGGGCCGCCTGGCTGCGGCGGCACGCCCGGCGCGCCGGGTTGACCACCGCCGACGCCGTCTTCGGGTTGGCCTGGTCGGGCGCGATGACGGCAAGGCGTCTCGCCGCCATCCTTGGCCGGCTCCCGTCGGGCATTGTGGAAATCTATCTGCACCCCGCCGAGCGGAACAGTTTCGCCGGCGCCGCGCCTGGCTATCGCTACGCCGAGGAATTCGCCGCTCTCTGCGACGCGGACTGCATCGCCGCGGCGCAGCGCTCGGGCTATGCGCTGGGCGGGTATGCGGACGCACGTCAACGATAGTCGGGTCGCGGCGCGCGGAGCGGCGCCGCCGCGACGCGAGAGCGAAATTGCCTGGCGCGTCGTTCCGGCCCGACGAGGCGGGCTCGCTCAGCGTTTCCGCCTGCCATCCAGATACCCGGCGGCGCGGAACCAATCGATTGCGTCGGCGAGGGCCTGCCGGTAAGGCCGCGCGCGGAAGCCGAGATCGCGCTCGGCCTTGGCCGCGGTGAAGAACATATAGTGTTCCGCGAGGCGCAGCCCGTCGAGGGTCGTGAACGGCTCACGGCCGGTGAGCCAGGCCTTCGCCTCGGCGAGATACGCCACCGGAATCACCACGGCGCGCGGGATGCGAAACCGCGGCGGACGGCGCCCGGCGAGGCGCGCGACTTCGGCCAGCATGTCGGCAAGCACCACGTTCTCACCGCCGAGGATGTAGCGCTCGCCGATCACGCCGCGTCTCAACGCCGCCAGGTGGCCCTCGGCGACATCGTCGACATGAACGAAATTGAGGCCGGTATCGAGGAAGCCGGGCATGCGGCCGCGCGCCGCCTCCACGATGATCCGGCCGGTGGGCGTGGGCTTCACGTCCCGGGGTCCGATCGGCGTCGAGGGATTGACGATGACGGCGGGAAGCCGGTCGCGGCCGACCATGGCCTCGACCAGCCGTTCGGCGGCAATCTTGCTGCGCTTATAGGCGCCGATCCCCTCCTCGACCGACAACGGGACGCTTTCGTCTGCCGGGCTGCCGTCGGCGCGCAGCCCAAGCGTCGCTACGCTGCTCGTATAGACGACGCGCTCGACGCCGGCGCGCAGCGCCTCCTGCATCACTTGGCGCGTGCCCTCCACATTGACGGCAAAGATCTCGCCGGGGTCGCGCGCCCAGAGGCGGTAGTCGGCCGCGACGTGAAACACGTGCCGGATGCCGGCCATGGCCGCGCGGACCGATTGGACGTCGCGCAAGTCGCCACCGACGAACTCGAGGTCGAGCCCGTCCAGGTGAAACCGCGGGCTGCCGGGCCGGACCAGCACCCGCGCGCGGGTTCCCGCGAGAGACAGCTTTCTCGCCACCGCCGAGCCGACGAACCCGGTGGCGCCGGTGACGAGGGTCTGTGCCGTGCCGCCCATGACGCGTCCACAACCGTGAACGGTAGCCAAGCACTTTAACGGCCGAAAGGCCATGCCCGCAGCGCATACGTAGGGACCGAAGCAAATCCGGCAATTCGCATACGCCGAGCGGTTGTGATAGAGTTGAATTTGTCGGGGGTTGATCGCGCGAAGTCGGGTGACCGGCGCGAAGGGGGCGAAGGTTTGCATGACATCCCAATTCGATTGCGTCGGGGCAGCGCTCGCAGACGGGATGGTGAGTGACGGCGACGACAGGTACGAAGTCGCCAGTGCAGCAGTCGAAAATCAACGCCGCGTCGTCATCGCTTTCGTCGGCATGGCCTTCGAGGCCAGAATTGCCGCCGGTCCCGGCGTTCTGGTTGTATGCCGAACCGCGGGAAGCGAACTCGCCACTGTGGCGGAGAGCGCGGTCCGCCACGGCTACCGCGGCATGCTCAGCTTCGGCGTCGCCGGCGGTCTCGCCTCGCATCTGCGCGCCGGCGACTGGGTCGTCGCTTCCGCCGTGCGCGAATCGCAGACGGTGCGCGCCACCGACGCCACCTGGTCGCGCCGGCTTCTCGACATGATCGACGATGCGATCCACGCCCCGGTCGTCGGCGTCGACACGCCGATCGCGGAGCCGGCGAAGAAGCGGGAGCTGCACCGGACGACCGGGGCCGCTGCGGTCGACATGGAATCGCACATCGTGGCGCGGGTCGCCGCCGCACACCGGCTGGCGTTTGCGGCGGTACGGGTCATTGTCGACCCGGCCCATCGGCGGATTCCGCCGGCCGCCCTTCTCGGAATGCGCCCCGACGGCCGCGCCGATGTCTTGGCGATCTTGCGCGACCTCATGACGCGACCGTCGCAGCTCAGGCCGCTGGCCCGCGTCGCCGTCGATGCGCTCGCCGCCCGCGCCGCCATGCACCGCGTGCGCCGCCTGCTCGGACCGCATTTCGGGCTCGCCGATCTCGCCTAAGCCTTCGCCGGCGCAATAACCGACCGGGTCCCCGCTTTCGCGCGCTTCCGGGACGAACGGGCGAGAGCAGCGGGTTCGAGCGCACTGAGCGTGCTCTACATCTGCGAGATGAACTTCGTGCTCAGATAGGCCTGCAATCCTTCGATGCCGCCCTCGCTGCCGTAGCCCGATTCCTTGACGCCGCCGAACGGTGTTTCCGGCGTGGACACGGCGATCGAGTTCACGCCGACCATGCCGGACTGCAGCGCGTCCCCCATCATATTCGCGGTCTGCGCCGAACCGGTGAAGGTGTAGGCGGCAAGCCCGAAGGGCAGTGAATTGGCGCGTTCCACGACTTCGTCGAGCGTCTTGAACGTCACCACCGGCGCCACCGGTCCGAACGGCTCCTGCGTCATGATCTTGGAATCATCGGGCACGTCGGTGATCACCGTCGGCTCGAAGAAGTAGCCCTGGTTGCCGTGGCGCGCGCCGCCGGTGACGATCTTGCCGCCGCGGTCCTTGGCGTCGTTGACGAACGTCTCCATGGCATCGATGCGCCGCGCATTGGCGAGCGGCCCCATGGTGACGCCCTTTTCCAGGCCGTCGCCGAGCTTGAGCGACTTGGCGTACTCGGTGAAGCGGGCGAGGAAGCGGCCATAGACCTGCTCCTGCACGTAGAACCGCGTCGGCGAGATGCACACCTGCCCGGCGTTTCGGTACTTGAATGCGGCGATGGTGTCGGCGGATTTTTCCGGGTCGGCGTCGGCGAACACCACGACCGGCGAATGACCGCCAAGCTCCATGGTGGCGCGCTTCATTCCCTTGGCCGCGAGCACCGCGAGGTGCTTGCCGACCGGAATCGACCCGGTGAACGAGATCTTGCGTACAGCGTCCTTGGCGATGAGGTGCTCGGAGATCTTCGCCGGCACGCCGAAGACGAGATTGAGCACGCCGGCCGGCAGCCCGGCGTCGGCGAAGCAGCGCACCAGCTCCACGCAGGAGCCCGGGGTCTCCTCGGAGGCCTTGATGATGAGCGAGCAGCCGGCCGCGAGCGCGCCGCCGATCTTGCGCGCCGGCGTCAGCGTCGGGAAATTCCACGGCGTGAAGGCGGCGACGATGCCGACCGGCTCCTGCACCACGATCTGCCGCATCTTGCCGCGGCCCGGAACGACGCGGCCGTAGGCGCGGCGGCCCTCCTCGGCGTACCACTCGATGATGTCGGCGGACGTGATCACCTCGGCGCGCGCTTCGGGATAGGCCTTGCCCTGCTCCTGCACCAGGATCTTGCTGATCGCATCGTGACGCTCGCGCATGAGGTCGGCGGCCTTGCGGATGATCTTGGCGCGGTCGTAGGCCGAGGTCGCGCGCCACGCGGCAAAGCCTTTTTTCGCGGCTTCGAGCGCGCGGTCGAGATCGGCCGTGCTCGCGTGCGGCAGGTGCGCGAGCGGCTTTTCTGTTGCCGGGTTGATCACGTCCTCGCCGGCGCGGCCTTCGCCGTTGAGCCACTGGCCGTCGATATAGAGTTCGAGCTTGGCGTACATGGGGGTTCTCCTGGGGGTTTTCCTCGGCGTACCGCGCTTGCGTGGGGGCTTTGCTCGCGCAGGGATTTAGCAGGTTTTCTGGCCGCGTTCACCCCTCCCGCTGATGCGGCAGCACCGGCGCCGAAGAGAATTAGCCGGCGCTTGGGGCGAGGCGAAATTCGAGCCCTCTTTTATGAGTTAAGCCCTGTCACGGCATCGGGATCTCGCCGACGTCCTTCGGCACCTTGTAGCCGCGCTGTACGGCGGGGCGCTGCGCGATCGCCGTGTACCAGCGTTTCACGTTGGCATAGGCGCCAAGATCCACGGTCTGCCATTCGTAGCGTGAGACCCACGGCCAGATGGCGATGTCGGCGATCGAATAGTCGCCGGCGACGAAGTCGCGCCCGGCGAGCCGGCGGTCGAGCACGCCGTAGAGCCGGTGCGCTTCCTTGAGGTAGCGCTCTTCGGCGTAAGGCGCCTTGCCTTTGTTGTATTTCACGAAATGATGCACTTGGCCGAACATCGGCCCCGGGCCGCCCATCTGCCACATCAGCCATTCGAGCACGCGATAGCGCGGCTCGCCCGCCTTCGGCAGGAAGCGGCCGGTCTTGTCGGCGAGATAGATGAGGATCGCGCCGGACTCCATCAGGCTCAGGCCGCTGTCGCGGTCGACGATCGCCGGAATGCGGTTGTTGGGACTGATCTGCAGGAATTCCGGCTTGAACTGCTCGTCCTTGCTGATGTCGACGCCGTGCGCCGTATACGGCAATCCGAGCTCTTCGAGGGCGATGGAAACCTTGCGGCCGTTGGGCGTGTTCCAGGTGTAGAGATCGATCACGGCATCGTTCCTTTTATTCGCTTGCCGACTGAAAAATTATTTGTCTGGCGATTCACGCGGCGTCGTTCTCGGTCTTGAGCGCAACAGCGGCGAGCCTCGTCGCATGATCGCGGATATCCTTGGGCCACGCCTGCACCAGCCGGCTGAAGGTCGCGGCATCGCCGGCAAAGAGCGCGCGCGCGGCATCCTCGAAGCGGACGCGATTGCCCGCCATCGCCGACATGAAGCGGTAGGCAGCGTTCTGCGACGCGCGAATGCGGTCCTTTCCGGCGTTCGCGCGCATGGCGTGCTCCACGAGCTTGCGCAATGCGACCGACGCGCCGCCGGGCTGGCTCGCCAGCCAGTCCCAGTGACGCGGCAGCAGCGTCACCTCGTGCGCGACAACGCCGAGTTTCGGGCGGCCGGGTCCGCGCGGCGCGTCGCTGGCGGATGGAGCCGAAGGACCCGCTGCCGCGTGCCGCGACGAGCGCGGCGCTCCGGTGTCGCGCAGATCGATCTCGACCGGCTCGCTGGTCGCGGCATCGAAGATGAGAATGGGTTGGTGTTGGTGCCGCTTGGCGGCTTTCTGCGCCGCCAGCGCCACGCCGGCGAGGTCGCCCGAGGCGATGCAGACGTCGCCTTGGAAGGCAATAACGGCGGGCTCTTTGGGCATGAGCGGAGGCCTCGGGGGCTGGTTTGCATGATAATTATACCCGGATAAAATAAAAATCAATATTACCCGGATAAAAAAGGCCGGGCCACAATTTCGAAAATTATCCATACTTGAAAGTTATCGTAGTTCCGAATGGGCGACGGACCGGCGCGAGCGGTCTCAGGCGATCTCAGCGTAAAAATATCAACGCAAAAATCACAGCGCATATTACTATCAACCAAACAAATCTAAGTACCGGCGCATGCTTGAAAAACGGGGCTACGGCAACGCTCGGCTCAAACGTCATTTTTACAAAAGCCACTCCCATTACGACCATCACACTGTAAACCAATCCGAGAAAGCTGAAGAAGACTTTGCTGTCGCTATATGAAATCCAAACGTTAGGGCGAAACTGTCGAATATATTCCATTCGCCCGGATCGGAAACCGACATACAGTTCGCCGACCCCCATCGCAATAAAGCCAATACCCATCAAAAGGCTTGTGTCACGCTCGTTGCGAAACTTGGTGAGAGCTTCTGCAGTCGGCCTAGTAGGCAGCCGGAATATTGCGACTACCAGGAGACTCATGCAGGCAACTATCGCTCCGAGAATAAAATCGCTTTCAGCAGATGCACTGAACTGCGTCGCGCTGTTCGCCGGTGGATTGTTCAGGCCGAACGGCTTAGTCCAGAACGGGAGTGGGTCGGTACTGGGGGATGGACCGACGGGTGAGCCGCTTTCCTCACCTAGAGCAAGTCCTCCAGCGGCAGCCTCTTGGGCGAAGGTCACCGGTTTCAAAAACATCAGCAAAACGAAGCAAAAGAAGACAAGACGTATCAGCATTCCACGACCTACAGCTTGTGGCGGTTACTGCCGACAGCGTATTCCGCGAACCCCGATTAACTACTTCCTCAATGTGACACGGGCCATTTCCCATTACGAGCGGGTGAACAGCTCCCCGGCATAAACAAGGGTTGTCGTCTATCGCGTGTGGATCGGACGTTCCGCTAGCTGCTGCAACGCACTTACGTCACCTTCCTGCTCCATAGCCGCGCCGAGGCGATGTCGGCGCCCGCGCGGATCGATCCGAGCTTGAGCCAGACGACCGGCTCGACCACCCATTCGCGCCGGGTGAAGGTGCCGAAGCCGCAGTCGGCCGAGGCGATGACCCGCTCGCGGTCGCCCACCGCCGCCACCGCCTCCTCGATCCGCCGCGCCACCACCTCGGGATGCTCGACGAAGTTGCTGGTGCTCTCGATGACCCCGGGAATGAGGATCATGTCGGCCGGCAGCGGCACGCGCTTGAGCGCCGCGTATTCGTGAGCGTGGCGCGGATTGGCGAACTCGATCGACAGCGCGCCGACCGCGGCCTGATAGAGGGCGGGGAGGATTTTTTCGAGCGCGATGTCGTGGATATGCGGGCCTTCCCAATTGCCGTAGCAGACGTGGAGCCGCACGCGCTCGCGCGGGATGCCGGCGATCGCGTCGTTGATCATGGCGACGTGCAGCTCGACCGCCTTGATGAAGTCGGCGTCCGACTTGTCGCGATAGAACATGGTGCGGTCCATGGCGAGATCGGGCGCGTCGATCTGCAGGATCAGGCCGGCCTGATGGATCGCCAGGTATTCGTTCCGCATCTCGCGGGCGATGGCCGCAAGATAGGCCTCGTGCGTGGCGTAATGGGCGTTGAGCATGGTCGAAGCGATGATGCCCGGCGAAGGCGCGGTCATGAACGCCTCGGCGAACGCCTTGTCTTCGCCGGCGATGCGCTGAAAGCGGGCAATCTCGCGCTCGATCGCCGAGGTGTCGTGATAATGCAGTTCGCGTTGCGCCTGCGGCGCGTTCTGCTGCCGGCTGCCGCTCGGAAAACGATGCGCGAGGTATTGCGCCAGCTCCGGGAATTCCTCGAACTCGCGCCCGCGGCGGCGCTTGGATTCGCCGCCGAAGCCCGACATGCGTTGCGGCACATAGGTCTGGAAGCCGACGCGCTGCTGCTCGCCGTCGTTGCCGATGTCGATGCCGGCCTCCTTTTGCTTGGCGACCACATGGCGCACCGCCTCCGCCATCGCGGCGTCCAGTTGCGCCTGGTCGTAGCTTTCGCCGGCCTCGCGCCGCACCAGAAGCTCGCTCAGCGTCGCGCTGCGCGGCAGGCTGCCGACATGCGTGGTCAGGATGCGCTCACGGCTTGAAATCATCACGGCGACTCCGGCTGGCGTCTCGTCGATCGTGCCCTCTCTTAGCGCACTTCGCGCGCCCTGCCAGCGCCATTGCCGGCGAATTTCCGCGTCGGCATAATGCGTTGCGTGAGCGACGCGTGGCGAGCGGCCGCAGAGCCGGGCACGCCCTGATGAGGAACGCCGCAATGAATATCGCTCAGCCGACCTTGGCGCCGGCCGCGCCCGTTGACGCGATCCCGCGCGACTACAATTTCGCGGCCGCGATCCTCAAACACAATCTGGACGCCGGGCGCGGCGAGAAAGTCGCCTATATCGATCCGCGCGGGAGCTGGACCTATCGCGATCTTGCCGCGCGGGTCGACAGCTTCGGCAGCGCGCTGCGCGCGCTCGACATCCGCCGCGAGGAGCGCATTCTCATCGGCCTGCTCGACAGCATCGATTGGCCGACCGCCTTCCTCGGCGCGATCAAGGCCGGCGTGGTCCCGGTTCCCGTCAACACGCTGCTGACCGAGGATGATTACCGCTTCATGCTCGAGGACAGCCGGGCCCGGCTTCTGGTCGTGTCGGAGGAGCTTTACCCGAAATTCGCCAAGGCGATCGGCGCCTGCGCCAGCCTCGCCCATGTCGTGGTCTCCGGAGCGAACGGGCACGGTCATCAGCGCTTCGAGGAATTGCTGGCCGGCGGCGGCCCGGCCATGACGGCGGCGCCGACGGTCCGCGACGACATATGCTTCTGGCTCTACACTTCCGGCTCGACCGGCAAGCCGAAGGCGGCGGTGCATACGCATGCCGACCTCGCGCTCACCGACGAGCTTTACGCCAAGCCGTTCCTCGGCATCGGCGAGACCGACGTCTGCTACTCGGTCGCAAAACTGTTCTTCGCCTATGGGCTCGGCAACGCGCTCACTTTCCCGATGGCGGCCGGAGCGACGACCATCCTGCTGCCCGACCGGCCGACGCCGGAGCTGGTGGCCGCGATTCTGAAGAAGCACCAGGTCACGGTGTTTTATGCCGTGCCGACGTTCTACGCCGCCTTTCTTGCCAGCCCGCAGGCCCCGGAGCGCGGCGAAACGCGATTGCGCCGCTGCGTATCGGCCGGCGAGGCGCTCCCCGCCGACGTCGGCCGGCGTTGGAGCGAGCGCTACGGCGCCGACATTCTCGACGGCATCGGCTCGACCGAGATGCTGCACATCTACCTCTCGAACCGCGCCGGCGAGGTGAAATACGGCACCACCGGAAAACCGGTGCCCGGCTACGACGTGCGCCTGGTCGACGACTACGGCCGCGTGATCGAGAAGCGCGGCGAGATGGGCGAGCTGCAGGTGCGCGGGCCGACCAGCGCGATGATGTACTGGAACAACCGCGAGCAATCGCGCGCGACCTTTCTCGGCGAATGGACGCGCTCGGGCGACAAGTACCTCGAGGACGACGACGGCTACTACGTCTACTGCGGCCGCCGCGACGACATGCTCAAGGTCGGCGGCATCTACGTCTCGCCGTTCGAAGTCGAGGCGGCGCTGCAGAACCATCCCGAGGTGCTCGAGGCCGCGGTCGTCGGCTGGCCCGACGAGGACACCCTGATCAAGCCGAAGGCGTTCGTGGTGCTGAAATCGCCGGACAAGGCCGATGACGCTCTGGCGCAGGCGCTCAAGGACCACTGCCGGCAGAAGCTCGCGGTCTTCAAGTATCCGCGCTGGCTTGAATTCCGCCGCGAGCTGCCGAAGACCGCGACCGGCAAGATCCAGCGCTTCAAGCTGCGGGCGGAGGCCGGCGGCCCTCCGGGCTAAGCTGCATTTCCGCCACCTGGAGATGCTCGGTGCCGCCGCCGGCGGAAGCTCGATGTCAAGGCGAAACCCGCCTTCTTAGCGGAAACACGGCGCCACCTCCTCGCACATGAGCTGCAGCGAGCGCATGACTTTTTCATTGTCGAGCAGACCTCCGCAATTGAGCTCCGCCAGAACGCCATTGAGGCCAAGCTTGCCGGTCAGATACTTGAGGCGCATCGCCACCGATGCTGGAGTTCCGGTAATCACTTTATCGCGCAGCGCATCTTCATAGCTGATGGTCTGCAACGCCTGGCCGCGCTCGGCGCGTTCCTCGCCCGCGTCCACGCCGGGCCTCTTCGCCGCGCCCTCGAGTTGCAGTCCGAGCGTCCGATAGAAATGCATGATTGATAGCTCGGGGTCCGCTCGTGCCGACGCTTCCGTCTCTGCAACATAGATCGGGACTCGCAAATAAACCTCGCCTTGCCCAGCGTGGCCGGCCGACTGATAGGCCTCGCGATAGGCCGCTATGCTGGGCCCCAGTTCTTCGAACGTACCGAGGCGGACGGCAACGAAGATGGGCAAGCCCATGGCGCCGATCGCCCGATAGGTGTCTGCGCTCGTCGCTGCGATGCGCAACGGCGGATATGGCGTCTGCAACGGCCTCGGGACGATTGTGACATTGTGAAACCTGTGAAACTTCCCCTCGAAGGAGAAGCGTTCCTCAGCCCAGCAACGCTTGAGGATTTCGAGCACTTCGGCGAAGCGCTCGCGGCTCTCGCCGTAGGGTATGCCATAGGCCTCGTAGGTGTGGGGAAAGCCGCTGCGGCCCACACCGAAAACAAGTCGTCCACGGCTGATGTGATCAAGCGTTGCGACTTCCTCCGCCAAGCGCAATGGATGGCACAGCGGCAGCACCTGCACCGCAATGCCGATTTTCATGCGGCGGGTCTGCGAAGCGATGGCACTGGCGATCAAGAGCGGAGCGGACGCGACCGATCGCTCCGGGAGGAAGTGCAATTCCGCGATCCAGATGACGTCGAGACCCCAACGCTCAGCCGCGTCCACCTGGACGAAGGATTGCGCGAATACCTCTGCATCCGTCACCCCTGCGTAGCGCGGAAACTCGTGAAAGACACCGAACTCGAACGACATGCTGCCTCCCCCGCGGCGCTATCGCGAACGGCTGTCCTTCGCGAAATCATATCCGCTGGTCACGATGGCGCCAATCCGTACCGGGCTGGCGTGACGACGATGGCTGCGGATCCGGCGGATGGCAGCTCAAGTCGGCATTTCGCAACACAGCAAGCCCGCGCCTCGATCTATTCTCCAACGGCGGTTCTGCATCCTGCTTCAAGGCGCCAGCGTCAGCGCCGTCAGTTCTTTCCGGGCCGTACCGAAGGTGCCGAGCTGATAGACCGACGCGCCGGCCGGCGAGAACGTGAACGACGGGAATGGCTCCGCCAGCATCTTGTTCAATTATCTTTCCGTTCCGACACCGATCGTCACATGCGGATTGAACCGTTTGCCTGCGGCCATCTCGACGAAGTGGGTGACGTACTCAATCAGCGATTTTTGAATGTCGCGTCCGCCTGCCTCGCTGAAGAAGGCCGCCGGGGTCCCGGTCTTCACAGTGTAGGGCTTGACGGCCGTGATGAGGTCATCTTGCAGCCGATGCAGGTCGTCGGTCGGTTCGACCACAATTCCCGCGAGGCCGAATGGCGGATCGGGGATGTAGTAATATTTGAACGCCTTGAGCATCCATGCCGTGGGCTTTTCCTTGACCACAATCGCGTTCGCCGCCGCAAATATCTTGTCGAGGTCGTCCGTGCGGGCAAACTGCTGCAAGACACTGACGTGCCGGTGGTGCGTCTCATCCAGTGCAAAGCCTTTGGGGAAAGACTTGAGCAGACGGGCGTTGGCGTCTTTAGCGTGCTGAACCATCGTCGCGTCGGGTTCGAGTGCGATGTCGATCGCCGTCACCGGATTTTGTTGCGCGAAGGCTCCTTGGGTAAACGCGAGAGCCGGCACTGCCGCCATGCCCGCAACCAGCGTGCGGCGATCCATGCCGAATGATGTTGTCTTTCGTTCCATCGCGCCACCTCTCCCTAATCCGCGGCCAGCTCATGAAAATCAGGGTACTGCCCAACGGCCAGCATCCAAGACCATCTATGAAGGTGCCGAATGTTATCGTAAGGATCGGCCGCTGCTACCGATCTTGCCTGCCGGTTCATGTCTGCTTCGCCCGAAAAGCGGATAAGACTGGGCTGGACAGCATAGAACGATTTGCGAACAAGATAGCGGAGCTACCCCTTTTCCCCGCCTTGGCAGTGGCAATTGGGTGGCAATTTTCGCCCGAACGCTTAAATAACGCCGGTAAAGCCGCGGTAGCTCAGCCGGTAGAGCAACGCATTCGTAATGCGTGGGTCGGGGGTTCGAATCCCTTCCGCGGCACC
>CAWHZA010000007.1:0-215080 GCA_963833665.1 uncultured Alphaproteobacteria bacterium | reverse complement strand
CCAGTTGCGCTTGCGCTGCGGCAGAAATGCCACGCTGCCAAACAAACCGTCGTGGCCCTCGCCCGAATCCTTTGTCTTTCAACGGCCGGCACGGCGTTTCAGCCGTGCTGTAGCCTTCGCGCTACAGCCGTCCTCGCCGGCTGGCGCTATGTTGTCATCAGTCTCACAGCGAGCACACCGATGATCAGTAGCGTGGTGAGCGAAGGCAGGCTGTTCGGGCTGACACCCTCCGATTGGTGGATGCTCCTGGGCAGTTCGACGCTGTGCGGCGTCCTGACGCTGCTTTTCTGAATTCAGCACGTGGGCGTCGGGGCGGGGGCGTCGGCGACCAACGGCGGCGCCCCCTGATCATTTCGGCTCGCCACCAACAAAGCGCGGTGCTTCGCGGCCGGACTTCGACCAAACTTGCCGGCGCCCTGCGCCCGGCTCGGGGCTCCGCCGCAGCCTGGCGCTTGTCTAGGAACTGCGCACGGGCGGTGGCATAGTGCGCCGGCGCGTACCCGACGGATGCTCGCCATGCCTCCAATGTCGTGCCCCCAAGTGTCATGCCCCAAGCCGATCTGAAATCTCGACCGGCGCCCCACGATTGGCCGTTCCAGGTCAGGCCGCTGCATCCGGTTCTTGGTTGTGAGATTACCGGCATTACGCTTGCGGAAGCGGTCTCGCCGGCAATATTCGCCAAAATCTACGAAGCGTTTCTCACCTATCAACTGATCCTGTTCCACGACGTCGATCTGCCGCCGGCGACGCAGGTCGCCTTCGCGCGCAACTTCGGCGAGGTGCAAGTCCACGTGCTGAGCCAATACCATGGCTACAAGGACCACCCTGAGATCTACATGCTGTCCAATCTTGATAAGGACGGCAAACCGAGCGGCAAGCACCCCGATAAAGGCACGCTGTTCTGGCACACCGACGGCTCCTGGCGCGAGCGCACCGGGCAAGCGACCATGATGTATTCGGAGATCGTGCCGCAGGTCGGCGGCGAGACCGAATTCGCCGACATGTATTCGGCCTATGAGCAGCTGCCTGCGGCGATGAAGTCCAGGATCGAAGGCCGGCGCGCTGTTCACAATCTCGACTTTTCGCGAACACGCCGCCACGGCGAGGACCTGTTGACGGCGGAACAGAGGGCCGAGGTGCCGCCGATTGCGCATCCGATCGTTCGCACCCATCCGGACACCGGACGAAGGGCGATTTTCCTCGGCGATCATGCCGAGTTGATCGAGGGAATGGAATACGAAGACGGCCGTGCGTTGATCGAGGAGCTCAACTCAATGATCACCTCGCCGGCGCGCGTTTATACCCACACCTGGAGCCCGCGCCAGTTCATGGTGTGGGACAACCGCTGCACGCTGCATCGTGCAGCCGGCTTCGACGAGGCGCGATACAAGCGGGTGATGCGCCGCTGCACGATCAACGGCGACCGGCCGTTCTGAGGCCGGCGCGCTCGGTGAGCACGTTGTCTGCTGAATTGATGCGCTATCTCGTCTGGGGAGGCGTCATCGCGATCGGCGCTCTCCTTTCGGTCCTCGACCGGCGATGGATCAGACGGCCTCTGTTCGCCGTGCTTCTGGTGGCGGGTGTCATCGGTGGGCTGATCATCACAAGAGTCAGTCCTTTCACTTTTGGCGGTGGCGATCACTACATGGAAGGCGTGATCCTCTCCGCCGGGTCGGCACTGGCCCTGGCCGGCTATGCTTTGGCAGTCGTCTGGCGCTTCGTGAGAGCGTTTTGGCCTGCGGAGAACCGATCATGAAGTGCACTTCTAGAACGGCAGGCTCTGTCGCTCTCCTATTGACGAGCGGCCTCACGCTTCTCGTGGCGAACAGGCCTGCCGTCGCATCGAGTCTGAAGACCATCACGTGTCCCTATCTACAAGCCGAAGATTTGCGGTTTGACGTCCCAGCGAACCTTGGCGATCTGCCGACGATCGATTTTGACTATCCGGCCAAAGTCACCATCTTCAGTTTCAGAGACGGACATCTTCTCCTTGTCGCGATGGATGAAGGCGAGCCCTCTCGTCTTCGCATCGTCATTTCCGCTCAACTCAACAAGGCCCGCGGAACTTACGATGGGCAGTTCGTGGTCGACATGGGTGGCAATCAGTTGCAGCTCGACAGTGGGCCGGTCAGTTGCAGGGCCGGCCGTCGACAACAACAAAAATAGATTGGCGATCGGATCGGATCAGCGACATCCGGTTCATACGGCCCCGCGACGGGACGCAACGTCGCCCTTGGCGCTAAGCGGGCATTGCGTGATGTGCGAGGTTCCGCTCGTGCCCGCCTTGCGCTGCATGGCGGACATTCGCCGGCGGACGCCGGTCATGCCCTAGTGCAAGGCCGGGCGGGCGACTACATGCCCAGACAATCGTTTCGTCGAATTTCATTTCAAGCATCGGAGGCCGACATGTTCCACGGGAAGCAAGCGCCCACCAAGCCAAAGCGCAGGCGTAAAGCTCTACCGGTGTTGGGCGCCGCCGGGTTGTCGTTATCGCTCGCGGGCGCGGCATCCGCAGCGGCGATCGGGGGGCCAGCGACCGATATGCCGACGCGAAACGTCGGCGTGAGTCACGAAATCAACCTCTCTGAGGAAGAAATCGCTGACGTCAGCCTCGCGACATTCTACGTCGTCGACAACGAAGGCGCGGCACCATCCGGGCGCGGCGCCCGGCTGGCGATGGGGTGCGGCGGCTGCGGTGGCTGCGGCGGCTGCTCGTCGAACAGCGACTACCAGGCGCCGACGACCTGGAGCAATGCCGGCACCCTTTCGGTCAACCCCACGCGCAAAGCCGTACGAGCGCCCAAGCGCACATCGGGTCAACGATAGCGGTAAGCTGACGAGCGAAGCTCCCATCCGCGACGAGCGCTGCGCGTCGCGACCGACGTCTCCGGGCGCGCCGGCGTATTGCGCGCACGGCCGACCCATGCGGACGACGGCGCGTGGCGCAGCCCGCGCAGCGCGAGCACGCCACGCGCAACGAAAGAAGCGTAAGACTTACCTTGAACTTTAAGTTCGCGATCTGACTTATCCGTCAGAATCTAACTCATTAGTAATTTGGCGATTTTGGTTTGCTGCGCAAACCTGCGTTCAGTGACGATCGTGCTCGCCGCGCCAGGCTGCCGCGCCGCGGCTTGTCCGCCATTCGCAAAACTTGGAGAGACACATGATGTTGAAGAAGTTTGCCGCTGCGTTGCTCGCAACCTCGATGATCGCGGCTGTGGCGACCGTCGCCTACGGCATGGGCGGTGGTGGTGGCGGCGGTGGCAGTGGCGCAGGTGCCGCGGGTGGCGCCGGCGCCGCGGGCGGCGCAGGAACGCCGCCGGGCGGGTCGCCGTCGGTGACCGACGGTGCCACCGTGCCGAGCCAACCGGCCGCGCCGGCTGCCCGCACGCAGCATCGCACGCGATCGCCATAGTCGCTGGCGGCGCGCCGGCGCGCGTCGCCGCGGACGCGCGCTTTCTATGCCCCGCGCCTTCCGGAAGTGACTTTGTAGCCGGCCGCTTCGCGGTCCCACGTCTCCGCCGTGACGCCGCGCTCACGCAGCTTGTACTTGGTGACTTTGCCGTTCTCGGTCACCGGCAGAGCATCAACGAATTGCAGGTAGCGCGGCACTGCGAAATAGGGCATGCGCGGCCGACAGAAATCGAGGAGCTCGGCATAGCTGACCTGTGCGCCTGGCCGCAGCACCAAGGCCGCCATCACTTCCTCCTCGGCAAGCTCGGAGCGGACCGGGAACACCGCGGCATTCTCGACCTGCGGATGGCTCACCAGCACCTGCTCGACTTCGAAGGAGGAAATGTTCTCGCCGCGGCGGCGGATGGCGTCCTTCATGCGGTCGATGAATCGGTAGTAGCCGTCGCCCTCGCGCACGACGCGGTCGCCGGTGTGGAACCAGAGATTGCGCCAGGCCTCCACGGTCTTTTCCGGCATGCCGAAATAGCCGGTGGCAAAGGCGAAAGGCTCGTCCGCGCGCAACACCAGTTCTCCCGCCTCGCCGTCGGCGACCTCATTGTCGTGCGCATCGACGACACGGGCGGCAAAGCCTGACAACAGCCGCCCCATCGCGCCTGGCCGTTGTTCGCTAAGCGGCGCCCCCATAATGCAGTTCGTTTCGGTCGAGCCGTAGCCGTCGACGAGGCCGATGCCGAAGCGTTCCGTGAACTGCCGGTGAAAATGGGCAGGCACTGCCGGCGCCAGCGCGACACGGACGCGGTGGCCGCGGTCGGCGTCGCCCGGCGCCTGCGCCAGCAGGATCGGGACCATGGCGCCGAGCACGTAGGTCACCGTCGCCTCGTGCCGCGCCAGCGCCGGCATGAATGCCGACGCCGAGAAGCGCGGCTCGACGATGAGCGCCGCTCCGTTGAGGAGCGCCTGATAGAAGCTGTTGAGTGCGTTGGTGTGGAAGAGCGGAAGCGTCGTCAGCAGCACGTCGTTCTCGCGGACGCCGAGAAGCCGCGACGTGTAGACGCCCCACCAGAAGTATTGGGCGTGCGGGCAGCAGACGCCCTTCGAGAGGCCGGTCGTGCCGGAGGTATAGAGAATCGCGAGCGTGTCGCCCGGCTCGACCGGATGCGGCGGCACGCGCATTCCCGGCTCCGGAAACGGAGCCGATTTGAACCGCGGCTGATCGTCCGCATCTCCCTGGCCCACCAGCCACAGCGCCTCGACGGCGATCCCCGAGCGGTCCAGTGCAGCAAGAACGGGCGTCAGCTCACGTTCGATCACGAGGAGCCGGGCGCCGCAATTGCCGAGAATGTGCGCAAGCTGCGCCCCCCGCGAGGCGGTATTGATGGGAACGGCGATTGCGCCCAGCCAAGCGCAGCCGAGGAAGGTCAACAGCATTTCCGGGCGGTTGCCGCACATGATGGCGACGCGATCGCCGGCCTTGACGCCGGCACCGGCGAGCGCCTCGGCGTAGCCCGCGGCGGCCGCCAAGGTGTCGGCATAGGTGAGCGCCCTGCCCCCGATCGTCACGAGGCGACGCCCGGCGTAGCGCTCGGCCTGGCGCGCGAGCATCTTCGGCAGTGTGCGTTCGGATGGTGCAAAGAGCCGGGCAAGCGGGGGCGGACCGGTTGGATCGTGATCTTGCGCGCTCGCGGGCACTGACATCGGCAGTGACATGGCCACTCACATGAACGCTGATATCGGCGCGGACATTGGCGCGGACCTCTCACCGCAGGATTGCGTTACCAGAAAGCGGTCCGTTGGTTTAGGCTTAAATATCAGAACGGACGGCGGACTTCCGATGGCGAGGCGGCCATGGCGGCGGGAGACGAGATGACCGCGGATAGCCAGATCGAGGTCGTGCTGCAGCGTTCCGGACTGACCTTTATTGTTCCGCCCGACAAGAGCATTCTGCAGGTGCTGATAGAGGAAGGCATCGACCCGATGTACGATTGCCAGCGCGGCGAGTGCGGTATCTGCCAGGTTGCGGTCCTCGAGGGCGTGCCCGATCACCGGGATCACATTTTGAGCGATGACGAGCGCGCCGGAAACAAGGTCATGCAAATCTGCGTGTCGAGAGCCAAGACGCCGCGTCTTGTGCTCGACCTTTAGGAAGCAAAGATACCGCGCAAGCAGCCTCAATCGGTCGAAACGCACGGTAAGAAACGATCCAGAGGAGACGGCGCATGGGCCAGTACAGGACGAACGCAGCGGCGGTCCGCGACCTGGTGCGGGAGACCGAGGTCCATCGCGACGTTTATGTCGACCAGGAGATCTTCGACCTGGAAATGGAGCACCTGTTCGCCAACGCCTGGATCTATGTCGGCCATGACAGCCAGGTGCCCAATGCCGGCGACTACTACGGCACCACGATCGGCAAGCAGCCGGTGCTGATGGTGCGCCACACCGACGGGGTGGTGCACGTCCTCTATAACCGCTGTCCGCACAAGGGCACGCGCATCACCATCGACACCTGCGGCAATGCCGGCAAGTTCTTCCGCTGCCCCTACCACGCCTGGTCGTTCAAGACCGACGGCTCGCTGCTCGCCATCCCGCTGCGCAAAGGCTACGAGCACACCGGTCTTGAGCAGAGCCATGCGGTCAAGGGCATCGCGCCCGTGCGCCACGTGAAGAACTATCGCGGCTTCGTCTTCGCCAAGATGAATGACGTCGGCCCGGATTTCGAGGAGTTCTTCGGCGAGAGTCTTTCTACCATCGACAACATGGTCGACCGCTCCCCGGCCGGACGGCTGGAAGTCGCCGGCGGCGTGCTGCGCTACCTGCACAACTGCAATTGGAAGATGCTGGTCGAGAACCTGACCGACACCTGCCATCCGATGGTCGCCCACGAATCCTCGGCCGGCACCGCGATCGACGTGTGGAAGCGGATGGCGCCCGGCAGCAACCAGAAGAAGCCGGCGGCGGTCGAGATTTATGCGCCGTTCATGTCGCCGTACGAATTCTTCGAGAAAATGGGGATTCGCATCTGGCGCAACGGGCACGGCCACACCGGCGTGCACCATTCGATCCATTCCGACTATTCCGCGATCCCGGGCTACTTCGACAAGATGGTCGCCGCCTATGGTGAAGCGCGCGCCAAGGCGATCCTCGACGAGAACCGGCACAACACCGCCTATTTCCCCAATTTCACAGTGAAGGGACCGATCCAGGCGATCCGCCTGTTCAAGCCGCTCGCGCCCAATCGCACGCTCGCGGAATCCTTCACCTTCCGCCTGGTCGACGCGCCCGATTTGCTGCTCGAGCGCACGCTGACCTACAGCCGGCTGATCAACGCGCCGACCTCGATCGTCGGCCACGACGACCTCGAAATGTACGAGCGCGCCCAGGAGGGCCTGCACGTCGACGCCAATCCCTGGGTCAACATCCAGCGCCTCTATGATCCCGCCGAAGCCGAGCAGGAGACCGCCGTCATCAACGGCACCTCGGAGTGGCAGATGCGCAACCAGTTCCGCGCATGGTCCAAGTTCATGACGCTGTCGATGTGACGGGCGCGGCGATGGGCGTGCCGACCGAGCAGGATCTCATCGGCTTCGTCTTCCACGAGGCGCGGCTGATCGACCAGCACCGCTTCGAGGAATGGCTGGATCTGTTCGCCGCCGAGGGCCACTATTGGATGCCGCTGGAATGGGGCCAGACCGACCCGCGCCTCGCCACCTCGCTGATGTACGAGGACAAGCTGCTGCTGCAGATCCGCATCGAGCGGCTCAAGGGCAACCGCACCTTCTCGCAGAAACCCAAGAGCCGCTGTCATCACGTCCTGCAGGTCCCCCAGGTCGACCGGCGCGACGACGCCGCCAATGAATACGTGACCTGGACGCCCATGCACTACGTGGAGACCCGTCTCGACGAGCAGGACCTCTATGCCGCCTGGGCGACACACACATTGACCGTCATCGACGGCAGGCTGAAGATCAAGTTGAAGCGCGTTGACCTCGTCAATTGCGATGCCGCTTTCCGCAGCATTCAGCTGTTCATGTGAGACCTGAGCATGGGTGAACGCTCTGTCGCCATTGTCACCGGCGGGAGCGCCGGCATTGGCGCGGCGATCTGCCGGCACATGATCGAGGCCGGGTCACGAGGTCGTGTCGCTGGCACACGGCCGGCCGGATTGGTCGACACCCGATGCTGCATGCGATCGAAGTGGACCGACGCGCGCGCTACCGCCGAGGCGGCCGCCGCGTCGCCAAAAAATTCGTCGCCCGCGCGGTGATATTCTTCACCGCGCGGGAAAACACCTTCATCACCGGCCAGGTTCTCTATGCCTGCGGCGGCACCAGCGTCGCCAGCATCAGCTTTTAGGGTGAAGCATGGACCCGATCCGCATCTGGTATCAAAGCTACGTCGACGAGGCGAACGGCAAGACCTATTGGGACCGGCTGCGCCGTCATCTGCGCGCCATCGCCGACCCCGGCACCGAGGTCGAGATCAAGGGCATCACCCCGCACGACAACTACGCCCATCCGATCGTCGAATTCCGCTGCGCGCGGGAAGTGATCTGCAACGCCGTCAAGGCTGAACGCGAAGGCTACGACGCCTTCATCGTCGGCCACTTCCAGGACGCCGGGCTCTACGAGGCGCGCTCGGTCGTCGACATACCCGTCGTCGGGCTCGGCGAGGCCTCGATGCTCTACGCCTGCCAGCTCGGCCAGCGCAGCGGCATCGTCACCATCAACACGCGCTATATTCCCTGGTTTCACCACCAGATCGGCAAATACGGCCTGGAGCGGCGCGTCACCGGCGTGCACGCGATGACGTTCGAGCCCGGGCAGATCCTGAAAGCTTACGAGTCGGAGGCGCTGGCCGCCGAGGTGGTGCGGCTGTTCGCCGAACAGGCCCGCCCGCTGGTCGCCGCCGGCTGCGACGTGCTCATCCCCGGCGGCGGCATCCCGATGCTGTTGTTCTCGGCGGTCAGGGAGCATGCCGTCGATGGCGCGCCGGTGATCGACGGCATTCCCATCGTGGTCAAGATGGCTGAGCTTGCGGTCAAGCTCAAACGCCTGAACGGCCTCGGCGTGAGTCGTGTTTCGGACTTCGTCAAGCCGCCGCCGGAGATCATCGAGGAATTCTTGACCCACCCGAAGGGGCTGTAGCCGCTAGTACCCGCACTCCCTGGACGACGATCCCAGCCAATCGCGATGCCCATGTCCGATCTCGATGTGATCATAATCGGCGCCGGCCATAACGGCCTGACATGCGCGGCCTACCTCGCCATGGCGGGATTGCGAGTGCAGGTTTTTGAGCGACGCGGCATTGTCGGCGGCGCCTGCGTGACGGAGGAATTTCATCCGAGCTTTCGTAACTCGACAGCCGCCTACACTGTGGGCCTATTGCATCCGAAGGTCATCCGAGACTTGAAATTGCATGAACATGGGCTGCGCATTGTCGAGCGCCGCGCGCAGAACTTTTTACCGCTGCCAGACGGACGTTATCTGCTCACCGGACCGGGCCGAACCGAGCGCGAAATCGCGAAGTTCAGCGCCAAGGATGCGGCTCGCTATTCTCCCTACCAGGCCGAAATCGGGCGCGTCGTGCAGGTATTGCGCAGCCTTTTGCTGACCGCGCCGCCCAATCCAGTACCGCACGGCTTCTCTCATGCCATGCGCGAATTCGGAAAAATGGCAGCTATCGGCGGGAGGTTATGGAAAGGCGGCAGTTTGCAGGCCGCTTTCCGTCTGCTGCGCAAGTCAGCCGGCGAAATGCTCGACAGCTGGTTCGAATCTGATCCTATCAAGGCAGTGCTCGGCTTTGACGCCGTCGTTGGCAACCTCGCGAGCCCCTACGCGCAAGGTTCTGCCTATGTGCTGCTCCATCACGTCATGGGCGAAGTAAACGGACAACAGGGCGTGTGGGGGCACGCGATTGGCGGCATGGGCGCCATTACCGGCGCGATGGCGAGTGCGGCGGGGGAACACGGGGTCCGAATTGATGTACGCACCGAAGTGCGCGAGGTCATCGCCGAGAACAAACGCGCGGCCGGCGTCGTACTTAAGGATGGCACGGCGGTGCGATCGCGAGCGGTCGTCGCCAATACTGACCCGCAACAGCTCTTCCAGGCCCTTCTGCCGCGTAATGCGGTGCCGCGCACGATGTCTGCTCGCATGCAAGCGTGGAAGGCTGGTTCCGGGACTTTCCGCATGAATGTCGCACTTTCCAAGCTGCCGAATTTTTCCGCACTGCCCGGACCCGGCGATCATCATACTGCCGGAATCATCCTGGCTCCGAGCCTCTCCTATATGGATCAAGCCTATCGCGACTGTATCCGTCACGGCTGGAGCCAAATGCCGATCATCGAGATGGTGATTCCCTCTACGCTTGATGACAGCCTCGCGCCGCACGGCGCGCATGTTGCAAGCCTTTTCTGCCAGCACGTGACCCCGCAATTCGCCGATGGTTCGACTTGGGACGAGCACCGTGAAACCGTGGCTGACTTGATGATCGACACCGTCGAATCCTACGCTCCCGGTTTCAAGGCCACCGTAGTTGCCCGGCAGAGCCTCTCGCCATTGGATTTGGAGCGCATCTTTAGCTTGCCCAACGGCGACATTTTCCACGGCGCCATGACGCTCGGTCAGCTTTTTTCCGCTCGACCGATGCTGGGATACGCTGATTACCGAATGCCCATTGCCGGACTTTATCTGTGTGGCTCGGGTGCGCATCCGGGCGGCGGCGTGACGGGTGCTCCGGGGCACAACGCAGCGCAGGCGGTGATCGCGGATCTTGTGCGCAAGTGAGACTACTGCCTCGATCGCGCCAAGAAATCTGTCAATTGCCAAAGGTCATGCGTGACACCACAGCCATTTGTAGTTATTGCGCGGTCTATGTCATCGCCCATCTTTCGAATTGGCAGATCCAAGACCGGACTTGGGCTCTTCGCCACAAGACCGATCAAGCGAGGGAGCTATATTGCTACCTATCGCGGGCGGCGCGTTACCAGTGAAGAAGCCGACCGACGCGAGGCGCGCGGCGCGCGATATATGTTTGCACTCAACAAGCGGTGGACCATTGATGGCTCGCCACGATGGAATGTGGCGCGTTACATCAATCATTCATGCCGGCCAAATGCCAAGCCCGTTGGACGGAAAGGAAGGATCGTGATTGTCGCATTGCGCCGGATCGATCTTGGGGAAGAGATTACCTACGACTATGGCGCTGAATATCGGAAATTCTTTCTCGACAACGGCGGCTGCCGCTGTGCAGCATGCATCAGAAGAAAAGCTCTGCGGCGCAAGAGGGCACGGATGCGCCGCGCACTGGAGGCTGCAGCGGTCACTCGGTGAGCTTCCACTTGCCGTCGACGAGCTTCACCAGCACGCGCGCGCGATCGTCCACGCCGGTGGCGGTGCCGGGCGCGAAATTATAGATCGCATGCGTGCCGACCAGATCCTTGGTGGTGACGATGGCGTCGCGCATCGCCTCGCGGAATTGCGGCGTGCCCGGTTGCGCGCCGGTTGCGAGCGCGCGCTTCGCCGCATCGAGCATGATCAGCCAGCCATCGAACGCGTAGGGGCCGAACGCGCCGCGCGCCGGCTCGTTGTTGGCCTTCTGATACGCGGCCTCGTAGTCGAGCGCGACCTTGCGGATCGGGTTCGACTGCGGAAGCTGGCTCGCCACCACGACAGGCCCGGTCGGGCAGATCACCCCTTCGACCGCGGCGCCGCCGACGCGCACGAAATCCGGATTGATCAGTGCATGGGTGCCGTAGATCTGCCCCTTGTAGCCGCGTTCGGTGAGGGCAATGAACGGCAGCGCGCCGGGGGTCCCCGAACCGCCGGTCATCACCACTTCCGGCGCCGCCGCGACGATGCGCAGCGCCTGCGCGGTAACCGAAGTATCGGCACGCGCGTAGCGCTCGTTGGTCACGATCTGCATGCCGGCGGGCTCCGCGGTCTTTTTCAGCGCGTCATAGACGAGGTCACCCCAAGCGTCGTTGTACCCGATGTAGCCAACCGTCTTGGCACCGGTCGCCTTCATGCGCTCGACCACCGCGGCAACCATCAACGGCGCGGGCTGCGGAATGGAAATCATCCACGAACCGGAATCGCCGGGCAGATTCCCCGTTGGCACGAGCGCGATCAGCGGGACTTTCTGCTCGCGCGAGACGGCGACGATCGCCAGCGTGATCGGCGTGTTGCCGGCGCCCATGAGCACGTCGACGTTGTCCTGCTCGATGAGCTTGCGGGCATCGCGCGTGCCGATCGAAGGATCCGAAGTGTCGTCAAGCTGCTCGACCTTGAGCTTGATGCCGTTGACGTCGTCCCTGTACACTTGGCCCGCCGCCGTCCCCTTGGAATAGGGAATGCCGATCGAGGCGCCGGGACCAGTCATCGACGTGATCAAGCCGACCCTGATCTCGGCGGCGCCGGCGGGAAGCGCCAGCAGCGAAGCGATCGTCACCCCGCCGACGGAACGGAGAAATTTGTTCACGAACGCCTCCCAATTGGCTGCTGATGCGGGCCGTTCGGCACCGTCGGCAAGCGCGTGCGGGCCAATCTTTTTAGGCTTGTAACAACGCAGTCGCAATGGTTTTGTCGAATCTCGACGAGCGGTTCGGGGCTCGCGCTTGGCGTCGTGCTTGCGACTTTAGACCCGCGAAATCGCAACACCGGTCGCAGACCAATGCCGCGCCGCCGGTGAGCCGTTGGAGCACGCATGACCCCCGACATCGCGCTCATTCTCGGCATCGACGGCATCGCCACCGGATCGATCTACGTTCTGGTCGGGCTTGGGCTCGTGCTTATCTTCTCGGTCACCCGCGTCGTCTTCGTCCCGTTCGGCGACATCGTCGCCTTCTCGGCGCTTACGCTTGCCTCGATGCAGCTCGGCCGCTTGCCGGGCACGGTCTATCTCGTCGCCGTGCTGGCGATCCTGGCTTGCGGTGTCGATGCTATTCACCACCTGCGCCGCGGCCGGCCCGATCGCATTGCCCGCGGCCTCCTCGGCTACGGCGTACTGCCGCTCATCCCGGCCGCCGCGGCGTGGCTGTTCGCCGGCGCAAGCCTGCCGGCCTGGGCGCAGATCCCGCTTACCATCGCGCTTGTCGTGCCGATCGCGCCGCTCATCGAACGCATCGCGCTGCGGCCGATCGCCGACGCATCCGTTCTGCTCCTGCTCATCGTGTCGGTCGCCCTGACCTTCGGTCTTTCCGGATTGGGTTTGCTGTTCTTCGGACCGGAGGGTTTCCGCACCAAGCCGCTGACCAGCGAAGTCTTCCATTTCGGCACCGTGGCGGTCACCTCGCAGACGCTGCTGATGGTCGCGACCGCCGTAGTGTTCAGCCTGCTGCTGTTTCTGTTCTTCGAGCATACGCTCCTCGGCAAGGCGCTGCGCGCCACTTCGGTCAATCGCGTCGGCGCGCGCATTGTCGGTATCCGGCCGGCGAGCACGGCGACGCTCGCGTTCCTGCTCGCCTCGCTCCTGGGCGCCACATCGGGGATTCTGATCGGCCCGGTGACGACGCTCTACTACGATTCCGGCTTCATCATCGGGCTCAAGGCTTTCGTCGGCGCGATCATCGGCGGCCTCGTCAGCTATCCGGGGACGGCGGTCGGCGCCATCCTGGTCGGCATTCTCGAAAGCTTCGCGTCGTTCTGGAACAGCGCGCTCAAGGAGGTGGTGGTGTTCAGCGTGCTGATCCCGGTGCTGCTGCTGCGTTCGCTGTCGCTGCCGCAGGCCGACGAGGAGGACGCGGAGATCGAGGCATGAGCGCCCATGCGACCCGCCTCGCGGCATTCGCCGTGATAGCGGCCCTGGCCGCGGCGCCGTTCTGGGCGTCGCCGTTCACCATCACGCTGCTCAACTACATCGGCATCTACGCGCTGGTCGCGCTGGGGGTCGTGCTGCTGACCGGGGTCGCCGGCCTCACCTCCTTCGGACAAGCGGCCTTCGTCGGCATCGGCGCTTATGCCACGGCCTGGCTGACGACGGCGGCCGGCGCCTCGCCGTGGTTCGGGCTTGCGTTCGCGTTCGTTCTCACCGGCCTGATCGCGACGCTCCTCGGCGCGGTGACGCTTCGGCTTGGCGGCCACTTCCTGCCGCTCGGCACCATCGCCTGGGGCCTGTCGATCTACTTTTTGTTCGGCAACATGGAAGCGCTCGGCGGCCACAACGGCATCGCCGGCGTGCCGCCGATCTCGATCGGCCCGCTGTCGCTCGAGCGCACCAATGCCATCTATTACCTGATCTGGAGCGTGCTCGCGGGCGCAACCACCCTGATCGCCAACCTCCTCGACTCCCGCGCCGGCCGCGCCATCCGCAGCCTGCGCGGCGGCGTCGTGATGGTGGAGAGCCTGGGCATCAGCGTATTTCGCATCCGCCTCGTCACCTTCGTCATTGCCGCGCTGCTCGCCGGCCTATCGGGCTGGCTCTACGCCCACATGGAACGATTTGTCAGCCCGGCGCCGTTCGACGTGCGCATGGGCATCCAATATCTGTTCATGGCCATCCTCGGTGGTTCGGGACATATTCTGGGCGCCGTGGTCGGCGCGGCGCTGCTCACCATGCTGACCAACGCGCTGCAGGATCTTCTGCCGCACTTCGCGCGCAACGGCGCGCAGCTCGAAGTGATCGTCTTTGCCGTCATCTACGTGCTCGTGCTGCAATTCGCCCGCGGCGGCGTGATGCCGTTCGTGCTGCGCCATCTGCCGCGCCGCGTTGAGCCGGCAGTCGCGAGCGCCGAACCGCTGCAAAGGCGGACGATGCCGAAACCGGGTGAGCCGCTGCTCGTCGTCAAATCGCTCGGGAAGCGCTTCGGCGGCCTCGAAGCCGTCAGCAGGGTCGGGTTCGAGGTCAGCGCGGGCGAAATCGTCGGCCTGATCGGCCCGAACGGCGCCGGCAAGAGCACCGTATTCAACCTCGTCACCGGCGCGCTGTCGGTCGACGCCGGCGCGATCTTCTTTCTCGGCCACGACATCACCCATGCGGGGCAGCGCCGGATCGCCGGCGCCGGCATCGCCCGCACCTATCAGCACGTGAAGCTGCGCACGAACATGTCGCTCGTCGACAACGTGCTGCTCGGCACCTACCTGCGGACCGGCGCCGGCTTTCTCAGGGGCGCGCTGCGGCTCGACCGCGCCGAGGAAGCGCGGGCGCGCGCCGAAGCGCTGCGTCAGCTCGAAAGGGTCGGGCTCGGCGCCAATCCGCATGAACCGGCGGGCAATCTGCCGCTCGGCCGCCAGCGCATCCTCGAAGTCGCCCGCGCGCTTGCCGCCGATCCTGCGCTCATCATGCTCGACGAGCCGGCCGCCGGCTTGGGCCGAACGGAAAAGGGCGCGCTCGCCGACCTCATGCGCGCGGTGCGCGCGGACGGCGTCACCGTCCTGCTGGTCGAGCATGACATGGAGTTTGTCATGGGGCTCGCCGATCGCATCGTGGTGATGGATTTCGGCTCCAAGCTCGTCGAGGGCACGCCGGCGACCGTGCGTGGCGATCCGCGGGTGCAGGAAGCCTATCTCGGGAGCGTAGCATGACGCCGCTCTTCGAGATCGAGAACTTGCACGTCGCCTACGGCAAGGTCGAGGCCGTGCGCGGCGTCAGTCTCGTCATGCAGCCGGGCCAGATCGTCGCCGTCATCGGCCCGAACGGCGCCGGCAAGACGACGCTGCTCGCGGCCGCCGCCGGTCTGCTGCGCTGGCGCGGGCGGGTGATGTATGACGGCCTCGACCTCGCCCGCCTCGACGTCGAGGAACGCGTCGAGCGCGGCCTCTGCCTCGTTCCGGAGCGGCGCGAGTTGTTCGGCGACATGGCGGTCGCGGACAATCTGCTGCTCGGCGCCTATTCGCGTCGTGGCAACGCCGCCGATCAGAGCCTGCGGCAAGTCTACGACCGTTTTCCGCGCCTCGCCGAGCGCCGGCGCCAGAAGGCGCAGACGCTCTCCGGCGGAGAGCGGCAGATGCTGGCGCTCGGGCGTGCCTTGATGGCAAAGCCGCGGCTGTTGTTGCTGGACGAGCCGAGCCTGGGATTGGCGCCGATGATGGTGCGCGAGATATTGCGCATGGTCGCCTCGCTGCGCGAGATCGGCGTCTCGATCTTGCTGGTCGAGCAGAACGCGCGCGCCGCGCTTGAAACCGCCGATTACGGCTACGTGCTCGAAACCGGCGAGATCACCCATCAGGGTCCACCGGCGGTGCTTGCCAACGATGCGCGCGTGGTCGCGACCTATCTCGGCGGGTCGACCTGATGGCGCGCGTGCCCTACGACGACATCGTCCTCGCCGCGCCGGTGACGATCCCCTATGCGCGCTACTCGATCAGGAGCGCGCACTGGTTTCTCGGCCGCGCGCTCGCCGCGTTGCTCGCCTGCGCAAAGCTGCCGAAGGCGCGCATCGACGGCCTTGCGGTCGCGAGCTTCACGCTGGCGCCCGATACCGCGGTCGGGCTCACCCAGCACCTCGGGCTGACCTTGCGTTGGCTCGATCACGTGCCGATGGGCGGCGCTTCCGGCATCGTCTCGATCCGGCGGGCGGCGCGCGCGGTCGGGAGCGGCGACGCCGAGATCGTGGCCTGCATTGCCGGCGATACCAACCACACCGACAGTTTTCGCCGCAACGCGGCGACCTTCAGCCAGTTTGCCCAAGACGCGGTCTATCCCTACGGCTCGGGCGGGCCCAATGCGAGTTTCGCGCTGCTCACCGCCTATTACATGCGCACGCACGGCGCCACGCGCGAGGATTTTGGCAAGCTCTGTGTCGCCCAGCGCAACAATGCGCTGAAGAACCCGCTCGCCTTGTTCAAGAAGCCGCTGACGCTCGACGAGTATCTCAATGGGCGGCTGATCGCCGATCCGCTGCGGCTGTTCGATTGCGTCATGCCGTGCGCGGGAGCGGAGGGTTTTCTCGTGTTGCGGAGGAAAACCGCCGAGAGTCTGGGAGTTCGCTTCGCGCGGCTTCTGGGTGCGATCGAACGGCACAACGCCTTCGCCGACGACCCCGTTCAAGACCGCGGGGGCTGGGCCATGGACTGCGCGGACTTGTACGAACAGGCGGGGATCGGCCCGGACGCCATCGACTTTTTGCAATGCTACGATGATTACCCGGTGATCAACGCGCTTCAGTTCGAGGGCCTCGGCTTCTGCGGCAAAGGCGCGGCCCCCGACTTCATCCGCGCCAACACGTTCGAAGCGGAAGGCACCTTCCCGATCAATACCTCGGGCGGGCAGTTGTCGGTCGGCCAGGCCGGCGCGGCCGGCGGCCATCTCGGCATCGTCGAGGCGATCCGCCAGCTCACCGGCGAAGCGCGGGGCGCCCGCGTCGCCGATGCGCGGCATGGTCTCGTCTCCGGGTTCGGGATGATCAACTATGATCGCGGGATTTGCAGCGGCGCCGCCATACTCGCCGCCGTCTGATTTGACTGTGAACGAGAGAGAGTGATGGCACTCGATATCGCCAGTAAGCCGCGACGCAAGAACCCGGTGCTGCGGACGCCGCTGCCGACGCTGCCGCCCGGCAAGCGCAGCCGCGCCGCCCTCGGGCTCACGGCCGCAGCCGCGCGCGGCCGGCTCGAGCTGCAAGTCTGTCAGGAATGCGGTGCGACCCAGTATCCGCCGCGCGAGGTGTGCGGCACCTGCCTTTCGCACCGCCTCGTCTGGCGCGCCCAGGACGGCCGCGGCGCATTGACGACCGAGACCGTATTGCGCACGGCCCAGGAACTGTTCTTCCGCGAGCGCACTCCCTGGCGCGTCGGCACGGTCCGCCTCGATGCGGGGGTCAGTGTCATTGCCTACGTGCACGAGCGCGTCGGTGCCCCCCCATGCCGGGTGCGCGTCGCGGCGGCGCTCGACCGCGCGGGTCAGGGCGTGCTGGTGGCGCTGCCGGAGCACGGCACGGCCGATCTGTCGGAGGATGCCAAGATGCGCGAACTCACCAGCGATCCGCGGTCGCGGAAGGTCCTCATCACCGACGGCAAGACCGCGCCGGGCCAGGCCATCGCGCGGGCGCTCGCCGCGTGCGGCGCCGAGCTGATCTGGATCGGCGAATCCGAGCCGTGGAAGAAGTTTTCCAGCTTCGAGGCGCTGCGCGAGCTGCCGCAGGCGAAATTTGTTCCGCTCGACGTGACCGACGGCCGTTCGGTGCGCGAACTGGCCGGCGAGATCGGCGCCAAGGTCGATATCCTGATCAACACCGCCGATTGCCACCGCACGTTCTCAATCGCCGCGCGCCGCGGGGTCGAGCCCGCCCAGCTCGAGATGGAGGTGAACTATTTCGGCCTGCTGCGGCTCGCCCAGGAATTCGCCCCGATCATGAAAGCCCGCGCGGCCGATGGGCCCGCGAGCGCGGTGGCCTGGGTCAACCTGCTGTCCATCTTCGCTCTTTCCAACTATCCGCCGCACGGGACGTACTCCGCGTCCAAGGCGGCCGCATTGTCGTTGTCGCAGGCGTTGCGGGCGGAGCTGCAGCCAGCTGGCGTGCGCGTGATCAACGTGTTCCCCGGCCCGATCGATGACGAATGGGACCAGCTGGTGCTGCCGCCGAAACTTGCCCCTGCGGCCGTGGCGGCGGCGGTCGTCGAGGCGCTCAGAGGCTCGGCCGAGGATGTCTACCCGGGCGACGTCGCGCAGGATTGGCTCGCCCGCTATCTCGAGAGCCCGAAAACGCTCGAACGCGAATTGACCGCGCACGAGCCAAGCCAATGACCAAAAAGATCAAGAAAAAAGCCGGCGCAAAGCGCGCCACGAGCAACCTCCATACGCTCCTGCGCGGCCTCCTCGCGTCAGGTGGCGTGCGGCTCGTCGATCTGACACAGACGCTTTCGCCGGCTTTTCCACCGATCGTGTTGCCGCCGGAAATGGGCCAGTGCCGGCCCTTCCGCATGGAGGAAATCTCGCGCTACGACGAGCGCGGGCCGGGCTGGTACTGGAACAATCTGAGCTTCGGCGAGCACACCGGCACGCATTTCGACGCCCCCATCCATTGGATTTCCGGCCGCGACCGGCCGGACAATTCAGTCGACACGCTGCCGAGCAAGCATTTCATTGCGCCTGCCTGCGTCATCGATTGCAGCGCCGAAGCCAAGGTCGATGCCGATTTCCTGCTCACCGTGCGCCACGTCACGGCATTCGAGAAACGCCACGGCCGCATCGCCGCGGGCGCCTGGGTGCTGATGCGGACCGACTGGTCGAAGCGCACCGACCCCGTCGCCTACCAGAATCTCGACGATACCGGCCAGCACACGCCCGGCCCCGATCCCGACTGCGTGCGCTTTCTCGTGCAAGAGCGAGACGTGCTCGGCTTCGGCACCGAGACGATCGGCACCGATGCCGGCCAAGCCGCGCACTTCGCGCCGCCCTATCCGTGCCACTACTACATGCACGGCGCCGGTAAATACGGGCTGCAGTGCTTGTGCAATCTCGACCGGCTGCCGGCGACCGGCGCGCTCATCGTCGCCGCGCCGCTGAAGATCCTTGACGGGAGCGGAAGTCCGTTGCGCGTGTTCGCCATCGTGCCGGCGCGAGCCGGAAAGCGATAGACGGGGCCGTTGCGCTCCCGCGGCCCGCCGTCATTCGCTCAAGCCGGCGACGATCGGCATGCGCGCGGCGCGCAGCGCCGGAAACAGGCCGCCGATCGCCCCGACCACCAGCGCCAGCAGCACGCCCTGCACGATGAGAGCGGGGCTGAGCCTGAAGCTGAACACCACCTGGGTGAAGCTCGCGCCGAGCGTGGACGTGGTGAGGCCGTCGAAGAACAGGAACGTCACCAGGGCGCCGATCAGTCCGCCGATCGCGGCGAGGATGAGCGATTCGACGATGGTGCCGACAAAGGCGGAGAAGCCGCCGAAGCCGATCGCGCGCAAAGTCGCGATCTCCGAGGCGCGGGCGGCGACGGAGCTGTACATGGTGTTGAGCGCGCCGGCGAGCGCGCCCAGCGCCATGGCGATCGCCAGCGGCCAGCCGAGTTTTTGGATCAGATCGGAGGTGAGCGAGGACTGGTCGGCGTAGTACGCAGCCTCCGATTTGGCGTCGAGCTTGAGCCGCGGATCGTTCTCGACGTAGCTCTTCAGCGCCGCGAGCGCCGCCGGGCTCTCCAGGCGCAGGCGCAGCGTCTGGAACGAGTTGAGGCGCTTGAACAGGCTCTGCACCACCGCGAGATCGGCCCAGATTTCCGAATCGAACACGCTGCCGTCGGCATCGAACACGCCGACCACGGTCCAGCGCGTCGAGCCGGACACCACCGTGCTGCCGAGCTCGAACCCCTGGAACTGGCTCAATATCGCTTTGCCGACGACGAGTTCGTTGCTGCCGGGGTTGAACATCCGGCCCTCGATCAGCCTGATATCCTTGCGGATCGCTGCGCCCTCCGGGCCGAGACCGCGCAACGGCAGGTTGGCCTTGGTCCCACTGGAGCGCTTGACGCCGTCGATCGTGAGGTAGAGCTCGGCCGATACCAACGGCTTGCCGTCGGGCCCGCGGACAATCCCAGGCGCCTCCTCGACGAGGCGCACCTGGTCGCGCAGCACCACGCTGTTGATCTCGGACCGCGAGCCGCCGCGCAGGACGACGGCGATGTCCTCGGAGCCGGTGCCCGACAGCGTGCGCTTGAATCCGTTCGCCATCGCCAGAAAGGCGAGCAGCACCACGACCACCAGTGCGATCGAGATCACGGTCGACAGCGACAGCCAGAACCGCCGCGGGATGCTCTTGATGTTGATCATGGTCACCGCGGCGACCTGCAGCAACAGCGAGCGCATGATCAGCCTCGCCCCAGTGCGGCGGCAATACGCAGCCGGAACGCGTTGAGCGCGGGCAGCAAGCCGGTCACGATGCCGAGGCCGATCATCAGCGCCACCGCGGCGAGCGCGATGCCCGGCGTCAGCGTCATCCCGGGGACGAAATTCGACAGGCTGTCGCGCACCCACCAGGTTACGATGAACGCCACGAGGAGGCCGGGAATCCCGCCCATTAGGGCGAGGAGCACGGATTCGCCGAGCACCAGGCGCAGCACGCGCGCCCCGGTGAAGCCGAGCGTCTTCAGCACGCCGATCTCGCGCGTGCGCTCGCGCACCGCCATGATCATGGAATTGCCGACGATCATCAGGATGGTCGCGAACGCCGCGCCGACGACGAGTTCGACGATCAGCGCAATGTTGCCGAGCTGGGCCGCAAACGCCTTGTTGAACGCCTTCTCGGTATCGGTCGAGGTCTCATAGGAGGAGTTGGCGAACATTTTGTCGACGGCCTTGGCGACCTGGTCGTTCATCGACGGCGAGGCGGTGCGCAGCACGATCCAGCCGATCATGTCCTTGGCGAAGGAGCGGGTCTCGTCGAAATAGTCGTATTGGAAGATCATGAAGTTGGTGTCGACGTGCAGCGTGCGGCTGGTGAAGATGCCGTCGATGGTGAAGTCCCAGGTGCGGGCGCCGTTCTTCTGCGAGAAGATCTGGCTGGAGATCGGAATGTGGTCGCCGACCTTCCATCCCCGTTTGCGCGCCAGCGTCTCGCCGACCATGGCCCCTGAGCGATCGCGCACGAAGGCGCGCCGCGCTTCCGCGGGAAAATCCAGGTCGTCGCTGTAGAGGTCCATGTAGGTCTCCGGCTCGACCGCGAACACGATCAGGAAGTTTTTTGGGTCCTGGAAATAGCCGCCGAACCAGTTGGCATGGGTGAGGTTGGCCACGCCGTCGATGCCGCGGATGCGGTTCGCATAGGCGACCGGCAGCGGCTGGGTGAAATTGATCTTATTGACGACCACCAGCCGGTCGGCGTGCGCGACATCCTCGCCGGCGTCGAAGGCGCGTTCGAACGCGGCGAGCACACCGAAGATGGCGAAGGCAACGATGATCGATACGATCATCAAGCCGGCGCGCAGCTTTTTGCGGAACAAATTCTTGCGGATGAGGACGAAGTCGTTCACGCCGCCAGATCCTTCTCGATGAAGAAGCCCTTGTCGAGGTGCAGCGTGCGGCGGGCGTATTTGGCGGCGGCCGGATCATGGGTCACCATGACGATGGTCTTGCCGAGATCGCCGTTGAGGACCTGGAGCATCGAGAGGATCTCGTCGGCGCTGGCGCGGTCGAGATCGCCGGTCGGCTCGTCGCACAGGAGGAGCTTCGGATCGGAAACGATCGCGCGGGCAATGGCCACGCGCTGCTGCTGCCCACCCGACATTTCACGCGGATAGTGGTTCGCCCGGTCAGCGAGATTGACGATCTTGAGCGCGGTCGCTACGCGCTCGCGCCGCGCCTTGGCGCGAAGGTTCGTCAGCAGCAGCGGCAGTTCGACGTTCTGTGCAGCGCTGAGCATCGGCATCAGATTGTAGAACTGAAACACGAAGCCGATGTTGGCCGCGCGCCAGCGGGCGAGATCGCCCTCCGATAGCCGGTCGATGCGCCGCCCGGCGATCTCGATCTCGCCGGCGTCCGCGCGATCGATGCCGCCGAGCAGGTTGAGCAGCGTCGTCTTGCCCGATCCGGAGGGTCCCATGACGGCGGCGAAATCGCCGGGCGGAATTGCCAGATTGAGCCCATCGAAAATGCTGATCGGCTCATTGCCTTTGCTGAAGCCCTTGCGCAGATTGATCAAGCGGACGAGCGGGGTGTCGGACATGGGATCTCCAGTGAAGAATTTCGCCGCTCAGCGCGCTGAGGAGGTTTCGACCGAGGACGTGCCGCCGTCGGTCTCGTCCAGGAACGTCACCTTGATGCCCATGTCGGGCAGGATGCGCGGGTCTTTCTGCTTGAAGCCGATGCGCACCTTGACGGTCGCCTTCTCGCGATTGGCGGTCGGAACGATGGCGATGACCGAGGCGGGAATGGTCCATTCCGGATAGGCGTCGAGCACCGCGGTGACGGGGCCGCCTGCACGCACCCGGCCGATGAAGGCTTCGTTGACGTCGACCTCGACCTCGATCGAATCCATGTCGACGATGGTGCAGATGCCGGTGCGGGTGTAGCCGCCGCCTGCGGAGATCGGCGAGATCATCTCGCCGGGCTGGGCGCTGCGCTCGACAACGACGCCCGCGAACGGCGCGCGGATGTGATGCTGCGCCAGCACCTCGCCCGCACGCTTGGCGTCGAGGCGGGCGGTCTGGACCTGTGCCTGCGCCTGGGCCTGCTGCGCCCGCAGCACAGCGACCCGGGCGTCGGCCTTGGTCAGGTCGGCCTCGGTGGCGAAGTTCTTTTGCTGCAGCGCCTGGATGCGCGCGAGGATGCGCTCGGCGTCACGCAGGTCGGCGGCGATCGCGTTGGCGGCGGCCTCGCTCGCGACCGCCCGCGACTTGGCGAGGTTGAGATCGCTTTCGGTCAGCGTGCTGTCGAGCCGGGCGAGCAGGTCGCCCGCCTGCACCACATTGCCCTCGTCGACCAGCACCTCGACGACCTTGCCGGTGATCTCCGACGCGACCGTGGCCTTGCGCCGCGCCACCACGTAGCCGGAAGCGACAAGCCCGCCGGAGCGCGTCGCTTCCGCCGCGGCGGCCGTGGCCGAAGACGGCGGGCTGGAGACCGGCGCCACCGCTGCGGCCTGCTCGACCGGCCGCAGGCTGGCGAGTTCGGGAGCGAAATACCACACGAGTCCAGCCATGACGACAACCACGCCAAGGCTCGTCGCCGGGACGACGGGCCACAGCCGTCGGCGCGGCGGCGACACTTTCGTGTCCGCCCGCTCGATGGTGAGCGAGTGCAGTAATTTTGCCCTTTCGTTCATCGCTGCTCCGACCCTCGGGTCCTGCCACGACGATATGGTGACAAAGGGGCGTTCGCGCGTTATCCTTAGCTCGTCGAATATTTCGATTGTCGAAATAACTTGCCCCGCAGTCCGATGTCAAGCCAACGCAGCAGAGCCCCGATCGCCCGTGCGGATCAGGTTGAGGCTATGCTGGGCGTCGGGCGCGAGCAAAGCGACGCCACCATGATGTTCCTCAACGCCGTGGCCCAGCACTTCGGGCTGAGCTTGACCGAACAGAATGCCATCAGCGTCATCGATCGACTTGGACCGCTTTCGGCGGGAGAAATCGCCGCCCACACCGGCCTCGCGACGGCGTCCGTCACCAGCCTCATCGATCGGCTCGAGGCCAAGGGCTTTGCGCGCAGGGTGCGCGATGCGCAGGATCGCCGCCGCGTCTTCGTCGAGCTCGAGCCCGAACGCGCCTCGTCGTATGGGCGGCTGTTCGATCCCTTGCGCCAATCGTTCGCCCGCCTGCTCCGCGGTTATCGCGATGACGAGCGGGCCGTGATCCTCGACTGCATGGTCCGCATTACCGCGCTGATGCGCGAGGAAGCGGTCAAGGTCATGGAGGCCGCCGAGCCGCCGCCGGCAAGCTCACCCGCTACGACACCGCAACCGGCCACGCTTTCACGCCGGACAACGAAATCCTCGAGGACGAGCAGAGCGCGCGCACCCGCGCCCTGATGACGGCGTCCGCTCCGCCCGCCCGGCGCGGCCCGCTAGGAAGAAAAAGGATGGCGCACTCATGATCCGTTCCGCGCACGTCGACACCTTCGCGCGCGATCACCTGCCGCCGCCCAACCAATTGCCGGAGTTTCTGTTCGACCTGCCGGAACTCCGCTTCCCCGACCGCCTCAACTGTGTCGCCGCGTTCGTCGATGATTGGGTGGCCGCCGGCCACGGCAACGCCGATTGCCTGATCTCGCCGGCCGAACGGCTCTCCTACGCCGGGCTCGCCGAGCGGGTGAACCGCATCGCCAATGTGCTGACCCGCGATCTCGGCATAGTCCCGGGCAATCGGGTGCTGTTGCGCGGACCAAACAGCCCGATGATGGTCGCGGCCTATTTCGCCGTGATCAAAGCGGGCGGCATCGTCGTCGCGACCATGCCGCTCTTGCGCGCCAAGGAGATCGCCTTCCCGATCACGAAGGCGGAGATCCGGCTGGCGCTCTGCGACGTTCGGCTCGCCGACGAACTGGAGAAGGCGAGAACGCTCGCACCGCTCCTTGACCGCGTCGTCTACTGGGGCTCCGGCGCCGCCGGCAGCCTCGAAGCCTTGATGAACAAACCGGGCTACGAGCAATTCGCTGCCAGCGACACCGCAAGCGGCGATGTGTGCCTGATCGCCTTCACCTCGGGCACGACCGGCGTGCCGAAGGGCACCATGCATTTCCACCGCGACATGCTCGCGATCTGCGACACCTTCGGCAAGCATGTCTTGCGCCCGGCGTCCCACGATCGCTTCATCGGCTCGCCGCCGATCGCGTTCACGTTCGGGGTTGGCGGCCTGGTGCTGTTCCCGCTGCGCGTCGGCGCCGCGACGGTCCTGCTGGAGAAGGCCGCGCCTGACGATCTCCTGCCGGCAATCGGGAAATTTCGCGCCTCGGTCTGCTTCACCGCACCGACGGCCTACCGCTACATGCTCGGCAAGATGGCCGACCACGACCTGTCGTCGTTGCAGAAATGCGTTTCCGCCGGCGAAACGCTGCCCAGGGCGACCTTCGACGCGTGGCTCGAGGCGACCGGCATTCGCATCATCGACGGACTCGGCTCTACCGAAATGCTGCACATCTTCATCGGCTCACCGCCGGAGGCGATGCGGGGCGGCGCCACCGGAACGCCGGTCCCCGGCTACGAAGCGCGCGTGATCGACGCAGCCGGCCGGGAAGTGGCCGCCGGCGTGCCCGGCCGCCTCGCCGTCAGGGGGCCGACCGGCTGCCGCTATCTGGGCGACGAGCGGCAGGCCGAATACGTCCAGAACGGCTGGAACGTCACCGGGGACACGTATGTGCGGCGCCCCGACGGCTATTTCGTCTATCAGGCCCGCTCTGATGACATGATCATATCGGCGGGCTACAACATTGCCGGGCCGGAGGTGGAAACGGTGCTGCTCACTCATCCGGCCGTTGCTGAATGCGGGGTGGTGGGGCAACCCGACCAGGACCGGGGACAGATCGTCAAGGCCTACGTGATCCTCAAGGACGGATTTACCGGAGACGCCGCACTCACCCGCGCGCTGCAGGAGCATGTCAAAACCACGGTGGCACCTTACAAATATCCGCGCGCGATCGAGTACGTGGCCGGCCTGCCCCGCACCGAGACCGGCAAACTGCGACGCGTCGAATTGCGGCGCATCGCGGCGGCAACGGCTGCCAAGCTTGTAACGCAGGGAGAGTGAAGTTGTCCGAGGCCCGATCCGTCGATCTTCCAGATCAAGCACCTGTAACAGTGGACACCCAGAGTATGGACGATCTGCTTTCCGCCGCCCGCTTCATCGACAGCGACGCGCCCGCAATCGGGGTCTTCGCCAACGAGGTGACCGCCGGGATCGAGGATGAGAAGGACAAGGTGCTCCGGCTCTATCACGCGATCCGCGACGACATCGTCTACGATCCCTATGTCAACTTCTCCGATCCGTCGAACTTCCGGGCGAGCGACGTCCTCGCCAACGGTCGCGGCTTCTGTATCGGCAAGGCGGCGCTGCTTGCTGCGGCTACGCGCGCCATCGGCGTGCCGGCGCGGGTCGGTTACGCCGACGTGCGCAATCACCTGACCTCGCGGCGGCTCTACGAGCGCATCAAGACCGATATCTTCATCTGGCATTCCTATGCCGATCTCCATGTCTGCGGGCGATGGGTCAAGGCGACCCCGGCGTTCGACTTGGCGCTGTGCGAGCGCGTCGGGATCAAACCGCTCGAGTTCGATGGCGAGAACGATTCGCTGTTCCATCCGTTCGATCGCGAAGGCCGGCGCCACATGGAATATTTGCGCGATCGCGGGACCTTTGCCGATGTGCCGTTCGAGACCATCCAAGAGGCTTTCAGCCATGCCTATCCGAGCCTCATGACCGGCACTGTGCTGCGAGGCGATTTCCGCTCGGAAGCGGTGGCTGCGGTTGCCGACGAGGCAGCGCCCGCTTAGGAGCATTGAAGGCGCTGATCGGAGACCTATGTCTGCCCGGGCTCCAGCGCACACGTCACCAGCGCATCCGCGGGTGTTTGAGCGCTTGCCCGCGACGGGATTTGGAAAGTGCCGCTCCGGCTTGTGCGAGGTGTGGCGCGACGGCCGAGAGGACACAGCATGAAATTCGCTATCGGGCAGCCGGTGCGGCGTCACGAAGATCTGCGTCTCATCACCGGGCAGGGATGCTACACCGACGATATCGATCTGCCGCACGCGGCGCAGGCGTTCGTGCTGCGCGCGCCGGTGGCCCACGCGAACATCAAGCGTATCGACGCCGCCCCGGCGCGGCGCATCCCCGGCGTGTTGCTCGTGGCGACCGGCGAGGACACGCGCGCCGACGGTTTCGGCGACATCGGCTGTCTGGTGCCGCTCGTCAACCGCGACGGCACGCCGCGCCATGACACGCCTCGTCCGGTGCTGGCGCAGGGCAAGGTGCGACACGTCGGTCAGGCGGTCGCCTTTATCGTGGCCGAGACCCTGGCCGCCGCGCGCGACGCCGCTGAGGCCATCGAGATCGAGTACGATGTGCTGCCGGCGGTGACCGATGCCGCGGACGCGCTCGCATCCGGCGCACCGCAGCTGTTCGATCATATTTCCGGCAACCTGGTGTTCGACTGGGACAACGACCTCGGCGACGCCAAGGCGACCGACGCCGCCTTCGCCAAGGCCGCACACGTCACCACGCTCGATCTCGTCAACAACCGCGTCGTGGCGAACTCGATGGAGCCGCGCAACGCCGTTGCCGACTTTGACGCGGCGAGCGGCCGCTCCACCCTCTACACGGCGACGCAGGGTCCGCACTTGGTGCGCGATCCGCTCGCCGAGATGGTGCTCAAGATCCCCAAGGAGTCGCTACGGCTGATCACGCCCAATGTCGGCGGCGCATTCGGCATGAAGGCCTTCATCTATCCCGAGCAGGCGCTCGCTGTCTGGGCGAGCCGCAAGCTCAAGCGGCCAGTGAAGTGGCAGGAGGACCGCTCCGAGGGGTTCGTCTCCGACAATCAGGGCCGCGATCACGCGACGCGCGCCGAACTCGCGCTCGACGAGGAGGGCCGCTTCCTTGGTTTGCGCGTATCAATCCTCGCCAATATGGGCGCCTATCTTTCGCCGTTCGGCTGCTTCATTCCGACGCGCTCGACCGATCTCGTCTCCGGCATCTACTCGATCGGCGCCATCCACGTGAACGTCAAAGGCGTGTGCACCAACACGGTGCCGGTCTGCGCCTATCGCGGCGCCGGACGGCCCGAGGCCGCCTATCTTCTCGAGCGCCTCGTCGACGCCGCGGCGCGCGAACTCAAGCTGAGCCCCGACGCCATCCGCCGCGTGAATTTCGTGCCACCCTCGGCCATGCCCTACACGTCGGCGACCAAGCTCGTGTTCGATTCCGGCGAGTTCGAGAAGGTAATGGACCGCTGCATGGCGGCGGCGGAGTGGTCGTCGTTCCCGGAGCGGCGCGCGCGCAGCGAGCGCAACGGCACGCTCCGCGGCATCGGCATGGCGACCTACACCGAACGCTGCGGCGGCGGCTTTCCCGAGACCGCGTCGATCGAATTCAAGGACGACGACCGCGTCGAACTGGTCATGGGCTGTCAGGAATACGGCACCGGCCTCATCACCGCGTACAAGCAGCTGGTATCGGACCAGCTCGGCGTCGACGCCGACCGCATCGACGTGATCATGGGCGACACCGACCGCACGCCGGCGGGGCTGACCGGCGGCTCGCGCGCCATTGCCGTCGGCGGCGCGGCGCTTCACGAGGCCGGGCGCACGATCATCGAGAAGGGCACCCAGCTCGCTGCGCATCTTCTGGAAGCGTCGGCGCACGACGTCGTCTTCAACGACGGGGCGTTCGGCGTGCCCGGCACCGACCTGCGCGTCGATCTTTTCCAGGTCGCGAAGGCGGCGCGCGATCCGGCCAAATTGCCCGCCGGCATGGAGCCCGGTCTCGACGCCACGCATCACCGCGTACCGCCGGCGCAGACCTTTCCCAACGGCTGCCACATCGTCGAGGTCGAGATCGATCCAGGCACCGGCCTGGTCAGCATCGAACGTTACACGATCGTCGACGACTTCGGCCGCACCATCAATCCGCTGCTGCTCGAGGGACAGGTGCATGGCGGGATCGTGCAGGGCATCGGGCAGGCGCTGCTCGAGCATGCGGTCTACGATTCCGACGACGGCCAGCTCCTGGCGGGCTCGTTCATGGACTACGCCATGCCGCGCGCTGCCGACCTTCCGAGCTTCGCTTTCTCGACGCACAACGTGCCCTCGACCTCCAATCCGTTCGGCGTCAAGGGCGCCGGCGAGGCCGGCGCCGTCGGCGCGCCGCCGGCGGTGATCAATGCCGTCGTCGATGCGCTCTACCATCGCGCCGGACTGCGCCACATCGACATGCCCGCCACTCCGCGCCGGGTGTGGGAGATGCTCAACGGCAAGCGCGCTGAAGCCCTCGCCCACTGAGCGGTGGACGCTGCCCGAGGGCGGAACCCCAAGTGCATTCGGCGCGCGCTCCGCGGTGTGATCGGCGCGCACCGGGTAGCGAATGCGCGGCCAATTTGCCGAGATGTTTACGGAAATGTCCCGTTGCCAACTCAACGGCGTCACGGTGATGCCACACGGCCTAACTACGGTCACGGGCAAGAGGGCGGGGTGCAGGGAGGATAGTAATGACGCTGCACATCGAGACCGCAGAGCGTACCCGGCTGGCGACCTACAACAAGAATTCCTGCCCGCAATGCAGCGGCTGGCTGCTCGCTCCCGACTGGTCCGAATATCTCAGCGAGCGCTGCGTGCGCCACGCCTGGTCGTGTGAAGCCTGCGGTTACGAATTCGAGACGGCAGTCTTCTTTTCCACGCCCGCCGAAGCTTGATCGCAAAACAGCGGCGTTCCGAAAAGACTCCGCTCCGGCAGAGCGGCGTGAGCGTTCACTGAACCGTCTCGTCGGCACCTGGTCGCGCGCATCGTGCCGAAACGCCGAACCATCGCATTCAACTCAATCTGATCCAAAGAAAACCATAGCGTCATCGCTTCAATTTGACGCGAAGCGATGCGCTCCGCTTGCGCACGTATTCCAGCAACGGCGGATCAGTCTAGTGCTCCGTGCCGGAGCGCCATCGGTCGCTGAACGAGTTTGTGTCGGGCGCGGGCGGCGCTTCGGCTGGTTTGGGAGCATTCGCCGCCGCGGGTGCCGGGGCCGGAGCGCTTCCGGCAGGGGCTTCGGCTTGCGGCGGCGGCTTCGGCGCGAGGCGCGCGACCGGCGGTGCTGCCGGACGCGCGGCGGTCGGCGATGCAGCGGCGGGCGGCGCCACGTTGGCATAGAGGCTGCGGGGAATGATCAGCGTGCGGCCGGGCTCGAGCGGGCGATCCGCATCGAGCTTGTTGATCTGCGCGATGGCCCAGGACGGCGCGCGATCGGTCGAGGCAATCGTTTCGAGCGTGTCCCCCGACTTCACCTTCACCTGAACCGCGTCATCCCACAACACGATCGGTGCGCTGCCCGGCACGGTATATTTGAGCAACAGCGGCCGGATTTCGGCGCCGGCCGGGCGCCGCGGCGGCGGCTCCTTCGGGTGCCGTGCCGCATACGCGGCCACGGCAATGACCTTGTCCGCCACGGCGTCCTGCACCGCCGGCGTCTTGTCGAGCGTGATGTGGACGATCTCGGTGTGCTCGCGCAGATCGACGTCGATCAAGCGCCCGCGGAAATCGCGACCCGGCTGCACCTCGCCGCCGCCGATGATGTTGGCGCCCTGGTAGAGATTGATGAACAGCTCGACATTGCCCGGCACCGCGGCGGCGGTGCGGGTCGGATCGAAGCCGAAGGCCAGCGCCACCGGCACACCGGCCTCCTTCAGCCGTTCGGCGATGGCGATGGCGTAGTCGGCGCCGCTGGAATGCCCGAGCAGCATGATCGGGCCGCGTTCCTCGCCGGCCTTGTATTTGCGGGCGATGTCGTTCGCGATCGTGCCGGTTTCGGATAGGCTGTACACCGTCGCAGTCACGCCGCGATGATTGATTTTCGCAGCGAGCTGGTCGATTCCGAACGAATAGACGCTGGTCAGGCCGCGCACCAGATACATGTGCCCGGGGAGTTTGGGCCCCTCCGGGACGCTCAATTCCTCCGAATAGGCAACCCAAGTGTGGACGACCTGATCATACCCGCAGCCGCCGAGGAGCCCGCCGACACCGAGCACGACCGCAAGGCCCAACAGTCTGGATCGTAGCCTTCCTCGATTCCCCATGTCGGACGCCAATTGCGCTTTCGATCGGCGTGGCGGACAGCGCGCTCCCCCAAGCCGCAGCCACCGGCGAAAAGCTAACATCGTGGATCGGGCACCGTCAAAACCAGTTCATGGAACCCGCAAGCGCGTCGGCCCCCTTAGGGCCGATAGCGGTGTCGCCGGCCGCGGAAATCCTCGATCTCCGCGCCGTTCCCGCTCACATAGTTCGGGCCGACCGGCGATTTGCCGTGGCCGCCGGGAATATCGAGCATGTAGGCCGGCTGGCAGAGGCCGGAATAGCGGCCGCGGAGCGCACGCATCAACGCCTGTCCTTCGGCGATGGTGGTGCGCAGATGCGCGGTACCCGGCGCGAGGTCGGCGTGATGCAGATAGTAGGGCTTGATCCGGCACTCGACGAAGGCGCGCATCAGCGCGCCCAGCGTCTCGGCGTCATCGTTCACGCCGCGCAGCAACACCGACTGCGAAAGCATCGGCATGCCGGCATCGACGAAGCGCGCGCACGCCGCGCGCGCTTGTTCGGTCAGCTCGCGTGGATGATTGGCGTGGAGGACGACGTACGTCGCCTTCGGCGTACGCAGGGCCCGCACCAGCGCGGCCGTGATCCGTTCCGGCGCCACGACCGGAACGCGCGTGTGCACGCGGATCACCTTCACGTGCGCGATGGCGGCGATCCGCGCGACCGCATCCTTGAGCCGGCGCGGCGACAGGACCAGCGGGTCGCCGCCGCTGAGAATGACCTCCCAGATCTGCGGGCGGCCGCGGATGTAGTCGAGCGCGGCGGCAAGAGCGCGCGCGGAGAGCCCTCCCCTGCCCGGCCCGACCATTTCACGCCGGAAGCAAAAGCGGCAGTAGACCGCGCAGGCGTTGACGAGCTTGAGCAGGACGCGGTCGGGATAGCGGTGCACGACGCCCTCGACCGGGCTGAAAGCATCGTCGCCGATAGGATCGCCGCGCTCCTGTGGCCGCGCGGCAAGCTCGCGGGCGTCGGGTACGAATTGCTTGGCAATGGGATCGTGCGGGTCGCTTGGGTCGATCAGGCCCACGATCGCCGGCGTGATGGCGACCGCGTAGCGGGCGGCGACCTTGGCAAGCGCGGGCATCCATTCACGCGGCACCAAAGCGTGATCGCAAAGCTCCTCGACGGTACGCAACGTCGTGCTGGTGGGCGGCTTCACAGCCTTCACGGGCTTCATGGCAGAGGATTCCATAGCACCTCGTCGAGGCGCGCGGCGCCCGTCGCCAGCATGACCAGGCGGTCGAGGCCAAGCGCGATGCCGCAGGCCGGCGGCATCACCGCCAAGGCGGCGAGAAAATCCTCATCGAGCGGATAGCGCTCGCCGTAGAGGCGCGCCTTCTCTGCCATCTCCCGCTCAAGACGGCGGCGCTGCTCGGCGGCGTCGGTCAGCTCGGCGAAACCGTTGGCGAGCTCGACGCCGCAGGCATAAAGCTCGAAGCGCTCGGCGACGCGCGCATCGCGCGCCGGCCGCGCCAGCGCCGCCTGCCCGGCGGGATAGCCGTCGAGAATGGTGGCGCGGCCGATGCCGAGATGGCCCTCGATCTTCTCGACCAGCACGCGGCTGAAAATGTCGCCCCAGCGATCGTCCTCGGCAACGCGAATGCCGACAGCCCGCGCGGCATGGGCGAATGCGTCGCGATCCGGCTCGCCGTCCGGCTCTGCGGGCAATGTCGCAAGGAGATCAAGGCCGGCGAACCGTTCGAACGCCGCGGCGACCGTAAGCCGCTCCGGCTCGGCGAACGCATCGGCCGCGCGGCCGCGAAAGGTGAGATGCTTCGTCCCGGCAGCGGTCGCCGACTCCGCCAGGATGGCGGCGCAGTCGGCCATCAGCGCCTCGTACGGCTCGCCGGCTCGATACCACTCGACGAGCGTGAATTCCGGATGATGCAGAGCGCCGCGCTCGCGGTTGCGGAACGCCTTGGCGAATTCGACGATGCGGCGCTCGCCGGCCGCGAGCAGCTTCTTGCAGGCGAACTCCGGCGAGGTGCGCAGATAAAACTGTGCCGAGGCGCCGTCGGGCCCTTCGAGCGCGGTGGCGAAGGCGTGCAGGTGAGTCTCGTTGCCCGGCGAGACCTGCAAGGCCCCGGTCTCGACCTCGACGAAATCATGCGCGGTAAACCAGGAGCGCAAGGCGGCAACAATACGGGCGCGCGCCATCAGCACCGGCCGCCGGTCGGCGTGAACCTGCGGGGCCCAGAAGGGCGAGGCGGCGGGCGCGAGTTCCGGCATGTCCTTGTGCGCGTAAAGGCGAGGAAATATGTGGCGATCGGGCTCAGGATCGCTATGTTGCGCCCGGATTTGAGCCAGAAACCTTGAGGAAACCGTGAGAGTCATCGCCAGCTCGCTGCGAAAAGGCAATATCGTCGAGATCGAAGGCAAGCTCGGCGTCATCGTGTCGGCCGAGAACATCCATCCCGGCAAGGGCACGCCGGTGACCCAGCTCGACGTACGCCGGATCGCCGACGGCGTGAAGGTCTCCTTGCGCTACAAGACCACCGATCAGGTCGAACGCGCCTTCGTCGAGGACCGCAAGCATCAGTACCTCTACCATGACGGCGACGGCTTCCATTTCATGAACATGGAAACCTACGACCAGGTCGCGCTGCCGGCCGACATCATCGGCGAGCAGGCGGCCTACCTGCAGCCGGAGATGGAAGTGACGATCAGCCTGCACGACGGGGTACCGGTCGCGATCGAGCTGCCGCCGCGCGCCGTCCTCGAAGTGGTGGAGACCGAGCCGACAGTCAAAGGCCAGACCGCCGCCTCCTCCTACAAGCCCGCGCTCCTCTCCAACGGCGTGCGCACCATGGTGCCGTCGTTCGTCACCACCGGCACCAAGATCGTCGTGGCTACCGCGGACGGCACCTACGTCGAGCGGTCGAAGGAGTAACGCGCGGCGCGCCCCGGAATGACGCCTCAGAAAAACGCCAGCGTGCGGATTTCGATGCTCTCACGCGGACGCGCACTGGGCGGCGAGGTCGGGTCATCGAAGGCGGTGTGCGCCGTCCAGCGGGCGCGGCCGTCCTTGAGCGCCTCGAAGACCTTGAACACGATCGCCTCCTCGCGCCGCATGCGCGGGAACCAGAACCATTTATGTTTCGGATTGTAGGTGATGGCGTAGGTCTGCCCGACGCGGTTGGGATAGCGCCGCTCCGAGATGACGAGATCGTCGAACGAGACGCTGCGCGCGTCGCAGATCGCGAGCGGAAAGCTCTCGACCGGAAGGCGGATCGGCCGCCACACCTGGATGATGGCGAAGCGGCGGGCGAGCAGCGTGTCCGCTTCCTCGGGCAGGATATCCCGCACCCGCTGCGGCCCCGACCATTCGGTGTAGTCGTTGTGCACGCGCGGCACGACCTCGCGGATCTTGCGCTGGGCGCGCATTTCATCGTCGGCCGTGCGCAGCGTGTGGTCGAAGACGACGACGCGCGCCGCGCCGCTCTCGGCCTTCACCAGCGCTTCCATCTCCGGATAGTAGACGCGGCGCACCTCGTCCTCGTCGAAGAAGTCGGCAACCTTGGTGTCGTGGCGGACGAAGCGGAACCCATCACGCTCGAGTGCGAACTCCTGCACGTGTGGCCGGCCGTTGTGGATGACCACCTGCCGCGGATCGACCGTCCCGCCGCTGCGCCGGTCGAGGCCGCCGGGCCCGCCGGTCTCGGTGAACAGCTTTTGGCCGTTGTTGACGATGTAGTTGAGCGGCGCCTCGATCGTCTCGACCGCTTCGGGTGCGGAGTGCCTTTCGAGGACCTGATCCATTGCCAACTCCTTCGCAAAGAGGGGGCGATTGAACGCCGGCTCGCTCATAAGATAGGCTGCGGGCCGAAGCCGAAAAAGAGGGCAGGCGGGCCGACCCGAACCGATCGAGCGGCCGGTGCATGGTCATGCGGTCATGCGGCCTCAATTGCGGCTCGGCGCCTGGCGAATATCCACCATGCAAACATCCCGGGTCCCCCATCGTCCCGCTCGCGACGCAAAGCCGAGCCGCCGCGAGTCGCTCGGGCTGGCGTTCGCCGCGGCAGCGGCGCTCATGGCTCCCGCGACTGCGGCGCCGGCCGCCGGCGACTTCGCGCAATGGGTTGCGCGCTTCCGCGCCAAGGCCCTTGCCCGCGGCATCAGCGGGGAGACCTACGACCGCGCCATGGACGGGCTGCGCCCCGACACCACCGGCCTTGCGGCGATCCGCACTCAGCCCGAGTTCAACGAGCAGATCTGGCAATATCTCAATCGCCGCGTGTCCGACTGGCGCGTCATTGCCGGCAAGGAGAAGGCGAATGAGTACGCAGCGCTGTTCTCCCGCATCGAGAAGGATTTCGGCGTCGAGCGCTCGGTCATGCTCGGGGTCTGGGGCGTCGAGTCGGCGTACGGCGATCCTGTCGTGCAGCAGCACCATATGCGGCCGGTCATCCCTTCGCTGGCAACGCTCGCCTGGGCCGAGCCGCGCCGCCGCGACTATTGGGAGAAGGAGCTGATCAACGCGCTGACCATCATCCAGCGTGGTTGGAGCACGCCTGCGGAAATGATCGGCTCGTGGGCGGGTGCCATGGGCCACACCCAGTGGATGCCGGAGGTGTGGCTGCATGTCGGCATCGACTACGACCACGACGGCAAGATCTCGCCGTTCGGCCCGCCCGACGATGCGCTCGCATCGACGGCGCGCTATTTCATCGAGCGCGGCAAATACCGCCGCGGCGAGCATTGGGGCTACGAGGTGCGCATGCCGGCGAAGATGAAGAGCGGCGGCTCGCGCACCTATGCCGCCTGGCAGGCGCTCGGCGTGACCCGCGCCGACGGCGAAGCTTTTCCGCAGCCGAAGGCGACCGCGCGTCCGTGGGCCCCGGTGCCGGGCGGGCCGGCCTTCCTGCTCGGGCCGAATTTCTTCGCCGTGCGCAGCTACAATCCGTCGATGAACTATACGCTTTCGCTCGTCCATCTCGGCGACCGCTGCGTCGGCGGCGAGCCGTTCGTGCAGGCATTTCCGGGAGCCGAGCGCACGCCGACGCTCGCCGAAGTGCAGGAGATTCAACGCCGCCTCACGGCCCTTGGCTTCGATACTGGCGGGGCCGATGGCCGCGCCGGCACCGAAACGATGCTCGCAGTGCAAAAGTTTCAGCGCAAGGTCGGCATGGAGCCGGCCGACGGCTACCCCGGCATCAAGCTGCTCGCCCGCCTGCGCCAGGGTTTGTGACCCTGGTCGATGATTTCGCATAAACCTTCCCTCGCCCTTGCGGGAGAGGTCGCAAGCATCGAGCAACGCGAGAGTGCGAGCCGGGTGAGGGGTAAAATCGTCGCGCAGCGAAGCAATCCTCCGCGGCCCCGCCGATCCGTCAGACGTCCAGCGATTCCTCGTCCGCGAACTCGGCGCGCTCCTGGATGAAGGCGAAACGCGCCTCGGCCTTCGTGCCCATCAGCCGCTCCACCGAATTCGCCGTGTCCTGGCGATCATCGGCGAGGAGGACGACGCGAAGGAGCATGCGCTTCTTCGGGTCCATGGTGGTCTCCTTGAGCTGCGGCGCCATCATCTCGCCGAGCCCCTTGAAGCGGCTGATCTCGACCTTGGCGTTGGCATGAAACTCCCTGCGCAGGAGTTCATCCCGATGGGCTTCGTTGCGGGCATAGAAAATCTTGCCGCCATGGCTCAGCCGATAGAGCGGCGGCACTGCGAGATAGAGGTGACCCTTGTCGATGAGCTGCGGCATCTGCCGGTAGAAGAAGGTGATGAGCAGCGAGGCGATGTGGGCGCCGTCGACATCGGCGTCGGTCATGATCACTACCCTGCCGTAGCGTAGATCCTCGTCGCGGTAGTGCGCGCCGGTGCCGCAGCCGAGCGCCTGCACGAGGTCGGCGAGCTGCTGATTCTGCGCGAGCTTCTCCTGCCCGGCGGAGGCGACGTTGAGAATCTTTCCGCGCAGCGGCAGCACTGCCTGGCTGGCGCGGTCGCGCGCCTGCTTCGCGGTGCCGCCGGCGGAATCGCCCTCGACGACGAAGAGCTCGGAACCTTCGGCGGCCGCGTTGGTGCAGTCGGCAAGTTTTCCCGGGAGGCGGAGTTTCTTTACGGCGGTCTTGCGCGCAATCTCCTTTTCCTGGCGGCGGCGGATGCGCTCTTCGGCGCGTTCGAGGACGAAGTCGAACAGCTTGTTCGCCTGCAGCGGATTGCCGGCGAGCCAATGGTCGAAGGGGTCCTTGATCGCCTGCTCGACGATGCGTTGCGCCTCGGCGGTGGCGAGGCGGTCCTTGGTCTGGCCCTGGAATTCCGGTTCGCGGATGAAGACCGAGAGCATGGCCGCGGCGCCGACCATCACGTCCTCGCTGGTGATCGCGGCCGCGCGCTTGCCCTGGCCGACGCGTTCGGCGTGGTCCTTGAGGCCACGCAGCAACGCCGCGCGCACGCCCGATTCATGCGTGCCGCCGTCAGGGGTCGGGATGGTGTTGCAGTACGAGTTGAGGAAGCCGTCGGCGTCGGCTGACCACGCCACGGCCCATTGCACGCCGCCATGCGCGCCGGTCTTGCCCGCGCTGCCGGTGAATATATCCGGATGCACCAGCGTCGTATCGGCAAGCGTCTCCGAGAGGTAATCCCTGAGCCCATCGGCGAAGTGGAAGGTCGCCTGCTCCGGCACGTTGTCGACACCGCGCAGCAACTCCTTCGTGCACGACCAGCGAATCTCGACGCCGCCGAAGAGGTACGCTTTCGAGCGCGTCATCTTGAACACGCGCTCCGGCCGGAAGTGCGCCTTGGCGCCGAAGATCTCGGGGTCGGGGCGGAAGCGCACCTTGGTGCCGCGGCGGTTCGGCGCCTTGCCGCCGTCCTGCAATTTGCTCTTCGGCTTGCCGCGCTCGAACGCCATTCGATAAAGTTTTTGGCCGCGCGCGACCTCGACCTCCATGCGCTCGGAAAGCGCATTGGCGACCGAAACGCCGACGCCGTGCAGCCCGCCGGAAGTCTCGTAGACTTTCGAATCGAATTTGCCGCCGGCATGCAGCGTGCACATGATCACTTCAAGCGCAGATTTTTTTGGAAATTTCGGGTGCGGATCGACCGGAATGCCGCGGCCGTTGTCGGTGACGGTGACGAAGCCGTCCGTGGCCATCTCGACTTCGATCCAGTCGGCATGGCCGGCGAGCGCCTCATCCATGGCGTTGTCGATCACTTCGGCGAACAGGTGGTGGAGCGCCTTCTCATCGGTGCCGCCGATATACATGCCCGGACGGCGGCGCACCGGCTCGAGCCCTTCCAGGACCTCGATGTGGCGTGCGGTGTAGCCGGACTCAGCCGCCGCGCCGCGCGCGGAGCCGCGACCAGCGCGGGCGCTGCGGCCGCGGGTCGCCCCGCCGCGCGATTCAGGCAGGCTCGCGAACAGGTCGGGCGCGTTCGGCGTCGTCTTCGTTATTTTTTCAATCTTTCCCATGCGAACTCATGATCCATGCACACCCGGAAAGGCGACTTCTCCCTCATGGGCGCGGCTGGGGGCAGCGAATCAACTTCCGACTATGCCATGGCGCCGGCAAAAGCATGAGGCCGTCGAAGTCGGACCGCCGCGTCCGCGCATTGACGCTATTGGGCAGTGCCTCTATATGGCCGCCATGATCCGGTCGTCCAAGATCGTCAGGCCGATGACCCGTGCCATCGCAATGCGTCGCCGCCGTGGCGACATGGCACGGGTGCGCGTTCGCGCGTAAAGCTCCGTGCCGCCGGTTCCGCGGCACTCTCCTCTCACATCGCCCCGCGGATTTCGGCTTTGTCGTTCAAGCCAGAAGAAACCGTCGCAAGGGTTGAATCATGTCCGCGCAAAAACAGAATGCGAAGATCGGCGTGCTTGGCGCCTCGGGATATACCGGGGCGGAGCTTGTTCGCCTGCTCATCGCTCATCCGCACGTCGCGATTGCTCTGCTCACGGCCGACCGCCGGGCCGGGCAGGCCATGGCCGATGTGTTTCCGCAATTCTCGCCGTACCGGTTGCCGCCGCTCACGGCGCTCGACGCCGCCGATTGGGCGGCGCTCAAGCTCGATCTCGTCTTCTGCGCGCTGCCACACGGGACGACGCAGCAGGTGATCAAGGACCTGGTCGCGCGCGCGCCGGGCACGAAGATCGTCGATCTCTCGGCCGATTTCCGTCTCGCCGACCCGGCCGCTTATGCGCGCTGGTACGGCCATGCGCATGCAGCGCCGGAGCTGCAACAGGAGGCCGTGTACGGCCTGACCGAAATCTACCGGCGCGAGATCAAGGCGGCCCGCCTCGTCGCCAATCCCGGCTGCTACACGACCTGCGCCGAGCTTGCGCTCATCCCGCTCCTCAAGGCCAAGGCGATCGATGCCGACGAGATCGTGATCGACGCCAAGTCGGGGGTCACCGGCGCCGGCAGAGCGGCGCGTGAGGACATGCTGTTCGCCGAAGTCTCCGAGGGCTTTCACGCCTACGGCGTCGGCCATCACCGCCACATGGCCGAACTCGACCAGGAGTTTTCCCGGGCCGCCGGACGCGACGTGGTCGTGAGCTTCACGCCGCATCTCGTGCCGATGAACCGCGGCATCCTCTCGACCATTTATGTCCGCGGCCTCAAGGCGTCGGCGCAGGATCTTCATGCGCTGCTGGCGAAGGCTTATGCGAACGAGCCGTTCGTGCAAGTGCTGCCGTTCGGCAGGCTGCCGCAGACGCGGCACGTGCGCGGCTCCAACATGACCATGATCGGGGTCGCCGCCGACCGCATCGCCGGCCGCGCCATCATCGGCTCGGCGCTCGACAACCTGACCAAGGGCGCTTCCGGCCAGGCGGTGCAGAACATGAACCTCGTGCTCGGCTTCCCCGAGACGGCGGGGCTCGAGCAGGTCGCGTTGTTTCCCTAGACCGGCTGTCGCGCCGAAGCCTTTAGGAGGAACTTGCGCGCTCAACGGCTGCACGTCACCTGTGGGCGTTCTGACGGCGGACGCTATGACGCCAGCGCAGAAGCCTGCTATCCGCCGTCATCAGCATCGCATCATGAGCCACGACCGTCGCCGCTATGATGCGATCGGCCGGATCAGCGTGAAGATTTGCAAGCTCGACGGCGCCAATAGCGATGTCTCCCGTCACCGACAGTTCCACGACGCCAGAGATCGATAGATCCTTGCGCAACTGCGAAGCCTCGCCGCGCAGTTCCAGCCGATCCTCGGCGACAAGCAGCGCAATTTCCCAAAAACTGATCGCGCTGATCGCCAGCTTGTTCTGTTCTCGCGCCGACCGGATAATTTTGCGACTCTGCGCTCCAAGCATCCGCTCGTCGCCGATCATCCAGATCGCCACGTGAGTATCGAGAAGGATCACTTGAGCGCTTCCCACTTCACATCGAGTGGGGAAATGATGTCGCCCTTGATAGTCACTCTGCCTTTCCAAATCCCGAGCGGACTGCGTTTTGGTGACTTGTGCGGCACGAGTTCCGCCACCGCCCTGCCCTTCTTGGTTATGACGAGGCGATCGCCGGTGCGCTCGACCTCATCAAGCAAAGCGAGACACTTGGCCTTGAATTCCGAAGCTTTGACGATGCGCGTCATTCGATCGTGACCATGGTCGGTGACCATAGTCATATAGCAAAAGTGCGCATTGCGCAATCGTGCCCCCGGCGCTCGCCGCGGACGTCAATCGCGCACTTTCACGTAGCTTCCGGGCGCGTCCTCGATCGGCTTGAGCTTGCCGTCGCCGGGAACGCGGGCGGGCGCTTCGGCCGAACTCTGCTTCCTGAGCCAAGCAAGCCAATCCGGCCACCACGAGCCGGGATGCTCCTTCGCCTTCGCCAGCCAACCGTCAAGGTCGGCATTGCGCGGTTTCGCGCCGGTCCAGTATTGATACTTCTGTTTCTCCGGCGGATTGACCACGCCGGCGATATGCCCGGAACCCGACAAGACGAAGCGCACCGGTCCGCCGAAGAATTTCGAGCCGAGCAACACCGATTTCGCCGGCGCGATGTGGTCCTCGCGCGTCGCCAGATTGTAGATCGGCACCTTGATCGATTTCAGATCGATCGGCGTGTTGCCGATCACCACCTCGCCCTTCGACAGCCGGTTGTCGAGATAGCAATTACGCAGGTAGAAGGAATGGTTGGCGGCCGGCATGCGGGTGGCATCCGCATTCCAGTACAGCAGGTCGAACGGGAACGGCGACTTGCCCTTGAGATAGTTGTTGATCACGTAGGGCCACAGCAGATCATTCGACCGCAGCAGGTTGAAGACGGTCGCCATCGCCCTGCCCTCGAGATAGCCGCGCTGGGCCATCCGCTCCTCGAGCGCCTTGACCTGTTCCTCGTCGACGAAGACCTTGAGATCGCCGGCATGGGTGAAGTCGACCTGCGAGGCGAACAGCGTCGCCGAGGTGATGCGCTCGTCGCGCCATGCCGCCATGGCGGCAAGGGCGACGGAGAGCAGCGTGCCGCCGACGCAGTAGCCGATGGCGTCGACCTTACCCTCCCCGGTCGCCTGCTTGATGGCGTCGAGCGCGGCGAGCGGCCCCTCGCGTACGTAGTCCTCGAACGTCTTTTGCGCGAGGCGCGCGTCGGGGTTGACCCAGGAGATGCAGAAGACGGTTAGCCCCTGGTCGACGCACCATTTGATGAAGGAATTCTTCGGCGTGAGGTCGAGCACGTAGAATTTGTTGATCCAGGGCGGCACGATCAGCAGCGGGCGCTTGCGCACGGTCGCGGTCGACGGCGCGTATTGCAGCAGCTGCATGAGGTCGTTCTGGAAGATCACTTTGCCGGGCGTCGTCGCCAGATTGCGGCCGACGGCGAACATCGACGCGTCCGACTGGCGAATCCTGAGGTCGCCGCCGCCGGCTTCGATGTCCTCTGCGAGCATGCGCATGCCGCGAACGAGATTGTCGGCATTGCTGAGCAGCGTCTCGCGCAGCAGTTCGGGATTGGTGAGCACGAAGTTCGACGGCGACAACGCGTTGGCGATCTGCCGCACGTAGAACCCGGCCTTCTGCTTTGTGTGCGGGTCGAGCCCGGCGGCGTCGCTGACCATGCCGTCGGCCCAGCGCGCGGAGAGGAGGTACGCCTGCTTGAGGAAGTCGAAGAACTGGTTCGACGTCCATTCGGGGTCGGCGAAGCGCTTGTCGTTCGGAGCCGGCGCGACGACCGGCGGCCCCTCCTCCCCGGCGAGCCGCTTGGCCGCGGACGCCCACAGATCGAGATAGGCCTTGCCCAGACGCGCCTGCAGCTCGACGGCGCGTTGCGGATCGGCCAGCCAATATTCCGCGACGTGGCCGAGGGTTTTAACGACCTCGGCCACCTCCTCGCCATTGCCGTCGGTCTTGCGACCTTCCTCGCGCGGCTTGAGGTAAGCGGCGAGCGCCCGGCCGCCCTCCTCGACAAGCCGCGCCAGATTGCGCGAGAACTCCTCGACGTCGACGGCGCCGATCTTCATCGGTTCTTGCGATGGAGCCCGCACGAGCGTTTCCCCGATGGCTGCAACGGAGCCAAAATTGCCCCTTTGAGCAGACATGGTCGACGCTGGTCACACCCGCAAGGCGCGTTCAGCGTGGTTTCGTCTGCATCCCACGGGGCTCTCCGGCCCGGGCACCACCGCCGCTACGCAACACCTGCCTGCGGCGTGGTCCTTGTTTCGACATATTACCGCGCTACCCGCAAAACCTGGGTGACTTTTCTGTTGGTCCTTATAAGCCTTTGCGGGACCAGTATTTCTTAGTTCCGCCGCGACCGGGCACCGCGCCGGAGCAACCAAAAAGAAAGCCGTTCGGAGCAAACGTGGCGCCTCGTCGAAGGAATATCGGGGGTCGAACGTGCACGGCCGTGGAAGCGTGACCAAGCGGGCGCCTGCAAGCCTGAAAGGAGCCTTGGCGATGGCTGCCGCGGCCGCCATGCTTTTGTCCGGCTGCTCGCCTGAGGTCGGCCTTCCGGCTGTTCACGACATGCCGCCGCCGCGGGCGGAAGCGCCGCTCAGCCCGGACCAGGTTAAGCAGGCGACGGACGAACTGGCGAACGAGCGCGACCACATGAGCACGGCGGCGCAACGCAACGGTCAAGCCAATCCCACAACAGGCAAGAAGACCGTGGCGGAGGCGCGGAAAAAGCCCTCTACGCCCACGCCGTCTGCCAGCCGCGCAGCCGCGCCGGGCGCCGGGCAGGCCCCTGGTGCCGATGCCAAGCCGTGATAAAACTGAGGAAAATCGCCGAGCCTCCGATGGAAGATTTCTACCGTATCCGCCGGCTGCCGCCTTACGTTTTCGAGCAGGTGAACCGCGCCAAGGCCGCGGCCCGCAATGGCGGCGCCGACATCATCGATCTCGGCATGGGCAACCCCGATCTGCCGGCGCCCGCGCACGTCATCGAGAAGCTCAAGGAAACGATCGGCAAGCCACGCACCGACCGCTACTCAGCGTCGAAGGGCATACCCGGGCTGCGCCGCGCGCAGGCCGCTTACTACGAGCGCCGCTTCGGCGTGAAGCTCAATCCTGAGACGCAGATTGTCACCACGCTCGGCTCGAAGGAAGGCTTCGCCAATGTCGCGCAGGCGATCACCGCGCCAGGCGACATCATCGTCGTTCCCAACCCCACCTATCCGATCCACGTTTTCGGGTTTCTGATGGCGGGCGGCGCCATCCGCGCGGTCCCGGTCGAGCCCGACGCCGGGTTTTTCGGCGCGCTCGAGCGCGCGGTCAAGCACTCGATCCCGAAGCCGATCGCGGTCGTCGTCTGCTATCCGTCGAATCCGGCTGCCTGCGTCGCCGATCTCGACTTCTACCGCGATCTCATTGCCTTTGCGAAGAAGCATGCGCTTCTGGTGCTGTCGGATATCGCCTATGCCGAGGTCTACTTCGATGGCAAGCCGCCGCCGTCGGTGCTGCAGGTTGCCGGCGCCATCGATGTTGCCGTCGAATTCAGCTCGATGTCGAAGACCTATTCGATGCCGGGCTGGCGGATCGGCTTTGCCGTCGGCAACGAGCGCATCATCGCGGCTCTCGCGCGGGTGAAATCCTATCTCGACTATGGCGCCTTCACGCCGGTCCAGGTGGCGGCGACCGCCGCGCTTAATGGGCCCGACGATTGTATCGAGGAGATGCGGGCGACCTATCGGCGCCGGCGCGACGCGCTGGTCGATTCGTTCGGCCGCGCCGGATGGCATGTGCCGGTGCCGCGGGCTTCGATGTTCGCCTGGGCGCCGATCCCCGAGCCGTTTCAATCGCTGGGCAGCGTCGAGTTCTCCACGCTGCTGGTCGAGAAGGCGAGCGTTGCCGTATCTCCCGGAGCAGGCTTCGGCGAATACGGCGAGGGCCATGTGCGCTTCGCCCTGGTGGAGAACGAGCAGCGCATCCGGCAGGCGGCCCGCAACATCCGGCGCTTCCTTGAAACCGGCCTGGAAATGCTGCACAACGTCGTCCCTCTCGCGACACGGCGTTAGCCGCGCGGATCTTCACCCCGGACTGGCGGCGTTTATGGCCGAACCGTTGAAAATCGGTCTTGCCGGGCTGGGGACCGTCGGTACGGCCGTGGTTGATCTCCTGGAGCGGGGGCGCGACAAGCTGATCGCGCGTTGCGGCCGCCCGATCGAGGTGGTCGCGGTCGGCGCCCGCTCGCGCAGCAAGAAGCGCTCGATTGATCTCAAGAAATTCCGCTGGATCGCCGACCCGGCGGCGCTCGCCGCTGATCCCGCAATCGACGTCTTCGTCGAGGTCATCGGCGGCGCCGGCGATCCCGCCCGGCGCGCGGTGGAAACCGCGCTTGCCGCCGGCAAGCCGGTTGTCACCGCCAACAAGGCGCTGCTTGCGCGCCACGGCCACAGGCTCGCGGTGCTCGCCGAACGGCATCAGGTCGCGCTCAATTTCGAGGCCTCGGTCGCCGGCGGCATCCCGATCGTGAAGACCTTGCGCGAAAGCCTCAATGGCGATGCGGTCACGCGCATCTACGGCATCCTCAACGGCACCTGCAACTATATCCTCTCGCGCATGGAGCGGGACCGTCTCGCGTTTGCCGATTGCCTGCGCGAGGCGCAGCGCCTCGGTTACGCGGAAGCCGATCCATCCTTCGATGTCGAAGGGCACGACACCGCGCAAAAGCTCGCCATCCTGGCGAGCCTCTCGTTCGGAACCAAGATCGACGAAGCGGCGGTCTTCGTCGAAGGCATCTCCTCGATCACGCTCGCCGATCTCGACGCCGCTGCCGAGCTCGGCTACCGCGTCAAGCTGTTGGGCGTGGCGGTGCGCACCGAAGCGGGAATCGAGCAGCGCGTGCATCCGACCATGGTGCCGAAGGAATCCGCGATCGCACAGGTCCTGGGTGTGACCAACGCGGTCACCGTCGATGCCGACGGCCTGGCCCCGATCACCCTGGTCGGGCCCGGCGCCGGCGGCATGGCGACTGCCTCCGCGGTCGTTTCGGACCTCGCCGATATCGCGCGCGGGGTGCGCACTCCCCCGTTCGGCCGTCCGGCTGCGCGCATGAGCGCAATCCGCAGGGCGCCGATGCAGCGCCATGAAGGCGGGTACTACATCCGCCTGCTAGCGCGTGACCGCCCCGGCAGCGCTGCCGCCATTGCACGGCGGCTGGCGCAACAGCAGATCTCCATCGAATTGATCGTGCAGCGCCAAATGGCGAAAACGCAGAGCACCGCCGCGCCCGGCCGTTCGGGCGAGCCGGTGCCGGTGATCCTGGTCACCTACGCGACCACCGAGGACGCGGTCCGCAAGGCCCTCGCTGCGGTGCGCCGCGACCGTGTAATCTCCGGGCGGCCGCAGGTCATCCGGATCGAAAAGAACTAGTGGCTGAGCGCCGGGGCGACCGGCTGGCAAGGATGAGGACCATGGCCTCGATCACTGTTCCGCACGCCCTGATGCTGGAACGCATCCTCTCGATCGAGATCGTACGCGTGACCGAACGGGCTGCGGTACGGGCGGCGCGGCTGCGCGGGCGCGGCGACGAGAAGGCCGCCGACCAGGCCGCCGTCGATGCCATGCGCCGCGAACTCAACAATCTGCCGATCGACGGGACCGTCGTCATCGGCGAAGGCGAGATGGATGAGGCGCCGATGCTGTTCATCGGCGAAAAGGTCGGCACCAAGGCTGGCTTCAAGGTCGACATTGCGGTCGACCCGCTGGAGGGCACGACGCTGTGCGCCAAGAACATGCCGGGCGCCATAGCCACCCTCGCCATGGCCGAAGGCGGCACGCTCCTGCACGCGCCCGACACCTACATGGACAAGATCGCGGTCGGCCCCGGCTACGCCAAGGGAGTGGTCGATCTCGACGCGCCGCCGGAGGAAAACATCCGCAACCTCGCCAGGGCCAAGGGGATGCCCGCCGAAACCATCACCGCCATGATCCTCGATCGCCCGCGTCACGCCGACCTGATCGCGGCGGTGCGCCGCGCCGGCGGTTCGGTGAGCCTGATCACCGACGGCGACGTCGCCGGCGTCATTCACACCGCCGAACCTGACAAGACCGGAATCGACATCTATCTCGGCATCGGCGGAGCACCCGAAGGCGTGCTCGCGGCGGCGGCGCTGCGCTGCATCGGCGGGCAGATGCAGTGCCGCCTCGTCCTCGACACCGAGGAAAAGCGCGAGCGCGCCGCCAAGATGGGCATCAAGGACCCGCGCAAGAAATACGAGATCGAGGACATGGTGCGCGGCGACTGCCTGTTCGCCGCGACCGGCGTCACCGACGGCCGCATGCTGGGCGGCGTGAAATTCGGCGAGGGCGTCATCGAGACGGAAACCGTGGTCATGCGCTCTGTCACCGGCACTGTGCGCCGGATCAAGGCCGAGCACCGGCAGTTGGACAAGTTTTAGGCCTCTGCCGGGGCGCGCGACGTGCCCCAGCCCACGCAGCACGCGGCGCGTGGGCGTGGCGGGATGCCCCGCCGCTTCGCCGCTCGCAATGCTGGCAGCGCTCTCCATATTCCAGAGATTATTTTAATATCGGGAGCCCTTCGGTACCGAATCACGCGGGCCTGCTTTGAACGACGGAATCTTTCTCGGCGTCGAAAGCTCGGCGACCGGGCGCGCTTGGCGCAGCCGGCTCGACGAGCGCGGATCGGCGCGCGCGCTCGCAATCGCGCAGCGGCACGACCTTCCCGAGCTGCTCGCGCGCATCCTCGCCGGCCGCAACGTTGAGGTCGATGCGGTCGAGGCCTTTCTCGACCCGACGATCAAGCGAACGATGCCCGACCCGAACGTGCTCACCGCCATGCCGGAGGCAGCCGCCCGCGTGGCCGACGCGGTCGTGCGCGGCGAGAGGGTCGCTATCTTCGGCGACTACGACGTTGACGGCGCGACCTCGGCCGCACTGCTGGCGCGCTTTCTGCGCCACGCCGGCATCGATCCCATAATCCACATTCCCGACCGCCTGTTCGAAGGCTATGGCCCGAATATAGAGGCGGTGCGCGCGCTCGCCGGACGCGGCGCCACGCTCCTGGTCGCCGTCGATTGCGGCACGACGTCAATCGAGCCGCTGGCGGAGGCCAAGGCGCTCGGCGTCGACGTGGTCGTGATCGACCACCATCAGGCCGACGAAGTGCTGCCGCCCGCGGTCGCCATCGTCAATCCAAATCGGCGCGACGATCTCTCCGGCCTCGGCCATCTCGCCGCAGTCGGGCTCACCTTCATGACCGTGGTGGCGGTGAACCGAGTGTTGCGCTCCCGCGGTTTCTGGACCGAGGCCCGCCCCGAGCCCGATCTGCTCACGCTTGTCGACGACGTGGCGCTCGGCACTGTCGCCGACGTGGTGCCGCTTATTGGGCTCAATCGCGCGTTCGTCGCCAAGGGCCTGATCGCGCTGCGGCGGCGCGAGCGCGCCGGGCACGTGAGCCTGATGGACGTGGCGCGGCTCTCCGGTCCGCCCGAGGCCTGGCATCTCGGCTTTCTGCTCGGCCCGCGCATCAACGCCGGCGGACGAATCGGCCGCGCCGACCTCGGGGTCCGGCTGCTCATCGAGGATGACCCGGTCGAAGCGGCAAAGATTGCCGCGGAGCTCGACCGGCTCAACCGCGAGCGGCAGGCGATCGAACTCGAGACCGTGGCGCAAGCCGAAGCCGAGGCGATGGCCGCGCTCGGCCTCGAGGAACGCGGGGCGGTGGTGGTCACCGCCGCGGAGGGCTGGCATCCCGGCGTCGTCGGCCTCGTGGCGGCCCGCCTCAAGGAAAAATTCGGCCGGCCGGCGTTCGCGATCGCGCTCGAACCCGGCGGCATCGGCACCGGGTCGGGCCGCTCCATCGTCGGCGTTGATATCGGCCGGGCGGTGCGCCGCGCCGTGGCCGAAGGTCTACTCACCAAGGGCGGCGGTCACGCCATGGCCGCGGGTGTGACGGTGCGCAAGGACGCTCTTGCGCCGCTGCGCGCCTTTCTTGAGGCAACCCTCGGTCCTGATGTGGAAACGGCCCGGCGTTCGCACGGCCTCCTGATCGACGGCGCGGTGAGCGCGGCGGGCGCGACCCCCGATCTCGTTGCGTTGATCGAGCGCGCCGGTCCTTTCGGCTCTGGTAATCCCGAGCCCGTGATCGCGCTGCCGGCGCACACGATCGCCTATGCCGAAGAAGTCGGCCAGGCGCATATGCGCGTGCGACTGAAATCCGCCGACGGCGCGGCGGTCGGCGGCATCGCCTTCCGTGCCGCCGGCCAAAAGCTTGGCGCGGCGCTCCTCGAGAGCCGCGGCCGGCTGGTCCACGCCGCCGGCTCCTTTGCCATCGACCGCTGGCAAGGCGAGGAGCGCGTGCAATTCAGGCTCGCCGACATCGCCCCGGCCGAGCCGATCGCAGGCTCTCTAGCGTAGGCCGGAAACTGCTGCTGCTCAGAGCACTCGCGGATTGACGCGCCGCAGGTAGGCTACACCTCGATCTGCCCTTCCAAATAAAGCACGGCACGCCCGGCGATGCTCACCCGGTCGCCGTCGAGCGCGCAGGAGAGCGCGCCGCCGCGACGCGAGAGCTGGCGCGCTTCGAGCTTGGTCTTGCCGAGGCGACCGGCCCAATAGGGCACAAGCGTGCAATGCGACGAGCCGGTCACCGGGTCTTCGGGGACGCCTTGCGCCGGCGCGAAAAAGCGCGAGACGAAGTCGATGCCGTCTTCTCCCGGAGCGGTCGCGATTGCGGCCCAGCAGTCTACTTTGGCGAGCGCCGCGAGATCGGGATCGAGCGCCGCGACCTCCGCGGCGCTGCCGTAGACCACGAGATGGTCGCGGGCCCGCAATACCTCGCGCGGCGCGCCGCCCAAGGCCGCGAGCAGGTCGGGCGGCGGCTCGACGGGCGCGGCTGGCCGCGCCGGAAAATCCATGGCGAGCATGTCCCCGCTCCGGCTGACGACAAGCGTCCCGGCCTTCATCGTGCGAAAGCTCACGCCGTCGCGCCGCGGCTCGATGAAGCGAAAGACGACGTGGCCGGCGGCGAGCGTCGCATGCCCGCACAGGTCGACTTCGACCGTCGGCGTGAACCAGCGCAGCGCGTAGCCTGCGCCCTCGGGCACGAAGAATGCCGTCTCCGCCAGATTGTTCTCGGCTGCGATGGCCTGCATCGTCTCATCAGGCAGCCAGGCGTGCAGCGGGCACACCGCCGCGGGATTGCCGCCAAACAGCCTGTCCGTGAAGGCATCGACCTGATAGATCGGCAGGCGCATCGTTCGTCTCCGTGCGGTGCTCAGCGCTGCGTTGTCGCCCAACGTGTGTTGGCGCATGTTTTGCCACGACCCCGCGGCCGCGGCTACGACGCCGGCGTCGATGCGGTGAAAGGACGTCAATGGCCAAGCTCGATCTCTCCGTCGCGATCGGCGACTACGACCGCACCCGTCCCCTGCTCGACGGCGTCGTGGCCATCGACGGCGTCGACCCGGTGTACATGGCGCTCACTCCGGAAGAGATTTTCTTCCGCGCGTTTCGCGGCGCCGAATTCGACATCTGCGAAATGTCGCTGTCGAGCTACACGGTGAAGACTGCGCAGGGCGATTGCCCCTACATCGCGGTTCCGGCCTTCGTCTCGCGAGCGTTCCGCCACACCTCGGTCTACGTGCGCACCGACCGTGTGAAGAAGCCCGCCGACCTCAAGGGCCGCAAGGTCGGCGTGCCGGAATACCAGCTCACCGCCAATGTCTGGGCGCGCGCCTTCCTCGACGACGACTACGGCGTCAAACCCGCCGACATCCATTGGATACGCGGCGGCATCGAGGAGCCGGGACGGCCGGAGAAGCTTACGCTCAACCTGCCGGCCGGCGTGCGCCTCGACAACGCACCCGAGAGCGCGACGATTTCCGCGCTCATTGAGAGCGGCGAAATCGACGGTTTCATCGCCCCGCGGCCGCCCGCTCTTACCCCCCACGGCCAGGCGCACGTCGGCTGGCTGTTCAGCGATCCGGCCGCGGTGACCAGGGATTATTTCAAGCGCACCGGCTTTTTTCCGATCATGCATGTCGTCGGCGTGCGCCGCGCGCTCGCCGAGCGCCATGCCTGGCTTCCCGGTGCGGTTCTCAAGGCCTTCGAACAGGCGAAGCAGGCGGCGCTCAGGCAACTCGCCGACACTGGTGCGTCGCGGGTCACGCTACCGTTCCTGGAAGAGACGCTCCGCGACGTGCGCGCACTGATGGGCTCCGATTTCTGGCCCTATGGCGTCGAGCCGAACCGCAAGGTGCTCGACTACTTTCTCAGCCAGCATCATGCGCAAGGTTTGTCGGCGCGGCGACTCTCGGTCGACGAGCTGTTTCACCCGGCGACCTACGAGACGTTCAAGGTCTGATTGGGTCATTCCCCAGCGGACGCGGTGATATCGCTAGCCGAGCGCCGTTTCCAGATCGGCGATCAGATCGTCGGTGTCTTCAATCCCGACCGAAATGCGCACGAGGCGATCGTTGATGCCGAGTGCGGCGCGCGCTTCGGCCGGTATCGATGCATGGGTCATTAAAGCCGGCAGCGAGATCAGGCTTTCGACCCCGCCGAGGCTTTCGGCGAGCGTGAACAGCCGGCAGCGTTCGAGAAAACGGCGCGCATCCTCGCCGGAACCCGACACCTCGACCGCGATCATCGCGCCGAACGCGCGCATTTGACGTCGCGCCAGATCGTGATGCGGGTGCGAGGCCAAGCCCGGATAGTGCACGCGGGAGATGCGCGGATGCGCGGCGAGGCGCTCGGCAATGCGTAGTGCCGAAGCCGATTGGCGTTCCATGCGCAACGCAAGCGTCTTCACCCCGCGCAGCGCCAGGAATGAATCGAACGGCCCCTGAATCGCACCGACGGCATTTTGCAGAAAGGCCATGCGCTCGCGCAGCGCAGCATGCTCACCCACCACCACAACGCCGCCCACCATGTCAGAGTGGCCGTTGAGGTATTTGGTGGTCGAGTGCATGACCAGATCGAAGCCGTATTCAAGCGGCCGCTGCGTCCAGGGACTCGCAAAGGTGTTGTCGCAGGCGGTGAGGACGCGTTTGGCGCGCGCCACGGCGGCAATGCGTTCGAGGTCGATGATCTTCAAGGTCGGATTGGTCGGCGTCTCGAGCCAGATCAGCCGCGTATCGGGCCGCAACGCGCCTCTCAACGTCTCGGCATCGGAAAGGTCCGCATAGGTCGCTTCGATGCCAGCCGATTGCCGGCGCACCATGTCGAAGAGCCGCCGCGTGCCGCCGTAGACGTCGTCGCCGACAATGATGTGAGAGTTCTTGTCGAGGCAGTCGAGCACGGTCGCGGTCGCAGCCATGCCGGAAGCGAAGGCGAAACCGGCGGTGCCGCCTTCGAGATCGGCGACGCAGCGCTCGAACGCCATGCGCGTCGGGTTTTGCGTGCGCGCATATTCGAAGCCCTTGTGGACGCCTGGGCTCGACTGCGCATAGGTCGATGTCGCGTAGATCGGCGTCATCACCGCCCCGGTCGTCGGATCGTTGTTTTGACCGGCATGGACGCAGCGGGTGGCGAAGCCAAGCCTATTGCTGGGTTTCATTAGTTCATCTCGCAATGCGAAAATAATTGATGAGATCGAGGCGCGTGGCGATGCCGAGAAAATGGGTGCCGTCGAGGACGATGGCGACGAGATCGCGGCGGAACAGCGGAACGAGGTCGGCGATCGGCGCGTCGGCGGAAATCGTTTCAAGCCGGGTCACCATCACCTCCTTCACCGGATGCTCGAACGCACGCGAAGAGTGCTCGAGCACGGCGCCAAGCATGTCGCTCTCGTCGACGAGGCCGACGACGCGTTCGCCGTCGACCACGGGCAATTGCGAGAGATCGGCGGCGCGCATGCGCACAAAGGCGGTGCGCAGCGTGTCGTCGGGATGCACCACGACCTCTTCGCCTTCGGGAAAGCGGCTGGTAACGACGTCGCGTACCTGGCCGCGGCGCTCCTGGTCCCAGCCCTCCTGGGCGGCGTACACCGGGTTGAACACCTTGGAGAGATACTTCGCACCGGAGTCGCACACCAAGCTGACCACGCGCCGCGGCTCGCTCTGCTCCCGGCAGTAGCGCAGCGCCGCGGTGAGCAGGGTGCCGGTCGACGACCCGGCGAGCACGCCCTCGTGGCGCAAAAGGTCGCGCGCGGCGGCAAAGCTGTCCCGATCGGAGATCGCGTAGGCCTTGTGCACGAGCTTGAGATCGGCGTTGGGCGGCACGAAATCCTCGCCGATTCCTTCAACCGCCCAGCTTCCCGCTTCTGGCTGGCGTCCGGTCTCGACCAGTGGGGCGAGCACCGAGCCGACCGGGTCGGCGAGAATCATGCGTGTCTTCGGCGAGTTCTTCGCCATGTAGCGTCCTATACCACTCAGCGTGCCGCCCGAGCCGACACCGACCACGACGGCATCGATGTTGCCCTGCATCTGGCGAAAAATCTCCGGGCCGGTCGTGGTCTCGTGGGCCTGCGGATTGGCGGGATTGGCGAATTGATTGATGAACAGTGCGCCGGGCGTGCGCTGCGTGATCGTCTCCGCGAGATCCTGATAGTAGTCGGCATGGCCGCGGCCGACGTCGGAGCGCGTGAGCACCACTTCGGCGCCCATGGCCTTGCAATGCAGAATCTTTTCACGCGCCATCTTGTCGGGCACGACGAGCACGATGCGATACCCTTTGCGCGCGCCGACGAGAGCGAGCCCAAGGCCGGTATTGCCGGCCGTGGCCTCGACGATCGTGCCTCCGGGTTTCAACCGGCCGTCGGCTTCCGCCGCCTCGATCATCGAACGCGCCGGGCGGTCCTTGATCGAGCCTGAAGGATTGGCGCTCTCAAGTTTCAGGAACAGCCGGCACGGACCGCGGTCGAAGCCCGTGACTTCGATGAGCGGGGTTTCGCCGATCAGGTCGAGGACCGATGTCATGAAGCACCATACCCGTCACGACCGCATCCAATCGACCAACGCCTCGGCCACGGCCTGCGGCCGTTCGAGCGTCGACATATGCCCGCAATCGGGAACGACAACGAGCCGCGCCCCCGGAATTGCTGCCGCTATTTCCTGCGACAACGCCGGCGGGGTCGCCGCATCGCCATCACCGACCAGGACCAGAGTCGGGCAGGTAATGGCCGACAGGCCCGAGCGCGAATTGGGCCGCGCCATGATGGCCTGCTGCTGGCGCAGGAAGGCTTCCGCGCCGACCTCCTCGGCCATCGTGCGCATGAGGCGTTTGAGCGTCTCGTCGTTGTGCCGGTTGGGGTGGACCAGGATGGGAAAGAGCGAATCCGAGACTTCGGCCACGTGGCCGGCTCTCGCGAGCTCGATGCGCGGCCGGCGCATCTGTGTCTGCTCCGGGCTTTCGGCGCGCGCCCCGGTATCGAGGAGCGCGAGCTTGGCCACGCGCTCTGCCGCCTGGCGCACGATCTCAAACGAGATGTAGCCTCCCATCGACAACCCAGCGAGTGCGAAGCGCGGCGGCGCCGCGGCGAGGATTCGCCGCGCGATCGCGGAAATGGTGTCGTCGCGGGTGTGGTCGGCCACGAAGACCGGACCGAAGCGCCACAGCGCCGGAATTTGCTCGGCGTAGAGCCGCGCCGAGCAATTCAGCCCGGGAACCAGGACGATGGGGAGCGGGTCGGACATGGGGGCCCTCGGGGGGTTCTCTGAAGGAGCGATATCGAGAGAAAGTGAAGTAATACGTTTAACTTAGTGCAGTGCGGCAGGCCGTTTCAGGTTGACTTTGACACATTCGCCCCTATCTTCCGCGCAGCTGGAGCATGGCGGATTCGCTTTATTCTGCGTGTTTCCCCTGTTCAATCCATAGGTTCTCGCGCACGGCGCGGGCCCTGACTCGAGGGTTTATGTCCTTTTCTCATCTCGGCTTGTCCGAAAAGGTTCTCGCGGCCGTTGCTGCGGCTGGCTACAAAACTCCCACCCCCATCCAAGACCAGGCTATTCCGCACGTGCTCGCCCGGCGCGACGTGCTCGGCATCGCCCAGACCGGCACCGGCAAGACAGCGGCTTTTACGCTGCCCATGCTGACGCTCCTGGAGCAGGGCCGCGCCCGCGCCCGCATGCCGCGCACGCTGATCGTCGAGCCGACGCGCGAACTCGCCGCGCAGGTCGAGGAGAGCTTCGCCAAATACGGTGTCAACCACAAGCTCAACGTCGCGCTCTTGATCGGCGGCGTCTCGTTCGACGACCAGGACGTCAAGCTCACGCGCGGCACCGACGTGCTGATCGCGACGCCGGGTCGCCTGCTCGACCATTTCGAGCGCGGACGGCTGCTGCTCACTGGCGTCGAACTCCTCGTCATCGACGAGGCCGACCGCATGCTCGACATGGGCTTCATTCCCGACATCGAGCGCATCTGCAAGCTCGTTCCCTTCACCCGCCAGACGCTGTTCTTCACCGCCACCATGCCGCCGGAGATCCGGCGCATCACCGAGCAGTTCCTGCACAACCCGGTGCGCGTCGAGGTCTCCCGGCCGGCGAGCACCGTCGCCACCACCATCCAGCTGCTGGCGAAATCCGGCCGCGAGCCGTATGAGAAACGCGACACCTTGCGGCGCCTGATCCGCTCAGCCAGCGGGCTTAAGAACGCGATCGTCTTCTGCAACCGCAAGCGCGAGGTCGCCACGCTCCATCGCTCGCTCCTGCGCCACGGCTTCTCGGTGCAGGCCCTGCACGGCGACATGGACCAGCCCGCGCGCACGGCCGCGCTCGAGCAGTTCCGCAAAGGCGAAGTCACCCTGCTGGTTGCCTCGGACGTGGCCGCGCGCGGCCTCGACATTCTCGACGTGAGCCACATCTACAATTTCGACGTTCCCCACCATCCCGACGATTATGTGCACCGGATCGGCCGCACCGGCCGAGCCGGGCGCGCCGGCACGGCCATCACGATCGTTGCCGGATCGAACGACGCCAAAGCGGTCGGCGCCATCGAGAAGCTGATCGGGCAGACGATCGGATGGATGGAGCAGCCGCCGGTCGTCACCGCGTTGCCGGCGGCACCGCAGGCGACGCGGCCGCAGCGCGGCAGACGGCCTGACGGCCATCGGCCACAGCGGCCCGCTGCTCCGGTCCGGCGCATCGAGGAGACGCGGCTGCGCCGCCAGCCGCCGCCGCAGCCGGTCGCCCGCGCGCGCGCAGACGACGGCGACGCGGCGCATCTGCCGGCCTTTCTGCTGCGCCCGGTGCCGCTGAAGGCGTGATCGTCCCGGCGGAACGTCTACCGCCGATCTCCGCTAGCGTTGGCCGCGTGCAATCCTCGCGGCTTTTTTAGGCGATTCGGACGTATCTTTGCGATTAGTGTACGGCGGCGGCTTCGCCGCTCGCCGGCTCGAGCTGCACCGATTCGCCGCAGCCGCAGGCTGAGGTCTGGTTCGGATTGTTGAAAACGAACTGCGCCGACAGCTTGTCGACCTTGTAATCCATCTCGGTGCCGAGCAGAAACAGCACCGCCTTCGGATCGATGAGGATGCGAACCCCCTTGTCCTCGACCACTTCGTCGAGCGGATTGATCTTGTCCGCATATTCCATGGTGTAGGCCATGCCGGCGCAGCCGCCGTTTTTGACGCCGACGCGGACCGCCGCGATTCGGCTCTCCGCTTTCGCCATCACCGCCTTGATGCGTTCCGCGGCGGCGTCGGTGAGCCGCACCACCTGAGGTCTCGGCCGGACAGCGGCCATTGTCACATCCTCCTCGCCTCGACTTCGCAAGAGGCGCACAGTTTCGATCCAGAATAACTCAAAAATACAAACAAATCTCACCACCGTTTATGTAATCCGCCGCGACGCGGCGCGCAACTCACCGGCCGAGACTCACCACATGTTGAGCACCGCGCGCGCCTCATCCGACATGCGGCTCGCATCCCATGGCGGGTCCCAGACGATGCTGACCTTGGCCTCGCGCACGCCCGGCACGCTGGCGACAGCGTTCTCGACCATGATCGGCAGCTCTGCCGCCGACGGGCAGTTCGGCGTCGTCAGCGTCATGTCGACCTTGACCACGCGGTCGTCGTCGATATCGACCTTGTAGATCAGGCCGAGCTCGTAGATGTCGGCCGGGATCTCCGGATCGTAGACGGTCTTGAGCGCGCCGACGATCTCGTCGGTCAGGCGCGCCATCTCGTCCGCCGGGATCGCGGAAGGCCGCTCCGCCGCCTCGGCGACGGCAGCGCTGGCCGCTTGCGGGTTGGTTTCGTCGGTCATGCGAAAAAGTCCTGCGCCTTGAGAAGGGCCTGCGCCAGGCGATCTACCTCGGCCGGAGTATTGTACATGGCAAACGAGGCGCGGCAGCTCGCGGTCAAGCCGAATCGCGCGAGCAGCGGCATGACGCAATGGGTGCCGGCGCGCACCGCCACGCCGGAGCGGTCGATGATCGTCGCCACGTCGTGCGGATGCGCCCCTTTGATCTCGAAGGAGACGATCGGCCCCTTGTCCTTGGTGGTGCCGAAGATGCGCAGCGAGTTGATCTCCCGCAGCCGGTCGTGGGCGTAGCGCATCAGCCCCTCCTCGTGGCTGCGGATGCGCGCCTTGCCAACGGAGGCGACATAGTCGAGCGCGGCGCCGAGCCCGATCGCCTGCACGATCGAAGGCGTGCCGGCTTCGAATTTGTGCGGCGGATCGCCGTAGGTGATGCGGTCCTCGAACACCTCGCGGATCATCTCGCCGCCGCCGTTGAACGGCGGCATGGCGGCAAGATGCGCGTATTTGCCGTAGAGCACGCCGATGCCGGTCGGCCCATAGATCTTGTGGCCTGTGAAGGCATAGAAGTCGCAGTCGATGTCGCGCACATCGACGTCGACGTGCACCGCGGCCTGCGCGCCATCGATCAGCACCGGAACGCCGTGCGCGTGCGCGATGCGGGTGACCTCCTTCACCGGCACCAGCGTGCCGAGCATGTTCGACATATGCGTGACAGCGACCAGCCTGGTGCGTGGGCCGATGAGCTTCTCGAACTCGTCGACGAGAAAATGGCCTTCGTCGTCGACCGGCGCCCATTTGATCACCGCGCCCTGGCGCTCGCGCAGAAAATGCCATGGCACTATGTTGGAGTGGTGCTCCATGATCGAGAGCACGATCTCGTCGCCCGCCTTGATGCGCTCGCGCCCGAACGTGTAGGCGACAAGATTGATGGCCTCGGTAGCGTTGCGGGTGAAGATGACCTCTTCCTTACGGCCGGCATTGAGGAAGGCCGCGACTTTCTCGCGGGCGCCTTCGTAGGCTTCGGTCGCCTCGTTGGCGAGATAGTGCAGGCCGCGATGCACATTGGCATATTGCGCGGTGTAGGCGCGATCGAGCCGATCGAGCACCGCCCGCGGCTTCTGCGCCGAAGCGGCGTTGTCGAGGTAGACCAGCGGCTTGCCGTACACCTGCGTCGCCAGGATCGGAAAATCCGCGCGGATGCGGTTGACGTCGTAGGTGCCGTTGGTCAGTGCGTCATGCATGGCGGAATACCCGTGCCTTGAGCCACGCCGCGACCTGCTCCATCAGCGCCTCGCGCAGGCCGGCATGCTCGATGCCCTCGACCGCCCCGCCGAGGAAGGCCTGGATCAGCAAGGCCTCGGCTTCCGCCGCCGGGATGCCGCGCGCCATCAGGTAGAATTTGAGCTCCTCGTCGAGCGCGCCTGCGGTGGCGCCGTGGCCGCACTGCACGTCGTCAGCAAAGATCTCGAGCTCCGGCTTGTTGTCGGCCTCGGCGCGATCGGAGAGCAGAAGCGCCTGCGTCATCATCTTGGCGTCGGTCTGCTGCGCGCCCTGGCGCACGATGATGCGGCCCTGAAACACGCCGTGGGCCTCGTCGTCGAGCACCGTCTTGAACAGCTCGCGGCTCTGGCAGCCGCGCGCAATGTGAGTGGCGACGAGCGTCGTGTCGGCGTGCTGCCGCCCGTTGAGGAGGCTCGCGCCGCGAATGCCGGCGACGGTCTCCTCGCCGTCGAACCTGAGGAACAGCTGGTTGCGCACCACGGCGCCGCCAATGGTGAAGGTAAAGGCGTTGAAGCGGGCTTTCCCGCCGATCGCCGCCGCGAGTGTCGAGACGTGGAGCGCGTCTGCGCCCTCGCCGATGAGCTTCACATGATCGACGTGGGCCTCATCGCCGACGAAGAGTTCGAGCGCCGCGTTGACCTGGTACTCGCTGCCGGCCGGCCCCTCGTGGCTCTCGATGAGCATGGCGCGGGCGCCCTGCTCGACCACGACCAGCGAGCGCACGAAGGTCGCGGCCGGCTTTTCCGAGGCGACGAAGAGGAGATGCAGCGGCCGCTCGGTCGTCGACCCGGCGCCGATGCGGATGACCGCACCGTCGCCCATGAGCGCCGTGTTGAGCGCCACGGCGACATCGCTTGCCGGCGCCAGCGTGCCGATCTTTTCCACAACCGCCGCATCGTTGTCGGCGAGCGCATCGGCGAGCGAACCGACGGTCAGGCCGGGCTCCAGTGCCGCGGTGTCGGACAGTTCCGGCACGAACGCGCCGTCGACGAACACGAGCCGGCGGCACTCGACGTCGCCGATCATGGCGCCGGCGGATTTGGCGCGCGCCTTGGCCGCAGCATCCGGCGGGCTAGCAAGCGGCTTTGCCTCGCGCATCAGCGCGCGCAGGTCGGTGTACTTCCATTCCTCGACGCGGCGATGCGGCAGGCCCTCGCGGGCGAACACATCGAAGGCGGCGGCGCGCTGCGCGGCAATGGCGCCGTCGCCGGGAAGCCGCGTGCGCACCTGCGCATAGGCGTGCGCCAGCGCGGTCTCCGCCGCGGTCTTGATCACCTTCACGTCAGCCATGGCATTCATTCGTCTGCGATCGTGGCGGCCGCTGCGGGCTCACGCCACCGCCTCTTCCTGATATTCCGCATAGCCGCGCGCCTCGAGCTCCAGCGCCAAATCCTTGCCGCCGGTCCGCACGATGCGCCCGCGCGAAAGCACGTGCACCACGTCGGGCACGATGTAGTTGAGCAGCCGCTGGTAATGGGTGATGACGATCGTCGAACGGGTCGGCGCCCGCAGCCGGTTGACGCCGTCGGAGACGATCTTGAGCGCATCGATGTCGAGGCCGGAATCGGTCTCGTCGAGTACCGCGAGCCGCGGCTCGAACAGCGCCATCTGGAGGATCTCGTTGCGCTTCTTCTCGCCGCCGGAGAAGCCGACATTGACCGGGCGGCGCAGCATCTCCTGATTGATGCCGAGCTTGCCGGCGACCTCGCGCACCTTCTTGAGGAATTCCGGCGTCGACAGCTCGGCCTCGCCGCGCTTCTTGCGCTGCGCGTTGAGCGCCGTGCGCAGAAACGTCATAGTAGCGACGCCGGGGATTTCCAGCGGATATTGAAAGGCGAGGAACAGTCCGGCGGCGGCGCGTGCGTCGGGTCCCATGTCGAACAGGTTCTTGCCGTCGAGGAGCACCTCGCCGGCGGTCGGCTCATAGTCGGGCTTGCCGGCGAGCACGTAGGCGAGCGTCGATTTTCCCGAGCCGTTCGGGCCCATGATCGCGTGCACCTCGCCCGGCTCGACGACGAGATCGAGGCCCTTGAGGATTTCCTTGCCGTCGATCTCGACGTGCAGGTTCTTGATTTCCAGTAATGGCATTTCGCAGCTCTACTTCTGTGACCGGCATCCTTCGAGGCTCGGCCTTCGGCCTCGCACCTCAGGATGACGAATTTATTTTGCGGCCCGTCATCCTGAGGTGACCGCGAAAGCGGCCCTCGAAAGGATGCGGCCCGGAACTAGCCTACGCTGCCCTCCAGCGAGATCGAGATCAGCTTCTGCGCCTCGACCGCGAATTCCATCGGCAGCTGCTGCAGCACGTCCTTGACGAAGCCGTTGACCACGAGCGCCACGGCCTCCTCGGCCGAGAGCCCGCGCTGCCGGCAATAGAACAGCATCTCCTCGGAGATCTTCGAGGTGGTCGCCTCGTGCTCGAACACGGTCGAGGAATTCTTCGCCTCGATGTAGGGCACTGTGTGCGCACCGCACTGATCGCCGATGAGAAGCGAGTCGCAGTTCGTGAAATTACGAGCGCCCGAGGCGCGGCGGTGCGCGGTCACGAGGCCACGATAGGTGTTGTTCGAATTGCCGGCGGCGATGCCCTTGGAGATGATGCGGCTCGTCGTATTCCGGCCGAGATGCAGCATCTTGGTGCCGGAATCGATCTGCTGGTGCCCGTTGGAGATGGCGATCGAATAGAATTCGCCGCGCGAATTGTCGCCGCGCAGGATGCAGCTCGGATATTTCCAGGTGATGGCCGAGCCAGTCTCAAGCTGGGTCCAGGAAATCTTCGCGTTCTGGCCGCGGCAATCGCCGCGCTTGGTGACGAAATTGTAGACGCCGCCGCGGCCGGAGGCGTCGCCCGGATACCAGTTCTGGATGGTCGAATACTTTATCTCGGCGTCATCGAGCGCGATCAGCTCGACCACCGCCGCATGGAGCTGGTTCTCCTCGCGCACCGGCGCAGTGCAGCCTTCGAGATAGCTCACATAGGAGCCGCGGTCGGCGATGATCAGGGTGCGCTCGAACTGGCCGGTGTTGCGCTCGTTGATGCGGAAATAGGTCGACAGCTCCATCGGGCAGCGCACGCCCGGCGGCACGTAGACGAACGAGCCGTCGGAGAACACCGCCGAATTGAGCGTGGCGAAGAAATTGTCGCTGATCGGCACCACCGTGCCGAGATACTTCTTCACCAGATCGGGATGCTCCTGCAGCGCCTCCGAGATCGGCATGAAGAGGACGCCGGCCTTGGCGAGCTCGGCCTTGAAGGTGGTCGCGACCGAAACCGAATCGAACACCGCGTCGACGGCGACGCGGCCGTAGCCGCTGCCGCCCTCGCCTTCGCCGTCCTCGCCCGCCGGCCGCTGCACGCCGAGCAGCATCTCCTGCTCGCGCAACGGGATGCCGAGCTTCTCGTAGGTGCGCAGAATCTCCGGGTCGATCTCGTCGAGCGACTTCGGCCCGTCCTTCTGCTTCGGCGCGGAGTAGTAGTAGATGTTCTGATAGTCGATCGGACCGTATTCGACCTTGGCCCATTTCGGCTCGCGCATGGTGAGCCAGCGCTTGTAGGCGTCGAGCCGCCACGCCAGCATCCATTCGGGCTCGCTCTTCTTCGCCGAAATGAACCTGACGGTGTCTTCGCAAAGGCCCTTCGGGGCCTTCTCCGATTCAATCAGCGTCTCGAATCCATACTTATACTGATCGACGTCGATACGGCGGACCTGATCGACGGTCTCTTGCACTGCCGGCATTCGTCCCTCCGCTCACGGTTTCAAGGACCGCGGGTTGGATTTGTCGGTTATGGGCCTGTTCCTGCCTCGGGTCTGTCTGTCCCTGGTTACCCACCCAAGCGCCACCGATCCCCCTGGGGGACCAAGAGACGCCGTGAAATCGGTCGTGCGCGCAACTGGCTAGGCCGCCATGCCGCGCTGCTCCTTAGAACTCTTAGATAATGCAGTCGACACCATTCTCCAAGCGCTGAGGAACTGCTCGACGTCGGCCTCGGTCGTCTCCCAGCCCAAGCTCACGCGCACGGCGCCCCGCTGGAACGGCGGCGAAACCCCCATGGCGGCAAGGACATGGGAGGGCTGCACTTTGCCCGACGAACAGGCGGCGCCGGACGAAAGCGCCAGCCCCTCAAGGTCGAAGGCGATGACCGCCGTCTCGGCCTTCATGCCTTCGAGCGAAAACAGCGTCGTGTTCGGCAGCCGCTCGGCGCCGGCCCCGAAGATCACCGTCTGCGGCGCGACGGCCCGGAGGCCGTCTTCAAGCAAGTTCCGTAACGCCAGCATGCGGGCGGCATCTTCTTCGCGCTTGAGGGAGGCTGATGCGGCGGCCGCGCCGAACCCGGCAATACCAGCCACATTCTCGGTGCCGGCGCGCATGCCGCGCTCTTGCCCGCCGCCACGGATCAGGGGATCGGCGAGGTGAATGTCCTCGCTCCGCCGTATCAGCGCGCCGATGCCCTTGGGACCGCCAATCTTGTGCGCCGAGAGGGTGAGCAGATCAGCGCCGAGGACACCGATCGCGCAGGGTATGCGCCCGGCCGCCTGCACGGCATCGACATGCAGCAAGCCACCCGCCGCATGGACGATCGCGGCCGCCCGCGTGACCGGCTGCACCACGCCGCTCTCGTTGTTGGCGAGCATGAGCGAGACGAGCGGCCTTACCGTGTCGGAGACGGCAGCCGCGAGCGCGGCCAGATCGACCCGCCCCTCGGCATCGACGGGAACTTCCCGGATCACCTCCCGCGGGAAGCGGCCGCCGGCGCGGACAGAGGAATGCTCGATCGCGGAGATAAAGAGGACTTCGCGCGGGTGCTTCTCGCCGGCGGTCTCGATGGCCGGCGACAGGGCGAACATGTTCGCCTCGGTGCCCCCGGAGGTGAAGAACACATCGGACGGGCGCGCTGCGACCAGCGCTGCCACCTGCTCCCGCGCGGCTTCGATCAGACGCCGGGCCGCGCGCCCCTCGGCATGCACAGAGGACGGGTTGCCGGCGACCGCCAGCGCATCCACAAAGGCCCGGCGCGCCTCCGGCCGCAACGGCGCCGTGGCGTTCCAATCGAGATAAACGCGCTCGGTCATTGCCGGTGCCTCGTTAGTGCGTCCACGCAGGCGCATCCGGCCGTCACGGCCGCGGCGGGGTCCACGCGGCAAGCGCACCCACGTGGAGCTTGCTTTCTGTCCCCTGCCCTGTGCTAGAAGTCGCGACCTGAGCCTTGTACCGCCGCCGGTCCGTCGCCATTTCCAAAATCTGAAATGGTTTTAAAGACTTACGCACGCACGCCGGCGTCGTCAAGCGCGTCCCGTTCCCGCTTCGCGGCGGAGCGCTGAACGGGATCTGCAGCGCCGAATAATCGAGGTTTCAACCATGCCCGAGGTCATTTTCACCGGACCCGGAGGCCGCATCGAGGGCCGCTACCACCCGGCGCGGCAGAAGAATGCGCCGATCGGCATCGTGCTCCATCCGCATCCGCAGTTCGGCGGCACGATGAACCATCAGATCATCTACCAGCTCTACTATGCCTTCGTGCACCGGAACTTTTCCGCCCTGCGCTTTAACTTTCGCGGCGTCGGGCGCAGCCAGGGCGGCTTCGACCACGGCATCGGCGAACTCTCCGACGCCGCCGCCGCGCTCGACTGGGCGCAGTCGGTCAACCCCGAGGCGCGCAGCTGCTGGATCGCCGGCTTCTCGTTCGGCTCCTGGATCGGCATGCAGCTCCTGATGCGCCGTCCTGAGATCGAGGGTTTCATCTCGATCGCTCCACCGGCGAACCTCTACGACTTCTCCTTCCTCGCCCCCTGCCCGTCGTCGGGGCTCATCATCCACGGCGACCGCGACGCCGTCGTGCCGCTGCGCGACGTCACCACCCTTGTCGAGAAGCTCAAGACGCAGAAGGGCATCGTCATCGAGCAGAAGGTCATTCCCGGCGCCAACCACTTCTTCGACGGCAAGATCGAGCCGTTGATGAGTACGATCGGGGCCTATCTCGACAAGCGGCTGGGCCGTGGCGGCGACCGGCGCCCTACCGCGGCGTGAATGCGGGGCGCAATCCCAACGGAGCTTCGGCAGGGTTGCGCCGTGACGTCGCAGTATTGTCGGCCCATTCCCACACGGTCAGCGCAAAATATTCGCTGCCGCATGTCTCCGAGTTTTCAGCTCCGCCTACAACAATCGCGAAAATCCAGACATACTCGATGCGGTGATGGGTGGATTTTGATGCGAGCCGCAAGATTCGTTGGCATCGCGGTGTTTCTGGGGCTGATAGGCTATGCCTCGGCGCAGTCACCGCAGCGGCCATTCGGTACCGTCAGGCCGAGCCCACCGCCCGCCGCTCAGGATCAGCGTGGCACTGATCAACAGCCACTCTCGGTCAAGATCGTACCCTCCGAAAAGACTGAAGCTGATCGCGAGGACGAGCAGAAACATCGCGACAACGAGACCAGGCTGTCTCAATCCGCCGACCAGCTCGCTCGTTTCACTCGCGGTCTCTTTCTCGTCGCAATAGCGCAGCTCGTATTGGTCGGTGCGCTGTTATTGTTCATTTTCTTGAGTTTCAGAAATGCCCAAAAGGCCGCTGACGCAGCCAAGATCAACGCCGAGGCGCTCATAGACGCGGAGCGAGGGCGCATTTTTGTTATGATGGAGCAGGACACCGCGGATTCGATCCGCTCTGCCGCCAAGCACGCCAACTCGCCGGAAAAGGATGGCGATACTCTTGATGCCAGCGTGGGCCTGTATTACGGACTCAAAAATTACGGAAAAACTCCGGCAATCATCAGAGAGATAAGCCAACACTTGGTTTTGGCACCAGAACTCACGAAAGAGCGCGAGTACAGCCCTAAAGACCCACTGCCGATAGAACAGCTCCTCGGCCCAGGAGAGCAAACGCCCAGGGGAACTCTGGTTTGCAGCCTTGACCGCAAGGTCACCGTCGGCGAGGCCAAGGAGATTCTGGCGCTGAAAAATGCCCTCTGGTTTTATGGCTATGTCGCCTACGACGACACCTTCGGATTTTGGCGCGAGCTTCGTTACGTTTTCCGCTATGACGGCAGCACTGGCGGCCGTTTCCGGCTGCACTCCTTGCAGGAAACTCGCAGCCAAAAACGCCACGAGGACGATACACCCCCGTCGTCGCTGGATGCGGATCTGTCGCGCGGCGGTCTCCATGAGGATTTGACCCCTGTGTCCGGTCCCGCATCGTCGACCGGAAGGATCGTCGCCGATAAGGAGACGCAATCTTGACATTAGTCACCGTTTATGTTACACATGCGAATCTTGCTCATTCGCGGGGCGCTTCTCGAGACGATCCCTGAGGCGGAGCAAGTGCGGTTCCTCCGCGCGGGCTTCGTAACCCGCGCCGGGGCGGTCCGGGCATCGTCCCCTCCGCACTACGACCGGGGCGCGGGGTGCTCCGTTTAAGTGCGATTGGCGACGCGGGTAACGCCCGCGTCCTCCCGCTCGCGCGAAGCGTGGCCTGGACTGAGTCGAAGCGTTCGGTCGCTTTGGCGAGCGCCGCGGTCGGAGCGCCGGAAGGCGAGCGGCCCCCGACATCGGGCCGCTTCCGCGCCCAAAGCGCCTTCAGATGGCAACATCTGGGGCGATGCGCGGACACTGGATGGATGCGCCTTTCGGCGCTCCGCCTCCCTGCGCTCTTTCCGCGGGATGGCAGCATTTTTGATGGCGTCGTGGTGGCGCGCAAAAACTCGGACGCCGATGCGCCGCGAGGATACTTCGTCATTGCGAGCGCAAGCGAAGCAATCCAAAATTGCGGCCCGCCGGCGAGAACAAAGTTGCTGTACGCCGAGATCGTGCCCGCTTAATAGTTTCCGCGGCAGCCCCCTCAACGTCCCGCCGAGAGCGGCGGTACGAGTTCGTAACCAAACTCCGCCGCGGATTTGGTCAGCCACGACCAGAGACTGCCGGCAAGACTGCGGAAAGCCATGAGCTGAAAGGTCGGCTGGTCGTCGAGTTGTTCGATCTGCACGCCGACATGAGCGACCAGGGTCGATGCGACATCGCCGGTCTTGAAACGCCTCGGATGCAGATCGAGCGGAACTCCCTTTGCCAGCACGTCGCGAACGCGGTCGCCGCGCAGACGCAGCACAACGCGCCCATCGGACTGGTCGGCGATCGATGCAAGCCCGGCGAGGCGCGCGCGCAAGCGTGGAACGAAGTCGGTCTGGCCCGGCTCCGCGGCGGCAAACCACTGACCGGCCCCGATCCCGGCAAACGATACGCCGTCCTTCGACGCGACCCGCGGCCCATCGGGCAAGTCGAGGCCGTAGGCCGCGGCAACGGTGCCTTTGAGGCCTTGTTCCTTCCCGTGCCGCGCCATCACGGTCGCGAGCGCAAGGTCGGCGCGTTCCTCGATCAAGAGCCCCGGCTTGGGTGCCGCCGCGCCGGACCGCCCGGGCAGAGCGAGACCCGCGAGTGGCGCGCGCGCTTGCAGGCCGCGATCAGGCATTGAGGCGCACCCGCTCGGGATCGACAAAAACCGGATTGCACACTTCGACTTCCACGTCGCCGCCGCGCACCGGATCGTAGGCGCGCACATGCTCGCCCACGCGTTGCGGCCCGTGCTGCAGGAGACCGAGGCCGATCCAATGGCCAAGCGTCGCCGAGAAAGCGACCGAAGTCATGTAGCCCTGATCGTTGTCCGCGGTGGCGCGCGCGCCGAGCCGCAGGAAATGCGCCCCGGCGCGCAGCACGCTCGTGCGATTCACGGGCTTCACCCCGATGAGGGTGGGCCGCTCCGCCGCTCTGAGCGCCGGGCGCGCGGCCATGACCCGGCCGATGAAATCCTTGCGCGCCGACAGCATGCGCGCGGCGCCGAGATCGTGCGCGGTGGTCTGCCCGTTGACCTCGTTGGTCGAGACGTGGCCCTTCTCGATGCGCATTGCGCTGAGCGCCTCGGTGCCATAGGGCGCGATGCCGAACGTTTTCCCGGCCTGCATGACCGCGCGCATCAACGCGTCGCCGTAGCGCGCGGGTACCGCAAGCTCATAGGCGAGTTCCCCCGAGAAGGAGAGGCGGAAGAGCAGCGCCTCAAGTCCGCGCAACACGGTGACCGGCTTTGCCGCCAGATGCGGAAAGGCCTCATTGGCAAGATCGTGCTGCGCGTCGACGAGATTGCGCAGCGTGTCGCGCGACCGCGGCCCGGCGATCGAATACTGCGCCCATTGCTCCGACACCGAGACCATCTGTACGTCGAGCCCGGGCCAAAGCACCTGATGACAGAATTCGAGATGCTGCATGACCTTCGCGGCGTTGGCCGTCGTCGTGGTCATGAAATAGTGGTCGGTGGCGAGCCGCGACGTGGTGCCGTCGTCCATGACGAAGCCGTCCTCGCGCAGCATCAAGCCGTAGCGCGTTTTGCCGACCGGCAACGATGAGAACGCGTTGGTGTAGATGCGATCGAGGAAAAGCCCGGCGTCGCCACCCTGGATGTCGATCCTGCCGAGAGTCGATACGTCGCAGACCCCGACCGCGGAACGCACCGTGCTCACCTCGCGCCTGACCGTCTCGAGCCAGTCGGTCTCCCCGGGCCGCGGATAATATTGGGCGCGCAGCCAGGCGCCGGTTTCTACCATCACGGCGCCCTGCTCCTCCGCCCATTGATGCGACGGCGGCAGCCGCGTGGGGCGAAAATCCTTGCCGCGGTGGTGTCCGGCAAGAGCGCCGAGCGCGACGGGGGTGTACGGCGGGCGATAGGTGGTCGTTCCGACTTGCGGGATCGGCCGGTTCACAAGCTCGGAGAGGATCGCAAGGCCGGTGACGCCGCCGATCCTGCCCTGATCGGTCGCCATTCCGAGCGTGGTGTAGCGCTTGAGATGCTCGACCGATCGAAAGCCCTCGCGCTCGGCAAGCGCGATATCGTCGACGGTGACGTCGTTCTGGAAATCGACAAAGGCCTTGCCGGCTCCCTTGACCCACCACAACGGCGTCATGGCGATCGGCTCGTCGCTGGCGCTTGGCGGCGCGGGCGGTCTCGCGGCGAAGCCACAATCGGCCGCGGCCGTGGCGCCGGCTTCGGCGCCGGTCTTGAGGCAAGCGCTCAGGCTCAAGTCGCCGTTCGCGGCGCCCGCAACTAGCATGCCGGGAGGCGCTGCCTGCGGCACGAAGGCGGCGATGTCCTCGCGCCATTGCGGCTTGCCGCCGAGGTGGCAAGTCAGGTGCAGCGATGGATTCCAGCCGCCGCTGATCGCGAGGCCGTCGCAGGCGATCGTGATCGCCGCGCCCTTCGCATCGATGATGTCGACGGCGCGGAGCGCTTCCGCGCCCTTCGCTGCTGCGACTTTCGCCCCGAAGAACACGCGCGCCGATCCGGATGCCGAGGCGGCAAGACGCTGCTGTGCGTCGGCGCGTGAATCGACGATGGCCTCGACGGTGAGGCCCGCTTCCGCGGCGTCGGCTGCGCCGCACCAGCCATCGTCATTGTTGGTGAACACGACCAGCCGTGACGCCGGCGCGGCGGCAAAGCGGTTGAGGTAAGTGCGCACGGCGCCCGCGAGCATGACGCCCGGGCGATCGTTGCCGGCAAAGGCAATCGGCCGTTCGCTCGCGCCCGCGGCCAGCACCGCGCGCCGGGCGACAATCTTCCAGAAGCGCTGGCGCGGCTGATGCGGCGGCGGCTCGGGAATGTGGTCGCTCACGCGCTCGACTGCGCCGTACTGCCCGTGATCGTAGACGCCGAACACGCTGGTGCGGCGCATGATGCGGACTTCAGGCATGGACGCGAGTTCAGCCTCGATCGCGGCGACCCAGCTTGCGCCATCGCGTTCGCCGACCGTATGACGCTCCGCCAGAAGGCGCCCGCCGAGCCGGAAATCCTCCTCGGCGAGAATGACGCGCGCTCCGGCGCGCGCCGCCGTCACCGCCGCCATCAGGCCCGTCGGGCCCGAGCCGATGACGAGAACGTCGCAGTGCGCGAATGCTTTCTCGTATTCGTCGGGATCGCCGCCCGGCGCTGCGCGCCCGAGACCGGCGGCGCGGCGGATCGTCGGCTCGTAGACCTTCTCCCAGAAACCCGGCGGCCACATGAAGGTCTTGTAGTAGAACCCGGCCGGGAAGAAGGGCGAAAGCCAGCCGGTGACCGCCATCACGTCGAAGGCGAGCGATGGCCAGCGGTTCTGGCTCGCCGCGACGAGGCCGTCGAACAACTCGATGACCGTCGCGCGCGTGTTCGGCTCGCGACGGGGGCCGTCGCGCAATTCGACGAGCGCGTTGGGCTCCTCAGGCCCGGCAGTAAAAATGCCGCGCGGCCGGTGATACTTGAACGAGCGGCCGACGAGGCCGACGTCGTTGGCAACGAGCGCCGAGGCAAGCGTATCTCCGGCGAATCCCAGATAGCCTCGCCCGTCGAAGGTGAACGATAGCGGCGTCGAGCGATCGATCAATCCGCCGTGCGGAAGGCGACGCCGGGGAAGCGAATGCGAGTCATTGACAGGTGCCGAAGCCGCGCGCGTCATCGTCCGCCCCCGGCAGCGAGCGGGCGCGCGCGCGCCACATCGCGGGCGAATTCCACGCGCTTGATCTCGTGGCTCATCGTGTCACGGGTCACGACGAGCCAGCCGTGACAGCCGGCGGCGTGATACCAGAGTTCGCGATGGAGGCCGCGCACATTGTTGCGCAGATAGAGGTAATCGGCGAAGGCTTGCGTCGCGCCGGCGGCGCCGGGATCCGGACGCACGACCGTCGCATCGCCGAGATAGGCGAACTCCTCGTTGCCGCGCTCGCCGCAAAATGGGCAGGCAATCCGCACGTCGTCCTCAATGCAGGTTGGGCTGGGCGCCCTGGCCCTTCTCGTCGATCACTGCGCCGGCGGCGAAGCGGTCGAGGCGGAAGGCCGCGTTCAGGGCGTGCGGTTCTTCGCGAGCGATCAGGTGCGCAAAGCACCAGCCGGAGGCCGGCGTCGCTTTGAAGCCGCCGTAGTTCCAGCCGCCGTTGAGATAGAGCCCGTCGATCGGCGTGCGATCGATGATCGGGCTCCCGTCCATCGTCATGTCGATGAGGCCGCCCCAATGCCGCAGGAGGCGCAGCCGTCCGAGGCCTGGCCAGAGCGCGACCCCGCCCTCGATGATGTCTTCGACCGCCGGAAGGTTTCCGCGCTGCGCATAAGTGTTGTAGCCGTCGAGGTCGCCGCCGAACACCAGCCCGCCCTTGTCCGACTGGCTGATGTAGAAGTGGCCGGCGCCGAACGTCAGCACGCAATCGATAGCGGGCTTGATGCCCTCGGTCACGAACGCCTGGATCACGTGGCTCTCGATCGGCAGGCGCAATCCCGCCATCGCCGCAACTCGCGAGGAGTTGCCAGCGACCGCGAGCCCGACCTTTCCCGCGCGGATCGTCCCGCGCGTCGTCTCGACGGCGGCGACGCGCCCGTTGCGGATGACAAAGCCGGTCACCTCGCAATTCTGGATGATGTCGACGCCGCGCCGGTCGGCGGCCCGGGCATAGCCCCAGACGACTGCGTCGTGGCGCGCCGTGCCGCCACGGCCCTGCAGCAAGCCGCCATGGATCGGAAACCGCGCATTGTCGTAGTCGAGAAACGGCAGCATCGCCCGGACTTGACCGCGGTCGAGCAGTTCCGCATCGACGCCATTGAGCCTCATGGCGTTGCCGCGGCGGGCGAAGGCGTCACGCTGCGCGTCGGAGTGATAGAGATTGACCACGCCGCGCTGGCTGACCATCACATTGTAATTGAGGTCGCGCTCCAGTCCCTCCCAGAGCTTCATCGACCATTCGTAGAACTGGATATTCGCCGGCAGAAGGTAGTTCGAGCGGATGATCGTGGTGTTGCGGCCGGCATTGCCCGAGCCGATCCATCCCTTTTCGAGAACGGCGACGTTGGTCAGGCCGTGCTCCTTGGCGAGATAGTAGGCGGCCGCCAAGCCATGACCGCCGCCGCCAACGATGATCACATCGTATTCGCGCTTCGGCGCCGGATCGCGCCACGCCGGCGTCCAGCCGGCGTGGCCGCGTAACGCCTCGTAGACGAGCGAAAAGGCTGAATACTTCATCGGCGATTCCGGCCGGCGACCCGATCGCGCAGCTTTTGCGGGCCTAGCAATCGAGCGTCGTCTCGCGCTCCCATTCGGTGAGATGACGGGAGTACTTGTTCCAGTCGTCGTATCTGAGCTTGAGATAGGCGCTGGAGAATTCGTCGCCGAGGCCCTCGCGCAGCACCGTCGACTGATCGAATGCCCGCAGCGCATCGAGGAGGTTCAGCGGCAGCCGCCGCGCATTCTTTACTGTGTGCCCCTCCGCATACATGTCGATGTCGAGGCGCTTGCCGGGGTCGCGCTTGTTCTTCATGCCGTCGAGGCCGGCGACCAGGAGCGCTGCCTGCAGCAGATAAGGATTGGCGGCGCCGTCGGCGAGCCGCAGTTCGAAGCGGCCGGCGTCCGGAATGCGGATCATGTGGGTACGGTTGTTGCCGGCATAGGTGATGGTGTTGGGCGACCAGGTCGCGCCCGACAGCGTCGGCGGCGCGTTGAGCCGCTTGTACGAGTTCACCGTCGGATTGGTGATCGCGGCGAGCGCCTCGGCCGCGTGCATGACGCCGGCGACGAAATGGTAGCCCATGGCGGAGAGGCCGAGTTCCCCCTTGGCGTCCTCGAACAAATTCTTGCCGGTCGTGGACGACCACAGCGACAGGTGCGCGTGGCAACCGTTCCCGGTGAGGTGCGGGAAGGGCTTGGGCATGAACGTTGCGCGCAGCCCATGCTTTTCCGCGATCGATTTTACCATGTACTTGAAGAAGGCGTGCCGGTCCGCGGTCTTGAGCGCCGAGTCGTATTCCCAGTTCATCTCGAACTGACCGTTGGCGTCCTCGTGATCGTTCTGATACGGGCGCCAGCCGAGCGCGATCATGTTGTCGCAGATTTCGGCGATGACGTCGTAGCGCCGCATCAGCGCCTGCTGGTCGTAGCAGGGCTTGGCCTGGATGTCGGCGGCGTCGGAGATCGCCTTGCCGTCCGGCTGGATCAGAAAATATTCGCATTCGACGCCGGATTTCAGCTCGTAGCCTTGCGCCGCGGCCTTGGTGATGACGCGCTTGAGCACCTGGCGCGGATTCTGCTCGACGGCCTTGCCGTCCATGATCAGGTCGCCGGTCACCCAGGCGACCTCGGGTTTCCACGGCAGTTGAATGACGCTGTCCGGGTCCGGCATCGCCAGGATATCGGGGTGCGCCGGCGTCATGTCGAACCAGACGGCAAAGCCGGCGAAGCCCGCTCCCGATTTCGAGATCGCGTCGATCGCGGTCGCCGGCACGATCTTGGCGCGCATGGTGCCGAACAGGTCGACGAACGAGACCAAAAAATATTTGATCCCTTTCTGCTTCGCATACTCGCCGAGTGATGCCATGAGCTGCGCCCTTTCGCTTTGTCGCTTCGGCCCGGAGCTGCTGCGTTTCGACTCTTTGGCGCTCAAAATCTGCTGACCCCCGGAATCCAGTCGGTGCCCGCCAGCGGGACGCGCGCCATCGCCGCGGCTTCGACGGTGAGAGCGACGAGGTCTTCCGGCTCCAGATTGTGGACGTGCGACTTGCCGCAGGCCCGGGCGATGGTCTGCGCCTCCAGCGTCAGCACGGCGAGGTAGTTGGCGAGCTTGCGGCCGGCGGCGACCGGATCGAGGCGGCGCGCCAGCGTCGCGTCCTGGGTGGTGATGCCGGCGGGATCGCGGCCTTCGTGCCAGTCGTCATACGCCCCGGCCCTGCTGCCGAGCGCCCGGTATTCGTTCTCATAGTGCGGATCGTTGTCGCCGAGGGCGATCAGCGCCGCGGTGCCGATCGAGACCGCGTCGGCGCCGAGCGCCAGGCACTTGGCCACGTCGGCGCCGTTGCGCACGCCGCCGGAGACGATGAGCTGCACCCTGCGGTGCATGCCGAGATCCTGCAGCGCCCGCACTGCGGGCGGGATAGCGGCGAGGGTGGGAATGCCCACGTGCTCGATGAACACTTCCTGGGTGGCCGCGGTGCCGCCCTGCATGCCGTCGAGCACGATGGCGTCGGCGCCGGCCTTCACCGCAAGCGGGATATCGTATTGTGGGCGCGAGGCGCCGATCTTGACGTAGATCGGCTTCTCCCAATCGGTGATCTCGCGCAGTTCGTGCAGCTTGATCTCCAGGTCGTCCGGACCGGTCCAATCCGGATGCCGGCACGCCGAGCGCTGGTCGATGCCCTCCGGCAACGTGCGCATGTCGGCCACGCGCCGGGAAATCTTCTGCCCGAGCAGCATGCCGCCGCCGCCGGGCTTGGCACCCTGCCCGATCACGACCTCGATGGCGTCGGCCTTGCGCAGATCGTCCGGGTTCATGCCGTAGCGCGAGGGCAACAGCTGATAGACCAGGATTTTCGAATGCTCGCGCTCTTCCGGCGTCATGCCGCCGTCGCCGGTGGTCGTCGATGTGCCCATGGCGGTCGCGCCGCGGCCGAGCGCCTCCTTGGCCGGCGCCGACAGCGAGCCGAAGCTCATGCCGGCGATCGTGATCGGAATCTTCAGCGTGATCGGCTTTTTGGCGAAGCGCGTGCCGATCGTCACGTCGGTCGCGCATTTCTCCCGGTAGCCTTCGAGCGGATAGCGGCTGACCGAGGCGCCGAGAAACAGCAGGTCGTCGAAATGCGGAAGCTTGCGCTTGGCGCCAAAGCCGCGGATGTCATAGATGCCGGTCGCCGCGGCGCGGCGAATCTCGGCGATGGCGAACTCGTCGAAGGTCGCCGACGGCCGCGGCGGGGTATGGATCCAGCGGTCCAGCGGCTCCATCAGTACGATCCGACGTTGTCGATGTGGAAGTGATAGAGCTTGCGCGCGGAGCCGTAGCAGCGGAACGAGCCCGGATCGACCGCGCCGTTGAGCCCCGCCGCTGCCAGCAAGCGCGCGAGCCCGGCCTTGTGTTGCTCATCGAGAGGCTTCTCGATGCAATCGGCGCCGAGGCTTTCGACCTTGCCGCGGACGAACAGCCGCGCCTCGTAGATGGAATCGCCCAACGCTTCGCCGGCGTCGCCGAGCACCACGAGGTTGCCGGCCTGCCCCATGAAGGCGGACAGATGCCCGACCGACCCCTTCACCACGATGTCGATGCCCTTCATCGAAATGCCGCATCGCGCCGAGGCGTTGCCATCGACAACGAGCAGGCCGCCGCAGCCGGTCGCGCCCGCGGCCTGCGAGGCGTCGCCCTTCACGTGGACGCGCCCGGACATCATGTTTTCGGCAACGCCCTGCCCGGCGGAGCCGTTGACGACGACGGTCGCGTCTTTGTTCATTCCCGCGCAGTAGTAGCCGACATGCCCCTCGATCTCGACTGTGATCGCCGCGTCGATGCCGGCGGCGATCGCGTGCTGCCCGCGCGGATGGAGCACCCGCCAATGCGTCTCGTTGGTGAACGAGCCGAGACCGTGCAGCGCCGCGTTGAGCTCGCGCAGCGAGGTCTGCGAGAGGTCGACGGTGCGCATATCAGTGCAGCTCCCACAGATACGCTTTGGCCGGCGTCGGCTCCCACACCCGGGCAACGTCGATGCCGGGCAGGTCCACCAGCGCGCGATACTCGGTGCCGAACGCGACCCAACGGTCAGTTTCCGCCATGACCGCCGGCTTGCAAGCGATCGGATCGCGCAGCACCCCGAAGCCAGTCTCGGTGCCGACCACGAAGGTGTAGAAGCCGTCAAGCGCGGTGAGCGAGGCGTTGAGCGTCTGCTCAAGCGAGGCGCCCTCACGCATCCGCCAGCTCATGTAGCCCGCCGCCACCTCGGTGTCGTTCTCGGTCTGGAATGAGAGTCCATGCCTGATCAGCTCACGGCGGAGCGCGTTGTGGTTCGAGAGCGAGCCGTTGTGCACCAGGCACTGGTCGGGCCCGGTGGTGAAGGGATGCGCGCCGTCGGTGGTCACCGCGGATTCGGTCGCCATGCGGGTGTGGCCGATCGCATGGCTGCCGGCCATGCCGTCGAGGCCGAAACGCTCCGCGACCTTGTCGGGCCTCCCGACCTCCTTGAAGATGGCCATGCGCCGGCCGCTGCCGATGACAGTCAGTTCCGACATGGCGGCAATCTCCGCCCGTATGGCCGCTTCATCCGCGGACGGAACGGTGAGGACGAGGTGGGTGTCGTGCACGACATGCGGGAGCGGCGTGCGGCCCGCTTCGAGGCGGCGCACGAGGGCGGCGAAATCGCAATCGCGCGGACCGCGGACGGTCAGCTTGATCGCACCGGGCGTTGCGGCGCCGTAGACGGCAAAGCCCGCTGAATCAGGCCCGCGGTCGCGCATGGTGCCGAGCATGCCGGCCAAGAGCGAGCCAAGCTCGGGTTCGAGCGCGTGGTCCTTGAGAAACAGCCCTACAATGCCGCACATCGGCGAAAGCTCGCGCGTCCGGGGGTCGTCGCCGGGCGTGACGGTGTACGCGAATGGTGCGCCTGTCAACTCCCAGGCACCTTTTTTTCTCGCGAGGAAACTCTATAAATAGGCGGTTCAGCGCCGGGCCTGAAAATCCCCGGAGCGGCGGTCCGGCGACTTCCTCGCTCTTGGGGCAAGACCATGGCACTTCGATCAAGACCGAGACCACGTGGCGCGATCGGGCATCGCGTCCCCGGGCGCCCACCGCGCCGGGCGAAAGCGGATGCGGATACCGACCTGCGGACCGGTTCTGCGGCGCCGAGCGAACTCTCGGCCCGGACGCTCGAGGCCAGCATCGGCTTCGAGGTGCGGCGGCTGCGCAAGTCGATCGACTTGACCGTCGCCGACCTCGGCGCCGCGGCCGGTATTTCGGCCGGCATGCTTTCGAAGATCGAGAATGGCAGCATCTCGCCGTCGCTCGGGACGCTGGACGCCCTCGCCAAGGCACTCAACGTGCCCATCACCCGGCTGTTCGCGGAAACCGACGAACGCCGTGACTGCTCGTTCGTGAAGGCCGGCACCGGCGTGCGCATCGAGCGGCGCGGCACCAAGGCCGGACACCGCTACGATCTTCTCGGCCACTCGCTTGGCGGCGTGATCGCGGTCGAACCGTACCTCATCACGCTTGCCGAGGACGCCGCGCCCTACACGCATTTCCGGCATGCGGGCGTCGAGTTCATCTACATGCTGTCCGGAAAGGTCCGCTACCGGCATGGCGACCGCACCTATCTGATGGAGCCGGGCGACGCGTTGTTCTTCGACGCCGCGGCGCGGCATGGACCGGAAGATCTCATCAAGGTGCCGATGCACTACCTCTCCATCATCATCTACCCGCGCGAAGGTTAGCGAGAATCGTGGCGGAATGGACGCAAGCTGCCATGATGCGCGAATCAGTATATCGTGGGCGCTGCTCCCGAACTGATGCACGCAACTCCTCCCTGGACTTGGCGTCAGTCGAGAGGGCAAGAGCAAAACGATGCGCTTGGCCCCGGCGCTTGGCGTCGGGGTCCTTTTTGTTTGCTCCACCATCCGCTCCGACGCGCCTCGCGAGGCCCGGCGACGACGATCCGCTCCCGCGACCGCTGAGGCTGAGCCTTGCCGTTGCACGTCCCTCGCCGGCGTTCCTCGGTTGAATCAGCCGGCGGACCTGTTACACCATCGGCGCAATTGCGGCGACGAGCCGCCGCATCGGCCTAATCACGATGAGCGCGTACAAGTCGGATTTTCTCAACGTCCTCGCCAGCCGGGGCTTTATCCATCAGGTCTCCGAGCCTGAGGCGCTCGACGCGCTCGCGCGCTCCTCAACGATCACCGCCTATATCGGCTTCGACTGCACCGCGCCGTCGCTTCACGTCGGCTCGCTGTTGCCGATCATGATGCTCTATTGGCTGCAGCAGACCGGCCACCGCCCGATCGCGCTGATGGGCGGCGGCACGACGCGGGTCGGCGACCCCTCCGGCAAGGACGAAAGCCGGCGCCTGTTGACCGACGAACTCATCAACGAAAACCTCAGGGGCATCCGCGCCGTCTTCGCCAAGTTCCTCAAGTTCGAGAGCGACGGCGGCAGCGCCATCATGGCCAACAATGCCGATTGGCTGAACACGCTCAATTACATCGACTTCCTGCGCGACGTCGGCCGCCACTTCTCGGTCAACCGCATGCTCGCCTTCGATTCGGTGAAGCTGCGACTCGAGCGCCAGCAGGAATTGTCGTTCCTCGAATTCAACTACATGATCCTGCAGGCCTACGACTTCGTCGAGCTCTACCGCCGCCACGGCTGCGTGCTGCAGATGGGCGGCTCCGACCAGTGGGGCAACATCATCAGCGGCATCGATCTCGGCCGGCGGCTGCACAACGCGCAGCTCTTCGCCCTCACCTCGCCGCTCATCACCACGTCCTCGGGCGCCAAGATGGGCAAGACCGCGGCCGGCGCCGTCTGGCTCGACCCAAGGATGACAAGCCAGTACGATTTTTGGCAGTACTGGCGAAATGTCGAAGACGCTGACGTTTCACGCTTTTTGAAGCTATTTACAACGCTGCCATTGGAGGAAATTCAGCGTCTCTCCCTGCTGCGCGATCGGGAGATTAACGAAGCGAAAAAGATTCTTGCTACGGAGGTCACTACGCGAGTTTACGATGAAGTAATTGCCAAAAGCATTGAGGAGACAGCGCGGGAGACTTTCGAGGAAGGCGGCCTCGGCGCCAACCTGCCGACGGCGGAAATTGCCGGCGGCGACCTTACTCGTGGGTTCCGCCTGATCGATGCTGCCGTTCTTACCGGACTAGTTCCATCGAATGGTGAAGCGCGCCGGGTCATCCGAGGCGGTGGCCTCAAGGTCAACGACGAAACCATATACGATGAGTGGCGGCTGCTTACTCTCGAAAATCTTACTCCAGAACGCGTGATTAAGCTCTCGCTGGGGAAAAAGCGGCACGCGTTGCTGAAAATAAAGGAAGACTAAGGAACGCTCAGCGGTTCTCGTCCTCGCCGCCTTGGCTCGTCGCCGGGAATTCGAAAACCTTGCGCAGCAGTCCCGGCGCCAGCGCCGAGATCGGGTTGATGTGCAGGACCGGATTACCGGGGCGGCCCACGACCTCGTAGGTGATGCCGACGAGCCCCTCCTTCTCGCCGCCGAGGAACAGGCCTACGAGCGGCAGCTGGCCGAGCAGATTGTTGGGGCCGTACAGCGGCACCAGCGTGCCGCGCATGTGCATCTCGTCGCGCGCGTAGTCGACGACCCCGTCGATGGTGCCGCCGAGCAGCGGTCCGCGCACGACACCTTCGCGCAAGCCGACGCGCCCGGGCATGCGGGTGAACTCGACGCGCATGCCGGAGAACATGATCTCGTTGCGGCGGTTCTGCTGCTGCCCGTTGGTGGTGACCGCGCGCTGCAGCTGCGCTTCGTCATGAATGGTGAAATCGTGGACGTTGAGAACGCCCTGTTGCACCGGGTTCTGCGCCGACGGCGGGTCCATGGCAATCGACATCTGCCCGCCGGTCATGCGCGCGTAAACGTCGGTGAAGCGGAAGAAGGCGCCGGCGTCAGTGGCGTCGAGATACACCACCTGGTGGCCGGCGCCGCGTCCGCGCAGATCGCCGAACAGCGTGGCGTCGCGCCCGATCTTGGCGGCGAGGCCGAAGCTGCGGATCTCGCCGGCGCGCCGCGACATCTTGAGGTCGAGGCTGCGCAACGCCTCGCCGTTGAAGCCAACCACGGCGCCAAGCTTCATGTCGAGGTCGACATCCGCGGCGTGGCGCTTGGAGGACGGACCCGGCGCGGCGCCGCCGGCCGTCGACTTGACGAACCCGCGCCCGTCATAGATCTCGCCCCGCATCACCACCCGCAGCGCGCCGTCGGGAACGCGTTCGACCTTGAGGCTCGCGCGGTCGGCGTCGGCGAAGCCGTAGGCCGGGAAATTGGCTGACAGCAGTTCGCCCGAGCCATCGAAATCGATTGTGCCTCTGACGCCGCCGCCGGCGCCCTCGATCAGCAGTTCCTCGATGCGCGTTGACTGCGGCTTGGTCACGAGCGTGAAGGTTGCGCGCGCCGGTTTGCCCGACGGTTTCGTCCAGCCCGGCAACAGTCCGTCGATCTGGGCCGGCGTCAGATCGGCCTCGATCGCAAAGCGGCCCTCGCGGTCGGATGTGGTGGCGAGCCGGCCGGCGAGACGCACGGGAACGGCGCCGCCGACCGCGTTGCTCGGATCGAGGCCGAGGTTGGCGCGCGCCGCCTCGTCGAGCGTGCCTTGCAGGCGGATTTCGGCCTCGGCCTCGCCGCGCGTCTTGCGATAGTCGAAGCTAGCCGGCGTACCGGCGATCTTGACATCGCCCTTGAGCTGGAACCCCTGCGGCGTGGCGCTCGCCCGCAGCAACGCCGCTTCCACCTTGTGTCCCATGATCATGCGGTCGGCGGAAAAATTCGTGGCATCGAGCGTGATCGCGTAATTGGTCGAGCCCGGCGGCAGATCCGCCTTCAGCGGCATTCCCAGCGTCACCTGCGCGCTTATCGTTCCGCGCATCGTCGAGGGCTCGAACGGCGCGTCGGCCACATCGCGCAAGCGGTCCATGCGGAGCAGCTCGACGGCGGCCTGAAGCGGCCCGTCGAGCTTGAAGCGGACGCGCGCCGGCGGCGCGCGCGGCGCTGTATCGGGCACCTCGAAGACGCCGGAGGAGAGCACGAGCTTGCGGCCGGGCGACAGATCGGCCGTCGCCTTGCCCAGCGAGACCACGGCATCGCGCCCCACGATGTGCACGTGGAGGTCGGCGTCGTGGAGCGCCGGCAGGCCTTCGACCGGCCGGATCAGGCAGCCGGTCGCCAGCGCGTCGACCGTAAGCCCGTCGTCGGGGATCGGCGGCCCGCTTTCTTTCAGCGTCTCGTACGGAGCGTTCACTGCGATCACGAGGCGGTCGACGCTACCGCTCATGAGATGCTCGTTGATCCACGTCCGCACCTTCGGTGCGACGAAAACCGGCCATACCCGTTTCAACGTGTCGACCGGCATGCGCGTGGCGGCGAGGCCGGCCGTGAGGCGCAGGTCGGCGCCGGAAAAATCCACATTGCCGGACATGGCGAGGCCGACGTCGGTATTGCCGAGGTCGCCCTCGTCGACGACGAAGCGGCGCCTGTCCGCATCATAGCGCCCGGTCACGGCGATGTGGTTGAGGATCAGCGGCTCGCCCTGCCCGTTGAGGGAGGTGAGGAAGACCGTGCCACCGCCGCCGATCTTGAACGGCCAGATGGTGCCGGCGCCTTCCTCCGGCGCCTCGATCTGGCCCATCAGGGTGATCCGGTTGCCGCCCGATAGGATCTGGAATGGCATGGTCAGTACGCGGCTGGCGGCATTCCAGTTGAGCCTGAATTCGGCGTGGTCGAACGCAAGGCGACCGTCTTCCTCGTTGGCGCCGCCGATCGAGCCGGCCTCGACGACGATGCGGCCTGACAACGAGTCCGGCACGCCGTCGGGCCCGACCAGGGCGGCAATGCTAGCCGAGAGCGGCATGTCGATCTGCGCGTTTCCATCACCGAAGCGCGAGGCCAAAAGGAGATCGCTCGCCGCGACGCGGCGCGCCTCGAGATCGATCTTGCGGTAGCCGTTGGCGGTCGGCACGATCGACGCCGTCAACCCCCACGGCCGCTCGGCATTGTCCGAGCCGATGGTCACCTCGACGCCGCCGCTGCGCGCCCGCTCGACGCTCATGCTGATGTCGCGGAACGTCCAACGCTTGCCGGTGCGCTCGTCGTTGACGGTCAGGTTCCCGTTCTTGAGGCCGAGCTCGCGCAGATCATGGCCGTCGAGCCCGCTTTCGCCGATGGCATCGATGCGCGACAGCAGGCCGGCGAACAGCTCGCTTGCGCGACGCGGCGGCGGCAGCTTTTCCGCGGACGGGACGGTAGCCGGGGCTGCCGCGCGTAGCGCCGCAGCGGCCGCCTGCGCCATCTTTTCCGGCTCGTTCCGGCCGGACCGGGTTGCGGCGGCGGGCACCGCGGCGGTCGCGATCGGATGCTTGTCGGCGCCGGCGAAGATGGTCACGCCGCCGTCTTGTTCGATGCGCACGGCCATTTCCGCCCCGACCAGGTTGAGACTTTCGGCACGGATATGACCGCGCAGCAGGCTCAAGCTGGAGACGCGCACCTCGGCTTTCGGCGCGCTGGCCACTACCGCGCCTTCGGAGTCGCGCACCACGATGTCGCGGATGCGCACCGCGGTGCCGCCGCTCTCGGTATGTTCGATCTGGGTCCCGCCGACCTCGACGTGATGACCGTTGCCGAAATTCTCCTCGATGGCCGCGACAAGCCACGGGGTCACAACGTCGAGCTGGATGGGCCCGCTCGCGAGCCGCCACCACAGGCCGGCGGCCCCAAGTGTCACGAGCGCGGCGAGCGCGGCAATGACGATGCCGCCCCGGCGGATGAGCCGCTGGTGCCGGGCGAAGACACCCCAGTAAATGTGCATGGATGCGCCCTTGCCAGGGCGTAGGCCACGGTCGAAGGAGAAAAGCTTGAGCAGCCGGCGCGGGTCGGCGAACCGCTCCCATAGCGGAGCGACCGCGCTTTGCCGGTGCTGCATCGTCATGGCCCCCTCGGGCGTCCCGTCGTCCGTGGCGCCTTCAGAACGACATCACCGTCAATCGACCCCCGGCGAACCCCAACCTACCTCGGAATGTCGACCTTGCCCGCTCGCACGTATTGTGGCGAGGTATTGTCGCGAACTGAGATGGCCCTGCGAAAGCGTCGAAAGGAAGGCATGTCCGACGAGCTTCAGCCCGGAGCAAAGGCTCCTGCCTTCACCCTGCCGCGCGACGGCGGCGGAACCGTTTCGCTCGCGGACTTCGCCGGCCGCGCGCTCGTGCTTTATTTCTATCCGAAGGCGGACACGTCGGGCTGCACCAAGGAAGCGATCGACTTCTCGCGGCTGAAAAGCGCCTTCGCCAAAGCGGGCGCGGACATTCTCGGCGTCTCCGCCGACCCGGTCCCGGCACAGGACAAGTTCAAGGCCAAGCACAAGCTGGCGATTGCGCTCGGTTCGGATGAAGCCCATCGCATGCTCGAGGCCTATGGCGTTTGGCAGCAGAAGTCGATGTACGGCCGCAAGTTCATGGGGATCGTGCGGGCGACTTTCCTGATCGGCCCCGACCAGCGCATTGCCCGCGTGTGGCCGAAAGTGTCCGTGACCGGCCACGCCGAGGAGGTCCTCACCGCCCTCAAGGCACTCTGAGGGCCCAACGCGGCTGCGGTTTTCGCGGTCGTCGCCCGCGGTTGTGGAAGCATTTACCCAAGGTCGCAAAATGTTGGCGGGAATTTTCTGAAAATTAACCATACTCGGCTCAATTCCCCTGCCGGCGTGGGCCGATGGGCCGGCCTGGGGAGCGTTGATGTCGGGGTCGAGGGCGTCTCAGTCGCGACAGAATATGCCGGTTGCCGAACGCGGCGTGCCGTCACGCGCGCGAAGCAGCACGGCTCCCGCCGCCGGCGCCGGCTACACGATCACCCACGCGGGGCGACAGATCAGGTTCGGCCCGGTGGTGTTCTGGATTGCCGTCGGGTCGGTCGTTGTCATGGCGGGCTGGTCGGCCGCGACCGCGACCTATTTCGCGTTCCGCGACGACGTGCTCAGAGGGCTCATCGCGCGCCAGACCGAGCAGCAATTCGCGTACGAAGACCGCCTCGCCGAGCTGCGCGCGCAGATCGATCGCACCACCAGCCGGCAATTGCTCGACCAGGAGCAGTTCGAGAGAAAGCTCGAGGAGCTTGCCCGCCGCGAGGCCACGCTGGAATCGCACGCGACGGCGCTGGGCGGCATTGCCGATTCCACCCCGACCGGCTCGATCCGCGGCACCTCGCGCGGCTCAGACGCGTCCGGCGCAAAGCCGTCGCCGGCCGGTGACGCGCTCGCGGCGCCCCGGCGCCCCGACCACGGCGCATCGATCGAGCCTTTCCGCGCGCCGGCGAGCGGCAAGCGCGACGCACACGTCGCCGTCAACGCCAGGCTCGACAGCATCGAGGCTTCGCTCGATCGCGTCGAGAAGCGCCAGGCCGTGGCACTGCGCGAGATGGAGGAGCGCTACCAAGGCAAGGCGCGCAAGCTGCGCAGCGTCCTCGCCGAGCTTGGCCTCAAGCTTGGCCCGCCGCCGCCGCCGGCGAGCGGCGGCCCCTTCGTTCCGGTTAAGCTCGCTGGCGACGCTCACGACTTCGAGCGCGCACTCTCGCGCATCAATCTCGCGCGAACGCAGGCCGATCAGCTCAGCCATGCGCTCGTTTCGGTGCCATTGCGCAAGCCGGTGAGCGGGGAGATCGACACCACCTCGAATTTTGGCGTGCGTATGGATCCATTCCTGCACGTGCCGGCCATGCATACGGGCATCGATTTCCGGGGCGAGCTTGGCGAACCGATCCATGCGACGGCCGCCGGCACGGTGACCGCCGCCGGCTGGAGCGGCGGCTACGGCAAGATGGTCGAGATCGATCACGGCAACGGGCTTGCGACCCGTTACGGCCATCTGTCGCAGATCGACCTTTATGTCGGCGACAAGGTGCGCATAGGCGACATCGTCGGCCGCCTCGGCTCGACCGGGCGCTCAACCGGTCCGCACCTGCATTACGAGACGCGCATCGACGGCGAGGCGGTCGATCCGCAGAAATTCCTCAATGCCGGCGCCAAGCTGTTCGGCGACTGATAGTCTCTCGGCGAATAGCGAACGGGAATGGCGATTAACAATCGTCATTCCATTGCCATTCGCCACTCCTCATTCGCTATTCGCCGCCTTTGGCCTCTTTCAGGGAGGGCTCAGATGATCCGTGTCCACCATTTGAACAATTCGCGCAGCCAGCGGGTCTTGTGGCTCCTGGAGGAGTTGGGCGTTCCCTACGAGATCACGCGCTACCAACGCAACAAGGCCACCATGCTGGCGCCGGATGAAATGAAGCGCGTGCATCCGCTCGGCAAATCGCCGGTCATCGAGGATGAGGGGAGGACGTTCGCCGAGACCGGACTGATCGTCGAATATCTGGTCGAGCGCTATGGACCCGACCTGGCGCCGTCAAGCGATTCCGATCTCCATTGGCGCTACCGCTACTGGCTGCATTATGCCGAAGGCTCGGCGATGCCGCCGCTGCTCCTCAAGCTGATCGTCGACCGGCTCGGAATACTGGCGTTTCCGGCCCGCAAATTCGTGAACTCCCAGGTAAAGCTCCACCTCGACTACCTGGAAGCCGAATTGGGCGGCGGACCGTGGTTCCTGGGCGAGCGCCTCTCCGCCGCCGATATCATGCTGAGCTTTCCGCTCGAAGCCGCGAGGGTCCGCGGCGGGCTCGATAGGACGCGGCCGAATCTTTTCGGCTTTGTCGAGCGCGTCCACGCTCGTCCGGCCTATCGACGCGCGCTCGAAAAGGGCGGTCCCTACAGATTCGCGGAATGAGCCGCTGCCCGCGTGGCGCGCGGCGAACGCGGGTTCGCAGCGTCCGCGCCGCGCGATGCCGCATCGGTGGCGCCGCAAACGGGCTGCGGCAATTTACTCGACGTCCTGCACTGCCTCGGCCTCGCCGCCGAAAGCCTTTTGTGCCAGGGCCGCTTCCATGAAGCGGTCGATTTCGCCATCGAGAACGGCTCCGGTGTTGGAGGTGGAAACGCCGGTGCGCAGGTCTTTCACCATCTGATAGGGCTGCAGCACGTAGGAGCGGATCTGGTGGCCCCAGCCGATATCGGTCTTGGCGGCCTGCTCGGCGGCCGCCTTCTCTTCGCGCTTCTTGAGTTCCAGCTCGTAGAGCTTGGCGCGCAGCATCTGCCAGGCCTGCGCCCGGTTGCGGTGCTGCGAGCGGTCGTTCTGGCACATGACCACGATGTTGGTCGGAATATGGGTGAGGCGGATCGCCGATTCCGTCTTGTTGACGTGCTGGCCGCCGGCGCCGCCGGCGCGCATCGTGTCAACACGCACGTCCGCTTCCTTGACGTCGATATTGATGCGGTCGTCGACCACCGGATAGACGGTCACGCTCGCGAATGAGGTGTGCCGGCGGGCATTGGAATCGAACGGCGAGATGCGCACCAGCCGGTGCACGCCGTTCTCGGTCTTGAGCCAGCCATAGGCGTTGCGGCCCTTGACCTCGATGGTGGCCGACTTGATGCCCGCTTCCTCGCCCTCGGTCTCCTCGATGTAGTCGACCTTGAAGCCGTGCTGCTCGGCCCAGCGCACATACATGCGCAACAGCATGTTGGCCCAATCCTGGCTCTCGGTGCCACCGGCGCCGGCATGCACTTCGAGGTAGGAATTGTTGGCGTCGGCCTCGCCTGAAAGCAGCGCCTCGAGCTCGCGGCGCGCCACCTCGGCCTTGAGCGTGCGCAACGCCGCCTCCGCCTCGGCGACGACCTTCTGGTCGTTCTCCGCCTCGCCGAGCTCGATCATCGTGAGCTGGTCGTCAAGGTCCTGCTCGATCCGGCCGATCGCAGCGAGCTGGTCCTCGAGCGCGGTGCGCTCCTGCATCACCCGGCTCGCGCGCTGCGGGTCGTTCCAGAGAGTGGGGTCTTCGGCCTGCCGGTTCAGCTCGGCAAGCCGTGTCCGCGCCTTGTCGACGTCAAAGATGCCTCCTCAGCAGCCCGACCGACTGCTTGATCTCGGCGACAATGGAATCGATCTCGGCGCGCATGGGTTACCGATTTCAGAGGTCAGAGTTCAAATGTCAGCAATCAGATAAGTTCGGAAATCAAACGGTACAATCGTCGTGCCGGCGTCAATACAAGCCGCCGGTGCCGGTGCGCACCGCACGCTCGGCGTCGGGCGAGACCGGCACCGGGGCGCCGCTCGCGGTTTCCGCCCCGATCACCGAGTAGTTGTCGGGGGGCGCAGTGCCGGGCTTGAACGCTTCGAGGATCGCGCGCGGGTCGCCCGGGCCGGCGCGCATGCCGGTCTTCGCGTCGACGCGGATGAGCTTGATACCCGGCGGCACGCGGAATGGAATGGGCGGCTTGTCCGCGAGCGCGACTTTCAGGAAGTCGCGCACGATCGGCGCCGCGACGTGACCGCCGGTGGCGAGCCGCCCGATATGGCGCGGTTTGTCGTACCCCATGTAGACGCCGCAGACGATGTCCGGCGAATAGCCGATAAACCACACGTCCTTCTCGTCGTTGGTGGTGCCGGTCTTGCCGGCAATCGGCTTGCCGACGTCGCGGACCACGGTCGCCGTGCCGCGCTGAACGACGCCCTCCATCATCGAGGTGATCTGGTAGGCGGTCATCGGGTCGATCACCTGCTCGCGGCGGTCGACCAGCGACGGTTCGGGCTGGTTGCGCCATTTGTCGCCGTCGCAGCCGCGGCATTCGCGCTCCTCGTGGCGGTAGATGGTATGGCCGTAGCGGTCCTGAATGCGGTCGACCAGCGTCGGCTTCACGCGCCGCCCGCCGTTGTCGAACATCGAATAGGCGGTGACCATGCGCAGCACCGTGGTCTCGCCGGCGCCGAGCGCGTAGGAGAGGTAGGGCGGCAGATCGTCGTAGACGCCGAAACGCTTGGCATATTCCGAAATCAGCGGCATGCCGATGTCCTGCGCCAGCCGGACCGTCATCACGTTGCGTGACTGCTCAAGGCCGAAGCGCAGCGTGGAGGGCCCATAAAACCTCCCGCCGTAGTTTTCCGGCCGCCACACCGCCCCCCCGCCGGCGCCGGTATCCACCTCGATCGGCCCGTCGAGGACGATGCTCGACGGCGTGTAACCGTTGTCAATGGCGGCGGCGTAGACCAGCGGCTTGAACGATGAGCCGGGCTGCCGCAGCGCCTGGGTGGCGCGGTTGAACTGGCTCTGGTCGTAGGAGAAACCGCCCACCATCGCCAGGACGCGGCCGGTCAGCGGATCCATCACCACCATGGCACCGGAAATCTCCGGTACTTGGCGCAACCGGAATTCGCCCTTTTCCTTCGACGACAGCTCGACATAGACGACGTCCCCGGTCGCGAGAACCTGGGTAACGCGCTGGATCGGCTTCGCCGGCCCATTCGCCGGCTTCGCCCATTTGACGCCGTCGAGCGGCACGATGCCGACTTCGCGGTCTTTGACCACGGCGCCACCGGGATCGCGCGCCGGCTGCAGGCCGATGCGCGCCGACTGATCGTTCACCTCAAGCACCACCGCTAGGTGCCAAGGCTCGATGTCCGACAGCGACTTCACGTCGGCGAGCTTGACCCCCCAATCGGCGCCGGTGTCGATCTTGGTGACCGGGCCGCGCCAGCCCAGCGCCTCGTCGAAATTGACGAGCCCGTTGATCATGATCTTGCGCGCCAGCACCTGCAGCTTGGTGTCCAGCGTGGTGCGCACCGACAGCCCGCCTTCGTAGAGCTTCTTGTCGCCGTACTTCTCGGAGATGTAGCGGCGCACCTCCTCGGCGAAGTATTCGGCCTCGAAGGTGTGGGCGCCGGCCGGCCGCACCGCGATGTTGAGCGGCTCCTTCTTCGCCTTGTCGCCGGCGTCGGCGGCAACGTAGCCGTCCTCGACCATTCGATCGATGACGTAATTGCGCCGCGCGATGGCCTCGTCGCGGCGCCGGAACGGATTGTAGTTGTTCGGACCCTTGGGCAGGGCGGCGAGATAAGCCGCTTCGGCGATCGAAAGCTCGTGAACGGATTTGTCGTAGTACAGAAGCGAGGCCGCGGCGACCCCGTAGGCGCCGAGCCCGAGATAGATCTGGTTGAGATAGAGTTCGAGGATCTTGTCCTTCGAATAGGTGCGCTCGATGCGCAGCGCGAGCAGCGCCTCCTTGACCTTGCGCGCGACCGACAGTTCGTTGGTCAATAGGAAGTTCTTCGCGACCTGCTGGGTGATCGTCGAGGCGCCTTGCGGACGGCGGCTACCGCCGTAGTTCTGGACGTAGAGCATGGTCGCGCGGGCAATGCCGTAGAAGTCGAGCCCGCCGTGCTCGTAGAAGTTCTTGTCCTCGGCCGCGAGGAACGCGTTGATGACGAGCTTGGGGACTGCCTGGATCGGGAGATAGAGGCGGCGTTCGTTGGCATATTCCGCGAGCAGGGAACCGTCGGCCGCGTGCACGCGGGTCATCACCGGCGGCTCATAATCCTTTAGCTGCGAATAGTCCGGTAAATCCTTGGAGAAATGCCACAACATGCCGGCGACGGCGGTCACGCCGACAATGAACAGGATCGTGCCCGCCGCGAACAGAAAGCCGAGAAACCGCAACAGGATTTTCATTGCGAACGTCTCGCCCCATCCGAACCGGCGCATGCGCCGGATCGGCCCGGGCTCGGTGACGCGGCGAACACCCAATCTGCCGGAACCGGACCGAGCCCGCCCAAGCCCCACTTATACAGCGTGTGTGGTCGCTCTGCTTCTTGTTCAAACTGAGGCCGCTGGAGCATTCGGGGCCTCTTACTTTGTACCGGTGCGGGCGCCGGCCATGCGGGTCGCAAAATAGCCATCGATCGCCTGCGCGACCGAATCCGCTGTCCGGTTGCGCCAATTTCCGGAAAGGAGCGAGTGCAGGTCCTCGCGGTTGGACACGTAGCCGAGTTCGACCAGAACCGAAGGCACGTCCGGCGCCCGCAAGACCCGCAAGCCCGCCGACTTCAGCGGCGTCTTGTGGACGCGCGTCACCGCCCTCAGTTCGCCGACCAGCCGGTGGGCGAATTGCATCGAATAGCTCTTGGTCTCGCGCTGCGCGAGATCGATCAGGATATCGGCGACGTCGTCCGGCTCGGCCTTGAGATCGACGCCGGCGATGACGTCGGCCCGGTTCTCCTTCTCTGCAAGCCGCGCCGCTTCCGAATCCGAGGCGGTTTCGGAGACCGTATAGACGCTCGCGCCTTGCGCATCCCCCTCCCCGCGCGGCAGCGCGTCGGCATGGATGGAAACGAACAGCGCCGCGCCGGCGTTCCGCGCCATGCGCACGCGTTCGCCGAGCGGCACAAAGGTGTCGTCGGTCCGCGTCATGAGCACACGGTATTTGCTGGTTTTGTCGATGCGTTCGCGCAGGCGCTGAGTGAAATCGAGGACGATGTCCTTCTCCAGTTCGCCGCTTGCGGCCTTGGTGCCGTTGTCGATGCCGCCATGGCCGGGATCGAGGACGACGAGCGGGCGCGGATCGCCGCCGCTCTTTTCCGGCAGGCTCGCCGGCGGCGCCTCGCTGCGAGCGACCCGGTTGTCGAGGGCGATCCGGCGCAAGAAGTTCTCGCGATCGGTCGCGGCAAGATCGAGCACCAGGCGAGCGGGCGCACCGTCTGCGGCATCGACGACGAAGGCCTTGTCGATGCGCACCGGCTTGGCGAGGTCGAAGACCATCCGCGAGCCGCCCTGCATCACCAGGCCGAAGCGAAAGGCGGTAATCAGGCCGCGCCCGCCCTCGCCGGTCTTCGGCGGCAGCCGGAACACCACTTGCGGGATGTCGAGGACGACCCGGTAGGGATCGGCAAGCGTGAAGGCGTGCAGGTCGATCTTGCGGCTGAGATCCATGACAAAACGCATCTGCGTCTCGTCGCCGCCGAGGCGCGCGTCAGTCGCAATTGGAAGCGAATCGGGGAACGGCGGCGGGCTTGGCCGGTCCTCAGCGGAAGCGGCCGAAGCGAGGAAGACACCAAGAAGCACGCAGCTCAGCGCCCGCGAAGCCATCGGTTCTCCCCGCCCATCGCGTTCCTCATACTCCATTAGGCGGGCGTGGTTAACCGAAACTTAAATGACTAGATATGGGGCTGGGGAGATTCGTCCCGTTGCTCGCGCAGTGACCAATCGGCGCAAATCCCTGGGCAAATCCGCGGAGCGACTTGCCAATTCCCCGCCGCCGGCCTTAAGAAGGATGTGCTGACAGGTTCCGGTTCTGTCCCCGTCAGGGCATCCGGCGCATTCGCCGCAATGCTCCCGAAGCCATAAGGGGTGGTGGACGCCGCCTGCGACCGTTCCGGCGCTCATGATGACGCGCCGAGGGATGCGGCGCGCGCGGCAAAGCCGATCCCTCAAGGAGGAGGCAGCCGGAATCTGGCGCGCCGCCGGCAGCGATACGCGCTTCCGGAGCGAGCCGACAGCAGAAGCAACCGCGTGATCCCCCGCGGCGGCGCCGAGCCGTCCCACCACGGTTGGAGTTCATGTTCGAGGCGGAAGTCGAGTTTCGATCGAAGCGATGCGGAAGCGCCCATGCGGCGCTCGCCCGCTCGCGGATAGGTCTCGGTTGCCGCGCTCGGAGTTCTCGATCCGTTTCCCTCACCGACAATTGGGCGGCTCGCCGTCCTCCGTCGCCATCTGCGGCGCGGGGCGAGCGGCGCCAAGCCGGCCCTCATGAGAATTGCCAATGGCCAACAAAATGCTCATCGACGCGACCCATCCGGAGGAAACCCGGGTGGTCGTCCTGCGCGGTAACCGCGTCGAGGAATTCGACTTTGAATCCGCGCACCGCAAACAACTGAGGGGCAACATCTATCTGGCGAAGGTGACGCGCGTCGAGCCGTCGCTGCAAGCCGCCTTTGTCGATTATGGCGGCAATCGCCACGGGTTTCTCGCCTTCAGCGAAATCCACCCCGACTATTACCAGATCCCGATCGCCGACCGGCAGGCGCTGATCGACGAAGAGGAGCGCGCCCAGCGCGACGCCGAAGACGAGGCCGACCGGCGCTCCCGCCGGCACCATCGCGGCGGCCGCAGGCGTTCCGCGGCAAGTCGCGACGACGAGGTCGTGCGCAGCGAATTGGCCGAAGTCCCGGCCGACGACGCGATCGCAGCGGACGAGACGGCGGCGATACCCGCCGGCGACGAGGGCTCCGCAACGGGGCCGGGAGCCGACGCTGCGGCCGAGATCATGGAGGACGCTGCCGGAGAGCCGCAAGCCGGGGAGCCGCCGGAGCCTCTTGCCGACGAAGCTTCGCCACGCGCGGTGCAACCGGTCGAGGCATCAGCAGTGCAGACGGCGGAGATCGCGACCGCGCTTTTCGAGGCAAGCGAATCCGATGGCGCCGTGGAGACCGACGAAACCGCAGCCGCAGCCGGCAACGAAGGCAACGGAGCGCGCGAATCCGTCGAGAGCGACAATGGCGGGGAAGACGGCGACGAGGATGAGGCGGCCGAAGAGATCGTCGAATCGGTCGGCGGCGCTGACGCGCTCGAGGAGGTGCCCGACCGGGCGCCGCGCTACCGCCGCCAATACAAGATCCAGGAAGTGATCAAGCGCCGGCAGGTGATGCTGGTGCAGGTGGTCAAGGAAGAGCGCGGCACCAAGGGCGCGGCGCTGACCACTTATCTGTCGCTCGCCGGACGCTATTCGGTGCTGATGCCCAACACCGCGCGCGGCGGCGGTATCAGCCGCAAGATCACGAGCGCGGAAGATCGCTCGCGGCTCAAGGAGATCGCGCAGGAGCTCGAAGTTCCCGAAGGCATGGGCGTGATCCTGCGCACCGCCGGCGCCGCCCGCACCAAGACCGAGATCAAACGCGATTTCGAATACCTGCTGCGGCTGTGGGAGACCGTGCGCGATCTGACACTTAAATCCACGGCGCCCAAGCTCGTCTACGAGGAGGGATCGCTGGTCAAGCGCTCGATCCGCGACCTCTACGGCAAGGACATCGACGAGGTTGTCGTCGCCGGTTCGGACGCCTGCCAGGAGGCGAAGGACTTCATGCGCATGCTCATGCCGAGCCATGCGAAGAACGTGAAGCTCTACGCCGACACGCAGCCGCTCTTGTCGCGCTACGGCGTCGAAAGCCAGCTCGACGGCATGTTCTCGCCGGTCGTGCAACTTCGCTCGGGCGGCTACGTCGTGCTCAATCAGGCCGAGGCGCTGGTCGCGATCGACGTCAATTCCGGCCGTGCGACGCGCGAGCATCATATCGAGGACACTGCACTCAAGACCAACCTCGAAGCGGCCGACGAGATCGCGCGCCAGCTCCGGCTCCGCGACCTCGCCGGCCTGATCGTCATCGACTTCATCGACATGGATGAGAAGCGTAACAATCGCGCGGTCGAACGGCGGCTGAAGGAATGCCTCAAGCAGGATCGCGCCCGCATCCAGGTCGGCCGCATCTCGCATTTCGGCCTGTTGGAGATGTCGCGCCAGCGCATCCGCACCAGCGTGCTCGAAAGCTCGACGGAGAAGTGCCCTTACTGCGGCGGCAGCGGCCATGTGCGCTCGGTGTCTTCGCTGGCTCTGCAGGTGCTGCGCGCGCTCGAAGAGCAGCTCATGAAGGGCGCCACGCACAATCTCATCGCGCGCACGCGCCCGGACGTGGCCCTCTATGTCCTCAATCAGAAGCGGGCGCATCTGCGCTCGCTGGAAGAGCGGTTTGCCATCACCGTCACCATTGCCGCCGATGAGACGGTGACGGCGCCGCAGGCCTTCGTCATCGATCGCGGCGAGCAGGTCCATACGCTCGAGGCGGCGCGGGCGCGCGCCGAGCTGACCGAGGCGCAAGCCGCTGCGCCGCTCGAGGAGGAAGACGACCTGGAAGAAGCCGGCGCGCTGGAAAGCGATGACGCCGAAGCGGTTGCGGCGGACGACGAAGCCGAGCACGGCGAAGCCGGGGGCCGCCGCCGGCGCCGCCGCCGCCGGCGCGGTCGCAACGGCGGAGAAGCCCCACTACATGCGCAGCCTCAAGGCCAGGAAGGCGCGGCCGAGGACTTTCACGCCGCCCCTGCCGAAGCCGAGGCCGAGCCGGCCGAGGACGGCGAACTCGTCGAGCAACCAGGCGAATTGGCCGCAGAGCAACGCGGCGAGCTCCAGCGCGACGGCGAGCGGCGGCGACGACGCCGCGGCCGCCGCGGCGGGCGCCGCAACCGACTCGAGCGCGAGGGCGAGCCGGCAGCGCCCAACGATCAGCATCCGCACGGGCGGGAGCAGCATTTTTCGCCTATGGGAGAATCACCTCCGCCTACTGTGTCGGACGCTGAACCCGAAGGGGTTGTTGGGGACTTCGCGGACTTCAATGCCGAGCCGGCAGTGACCGCTCCGCAAGCGGTTGCTGAACCGATGGATGCGGAAGGGCCAGCGGCCCCCTCGTCGCCGCCGCTCCAAGAACAGGAGCCGCCGCGCCGGCGTTCGACCGTGCGCGAGCCGGCCCCTGGCGCCGGCAGCGGTGTCGTGACACCTGAAGAGCCGGCAACGCCGTCCCCCTCTCCGGAGCAGCCGGTCGCGGCCGAACCGGCCGAGAGCGACGACGCCGCCCGCCCGCGGCGGACCGGATGGTGGTCGCGCCGGATCGCCGGTGGTTGATGGCGGCGCCGACCCTCGCGGCGGGAACCCGCCCTGAGGCGGCGCGGAGCGCGCGATGAAAAGCGGCTGGGTTGATCGCGAGGCCGCCCTCTTCGTCGAGGACGGCGCAAAATCCGGCATCGACCGCGACCTGGCGTTGCGTGTCTATACGACCCGGCTGCTCGGCCGCGATCCCAAGCTGGTGCTGCACGGGGGCGGCAACACGTCGCTCAAGACCCGCCTGCGCGATCTCTTCGGCGAGGAAGCGGAGGTTTTGCACATAAAGGCCTCCGGCGGGGATATGGCGACCATCGAACCCGCAGGTCTCCCGGCCGTGCGGCTTGCGCCGCTGCGAAGGCTGCGTGCGCTCGACGCGATCCCGGACGAGGATCTGGTTGCCGTCGAGCGCGCCAATATGGTCGAGCCGGCCGCGCCCAATCCCTCGGTCGAGATCATGCTGCACGCGTTCCTGCCGCACCAATTCGTCGATCACACCCATGCGACGGCGGTACTCAGCATCATCGACCAGCCGAACGGCGAAGAGCGATGCAACGAGGTCTTTGCCGGCCAGCTTGCATTCGTGCCCTACCTCATGCCGGGCTTTGGCCTCGCCAAGAAGGCCATCGAGGTTTTCGAACGCGCGAAACCGAGCGACGGCCTCATTCTCGGCAAGCACGGCATTGTCACGTTCGGCGACAGCGCGCGCGAGGCCTACGAGCGCATGATCGAGATGGTGTCGGCCGCCGAAGACTTTATCGCGCGGCGTCGCAAGAGCGTCACGGGCGTCGTGCCAAAGGCCGCGCACGTTGCCGCCCTCACCGCGGTAGCGCCGATCGTGCGCGGTGCGTGCAGTGCGAAGGATGAGAAAATCGAAGGCGCCTGGCGGCGGCTCGTGCTCGATTTTCGCGGTGGCGACGCCGTGTTGAACTTTTTGCAGAACAATGATTTGGCCCGGCTGAGTGAAAGCGGCGTGATAACGCCCGACCACACCATCCGCACGAAGAACTGGCCGCTTCTCCTGCCCGCGCCTCAGCCCGGCAAGCTCGAAGCCTTTGCGCGCGCCGCCGCGGAAGCGGCGGCGAACTTTGCCGGGCGCTATCACCGCTATTTCGAACGCCACAACAAGCGCGTCGGCGGTACCAAGCGCGCGCTCGATCCGCTGCCGCGCGTGGTGCTGGTGGCCGGCCTCGGCCTGTTCGGCCTCGGCCGTTCGAAGCGCGATGCCGCAAGCGCAGCCGACATCGCCGAAGCATGGGTCGAAGGCGTGGTCGACGCCGAAGCCATCGGCCGGTTCGAGTCGATCTCCGAAGCGGAAATGTTCGACTGCGAGTACTGGCCGCTGGAACAGGCAAAGCTCGGCGCGCGGAAGGAGCCGCCGCTCGCCGGTCAGGTCGCCGCCATAACCGGAGCGGCCGGCGCGATCGGCGCGGCAACGGCGAAAGCCTTTGCTGCCGCGGGTGCCGAAGTCGCCCTACTCGATGTCGATCTCTCGGCGGCGACCGAAAACGCGCGTGGCGTCGGCACCACGGCGCTGCCGGTGCGCTGCGACGTGACCGATGCAACTTCCGTGCAGGCGGCTTTCGATCAAATCGCCGCCGCCTTCGGCGGCGTCGATATCGCGGTGTCGAACGCCGGCGCCGCCTGGCAGGGCCGCATCGGCGAAGTCGACGAAGACATCTTGCGCAAGAGCTTCGAACTCAATTTCTACGGCCACCAGCGCGTGGCGCAGGCAGCGGTCAGGATCATGCAGGCGCAAGGGACCGGCGGATGCCTGCTCTTTAATGTGTCCAAGCAGGCGGTGAATCCCGGCCCGAATTTCGGGCCATACGGCATACCGAAGGCGGCGGCGCTGGCGCTGATGCGCCAATACGCGCTCGATTACGGGGCCGAAGGCATCCGCGCCAACGCCGTCAACGCCGACCGCATCCGCTCAGGCCTGCTGACGCCTGGCATGATCGCCTCGCGCGCCAAAGCGCGCGGGCTGAGCGAGAAGGATTATATGAGTGGCAACCTGCTCGGACGTGAAGTGACGGCCGACGATGTCGCCCAGGCCTTCTTGCACCACGCGCTGGCGCTCAAGACGACCGCGGACGTCACCACCGTCGACGGCGGCAACATCGCGGCGGCGATGCGCTGAAGCCTGGCCTGGGTGTCCCCTCAGGCCCGCGTGCGCTCAACCGCGGCTGCACGGCACGTGCGGGCAACGACGGGCTTGCGACGGCGCTTCGAACTACGAACGCTTCGAGATCAGTCGCTCGACATAATAACGTTCTTCAGTAGCGGATAGATCTGGTTCTCCCAGCGCTTGCCGGAAAACACGCCGTAATGGCCGACGCCTGCCTGCATGTGGTGGCGTTTGAGATAGGGACGCAGATTGCCGCAGAGGTCATGCGCGGCGACGGTCTGGCCGACGGCGCAAATGTCGTCGCGCTCGCCCTCGACGGTGAACAGCATGGTGCGCCGGATCGCAGCCGGATCGACGCGCCGGCCGCGATAGTCGAGCCGACCGCGCGGAAGCGCATGCTCCTGGAAAATGAGCCGCACGGTCTCGAGATAGAACTCTGCGGTGAGGTCGAGTACGGCAAAGTATTCGTCATAGAAGGCCTTGGTGATCGCCGCCTTTTCAGCCTCGCCATTGGCCAGGTTTTCGTACAGTTCGCGATGCGCCTTCACGTGCCGGTCGATGTTCATGCTCATGAAGGCGGCGAGCTGCACGAAGCCCGGATAGACCCGGCGAAAAGCGCCCGGATGGCGCAGCGGCACCGACGCGATCAGGTTTCGCTCGAACCACTCGATCGAGCGCGTCTTGGCAAGCTCGTTGACCCGGGTCGAGTTGACGCGGGTATCGATCGGTCCGGCCATCAGCGTGAGGCTGCGTGGCTGCGCCGGGTTGCCCGCCTCCGCCATCGCCGCCGCGGCCGCAAGCGCGGCGACGCAGGGCTGGCAGACCGCAAGCACGTGGGCGCCGGGTCCCATGACTTCGATGAACTTGATCAGATGATCGACATATTCGTCGACGCCAAAACGGCCCGCCGTCAGCGGCACGTCGCGAGCGTTGTGCCAGTCGGTGATGAAGACGTCGTGCTCCGGCAGCATCGTGCGAACGGTCGCGCGCAACAGCGTGGCGAAATGGCCCGACAGCGGCGCCACCATGAGCACCCGCGGCTGCGCCGTGCCGGCGTGCTTCTTGAAATGGAGGAGCGTACCGAACGGCGTCGCTGCGGCCGCCTCCTCGCTGACTTCCACCTCGCGGTTGCCGACGGTGACCGAGCCGATGCCGAAGGCCGGGCGGGTGTGGCTGAGGCCGGCGCGCGCGATCAACTCATACGCGGCGGTCAGATTGCGTGTGGCCGAATTCTCGGCGAGCAACGACGAGCCGCCGGCGGCGACCGCCATGGCCGCCCAAGCGCGCACCGGCACCATGATGTCGGATTGCGTCTGATAGGCGAGATACAACATCCCCTAAGCCCGCAAGATGGCGAGCCGCCCGGCACGGCAACACCCCCGATCCCAGTCTCAGGCTAGTGCATTTTTTGTTGCACTGCGACAAAATTATTCAGACAAAAATTATTCAGACACGGAGATTGGCGAATATCTTGCATGTGCAGCGCAGCGAGACAAGAGGCGTGCTGGGCGGACCTTTTCGCCTTGCCGCGCTCATGCGCTTTGCCAGGGCCGTGTTGTAAGCCATTGCGAAGGCGTCAGTTCGTTAGGGGACCTGCGGCATGCCGAAAGCCACACTCGCCATCGCCAGCAAGAACTACGGGTCGTGGTCGCTGCGAGGCTGGTTGCTGTGCAAAATGGCGGGTCTCGATTTTGCCGAGGAGCAAGTTGCCTCCGACGATCCTTCCACGCGCGCGGAATTGCTTCTCCTTTCGCCGTCATTCCTCGTGCCCTGCCTGACCGACAACGGGCTGAAGATCTGGGATACGCTGGCAATCGCCGAGTATCTGCACGAGATCAAACCCAAAGCCGACCTCTTTCCCACCGACCGCGGTCAGCGCGCCCACTGCCGTTCGATCTGCGGCGAGATGCACTCCGGCTTCACCAACCTGCGCTCGGCCCTGCCCATGAACCTTAAAGGGCACTATCCCGGGTTCAAGGCCTGGGCCGGCGCGCGCGGCGATATCGAGCGTATCACCGCGATCTGGCGCGAGTGTCTCGGCCGCTACGAGGGACCCTATCTGTTTGGAAGAGACCCGTGCGCCGCCGACGCCATGTATGCGCCGGTATGCACGCGCTTTCTCACCTACGATATCGGCCTCGATCCGCTCTCGGCGCGGTACTGCCGCACCATCATGGCGCTTGCACCCATGCAGGAATGGAGTGCCGCCGCCAAGCTCGAGCCCGACGAGCTCGAAGAGCTGGACATGGAGTTTTGACTTACGCCTGACCGCCGACGGCGCGATACTCGGCCACGGTCATCGCGTAGCGCAAATGCGGCTCGCCATGATGAAAGCGGCGGCTGCGAAGAACGAGCCCGATGTTTTCAGCAACCCGGACCGATCTCGCATTCTCGGGATGGATGTCCGCGATCACCTCGGCGAGCCCGAGGGCGCCGAAGGCATGGTCGAGGATGGCGCGGGCTGCCTCGGTCGCAAAACCGGCGCCCCACGCGTCGCGGCGAAACCGCCAGCCGATCTCGATGTCCGGCCCCACCGCGTCGAGCGGCGTCAGGAGAATCCAGCCGAGGAAACGTGCCGGCTCGGATCTTTGCCGCACCGTCCAATAACCCTGGCCGTGAGGATACGGGCCGCGCGTGCGTGCCGCGATGAATGCCTTGTGCTCCGCTGCGTCGGTCCACAGCACCGCGATGAAGCGAACGACCTCCGGATCGATGTCCATCTCGAGGCAGCTCTCGTTGTCGGCGCTCGTTCGCGGCGTAAGGAGGAGCCGCCGCGTTGCAAACGCCGGCTGCGATGCGGGAGGAGTTGGCGCTGCCATGGGCTTCCGCCGTGTTCGCACGCCTTGCGCCGGAAGGGCCGCACCATCGAGTGGGAACAGCCGTCGAGGTTTCCCGCTCGTTCGGCGCGAACAAAAAAGAAGGCGCCGAGCGTTGGCGCGGCGCCGTCAAGTTCTGCAGAGAGGAAACGGCTGACACACCGAGTGCGTCGGCAAGATGCCCGAGGGATCGAAACGGCCGGCTCTTAACCACGGGCGAGCCGGATGATCTACTCCTCTTCTTAACCACCGCGCGCTGCGCGAGCGATGGCGCAAGCCTCCGTCTCGCCGACGCCCTCCGTCGTCCACCTGAGCCGGCGCGTCTCGGACGATCTTTGATCAGTCCTCGACAGCGGCCGGCCCGTGTGACGCGATCCTCGACACCAGCGGGTGCCGAAGACCGATAACGGCGTCGACTACTTCTTCTTCTTGCGCTTCGTGGTTTTCCGCGCCGTCTTCTTCGCCGCTGCCTTCGTCTTTCTCTTCTTCGCCATTGCTGCCCTCCTAGCTTGAGTGGATGGCGACATCGCTACAGTGCAGTCGCGAATCGATCTGCACTACCATCCGATTACTACAGCGAAAAAAAAATAACAGTGACTCCACTTAATTTTGTGTGTAAGTGCCGCGCCCCGCTCGCCGCCCGTTGCGCGTCGCGATCGTCGGCAGAACGGCGCTGCGAAAGACTTCTGCGCCGACGCGGCTGCACAGCAAAAATCAGCGACCGCGCAGAAGTGCCCATGGAATGCGCATTTCTTCGACGTATCATGTTGCGATGCCGCGTCGAGAACGCGCGCATCGCTGCGCACCCGCGCGCGCGTTTTCGGGCGCGACGGCGCCGCCGTAGCGAAATTCACCACGCTAAAAAAATTTTGCGGCGGACGCCTTCCGCGGGCCTGTTGACGGCTCGCGCGAGGCGCAAAACGCGCAAATCGAGCCTCAATCGATTCGCGCGGCGCGGCGTTCGGGGAGGCGCGCGGACGTGGCGCGGCGTCACGCCGGCGAGATTTTCGCCCGCGCGACCGATCGCGAGGAGCGCAGTCGGACCATGTTCGCGACGCCAGCACCGGCATCAGCGAAGCTTGCGCCGTCAAATTCCGATCCGCTTCTTGACGAGCGCGTTGACCGCTTGCGGGTTGGCTTTGCCGCCCGATGCCTTCATGACCTGCCCGACAAACCAGCCGAGCACGTTCGGCTTCGCCTTCACCTGTTCCACCTTGTCGGGATTTTTGGCGATGATCTCGTCGACGAGCTTCTCGATCGCGGACAGATCGGTCACCTGCCGCAGGCCGCGCGCTTCGACGATGGCGCGCGGATCGCCGCCCTCGGTCCAGACGATCTCGAAAACGTCCTTGGCGATCTTGCCGGAGACCGTGTTGTCGACGACGAGATCGAGGATGACGCCGAGTTGCGCCGGTGAGACTGGCGCGGTGGCGATGTTCCGGCCCTCGCGGTTGAGCCGCCCGGCGAGTTCGTTGATCACCCAATTGGCGGCGAGCTTGGGATCGCGAGGCTGCCCGCGGCCCGCGTCTGCAAGGACCGCCTCGAAATATTCCGCGGTCTCGCGCTCGGCGACAAGCACGCCGGCGTCGTAGACGGAAAGTCCGTGCTCGCGCATGAAGCGTTCCTTCTTGTCGTCCGGCAGTTCGGGCAGATGCGCCTTCAGGTCCGCCACCAGGGACGGGGCAAGCTCGAGCGGCAGCAGGTCCGGATCGGGAAAGTAGCGGTAGTCGTGCGCCTCCTCTTTGTCGCGCATCGACCGGGTTTCGCCCTTGTCCGGATCGAACAGCCGCGTCTCCTGCTCGACAGCGCCGCCGTCCTCGACGATTCCGATCTGCCGCCACGCCTCGTGCTCGATCGCCTGGCCGATGAAGCGGATCGAATTGAGGTTCTTGATTTCGCAGCGCGTGCCCAGCGCGGCGCCTGGCCGGCGCACCGATACGTTCACGTCGGCGCGCAAATGACCCTTCTCCATGTCGCCGTCGCAGGTGCCGAGGTAGCGCAGGATGGTGCGCAGCTTGCCGACAAAGGCCTTTGCCTCCTCGGCGGAGCGCAGATCCGGTTTGGTCACGATCTCCATCAGCGCCACGCCGGAACGATTGAGGTCGACCAGGGACATCGTGGCGTGCTGATCGTGCAGCGATTTGCCGGCATCCTGCTCGAGATGCAGCCGCTCGATCCCGACGCGCACCGAATGCCCGTCCGGCATGTCGACGAGGACCTCGCCCTCGCCGACGATCGGCGATTTGTACTGGCTGATCTGATAACCCTGCGGCAGGTCGGGATAGAAATAGTTCTTGCGGTCGAAAACCGACCGGCCGTTGATCAGCGCCTTGAGCCCGAGGCCGGTGCGCACCGCCTGGCGCACGCATTCCGCGTTGATCACCGGCAGCATGCCGGGCATGGCCGCATCGACCAGGGAAACGTGCGCGTTCGGCTCGCCGCCAAACTCGGTCGAGGCGCCGGAGAACAATTTCGCCCGCGAGGTCACCTGGGCATGGACCTCCATGCCGATGACCACTTCCCAGTCGCCGGTCGCGCCCTTGATCAGCTTCGATTTTGCTGCCGGTGCATCCATAGTGAGGCGAGCTTGTTCGCTGCGGGGGCGGTTACGCGCTCCCGCGGTCTACGGCAAGCCCAGCCCCGAAGCACCTTCAACCGGTGGTGCTGTGGTTCAGGTCTAGTGGGCGCCGCACTTCACCGAGCAGACCGGCTCGTAGCAGCTGACGATCGGCGTCCATACCCCGTTCAGGCACCACCCCTGCTCGCACCACTGCGTGGTCGGGTTACAGTGATGGGAGCAGACCATGCCGCTGGCGACGATGACCCTCTTGTCGGCGACGCAAGAGCCAGGTGCCGGCTTCATCATCCTCGCCGCCCACGCGGCGCCGGAAAAGCTCAAGGCAACGCCGGCCACGGCTGCCAACACGGCCATTTTCGATAGTGCACTTGTTCCCATGTGCGTTCCCCCTCCGGTTGCGCACCTTCATGTTACATCGGCGCCGAAACCGCGCAAGGCGCTCGGACGTCGCCGGCGAGGCTACGTGCCTTCGCGCCAGATGCCGAGCGCTTCCTGCGCCGGCCGGTCGGAGATCGAGAACAGCACCGATTGCTTTGCCGCCATATGCGCATAGCGCTTCCAGGGCGGCACCACGAAGACGTCGTTCGGCCCCCATTGCAGCACCTGACCGTCGACTTGCGTCGAGCCGGCGCCTTCGGCGCAGACGAAGATCGTGCCATCGGTCGAGCGGCAGGGCTCGCCGTGAAACCCTTTCGGCAGCATGGCGAGCGCAGCGCCCATCGTCGGCAGCACCGGACCGCCGGTGATGGGATTGGCGTAGCGCACCCGCGCGCCGTGGCGCGGGTCGATGTTGCCGGCGAGCAGCATGCGCTCGATGATCGGACGCGTGCGCGCATAGGTGTAGTTGATGACCGGGCTGCGGTTGGTCGCCGCCGTGCCGTCGGGCAGCACGCCGGAACCGTAGAAAGCGAGCGAGTCGCCGTCCTGCCGTTTGGTCTCCTGCTTCTGCTCCTCGAAATCCTCCGCGAAGCAGGCTTCATAGAAGTTGACCGCCGGGTAATCGAGCACGTCGAGCCACAACATCGGCTTGTCGGAGGGGTTGCCGTGATCGTGCGCCGCCCAATTGGCGGTGATGACGAAGTCGCCGGGCGACATCACGGCCTTCTCGCCCTCCACGGCGGTGTAGGCGCCTTCCCCGTCGAGCACGAAACGGATCGCCGAGGAGACGTGGCGATGGGCCGGGGCGATCTCGCCCGGCAGGATCATCTGGATACCGGCGAACAGGGTGTTGGTGGCGCGCGATTCGCCGCGCAGACCGGGATTTTCCAGGATCAACACGCGGCGCTTGGCCTCCTCGGCCGTGATCAAGCTGCCGGATTCCATGACCAGCGATTTCACGTCGTGGTAGTGCCAGATCACGGGCGCGCAGCGCGTCACCGGCTCGTCGGTGATGATCGTGCTCATCACCTTCCACAGCGGCGCCATGTCGTGGCGGGCGACGCGCTCGTAGTAGGCCTCGCGCATCTTCGCGAGGTTATGCTTCCGATCGGGTTCGCCCGAGCTCGGGGGCTTTGCGGCCGCGACCGACATGGCATCCTCCGTGGAACCGACAGCAGGAATTTCCGCAAATATACCAGGGCGCGCCTGTCGGCGGAATGCCGGTTCAGGACCTGGGACCGTGCTGCACGATGAATTTGGCGAAGGCGGCGAGCTGCTGGCGGATGAAACCGACCGTCTGCTGGTCGGTGATTTCGCCGGTCTTGGCGTCGATCCGTGTCGAGCAATTGCCGATGAAGATTTCCGGCTTGTTGAGGGTCATCGCGTCGAGAAAGATCATCGCCCGGCGCAGATCGTACTGCATGCGGCCGCCTCCGAGCATGCCGTTTGCGGCCGATTGGAGGGCGACCGGCTTGCCGGCGAAGGGCTGGTTGGGCACCCGCGATACCCAGTCGATCGCGTTCTTGAGGCCGCCCGGAATGGAAAAATTGTATTCCGGCGAGTTGAAAATCACTCCGTCGGCCGCACGCACCGCGTCGGCGAGCCTCTGCACCGGCGGCGGAAATCCGCTCGCTTCCTGGACGTCGGCATTGTAGAGCGGAAACTCGGAAAACGGCGGCGCTTCCGTAATGTTCATGCCGGCCGGCGCCAGCCCCGGCAGCGCGTTCATGACCATCCGGTTGTAGGAACCCCGCCGCAGGCTGCCGCAAATGCACATGACGTTGAGCGTCCGGTCGGCCATGGCGTCCCCTTCTCAATTGCGGGCGTGAGAGATTCGCGGTTTCAATTCGCGTCGCGCTCAACGCGGCCGCGGCGAGCCGGATGCCCCGGGGGGGGCGCTATGTGCTCGGCGAGCTGACGAGCGCCGGCGCGACGATGTCCTTCCAGCTCTGCGGCGGCGATTTGAGGTCGCCGTGCCGGCCCATGAAGGCGGCAAACGCCTCGACGCCGTGAACGGCACTGCCGAACTCGTCCTTGATCTCCTTCAGGATCGATTCGACGGCGGCGGCATCAAGCGTCCGCGACGGCTCATGCGTGAGATAGATCTGCGCGGCGCGGCGCGGATCGTCGTGGATGATGCCCGCCGCTTCGTCCATGGCCTTGGCGATCGCCTCGGCCGCCTTCGGCTGCGCGGTCACGTATCTTCGCGTGGCGCCGAGGACAAGAAAGGAAGCCTTGCCACCCAATATATCGGCCGATGTGAGCACCTTGTGGATGCGGCCGTCTTCGAGCGCGACCTGCGTATACGGTGCGGAGGCGAAATAGCCCGTCGTGGGCCCGGCGGCGGCAACGAGAGCGGCCACCGCGTCCGGATGCGCGAGGGTCACGATCTGGCCGTGCAGCCGGTCGAACTGGCCGAAGGTCTTCTCCGACTGCATCCGCAACAGATACGCTTGCGGCGAGGACGCCGTCGGCACCGCGATGCGGTCGGTCGGCCGGAAATCGGCAAGCGTGCGCACCCCCGCGCGATTGGTCAGAAGCGTGAGCGGCAGCGTGCTCAGGCCCGCCACGGCGAGGATCTGACGCGGGCTGCCCTTGCCCTTCTCCCACGCCGCAAGCAGCGGGGCGACGCCGAACGGCGCGACGTCGATGGCGCCCGAAGCCAACGCGTCTTGCAGCGGGCCGGCGCCGAGAAAGCGCTGGTAGGTGGCTTTGAGGTTGAGATGCGCGTCCTTGCCGTGCTTCTCGATCAGCTTCAAATCCTCGCACAGAAAGATCGGCAGAAAGGCGAGGCCGAACCCCATGCCGATGCGCACCGGCTCCTGTGCGCGCGCCGGCGCGGCCACGACCGCCAATGCGAGGACGAGCGCCAGGCGGCGGAGAACCTGCCGCGAGCGCCCGCCATGCGCAGCTCTGCCGCGAAGCATCGTGTACTCATCCCGCCTTTTCGTCCGCGATCGGGTTGCGCAGCACACCGATGCCGGCAATTTCGATCTCGCAGACGTCGCCGTTTTTCATCCACACCGGCGGCTGGCGGGCGTGCCCAACGCCGGAGGGCGTGCCAGTGAAGATGACATCGCCGGGTTCAAGCGTCATGCCTTGGGTGATGTACACGAGCATCTCGACAATCGGGAACATCATGTTGTCGGTATTGTCGGACTGCATCACCTTGCCGTTGAGCCGGCTTTCGATCTTCAGTCCCTTGGCGCCGGGCGGAAGTTCGTCGGCGGTCACGAGCCAGGGGCCGAAGCCGCCGGTGCGGTCGAAATTCTTGCCCATGTCCCATTGCGTCGTCTTGCGCTGGAATTCGCGCACCGATCCCTCGTTGCCACAGGAATACCCGGCGATGCAGGAGAGCGCATTTGCGGCGGTCAAGTGCTTGGCGCGCTTGCCGACCACCAGGATCATCTCGGCTTCGTAGTCGAGCGTTTCGGTGACCTGCGGGCGCATGATCGGCTGGCCGTGCGGCACCAGCGAGGTGAGACCGCGCATGAAGATGGTCGGAAATTTCGGAATGTTGTCGCGCTGCGGACCTTCCTTCACGTGCTCGAGGTAATTCAGTCCGAGGCAAAGAATCTTGCCGGGGCGGCCGACAGGCAGCCGGTAGGTCAAATCCGCGAGCGGCCTGCGCGCGCTGGCGGGAGCGCGCTTGGCGATATCGGCAAGCGGCCCGGTGTCGCCGTTGTTCTTCGCCAGGATCTCGCCGAGATCGGCAGGCAGGTTGCCGTCGGCGGCGTTGAGGTCGATCACCTGATCGCCTTCCACAATGCCGAGCCGCGTTCCTCCCTGCCCTTCGAATGCAACAATTTTCATGAGCGTTGTTTCCTCGCTGTCATGGATCATCCGGAAAGGGCCGCGACTATAGTGCGCAGCCCGGATTGGGCGAAGCAAAATCCGGGAGTTGACCGGACGGCGCCCGCCAAGATCGCGGTTTTTGCCGCCGCTCAATCCGGTCTTGTCAAAAAGTGCTCCTTGAGCCGTTCGCGCGCGGCGAGCCCGCCGGCGAGATCGAAACCGTTGACAATGGCAAGCCGGAAGCCGCCCGGCGGCATCGCATGACGCTCCGGCGCACGATCTTCGTGGAACGTGATCTGCACGCTGCTCACACCGGCCATTTGCTTGACCTCTTCGAGCAGGGCCGGCGGCGGATGGAGGTAGCGCACCCCGGTCGGTCCAAACAGCACGACGCTGTAGCCGTCACGGCGGTCTTCATCGGTGAAATTCCAGATGCCCTGTTCGTAGAGCTGCACCAATGCCCCGAGCCAGCCGACCCCGTAGAGGTCCGGCCATTGGTCGGCGAAGCGAAGGTGCGCCTCGATGATCCTGCCGCCGATGGTCTCGAGGTTGAGCATGCCGGTATAGCCGGGAAGACGCGCGCGTACCCAGGCGCCGCAGTGCGCTTCGATAACGGGCTCGGACGCCGCCTGCACCGTCCAATAATCGAACGTGCCACCGCCGGCGACCTCGCCGGTGACGTGCCGCCACCAGCGCGGCTCGCCATCGACCACGGCGATATCGGTTGAGAGATGGCGGCCGTCGAGCAGCGGCATCCAGAAATGGCCGGGCGCGTAGTGCTCATCGTAGTCGGCTTGCGAGTGCAGCACGCGGCTGCCGGCGCCCATGCCCTTGAGATTGACGATCGGCTTGGAGAACACCGGGAAGCGCGGCGGCGGCGTGCCGTGGGGCCCGGCCTCGAGATTTTGGCTGAGCGCCACCGCGAGCTTGTCGTAGATCCAGCGATGCCTCGGGTACCACTGCCAGGCATCGCTGTCCTCCGTCGGGATGTTTGCCGCGGTCTCAACCCGCGCGAAGTATTGCAGGCGCCAAGGATCGGCTTCGCAGATCGGCATGGATCAGAGACGGAGGACAGAGACAAAGGACCGCAGGAGTATAGTCCGTGGTTTGTCGTGCGTCGTCCGCCTTCTGTTTCCTCAGCCTTGGCGCCGCGCCCTGGTCCGCGCCGCCTTCTTGCCTGCCGCGGAACGGCGAACCGCTCCCTTGGTGCGTGCAGCCTGGCGGGCGGAGGCGGAGCGCTGTGCCGCGCTGCGCCTTGCAGCGGCGGTGTGAGCCTGACGCGAGAGCGCTTTGTGCGAGACGGTGTTGCGCGGCTCGCGCTTGAGCGCCCGTGACACGGCGCCCGACACGCGCGGCCGCCGCCGGGGCTTGCGCTTTCCCTGCCCGGCTTCGTAGGCGTATTCAGCGCTCTTGCGGGTCCGCTCGGTGACCTGGCCGCGCTTAGGCGGCGGCAGCTTGACTCCGGCCCGCCGCGCCTCGGAAAGCCCGATGGCAATTGCCTGCTTGGTGGAGCGCGCGCCATGCTCACCGTGGCGGATCTTGTCGATCTCCTCGCGAACGAACTCGCCCGCCTGCGTCGACGGTGATTTGCCCTCGCGCCGATCCTTGCGGGCCTTTTCGACGGTTCGCTTGAGCGGCATTTCATCCTCCATGCGCCCAGCCATTAAAGATAACGCCTAGGGGTGCCGACGGTTCGGAGGAGGCGCGATGGAAGACGGCGGATGGTTACGGACGCGCTGCTTCGGCGGCCTCTCATCTGTCGTCGGCCACCCGCAACAGATGAACACTGAACAGACCGTCGCTCCAGACCGCGAGCGGCGACCAGCCGCTGCCGTGAGCCAGCGCCTGGAAGGAATCGACCGAATATTTGTAACTGTTCTCGGTGTGGATCGTCTCGCCGGCGCGGAACTCGCCAGTGACGCCGCACACTCTGACCTTCTGCCGCCTGGTGCTGGCGAGGTGCATCTCGATGCGCCGGCGCTCGGCGTTGTAGAAGGCGTGGTGCTCGAAGGCGGCAAGATCGAAATCGGCACCGAGCTCGCGATTGATGCGGGCGAGCAGATTCAGGTTGAATTTTGCGGTCACGCCGGCGGCGTCGTTGTAGGCGCGATAGAGGATGTCCGGCGCCTTGATGAGGTCGACCCCAACCAGAAGAACCGCGCCGACGCCCAAGAGGTGCCCGGCGCGGCGGAGAAATCCCGCCGCCTCATGCGGCTCGAAATTGCCGATGGTCGAGCCGGGAAAGAAACCGACGCGGGGCATCGACGCCACCGCCGCCGGCAGCTCGGACGCCACCGTGAAATCGGCAATGACCGGATGAACGGCAAGGTGGGGGAAATCGCGCCGCAGCTGCGCTGCATCCTGCTGCAGGAAATCTCCGGAAATGTCGATCGGGACATAGGCCTCGACCGTCGCCGCGGCGCCGAGCAGAATGCGCGCCTTGCGGCTCGAGCCGCTGCCGAACTCGATCAGCGCGCAGCCCGACGGGAAGAACGAAGCCATGGCCGGCGCATACTGCTGCAGCAGCGCAAGCTCGCAGCGCGTCGGGTAGTATTCCGGCAGGCGGGTGATCTGCTCGAACAACGCCGACCCGGCCGAATCATAGAAATATTTGGCCGGCAGCCGTTTTGGTTTCGCGGCAAGGCCGGCGACGACATCGGCGGCGAACCCTTCGGTCGCCTCGGTCGAGGTCGCCGGTCGCAGCGCGGTTTGCAAACCCCTCGTCATCGGACGGCTCAGCGTTCGAATTCCGCCAGACGCAGTCCACTGAACTGCCAGCGCGCCGAAGGATAAAAGAAATTGCGATAGGTCTTGCGTGAATGACCTGCGGGCGTCGCCAGCGAGGAGCCGCGAAGCACCATCTGATTGACCATGAACTTGCCGTTGTATTCGCCAAGCGCTCCGGCCGCGGCGCGATAGCCCGGATAGGGCGAATAGGCGCTGCGCGTCCACTGCCAGACGACGCCGAAGGCGTCATCAAGCGCGCCGCTTGCGGCGGCGACCTCCCATTCGGCTTCGCTCGGCAGGTCCTTGCCGCACCAGCGGGCAAACGCATCGGCTTCATAGTAGCTGATGTGGCAGGCCGGTAGCGCCGGATCGACCGGACGCAGCCCCGCGAGCGTCATCGAGAACCAGGCGCCGTCGATCTTGCGCCAATAGCCTGGTGCGTTCCAGCCTTCCGCCTCGCACGCCGCCCACCCGTCGGAGAGCCACAGACTGGGCGTCGCATAACCGCCGTCGGCCATGAATTCGAGCCACGTGCCGTTGGTGATGAGCGTGCGCGCGACGCCCACCGGCTGCAGCAGCACCTGATGCGCGGGGCACTCGTTGTCAAACGAGAACCCCGCGCCATCGTGACCGATCAGATGAATGCCGGCAATGAGCGCGTTGACCGGCGCCGGCGCCGCCGCGCGCTCGCTTCGCGGCCACTGCCAATCGGCGTCGTAGGCCGGATGCGTCTCGTTCTGCGCGAAGGCGTGGAGGATGTCGGTGAGCATCAGTTCCTGATGCTGCTGCTCGTGATGCAGTCCGATCTCGACGATCGAGGCCACCGCTTCGAGATCGTCCGTGGTCTCGATCAGCGCGGCCACGGCCGCGTCGACGTGGGCGCGGTAGGCGGTCGTTTCAACGACACCCGGCCGCGTTACAAGGCCGCGCTGCGGCCGCTCCTGCCGCGGGCCCGCCGCCACGTAGTACGAGTTGAACAGAAAGGCGAAGCGCTCGTCGAACACGCGATATCCGGGCACAAACGGACGCAGCAGAAAATGCTCGAAGAACCAGGTCACGTGGGCGCGATGCCACTTGATCGGGCTTGCGTCCGGCATCGACTGCACGACCTGATCCTCGGCGCCGAGCGGCGCGGCGCGGCGCTCGGTCTCCGCGCGCACCGCGCGGAAGGCGTCGAGCCAATAACGGCGCGTCCGAGCACCGCCGCGCGCAACCGCGGCATCCTCGTCCGCTGGATCAAGCAACCGAACGGCAGGAAAAGCGGCGGAGCGCGACATCGTTTGGTCCGAAAAACCGGGCGGGCACGAATAGCTGAACGTCAATGTAGGAAGTTAATCAGCGCATGGAAGGATGGTTCCATACCCATTCGCCCCGGTCCGCGGCAATGCCATTCGCGCTTTGCTAACGGGGATGTGATCGGACGAGAATTTCCCTTGACCTTCATTGCGGCCTGCCAGGCTCGGATGCAGATGGTGATTTGCCCACATTGCACAAGCTCCGCCGAGGTGCTGATGTGGTCCCGGGTGTAATGGGGATTCCGCCCAAGCCCGCCGACCGGAATGAACGCCGCAGGCCTTGCGAGGGGGAGCCTACCAAACATGCACGGACGCGGATTGACCGGAGGGGCATTGCTGCTCCTGAGCACGCTTGCGACAAACAACGCTTTCGCCGCGCCGTCTTGCCGCACCGCCGGAAGCTACGAGAGCTGGCTCGCGGGCTTCGAGCGCGAAGCCGCGGCGCAAGGCATTTCCCAGCGCGCCATTGCCGCTGCCGTCCCTTCCCTCACCTACGACCAGCGCATCATCAATATCGATCGTGGGCAGCGAGTGTTCACCCAGACATTCCTGCAATTCTCCGACCGCATGGCCGCCGCGTATCGCATTCAGCGCGGACAAGCACTCATCAAAACGAATGCCGCGGTGTTCGCGCGCATCGAGCAACAGTACGGCGTGCCGGCCGCGGTCATCGTGGCGTTCTGGGCGCTGGAAAGCGACTTCGGCGCCAACATGGGCAACTATCGTTCGCTCAGCGCCATCGCCTCCCTCGCCTATGACTGCCGGCGCAGCGACAAATTTCGCGCGCAGCTCCTCGACGCACTTCGCCTGATCGATCGCGGCGATCTGACGCCGGACGACATGATCGGATCCTGGGCGGGCGAACTCGGCCAGACCCAGATGATGCCGTCGGAATATTTCCGCTACGCAATCGACTTTGACGGCGACGGCCGCCGCGATCTCGTTCACAGCGTTCCCGACATGCTGGCGTCGACCGGAAACTATCTCGCCGGACTCGACTGGCGGCGCGGCGAGCCGTGGCTGACCGAGGTGCGCTTGCCGGCGAACCTGCCGTGGGATCAGGCCGACCTCACGATCGAGCTGCCGCGCGCGAAATGGGCGGCGTACGGCGTGACGTTTGCCGACGGGCGGCCGCTCCCGGCCGACAACCTTTCCGCTTCGCTGCTGCTGCCCATGGGACGGTTTGGGCCGGCGTTCCTCGCCTACAAGAACTTCCAGGTCTATCTGCAATGGAACAACTCGCTCGTCTATTCGACGACGGCTGCCTATCTCGCGACCCGCATCGACGGGGCGCCGGCGCTTCACCGCGGCACGCCGCCGCCGGCGCTGAGCTTCAACGACGTCAAGGCGATGCAGGGGCTCTTGGCGCGCGCCGGCTACGACGTCGGCGCCATCGACGGATTTTTGGGACTGAAAACGCGGCAGGCGGTCAAGGCCATGCAGATCAAATATGCCTTGCCTGCCGATTCCTATCCGACGGCGGAGTTGCTGGCGCGCATGCGCGCTCCCCGCTAGAGATTGCGGCGCGCGCGAGCGGTGCGCAGACGCCGCCGACCTCGCGGCGAAGCCTTCTTGCTTTGCTGGTGCGACCGCGGCCCGGCGCGCGTCGATCGGCGCTGCCGGCATGCGGCCGCGATCGCAGCCGTCCCATATTGCGACAAGTCATTCCCTGGCCAGACCACGTCGGCGATGGTAGACCGGTCAATGCGTGGAGCCGGCCGGAAGCGCCGCCATCGTGCTTGGCCGGGCCGCCCGAGCGCCCGCGCCGCAGACGAAGATGCTGAAAAGGCCGAACTTTCGCTCGATGAGTTCCAAGGCGCGCTGGGACGCCGCGCACGGCCGAATTCGGGATGACTTTCGAGCTGCTACATTATAACGTCGTTTGTTGAATAGCGTCATTTGCTGGACAAATTTGCGGTCTGTAACGTTGGCGTGCTGGGTGGCTTGGGTGGGTGAGACATGAAGACGGAACCGTGGGGTAGCCATGGCGGTCGCCGCGTCGCGCGATCCGCGTCGATAAGGGCTTTGCCGTTCCGTTTCTGCATATTCGCCATGCTTGCGGCGCTGCTGCCGCTGGTTGCATTCGCCCATTCCGCGTCCGCGCAGACCAATACTCCCGCCCCGGTGCGCCCGCGGCCGCACGCGGCTGCACCCCGTCCCGCTGCTGCGGGGCAAGCGCCAGCAATGACGCCTGCCGCCCCGTTCCCCAATCCGTCGCCGCCCGTTGCCGGTCCGGCCACAACGGCCGCCAATCCATCGATGCCCCCCGCTGCGATGCCCGCGCCACCCGCCGACGCCGCGCCGGCGGCGACGCCGCCCGCCCCGCCATCGCCGCCGGTAAACACGGCAGCCCCGGGCGCTGACTCGGGCCCGGCGAACGCGCCGGCGCCAAGCACCAACGCGCCGAGCGTCAACGCGGCCCCGTCACCCCCGGGCGAGACCTCGATCAGCACCGCAGAGCTGCCGCAGGATCTCTCGCCGTGGGGCATGTTCGTCCATGCCGATATCATTGTGAAATTGGTGATGATCGGCCTCGCCATCGCCTCGCTGGTCACCTGGACGGTCTGGCTCGCCAAATGGCTCGAACTGCGCAGCGCGCGCACGGCAGTACGGCGCGACCTGCGCACGCTGGAGAATTGCCCGACGCTCTCTCAGGCCCACGAGCAGCTCCGCAACGGCACCAGCCCGACCGCGTTTCTGATGCAGGCGGCCGGAAACGAGATCCGGCTTTCCGCGAGCCTGCGCGGCGACGGCCTCAAGGAGCGCATCGCCTGGCAGCTCGAGCGCATCGAGCAGGCCGCCAGCCGCAAAATGGCGCGCGGCACCGGTGTCCTTGCCACGATCGGCTCGACGGCGCCCTTCGTCGGCTTGTTCGGCACGGTTTGGGGCATCATGGACAGCTTCATCGGCATCTCGAAGGCGCACACCACCAACCTCGCCGTGGTGGCGCCGGGCATCGCCGAAGCCCTGCTCGCGACCGCGCTGGGACTGGTCGCCGCCATCCCGGCGGTGATGATCTACAACGTGCTGGCGCGTTCGACGGCGCAATACCGCGCGCTCCTTGGCGACGCGTCCGCGCAGGTCATGAAGCTCGTCAGCCGCGATCTCGACCGCGCGAAGCTGCCGCTGTCGCAAGCCGCCGAGTAGCGCCATGGCAATGCGTCTCGACCACGGCGCCGACGATCTCACCGAGGTGCACGACATCAACGTCACGCCGTTCATCGACGTGATGCTGGTGCTGCTGATCATCTTCATGGTCGCGGCGCCGCTGGCAACCGTCGACATCGCCGTCAACCTGCCGTCCTCCAACGCGCAGCCGCAGCAGCGCCCGAGCAAGCCAGTCTATCTCACGCTCAAAGCCGACCTCAGCCTTGCCCTCGGCGACAATCCGGTGGCCCGCGAGCGTCTCACCGGCGCGCTCGACGCCGCCACCAACGGCGACAAGGAGGAACGCATTTTCCTGCGCGCCGACCGCAGCGTTCCCTACGGCGACGTCATGCGGGTGATGAACGAGCTGCGCGCGGCCCACTATCTGAAGGTCGCGCTGGTCGGGTTGGAAATGCGGGAGGCGCAATGACCGCGATCTCCCTCGGCTGGTTCGAGGAAGAAGAGCCGCGCGATTTTGTGCGCTGGGGAACGGCTGCCGCCATCGTGCTCGGCGTCCATGCAGCGGCGATCGCCTTCTATCTCGTATCGCATCAGCCGGAAGAGATCGGCGACGACGCATCCGCCGTGACGATCGAGCTTGCTCCGATCGAGAACACCCCGGACGCCGTCGAGCGCGACGTGACGCCCGCTCCGGAGACGATGATCGAATCGAAGCCGCTGCCAAAGCCGCCCGATAATCCGCCGCCGGAGGAGAAAGTCGAACAAGCGCCGCCGGAAGAGACGCCGACGGTCATCCCCGAGCAGGCCGAGCAGCCGCCCGAAAAGGTCGAAGAGCCGAAGCCCCCCGCCCCGGTGACCGCACAGCGCGCCAAGGCTGGCGCCCCGCACATAGCCTCGTCGTGGGAGAGCAGCTTGGTCCGGCACCTGCAGCGTTACAAGCGCTATCCGAGCGAAGCGCTGTCGCGGAGCGAGGAGGGCATCGTGCTGTTAAGCTTCAGCATCGACCGCAACGGTCACGTGCTGGCACGCCATATCGCGCGCAGCTCCGGCCATCCTGACCTCGACAACGAGGTCCTGGATATGATCATGCGGGCGGAACCGCTGCCGGCGTTCCCGACGAACATGCCGCAGGCGCAGCTCGACCTCACCGTCCCCATCCGCTTTTCCATGCATTGACGGGGACGTTCGCGGTCATCTTGCCATCATCACGCGTCAGCGCGCAGGACGCCGTAGGGCCCGAGGCGGCAGCCGCGGAGCCGCCCCGACGCTTCGCGGATCGGCGGCGGCCGCGGCGCGCCCAAGCCGACGTCAGCCGTCCAGCTCCTTGAAATAGCGGTAGATGCCCCACTGGCTGAACGGAATGCGCCGTTTCGAGGCGAGATAGGCCTTGATGCGCGGGCGGTTGGCGACGCGGTCGTACAGCGCGATCAGGCCCGGCACCTTCTTCTCGAACCGCTTCATGTGCTTGGGGAAGGCGTAGCGCAGGCCCTCGACGACCTGGAACAGCGAGAGGTCGATGTAGCTCAGCCGGCGGCCGATAAGGTATTGGCCGCCGTTCTTCTGCAGCACGCGCTCGAAGTAGCCGAGGAATTTCGGCACACGATAGCGCCAGAAATCCTGGCTGCGCCGCCGCGCCGCCGGGCGCTGCTCCTCGAAATAGAGCCAGCCGGAGACCGGATGGTGAGTGTCGTGAATCTCGACGACGAGATCGGAGATGGTGAGCTGCAACTGATGCGCCCAGAGCCGTCCCGCCTCGTCGCGCGGTGCGAGTTTCAGGTGCGGCCCGAGATAGAACAGGATGTTCGCGGTCTGCGCCACGACGAGCTTGCCGGCTTTCAGCAACGGCGGCGCGAAGGGCGGCCGGGCCGCGCCCTTGCCGTCGAGAAGTTTCATCATCGCCGGCACGCCGCTTTTGCCCTTGCGCCGCGCGACGTCGACATAGTCGGCGCCGGCCTCTTCGAGCGCGAGGCGGATGAATTCGCCGCGGCCCTGGATGGTCGGCCAGTAATAGAGCTCGTAGCGCATGTTCAGCCTGCCGATGCCTTGTGCTGCTCGTCCGTCACCGGCTCGAGCCACTCGACGAACTTGCCGTTGAGCACTTCGGTGATGGCGAGGTGCGTCATCATCGTCGCCGGGCCGGCGCCGTGCCAATGCTTTTCGCCCGGCGGAAACCACACCACGTCGCCGGGGCGGACTTCGCGCACCTTGCCGCCCCAGCTCTGCACGCGGCCGGTGCCGTGGAGGATGTAAAGGGTCTGGCCGGCGGGATGCGTGTGCCAGTTCGTGCGCCCGCCGGGCTCGAAGTGCACGTAGGTGGCGCGCACGTTTCCGGGCGCCGGCGACTCGATGACCGGTTCCTGCCACACCGTGCCGGTGAACCAGTCGGCAGGCGCGCGCCGCGACGGCGCTGATCCGTTCGCTCGAATGTCCATGCGTTCTCTCCCTGTTCAAAGCATCAAGATTGCGCCCCTCCGCCGCCCCTTGCAGGGAGATGACGGGGGAGCCTCCGATCCGCTAAGATAATGGAAATCTGCGAGCGATACGCTCCCATCGTCCATGTCGCGCCATAGCGCGGCCGCACTCGGCTCGTATCGGGGTGCAGCGGACCGCGACGAGAGAAGGCCAAAGGGAATCAAGGGGAATCATGCCGCGTATTGTTGCCAGCGCTGGGACTTGGTTGGCACGGCTCCTGGCCGTCGCCGGTGTCGGCCTCATGCTCGGCGCCTGCACCAAATGCGACGTGCCGACCTGGCCGCCGGCGAGCGCGGCAGCCGTTCCGCTTTCCTGCCACAGCGACGCTCCCGCGCGCTAAAATCCTCCCGCCTTGCAAGGTGACATCAGGCCGCCAGCGTGTCCTTCACGGCGGCGACGAGCTGCTTGAGCGTGAACGGCTTTGGCAGGAAGGCGAACTGGCCGTGCTCGGGAAGATGCTTCTGGAAGGCGTCCTCGGCGTAGCCGGAAACAAAGATGATCTTCAGGCTCGGGTTGCGGTTGCGCAATTCGCGCAGCAGGGTCGGGCCGTCCATCTCCGGCATGACCACGTCGGAGACCACGAGATCGACCTGTCCGTCGGCCTTCTCCAGCACATCGATCGCCTCGACGCCGTTGCCGGCTTCGAGCACGGTATAGCCGCGTGAGGCAAGACCGCGGGCATTGAGAGCGCGCAGGCCGTCTTCGTCTTCGACGAGGAGGATCGTGCCGCGGCCGGTGAGATCGGCGTTCGCCGCGCGCCTGCTCTCCTCGGCTGCAGCGACCGTTTCCAGAGGCGCCGCCGCCGCGGCCTCGGCCGCCCGCTCCGCGGCCGCTTCCTGGGCGCCAGCGACGTGCCGCGGCAGGAAGATGCGGAAGGTCGAGCCCTTGTGCTCGGCCGAGTCGACATACACGAAGCCGCCGGTCTGCTTGATGATGCCGTAGACGGTGGAGAGTCCGAGTCCGGTGCCCTTGCCCACCTCCTTGGTCGAGAAGAACGGCTCGAATATCTTGTCGACGATCGCTGCCGGGATGCCGGTGCCGGTATCGACGACTTCGACCAGCACGTAGTCGGCCGCGGGCATGCCCTTGGCGTGATAGCGCTCGCACTCCTTGCCGGTGACGTTGGCGGTGCGCAGCGTGAGCCGGCCGCCATCGGGCATGGCGTCACGGGCGTTGACCGCGAGGTTCACGACCACCTGCTCGAACTGGGAAATGTCGACCTTGACCGGCCAGAGATCGCGGCCGTGAACCACGTCGAGGGCGACCTTCTCGCCGATCAGCCGGCGCAGCAGCATGGTGAGGTCGCTCAAGACCTCGCCGACGTCGAGCACCTGCGGGCGCATGGTCTGCTTGCGCGAGAAGGCGAGCAGGTGCCGGACCAGGCTCGCCGCCCGGTTGGCATTCTGCTTGATCTGCATGATGTCCTGGAACGACGGATCGGTCGGCTTGTGCGCATTGAGCAGAAAGTCGGCCGCCAGGATGATGGCAGACAGCACGTTGTTGAAGTCGTGGGCGATGCCCCCGGCGAGCTGGCCGACCAGCTCCATCTTCTGCGTCTGGGTGACCTTGGTCTCGAGCTCGCGCTGCTCGGTCGTCTCCAGCACGTAGACGATCGCCGCTTCCTGATCGCGCTCTTCTTCCTCGACCGCAGTAACGTAGAAGCGGGCGAAGCGCTCGCCGCCAGCGGCCGCCACCCCTGCCCCGGCCAGCGCCGCATCGACCGGGGTGATGTCGCCCTTCCCCTGCGCGGCCTCCGCGATCGCGGTGTCGAGCGCGGGCCGGTCGCGCTCGGCGACGATTGCGCTGATCGAGCGGCCGGCCCCCTCCCCGTGCGCGCGGCGCAGCAGATTGTGGAACAGCCGCGCGAACAGCGGATTCGTCCGCACGATGCCGCCTTCCCGGTCGACCGTCGCGATCGCCATCGGGGTGTGATGGAAGAAACGCATGAAACGGATTTCCGCCGCGCGCTGCGGATCGGTGCCGTCATCGCGCGCGCGGTTGAGCACAAGGGTGCGCGAGGCGCCGGGCGTGCCGTCGGCGCCGAAAGCAAGCTTGTGGAAGAGCCGCACCGGCAGCGTGCGGCCGCTGCGAGTCTTGAGGTCAAGGTCGAGCACCTCGGTCTTGAGCTCGCCGGGGGGAGCGCGCAGCGTCGTCAGCAGCGCCGCGCCGTCGCCGGCGACGAGATCGGCAAGCTTGAGGCCGCCGGAGCCGACCTGGGCCAGATCCTGATCCAGCCAATTGGCGAGCGTCGCGTTGAGATAAACGACGTCGCCGCTCGCATCGACGGAAAAGAAGCCGGCCGGAGCATGATCGAGGTAGTCGATCGCGTGCTGCAACTCCTGAAAGACGTTCTCCTGCCGCTCGCGCTCGCGGGTCACGTCGCTGAGCGACCATACGGTGAGCCGGCTCGCGCGCTTGCCTTCGCCGACCGGCCGCACGCGCAGCCGCAGCCAGCGCGCGGGGCGGCCCCTGATGCCGGCGACGCGCACCTCCTCCTGCAGGCGCTGGCCTTCGCGCGCGGCCTTGAGCAGCCGGTAGATCGCCTCGGACGCGTCTGCATCGCCGATGAACACGCGTTCCACTGGCCGAAGGTCGTTGGCGTCCGCCGCGCCGACGAGGTCGAGGTACGCGGCATTGGCGTAGAGCACGCGGCCGTCCCCGTCCGTGACCAGTATGGCGTCGAAGCCCTCATCAACGAGCCGCTTGATCAGCGGGCTCGCGGCCTCCGAAGCCGGGAGGCGAAGGATGCCGGACGCCAGAGCGAACAGCGAGAAGACGCCGAGCGTCGCCAGCACGGCGAGCAAGCCGAGGATGTACGGCTCGGCATTGCTGCGTCCGAGCACCACGATGCCGGTCGCGGCGCCAACCAGCATGCCGGCGACGAGCAATACGAAGACCACGCTGCCGCCGCGTTGCGTGCTCGCGGTCCGGTCGACCGCCGGCCGCACAGTGGCGGCGCTTACGGTAACCTCGGTGGCGCCCGGTGTCCTCATCCCTGTCCCATCGTACCGCGAAAGCCGACGCTTTCATCGTCCCCACGGCGCCGGCCGGTTGAAATGTGGTGCCCCGGGCGACCGCCTGACGCAAGGGGCTTCGCGGCGCGCTTCAGACGCATGCTGTAGCCGATGATTTCGGCGACCGCCCGGTAATGTTCGGGCGGGATATTCCTGGTCCACCTCGAACCGTCCCGTGCAGCGTGCGGGCAAGCGGGGGGTTCTCGACCGCCGGAACGTCGTGCTCGCGCGCCACGTCGCGGATCTTCCGGACGATCAGGTCGACGCCCTTGGCGCTGCAGACCGGCGCATTCATGCCGCGCTCGTATTTGAGGGCGACGGCGAAATGCGTCGGATTGGTGATGACCACGGAGGCCTTCGGCACCGCCGCCATCATGCGCATGCGCGTCTGTCGCAACTGGCGCAGCTTGCCCTTGACGGTCGGATCGCCCTCGGTCTGCCGGTACTCCTCCTTCAGTTCGCGCAGCGACATCTGGTGCCGCTCGAACCATTGCCGGTACTGGAACAGGCAATCGGCGGCGACGATCGCGAGGATCGCCACCACGGCGCCGAGCATGTGCATGGCGAGCGAGCGCGTGAACGGCAGGATCAGCGTTTTGCCGTCCAAGCCTGCGTTCAGGATTTGCCGAGCGCCGTCTTGAGGAGGGCAAGACTGTGCGTGGAGAGCGACGTCACTGCTTCGTAGTGCGTCTGGTTGCCGGCAAGCTTGAGCATTTCATCCTCGCGGCTCACGGCGTTGCCGCGCGCGCGCACTCATAGTGGCGATTGGCATCCTCGGCGAATGGCGAGCCGGCACCCAACAGAGCTTTACGTGAACCGGATTTGCACGTCTTTGCCAAGCTCTTTGAGGATTGCCTGAAAAGGAGTCTTGAAGCCCAGGCATTTTCTGGGCGTGAGATTGGCGGTGATGACGATGTCCTGGATTTCCTGGTCGGACACTTTGTCGATGTCGATCTGACGCGGCAACCAGCGTCGTAATCGGCCGTTGGCATTTTCGACCCCGCCCTTTTGCCACGAGGCATAGGCGTCGCAAAACCAGGTGGTCATGGCGCGCATGGTTCGCAGCAGGGCGTGCTGGGCGAAGGCGGTATCATTGTCGAAAGTAATGGACTTGCGCAGCGCCGGTTCGATCCGAGCGAACACTGCCAGCATCACCGAAATAGTCTCGGCGGCAGTCTTTCCGGCGAGCCGAACCGCAAGCGTCACGCGCGATTTGCGTTCATGGAGAACGAGCACTGGCCGTGTGCGCTTGCAAATGATGAGGTCACCCTCCCAATGGCCGCCCTCGGTTCTGGCGTCGACCTTCTTGGGCCGTTCGTGGATGGAGACGCGATCCTTGATGGTATCTCGCGAAGGTCTCGACCGGCGCGGGCGGCGGCGTTTGTGACGGCGCGTGAGATAACGCCATAACTGCTCGGCCTGTTGGGCTGTCCTGTAGATGAACGCGTAGATCGTCTCGCAACCCACGGCACGCAGACGAGGTTCGTTTCCGCCCTTGAGCCAGCCTGAAATTTGCTCGGGGGTCCACCCTTCCGCCAGCCGGTCGACAACGAAGGTTCGCAAGGCTCGATCTCTTTCAATCAGCGCTTCACGCCGCCTGCGCAATTGATAGGCTCCGGCGGCGTGGAGCGGCGAGTAGCGCCCGCTCGGCAGCCTGTTGCGCAAGAGTTCGCGCGAGACCGTCGACTTCGGCCGGCCGATCGCTTTGGCAATCGCGCCGATCGAATGGCCCACAGCCTTGGCCAGACCAATCTGTTCTCTTTCGTCATCCGACAAATGCGAATAGCATCGCATGGCAACACTCCCTAAGGTCTTGATCAACCGTGCCGATTATCAAATCGGCGGGGGTGTTGCACTTCGGCTCAGAACTCCCAGCCGGGCGATGTGGCCGGTCTCGGTGCGCGCGAGGCTGATCGCGGCGCTCCTCAGCACACGGTCGAAATCAGGCGGTGCGAGGTCGTGGGCGCGGTAATTCGGGGTATCGGCATTGGCGACATTCTCGGCGAGGAGGCGTTGGCGCTCCTGGCGCCACTGCATTCGCGTGCGCAGCATCGACAAGATCGGAATATCGGAAATCGGCATTGCCCCTACCCCATTACTGGGCAGACTTTGCGGAGATTATGGTTAACGCCCGGTTAAAGTACGGTTTTGGGCTTATTTTGCCATTAAACCGCCGTTTACCATGCGAAAACTCCAGCGAAAGCCCTTGAGTACTAGATCACTCTTAGGCTTTAATTCTTTGTTAGTATTCGTGGCGGCAAATGTTGCCGGGGCCGTTAACCATTGGAAATCCAATGGACCGCCACGAGATTAGGGGGAGAAGGGTGGATGTTAGAAGCTCTGTTCGGCGCGGACATGCCGCTCGCCGTTCGCTTCTTCTTGGCATTCCTCATCGTGCTTGGCTTGATCGGCGCCACCGCCTGGGCCGTGCGTCGCTTCGGCGCCGGTCGGCTGGGCGGCGCGGGCGCCCGCGGCCGCCAGCCGCGGCTCGCCGTGATCGACTACGCCAGCGTTGACTCGCGCCGGCGGCTCATTCTCGTCCGCCGCGACAACATCGAACATCTCGTGCTGATCGGCGGACCGACCGACGTCGTCGTCGAAGCAAACATTGTGCGCGCCGCGCCAGCGACACGCGAGGCGGCAGTGACCCGTCCGCCGCCGGCGGCGGAAACGCTGCCGCGCGCGATGCCGTTGCCGGAAAATGGCAACGGCTCATGGCCGCTGCAGCCGGAGCCGATGGGCTCGCCGCGCCCAGGGCCGCGCATCGAACCTGACGAGCAGCCCACCTGGCCGATGCCGCAACACGGTGAAGCGGGGCCGCCGCGCCCGGCGCGCGAGACCTTGGCCGCCATCGCCGACGAGATTGCCTCGCGGCCGGTCCCGCTGCCGCGCAGCCGCCCTGGAGGCCCCGCGCGACCACGTCCGGTGGAGCCGCGCGGCGAGGCACGTCCGGAACCCCGAGCGGAGCCGCGCATGCCGCAGGGCCAGGGGGCGCCCGACCCGCAGGTGGTCGCTGCGGCCGATCAAAACCTCGCGGAGATGGCACACCGGCTCGAAGCGGCATTGCGCAAGCCCAAAGCCCCGGCCGAAGGACGGTTGGCTCCGCCTCCTGTCATTGCGGCCCCGCCGCCGTCACCTGAGAACGACGTTGACACCGCCGCGGCAGAGGCCGCGTCAAGGCCGCCGCGCCCCGCACGGCCGGCCGAAGAAAGGCCGGCGCCCGCCCAGACCGAAGCCAGGCCGAAGGAGGGCAAGGCTCTCTACGACAGCCTCGAGCAAGAGATGGCGAGTTTGTTGGGCCGTCCAGCAGGCAAGATCTGAGGCAGCTTGCTCGGGGCCGCCGCGTCCGCGTGACAGGCGACGCCGCTCGCCGCTCAGGACATCAGCATCAATTTCGGCCAGGCCGCCGCCGGCGGCGGCCTCAACGAGTGCATCATTCAGTTGATCGCGCTGCTGACGGTGCTGTCGCTGGCGCCGTCGATCCTGGTGATGATGACCTCGTTCACCCGCATCGTTGTGGTGCTGTCGCTGCTGCGCGCGGCGCTCGGCACCGCGACCTCGCCGCCGAACTCGGTCGTCATCTTGCTGGCTTTGTTCCTCACCGCCTTCGTCATGGGCCGGTACTCACGCGCGTCTACGATGTCGGCATAAGGCCGCTCGTCGCCAACGAGATCAGCGTCACCGAGGCGTTCGACCGCGCCAGCGGACCGCCGCGCGGTTTCATGGAGAAGAACGTCCGCGAGAAGGACTTGCGCTTGTTCGTCGACATGTCGGGGGAAGCGCAGCCGCAAAAGCCGGACGATTTGTCCATGCGCGTCCTCGTCCCCGCCTTCATGATGTGGTCGCCTCGGTGCTGATGTCGATGGGATGATGATGCTGCCGCCGGTCGTCCGCTGCCCTTCAAGCTGATCTTCTTCGTGCTGGTCGACGGCTGGACGCTGGTCGCCGGCTCGCTGATCCAGAGCTACGGGACCTAGCGGGCGAGCCCCTTCCCTGGCGTCGCGCGCCTATCGCCGCGCGTCGGGATTCCTTCCGGAAGTTCGCGACACCGGCGCCCGGAACACCTGGGAACTTTCGGCGTTATCCGGCCGACATACGAATAGGAGATCGTTATGGGATTCGGACGTGGAGTATTGCTTTGGCTGCTGGGAATACCGCTGCCAATCATCATTCTGTTGGCGATTTTCTGGCACCACTGAGGGCCTGAACGCAGAAGTCGGACGTCAGAACCTGGAATCGGAAAATTGGAAGTCGGAATTCGGGAGCTGCGTCATTCCTGGCTCTTCTGACTTCTGATTTCCGATTCCCGTTTTCTGATCAGCTGAGCCCAACTCCATCCTCTGGTCTATCGTCCAACCCAGGCGTAGGAAACAGCCCGCGAACTCGATCGGGGAGGATGCCATGTGGCGACGCTGCCTGCTGGTGCTGGCCGGTATATTGACCGTCTTGCCCGCGGAGTGGTGCGCCGCTGAACCTGCCGGCGAGACATGCACGCGGCTGAAGGAATCGATCCCCGCCGCCGACATCGGTCTGCCGAGCGGGGGCGCTACCATCGAATTGGCCGAGCTTAAACAGCCGACGCCGCTGACCTTGGCCGAGCTCCCGTTCAAGCCGCTCCCTTCTTTTCTCGCCGTCGTCCCCGCCGCCCCGGAATATTGCAAAGTGGTCGGTGCTATCGCACCGGTCGACCCGAAGGCCCCGCCGATCCGCTTCCAGGTGAACCTTCCCACGCAATGGAACGGATCGTCCGTGCAATTCGGGGGCGGCGGGTTCAATGGCACGCTCGTCACCGGTCTTGGGCTGCCGCCGTTGACGCCGTCTGACCATCCCTCGCCGCTCGCGCGCGGCTTCGCCACCTACGGGACCGATTCCGGCCACCAGAACGCCGCCGGCGTTCCGCTGCAGGCCTTTGCCCTCAATGACGAGGCGCTCACGAACTTCGCCTATGCCGCCTACAAGAAGGTGCGCGACGTGGCGGTGGTGCTGATGCAGCGGCGGTACGGCCGCGCGCCAGCAAAGCTCTACTATGTCGGTTTGTCCGAAGGCGGCCGCGAGGGGCTCACCATGGCCCAACGTTTCCCCGGCGACTTCGACGGCATCCTCAGTGGCGTACCGGTCATCAACTGGGTCGGCCTTCAAGCCGCCGGCACGCGCGCGGGCGTGGCACAGTTCGGTGACGGCTGGATTGGCCCCGACCAGGTAAAGCTTGTCAACGATGCGGTGATCGCCGCATGCGACCAACTCGATGGGCTCGCCGACGGCATCATCAGCAACTATGGCGGCTGCAAACGAGTCTTTGATGCGACGAAGTTGACCTGCGCGGCGGGCGTCGAAACCGGGTGCCTGTCGGAGGCGCAGCTCAATGCGGTGAAGGCAATCCACACGCCGTTCGAGTTCAGCTTCGCGCTGGCGAACGGGCTACGCAGCTATCCGGGCTGGGGCCTTGGCGGCGAGGGCGCGCCGGGCAGCGGCCCGGTCGGAGGCTGGGTGAGCTGGCAGACCGGCACCGCCGCGCCGACGTTGCCGCCTGGACCGGCGAGCAGCCGCGCCTGGCTGTACGGCAGCGGCGCCGTGCAATATTTCTTCGCGCGCGATCCGGATTACGACGTGACCAAATTCGAGCCGGCGCAGTTCGCCGATCGGCTGCGGGAAATTTCGGCGCTGATGGATTCCACGAATCCCGATCTAACTGCCTTCTCGGCGCACGGCGGTAAACTCATCATGTACGAAAATATGGCCGACTATGCGCAGAGCCCCTACGCGGGCATCGACTACTACAAGTCCGTCGTCGCCAAGATGGGGGCGACCAACGTCGGGAATTTCCTGCGCCTTTACGTAGCGCCAGGTGTGGACCACATGGGCGTCGGCGCGCCGTCGAGCGTGGACTTGCTGGAAGTACTGACCGACTGGTCCGAGAGCGGCAAGGCGCCTGGTGAGCTCGTACAGGTGCATCAGGAGCCGAAGCCGCCGTTCGCGCAGCTCGCTGCCCGCCCGATGTGTCGCTACCCGGCCTATCCGCACTATCAGGGTGGCGACGTGACCAAAGCTGAAAGTTTTGTGTGCAGAGGGCTCTGAGACCTGCACAAGCCCCATCAGACAAGTGAACCCGCCCAGAGGATGTCGGAGCGCAGACGGATCGCTTCGCGTCCTTCGAGGATTCGCTGCGACTTCAAGCGCGAGGTCGTGGCGGCCGAGGTCGGACAGCGCGCGCGCCTCGAGCAGCAGGCGCTGGTTGCGCAGTAATGGCGCCTTGACGGCTTTTTCAATGATTCCAGGAGGTTATGGCAGCAGCCGCGAACCCGCGGCTCCGACCGCGGCGCCGCCCGCCCGGCGCGCGAACTGCTCAAGAAAACAGTTGAAAGCGCGAATAGCTTCCCGTGCTCCCCGTTTGCTACTTAGTGTGCGCATCCGCCCTGGTCACGCAAAACACGGACGATCGTAGCCATGCTCGGCGCCTACCCCACCGCCCGCACCGAAGGGACGGCCTTGGCCAATGCTCGCTGGGTCGATCTGGTCGATCCAACCCCCGAGGAAAGGTCGGCGTTCGAGCAGGCCTTTGGCCTGCGCGTGCCAACGAAGGAGCAGCTTTCTGAAATCGAGACGACGAGCCGGCTGCGGGTCGAAAAAGATGCGCTGTATCTGACCGCACCGTTGATCTTCGCCGTCGACAATGAGCCCTGGATACTGGTCCCCACGGGGTTCGTGTTGTCCAAACGCGTATTGTTGACGGTGCGCTTTGCCAAGTCGATCGCCTGCGACAAGGTGGTCAAGGAACTGAGTGGCGCCGATGAGATCGATCCGGCGTTCGCCCTTGTGCGCCTGCTCGAGGAACTGGTCGACCGGGTTGCCGATCTCCTCGAGGGCACCGTGGGCGACCTCGACGAGGCCTCGCATGTCATCTTCCGGCCGGATGCGAAGGGCGTACGGCTGGCTCGCGAAGCCGCCCTGTTGCGCCGCCTCATAATCCGCACCGGCCGAACCAGCGAGCGCATGGCGCGCGTCCAATACAGCCTGATCTGCCTCGACCGGATGGCCAAATTCACGGTCGACCGGGCGCGCGACTGGATCGCGCCGGAGCTGCCCAGCCGGCTGCAGACGGTCTCCTCGGATATCACCTCGCTCGTCCAGTTCGCGGAAGCCCTGGTCAGCCGCGTTCAGCTGCTGCAGGACGCCGCGGCCGGCATCATCAACATCGACCAGAACGAGGTGATGAAGGTGTTGACCGTCGCCTCGGTCGTGGGGATCCCCCCGGTGGTGGTGGTCGGCATCTACGGCATGAATTTCAAGAACATGCCGGAACTGAACTGGACATGGGGCTACCCCTTCGCGCTGGCTTTGGCGCTCGTCACCGCGCTGGTGCCGCTGGCCTGGTTCAAATGGAAGAAGTGGATCTGAACACCGTCTGCTAGTGGAGCGGATTTGACATTCGCTACCCACCGGCCGCTAGCTCGTGAAGCGAATGTCAAATCCAAAGCTCCACTAGCACCGATATTTGCTAGTGGTCCTTTTGATTCTAACATTCGCACGAGGGCATGCGGAGGCGGGATGCGAATGTTAGAATTGGACCACTAGCGCATCAGCGCGCCGCCGTCGACGCTGATCGTCTGTCCGGTGACGAATCCGCTCTCGTCGGAGCAGAGATAGATCAAGGTCGAGATGAGATCGGCGGGCACCTGGTCGCGCTGGATCGCGCGCGCGGCGATGCCGGCGGCGCGCGCCTTGCCGGTCCAGTCCGGGTTGACGACGACGGCTTCGCTCATCGTCAGCCCCGGCGCGATCGCATTGACGCAGATATTGTGCGGGCCGAGCTCGCGTGCGAGCGATCGCGTCATCGAAACCACCGCGCCCTTCGAGGCGACGTAATGCAGCAGATGGCCGGTCCCCTTGAACGCCGTTCCCGACGCGAGATTGACGATGCGCCCCTTCTTGTTCGCGATCATCACCGGGGCCACGGCCTTCGCACATTGAAACGGGCCGCGCACATTGACCGCCATCACCCGGTCCCATTCCTCTTCTTCGATGTCCTGGAACGGCTTGACCCGCAGATCGGCGAACAGCGCCGCATTGTTGACGAGAATGTCCACGGTGCGGAACTCGCGCACCGTATCGGCCACGAGGCTCTCGACCGATTCCTTGGAGGTCACGTCGGCGCGAATGTAGATCGACGGTGCCTGGCGCTCGGCAATGCGCTCGGCGACCGCGCTGCCGTCGAGCACGTCGGCGACCACGACCTTGGCCCCGGCCTGCGCCAATCCCTCGCAGAACGCCGCCCCGATGCCGCGCGCGCCGCCGGTCACGATCGCGACCTTGTCCTTGAGCCGGCCGTCCATGTTTCCTCCCTGATCTACGGGCATGTTACGAACTCAGTGGCGCTGCGCCAAGCTCCGCCGTGGACGGCAGCTCGGCTTGTGGGGCTTCCGCGGGCGAAGCAAGATGGGCGCAAGTCCCGCGAATCGCACGGAAGATGAAAACATGAAGAACGCTTCTGGCGTCACCATGAGCTGGACGCTCGTCGTGCTCGTGATCCTGCTGCTTGCTGGGCTGCCGGTCGCGGTCTGGCTGGACTTGAGCAACCTCGCCGACACCAATCTGCGCCGCCAGGCGAGCGACCTGAACTCGATCATCAGCAGCGTACGCGGCTACTACGCCAGCAACGTGGTCGGCCGCATTCTTGCAGCACCAGGAACAACGACCAAGGTCGTGCACGACTACGAGAACGTTCCCGGCGCCATTCCCATCCCCGCCACGCTCTCGCTCGAACTCGGCAAAGTCATCAGTGAGCAGCAGCACAACATCGCCTATCGGTTCGTGTCGGATTTTCCGTTCGCCAACCGCGCGCCGCACACGCTCGACGCGTTCGAGACCGACGCGCTGCATCGCCTGCGCGAAAATCCGCGCCAGGTCTTGAGCGACGTGTCGAACTCGCTGTTCAGCGATCGCGTCCGCCTCGTTGCCCCCGTGGTCATGGGGCAGACGTGCGTGAACTGCCACAATGCGCATCCCGAAAGCCCGAAACGCGACTGGAAGGTCGGCGACGTGCGGGGCATCCAGGAGGTCACCATCACCCAGCCGATCGCCGGTAACATCTTCTCGTTCAAGTACCTGTTGGCCTATTTCATCCTCGTCGCCACGGTCGGCCTGCTGTTCATCGCCTTGCAGCGCCGGCAGGCCGCCACCATCCAGGGAATGAACGCGGAGCTGGAAACCGCCAACGATTTTCTCGCTTCGTTGTCGATGAAGATCTCGCGCTACCTAGCGCCGCAGATCTACAAGAGCATTTTCAGCGGTCAGAAGGACGTCACCATCCAGACCGAGCGCAAGAGGCTCACCATTTTCTTCTCCGACATCAAGGATTTTACCGCGACCACCGAGCGCCTGCAGCCGGAGCAGATCACGCAGCTGCTCAATGAATATTTCACCGAAATGTCGAAAATCGCGTTGGCGCATGGCGGCACCATCGACAAGTTCATCGGCGACGCCATGCTGATCTTCTTTGGCGATCCGGAAACGCTGGGCGATGCCGATGACGCCAAGGCCTGCCTGCGCATGGCGGTCGAGATGCAGCAGCGGATCGCCGGCCTCAATGCCAAGTGGCGCAACGCCGGCATCGAGTACCCGTTCCGGGTGCGCATGGGCATCAACACCGGATTCTGCAACGTCGGCAACTTCGGCAGCAACGACCGGATGGACTACACGATCATCGGCGCGGAGGCGAACCTCGCCGCGCGCCTGCAATCGATCGCCGAGCCCGGGCAGCTCGTGGTCAGCTACGAGACCTATGCGCTCGTGCGCGACATCGTCGTCGCCGAGGCCCGCCCGCCGATCACGATGAAGGGCATCAGCCGCGAGGTCGTTCCCTACGCCATCACCGGCATGATCGACGCTGACGGCGAGACGGTACAGGTGTTCAGCGAACACCTCACCGGCCTTGATTTCTACCTCAACGCCAACATGATCGACGCCAGCAGCGCGTCTCACATCCGCAAGGTGTTGCAGGATGCACTCAAGGCGATCGAGAAAGCGGTCCCGCAATATTCGTAGCAGGAGTCCGGCAAATAGGCTGCGGGGACCGGCTCGCCGCATGGGGGTCAAAGATCGGCGCCACCCTTGGGCGCCGGCAATGGCTTTCTCGTCGCGCGATGGCGAAGTCGGGCCGCCCGCCAGCCGTCAGGCGCCGGCCTGCCGGGCTAAAGCGGCCGGTGCATCCTGCCGAGCAGCCAGCCCACGCCGAGCGCGATGGCGACCGCGGTGTAGGGCTGCTGCTCGATCATGTTGCGCAGCGCGCGTTCGAACGAGCCGGCGGTATTTTGCGCCGCGGTGCTCGCCGCATCCATCACGTCGGCGGCACTTTCGCGAGCCTGCCCGTATACGTCCTGAGCGGCATCGGTGACGGCTTCGGCCACGCCGCTCGCCTGTTTCTTGGCGTCGCCGAGAGCGCGGTTGAAATCCGTGGCTGTCGTAGGCCTCTGGGTCATGATGTCCCTCTGGTGTAGCGCGATTTGTCTGTAAACGCGCTAACACCCGGCCGGTTCGGACGCGAGCGGAATTTTGTTCCATTCACTCTGAAACGGCGCCAGCCAGGCGCCGGTCGGGCAGCGGGTCGGCGCCTTCCGGCCCGATCCTAGGGCGTGGTGGTCGGCCGTCCCTTGATCTTGGGCAGGTCGCCGAGTCCGCCCTTGGCCGCCGCCGCCTTGCGGCCCGTCGGACATGGCGCGAACCAATGCAGCGTCACCGTCTTCGGGCGGTGCAGCGCCGCTCATCATCAGGTAGCCGCCGCCGTCGAGCACGAGGTCGGCCGTCTCGGGGCCGGGAGACGCGCACTTGCGATCAACGCGATCGGAAGCAGGCGCAGATCGCGGATGAAACGGATCATGCGGCGAGACCATGCACCCTCATCCGCAACCTCTCGGCAAAGGCCTGCGCCGCCGCCGCGACCGCCTGCACGTCATGCGCCGACGCCTTCGTCTCGCTGCGTCGTTGCCCCGCCGGGGCCTCGAGCCGCTCCGCGCTTGCGCTGTCACCGGCAGCTGCGTGGGCGAGGCGCTCGAGCACGCTCTTGCCGGCAACAATGCGGCGATCGAGATCGGCAGTGAGGCGTTCGCCGCGCGCGAGCCGCGCCTCCAGCTCGACCTCGCATTCCTCGACGGTCAGCTTGAGCCCGGCAATGGCGCGCTCGGCGATGTCGGTCGCCGTCACCAGTTCGGAGATGGTCGCCCGCAGCGAGTGCTCGTCGGATTTCAACAGCTTGAGCCGCCGGTTGAGCAGCATGCAATAGCCGATGGTGAGCACGAGCAGGATCGCGACCAGGCCGTTGATGATCATTCCGATGCCGTTGTTCACGGGGCCTCCATCCGGTTGCCGGAGCCGCCTGCGGACTCGAACATCGCGAGCGTCATGTCGGGTTTGCGCAACGGCTTGGCGACGCGCACCGCCACGCGGTCGCCGACGCGCTGTGGCTTCCCACCACGTGATCGGCGTCGCCGCCAGCGGCGGCGAGAGCGACGAGCCCGCCCGCAGCGATCAGGATGAGCTTGAACGGCAGCCGGCGGCCGGGCGCCGCCGCGGCCTGCTCGGCGCCTTCGGCATCCACGTCTTCAGGTTTCGTCTGCGTTTCGTTTTTCGTAGCCATCACCGCTCTGCTTGCGTGAGGCGCGCAGCCGGCAGCAGAGAACGCAGAATAAAAACCGCGAGCGCGACTCGGCGCCATTGGGTGCGGCACCGTCGCCCGGAAAGCAAGGCAGGAATGGTTAACGGATACTTGCGTGCGGCGCAGCACGCGGAACTATTTGCCGGGTATCCGCCGCGCCGCGGTTCGTTTCTGCCGTCTGCATCACGCGCGAAGCCGATGCTACGCGGAAGCTCCCCTCCGGGGCCGCTAGCTTTAATCCACGTTGCGAGTAGAGCAAAACAGCCGAGGCTTCGGTCCTTAGTGCCTATGGATTGCTTGGTCGCTTCGCTCCTCACTACCAGCGCGATCTAGTCGTGCTCTTCTGCGTGTTTCTTGGCGGCGTGCTCCTGGTGCTCGGCAGCGTGCAAGTGATGGCCGTGCGCGATCTTAGAATGATGAGCGGCCTTTTCGTGATTGCCGGCTTTATGATGTTTGGCTGCTTCGCGATGATGCTTGGCCGCGTGCTCATGATGTTGCGCGGCGTGCTCGTGGTGCTCATGAATCTCGTGATCGTTCATGGTTCGCTCTCCGGCCTATTGGAAAAGACCCGGAGCATTGCGGCGTTCGATGAACGCTTTGCGACGCCGCGGTGTCAGATCGGTGCCAGCGCCGCGCTACGCCGCATTTGCCGAACTGCGCCACGTCTTGTCGTACCTCCCGCACGACATTGTCCCAATCGCCGAAGCGCGGCTGCCGGTAAAGCCGTGCGGTCGGATACCATGGACTGTCCGCCCGCCCGCGCGGCCAGCGGAAATCCGCGGCGTAGGCAGCAGGAGCGGCTTGCTCATGGCCCCGCCCAAGTGCGCGACCGCGGCGTCGTCACCCGCAGATGCGCCGGAACGGGCCTTACCAGCTCGCCGGCAGCGTGGTGAGGCCGCGCAAGACGAAAGTCTGCCGCCAAGCCGGATGCTCGGGATCATCGAGCTGCAGGCCCGGCAAGCGGCGCAACAGCGTGGCGATCGCAATCTCGCCCTCGATGCGGGCGAGCTGGGCACCGAGGCAGTAGTGGATGCCGCCGCCGAACGACAGCGGGCGCACGTCGGCGCGCGTGATGTCGAGCCGGTCGGGGTCGGCGTAGACGGCGGGGTCGCGATCGGCCGAACCGAGCAAGCATATGACCGACTGGCCCTTGGCCAGCGCGATACCGCCGATCTCGTCGACGTCTTCGAGCGTGGTGCGGCCAGTAACCTGCACGGACGAATCATAGCGCAGGAGTTCTTCGACGGCGCCGGCGGTAAGCGAGGGATCCTCGCGCAGTAGTTTAAGCTGGTCGGGGTTCCGGTGCAGCGCCAGGAGGCCATTGCCGATCAGGTTCACGGTCGTTTCATGACCGGCACCGAACAGCAGGATGACGTTTGCGGTCAGCTCCTCGTTCGAGAGCTTGCTGCCGCGCTCTTCGGCCTGCACCAGTTGGGTCGTGAGATCCTCGCCCGGCTGGCGCCGGCGCAACTCGAACAGCCGATGGAAGTATTCGGCCGCCGCGAGATTGGACGCATTGTGCTGCTCGATCTCGGCGCGACTGAGCGGCACGGGGTCGAGCAGGCGCCCCCCGGTGCGCGAACTGGTGAAGAACAGCTCCCGGTCCTCCGCCGGTATGCCGAGCATGTCGCAGATCACGGTGACCGGGAGGCGGAAGGCGAAATCGGCGATCAGGTCCATGCGGCCGCGGGCTTCGACGCGGTCGATGATCCCGTCGACGATCTCCTGAATGCGCGGGCGCATATCCTCGACACGGCGCGCCGTGAAGGCGCGCACCACGAGCCCACGCAAGCGGGTATGGTCGGGCGGATCCTGCTGCAGCATCCAGTGGCGCATGCTGCGATAGACCGGCTCCTCGAGAATCTCAGGGCCGTGACGCCGGCTCATCCGGCCGGCAAAATCCTTGCCGAAACGCTTGTCGCGCAGGACGGTGGCAATGTCGGCATGCCGGCTGGCGACATAAAAGCCGAGCGGCGTGAGGTGCATCGGGTCGGTTTCACGCAGCCGCTGGTAGTACGGATACGGATTGGCAATGAACTCCGGCGCCAGCGGATTGAAGAGCGGCGCGCCTGCGACCGTCTTTATTTGCTCGTTCATGGACGCTCCCCGTGGATAAGGGTGAACGCGGCCTCGTTAGTGCGACGCGCCATTGCTACCGCGACCGCCGTCTACCGGCCCACGCTCGCCTATTCCCGGCGAGCTGGAACCGAGGACTGCATGCCTCCGCGGACCGGGCGGACGAGCGCGCCCTCGCTCACTCCTCGCGGTAGACCCGCTCGCGGCGCTCGTGGCGTTCCTGCGCCTCGACTGACAGGGTGGCGATGGGACGCGCTTCCAGGCGCTTGAGCGAGATCGGCTCGCCGGTCTCCTCGCAGTAGCCGTAGGTGCCGTCCTCAATGCGCGCCAGCGCCGCATCGATCTTGGCAATCAGCTTGCGCTGGCGGTCGCGCGCGCGCAACTCGATCGCCCGGTCGGTCTCCGAGGAGGCGCGGTCGGCAAGGTCGGGATGATTCTGGTTGTCGTCCTGAAGGTGCTGCAGCGTTTCCTTGGCTTCCTTGAGGATATCCTCCCGCCAATCGAGCAGCTTCATGCGGAAATATTCCCGCTGCCGCTCGTTCATGAACGGCTCCCGGTCCGAAGGCCGGTAGAGTTTCTCGAATGGCCGGATGCTCTTGCCGTTCTTGTGCAACGAGTCGTCGGATCGACCGTTTTTGCTCTTGACCGACTGCATTTCCCTACTACTCCGCGCACGAACTGCGCGAGGTCCTCCCCGCGGGCTGGCCTATATACCAGGGTATGTGACGTGACAATAACGATGATGGCGCCGCCGCCCGGCGGATAACGGCGCTCGCGGAATGTCTCGAACGCCCGGCGGCCCCCGCGCGGGGATGGGAGTCAGACCACCCCGGCCTTGGCCAGTTCCAGCGCTACCCGCAGGTCGATTTCGCCCAGGACCTGGTCGAGCTTCTCGTCCCCCGAGCCGTCCCTGAGGTCGGCAGCGACGGATTTCAGCCGCAACCGCATTGCCTGGTCGAGGCAGCCGCCGAGCAAGCGAGCTTGAGCTCGTCGAGCGCATCGAGCGCCCGCCTGCCCCGCTCGATCGCGCGCCGCCGCCGCTCGCCCGGATCCTCGACCCCCTGCAAGGCGATCAAGGCATTGATGCCCGCGCGCGTGCGCAACGCGATCGTCGGGCTGGTCGCCTGCGGCGCGTCGGTTTCGGAAGGGGCGAAGCGCCGCCTGCGCGGCGCACCCGACGGACGCGGGGTTCGGAGCGACAGCGAGCCTCACTCGGTCCGCAGATGCGCATGCGTCCACGTTGCGCCTTCATGGTCAATGGGTGGTAAAATGCCACCGCGGGACGGGCAAGAATGGCCGCAACCGCCGGCAAAATTTGCCGAGCGCCCGGGTGCCGCGGGCCGACGCGGCGCGCCAGCCCGGCGCCTTGTGACGTCAAGTCAGCCGTGCTTTATCGGGCGCCCGCCTAGTCGGGCGCGCCTAATCGGAAGCGCTTAATCGGTGCAGAGGCAGTTGAAGGACCTCGGAATGCGTTTTGAAGGAACGAGCGCCTACGTCGCGACCGACGATCTCAAGGTCGCGGTCAACGCCGCCATCGCGCTCGAGCGGCCGCTCCTCGTCAAGGGCGAGCCGGGGACCGGCAAGACCGTGCTGGCGATCGAGATCGCCAAAGCGCTCGGCGCGCCGCTCATCGAGTGGCACATCAAGTCGACCACCAAGGCGCTGCAAGGGCTGTATGAATACGATGCGGTCACGCGGCTGCGCGACAGCCAGCTCGGCGACGCGCTGGTCAAGGACATCCGCAACTACATCAAACGCGGCAAGCTGTGGGAGGCCTTCACCGCGGACGAGCGGCCGGTGCTGCTCATCGACGAGGTCGACAAGGCGGACATCGAGTTTCCCAACGACCTGCTGCAGGAACTCGATCGCATGGAGTTCTTCGTCTACGAGACCGGGGAAACGGTGCATGCCCGCCGCCGGCCGATCGTGGTCATCACCTCCAACAACGAGAAGGAATTGCCCGACGCGTTCCTGCGCCGCTGCTTCTTCCATTACATCCGTTTTCCCGATCCGGACACGATGCGTGCGATCGTCGAGGTGCATTTTCCCGGCGTCAAGCAGCGGCTGGTCGCCGAGGCGCTGCGGCTGTTCTACGAGATCCGCGACGTGCCCGGCATGAAGAAGAAGCCATCGACCTCCGAGCTGCTCGACTGGCTCAAGCTGCTCATGGTCGAGGACATCTCGCCGGAGACGCTACGCGAGCGCGACCCGAAGAAGCTTATTCCGCCGCTGCATGGCGCGCTGATCAAGAACGAGCAGGACGTGCACCTGTTCGAACGGCTGGCGTTCATGGCGCGACGCGACGGCCGCTGAAGCACGCAGCCCGCCAGCGCGCCCGGCTCACCCGCTGCGGGCGGCGGGCGCGACCGCCTGGGCGCGGCGCTCGGCGAGGGCGTCGCGCACCCGCTTGATCCAATAGTAAGCCTGCACCGCGGCGCGGCCCAGAATCCCGCCCGCCCACACAAGCTCGAACGGCGTGAATTGCCGCCAGGTCTGATCGTTCTCGACGATAGCTCGCGCGATGAGATTGCCGGCCATGGCGGTGGTGTTGAGCCCATGGCCGCCGAAACCGCTCGCCAGCCATACGTGATGGCCGAGCTCGCCGATCTGCGGCATACGGTGGATCGTATTGCCGAGCGTGCCGGACCAGGAATAGGCGGACATGACCTCGCCGAGCTGCGGATAGGTCTTCTTGATGTCCGCGGTCAGCGCATGCACGTAGCGGTTGGGATTGCGCGCCCAGGTCGTCGCCCGTCCCGACCACATCAGCCGGTCGCCATCGATAACCCGGTAGTGATTGTCGGCCAGATCGGTGTCGCTCACCGCGCCGCGGAATTCGATCGCCTCGGCAAGGCGCGACCCGAGCGGAGGGGTGGTGATTACGTAGGTCGTCACCGGAACGAGCGCCGCCGCAACCCGCGGCATGAGTCTGCCGATCTGCAGATTGCCGCACAGCACCACATGATCGGCGCGCAGCCGCGCCGCCGGCGTGACGATGCGTTTGCGCACGCCCGCGGGATCGACGGACAGCGCCGGAGTGTGCTCGAAGATGCGCGCGCCGTCGCGCTCGGCCGCCAGCGCCAGCCCGAGCGCATAGTTGAGCGGATGGATGTGGAACGCGCGCAGATAGTGGATCGCGTGGAAGTAGCGCTCGCTGTGCAGCACGGCGCGCACCCGCTCGGTCGGCCAGCCCTCGATTTCGCAGCCGAGTTCGCCGAGCAGCCCGACCAGGCGGATGAACTCGTCGCCGTTGTCGGTCTTGGAAACGTAGAGCCAGCCGTCCTGCGGGTCGACGCCCGGCATGGCATCCTCGACGACGGCATTGCGCACGTAGTCGAGGCCGGCCTGCGCCAGCGCCCACAGATCCTTGGCCTGCTCGAAGCCGACGCGGGCGACAACCCGGTCGGGCTCGGCGGCAAAGCCGGGAAGCACGAACCCGGTGTTGCGGCCCGAGGCGCGTGCCGCGAGGCGGCCCGCCTCGATGAGCGCGACCGACCAGCCGTTGCGGGCGAGCTCGCGCGTGGCGGTGAGGCCGGCGAGCCCGCCGCCGATGACGCAGACGTCGACATCGAGGTCTTTCGCAAGCTGCGGCCGCTCCGGCGTTTCCACCATGGTCGCGGCGTACCAACTTCGGCCATAGGCCGTGACATCGGTAGCACTCATTCCGGTTTCATGCCGCTGCAGCTCTCCATTCGCACATGCCGGTCATCGACTCTAACGCCTGTTTCCCGCCTTTGACAGCGGCGACGACCGCAGGGTTGCGGGCACTCCGCGCACGCTTATCGGCGCCGGCAAAGCGGGATGCGGGATCGGACCTCGCGAGAGCGTTACATCGCCTCCTCCCGGTCATGTAAGCTCCAGGGGATGACACGCGAAGCCATGATACGCGAGCAGCCGCAACGGCAGGCGCCCCGGCGGCGAGGAGCGCCATTTTTGCTCCCCGCGGGAGTGCTGCTAGCGACATGGCTTTCGCCCGCAGCCGCACAGGACATTCGCGGCATGGAAGTATGCACCGCCGAAACGAAGATGGAGCGTCGTACCGGCTGCCTGCAGGCGAACGTCGAGTTTCTGCAACAGGCACTGAACAAGCTCGCCCGCGAAACGCAGGACAAGATTGCCGCCGCCGGCCGCGATCTCGCTGCCGCCCGAGCCGAGATTGCGGCGCTTCGAACGACGGTGGAGAAGCTCAGCAGCGAACTCGCGCAAATGAAAGCGAAAGCCGAACCGGCCGCCAAGAAGTAGCGGCCCAACGCCCGCCGACATCGCGAAAAACCTGTCGGGTCCCGCTTTCGCGCGGACGAGCCCATGAGAGCAGCCGGGTCGATCTCGGCCAAACTTGCTTTATACTGTAGCGACGAAACAGTGACATTGCCGTCATGCGCCGATTGATGCTGCTGCGCCACGCCAAGACTGAACGCGCCGAACCCGGCGACCGCGACCGCAACCGCAAGCTGACCAAGCGCGGCCGCGCCGACGCGCCGCTCATCGGCGCCTACATGGCCCACCACGGCCTGGTGCCGGACCTTGCGCTCGTCTCGCCGGCGACCCGCGCGGAGGAAACCTGGGCGCTTGTCGCCAAGGTCCTGCCCAAGGCGCCGCGGATCGTAAAGGAGGAGGGCATCTACAACGCCGGCCGCGACAAGCTCATGGGCATCATTCGCAAGGCGCGGGATGCGCAGGCGCTGCTCGTCGTCGGCCACAATCCGGGCCTGCACGAGCTTGCGGTGAGCCTGATCGCCTCCGGTGATGTGGAGGCGCGCGAGCGTGTCAGCGAAAAGCTGCCGACGTCCGGCCTCGTCGTCATCGATCTGCCGTTCGACGACTGGTCCCGCGTGCATCCGAGCGCGGGCAGGCTCGAGCGCTTCGTCAGCCCACGCCTGATCGAAGAGGCAACCGATTGAACAGAGAGGCGCGAAGTCCCGCCTCCCCGAAAACGCGCGGAGCACATCCCGATCCTTTGGCGATCGCGACATGCCCCGGCAGTGACTGCAAAAGTCGCTTTGCCGGATGGCCCGAGACTGTGGCCGATCCCGGCGGTACGCTCGTTATCAGTACTCCAGCCCCTCCTGCAGGACCTTCCAGCGGCCGTTCTGGACCTGCTGGACCTGGATCGCGGTGCTGGCAAGATGGTTGGTCGGCGAGAACTTCGCCGGCGGCGAGCCGAACATGCTGTGGAACTCCTTGCCGGACTCGAGCGCGGCTAGAAGTTTTTGTCCGGTCAAGTCCTTGCCGGCCATACTGGCGTAGAAGGCGAAGGTCTGGATGGCGTCGTAGCCGATGATCGCCTGGGTGTTGGCGTCGACGCCGAACATCTTCTTGTAGTTGACGAGCCAGTCCTTGACCTTGCCCTTGGCGGTATCTTCGTAGGGAATTTCAATGCCGCCGGCGGCGTAAAGGCCTTCGACAACGTCCTTGCCGAGCAGCGGCACCTCGATCACGTCGGTCGGCGTGGCGCCGAGGAAATCGACGGTCCAGCCGAGCTTCTTCGCTTCGGTCATGGCGCCGATGGTCTCGCGGATGACCGTGCCGAGCAGCACCAGGTCGCAGCCGTCCGCCTTCATTCGCGCGATCTGGGCGCTGAAGTCGGTGGCGCCACGCTTGTAGCTTGTCTGCGTTCCGGGCTCGATCTTCATCGCGGCGAGCTGTTGCGTGAAGCCGTCGAGCACGTTCTTGCCGTACTCGTCGTCCTGAAACATGATGCACGGCTTCTTCGGGTGCTTCCGCTCCACCATGTATTTCATCGCCGCCCGCGTCGACTCGATGTAGGGCGGCAGGTTGTTGAACTTCAGCCGATCCTGCGGCTTCGCCGGATCGAGCTTGAAGGTGAACTGGGCGGCGGTGAGCGGAAAGAGCTGGGTCACGCCGGCGTCAAGCACGATGTCCTGCGCGGCGAGCACCGTCGGCGAGCCCATCGCGCCGATCATCGAGAAGACCTGATCCTTCTCGATGAGTTTCTGCGTGTCGAGCACGGCGCGCTTGGGATCATAGCCGCTGTCCTCGATGATCAACCGGATCTTGCGGCCGTTGATGCCGCCGGCGGCGTTGACCTCCTCGGTGGCCATTTTCATGCCGTTGGCGACCGAGACGCCCCACGTCTTGATCGGCCCCGAAAGGTCCTGGTGGGTGCCGACCGCGATCTCGGTGTCGGTGATCCCCTGGTTCGTGGTCTTGACCTGCGCCAGCGCCATCGGCGCGCTCAGAACGAACGCGGCGCCGGCGAGCGCCGCCATGCCTTCACGGAATCTCATTTGTTTTTCCTCCCTGCGCGTGTTCCCCTGCCCGCCTTTCATGCTATCGCAGCCGCCGGGCACCGTCAAAGAACGCTCCAGCAAACGGGTTAAGCGGCCGAGGCGCTGCGATACATGACCTCGATCTCTTTCTGGTACTTCTCGTTGACGAATTTGCGCTTGAGCTTCATCGTCGGCGTCAACTCGTCGTCCTCCGGCGTGAGCTGCTGCTCGATGAGGTAGAAGCGCTTGATGGTTTCGACCCGGGCGAAGTCGGCATTGACCTTCTCGATCTCGCCCCAGATCAGGTCCTGCACCTCCTGCGCGCGGCACAGGCTCGCATAGTTGGTGAACGGCACCGCCCGGTCCTGGGCGAATTTCTCGACGTTCTCCTGATCGATCATGACCAGGCAGGTCAGATACGGGCGCCGGTCGCCAACAACGACCGCGTCGCTGATGTAGGGCGAGAATTTGAGCTGGTTTTCAATCTCCGACGGGGTGATGTTCTTGCCGCCGGCGGTGATGATGATGTCCTTCATGCGGTCGGTGATGCGCACGTAGCCCTCGTTGTCGATCAGGCCGACGTCGCCAGTGTGCAGCCAGCGCTCGCGATCGATCGTCTCCGCCGTGCGCACCGGCTGGTTGAGATAGCCCATGCAGACGAAGTCGCCGCGGATGAGGATCTCGCCCTCCGGCGAGACCATCACTTCGCCATAGGGGACCGCTTTGCCGACAGTGCCGAGCTTGATGCCGTCCGCCGGCATCACCGTCGCGAGCCCGGTGTTCTCGGTCTGGCCATAGACCTCGTACATGTTCATGCCGAGCGCGAGATACCAGCGGATGAGGTCGGGCGCGATCGGCGCCGCGCCGGTCCACAGCCAGTGGCAGCGGTCGATGCCCATCATGATGCGGATGTTGCGCAGCACGAGCCGGTACGCGAGCGCAAAACCGATGCGTTCCAACAATGTCGGCGCGCGCCGCTCCAGCCGGGCATCAGCGACGCGGTAGCCCGCCGCGATCGCCAAGCGGTAGGCCCAGCGCTCCAGCGCCGTCCCGTCCTTGAGCGCGATCATGGTCGCGGAATAGAGCCGCTCCCACACCCGCGGCACCGCGCCGAGCGACGTCGGCTGCAGCTCGCGGACATTCTCCAGCACCGTCTCGGGACTTTCCGCATAGTTGGCGACGACGCCGATCGCGATGCCGTAGTAGCAGCCCGCGACGCGCTCGGCGACGTGGCACATCGGCAGGAAGGCCAGACGTTCTTCGTGCGCCGTATAAGACAGCACGTCGGTGGCGTGCCGCATCTGGGTGACGACGTTGCGGTGGCTGAGCATCACGCCCTTGGGCGGACCGGTCGTGCCCGAGGTGTAGACCAGGAGCGCAAGGTCATCCGGGCCGCGGGAGGCGATCATCTCCTCCCAGCGGTCCTCGCGCCCGGCAATGCGCGCGCGGCCTTCGGCCAGGAAAGAGGCGAAGGAGACACACATCGGGTCGGAAAACTTCGCCAGCCCTTCCATGTCGAAGACCACGATGCGCTCGAGCATCGGGCAATGAGCGCGCGCCTCCAGCGCCTTGTCGAGCTGCTCGTCGTCCTCGACGAACAGCACGCGGGTGCGTGAATCGTTGACCAGGTAGGCGACCTGCTTGGCTGAATCGGTCGGATAGATTCCGGAGCAGACGCCGCCGGCACAGAGCACCCCGAGGTCGGCGTAGCACCATTCCGGCACCGTATTGGCGAGAACCGAAGCGACGTCGCCGGGGCGGAAGCCGAGCCCGTCGAGGGCGAAGGCGATCTCCTTGGTGCGCTCGAGCCATTCGTTCCAGGTGATGGTCTTCCAAATGCCCAGTACCTTTTCGCGCAAGGCGGGCCGGTCGCCGCGGGTCCTCACGGCAAGCAGAAAACTCTTCGGCAAGGTTTCGGCCACGGTCAAGATCGGCGGGTCAGAGGCGGACATTCTCCATGATTTCGGCGGCTTCGCCGCGGCGGCAGGCGGAAGATCGCGGCCGGCGTCAGGTTTTCGCTCATCGACCATTTGCTTCATCGCCAGGTCCCCTTCCGGCCCGCCGCTAATCGCCAGTCTTTTCATCGCCAGCGTCTCTTCATCGCCACGTCTTCTTTCGCTTCCAACGACGCTCGCCGCGCGCGCCGATCTCCCTGGCGCCGAGATAGAACTCCTGGATGTCACGGCTGGCGGCAAGCCGCGCACAGGTATCGGCCATGACGAAGCGCCCGACCTCGAGCACATAGCCGTAGCGCGCGATCGCAAGCGCCATGTGCGCGTTCTGCTCGACCAGCAGGATCGAGATACCCTCCTCGGCATTGAGGCGGCGCACGATGGTGAAGATTTCCTTGACCAGGAGCGGCGCCAGGCCGAGCGAAGGCTCGTCGAGCAGCAGGAGTTTTGGGCGGCTGAGAAAGCCACGGCTGATCGCCAACATCTGCTGCTCGCCGCCCGACAGCAGGCCGGCGCGCTGGTCCAGGCGATGCTGGAGCCGCGGAAAATAGCCGTAGATGCGCTCGAGGTCCCGTGCCACGGCATCGCGGTCGCCGCGCAGGAACGCCCCCATGGCAAGATTTTCGGCGACGGTCAGGAACGGGAAGACTTCGCGGCCTTCGGGCACGTGGCTGAGCCCGAGCTTGACGATGCGGTCCGGGTCCATGCCGTGGATCGGCTTGCCCTCGAGCTCGATCGTGCCCTTCTGCGGGTCGAGCACGCCGGAGATGGTTTTGAGGATGGTGGTCTTGCCGGCGCCGTTGGCGCCGAGCACGGTGACGATCTCGCCGTGCGGCACTTCAAGGCTGACCCCGCGCACCGCCATGATGCGTCCGTAGAAGGTCTCGAGGTTGCGGACCGAGAGGAGCGGTGCAGGATCGCTCATACCGCCCCCTCGGGTCCGAGATAGGCGGCGATCACATTGGGATCGTGGGCCACTTCCTGCGGCGCCCCGAGCGCGACGACCCGGCCGTAGTCGAGGGCGAGCACGCGGTCGGACACGCGATTGACCAGCGTCATGTCGTGCTCGACCATCAGCACCGTGATGCCGAGTTCGGAGCGGATGTCGTTGATCCAGTAGACCATGTCGTCGGTTTCCTCGACATTGAGCCCGGAGGAAGGCTCGTCGAGGAGGAGAATCTTCGGCTCGGCGCATAACGCGCGCGCGAGCTCGCACACCTTGCGCACGCCATAGGGCAAGCTGGCGATCAGCTGGTCGCGGTAGCGCTGCAGATCGAGGAACTCGATGACCTCCTCGACGCGATGGCGGTCTGCGTATTCGGCCGCGCGCACCTTGGGCAGGAACAGGATGTCCTCGTAAATTCGCGTGCGGCGGTGGCGGTGGCGGCCGACCAGGAGATTGGCGAGCACGGTCGCATTGTCGAACAGCTCGATGTTCTGGAACGTCCGCGCGACGCCGAGTTCGGCGATTTTGTACGGCGGCAGCTCCGTAATCTCGACATCCTCGAAGAAGATGCGCCCGCCGCTCGGCTGGTAGAAGCGCGAGATCATGTTGAAGATCGAGGTCTTGCCGGCGCCGTTCGGGCCGATCATGGTGAATATCTCGCCGGGCTCGACGGCAAAGCTCACGCCGTCGACGGCGGTAAGCCCGCCGAAGCGCAGCGAGATGGTGTCGAGGCGGAGCAGGCTCACCGGTTGCGCTCCGATTTGACGTAGGTCTTCTGCCGCTTGAACGTCGCCTTCTTGTAGAGCGGGAACAGCTCGAAATAGAGCCGGATCTTGAGCCAGCGGCCGTAGAGCCCATACGGCTCGAAGACGATGAAGACGATGATGATGAGGCCGTAGATGGCGCCCTTGAGCCCGGCGGCGCCGCCGACGGCCGCGAGCGTATCCTGTAGTGCGCCCGGATTGGCGACGCCGAAGGAACGCGCCAATTCGCCGATGCCACGCGGCAGGTCGTCCTTGAGGTAGCTGAGGAACGGATCGACCATCACCACGAAGATCGAGCCGAGCACGGCGCCGTGCAGACTGCCGACGCCGCCAATGAGGATGACGATGACGAACTCGAGCGAGAGCAGCAGCGTGAACATTTCCGGGCTGATGAAGGACATCTTGTGCGCATAGAGGCAGCCGGCGAGCCCGGTCATGCCGGCGCTGATCGAGAACGCCACTACCTTGTAGACCGAGAGATTGATGCCGATGCTTTGCGCCGCGGTCTCGCTGTCGCGGATGGCGATGAAGGCGCGGCCGGTCGGCGAGCGCAAAAGGTTGAGCGCGAGCACCAGCACGAGAATGAGGAGACCGAGGCAGAGGTAGTAGAAGCTGTAGCCGTCGCGGCTGACGGTGAAGCCGAACAACTCGATCTGCTTGATCCGCATGCCGTCATTGCCGTTGGTCACGCTTTCCCAGCGCGCGGCGACTTCCTCGATGATGAAGCCGAACGCGATCGTGGCGATGACAAGATAGATGCCGGAAAGGCGCAGCGCCGGGAAACCGACGAGCGCGCCGACGGCGCCGGTGAGCACCACCGAGAGCGGCAGATAGATGAGAAACGGCACGCCGAGCCGCTGCATGTAGCCGGCGGTATAGGCGCCGATGGCAAGGAAGGCGGCGTGACCGAGCGATACCTGCCCGGCGAAGCCGGCGAGGATCAGGAGCCCGACGCCGACAATCGCATAGATGAAGACGAAGACGATCTGGCTCTGCAGGTAGGAGCCGACGGCCAGCGGCGCGGCAAGAACGAGAAGGAGAAGCGCGCCATAGGACCACCAATAGCCGCTGTGGCGGAAGAGCTGGATGTCCTGGCCGTAGTCGGTCTGAAAGATCGGCCGCACCGGTCTACACCTTCTTGCGCAGGTTGAGGCCGAACAGCCCTTCCGGCCGCACCATCAGCACCACGAGGAGGAGAATGTAGGCGGCGACGTCCTTGAACCCTTCGGGAAGGTAGAAGCCCGAGAGCGTCTCGGCGACCCCGATGATGAGACCGCCGGCGAGCGCGCCAGGGATGCTGCCGAAGCCGCCGAGCACGGCCGCCGGAAACGCCTTGAGGCCGAGAAAGCCGATATTGGTGTGAATGAAGGCGATCGGCGCCAGGAGAACGCCGGCAAAGCCCGCGACCGCGGCGCTGATCGCCCAGATCAGCGAAAACACCCGCTTGACCGGGATGCCCATGTAGTAGGCGCCGAGCATGTTCTGCGACGTCGCCTGCATGGCCACGCCCATACGGGTCTTGTTGAAATACAGCCACAGCGCGCCGCACAGCAGGACCGTCGCCACGATGACGGACAGCTTGTCATGGGCGATGACCAGCTTGCCGACATGCATGACTCCCGAGGAGAACGGCGTATCGATGCGCAGATCGTCCGTGCCCCAGATCATGCCGACGACCGCCCGCAGCGCGAAGCCGAGCCCGATCGTCACCATCACGATGGAGAATTGCGGATAGCCGAGGATCGGCCGCACGATCACACGTTCGACCAGGCTGCCAAACGCCGCCATGGCGATGATCGCGAACAGAAAGCCAACCCAATAGTTGAGTCCGAGCTGGTCGATGAAGCCGTAGGCGAAGAAGCCGCCCAGCATCATCAGGTCGCCCTGGGCGAAATTGACGACCTCAGTCGCCTTGTAGATGAGGACGAAGCCCAGTGCGATCAGGCCATAGACGCAGCCGAGCGCAATGCCTCCCACCAACTGCTGAATGAAATCCAGCATGCCGGACGTTCCCCAAGACGTCGCTTCCGCCCTCTGGAGGCTTTGCGTTCTGTTTCTTGCTTTGCAGCGAGCATAGGCGGCACCCGCCGTTTGCTCAAGGCCGCATCCTCTCGCCGGAACGGGCCAAAAGCGCGCGCGGCCGCCTAGTCGTAGAACTCCGGCGGCTTCTTCTGCGCGTCGGTCTGCGGCTTGTCGTGGTTGATCCAGAGCTGGCCGTTCTCCTTCGCAACGATATCGGCGATGCGCTGCATCGAGGCCAAGGTCTTGTCCTTGTCGGTGTTGAACGGCGGCACGCGGCGATTGTCCCAGTTGGCCTTGAAGTGGACGGCGTCGCCCGAGAGGACAACGGTGCCGGTCTTCGGCAACCTGACCAGCAGCGACTGATGACCGGGCGTGTGGCCCGGCGTCGAAATGATCACAACGGAACCGTCGCCGAACACATCACGGTCGCCCTCGAGCAAGGTCACCGGGTGATTGGGATTGAAGCGCGGCGCGCCGTCGGCGCCCGGCCATCCGTATTCGACCTTCTGAACGTAGAGCATGACCTGCGGGAACAGCTCGACATTGCCGATATGGTCGGGATGGGTATGCGAGATCGCCATCGCTTTGATGTCGGCGGGCTTGACGCCGAGCTCGTCGAGCTGGCCGGCGAGCGTTTTCGGCCGTTTCACGTGGAGTGCGCCGTTGGCGCTGGTCGTGCCTTCCGGCGTCGCGGCAAGCGCGTCGGGAAGGCCGGTATCCCAGAGGAACCAGCCCTGGGGGTCATGGATCAGGTAGCAATTGTCGGAAAGCTCGATCGGCACCCCGACATTGACGCCCGGAGACCAGCGCGACTGGTCGGCGGCGGACATGTGGCCGCAATCGAGGACGTAGAGCTTGTCGGCGCCGGCGGCCGAGGCCGGAACGGCCCCGAGCATCGCCATACCGGCGGAAGCGGCGAGAACAGCGAGCCTCATGCATCCCTCCTTCAGTAGTATTCCTCGTCGATCTCCGCACGCTCGCCTTGGATTCGCACGGCGCAGCCGCGGCGCGCCGGAAACGATGCTCATCCCGCCAGCGCCGCCAGGATCCGTGCCCAGCTGCGGATGCCCTTGTGGAAGCACTTGAGATCGTATTTCTCGTTGGGTGAATGCACGCGGTCATCGTCGAGCGCGAAGCCGACCATCAGCGTGTCCATGCCGAGCACGGTCTTGAAGTCGCCGACGATCGGGATCGACCCGCCCGATCCGATGGCCAACGCCTTCTTGCCCCACTCTTCCCCTAGCGCGGTGCGCGCCTTGGTGAGTGCCGGGTTGTCGAACGCCACATCGAACGCCGGCGCGCTGGTGAAATTGCCGAAGTCTACGGTGCAATCGGCAGGCAGGCGGGCGCGCACGAAATCGCGAAAGGCTGCGCGAATCTTTTCCGGGTCCTGCGCCCCGACCAGGCGGAACGACACCTTGGCCATCGCCTTGCCGGGAATTACGGTCTTCGCCCCTTCGCCGGTATAGCCGCCAATGATGCCGTTGACCTCGGCGGTCGGCCGCGTCGAGACCTGCTCGATCACCATGCGGTCCTTCTCGCCCGCCGGGATTTTCAATCCGACCTGGCCGAGGAATTTTTCCGGCGTCAAATCGAGGCCCGCGAGATCGGCTTTGATGTCGGGCGGCAACTCGCGAACGCCGTCGTAGAAACCCGGGACGGCGACCGAGCCGTCCGGCTTGTGCAGCGCCGAAAGCACGTCGGCGAGCACATGGATGGGATTGCGCGCCGCGCCGCCGAACAGCCCCGAGTGCAAATCGCGGTCGGCGCAGGTGAGCCTCACCTCCTCGTAGACAAGCCCGCGCAGCGAGGTCGTGATCGAGGGGGTGTCGGCGTCCCACATACCGGTGTCGCAGACGAGCGCCAGGTCGCGCCTGAACTCGGCGGCGTTCTCGCGTACGAAGCCGAATAGGTGTTTCGAGCCGCACTCCTCCTCGCCCTCGATCATCATGGTGATGTCGAGCGGAAGCTTGCCGGTCACCGCCTTGAAGGCGCGGCAGGCCTCGACGAAGGTCATGGCCTGGCCTTTGTCGTCACAGGCGCCGCGCGCGACGATGATCTTTCGCCCGTCGGCCAGGTTTTCGATCCGCGGCTCGAACGGCGGAGTTTTCCATAGATTGAGCGGATCGACCGGCTGCACGTCGTAGTGGCCGTAGAAGAGGATGCGCGGCGCCTTGCCGCCGTCCGCTTGCCCGTTTGCCTTGCCGACGACGACCGGGTGGCCTTCGGTCGGCCGCACGCTCGTTTCCAGTCCAAGGCTGCGCAGATCGGCGGCGACGTGCTCGGCGGCGGCACGGCATTGCGGCGCATAGGCCGGATCGGTCGACACCGACTGGATGCGCAACAGCGCGAACAGCCGGTCGAGGCTCGCGTCGAGATCACGGTCGATGCGGTCGAGAACTGCCGGGAGAGCTTCCGATGCGCTCATGTCATCACCTTCTGAGAACGCCGCCGAGCGTACCGCGGAGGATCTGCCCGGCAACACGGCCGGCCGCACCGCTGCCGAGCGATTTTGTCAAGTCGCGGGCGACCTCGGAGCCGACGCTGCGCGCGACGCTGCGGGCGACGACCTGGCCCGGTGCAAGGCGCCGGCCGCGCGGGTTGTTGGTGCCGAAGACGCCGCCAATGAGGGTGCCGAGGCCGCCGAGAATGCCGCCGCCGCCGGCGCCGGCTGGCGCCGGAGCCTGCCCGCCTTCGGCCGCCGGCGAAGCCGCCGCGGCGTCTTGGACGCGCTTCTGCAGAATTTCGTAGGCCGAATTGGGATCAACCGTCACGTCATACTTGCCGGCGACGGGGCTCTTCGCCATCGCGGCCCTGCGCTCCTCCGGCGTGACCGGCCCGATGCGCGCCGAAGGTGGACGGATCATGGCGCGATCGACCATCGCCGGGGTCCCCGCCGCTTCGAGGAACGAGACCAAGGCCTCGCCTTTGCCGAGCTGGGTGATGACCCGCGCCGTGTCCAGTTTCGGGTTCGGCCGGAACGTATCCGCCGCCGCCTTCACCGCCTTCTGGTCGCGGGGCGTGAACGCCCGCAACGCGTGCTGCACCCGGTTGCCGAGCTGTCCGAGCACCTTGTCCGGCACGTCGAGCGGGTTCTGGGTGACGAAATAGACGCCGACGCCCTTGGAGCGGATCAGCCGCACCACCTGCTCGATCTTGTCGAGCAGTTCCTTCGGCGCATCGGTGAAGAGCAGGTGCGCCTCATCGAAGAAGAACACGAGCTTCGGCTTCTGCGGGTCGCCGACCTCGGGCAGCTTCTCGAAAAGCTCCGAAAGGAGCCAGAGCAGGAACGTGGCGTAGAGCTGCGGGCTCGTCATCAGTTTGTCGGCGGCCAGCACATTGATGTAGCCACGCCCGCTCTTCGGTTCGGTCTTCATCAGATCCTCGATCGCCAGTGCTGGCTCGCCGAAGAATTTTGTCCCGCCCTGGTTCTCCAGCACCAGGAGCTGACGCTGCACTGCAGCGACCGCGGCGGTGGCCACGTTGCCGTAGCGCGTACTCACCTCCTTGGCGTTCTTGGCCAAATACGCCAGCAGCTCGCGCAAATCCTTGAGATCGACGAGACCCCGGCCCTCCGCCGCCTTCAATTCGGGATCGTCATCGGCAAAACGGAAGGCGATGTTGATGATGCCTTCCTGCACATCGTTGAGACTGAGCATGCGCGAGACCAGAAGCGGCCCCATCTCCAAAACCGTCGTGCGGATCGGATGGCCCTGCTCCCCGAAAACGTCCCAGAAGATGACCGGGAATTCATCGGGCTGGTAATCGAACCTCATATTCTTGGCGCGTTGCACGAAATCGGGCTTGGCCTCGCCGCGAGCGGCGATGCCGGAAAGGTCGCCCTTCACGTCGGCCGCGAATACCGGGACGCCGGCGCGTGAAAATCCCTCCGCCAGCACCTGCAACGTCACCGTCTTGCCGGTACCCGTCGCGCCGGTTGCCAAACCATGCCGGTTGGCGAGCGCGAACAACAAATAGGCGTCATCAGCGCCCTTGCCGACAAAAATCTTTCCGTCCTGGTCCGGACTCGTCATCGATCTTCTCCTCGCCCGCAACCCGCGCTCACAACGACGGCGGGCGAGCACCTCGCGCTTCGCACACTATCTCGAGCCTCTGACTCTGTCTGTATAAGGGCGGTCGGCGCCATTTCCACCATGGCTGCGCGCCGAAGCGTTGCATGTTTGCAACGCTCGTCGCTCTTCATCGCAGTTGCGCGCGCCCAATCGCACGAATGGACGCCCACCGCCTTGTCATGCGTTGGGCGAACGTACAATATGGCGAAATCCTGCCGGGAATGCGGGGTCGTCGAGGGGACAATGGACGAGGTGATCGGGCGTCTCGTCGCCAATGTCGGGATCGACCGAGCCGCTGCTGAGAAGGCTGTCGGCATTATCCTCGACTTGCTGGCCAAGGAAGGCCCGCCCGACAAGGTGCAATCGTACCTCGCCAAGCTCCTGGGAGCCGACGCGCCGCGGCAGAAAGCCGCCAGCGAGGTGGCCGGCGGCGTGGGCGGCGTGACGGGCGCAGTAATGCGCATGATGGGCGCCAGCCCGAGCATGGGGAAAGTGCAGAGCGTCAGCCAGCAATTCAACGCCTATGCACGTGAAAGGATTGGCGAGGACGAGGTCGGCGGGTTCGTCGCCATCGCCGGCCTCGCGCAGTTTGTTTGAGTGCGGTCATTGACACACGGCTGTTGCACGGTCGAGGGGCACGTCTATGGGTTATCCCATTACCGATATTCAAGGAATTGGGCCGGACACGGCAGCGATCCTGAAATCGGAAGGGATCCGCACCACACTCGGCCTGTTGCGCATGGCCAAAACCCCCAAGCAAAGGCTGCGGATCGCCGCGAAGATCGGCACCGACGACAAGAGCGTGCTTGATTGGGTGACTGCGGCCGATCGCATGCGCGTCAAAGGCGTCGGCTGCGAATATTCGCAGCTTCTGCGCGCGGCCGGCGTGCGGACCGTGGCCGAGCTCAGATTTCGCAATCCGCAACGCCTCGTCGAAAAGATGCAGGAAGCAAACACCAAGCGCAAACTGGTGCGGCTGCTGCCCTCGGTGAATACCGTGGCGCGCTGGATCGAGATCGCCAAGAAGCTGCCGCCGATCGTGCGCTATTGAACGCGCGAGCCGGAACGAACGCGCGCCGCGGGCACTGCCCGGCGGCGGCTTGACTCCTCGCCGGTGACCGCGCAAGGCCAAAGAATGGCCACGCGTCTCGACACGCGAACCACTCCGGCGCCAAGCCTGGCGCCCGGCGGCAACGTGTTTGCCGCACTCCTCGCCAAAGCGCGGCCGCTGGTCATGGGCGTGCTCAACGTCACGCCGGATTCCTTTTCCGACGGTGGACGCTTTCTCGATCCGCAGGTGGCCATCGTGCATGCGCGGCAGCTTGCCGCCGAAGGCGCCGATATTATCGATGTCGGTGCCGAATTGACGCGCCCCTATGGCGGTGCGGTCAGCGTGCCGCTCGATGAGGAGCGGGCGCGGCTTGCGCCGATATGGCCTGATGTCGTCGCGCTCGGCGTCCCGGTTTCGATCGATACGCTCAAGGCGGCGGTCGCCGCCTGGGCGCTCGATCAGGGCGCGGCGATCGTCAACGACGTCTGGGGCCTGCAGCGCGACCCCGACATGGCGCGCGTCGTCGCCGTGCGTGGCGCGGCGGTCATCATCATGCACAATCGCGACCGCGCCGATCCCGCAATCGACATTGTTGCCGACGTGACGGCGTTCTTCGAGCGCTCGCTCGTCATTGCCGCGCGTGCCGGCATCGCGCGCGAGCGCATCGCGCTCGATCCCGGCATCGGCTTCGGCAAGACGGCAGAGCAGAGCCTGACCTGCATCGCCCGGCTCGACCAATGGCGCGGCTTCGGCGTCCCGCTCATCGTCGGCGCTTCGCGTAAGCGTTTCATCCATTCGGTCGCGCCTTCCGAGCCCGTGGAACGGCTCGGCGGCTCGATCGCGGCGCATCTTCTGGCCGTCGAGAACGGCGCGAGCGTGGTCCGCGTGCACGACGTGGCGCCGACCGTGCAGGCACTGGCGGTCGCGGCAGCGATCAGGCGCGCACGATGAGCGACGCCATCTTCGTCAACGGGCTCGTTCTCCATGCCTATCACGGCGTGATGCCGCACGAGGCCAAGGTCGGGCAGCCGTTCAAGCTCGATCTCATGCTCGACGTCGATCTCGGCGCCGCCTCGCGCAGCGACATGCTCAAGGATACGATCTCCTATGAGACGCTGGTTAAAATCGCGAGCGAGGCGTTCTGCGTCCGCCGCTATCGGCTGGTCGAGGCCGCCGCCGGCGCGGTCGCGGACACGGTGCTCGATCGCTATCCGCAAATTCGCAGCGCACGCGTCACCGTGCGCAAGCCGCACGCGCCGATCGCGGCGACCTTCGACGATGTCGGCGTGATCGTCGTGCGCGCGCGAGATCGCGCCCGCGGCAAGAGCTGACCATGGCGGAAGCGTTCATCGCGCTCGGCGGCAATGTCGGCGACGTGCGCTCAACCTTCGAGCGGGCCATCGTTTTTCTGTGCGACGGCGCCGACGTACGCCTGACCGCGCGCTCTTCCGACTACAACACGCCGCCCTGGGGCGTCATCCAACAGCCGCCGTTCGTCAATGCCGTCATTGCCGTCGCGACGATGCTCCCGCCGCACGTGTTGCTCGCGCGCGCCCAGCAATGCGAGCGCACGCTCGGGCGCGATCGCGGCGCCGAGCCGCGCTGGGGCCCGCGCACCATCGATCTCGACCTCCTTGCCTATGACGATCTCGTCCTTGCCGGTCCCGAGCTCACCCTGCCGCACCCGCTTCTGTTCAAGCGCGCTTTCGTCCTCGTCCCGCTCGCCGAGATCGCGCCGAACCGCGTGATCGGCGGGTTGCGGGTCCGCGGCGCGCTCGATCGCATCGACACGAGCGGGATTGAGAAGCTGGCGCCGCGGTAAACTCTGGCGCGCCGGCCGGAGAGGCGGATTGCTGGAGCCGGCCTGTTGGCCTATTCCGATCGGCGTGGAATTCTGAACCGATGACTGATCGCGAAAAGCCGCCGCTTGCCGCGAATTTTGCTCCGGCGACGCGGGAGGACTGGCGCAAGCTCGTCGACGCCGTGCTCAAGGGCGCGCCGTTCGAGCGGTTGCGCAGCACGACCTATGACGGCCTCGCCATCGAGCCGCTTGCCGCGCGCCGCGCCGGCGCGCAGCCGCGCTCCGGGCGGCGGGGGGCCGCGCCCTGGCAGGCGCTCGCGCGCATCGACCACCCCGATCCGGCCGAAGCGAACGCCACGGCGCTGCACGAGCTTGAGAACGGCGCCAGCGGCCTCGCGCTCGTGTTCGCCGGCGCGGTCGGCGACCACGGCTTCGGGCTGCCGGCGAATGAGCGCACGCTCGGACGCGTCCTCGAGGGTGTCGATCTCGGCGCCGGCATTGCCGTCGAGCTTGATCTGACGCCGCCCGCCGAAGCCGTCATCGACGCGGCGCTCGCCAGCGGACTGGTCCTGTCGCCGCCGGCGAGCAATCTTCGCGTCGGACGCGATCCGCTCGGCGCCATGGCGATCGCGGGAGGCGGGGCGCGGCGCTGGAGCGAAGACGCGCCGCATTTTGCCCGACGACTTGCCGCGCTGGCCCGCGAAGGTGTTGCGGGCCCGCAGGCCGCGGCCGACGGCCGCGTGATCCACAATGCCGGCGGCTCCGAGGCGCAGGAACTGGCCTTCGTGCTCGCGGTCGCGACCGCCTATCTGCGCGCGCTCGAGGCGGAAGGCGTTGCGCTCGATGCGGCACGGCGCATCCTCTTCTTCCGACTCTGCGCCGATGCGGATCAGTTCCTCACCATGGCGAAATTCCGCGCGCTGCGGAAATTGTGGGCGCGCGTCGAGGTTTCGTGCGCGCTCGCGCCCGCGCCGGCGTTGGTCTCGGCGGAAACGGCGTGGCGCATGCTCGCCGCGCGCGACCCGCACGTGAACATCCTACGCGCCACCATCGCCGTGGTCGCGGCCGCCCTCGGCGGCGCCGATGCGATCACCGTCCTGCCGTTCACCGCCGCGCGCGGTTTGCCCGACGCGTTTGCGCGCCGCATCGCGTGCAACACCCAGCTCATCCTCCTTGAGGAATCGCATCTGGCCAAAGTGGCCGATCCGGCCGCCGGTTCGGGCACTGTTGAAGATTTGACTGATGAGCTTTGCGGCGCGGCCTGGAAGCTCTTTCAGGAGATTGAAGCGGCGGGCGGCGCCGTCGCAGCGCTCGAGAACGGTCTCATTCAGCGCAACGTCGCCGCCATCCGCGCCGAACGCGCTGCCGCCGTCGCGCGGCGCGAGGAGGCCCTCACCGGCGTCAGCATCTTCCCCGACCTCGACGAACCGGTCGTCCCGGTGCTCGCGCCAATTCCGCCGCCGCCCCGCCGCGCCGGGCCGGAGCAAATGTTCGAGCCGCTGCCGGCGATCCGCCTCGCCGAGCCGTTCGAAGCGCTGCGCGATGCATCCGACAGGTTTCTTGCTCGGACTGGGGCGCGGCCGAAGATCTTCCTCGCCAGTCTCGGCACCCCCGCGGACTTCACAGCGCGCGCAACGTTCGCCAGCAACTTTTTCGCCGCCGGGGGCATCGAGGCGGTGAATCGTGAGAGCGACAGCCCCCCTGCCCTTGCGTCCGCTTTCAAAGCGTCCGGCGTCGCCCTCGCTTGCCTGTGCTCTTCCGACAGCATTTACGAACGGGAAGGGACCGCGGCGGCAGGGGCGCTCAAGGCGGCAGGAGCGCGGCACATCTACCTCGCTGGCCGGCCGGGCAACCGCGAAGCCGCCCTGCGGGCGGCGGGGGTGCAGTCGTTCATCTTCGAGGGCTGCGACGCGCTGGCGACACTCAAGGGCGCGCACGATATTGTAGCTGAAAAGGTCGGATGACCGCATGAGCCGTATCCCGAATTTTACGGAAGTCCAATTTGCCGACGCGCCCGCTGCAGCGCCGGCTGCTGCCGCGACGCCCTGGCTCACGCCGGAAGGCATCGCGGTCAAGAGCGTCTATGGCGCGGACGACCTCAAGACCGTCGACGGGCTCGACGGGTATCCCGGCATCGCCCCCTATCTGCGCGGGCCCTACCCGACCATGTACGTCACCCAGCCGTGGACCATCCGGCAATATGCCGGCTTCTCCACCGCCGAAGACTTCGAACGCCTTCTACCGGCGCAATCTCGCCGCCGGACAGAAGGGGCTGTCGATCGCCTTCGATCTCGCCACCCATCGCGGCTACGACAGCGATCACCCGCGCGTCGCCGGCGACGTCGGCATGGCCGGCGTCGCCATCGAACTCGATCTACGATATGCGCACGCTGTTCGCCGGCATCCCGCTCGACCAGATGTCGGTGTCGATGACCATGAACGGCGCGGTGTTGCCGGTGATGGCGCTCTATATCGTCGCCGCCGAGGAACAGGGCGTGCCGCCAGAAAAGCTCGCCGGCACCATCCAGAACGACATCCTCAAGGAGTTCATGGTCCGCAACACCTACATCTATCCGCCGAAGCCGTCGCTGCGCATCGTCTCCGACATTTTCGCCTACACCTCGGCGCATATGCCGAAATTCAATTCGATCTCGATTTCCGGCTATCACATGCAGGAGGCGGGAGCGACGGCCGATCTTGAGCTCGCCTATACGCTGGCCGACGGCGTCGAGTACGTGCGCGCCGGGCTTGCCGCCGGACTTGGCATCGACCGGTTCGCGCCGCGGCTCTCTTTCTTCTTCGGCATCGGCATGAACTTCTTCATGGAGGTGGCGAAGCTGCGCGCCGCGCGCATGCTGTGGGCGAAGCTGATGCAGCCGTTCGCGCCGCAGGATGCGCGCTCGCTGTCGTTGCGCACCCATTGCCAGACCTCGGGCTGGTCGCTCGCGGCGCAGGACGTATTCAACAACGTCGTACGCACCTGCATCGAGGCCATGGCGGCGACACAGGGGGCGACCCAGTCGCTGCATACCAACGCGCTCGACGAGGCGCTGGCCTTGCCGACCGATTTTTCCGCCCGCATCGCGCGCAACACGCAGATCGTGCTGCAGTGCGAGAGCGGCCTGACGCGCATGATCGACCCGTGGGGCGGCTCGTTCTATGTCGAACGGCTCACGCATGATCTTGCGGCGGCCGCGGCGGCTCACATCCGCGAGGTGGAAGAACTCGGCGGCATGACCCGGGCGATCGAAGCGTCGCTGCCCAAGCTGCGCATCGAGGAGGCCGCCGCCCGCACTCAGGCGCGCATCGATTCCGGGGCGCAAGCGGTCATCGGCGTCAACAAGTTCCGCCCGCGGGACGAGGCGCCGATCGAAATCCTCAAGGTCGACAACGGCGCCGTGCGGCAATTGCAGATCGACAAGCTCAAGCGGCTCAAGCGCGAGCGCGATCCGCAGGCGGTCGCGGAGGCGCTCGCGGCGCTCACGCGCGGCGCCGCCGGCGGCAACGCCAACCTGCTCGCGCTCGCGGTCGACGCCGCGCGCGCCAAGGCGACGGTCGGCGAAATCTCGCTGGCGCTGGAGCAGGTCTTTGGGCGGCATCAGGCGGAGATCAAGGCCATCTCCGGCGTCTACAGGCGGGAGGTCGGCATGTCTGACGCGCTCGAAGGGATGAAGAAGCGCGTGGCCGAATTCGAGGAGAACGAGGGCCGCCGCCCGCGCATCCTCGTCGCCAAGATCGGCCAGGACGGCCACGACCGCGGGCAGAAGGTGATCGCCTCAGCGTTTGCCGATCTCGGCTTCGACGTCGACATCGGGCCCTTGTTCGCGATGCCGGCCGAAGCCGCACGCCAGGCGGTCGAGAACGACGTGCACATCCTCGGCATTTCCTCGCTCGCCGGCGCGCATCTCACGCTGGTGCCGGAGCTCAAGGCCGAGCTCGAGCGCAACGGTCGCGGCGACATCATGATCGTGGTCGGCGGCGTGGTGCCGCCGCAGGACTACGACGCTCTCAAGGCCGCCGGCGCCGAAGCGATCTTCCCGCCCGGCACGGTGATCGCCGAAGCCGCCGAAGGTTTGCTCGACGCGCTCAACCGGCGGCTCGGCCACACCAAGGCGGCGGCGGAGTGAGCGACTTACGTCGAAGTAGTGCTGAGTCGTTCAATCAGCTCGCCGAACCATGCCTCACTGCGAACCGATTTTAGGTCTTCGTCGGATCGTAGATGATCGACCGTAGGCAACGTGCCGGCCTTTTTCGCTGCGTCTAACGTTCTTCGACAGTCGAGAGGGCGGCCGAGTAGTGCGTACACGCAAGCCAAGTTGTACGTATCAGTATCCCCAAGCTTTTTTGCTGCTTTTAGCTTTGCCTCGGCGGCTCGCAATAAATCCTTTTGTACTCGCCCGCTCGTACGTTTGGCGCGTGCTAGAGAAAAGCTTCCGAAAGAATGCAGTGCCGCGTGGTCGTCCGGCTTGATCCTCAGCGCCGCCTCATACTTCGCCTCCGCCTGCCTCAGCAATTCCTCCGCAGCCGACGCGTCGCTCGCGCGCCGCGCACGAGCCGCAAGCGCGGTGCCCCAATTGTTCAGCGCCTCGTGGTCGTCCGGCTTGATCCTCAGCGCCGCCTCATACTTCGCCTCCGCCTGCCTCAGCAATTCCTCCGCAGCCAACGGGTCGCTCGCGCGCCGCGCACGAGCCGCAAGCGCGGTGCCCCAATTGTACAGCGCCGCGTGGTCGTCCGGCTTGATCCTCAGCGCCGCCTCATACTTCGCCTCCGCCTGCCTCAGCAATTCCTCCGCAGCCGACGCGTCGCTCGCGCGCCGCGCACGAGCCGCAAGCGCGGTGCCCCAATTGTTCAGCGCCTCGTGGTCGTCGGGCTTGATCCTCAGCGCCGCCTCATACTTCGCCTCCGCCTGCCTCAGCAATTCCTCCGCAGCCAACGGGTCGCTCGCGCGCCGCGCACGAGCCGCAAGCGCGGTGCCCCAATTGTACAGCGCCGCGTGGTCGTCCGGCTTGATCCTCAGCGCCGCCTCATACTTCGCCTCCGCCTGCCTCAGCAATTCCTCCGCAGCCAACGGGTCGCTCGCGCGCCGCGCACGAGCCGCAAGCGCGGTGCCCCAATTGTACAGCGCCGCGTGGTTGTCCGGCTTGATCCGCAGCGCCGCCTCGTACTTCGCCTCCGCCTGCCTCAGCAATTCCTCCGCAGCCGACGCGTCGCTCGCGCGCCGCGCACGAGCCGCAAGCGCGGTGCCCCAATTGTACAGCGCCTCGTCCTTGTCCGGCTTGATCCGCAGCGCCGCTTCGTACTTCGCCTCCGCCTGCTTCAGCAATTCCTCCGCAGCCGACGGGTCGCTCGCGCGCTCCGCACGAGCCGCAAGCGCGGTGCCCCAATTGTACAGCGCCTCGTCCTTGTCCGGCTTGATCCGCAGCGCCGCTTCGTACTTCGCCTCCGCCTGCTTCAGCAATTCCTCCGCAGCCGACGGGTCGCTCGTGCGCTCCGCACGAGCCGCAAGCGCAGTGCCCCAATTGTACAGCGCCTCGTGCTTGTCCGGCTTGATCCGCAGCGCCGCGTCGTACTTCGCCTCCGCCTGCCTCAGCAATTCCTCCGCAGCCAACGGGTCGCTCGCGCGCTCCGCACGAGCCACGAGCGCGTTGCCCCAATTGTACAGCGCCTCGTGCTTGTCCGGCTTGATCCGCAGCGCTGCCTCGTACTTCGCCTCCGCCTGCTTCAGCAATTCCTCCGCAGCCGACGGGTCGCTCGCGCGCCGCGCACGAGCCGCAAGCGCAGTGCCCCAATTGTTCAGCGCCGCGTGGTAGTCCGGCTTGATCCGCAGCGCCGCCTCGTACTTCGCTTCCGCCTGCTTGAACAATTCCTCCGCAGCTGCCGCGTCGCTCGCGCGCTCCGCATGAGCACTGAATACAACACCCCAGTTGAACAGCGCGCCATGTTCGTCCGGCTTGATTCGCAGCACTTTTTCCAACTTCGTCTCGGCGAGCTTCAACAATCCCTCCGCAGCGGCAGCATCAGCTAGTTTGCGCGCCTCGTCGTACTCACTGCCTCCGGCAAGCATGAGAGCTGCCACTGCCAGATTCCGCTGGTCATTGGTAACACGCCCGGCCGGCACCGAGTTCAAAAGCCTTCACAGCGTCGTCGAAACGGCCTTCTAACAGCAATTTCTGCTGGCTTTCATCAAATAAGGCGCTAGAAGGTCGCGCCGCTCATTGGGCGACAACAGCTTCATACAAGCCCCGTATTTTTGCTGATCCGTTTCGGTGAGCCCACGCCAGCGGCCACGATAGAGTTCACCGATTTTTGCCACGATCTCGGAAGCTAACGGGATGCCAGCGGCCCGTGAGCAGCCTGCGCCAAACAAGATGTGCGCCGGCTTGGCGCGATCCCTTGCACTCCGAAGCGTGTCGGCGATTTCGTCTATTTCCTGGGAGGAATAACGCGACATGACGATAGCGGGAGAGACGATCAACGCTACGTCGCTCGTTGGCGCGGAAGCAAAGTCGTAGATCGCTGGGTACAAGTAAGGAGCCGGCGCTTGCCTCAAACATGGGATACCATTCCCGATTCTGAAACGGTCGGATGGCGCGACGAATCATCGCCAAGCTGGGTGCAGATCGAGGGCGGCAGCTGCGAGCTTTTGGGCGTGAAGCGGCTGCCGATTTTCCGCTCGCGCGCTTGCGATGATGTCGCGCGACGACCGCGGTGTCGTCACGTGCTGATCGAGATCGATTCGCCGCCGGGCTGCGCACAAGCCTCAGCTCTCGGTTTCGCGAAGATCGGACCGGTAGACGCACCAGATGCAGACCTCTTTGCGCCGGCCAGCCGATCGAAACTCTCCGCTACTGCGCTTCCGCTTGCTGCAGGCGCGCTGTTGGAGTGGCTACCGGCCCATTGCGTGGCGGCGGCGGCGCTGCTCCCTGTCCCAGCGAATTTAGGAACTTGCGGAACACGCCGTTGCTAATGAGCACGTCGTGCCCCGCGCCAATGAGCATATCGACCTGATCGGGCGGCAGCTTGAAGCGCGTTTCGACAGCGTTGAGCGCAACCGACCGCTCCGGTCCCAATTGATCGAAAGAGAGGCGGGTGAGGAACAGCTTCACATCGCGGCAATTCCATCCCGCCGTCGCACCGTAGCGGTGGCGATCAGCCGTCGACAGCCCGCAGCGCCATTTGATCAGCCGCTCCTGCCACGTGTTCATCATGTCCTCAAACGTCGAGAAGCTCCCGACAGCCCCGGATTCGGTCGCGGTGTCGGATGCGGCAGTGATGAGGTTGGCGCCGGTCGGGCCTTCCACGGTCTGCACCCACGAGCCGGAGGGCCCGCGACCGGCATCCACGACCGCGAAAAACAGCCTGCGCAATTTCACGGCTTCTTCGGGTGAGAGCGGCTCGTAGGCGGTGTCGGAGACGAGGCGGGCGATGGTCAGCGGGGCAAGGCCGTAATTGTCGACGATGCCGCCGTCGAGCAGCTTTACGTAGCGCACTTCGCCGCTGCGATAGCGCTCAAGCGCGTTGGCGTAGATCTTGAGCAGCGGCGGGGCGCTCGGGTCCTTGCGCACCTGCTGCACCCAGTGCGGCAGCGGCAGCGGACAGCCGCCGGTAAAGTTCTTGATGACCACGGGCGCGAACACCACCGGCACCGCCGCCGACGCCCCAACCGCAAGCGAGATCGGGAAACTCGAAAGGTCGCTGCACAGCGCGGCGAAGGTCGTGTGTCCGAACACGAAGGGCGTGCGGTTGTAGATATCGGAGGCGTTGATCCAGACCCGCGGCCAACGCGAGGAGAGCAGGCTTTTGAATGTGGCGTGCTCGAAGAGATTGTCGTCAAGCCAGCGCGGGAATTGTGTGGGGTCGTTGATGCCGCCCTGCAAGCCCTTGGCAATGTTCAGCAGGCTGAGATCCATCTGCAAACCCTGCTCGGGATCGCGCAGGAGGAAGCGCTGCTTGAAATCCGCCATCGCGGCGCGCTTCTTCAGCCCGAAATAGGCGGCGATGATCGACCCTCCGGACACGCCGCTGACGAAGTCGACATGGTCAAGGAGCGATCGGCTACGCGTAGAACTTGGCACTTGCGTCTCGTCGAAGCCGGTGAGCACGCCGTACGAGAAGGCCGCAGCGCGCGTCCCGCCGCCCGAAAAGGACAAGGCCACCACGGTATCGTCGTAGTTGGCCGCATCGCCAATACGGTCGGCTGTGTCAGCTACGCCCCGCACCCCGGGCCCGAGCTGGGCAGCGATCGGTGCGCCGTCCTCCACCAGCGGCTGGTTGATCGGATTGTTCTGTACGGAGGCGCAAGCAACCAATAAGGCCGTGCACGCCACGACGCGCCCTGCGCGGACGAAAATCTGCAGCGGCCCCGACACCATTTGTAAAGGTTACCCCCGCGTTACTCCCACCTCAAGCGGTCGTCAGCCGCGAAGAAGGCCGGGTTCCCTCACGGTTAACGGCGGCGCGCGGCCCCTCTGCGGCGACAGTGCGTCAGAGGCGTGACGTGTCAGCCGGCCCGTGGTTTTTCCACCGAGCCGTAGCGCCCGCGATTGGCCGCGAGATTCCCTCAAGCACATAACGACTTAGGACACTCTCGGCGGACGGCACATGGCGGAAGCGCCGATTTTTGGGGTTATTTCACTCAGAATCAGCCGGAAACCCGCGCCGTAGCGTGACGGCGCAATGACGAAGCCCGCTGCCCGGTTCTTTCACCTCATCCATGACAATGCCGCGCTTGCGATCGGCCGGGACCTCGCGGATGGCCTTGCCACACGCCGCAGTCGTAAACGGCTAGCCGCTCGCCCCTATGCCCTTTTGAATTCGCTACGGATATCCGATACTTGCGCATCCCCTCCCGATTCGTCCCCGCAATCCCCACATTTAGTAGTTGATTCAGGTTTTCGTACTAAGGCTTGACGCACGCGGCGAGCTTGTCCTAGCCTTGGGACGTTCGGCGCGGGTAACAAAGAGTCCGCCGGGCTCTCCAAAAAGGGTGTCTGGGCTGCTCGCGCCGGCAACGGCGCGAGCATGGGGATGGCTGTGCCTTGCACCTGCGGAGCGTTGCAGCGTGCCGTACAAAGGTCCGGTTGTTCAATCCGGGCCGGGGTGGGTGTCGGATCGAGGCAGGGGTTTTGTGGCAAAGGCGCGGGCGATTTTCGCTCCGGCGCCGCGGGGAAACTGTCGTCGCCCTTTTCGCAGCGGGTGTTCCGCCGGGGTGCCGACGTGAATAAATGAGATTGAAAGGGGCAGAAGATGCGGATCGAGCGGCGCTACACCAAAGAAGGCCAATCGCCCTACGCGGATATCGTCTTCCGGCTGACCGCGAGCGAAATCCGCAATCCCGACGGCTCGATCGTCTTCCGCGCCGACGATGTCGAGGTGCCGGAGGCGTGGTCGCAGGTCGCCTCCGACGTGCTGGCGCAGAAATATTTCCGCAAGGCCGGCGTGCCCGCGCGCCTGAAGAAAGTCGAGGAGGAGCGCGTCCCGTCCTGGCTGTGGCGCAGCGTCGCCGACGAGGAGGCGTTGAACGATCTGCCCGAGGCTGAGCGTGTCGTCGGCGAGACCTCGTGCAAGCAGGTGTTCGACCGTCTCGCCGGTACCTGGACCTATTGGGGATTCAAGGGCGGCTATTTCGCTTCCGAAAGCGATGCGCAGGCCTTCTGCGACGAGCTGCGCTACATGCTCGCGATGCAGATGGTGGCGCCGAACTCGCCGCAATGGTTCAACACCGGCCTGCACTGGGCCTACGGCATCGACGGGCCGAGCCAGGGCCATTTCTATGTCGACGACAAGACCGGCGAGGTGGTGAAGTCGACCACCGCCTACGAGCATCCGCAGCCGCACGCCTGCTTCATCCAGTCGATCGCCGACGATCTCGTCAACGAGGGCGGGATCATGGACCTGTGGGTGCGCGAGGCGCGGCTGTTCAAATACGGCTCCGGCACCGGCACGAATTTTTCCCGGCTGCGCGGCGAAGGCGAGCGGCTCTCCGGCGGCGGCAAATCCTCCGGCCTGATGAGCTTTCTCAAGATCGGCGACCGCGCCGCGGGCGCCATCAAGTCGGGCGGCACCACGCGCCGCGCCGCCAAGATGGTGATCGTCGACGTCGATCATCCCGACATCGAGCAGTTCATCGACTGGAAGGTGATCGAGGAGCAGAAGGTCGCGAACCTCGTCACCGGCTCGAAGATCAACCAGAAGCACCTGCGCGCCATCCTCAAGGCCTGCGTGAACTGCGAGGGCTCGGGCGACGACTGCTTCGATCCCGACAAGAACCCGGTCCTGCGCCGCGAGATCAAGGCGGCGCGCCGCAACCAGGTGGCCGACAACTACATCCGCCGGGTCATCCAGTTCGCCAAGCAGGGCTATACCGACATTCACTTCCCGACCTACGACACCGATTGGGATTCGGACGCCTATCTCACGGTCTCGGGGCAGAACTCCAACAATTCGGTGCGCATCACCGACGAATTCCTCAAGGCGGTCGAGGCCGACCGCGACTGGGATCTCTTCTGGCGCACCAAGCCCGGCAAGATTTCCAAGACGGTGAAGGCGCGCGAGCTGTGGGAGAAGATCGGCCACGCCGCCTGGGCGAGCGCCGATCCCGGCCTGCAATATCACACGACCATCAACGACTGGCACACCTGCCCGGCGTCGGGGCCGATCATCGCGTCGAATCCGTGCTCGGAGTACATGTTCCTCGACGACACCGCCTGCAATTTGGCGTCGCTGAACCTGCTCGCCTTCGCCCCCACCCTTCCCTCCCCCGCAAGCGGGGGTCAGGGAGGCCCGGCGTCAGCGGGTATGGATTCCGGGTTCCGGCCCGCGGCCGGCGCCGGAATGACGCAAACATTCGACATCGAAGGCTACGAGCACGCGGTGCGGCTGTGGACCATCGTGCTCGAAATCTCGGTGATGATGGCCCAGTTTCCCTCGCGCGAGATCGCGCGGCTGTCCTACGAATTCCGCACGTTGGGGCTCGGCTACGCCAATCTCGGCGGGCTCCTCATGTCGTCGGCCACCCCCTACGATTCGGACGCCGGACGCGCGCTCTGCGGCGCGCTCTCCGCGATCATGACCGGCGTCTCCTATGCGACCTCGGCGGAGATGGCGGCCGAGCTCGGAGCCTTCCCGCGCTTTGCCGAGAACCGCGAGGGGATGCTGCGGGTGATGCGCAACCACCGCCGCGCCGCCCACGGCGAGCGCAGCGGCTATGAGAAGGTGGCGACGCCGCCGGTGCCGCTCGACCACAAGGCCTGTCCGGATGCGCGGCTCTCCGAGCACGCCCGGCGCGCCTGGGACCGCGCGCTCACGCTCGGCGAGGCGCACGGCTACCGCAATGCGCAGGCAAGCGTGATCGCCCCGACCGGGACGATCGGCCTGGTGATGGACTGCGACACCACCGGCATCGAGCCCGACTTCGCGCTGGTGAAATTCAAGAAGCTGGCCGGCGGCGGCTATTTCAAGATCATCAACCGCGCGGTGCCGGCGGCGCTGCGCGCGCTCGGCTACGGTGAGAGCGAGATCGCCGACGTGGTCACCTATGCCGTCGGCCACGGCGTGCTCGCCGCGGCGCCGGCGATCAACCCCGCGACGCTCAAGGCCAAGGGCTTCACGCCCGAGGCGATCGAAAGCGTCGAGAAGGCGCTGCCGACCGCCTTCGACATCAAGTTCGCGTTCAACAAGTGGACTCTGGGTGCGGATTTCCTGCGTGACACGCTCGGCGTCGAGCCGGCCGATCTTGCCGCGCCGAATTTCGACCTCCTCGCCCACCTCGGCTTCACCCGGCGCGAGATCGACGCCGCCAACATCCATGTCTGCGGCGCCATGACGGTCGAAGGCGCCCCGCACCTCAAGCCCGAGCACTATGCGGTGTTCGACTGCGCCAATCCGTGCGGGCGCACCGGCAAGCGCTATCTCTCGGTCGAGAGCCACATTCGCATGATGGCGGCGGCGCAGCCCTTCATCTCCGGCGCCATCTCCAAGACCATCAACATGCCGAACGAGGCAACGGTCGCCGACTGCAAGGCGGCCTACCTCCTCTCCTGGAAGCTCGCGGTCAAGGCCAACGCGCTCTACCGCGACGGCTCGAAGCTCTCGCAGCCGCTGCAGAGCCAGCTTATCGCCGACGAGGAGGACGAGGAGGAGATCGACACCGTCTCCACCTTCCTCGAACGGCCGCAGGCGGCGCGCGCCGCCGGGCTTGCCGAGAAGATCGTCGAGAAGGTGGTCGAGCGCATCGTGGTCATGCGCGAGCGCGAGCGCATGCCCGACCGGCGCAAGGGTTATACGCAGAAGGCCGTGGTCGGCGGCCACAAGGTCTATCTGCGCACCGGCGAATACGACGACGGCCGGCTCGGCGAGATCTTCATCGACATGCACAAGGAGGGCGCGGCGCTGCGCTCGCTCCTCAACAACTTCGCCATCGCCGTGTCGCTCGGCCTGCAATACGGCGTGCCGCTCGACGAATATGTCGACGCCTTCACCTTCACGCGCTTCGAGCCGTCGGGCCCGGTGCAAGGGAACGACTCGATCAAATACGCCACCTCGATCCTCGACTACGTGTTCCGCGAGCTGGCGGTCTCCTACATGGAGCGCTTCGACCTCGCCCACGTCGACCCGAGCGGCGAAGGTTTTGACGCCCTCGGCAAAGGCGTCGCTGAGGGCAAGCCCGCGTCCGATGCGCGCTACGTGTCGAAAGGGCTGACCCGCTCGCGCACCGACCGCCTCAAGGTGATGCAGGGCGGCCAAGGCGTCGCCGACCGCGCCGAGTCATCTTCACCCTCCCCTGCAGGGGGAGGGTCGGCCGGTGAAAGCGGCCGGGGTGGGGGGGCCGGCAAAGTCACCGCGCTGGCCTCCGCTGGCCCGCGCGCGGAATTTTCCGGCACCGCCGCGCTCAAGGCGGAGCCCGAGCAGAAACTCTCGCCGACCGAGCTCCTCGAGCATCACAACCGCACCGACGCCCGCGCCCACGCGCGCGCGGCCGCGGCGGAAAAGCGCGCCGAAGCGCGCGCCAAGGGCTACGAAGGCGAAGCCTGCGGCGAGTGCGGAAATTTCACCTTGGTGAGGAACGGCACGTGCATGAAGTGCGACACGTGCGGGTCCACGACGGGGTGTTCGTAGGGGAGTGATATCAATGGGCGCAATACAGGACCTTCTACAAGAAGTGCCTCTCTCCGCGGTTCTTAGGGAACGTGTAGCGCTCGCGGAGCAGAAATACGAAGCCGCAATGACAGAAAACGCGGAGCTCAGGCGACAGCTACGCGCGCTTGAGAATGAAAATGCGACTCTCCGCGCACTTACGCCGCCGATAAACAACGATGACCTAGTAGATGAGGAGACCGCGCGCGTTCTCGTGCATCTGTTCAGGGCTGAAGGAGACACGAGAGACGTTGGTATCACTGCGCGGATTCTCGGGATGGAGAAGGGCGTTGTCCAGTATCATCTGGACCAACTAAAGAGTGCGGGCATGGCTCATTGCACCAGCGGTAACTACGTTAAGCATCACATGTATTGGAGCCTAACGCCCGACGGCCGAAAATACGCGGTCGCGAAAAAGTTAATCCAGCCGGCGTAGCCCGGATGGAGCGAAGCGCAATCCGGGATCAATCCATCCGCTAGCCGAGCGACGTCATCACCGTGGGGCGAACCTGTAGCGGAACGTGCAGCTCGGCGCGCCTTGCATGATGGTCTGGTCGCGCGTGAAGCTCACTTCGCCGGTGCCCGCTGCGGCGATGTCGAAATCGGTCTCGCAGATCAGCAAGGCGCCGAGCTCGGGCTCGCCGAGCGCGCGAAAGAAGTCGGCGAACCGGCAATGCGTGATGTCGAACTCGAGCGCGTCCTTGTCGTGGCGGTGCGTCTTCACCGTAACGTCCTGCTCGGTCGCCTCGGCCATGGCGGAATGCATCGCCGCCCATTTGCGGCGCGGGCTGCCATCGACGCTGTCGCCTATGGCCGCGAACAGGTCTTTCGACCAGCCGCGCAAGGCCTCTTTGACGATCGCATCGGCCTTCTCCTTCCCCAGCTCGGCGCGCAGCGCCCCGAGCACCGGCACCAGAACCTGAGCCTGGATCCGCGTCTTGTCCAGGAGCGACAGCCTGGGATCAACCAGATAATCGTCGAATACACCCATCTTTCGGTTTCCTCCGGCAGTGAGCTGGAATCAACCCGGCTTTTCACCGAACCGATTAGGACCGCGATTGCCGGGCCAGAACAGGAGCCATACGCCGACAGCAGCAAAGGGCAGTCCGGCGAGCATGACTTTGGGCGGTCCATAGGAGAGTGGAGCCCATACCGTTTCTGCGGCACCAACCCAGATCGCGTGATAGCCCGACAATCCCAGATCGTGCAGACGCCTTATGATCAAGGAGAAGCTTCCGACGGCGAGCAGTACGAGCGACGCAATAACAATAGGGATGCCGAACCACCACCACAGACCTTCGCGAGAGAAGAAGGGAATGCTCACCATCGCGAGGGCGGCGGTGACGACGCCCAGGTAAAACGCCGCGGCCGAAAAACGGCAGCCGCGCGAGACGACCCTCGAAGGAAAAATAGCGCCCGACGATGTTTGCCATAGCGCCCCCTACAGCTCACCGTCGATTGTATCTGTAGCGGGCGCAGCCGAATAGACCAGCCGGCGTAGCCCGGAGGGAGCGCAGCGCCATCCGGGGTCAATCTATCCACTCGCCGTGCAGAATGTTTTCGTCGGTAAAGGAGCATCATCGAAGTTTACCCGGATTTCGCTTCGCTCCATCCGGGCTACAATTCATCGCTAAAGCTACGCCGCCGAGGCGGGCGCGAAGCCGGCGTGCAGCCGCTCTGACGAGCGCTCCAGCTCGGCGAGCCGGCGCGGCAACTCGCCGTAGGCGAGCTTTCCGTTCTGTTTGACGATGTTGCCGCCGACAATGACGGTATCGACATTGGCGACGCCCGCGTGCAGCACGATGGCCGCGATCGGATCGGACGCCGCCCGCATGTTGATGTCGCTCCGGCGCAGCAGCACGACGTCGGCGTCCTTTCCCGGCGTGAGCGAGCCGATCCTGTGGTCGAGGCCGAAGCAGCGGGCGCCTCTGATGGTCGCGAGCTCGAGCGCGTCGGCGACGGTGACGGCGAGCTTGTCGGGCATCACCTCGCGCCTGTGGAATTGGTCGTTGGCGAGCGCCCGCTGCGTCTGGATGAGGAAGCGCATCTGCGTGAACATGTCGGTGCTCACGCCCGTCACCACGTCGGTGCCGATGTTCAATTCGACGCCGGCGGCGAGCACGGCGCCGGTCGGCGGCAGGCCCAAGCCCATCTGCATTTCCACTTCCGGCGTAACGGAGACCGTCGCGCCGTGGTTGGCGACCAGCCTGAATTCGTCGGCGCTGAGGAAATTGGCGTGCACCAGGTTGATGTCCTTGCCGAGCAGCCCCTGCTGGGCCAGGCTCTGCATCGACTGCGGCCGCGGCCCGTGCTTGGCGCAGGCGACGTGAAACGAGGCGATGACGCCGAGGTCGCGGGCGAAGGTTATGTCGGCTTCGGCGGTGCCCGGCGCAAAGTCGGTGCCGCGGATGGCGAGCGCCATCGTCACCAGCGCTTCGCTCGACGACAGCCGCTCGTGGCGCATGCGTCTCGCGTCGGCCGGATGCGGCTCCTTGGTGCCGAAGAGCGTCATCGGCGTGCCGTAGGCGAAGATGGCGCGGATGCCCGCTTCCCTGAGCGCATCGACCGCGGCGTCTGCATGCGCGGGCGTGTTGACGATGTGACACCAGTCGAACAGCGTGGTGACGCCGGAATTGATCTGATCGAGCGCGCCGACGAGATTGCCGATGTAGGCGTCCTGCGGCGTGTACAACCCCACCACCTTGCCGATCAGCACGCTGAAATAGTGATCGAGCGTCCAGTCGGCGGCGATGCCGCGCAACGCCGTCTGCCACAGATGGATGTGGCCGTTGACGAAGCCGGGCATGGCGATCATGCCGCGGCCGTCGATCTCAATGACCGCCCAGCTGCCGAGGTTTCTGCCGACGGCGACGATCTTGCCGCCATCGATGAGCAGGTCGCCGGAATCGATGATCCCGATTTTCCGATCCATCGAAACGATGGTCGCGCCCTTGATCCTGATGCGCCGCAGCATGGCGTGCTCCTGACATGGCCAGCGGGGCCAGCGCGGCCACCGTAGCCCGGATGGAGCGAAGCGCAATCCGGGTGGCGCGGCGATACCTGATCTTCAACGTATAGGATCGGTCGAGCCCGCCAACCTTGCAGACAGCCTCTCAGATCAATGATGGGTTCGCTGCGCTCAAAACGAACATAGCTCGTTCAACACTCCAGCACCGCGACGTACCCCTGCGCGCCGTAGTCGAGCAGCGCCCGGTCGCGGGTGATCAGCGTCGCGCCGAGTTCGCGCGCTGTGGCAGCGATGATGCGGTCAGTCGGGTCCTTCGGCGGCTTGCCGAGCAGAAACGATGACGCGATCAACACGTCGGGCGACATTTCCGCGAGACGTACGCCGGGCACTTCGAACAAATTCGAAAACCAGCGCTCCGGCCTGATCAGCAATTGCAACCGGCCGCGCGAGCTCAGCATGCCAACCTCCCAGGCCGTGATCGGCGAAACATAGGTAATCTCGCCGCCCTCGGTTGCCGCTTGGAGAGTTTCCACCGCTGCCGGCGCCATGCGCGTCCGTTCGGTCATGAAGATGAGCGTGCAGGTATCGAGAAGCAGCGGCTTCACCTACTCCTCCCGCTTCTCTTTGCCGTAGAGATCGTCGAGCCGGCCCGCCCATTCGGGGTCCGCCGGCTGCGTAAGATCAGTGCCAGGCACGATGCGGACGAGACCCTGCATATAGCCATATAGCGGATGAAAGGGCTTCTCACCGGGTAATGGCGCCGTTGCCGCGGGGCCGCGCACCCGGCGAAACACCAGCTTGCGCGCAGGTATGTCAACCTGCTCGCTGGCAAAGCCGGCATCCAGCCACACCTTCGTCAGCACGCTGTTATCCGGATTGTTGCTCCACCAGGGTCGATGCTTGTGTGCCGACGCCGGCAGCTTGATGCCTGTGATCCTTTCGATTTCGCTGAACGTCATCGCGACGACATCGCGGCGCTGACGCCTGAGATATTCGCCAAGAGCACTATATTTGGACATCATAGGTACCATAGGTTATATTGTACATATACATACCTATGTTACATGTACCGTCAAGGGCACTTTTCTCGCGAGATTCTAGCCTCGCGCCGCACCACCACGTCTCCTCACCCGCCGCCCTCATCGCTCGGCGGTGGGATGCGCATCTCGTGGAAGCGCCGCTCGACCATTTCGTAGACCTCGCGCACCAGGATGTGAGTCGCGACCTCGTTCTCGGTCCGCCCGAGCTTTCCGAGCGTCGCGAGCAAAGCGAGGTAGTTGAAGGTCTCGATCGGCAGGGTCAGGCTCAACGCCCGCGCCTCCGAGCGGTTTTCGGGTCGCGCCATCGGTACCGGAACCCCAGGTTATAATAAGGTTATAATACCGTTAAAACACTTGGCAGGCAACTCGAATCATGCAAGCTTGGACGTCGGCGAGGGAATTCGCTCAACAGGCTTAAAGCGCCCCCAGTAAGGGGCCGGGCATCAAAAACGTCGGGCCGGCAACCGCTTAGGCGCGAATGCGGCTCGGTGATCGCGGCCGCCTGCGCGCTCGCGACCATCGAATTCACGCCTAGCGGTTGCGCGGCCCAAATGCCCGCCCGTTGCGCGCGCCTTCGCCCTGTCAGCGCGGCCCAGAACGGCCGCGGCGTTTGCGAGGCCACTCACATGACCCATCGTGCCACTGTCGCTACCTGGACGCCGGAGCGCGTCGAACAGCTCCGCACCTGCGTCGTCAACGGTCTGACGTGCAGCCAGATCGCCGCCGAAATCGGCGTCACCCGCAATGCCATCATCGGCAAGATCCATCGCCTCGGCCTCAAGCCGCTGCGATCGCCGGGGACGCCGGCGCGGACATGCCCTCCCCGCGCGGCGTCCCCGCCTTTCTCCCAGCGCAAGCTGCTGCGGCTGATGTTTGCCGAAGCGCCATCGCTGGCCGCCGAGCAAGCGAATGAACCCGCGGCGGTCGAGAGCACGCAGCGCTGCTCGCTCCTCGAGCTCGCGGCGGGAAAATGCCGCTGGCCGGTGGCCGATCCGGTCGGCGATCACAGCGGCGCCGTTTTTGTCTTTTGCGGGAACGAGGCCGTTACCGGCTTCTCCTACTGCGCCGGCCATGCCCGCATGGCTTACCGCCTGCCGGCGCGGCAGCGCGCCTGAGGGGCGCTGCGTCCCTTGGCGTTGAACTGATCCGGGGCGTGGTCACTTTCTTTGTGACCGCGCCTCTCCTCCGTGACGTGGCTGCCCGTTGGGCTGCCAAGAGCATTCATTCGCGAAATCAAGAAGAGGGACGGGAATTGCTGGGCATTGACTGCTGTCGTCGCCGGCAAAAGTCCTGCGGGCTCTAGTTTTCACGTCTTTGGTTCTGATTTAGTGTCTTGGGTTCTGATTTAGTGGAGAGCCATCAGCATCGCGCGGCGGAGAGCCGAATGGATGAGCAAGCAGGAGCGTTCAAGCTGAGCGTATCCGCGGCGGATATTGCCGATCTTCGCGAACGCCTCGGCCGCACGCGTTTCCCCGACCAGGCGCCCGGCCCGGCCTGGGAGTACGGCGCCGACGTCGCCTGGATGCGGAAACTGGTCGAGTATTGGCGCGATGATTTTGACTGGCGTGCTCAGGAAGCGCGGCTCAACGCTTTCGCCCAATACAAGGTGCGGCTGCATGAGATTGATCTGCATTTCCTTCACGTCGAGGGAAAAGGGCCCGATCCGTTTCCATTGTTGCTGTCGCACGGCTGGCCCGGTTCGGTCTTCGAATTCCTCGAACTGATCCCCATGCTTACCGACCCAGGCCAATTCGGCGGCGATCCGGCCAACTCGTTTACGGTCGTGGCGCCCTCATTGCCCGGCTACGGCCTATCGTTTTCGCCGGGGCAGCCGCGCTTCGGGGTGGAGGAAATCGCGGATTGCTTCGCCAGCCTCATGACCGATGTTCTCGGCTACAGACGCTTCGGCGCCCAAGGCGGCGATTGGGGTTCGTTCATCACATCGCGACTGGCGTATTCGTATGGTGATCGGCTGATCGGCATTCATCTCAACATGATGCCGTTGCGACGCGATCCCAAGATGGTGACCGATCCAACCCCCGAGGAGCAAAAATACCTCGAAGAACTCACCACATGGCTGAAGGAAGGAACCGGTTATCAATGGATCCAAGGGACGCGGCCGCAGACGCTTGCGTTCGCGCTCACCGACTCCCCGGCAGGTCTCGCCGCCTGGATCATTGAGAAGTTTCGCGCATGGTCCGATTGCGGCGGCGATTTGGAGTCGGTGTTTACGAAGGACGAGCTCCTAGCCAATATCAGCCTTTATTGGTTCACCGGAGCGATCGGATCTTCGTTCTGGCCATACTACGCGCGCCTGCACAGACCGTGGCCGGTCCCCGATCACGGCACCATTGCCGTGCCGACCGGCTATTGCGAATTTCCGCGGGAGATACTTCATCCGCCGAAATCCCTTGCGGCACGCACATACACCGATATTCGTCGATGGACCGCCATGCCGCGCGGAGGTCATTTTGCGGCAATGGAGCAAGCCGAAGCTTTGGCTGCGGAGATTCGCGAGCTTTTCCGGCCGCTTCGCACGGGCCGTGCGAGCGGGCGCGAAGCACAGTCTTCTGATAGATGAGAACGGCTACCGCTACGCCGCGAGCTGTTCCAAGAGATCGCGAACAAGACCGCTGAGAAGATCGAGCTTGTAGCCTGTCATAGGCAACGGCCTTGCACCGGCGGTCGATTGTCTGGCTGCCTCCGCGATCGTCGCGGCGTCGGCACGCTTGCCCTCAAGCGCCGCTTCGGCGGCCTGAAGGCGCAGCGGCACCGGAGCGATCCCGCCGGCCCCCAAGCGGACGAACTTGAAGATACCGTCCGCGACCACGGCGCGGGCGCAGAGTTCGACCAGCGGCCATTCCGCATGGGTGCGGCTGATCGCACGCTTGTAGAGCGCACGCTCGCCGGAGAGCGGAATACCGAGTACGATTTGCTTGATCATCTCGCTCGACCCGAGCGCGTGATCCGCGCGCCCGTTGCTGCCGTCGCCGAGTAATTCCCCGACCGAAAGGCCGCTGCGTCGATCGGTGACGATCCTCGCCTCATAAGCGAGCAGCGCAGCCGCCATGGTCGAGGGATGCGGCGCGACACAGGGGCCGAGATCGAACGCCACGCCGTAGAGATGATTGCCCGATCGGGCGGGGCAATTGGCGCCGCCCTTCTTCAGGCAATCGATGTGCGGCTTGCGAAAATACCAACAGCGCGAGCGCTGGGCGAGGTTGCCGCCGAGGGTCGCAAGATGCCGGATCTGCGGCGTAGCGAGGCCTTGCGCGCTTGCCGACACTCCCGGATAGGCGTTCTTGATGCGGGTGTCAGCTGCGATTGCGGCAATTGTCGCGAACGCGCCGATGGTTGCTGCGCCATCCGCAGCCCAGGTAATCGAAGTGTCGCCTCCGGTGGCAATATCGACCAACGGACCCTTCGAGACACCGCTGCGCCGGCGTTCGGACAGATCAGTGCCGGCGGCACGAAATTCCGGCGCCGCTTGCGCGGTCATTGTTGCGGCACTCATGCGGCGGCCCTCCCTTTCAGTGCGGCGACGATGCGATCAGGCCGAATTGGAATTTCGGTCAGGCGAACGCCGATCGCATCGCGCACAGCGTTGGCGACCGCGGGCGATGTCGGAATGGTCGCGACCTCGCCGATGCCGACGCTGCCGCCGGCCACGTGCTCGAACCCGGCTTCATCGAAATGCACCTCGCAGCGCGGCATGTCGGCGATCCCGGGAATGCGGTAGTCCTCCATGCTGCTCGACAGCACATGGCCGGTCCGGGCATCGGTTTCTCGCGCTTCGTAAAGCGCGTAGCCAATGCCCTGAATGACCGAGCCCGCCGCCTGGCTGCGCGCGAGGACAGGCGCGGCAACTTTGCCGATGGCGAGCCCGGCATACGCATTCAGCACGCGCACATGCCCAAGCCACGTGTCGACTTCCACTTCCATAACCTGCACCGAACTCGGCACGCCCGCGCCGACGACGATGTTGTTGAAGGTGCGCATCATCCAGCCGAATATCAGGCCCATGAGACCCGCCTGCTTCAGCGGCGAGGAGATGCCGGGAGCAGGCCTGTGGTCGTTTGGCCGTTTGGCCGAGACCGAAAGGTCGGAAGACGCGGCAATGAGTTCGCGCCACGGCGCGTTGGAACCGGCAGCCGGCGGCCGCGCCGCGGATCGAAGGATCGCCGCCTTCAATTTTTCAATCGCAGCCAGCATCGGCGGCACGATCGACGCGGTGACGCGGCTGCCACCGGAGCCCGGTCCTTCCGGCAAGCTCGAATCGCCGATGCGCACCTCGATGTCTTGCGGCTCGAGATCAAATGCCTTGGCAAGCGTGCCCGCGATCACGCTGCGCGTGCCGGTGCCGATATCCTGCACGGCGGTCTTGGCGACAAAGCGGCCACCCTCGATAGCGAGTTCGATGCTGGATCCGGGCTGCCAAAGATAGAGCCAGTATCCTGCGGCAATGCCGACGCCGCGCCGGTAGCGGCCGTTTTGCGCCACGGCCTCCTTTCGGTTACGCCAGACGTCCAGGCTGCTTGCCCAATCGTAAAGCCGTTGCCGGTTGGGATCGGGGTCCCAGCGCTTGCGTAAGCTGATCGGGTCAACCTTGAGCCGCAGGGCAGCTTCGTCGACCGCCTGTTCCAGCGCAAAAGCCATCGGCGGACCGCCGGGGCCGCGGAATGGCGCGCCGGGCGGCAGGTTGCTGATGACGTCGAAATCGGCGAGCTCCTTCGCTTCCGCCGGATAGATCAGCCGCGCCAGTGCGGCAATGGTCGAGTTCGTCGCCGCCCCTGTGTCGGCATAGGCGGTCAGCGACAGTGCTTTGAGATCGCCTTTCGCGGACGGCAGGAGCCCGACCTTGATTTCCGCGGCCGGCCGATAGCCGGCAACGGACAGTTCTTCCTCGCGGTCGTAGGCGACCCTGACCGGCGCATTTGCCGCGCGCGCGAGCTCGACAGCGGCGATCGTTTCCATGCCAAGACTGCCCTTGGAGCCAAAGCCGCCGCCGACATGGTCGGCGATGACGCGTACCTTGTCGTGCGGGAGCTTGTAACGCTTGCTCAGCTTTTCCATCGCCTCGTAGACGGCCTGCGTCGAGGCATGGACGGTCAAGCGATCGCCGTCGAACCGCGCCACTGCGGCGTGCGGCTCGAGGCACGCATGCGACTGCGTCGCAACGCGGAAGGTTGCTTCCACGAGCAGCGGATCGCGCCTTTCGTGCGCCTCGGTGAGCCAGGCCTTGGCGCGCTTGCCCTTCTGGGAGAAGGCCGCCGACGGTCCGCGGACATTGCCCTTCCAAGACGCCGGAGAGCCGCCGCCTTCGGAGACGTTGCCGGCGTACTTTCGATCTGCCCTTGCAAAGACAACCGGCGCGTCCGCGCGTCGGGCTGCATCAAGCCCGATCGCCGCGGGCAGGGTTTCGCTGGAGAACTTTATCGCGGCGATTGCGGCAAGGGCAGTGCGGCGGTCTTTCGCGGCCACAGCCGCAATGGGAGCGCCGACATAGCGCACGACGTTGTCGTCGGCGAGCAGTGGGATCGCAGCAGCAACCCCGGGAAGCGCGCGCGCGGGCGCAAGATCAAGCGCAGTGATTTTAGCATGCGCGGCAGGAGAGCGCAGGATGACGCCTTCAAGCTGCCCGTCATGGCGGATGTCGACCGTATAGCGCGCCGCGCCCGTCACCTTGTCGCGCGCCTCTATCCGAGGTGCAATGACATTGTCGCCGTCGAAACGCCCTGCACAGGCATCCGCAACCGCGCGAAAGATGTTCTCATAGGCGCCGCAGCGGCAGAGATGTCCCGACAGTGCGGCGGCGATTTCCTCGCGCGACGGCGTCGCCGCGCGCTTGGCCGCGCGCCAGTAGCCGTGAAACGCGGCGGCTTCCAGGATGAACCCGGGTGTGCAGAATCCACACTGGAGTGCATCGTGCGCCATGAAGGCCTTCTGGATCGGGTGCAGCTTTGTGCCGCCGATGCCTTCGACCGTGGTCAGTGTCTTGCCGGCCGCTGCTTGCGCGGGCAGCAGGCAGCTTGCGACCGGGGAGCCGTCGAGCAGCACGGTGCATGCGCCGCACACGCCGGACCCGCATACGAGCTTGGTTCCGGTCAGGGCCAGCTGATCGCGGATCACATCCACGAGCAGTGCGTCGGCGTCATCGGGCAGCGGTCTGGATTGGCCGTTGATCGTCATGGTGCTCATTTCCGGCTCTCCCCTTTGCGGCGGGATTTTTCCGCAGGCCGCTTCATCGGCGACACAACTGCGCCGGCGACCAGCGTCCGCAGCATGACTCCAAGATCCTTCAGGAACGCGTCGGCCGGCAGCATGGACGGATAGGCTGATTTGGTCCCGTGAACGGCCATCTCGATCAAGCGAGCCAGCGCACGAGGGGTCATGCCCCTGTCCAGTGTGACGTCCCGCTTGCGGCAGACGCGCGTAATCGTCGTGGTGACCTGCTCGGCATAGCGTGACGCATAGAGCTGGTAGAGATCAGGCGTCTGCGCGAGATGCTCGGAGAACAACTCTTCCGTATGCGGCGATCCCTCGAGCGAAGTCAGAAGCAACCGTAACCGCGCGGATACCTCGGCCACGAGAATCTCACCGAGATCTTGGCCCGCATCTACTTCAGCCTCCGCGGCCGCTACCTCGGCGGCAAGCGCGCTTTCATACAGCCGCGTGATGACCGCTCGGAACAAGGCCTCCTTCGACGAGAAATGATGATAGAGCGCCTGCCGCGTCAGGCCGGCTTCCTCCGCGGCCTGCTCGATCGAGGAGCGCCGAAAGCCGTGGCGTCGGAACACGCGCATGGCGGCATCAAGAATGCGGTCTTGTGGCTCGGCCTGGGTCGGCATTTGACAAACTTTACAAATGCCGCAGAAATGTAAAATCACGGTTTGGTGACGGGCGGGGCCGGGCGGTCACCATGGCGTCATTGTCATCCACTAGTCGCCGTATCGGTTACGTAACAAACTCGGCGATTGTCTGCGACTTAGCATTCGAGGGGTTCACGCATACCGGCGGCGTAGCGCGCCTGCGCGGACGGCGAAGTGCCCGAAATATGCGATGTCCTACCGTGGCCGCCGCTCAACTTGCGGAGCGGAATTCACAGATGTGAGAAGGTTCCCGCCGCCGGCCGGCGTATCGGCTATCCGGTCTTGATCCACACCGCCTTGACGTTGAGATATTCTTCCATCTGCTGAAGGCCTGACTCGCGGCCGTATCCGCTCATCTTGTAGCCGCCGAACGGTACCGCCGGGTCCATCGCCTGATAGCAATTCACCCATACCGAACCGGCGCGGATCGCCGCCGCCAGGTGATGCGCCTTGCTCACGTCCCTCGTCCACACGCCGCTGCCCAGCCCGAACATCGTGGCATTGGCGCGTTGCACCAGTTCATCCATGTCCTTGAACGGAATCGCCGAGATGACCGGACCAAAAATCTCCTCTTGCGCGATCCGCATGTCGTCGCGGACGTCGGCGAAAACCGTCGGCGGCACGAAGTAGCCCTTGGCCAGCGGCCCCTCTGTCAGTCGCTCGCCACCGGCCATGGCGCGGGCGCCTTCTTGCTTGCCGAGACTGAGGTAGCTGGTCACGCGTTCCAGCTGCTGCTCCGACACCAACGGGCCAATCTGCGTCTCCGGATCGAGCCCGTTGCCGACACGCAAGTTCTTGCCGAACGCGGCAACCCGATCGGTGAATTCGTCATAGATTTTTTGCTCGACGAACATCCGCGTGCCGGCGCTACAGATCTGGCCGGAATTGGCAAATACCGCCATCGCCGCGCCAGGCACCGCGGTTTCGACGTCAGCGTCGGAAAAGACGATGTCGGGCGATTTGCCGCCGAGCTCAAGCGATACGCGCTTAAGGTTGCCGGCCGACGCGCGGACGATCGACTGGCCGGTGATATGCGAGCCGGTAAACGCGACCTTGTCGACACCGGGGTGAGCCGCTAGCGCTGCGCCCGCTGTTTCGCCGTAACCGGGAACGACATTGACGACGCCTGGCGGAACTCCGGCCTCCAGCGCCAGCTCGCCGAGCCGCAACGAAGTGAGTGGCGCCTCCTCGGCCGGCTTGAGGACCACGGTACAGCCAGTGGCGAGCGCCGGACCGATCTTCCAAACGGACGCTCCGAGCGGACCGTTCCACGGGATGATGGCACCGACAACGCCGACCGGCTCCTTGAGCGTGTACGAAAATATTTCTCCCGGAAGCGAATTCGGGATGGTCTCGCCGTGAATTGCGGTCGCCTGGCCGGCGTAATAGCGAAGCATGCCGAGCACGCGCAGCCGCATGCTTCGGGTTCGGCTGATTGGCGCGCCCATGTCGAGCGTGTCGAGCGAACTCAGCTCATCGAAATTCCGCTCGACGAGATCTGCGAGCTTGAGGAGAATTTGCTGCCGCTCGTAGGGCTTGAATTTGCGCCAAGGGCCTTCGAACGCCTTGCGGGCGGCCGCGACGGCGCGGTTGATATCTTCCGCGTCGCCTTCCGCAACCGTGGCCAGCAGCTCGCCAGTCGCCGGATTGCGGCTTTCGAAATGCTTGCCGGAAGCAGCGTCGACCCATTTGCCGTCGATCAGCATCTGTTTGAAGGAGCCGTCCGCAAAAGCGTGGCGCGTCATCGAAATAGTTTTGGCCTGGGCCATTTCCAACTCCGTTGTGCTCGCTATGTCCAACATCATATAGCGATGGCCGGCATGGCACAACGCGAAGGGCCGGTCACACGCCCATGGCGGAATCCGCCGTCACATCCAAAATGTCTCTGCCCGCGAAGGCTAGACGTTCGTCGCGCGAGAATGAGCCGGCGGCATTTGGCGTCAATCCGGCGGCATCCACAGCGTGCGCCCCCGATTGTGATGCGGGAGGCCCTTGCATTGCGCGCGCGGTCGCGCCAAGCCATTGGCCCGTTTCGGCATCCACGCCCAAGGAGATACGCCATGCGAACTTTTTCGCGCTCCAGAACTTTCTCTTTCGCGCTTGCCATCATCGCCGTGACCGCGGGGGGCATGCTCGGGAGCGCGACGGTCCATGCTCAAACCACCGGGAAACCCATGACCACACCTTCAGGCCTGCAGATCATCGACACCAAGGTCGGCGCCGGCGCATCGCCCAAGACCGGGCAGACCTGCGTCATGCACTACACCGGTTGGCTCTATGAGAACGGCGCCAAGGGCAAGAAATTCGACTCCTCCGTCGACCGCGGCCAGCCGTTCGAGTTTCCGATCGGCACGCACCGCGTGATCGCCGGCTGGGACGAAGGTGTCGCCACGATGAAGGTCGGCGGCAAGCGCACGCTCATCATTCCGCCGCAGCTCGGCTACGGAGAGCGCGGCGCCGGCAGCGCCATCCCGCCGAACGCCACGCTGATCTTCGATGTCGAGCTCATCGGCATCAAGGGGTAGCCGCGGCCCGGATCGCGGGCAGCGCGGATCCGCGAACGGCGAGAAAGTCAGCAAATCCTCTCCCCGATTCCGCTGTGCTCAATCCGGGCCACTGCCGAGGTTGCTCCCCTTTCGCTCCGCTCCATCGGCTACAGGGCCTGCCCCGTCCGCCGCCAAATGAGCGCGTCGAGGCTCCATGGTCCGGGGCCGGCGAAAAACAAATAAAGAAAAATGAAGCAGTAGAGGATCGCGCCGTCGCCGCGGTTGATGAGGGGAAAGAACGACTGCGGCGCGTGGGCCATGAAATAGCCGACCGCCATCTCGCCCGACATGATGAACGCCGCCGCGCGCGTGAACAGACCGACTGCCGCGAGCGCGCCGCCAACGAGCTCGATCGCCCCCGAAAACCACGCGAGGCTGAACAGCTCCGGCGGCGGCGTCGGCTGCTGCGGGAAACCGAACAGTTTCGCCAGGCCGTGCTCGAGAAACAGCAGCGCGACCATGATGCGCACGATGCTCAGCACATAAGGCGCGAGGCGTTCGAGCGATTCCGTCAGTGACCCAGCGGACGATTGCGGCGGCGTGGTGTTAATTTGACCCATTGGCAAACTCTCTTCGCAAATCGTCTCACGATGTAAGAGCAATCGAGGCCGGCGCGCACTTCACAAAATCCTGATTGGGGCGCATGGCGGTCGGGACCGCCGCGGGCGCAGCGTCAGCCAAGCCCCGTCGCAGAGTGCCGCGCCATGCTCGCCCGGATTTCGCCGCCCCGCCATTCCGGGGTAGGATCGCAAAAATATCCTCCGGGGTTCTGCAGTGACTCGCAACAATGTCCTCTACCTCATCATCGGCGCGCTGGTGATCGCAGTCGCCGCACTCGGCTACGAACTCTACCAAGCGCGCAAGGCTCCGCCCGAAGGCGTGCACATCGACATCGGCCCGAAGGGGCTGTCGATCGAGAAGAAATAGCGAACACTCGAGTTTCGCGGTCACTTCGTTCGAATCGTCGCGCCAGGTGTCGCCGCCGAACGACGCGGCACGATCACGGCCGGCGAGCAGGCCATGTTCTTGAAGTGAACGGCTTCCGGAGGGTGCACTGCAACTGCACTGCTGCGATGCGAAACCAGCGTCGGTCAGTCCTGCGGAGGCGGAACGCCCGGCGCTTTCGTGCGTTTTATAAGAGACGTTTGCAGTGCTGGAGACTTCTGCGATGGACCAGCGCGACCAGGAACTTTTAGACAAGCAAATGCGGGCGATCAGTCCCGCTCCGCGGCGCGACGGCGTGGTTATTGTAACCGTCCTGATGGTATTTCTTGCCGGTATGACCCTGGGCGGCATGCTCGCCGGTTCAGCGAGCGAGCCGACGCGCGTGGCGATGAACGACACCGTGCCGGTCGCTCCGGACGGCCTGCCGCTGACCGTGCGGCAGTAGCCCGAAGAGTGAAGACAGCCTACAACCGGAAAAGTGCCGTGGTGCCACGCTATTCTTCCGGCTCGGTCGTGAAGAACAGCGGGTAACCGTTCTGCTTACCCAATTCGGTGCCTTCCTTGGCCTTGGTCTCGGCGACGTCCTTGACGTAGACCGCAATGACACAGGCGCCTTTCTGATGTGCCGTCATCATCACGCGGTAGGCCTGGTCGGCATTCATGCGGAACACCGCCTTGAGCACCAGCACGACGAATTCGCGTGGCGTGTAGTCGTCGTTGAGCAGAATGACCTTGTAGAGCGGCGGCTTCTGCGTTTTCGCCTTGACCTTGGTCCGTGGCTTGACGAGTGTTTTGCTCATTGCGGCGCTCCGCGCCCGGCGGTCGCGAATGGCAAATTATAGTTCGCGCGGCGGCCTTCTCCCAGCACTAACCAAGTTCGCGCTGCGACCCCTTGTTCCCCGGGGCGAGGCAAGCGATGATCGACGGCGGAACTGCGTCGTGTTTGCTGTGTCAATCGCCTCGCACGGAGTTCACCATGCACATCCTGTGGATCATCATCATCGGTTTTGTGGCCGGCATCATTGCGCGCTTCCTGGCGCCCGGACCGAACCACCCGGCGGGCTTTATCCTCACGACACTCCTTGGCATCGCCGGCGCGTTCATCGCGACCCTGATCGGGCAGACCATCGGCTGGTATAGCCCGAACCAGGGCGCAGGCCTCCTCGGCGCCGTCGTCGGCGCGGTGGTCGTACTCTTCATCTGGCACCGGTTGGTGACGAACCGTTCGATTCCCGATCCAGGCCGCCGCTGGCTCTAGCAGGCGTCGCAGAGTGCTAGGCCTGACGGCTGCCCGATCGGCGCTGCAACACGGCATGGCGCGGCGTGCGGCGCTCGACCACGACAGCGCGGGTGGCGCCGGTGCGCCCGCTATGCCCAGCGGTGATCGTTACCCGGTTTATGTCCTTGCTCTGGCCCATGCGCAGCACGGCCGATCGCGCCTCCTCGAGCGGCACTTCCATTAGCGAGGCCACGATTTCGATCCTCTCCCTGAGCTCTTCGGTGAGCCCCTGCGCCGCGGTTACCGCCTCCTCGATGGTCGGCGGATCGCGTCGCACGCGCCGCCGACCGTCCTTTGTCTCCCATATGTCGCTCATGTCCGCACCTTCATTGCCATTGGTCGGCCTTGGCAGGTTGCGCCGTCGAAGGCCGTCCGAACGGCAATTATCTGCCCTCTGCCGCATTGCAGCAAGGCGTTGTGCGCCGCACTCACGAGAAATTCACAAGGTAAACTGCCTGCTGAACGCCACGATCTTTCGTAGACCGTACAGGCAGTTACGGCGGTCCGCTAACGTGGCGGCATCTCGCTGAACAGGACGCCGCCCTTGCCCTTCGCGTGCTTCGGCATCTCGACCAGAGAGACCGACACAGTCTCAGGCGGCACTGCCGCGTTCTTCACCACCGCAGCGGTAATGTCCTTCACGAGCCCGCGCTTCTGTTCGAGCGTACGGCCTTCCAGCATATAGACGACGACTTCCGGCATCACGTCCTCCGTTGTTGCACGACAGCCTCACTCCCTGGAACTTTTTGCGGTAGGCCGGCGCGGACTTGCCTCGTGCGTACCCCCGTACTATCGGAAAACTCGTGGAAATACCTATCAAATGGGGAGCTGACAATGAAACGGTTGGTCTTCGCAGTTGGCGTGCTGGCGCTCGGCGCGGCCGCTTTGACTCCGGCACGCGCCGACTTCGCGGTGATCCGATTCAAGGACGGCCACTGCCAGGCGTGGATGGACAGCAAGATGGGGCCTTGGTCTCCCGGCTCCAAGTATCTGGCGGTCGGCCTGAAGAGCTGGGACGTTGCCGCGATGCACGGCAAGTGGGCAATGAAGCACCACCGCTGCAAGGCCTGGTCGTAATCTAGCGCCTGCTTCGCTGCTCCTGGCGGCCGCCGGCGTTCCGGGCGGCCGCGCTCAATCTTTTCGCGCTCATCGTCGGTGCCACCCACCGCACGCCACGCCCCCGCAGCGTGACGAACGGACGGGCTTGCTTCATCGTCGCGCCCGGTCTATCCGGGAACTTCCTCCGGAAACAAGGAGCAGACGATGAAGCGATTGGCATTTGCGGTTGGCGTGCTGGCGCTTGGCTTCGCCGCCTCAACTCCGGCACGCGCCGATTATGCGCTGGTCAAATTCGAGTCGGGCTATTGCCGGATCTGGTGGGATAGCGCCGGCAACCCGTTTGGCGTGGGCTGGATCAAGGTGGCCGTCGGCTTGCCCGACTACGAGGCCGCCGTTTTGGCTCTCAACATGGCTGTCGGCCAAGGAGTCTGCAGGTAACGGGTCGAGCGATCCGTGCGTGCCTCCGCCTGCTGACGGTCCGGCGGGCGAAGGCGCCAAGGTTCACCAACTCTGAAAACGGCCGCCGCTCTGTGAGTAGCCGCCGTTCCATCCATTCGCACGATAATAGCCGCCGCGCCCCCGGTTCTCGTAGTTGTCGGCACTCATGTAATATTCGCCGGGCGCAATTCTCGACGAACCGGCCCGCGAAGCGAAACGTGGGGCAATGCGCTTCTTGGCGGCAACGACCTTCTGTTGCGCGGGCGCCCCTTCGACTGCGGGCGCGCCAGTGGCGGCGGCCGGCGAAACGGCAGCCTTTGCCGGCACCCCGGCTGCCGCTGATGGAGCCGAAGCGGGCGGCGACGAGACCCCGAGTCTGGCCGGTGCGGCGACAGGCGACGGCACTGCCGCGGACGGCGATGTCGCCGGATGAGGAGACGCGTCTTCAGTCACCGCCGGCACCTCGGCCAAAGCCGCAATGCCGGCCGGCGCCATTGTGGTCGAACTGGGCTTGGACTCGCTGTCCGCGGCACCGGCGCGCGGTGCGTCGGCGGCAAGCGACCTCGGAGCGTGATCCTGCGCCCCCGACGCTAACGCAGCGGGAGCTGGCGGCAGCACATTGAGTTGCGCCGACGCGGCTTCGGCCGGTCGCGCCAGCGTGCGCGCCGCGACCGAGGTTTCCGTGTCCTCGCGGCCGACCAGCGAAAAAACCACGCCGGCGCCGGCCGTCGCGCCGACGGCAGCCGCGACCAGAATGACGCGCGCGGTGCGAATGAAGCTCGGCGCGGGGGCCAGATAGCCCCATTCCTGATGAAAGTTGCCGGCGTAGCGCATTGTTGTGGCCTCCGAGACAAGGAGAAAGAACCGCCCACCCCACGCTTACAGCCGCCGACCATTGAACGCTTCGAACGCGAAGCGAGTTCCTGCCGCGACAAAATATGGATCGCCCGCCGGGACTTGCCCGGGCGTTAAAGGAAAGCGGACAAAGCGCGCAGTTCGGCGCTTTTTGCCGATTTCCTCCGCCAAAACGGAACGCTCGTAAGCCGGCGTTAACCCAAAGTCGCCGGCGAGCCGCGGACGAAGCGCGCTACTCGACGAACGACAGCGGGCGTTCGGCCGCCGCCTCGGACGCAGGCCGCGGGCTGCGCGCAGCCGCCGGCATTTGCAGCACCGTCGCGCGTTGTCCCTCGCACAATCGCGTCACCAGCACGATTTTGCCGTCGGGGAATTCGAGCGCATCGTGATGCACGCAGGGCTGGTCCATGTTGATCTGGCGGAATCGCGCCAGCCGCTGTCCGAGCTTGCGGCCCGGAAAGATGCCCAGCGCCGGCTCGCATTCGACGTCCTGCTCGAACGCGATCTCGGTGCCCGGCAGCAGGCAGACCGCAACGTTGACATCGTCCACGGCCGCGAAGCCGCCCGTCGGCGTATTGAAGAATTTGCTGGTCAGGAGCTTGTCCCCGACCGTGGCGGGGCGGCTGGCGACATGATGCAGGCTGTAGTCGCACATAGAAGAACTCCTCGTCGCTGTGAACAGCCAGGATGGTTGTCCTTCTGCGCAAAGAGTGGAGCAGCTTTCGGTGGCGATCTTTTGTCGCCGGCCGCCCCGATTCATTCACAAGTTCGACAGCCTGCTACACGAAGCAGTCATGAGGATGCGCCGACCAGGCGGCCAGCCGGCGCGTTGGCATTGGAGGCACCGACGCGGTCGCCGCCCGACGCAATCAAGGACGGGATGCTGCCGAGCGTGCCGATCACGTGGATCGTAGCATCGACGACGCGGTCCTTGAAATCGAGGGTCTTGGCGAGAAGCGAGTCGGACTTGCCGGCGGCCGGCGCAGCGGACGCGCTGCCGCCGCTCTGCTCCGCCTGCGCGATCACCAGCGGCGCGTGCGGGGCGGCCGCAGTCGCCGCCGCTGTCGCCCTGCCCCGGCTCACGGCAGACTTTGCCGCCATCACCGTCGTTTCCGGTCGCCGTGACGCCGTAACCGGCGCGGCGGCGGGTACCGCCGCGGACGACGCAGCCGCCATCCGGGCTTCGGCCACGCTGCGCGCCGACGCTTCGTCCTCGGCCGCGAGGCGGCTCTTTTCCGCCGCGGTCTGCGCCTTGAGGAAATCGACGATCGCGGCGTGCTCGTCGCGAAGAAGCTGGATCATTTCCGCAGAGGCCGGCACGGCCTGCTCTACGGCCGGCGTGGGCGCGCCGGCATAGCCCATCTGGTAGTGGGTGAACAAAATCCCGCCGATGATGCTGGCCAAGGCGGCCGGCATGATATCGAACAGAAGCTTGGTGAAAAACCGCAACAGCAACGGCCCATCGTGTGGCATGACCCAGTCCCCCTCCGGGGCACCCGTCGGCGCCCGTATTTTTCAAACGGCCGATTGAATTTCAAACACGCGTTCTGGGCGCGCGCCGGCCCGGAACAAGGAATTTTTGCGGCAACCCGCGGGGATTTTGTGGGCGTCGGCGCTTACGCCGGCTGGATCAGGCCGCCGATCGCCCAGCGGCTGACCAGTTCGGCCAATCGCTCGACCGCGGGTTCATCGAGCGCCAGATTGAGCGGCGGCGCCGCCAGCTGCTCGCGATTGCGCACGAATATGCTGCATTGGCCGACAAGCCAGATCGCCGCAGCGGAGAGCGTGCGCTGGTCGGCCTCGGGCAGGAAGCGGCGCACGAGATCGACGGCGAGACTCATGAACGGTGCCGCCTCCTCGCTCATGAGCTTGCGAAAGACCGCCGTGGGCTGCGCCGCCTCCCAGTTAAAAATCCGCAGGTGGCGGCTGAACTCGTCGCGCGCCGTGAGCGGCCGCAGTTGGCGGCGGACGAAGGCGCCGAGCGCCGCTTCGCGCGAGGCGGCCTTCCCCTCTTCGGCATGGGCGAGGTGATGCGCGGTCAAGGCACGGAACGCCGTGCGCAGAACCTCGCGGTAGAGTCCTTCCTTGCCGGCGAAGTGGTAGTTGATGGCCGCCTGATTGACCCGTGCCTTGGCGACGATGGCGCGGACGCTGGTGCCTTCGTAGCCGCGCTCGGCGAACAACCGTTCGGCCGCTTTCATGACGCGCTCGCGGGTAATCTCGGAGGGCCGGGTCATCGCACGAATTTCAAACTCCCGTTTGAAATCCAAAATAGGCGTTCTGCGCCGCCGGCGCAATCGCCCGGCGCGGCGGCATCGCGCCGCGGCATTTCAGTCGATCATGCCGAGGACATAGAGGACGACGCCGGCGACGAGGAGCACGTGCTGCGGCAGCAGCACCGCCTTGAGCCGGGCGCTGCGCCGGCCGAACAGCGCAAAGGGGGCATCGACGGCGAAATTCGACTGCCCCGGGCGGCGGGCCTCCTGAATGAGCGGAACGAGCGCGAGCGTGGCGACGCCGAAAACGGCCGACAGCGCGAAGCACCCCATCGAAGCAAACCGGAAGCCTTGGTTGGAGAACTCCACCGCGGACGCCACCCACGCGAGCAGCGCCAGGGTGGCAATCAGGAGATAGGTGCTGGCACTGTTCACGAATTCGAGCGCCTTGGTCTGCGCATCGGTCGGTGGGCCATTCATGCGGCGGGTCTCGAGGAGGCTGAGTTAGGTCGTCGTGTTCGGCAGCGACGCGGAGGACAATACCAGCATTAAGGCGGCAGCCGCCTTGCCGCAATGACTCGGCGCGCGCGGCCCGCTATCGTTTCTCCATGATCGGGTCAAATCGCATCGAAGGTTACGCCATCATCTCTGCCGACGGCATGATCGCCGACGCCGGCGGCAAGATGCCCGACACGATTCGCAACCAGGCCGACCAGGATTTCCTGCAGGCCGAACTGGACCGCGCCGTCGCGGTCGTGCACGGGCGGCACTCGCACGAGGGCGGGCCGCGAGCCGCGGGGCGCAAGCGCGTGGTCGTGACCCGCCAGGTCGCTTCGCTGGCGCCCGACCCGTCGCATCCGCGTTCGCTGCTGTGGAACCCGGCGGGCGCGACGTTCGACGCCGCCATCAAGGCGATCGGAGTCGCGTCCGGGACGATCGCCATTATCGGCGGGACTGAGGTTTTCGAACTGTTCCTGCCACTCTACGACGCATTTCACGTCACGCTCGCCGAACGCGCCAGAATTCCCGCCGGGCGGCCGCTGTTCCCGGAAGTCGGGCCGGATGCAACCCCGTCGGAGGTGTTCGCGCGCCACGGCCTGCGGCCCGATCCGCCGCGCGACCTCGACGCGGCCGCGGGGATCACGTTGACAACGTGGCGGCGCTAGCGTGTCTCAACGCTGCGCTCAACCCTGACGCGAACCGTCCGGCGCAGCCCGACGATTGGACGGCGCAAGCCTTTGTTCACCGTTCCCGCGGCATTGTCGTCGGCGTTTCAATAATGTGGCGTCAGGCGAGGGCATGCAAACCCTTCCGATCATGGACGAGCTCGAGGCCGCGCTCGCCGGCGGCACCAATGCGCGCCGCATCGAAATGCTCACCCGCATCACCGATCTCTTCGTCGGCGGCGCCGCACGCTTTACAGAGGCGCAGACCGGCGTTTTCGACGACATCATGGTGCGCCTGGTGAGCGCGATCGAAGCCAAGGCGCGCGCCAAGCTGGCGCACCGTCTCGCCCCGATTGCGAACGCTCCGCTCAACACGATCCACATGCTCGCCTTTGACGACGATATCGAGGTGGCCGCGACCGTGCTCACCCAATCGGAACGCCTGGACGAGCACGCCCTCCTCGCCAGTGCCGGCAGCAAGAGTAAGCAGCACCTGTTCGCGATCGCGCAGCGTAAATCGCTGAGCGAGGCGGTCACCGACATGCTGGTGGAGCGCGGCGACCGTGAGGTCGTCCACTCGATGGTCAAGAACAGCGGCGCGCGTTTTTCCGATGCCGGCTTCCGCATGCTGGTCAAGCGCTCGGCCGGCGACGACGACTTGGCCGCGGTGGTCGGCCTCAGGAGCGACATCCCGCATCCGCACTTCCTCCTGCTGCTGGAGAAGACATCGAGCGCGGTGCGTGCCCACCTTGTCGCGGAAAACCCGGAAGCCGGCGCCGCCATCGACGGCGTCGTGGCCGAGGCGGTTGGCGGCATCCGCAGCGAGGCGCGCAAGGTCTCGCCCGACTTCGCCACCGCACAGGCCGAGGTGGAACGGCGGAACCGCATCCGGCGGATCGGCGAGGCCGAAATCTATCAATATGCGTGCGAGCGCAAATTCGAGGAGACGGCGATCGCCCTGTCGCTGTTGTGCGATACGCCGATCGACGTCGTCGAGCGCGCGCTCCTCGATCCCGGCGCCGAGATCGTGCTCATCCTCGCCAAGGTCGCGGGCCTGTCATCAACGACGACCAAGGCGATCCTGCTGCTGCGCGCCGCCGATCGCGGCATGTCGGCGCAGGACCTCGAACAGGCCCTGTCGAGCTTCAACCGGCTGCAGCCCGACACGGCCCGCCGCGTGCTCGGCTTCTTCCGCACCCGCGTCAAGAAACCCGCGCAGCCGATGGTGCCGCCGGCGGTCGCCGTCAACGGCTAGCGCCGCGCGCGCCGGTGAGCGGCAGGCCGCTCCCTCAGTAGGCGCAGTAACCGGGCTGGATCTGTATCCAGCCGCCGTTCGGGTAGCGGTAGTAGCAGCCGCCGTTCCACCAATAATAGCCGCCGTTGCGCCGCTGCGCTTCAGCGGCAATGACGGCGCCGGTGGTGGCGCCGATCGCGGCTCCGGCAATGGCACCGCCCGCGCCATGCCCGATCGCGCCGCCGATGATCGCGCCGAGCGCGCCGCCGACGATAGCGCCGCCGACCGGGTCCTGTGCCGCCGCCTGCTGCGCCGGCGTCATTGCCGCAAGCGCCAAGAAAATCACCGCTGCTGCCGTCCGCATCATGTCCCACTCTCCCAACGTTTACCGCCGCGAATCCGGCGACAGGATAGAACATCGGCGGGCGCAAGTTGACTCGACATCGCTCCGCGCCCTGGCGCGACGACCGCGTGCCACGGCGCGCGTGTCGCCGGCGTTTTCTCTCCTCGCTCTGCCGCGTTTCCTCGCCTCGCTCTCATGTCGTGGAAGGCCGGCGATCGCCTTTACGAAGTTTTCTTGAGAATCCGCTTGACTCCGGGGGAGTTGCATTTATGTGGGGACCTTGCCGCTGTTGATCCGTCCCACGTGGACACGATCGGGCGGCATTCGCTTTCCGTGGCGCCGGCTCGCCGGAGTCTCGGGTTCTCATCTCTGGTTGGGGAGGACGGCATGAGCCAGAACGCCCTCTTGCGATCGGGGAAGGGCTTGGGGATCCCAGGTACCGCCCGAAAGGAAGACAGGAAGACCAAACTCACAGTAGCGGCGCCAGCGCCGGTGGAGGATCGTCAGGATCATTTCGCCGACCGCAACGGCGTGCGCTGCGCCGGCGTGCATCTGATCGTCGACCTCTACGAGGCGCAGCACCTCGACGACATCGACCACATCGAGGCCACGCTGCGCCGCTGCGTCCAGGCGGCAAGCGCGACGCTCCTGCATATCCACCTGCATCACTTCCAGCCGAACGGCGTATCCGGCGTCGCCGTGCTGGCCGAGAGCCACATCTCCATCCATACGTGGCCGGAAGCGGGCTACGCCGCGCTCGACGTGTTCATGTGCGGCTCCGCCAATCCCGACGCGTGCATTCCGGTGCTGCGCGAGGCGTTCTCGGCAAAGCGGGTGGGCGTGAGCGAATTGTTGCGCGGCCAAGGCGCCTGAGCCGCGCCGCGCCGGAGCGGACCTGAGCGGCCGGGACGGGTCCCGGCCGCTTCTCTGTCAGGATCCGGAAGACGACCCAAAGGCATAGCCGAGGAGCGTCATGGCCGAGAAACGCTGGATTGCCGAGACGCTGTTCGACGATCTCGGCTTTCGCATGAGCTATCAGGTCGACAAGGTGCTCTACGAGATGCAGACCGAGCACCAGCACCTCGTGCTGTTCGAGCATCCCTTCTTCGGCAAGATGTTGATGCTCGACGGCGCCACCCAGATCACCAAGCGCGACGAGTTCATCTATCAGGAGATGATGTCGCACGTCCCGCTGTTCGCCCATGGCCAGGCGCGGGAAGTGCTCATCATCGGCGGCGGCGACTGCGGCATCGCCGAGGAGGTGCTCAAGCACAAGAGCGTGAAGCGCCTCACGCAGGTCGAGATCGACCCCGCGGTCATCGAGTTCTCCAAGGAGCATTTTCCAGAGTTCACCAAGCCGGTGTTCGCCGACAAGCGGTTCGAGAGCGTGATCGATGACGGCATGAAATACGTCGCCCGTACCGAACGGCGCTTCGACGCCATCATCGTCGATTCCACCGACCCGCAGGGACCGGGAAAGGTGCTGTTCAGCCAGAAATTCTACGCCGCCTGCAAGCGCTGCATGAACAAGGGCGCCGTGCTGGTGACGCAGAACGGCGTGCCGATGTTTCAGCCGAACGAGCTCGCCTCGAGCGTGGCCAAGTTTCGGCGCCTGTTCGCCGACGGCACCTGCTACGTCGCCGCGATCCCGACCTATGTCGGCGGCCACATGGCCATGGGCTGGGCGAGCGACGACCGGCGGCTGCGCCAGACTCCGGTGAAAACGCTAGCGGCCCGCTACCGCAAGGCCGGCGCTTTCTCGACCAGATATTGGACGCCCGAAGTCCACGCCGCCGCCTTCGCGCTGCCCCGCTTCATCGCCGACGTGGTGGCCAAGGCGCGGCCGCGGCGGTGAGCGATTTGTGCCGCCCGCCTCGACGTCACACCTATTGTTCTTCAGCCGGCGCGTCCTGCCCACGCCGCGGTCATGTGTTTGTGATGGGAAGGACTTTCGATTTTGCCGCGCGCAAAGATGCTCTATAAGCCTGCCCAGGAATGCACAATTTGGGAGGAAATGGCCATGAAGCTCTACATGCATCCCGTTTCGATGACGAGCCGCCCGGTGCGGCTGTTCATCGCCGAGAACAAGATCCCGGTCGATGAAGTGACGGTCGACCTCTTCACCGGCGAGCACATGAAGCCGCCGTACTCCGACCTGAACCCTAACAGCTTGGTGCCGATGATCGAGGACGGCGACCTGCGCCTGACCGAAAGCTCGGCGATCCTCAAATACCTGGCCGACAAGATCGGCTCACCCGCTTATCCGAAGGACCTCAAGGCGCGGGCCAAGGTCAACGAGATCATGGACTGGCTCAATACCAATTTCTATCGCGATTGGGCCTATAATCTTGCCTATCCGCAGCTATTCCCGAACCAGAAGCGGCGGAGCGACGAAGCGCAGGCCGCCACCATCGAGGTCGGCCAGCAGAACGCCAAGCGCTGGCTGAAAGTCCTCAACGACCACTGGATCGGCCCGAAGAACCAGTACCTGTGCGGCAATCAGATCACGATCGCCGACTATTTCGGCGCCGGGCTGGTGACGCTGGGCGAGGTCATCCGCTGCGATCTTTCGGCTTATCCCAACGTGCAGCGCTGGCTCAACAACGTGAAGAAGCTGCCGAGCTGGAACAAGGTCAACGAAGTGTTTCATGGCCTCGTCGAGTCGGTGAAGCAGCAGCAGTTTCACGCCATCTGACGACGGAGGACAAACGGCGGATGACGGATCAACGGAGGAGCGGACTTTTGTCGGCCCTCCGTCGCCCGTCTTGCGTCGTCCGATAGCCCATGCGCACGAGCCGCGACCATATTCTGACCAGCCACGCCGGCAGCCTCCCGCGTCCCGACGACCTGATCGAGGCCAATCGGGCGCGCGACTCCGGGCAAACAGCCGACGACCGGCGCTTCCAGGATCACCTCAAGGCGGCTGTGGCGGACGTGGTGAGCCAGCAGAGGGCCATCGGCATCGATGTGCCCGGTGATGGCGAGTTCGGCAAATCGATGGGCCACAAGGTCAACTACCGGGCTTGGTGGAGCTACTGCTTCAATCGGCTCGGCGGCCTCGATCTCGGTGGCCCTGGCCTCTACGACACCGGCCCGCGGCGGAGCCGCCCGGGCGAGGTCCTGCTCACGAGCTTCTCGGACCGGCGTGATCGAACCAAGTTCCTGGCGGTCTACAAGGATCCTGACGGAGGGGTGACGACCGGGCCGCCGATGGCCAGCTGGCCGGTGTGCGTCGGGCCGGTCGTCTACAAGGGGCAGGAGGCGATCCAGTCGGACATCGCCCATTTCAAGGCCGCCCTCAAAGCCGCCGGGGTCGAGGAAGGATTCATGACGGCGGTCGCGCCCGGAAGCGCCGCGCGGTTCGCCAACCGCTACTACAAGACCGACGAGGAGTTCATCTTCGCCTGCGCCGACGCGCTGCACGAAGAGTACAAGGCGATCGTCGATGCCGGCTTGATCCTTCAGCTCGACGATCCCGCCATCGCCGAGAACTGGGACATGATCAATCCCGAGCCAACGGTCGCGGACTACCAGAAGTTCACCATGGTGCGGGTCGAAGCGATCAACCACGCCATCAAGGGCCTGCCGCAGGATCGCATCCGCTTTCATCTGTGCTGGGGCAGCTGGCACGGGCCGCACACGACCGATATCCCGATGCGAGACATCGTGGAGGTCATGCTGGCGATCAATTGCCAAGCCTACTCCTTCGAGGCGGGCAACGTCCGCCACGAACACGAATGGACGGTCTGGGAGGACGTGAAGCTCCCCGACGGCAAGCTCATTCTGCCGGGCGTGGTCAGTCACGCCACCAATGTGGTGGAGCACCCCGAGCTCGTCGCCCAACGGATTGTTCGCTTCGCCAACGGCGTCGGCCGGGAGCGCGTCATTGCCTCGACCGATTGCGGACTTGGCGGCCGTGTCCACCCCATGGTCGCGTGGGCAAAGCTCGAAGCGCTGGCGCAGGGCGCGGCGCTGGCCAGCCGCGAGCTCTGGCGTTGAATCAACTCCGGCGTTGAATCAATCAGTCGCGGCTGGGCTCAAGCCCCCTACCCCGGCCATCCGTGTCTTGACGCTCTGCGCTCGGTGCCGAAGACGTCGATGCCCGGCAGCGAGGCCGGGCATGACTTGTCTGCACGCTGATGTCTCACGCGGCGCGGCGTTGCGCCTTCATCCACGCCTCGATTTCGCGTGCCGCTTCGGCCTTGGCGAAGCCGTAGCGCGCCTGCAGCCGGCCGATCAACTCATCCCGCCGGCCGCCGATGCGCGTGAGGTCCTCGTCGGTGAGCTTGGCCCAGTTCTTTCGGACCTTGTCCTTGAATTGCATCCAATCGCCCTGAATCAGGTCCCAGTTCATCAAGTGTCTCCTTACTGAGGATGGACAGGCGGCACGCTTGCGCGCCCCGCCGCGTTCGGAACGCGCGCAGGGAAATCCGGCGATGCGGCCTCAATGGGACGACATCGCGGTCATTCAAGGATCAATTCTGGTCCGGATCGGGCGACCTCGTCATCGCCAGAAGCGGCGAAACAATCCAGCAGCAAACAGCGAATCGTCGAATTGCTTCGTTGGCGCGCGCGCTGCGACGCTCCGTGTGGCCATGAACGCGGGCGCTGCCTTGACGCCGGGCACTCGCTCGCCGAAGAGACATCATGGCCTCGTCGATTTCGTCCGCTGATGTGGCCCGCCTCGCGCGCGGCATCCGCGCCGGCGACCGCGCGGCGCTCTCGCGGGCGATCACGCTGATCGAAAGCAAGCGCGCCGATCACCGCCGCAGCGCCGCGGCGCTCATGCAGGCGCTCGTCGGCGCGACCGGCAAGGCGGTGCGCGTCGGCGTCACCGGCGCGCCCGGCGTCGGCAAGTCGACGACCATCGATGCGCTCGGCACCATGCTCACCAAGCAGGGCCGCAAGGTCGCAGTTCTGGCGGTCGATCCGTCCTCGCGCCGCACTGGCGGATCGATCCTCGCCGACAAGACGCGCATGGCGCGCCTTGCCAACGACGCCAACGCCTTCATCCGCCCCTCACCCGCTTCCGGCACGCTCGGCGGCGTCGCGGCGCGAACGAGGGAGACCATGCTGCTGTGCGAGGCCGCCGGCTACGACGTGGTGCTGGTCGAGACGATCGGCGTCGGCCAATCGGAGATCGCAGTCGCCGACATGACCGACTTTTTCCTCCTGCTGATGCTTCCGGGCGCCGGCGACGAGCTGCAGGGCCTGAAGAAGGGCGTCGTCGAACTTGCCGACATGATCGCGGTCAACAAGGCCGACGGCGACAACGTCGCCCGCGCCAAGGTGGCCGCCGCCGAATATCGCGCCGCCCTGCATATCCTCACGCCGCGCTCCGCGAACTGGTCGCCGCCGGTCGTCACCTATTCGGCGCTGACCGGCGAGGGCGTCGCGGCGCTCTGGGCGCACGTCCTTGATCATTGCGAGAAGCTCACCGCAGCAGGCGAACTGGCATCCCGCCGCGCCGAGCAGCAGGTGAAGTGGATGTGGGCGATGCTCGAAGAGCGTCTGTTCGCGCCGTTGCGCTCGGATCGGGCGATCAAGGCGGCACTCGCCTCCATCGAGGCCGAGGTCGCTGCCGGCACGCTTGCGCCCGCCGCCGCCGTCGACAAGATCGTCGGCATGTTCGCACGGTGACGCGATGCGCGTGCTGCTGATCGGCTTCGGCCCCTTCCCCGGCGCGCCGCTCAATCCGAGCGCGCTCTTGGTCAAATCGCTCGCCCGCCGGCGGCGGCCGGCCTTCGCCGAAATCGTGCGGACGTCCCACGTATTCACGACCACTTACGCGGCCGTCGATCGCGACTTGGCAAAACTCAGGGAAATCGGGGCGGACATCGTCCTGATGTTCGGCCTGGCCGGGCGCCGGCGCCACCTCTGCATCGAGACGCGGGCGCGCAACGCCGTCTCGCTCCTGTTTCCCGACGCGAGCGGCTTCCGTCCGCAGCGCGGTGTGATCGCCCCGGGCGAGCCTGCGGCGCTGCGCGGCGCAGCGCCGTTCGCCCGCCTGCTCGGCGCGGTGCGCTCGAGCGCGGTTCCGACGCGGCTGTCGCGCGATGCCGGCCGCTATCTGTGCAACTACGCCTATTGGCGCGCGCTTGAGCAGGCACGTGACGGCCGGCCGCTGGTGCAGTTCATTCATATTCCGCGCGTTCTCTGCGGCTCGCGCCGGCGGCCTGGACGCCGACCACCCCGGCTCGACACCCTCGTTGCGGCTGGCGAACGCCTCCTCATTGCGCTCATCGCGGCAAGCCGCCGTTAACCGCGCCGGCCGGATAGTCACCTGTGCCGAACCGGAATGCGGCAGCGCCACGGCTTGATGCGCCGTTGGCTGCGTCGCGCGAGGAGCTTCCGATGAACACCGATCGCCGCCGCCTGCTTGCCGCGCTCGCTGGGGCCGCCGCGGGCGCCGCCGCAACGCCGACGCACGCGAACGAGCCATCCTTGCCGCGCGAACTCGTGGCGCACAGCGGGATCGATGCCGCTGCCCTCGGCGTCCGGCCGAACAGCGCGGAGGATCAAAGCAAGGCGCTGCAGCGCGCCATCGAATCGGCTGCGGCCACGCGCGCCGTCCTGCACCTGCCGCCGGGCTCGTACAGGGCCGGATCGTTGCAGCTCCCGCCCCACGCGGCGATCTCCGGCACGCCCGGAGCGACGCGCATCGTCATGACCGGAGGGCCCTCATTACTGTCGGCGGCCGCAAGCGACCATATCGCCATCACCGGCCTTGTTCTCGACGGCGGCGCCGTCGCGCTTCCCGAGCGGCGCGGCCTTCTGCATCTCGCCCAGGGCCGCGCGGTGCATATCGCCGAGTGCGAGATCGTGAATTCCGGCCGCAACGGCATTACGCTCGAGGCGATCGAGGGGGACGTCACCGGAAACGTCGTCAGCGCCGCTGACATTGGCATCTTCTCGCTCGACGCGCGCGGCCTGCGCATTGCCGGCAATACGGTGCGCGGCGCCGGCAATGGCGGCATTCTGGTCTGGCGTAGCGCGCCCGGCGATGACGGCACGCTCGTCATCGACAACCGCATCGAGGACGTTGCCGCCAGAGCCGGCGGCTCCGGCCAGTACGGCAACGCTGTCAATATCTTCCGCGCCGGCAATGTCATCGTGCGCGGCAACCGCATCCGCAACGCCGCCTTCTCGGCGGTGCGCGGCAACACGGCGTCGAACCTGCAGATCGTCGGCAACACCTGCACCGGCCTCGGCGAGGTCGCGCTCTACGCCGAGTTCGGCTTCGAGGGCGCGCTCATCGCCAACAACATCGTCGACGGCGCCGCGCTTGGCGTGTCGGTCACCAACTTCAACCAGGGCGGCCGGCTCGCGGTGGTCCAGGGCAATGTCATCCGCAATCTCACCAATAAGCGCCCGCCCGGCACCGACCCGAACGACTTGGCCGGCGTCGGCATCGGCATCGAGGCCGATACGGTGGTGACCGGCAACGTCGTGGAGAACGCGCCGAACATCGGGATCGCGGCCGGCTGGGGCGCCTATCTGCGCGACGTCGCCGTCAACGCCAACGTAATCCGCAACGCCGATTTCGGCATCACCGTATCGGTCGCCCCAGGAGCGGGCGCGGCGGTGATCGCCGACAACCTCATCTCCGGCGTCCGCCGCGGCGCCATCGTCGGAATGGAATGGAACAAGCCGGTCACCGGCGATCTCGCCAAGGACGGTGCCACCCGCTACGCGCAATTGTCGATCGGGGGCAACCGCGTGCGCTGAGCGGCGATCGCCGCCTGAAAGGCGCGGCGAAAGCCCGCGTGCCGTGAGTCCCCCTGCTTCGCGGCCCGCATTTGCCTCCGCTTCATCCGGACCATGCGAGCGCCTCGGTCACCCGCAACGCGCCGAACTCGATGCCGTTCCAGTTGCGCAGTGGCGGCTGCGCGAACGGTGCGAGCGCGTGCCGCTCGGCGTCGGTGAGCGGGAGCAGGCGCGCGATCAGCGCCGCCGCGACGGCCTCCGCCGCCCGCCCGGCGCCGTCATCGCATTTGATGGCAATACCCAGACCGAGCGTCGGTAACGCTCCGCAAGCGACCCCTTCGGCGCCGGTCTTGAAGAAGATGCGCTCGCCTAGAAGCCGCACGATCTCAGTTCCGAAGCGCCCGGTGCCGGCCACGTACCAGGGCTGGTGCGTGCAGGCCGCCCGCAGCCGTGCGGCGGCGCGTGCCCGGTCGGATGAAAGGCCGCGACCGGTGGCGAACTTGGCGAAGGCGTGCGCAAGGCTATGCAGCGGCGCCGCCCAGGTCGGGACCGAGCAGCCGTCGATGGCCCGACGGTCCGGCGACAGCACAGCGCCGGTCAGATCTTGCAGCACGCCGTGCACTTCGCGCTGCACGGCATGGTCGGGCTGCCAGTAGCCGATGTGATCGACGCCGCGCGCACGGGCGACGGCGAGAAAGCCAGCATGCTTACCCGAGCAGTTGTTGTGCAGCGCCGACGGGGCGCCCGTGCGCGCCAGCGCGTAGGCCGCAGCCTGCGAGAGCGGCCAATGCGCCCCGCAGCAGAGCGCCGACGGCTCGAGTCCGCCTTCGCCAGCATGCGCGTGACACCTTCGACGTGCGCCCGCTCACCACTGTGCGAGGCACAGGCGAGCGCAAGCTCCTCGTCGCCCAGCCCGTAGCGCTCGGCAGCGCCCGATTCCACGAGCGGCAAAGCCTGCAGGGCCTTGACCGCCGAACGCGGGAATACCGCCGCCGCCACGTCGCCGACGCCGAGGACGAGCGCGCCGCCGGCATCGGCGACGGCGACCGCGCCCCGATGGCGGCTTTCCGCCAGGCCGCCGCGAATGACTTCGACGAGAACCGGGTTGCTCATTGACTCAGGCGGCCGCACGGCCGGGAGATATTACCGCCCGTTCATGCGCCGCGCCGGCTTTTCCGCCGCATCCGCTGCTTCGTCTTCCGGCAACAGTCCGGCGATCCTTGCCCATTGGTCGCGGACGCGGATCGCCTCGCGCAACGCCGCGACGAGTTCGGCCTGGGTGTAATAGTGCCGCCAGCGCCCGGTGTCGTAGAGCTCGACGATATGGGCCGTACGACGCTCCGCCAGAGCGACCCATTTGCGCGCCACGCCGTCGAGCGGACAAGGATAACGTGCGGGCATTCAGGGACCAGCGGCGCCCGTGCGAATCGAATCGCACGATGGTCACTTGCGACCGCCGGTTCGGCAAACAAAATGCGAGTTCGTGCACGCATGACTCTGTGGAAGAATCACGGCGCACGAAAATGTCTGATGTGGATAACTGCGTGTAAATCCGCGGCGAACCTCTAGAGCTGCACGCGCAGCATGTTCGCGATCTCTCCGACAATGCCGCGACGGAAGACCAGCACGCAGATGACAAAGATCACGCCCTGAATCACCAGCACCCACTGGCCGAACGGCGCCAGGTAGTTCTCCATCGCCACGATCGCGAAGGCGCCGACGAGCGGCCCGAAGATGGTGCCGAGGCCGCCGACGAGCGTCATCAGCACGACCTCGCCCGACATGCTCCAATGCACGTCGGTGAGCGAGGCGAGCTGAAAGACCAAGGCTTTCATCGATCCGGCGAGCCCGGCGAGCGTCGCTGAGAGCACAAAGGCGACCAGCTTGTAGCGTTCAGTCTTGTAGCCGAGCGAGATCACGCGGTGTTCGTTTTCGCGGATCGCCTTGAGAACTTCGCCGAACGGCGAGTTGATGATCCGATAAATAAAGAGGAAGCCGGCGAGCGTGACGATGAGGACGAACAGATACATCGTCATTTCCTGGGAGAGATCGAACACGCCGAACAGCCAGCCGCGCGGCACGCCCTGGATGCCGTCCTCACCCCCGGTGAATTTCGCTTGCAAGGCGAAGAAATACATCATCTGCGCCAGGGCGAGCGTGATCATGGCGAAATAGATGCCCTGGCGGCGGATGGCGAGGCCGCCGGCAACGAAGCCGAGCACGGCGGCGGTCGCGGTGCCGACGATGATGGCGAGTTCCGGCGGCAGCGCCCACACCTTGGCGGCGTGCGCGGCGAGATAGCTTGCCCAGCCGAAGTAGAGAGCGTGGCCGAACGAGACCAGGCCGACATAGCCGATCAGCAGATTGAAAGCGCAGGCGAACAGCGCAAAGCACAGGGCCTTCATCAGAAAGACGGGATAGACCACGAACGGCGCCGCGACCAAGAGGACCACGGTCACGGCGAAGGCCACGCTCAAGCTGCGCGGCGTCTCGCGGCGCTGCGGCATCGCCGCCGTATCGAGGGTGCCTTCAGTCATGCGGCCCGCCCAAACAGCCCGGCCGGCCGAATCAGCAGCACGATCGCCATGATGACGAAGATCACCGTGTTCGAGGCTTCCGGAAAGAACACCTTGGTGAGCCCCTCCACCAGGCCGAGCGCAAAACCGGTGACGATCGCGCCCATGATCGAGCCCATGCCGCCGATCACCACGACAGCGAACACGACAATGATGAGGTCAGAGCCCATCTGCGGCGAGACGTTGTAGATCGGCGCCGCCATGACGCCGGCGAGCGCCGCGAGGCCGACGCCGAAGCCGTAGGTGAGCGTGACCATGCGCGGCACGTTGATGCCGAAGGCGCGCACCAGTACCGGGTTCTCGGTCGCCGCACGCAGATATGAGCCGAGCCGCGTGCGCTCGATGGCGAACCAGGTGGCAAGGCAAACTGTGAGCGAGAACACGATCACCCAGGCGCGGTAGTTCGGGAGGAACATGAAGCCGAGATTGCGGCCGCCCTGGAGCGTCGCCGGCACCTGATACGGCTGCCCGGAGGACCCGTAGGTGTTGCGGAACAGCCCCTCGATGATGAGCGCCAGACCGAACGTGAGCAGCAAGCCGTAGAGCGGGTCGAGCTGGCGCAGATGCTGCAGGAAGAGCCGTTCGATGAGGATGCCGGTCGCACCGACCACGATCGGCGCAATCACCAGCGATTCCCAGTAGCCGATCCCGGCATACTGCAGCAGCAGGTAGGCGGTGAATGCGCCCATCATGTACTGCGCGCCGTGGCTGAAATTGATGATGTTGAGCATGCCGAAGATGACCGCCAGCCCGAGGCTCAACAGCGCGTAGAACGAGCCGTTGATCAGGCCGAGCAGCAGCTGCCCGAACAGCGCCTGCGAAGGGAGGCCGAAAATCTCGAACATTGCGTTCAGTTAGTTACCAGCGGACAGCCGCCATCCTTGAGCGGCCGAAAGGCCTCGGCTGCCGGAACGATGGCGCGCAGCTTGTAGTAGTCACCCGGATATCTCGACTCGTCGGGCCTTTTCACCTCGAACAGGTAGGCGTCGTGGATCTTGCGCCCGTCGGCGCGGATGAAGCCCTTGCCGAACAGCGGGTCTTCGGTCGGCATCTCCTTCATCTTGGCGATGACGGTCCTGCCGTCGGCATCGCTTTTGAGCGCCGCGACCGTTTTCAGGTAGTGGATGACCGACGCGTAGACGCCGGCGTGCACCATGGTCGGAAATCTGCCCGGCCGCTCCGCCCGCCAGCGCTTGGTGAAGGCGCGATTGCCCTCGGTCATGTCCCAATACCATGACGCGGTCAGGACCAAGCCTTGCGCCGCCTCAAGCCCCAACGCATTCACGTCGGCGATGAACACCAGCAGGCCGGCGAGCTGCTGACCGCCCTTGCTCAGGCCGAATTCGGCGCTCTGCTTGATGGCATTGACGGTGTCGCCGCCGGCATTGGCCAGTCCGACGACCTTCGCCTTCGACGCTTGCGCCTGCAGCAGGAAGGAAGAGAAGTCGTTGACATTGATCGGATGACGCACGCTGCCCAGCACCTTGCCGCCATTCGCAAGGATGACCGCCGTGGTGTCCCGCTCGAGAGCTTGGCCGAAGGCATAATCGGCAGTGATGAAGAACCAGGTGTCGCCGCCGGTCGTCACCATCGCTTTGCCGGTGCTATGCGCCAGCATCCAGGTGTCGTAGCTCCAGTGGATCGTGTTCGGCGAACACTTCTGTCCGGTGAGATCGGACGTGGCGGCGGCGGAAACCAGCAGCACCTTGTTCTTCTCGCGCGCCAGCTCGCTCACCGCCAGCGCCACGCTGGAGGTGGCCATGTCGACGATGGCATCGACGTGGTCGACGTCAAACCATTGCCGCGCGATGTTGGCGCCGATGTCCGCCTTGTTCTGATGATCGGCGCTGACGATTTCCACTTTCAGGCCGTGGGCGGCGGGATTGAAATCCTCGACGGCGAGCCTCGCGGCGACAAGCGAGCCGGGCCCGCTGTTCTCGGAGAAGAGGCTCGACATGTCGCTCAGTACGCCGATCTTGACGGTGCGTTCCTGAGCGCGCGCCGTCGCCGTGCCTGCACAAACAAGTGCCACGGCAGCGAGAAACGCCACCCTCCCTGCGATGGTCATGGCAAACTCCCTCCCCTGCGCCGCCGTGCCGGCCGCGGAACGCGGCTCACGGCAGCGTCAGCTCCGATCGTCCTAGACTCCGAGATAGTCGTGCACCTTCTCCATATTGGCCTGGAGGCCGGCGGCCGAGAACTCGTCGACGATGCGCCCATGTTCCATGACGTAGTAGCGATCGGCAAGCGTGGCCGCGAAATGGAAATTCTGCTCGACCAAGAGAATGGTGAATCCCTGCGCCTTGAGCATTCCGATCGTGCGTCCGATCTGCTGGATGATGACCGGGGCCAATCCTTCGGTCGGCTCGTCGAGCAGCAGCAGCCGCGCGCCGGTGCGCAGGATGCGGCCGATCGCCAGCATCTGCTGCTCGCCGCCGGAGAGTTTCATGCCCTGGCTCGAGAGCCGTTCGCGCAGATTGGGAAACAGCTCGAAGATGCGATCGAGCCCGAGCCCGCCGGGGCGGACCTGCCGCGGCAGCAGGAGATTCTCCTTGACGTCGAGGCTGGCGAAGATGCCGCGTTCTTCCGGACAGAAGGCGATGCCGCGCCGGGCGATAGTATCGGAGGAAAGCTTGATCAGCTCCCGACCCTCGAAGCGCACCGAGCCGGTGCGGCGTTCGATGATCCCCATGATGGCCTTGAGCGTCGTCGTCTTGCCGACGCCGTTGCGGCCAAGCAGTGTCACCACCTCGCCCGCCTGCACGTTGAAGCTGACGCCGTGCAGCACGTGCGATTCGCCGTACCAAGCCTCGAGCCCTTCGACCGCGAGCAGCGCGCTGGGGTCAGGCATGACCGGTTCCGAGATACGCTTCGCGTACGGCGGGGTCGGCCGCCACCGTCTCGTAGTCGCCCTCGGCGAGAACTTGGCCGCGGGTGAGTACCGTGATGCGGTCGCAGAGGTCGGCGACGACACTGAGATTGTGCTCGACCATGAGCACCGTGCGCTCGGCGCCGGCCGACCGGATCAGCGCGCTGATGCGTTCGATATCCTCTCGTCCCATGCCCGCGGTGGGCTCGTCGAGGAGCAGCAGTTCGGGTTCGAGCGCCAAGGTGGTGGCTATTTCGAGCGCCCGCTTGCGGCCGTAGGGCAGCTCGACCGCCAGACGGTCGGCGTAAGAGCCGAGCCCCACGTCGCCGATCAACGCCATCGCCCGGTCGTCAAGGGCGTGAAGCACGCGCTTCGAGCGCCAGAAGTCGAACGAATTGCCGCGCCGGCGCTGCAGCGCCACGCGTACGTTCTCGCGCACGGTCAGGTGCGGGAAAACTGCTGAGATCTGGAACGAACGTCCGACGCCGAGCCGGGCGACATCGGCCGCCTTGAGCGCGGTGATGTCACGCCCGCCGAACATGATGCGTCCGCGGGTCGGCGAAAGGAACTTGGTAAGCAGGTTGAAGCAGGTCGTCTTGCCGGCGCCGTTCGGCCCGATGAGGGCGTGGATCGTGCCGCGCTGGACGCGCAGGTTCACGCCGCGCACCGCGACGAACCCGGCGAACTCCTTGGTCAGATCCTGCGTCTCGAGGATCGCGTCTTCAGGCACGAGTGCTCCCCTCGACGCATTCTCGACGCCTTCGGCGTTCGCGTAAAGACTCAATTTCAAGACGTAGCAGCGCAAAGCAAATTCTATTTTTCGGAGTGATCGAGCGACCACAAATTTGCGGTGGAAACGCTTGCGGCATCGCGGAACGTTTATTTCGCAACAGCGTTTGCGGACCGGGGAGGTGCGACGGAGGTACATATGGCTGTCATAATGAAAGGTCTGTTGGTTGGCGCTATCACGGCCAGCGGCATTTCTCTCGCCGTTGCCGGTGGCGTCGCCGCTGGCGTCGGAGCCGGCGTAGGTGGCGTTGGAGCGGGCGTTGGAGCTGGCGTCGGAGGAGTTGGCGGCGTAGGCGGTGTCGGAGGAGTTGGCGGCGTAGGCGGCGTCGGAGGAGTCGGAGGCGTCGGAGGAGTCGGGGGCGTTGGAGGTACAGGTGTCGGGACCGGTGTTGGCGGAATCGGCACTGGGGGGATTAGCACCGGCGGACACTGACATGGTTTAGGGATCAGCGTGGGACATGGACACGGCCTGGCTGTTGGGATTGGTCACGGGCACGGTCTGTCCGTTGGCATCGGACACGCACACGGGCACGGTCTCGCCGTTGGCATCGGACACGGACATGGAACCGGGTCTGTCGGCGGCGGCACTGGTTCTGGCACTGGGTCCACCGGCACAGGCACAGCGGGTACGGCCACCGGGACTGGCACCGGCAGCACCGCTGGTATCGGCGCGGCCGTTGGTACTGGGTCGACCGGCGTCGGCGCGGGCGGCGGTATTGGAGGTTCTGGCACCGGGTCCACCGGTACAGGCACAGCAGGTACGGCCACAGGAACGGGGACCGGCAGCACCGCTGGTATCGGCGCGGCCGTTGGCACCGGGTCGACCGGCGTAGGCACGGGCGGCGGCATTGGAGGTTCTGGCACCGGGTCCACCGGTACAGGCACAGCCGGTACGGCCACCGGGACTGGCACCGGCAGCACCGCTGGTATCGGCGCAGCCGTTGGCACCGGCTCGACCGGCGTCGGCGCGGGCGGCGGCATTGGAGGTTCTGGCACCGGGTCCACCGGTACAGGCACAGCCGGTACGGCCACCGGGACTGGCACCGGCAGCACCGCTGGCCTCGGTGCGGCCGTTGGCACTGGGTCGACCGGCGTCGGCGCAGGCGGCGGTATTGGTGGTTCTGGCACCGGGTCCACCGGTACAGGCACAGCCGGTACGGCCAGCGGAACAGGCACCGGCAGCACGGCCGGTGTCGGTGTGGCCGTCGGCAGTGGCCTTGCGGGAATCGGTACGGGCGTTGGCGTCGGATCAGGTACCGGCACCGGGACTGGCACTGGCACTGGCGGCGGGACTGGAACCGGGACTGGGACTGGCGGTGGTACCAGCGCCGGCGTAGGAAGCAGCGGAGCGGGTGCTGGAGGTCTCGGCCAAGGACACGGGCATGGTGTGAAACAGGCCCGAATATGTGTGGTCACCGTGCAGTCACAGGACGACGCGGCGCCCATCGCACGATATACGACGACCTGCGACCAGGCGGGCAGGCGCCTTCGATAGCGCCCGCTAAGACGTGGAAGTGAATGATCGTCGAAGTTGCTTAGTGGACGAGACAGCGCCTGATATGACGTCTCATCCGGAGCCCCACCGCTTGGCGGGGCTTTCTTTTGATCGCCGGTCTCGCCTGATGATGGAGCATGGGGAGTTCAAGCAATTGACTAGATTGCAAGATGGAGGAGTGCAGTAACGCCCGCTTCTTTACTGCATTAAATCTCGTACGCACCGCGCCTCCGCTCTCAGATTTCGGCGCCGAGACTAGGGTCCGCTACCTGCGGTCGTTCCCTTGCGCTTTCGCGAAGGGGGCGCGTCGAACTGAATGCTGCCGCGGCTTTGCACACGACCCCGCCGATGGACAGCGCGACCCGGCCTTCGCCTGGGCACTCAATGCTTGAGGCTGTTGGCGGTCTTGAAGCTCGCCTCGGTCTTGGCCTTGATCTCGTCCAGCGTCACGTCTGGAGCAAGCGCGACGAGCGTCATGCCGCCTCCCTTCTTGTCGATGGTGAACACGCCGAGATCGGTGATCACCATGTCGACGACGCCGGCGCCTGTAAGCGGCAGGGTGCAGCGGTGCAAGAGCTTCGGCTCATTCTTCGCCGAGTGCTCCATGACCACGACCACCTTCTTGACGCCGCCGACGAGGTCCATGGCACCGCCCATGCCCTTCACGACCTTTCCCGGGATCATCCAATTGGCGAGGTCGCCGTTCTCGGCTACCTGCATGGCACCGAGGATCGCGATATCGATGTGCCCGCCGCGAATCATCGCAAACGAATCGGCGGAGTTGAAATAGCTCGTGGTCGGCAGCTCGGTGACGGTCTGCTTGCCGGCATTGATGAGGTCGGGGTCTTCTTCGCCCTCGAACGGGAACGGGCCGGTCCCGAGCATGCCGTTCTCGCTTTGCAGCTGCACGCTCATTCCCGGCGGGATGAAGTTCGAGACCAGGGTCGGAATGCCGATGCCGAGGTTGACGTAGAAGCCGTCCTGCAGCTCCTGGGCGGCGCGCGCCGCCATCTGCTCGCGGGTCCACGGCATCAGACTTTCTCCCTAGTTGCGGCGGCCGGCGCGTCGGCCTTTTCCCGCTTGCGCACCGTGCGTTGCTCGATGTGCTTGACAGCATTCGGCACGTGGATCAGCCGCTGCACGTAGATGCCCGGCGTGATGATGAGGTCGGGGTCGATCTCGCCGGGCTGCACCAGATGCTCGACCTCGGCGATGGTCACCTTGCCCGCCGTCGCCATGACCGGATTGAAGTTTCGCGCGGTCTTGCGGTAGACGAGGTTGCCTTCGGTGTCGCCCTTGAACGCATGCACGATCGAAAGGTCGGCGACGAGACCGCGCTCCATCACGTAGCGGGTCCCGTCGAACTCGCGCTCGTCCTTTCCTTTCGCGATCTCAGTGCCGGCCCCGGTCCGGGTGAAGAAACCCGGAATGCCGGCGCCGCCGGCGCGAATGCGCTCCGCCAGCGTGCCCTGCGGGTTGAACTCGATCTCGAGCTCGCCGGCGAGATATTGCTGCGCGAAGGTCTTGTTCTCCCCGACATAGGAGGCGATCATTTTCTTGATCTGCCGGGTGTCGAGCAGAACGCCGAGACCCTTGCCGTCCACGCCGCAATTGTTGGAGACGACGGTGAGGTTCTTGACCCCCGAATCGCGGATGGCGAGGATCAGCGTTTCCGGAATGCCGCACAGGCCGAAACCACCGGCCATGATCGTCATCCCGTCCCTGAGCAACCCGGCCAACGCGGAGCGCGCGTCCGCATGGACCTTGTTCATGACCGCTCCATCTCTCCCCGGAAGCTGTCAGCTAGGCATAACCGGGCAGACGGAAAGGTCAACTCGGCGAGGTGTAGGCCGTGACGATCGGAAGCGGGATCGTCGGATGCGGATAGTAGTTCCACACCACGAACATCGCAGCGAACAGAATTCCGGTAAGGATCGAGCCGACGAAGAGGTTTCTGAACGCAATGAGATTCCCCAGCAAAGCGGCGACGAAAGCGAACACCGCCATCAGTGCAACGAAAACCCAATTCACTGTCGATATGTCGATAGACATTGTCCGCTCCTGGTAGATGCTCCTGATAGCCAAGCAGAGGCAAGCGAGTCAAACGACCATCCATGCGCAGCATAGCCGAGCCTGCATCGCCGTGCGACGGCTCGGCGCGGTCGACTGGATGTTAGCACGAGACGCCATGGGCGGGCACCGGGAAAGCTTCGGCAATACCGATTCGATTGACCGCAGTGTGGGATGGACGACGGCGTCGTTCAAGTGAGTCGAGCGGCGGCTACGGGCAGCAAATACAACCGCGGACGAGCCCAGGCTGCGAGGCCGCCGCGAACTTCCGCGGCACGAAGCGCTCAATTGCGCCGCTTTTCCGTCCGCGCTTGCGCGAAAAATCCCCATTTGCGTCAACGTTGCGTCACGGCGGCCTGTCCCGATGCGAATCATCGCGCAACGGAGGACGCAATGCCGGCTCTTCGCATCGCTACTGCAGGCGCGGCTCTTTTGGTCCTGACAGCCGGGAGCACTATCGCGCAGCCGACGGGTACCGCGACGAGTAAGCCGATATCGATTTTGAAGATCCTCGCTCCGTCCGACAATTTAAAGATCAAGCCGCACGGCCACCGGCTCGGCATGCCGACTTGGAGGACCCACGCCTTCGCCGCGCACCAGAAGACCAGGCACCTGCTTGCCGTCGCGCCGGCCCAAGCGGACATCTGGGCCGATCCGGAAGCGGCGAGGGCAACACAGGTCGCCTCGGATGAGCCGGAGCAACAGGGCGCGGCGGTGGCCGCCGAATCGGCGCCGAGCGCGCTTTTGGTCGGCGGACGCGCCGTCCGGGTCGTCTCCCCCGACGATGCCAACGAGATCGACCTGGCGGCCGATGCGCCGGAGGTTGCAGCGAGCAAGGGGCCGCGAAGCGACATCGCCGCGGCGCAACCGCCGGAGACCGTGGCCGTCGCGCGGGCGCCGAGCCCGGCCGGCACGAGCGCCTGGGTCGCGCAACTGCTCGCCGCGATCGGCGGCGCCATGGCCGCGGCATCGGTCGCGTGGTTCTTGATCGGCTCCGCGCCGCAGCGAACCTATGATTAAGCCGATCACTGCCGCCACTGCCCGCTATGCAGCCTGATCGGCGAACTCGCCCGCGCCGTCCCGGACGAGCGTCAGCGCGGTAAGAAGGAGTTCGATGCCGGCCTGCGCAGCCGCCGCGCCGGCTAGGTGCCGGCGGTAGGCGCGCGCCCCTGGCACGGCGCGGAACAGGCCGTGCAGATGCCGGGTGATGGCATGGAGCCGCGTCCCCTGCGCCAATTCACGCTCGATATAGAGGATCAGCGCCGCGGCCGCCTGTTTCGCCGACGTGAAGCGGGCATCCTCGCCGAAAAGAAGCGGATCGACAGCCATGAGCCGCCACGGCTCCTGATACCCCGCACGGCCCATCATCACGCCGTCGACGTGCGCGAGGTGTGCATGCGCGGCCTCGACGCTGCCGATGCCGCCGTTGAGAATGACAACGAGGCGCGGATGTGTGCTCTTCAGCCGGAAGACGCGCGCATAGTCGAGTGGCGGAACCTCCCGGTTCTCCTTCGGCGACAGGCCTTTGAGCCATGCCTTGCGGGCATGCACGATGAGGGCGTCGGCGCCGGCCGCCTCGACCGCGCTGGCAAAAGTCCCGAGCGCTTCGTCCGGATCCTGGTCGTCGATGCCCAGCCGGCATTTTACGGTGACGCGGATCGAGACCGCAGCTTTCATCTGCGTCACGCACTCGGCCACGAGTGCGGGCTCCGCCATAAGGCAGGCGCCGAAGCGCCCCTCCTGTACGCGATCCGAGGGGCAGCCGACGTTGAGATTGATCTCGTCGAAACCGAGGTCCGCACCGATGCGCGCGCAGGCGGCAAGCGCTTGCGGATCGCAGCCGCCGAGCTGGAGAGCGAGCGGATGCTCGGCCGGATCGTAACGCAGGAGCCGCGCCCGGTCGCCGTGCAGCACAGCGCCGGTGGTCAGCATCTCCGTATAGAGCAGCGCCCGGCGCGTCAGTAGCCGATGGAAGAACCGGCAGTGCCGGTCCGTCCATTCCATCATAGGGGCGACACAAAAGCGCCACGGGCTGATCTTGCGTACTTCCTCTGATTTCATCGTGCGCGAGCTGCTGCGATCTTCGGGTCCACTCAAAGCCAAAGCACGTCATCCAGCCAGCCAGGCGCTCGCGGTTCTGGCGCCCTCGGTGGCCTCTCGCCAAGCTGCAATTTGATACTCGGCCCGCGCTTTCTGGCGGCGCAAGCCATAGTCCAACACAAGGGTACATCCACCTCGAGCGGCCAACTATAGGTACGGCCTTCCCCAAGTCCCACCCGCTCGTCTTCAATGCAAATTTATACCAAGCAAAGCTGCTATCGCGGCTCGGTCAATCACGGTTGTGGCGATGCCTCTGGCATCAAGGGGCCGCCATGCAGGGTACGCGTTGATCCCTCGCCTATCGCGCGGGCATCGCGACATTCAAGCGCGATGCGGGCCGCTTCCCTGTGCGTAGGAATTCGACCGCTGCCCTTATCAACGGGCAACGGTCAAGAACATGGTCATGTGACGCTAGGTATCGATCCGCGCAAATGAGCCAACGGCTTGAGTGCAAACAAAACCACTCAGGCGTCCGATGCTCACTCCAGACGGCCGCCGAGGCCTCACCAGCCGCCAAACCTGTAGTTGACCCCAACCAGCGCGGTCTGGATGTTGCGGCTGCCGGTGGTAAACACATCACCAGCCAGGATCCCTATGGGCGACGGGGTTGGGACAGTGAAGCTGTTGCTGGACAACTTGATGTAATCATATTCAAGCTTCACCGACCACGGTCCGGCAAAAGCCCATTCGATGCCTCCGCCCACCGTCCAGCCCGTGTTCCAGCCGCCACTGGAGCTGCTGACGGACTGGCCGGTCGTCACATTGTTGACCGTGAAACTGTGGTTCCCCACCCAGGCGCCGCCACCCTTGGCGTAAAAGAGCCAATGGTCTGCCGCTACACCGATACGGCCAGTCAAAGTCGTAAGCCATCTATCCGTGGAGATCACCTGAATGGTGTTGCCGCTGGGTGCAACGACAACTCCGGCACTCGCGTTGTTCTGGTTGGCAAGCCAATCGAACTGTCCTTCGACGCCGAGGACGAGGGCGCCCATCTGCCAATTGCCACCAACTTGGCCGCCGCCGGTAAAGACAGCGTTGTTGGACGGCAGGGTGAATGAATTGCCGGCGGCATCCGACACCGTACCCCGATTCCACGCGGCGCCAGCGTTTCCACCAATATAGATGCCGGTCCAACTGAATGGCGGGGCAACCGGCAGGTAGGCCACCGGCGCGCGAGGTGGTGGGGCGGGCATTGGAAGGTCAGCTGCGAAAGCCTGCGTCGAAAGCAGGAATTTGCCCCCGGCAGGAGCAGGACATCCCCGGACAATAGGTTCAGCATAACCTGCCGATTTTCACTGACTAATTAACAATTTGTCAGGGGTTGTCCGGACGTGTCCTAGACACGGCCAGACAGGCCGCTTATGTTACCCCTGCATTACCCGGAAAACATCCTGCGTTTCCGACAGGGGTCCCGTCACCATGGCGAAGCTGACAGCGAAGGCCGTCGAGGCGATCAAACCGGCGACGGCACGAAGAGAGGTTCCCGATGCCCTGCTGCCGGGCTTGTATCTTTTGGTGCAGCCGAGCGGGGCGAGATCGTGGGCGGTGCGCTACCGGCACAACGGCAAGGCCGCGCAAGCTCACCCTTGGCCCCTGCCCTGCCCTCGACCTCAAGGCCGCCCGCGAGCTAGGGGCCAAGGCGCTACGGAGCGTCGCCGAGGGGCGCGATCCGGCGAGCGAGAAGCAGGCGCGCCCGGTGCACCCCGACAGCGTCGAGGATGTCGTCGCGCAGTTCATCGAGCGGCACGTCAGGCGCAACTATCGCCCCAAGCCAGCTAAGGAGGCCGAGCGGCTGCTCCGCGTGCATGTGCTGAAGGCGTGGCGTGGCCGGACTATCGGCGACATCACCCGTCGGGATGTGCGTGACATGCTCGACCGGATCGTCGAGGCGGGTGCACCCGTCGCGGCGAACCGGGTGCACAGCATCACCCGCAAGCTCTTCGGCTGGGCCGTGGAACACGAGATCATCCCCGCCTCGCCCATAGCCGGCCTCAAGGCTCCCGCCGTGGAGAAATCCCGCGACCGGGTTTTGACGGACGATGAGTTGCGCCGCGTCTGGAACGCTGCGGGACAGATCGGCGACCCGATCTATGGGGCAGTGGTGCGGGTGTTGATTCTAACCGGCCAGCGGCGCGGTGAAGTCGCGAGCATGGAACAGGCGGAACTAGACCTTGAAGGACGGCTCGTGGAGCCTGCCGAAGGAAAGGACAAAGAATGCCCGGGCGCATGATGTCCCGCTGAGCCCACAGGCTATTATCGTCATCAACAAGATACCGCGCACAAGCGAACGGTTTGTTTTCAGCTTCAACGGCGAGGCGCCGATCAATTCCGGTTCCTTCGGCAAGCCCAAGGAACGGCTCGACGCGCTGTGCGGCTTCTCCGATTGGACGTTGCACGACATCCGGCGCAGCGTCGCCAGCGGCATGGCGAAGCTCGGCATCAGCCTGCCGGTGATCGAGAAGATCTTGAACCATGTCTCCGGCAGTTTCGCCGGCATCGTCGGCGTCTACCAGCGCCACGATTTCGCCGGAGAAAAGAAAGCCGCGCTCGATAAATGGGGCGCGCATGTTGCGGCCATCGTGGCAGATAGGCCCGCTAAAGTGGTCAAGATGCAATGACTAAAATGCCGAATGCCAAACCACTAAACGCCCATATTCGAGACCTTAAACGCCCATAGAGGGGGTTGAAACATCCGGTCACGATGTACCGGAGACCCCCCAATGCCGAACGATGAAAACCAGCAACCCAAGATGTTGCGGGCGAAGCACCTGACGGACCGCTACCGCGTCACTCCCCGGACCATTGATAGGTGGAAGAATACGCAAGTCCTGCCGCCGCCCGATCTGGTCATCAACAACATTTCCTATTGGTTCGAAACCACTATTGAGCAGAACGAGCGGGAAAATCTGAGCGCCCGCCGCAAGCCACAGACCGATACCGCAGCCTAACCCGCCCGTCAGAAGGGCCGCCCCCGGCGAAAGGGACGGCGCTCTGACTTGTTCAAACAAGAGGCGGTTGAGGATCAAGTGCTGACGGCATGGTTCTTAACGCGCCTCGTACCGAGGAGCAAGAGCCATGACTATCAACGAGACCGTGCCGGCCGAGATGATCGAGTCCGTGGACTCGCACATCACCGTGACCGGCGCGGACGACACCGGCAAAACGGCGACCGGCGAACTGATCCCACAATCTCGCCTTCTCTTCTTCGAGAACGCGAAAAGCGCGCTCGCCCAAGCCACGACGATCAACGAGGTAAAAAGCGTCCGCGACAAAGCCATCGGGCTGGTCGCCTACGCGAAGAAGGCGACCGATCACGGAACTCGAAGCAGACGCCGAAGCGATCCGCCTGGAAGCGGAGCGGCTGCTTGGCCAGATGATGCGAAAGCAGAAGGAGACCGTCGGGCTTAACGAAGGTGGCCGCCCCAAAACCGGGTTTCGGGAAACCCGGTTTCCTCCAAGCCGACCCTCGCCGAAGCCGGCATCGACAAGACCTTGCCGACCGCGCACGCAAGTTCGCCGCGATGCCCGAGGAGGAATTCAAGGAAGCGGTCGAAGCCAAGCGTGAGGTGATACTAACGCCCCCGCCCCGGCCGAGGCGCAGCCGGGATGAAGTGCGGCTAGAGCGCTTCCACAACGCGATGCCAAACTTCTGTGCCGCCACCATCTGGGACGGCAAATCCCGCCGGGTCTAACAGCCGAGAGGGCAGCGATATGCCTGCCCGACGTTAGGGGCGCAATCAAAAATCTTAAGAAGCTTGAGGCCGCGCTCGCCGAGATCGCGGACGGGGGCGACGAGGCGCGGAGGGTCCACTAATGATCGCCACCAGCGCCACCATTCCAAGCAGCACCCGGCTGCGCGTCCTCGCCCTAAGCCGGCACCTGTACCACCTCGGCCCGCGCCCGCTCTTTGAGTGGGCCTGCAGATCGTCGGCGGCTCCTCCGATCCACTAGGTCGCCTTGAAGCCTACGGGCGTCTCGATCCCGACATCGTTCGCGCCCTCGGCGGCGACCGCCTGCCGGCGACCGTCAGGCGCATCAAATGATCGGCTGGCACTTGGTCGAGCGGATCACACAAGGCCGGCTCGGCCGCACCTTGGCAACGTGCCCCCTTTGCTCGGGTAAGCGCCGCAGCGTGCAACATCGGCGCGCCAAGGTGCTGGCCGTCAATCTGGTCGAGCCCGATTTCGCGATCTACTATTGCAATCATTGCAGCATGAGCGGCCATAGCCGGCCCGACATTCCGGGCCGCGTAATCCATCACGTCGAGCTATCCCGGCACCGGCAGGAAGCTGAGCGCCTTACCGCTACCGACAAGATAGAACGCAGCCGGCGGGCGCTCGCACTATGGAGTGAAGCCGAACCGTTCCATGCCAGCCCCGCCGAAACCTATCTGCGCACCACACGGGGGATCGGTGACTGGCTCGATCAGTTCCCCGTCGCCGAGACGTTCCGATTTCATCCCCGCTGCCCGTTCGAGAAGCAGCACTTGCCGTGCATGGTCGCGCTGGTGCGCGACATCCGCAGCGATGCGCCGGTCGCTATTCATCGCACCGCGCTAACAACTGGAAATCCGCCGCAGCGGATCAGCCGGCTATCACTCGGACCGACAGGTGGCGGCGCGATCAAGATTTCACCGCACGTCGACGTGAGCCACGGCCTCCTGATCGGCGAAGGAACTGAAACCGTCCTGGCGGCTTCGCGACGGTTCCAGTTTTCAGCCAGTTGTGGTCAGTAATCGACAAGAACGGCGTGGCGAAGTTTCCGATCCTCCCCGGGGATCGAATGCATCACCCTTGCGGTCGATAACGACGCGAGCGGCGACGGCCAACGCGCTGCCGGCGAATGCGTCAGACGCCTAGTGAGAGCGGGCGTCGAGTGCATCGAGATCAAGCCAAATCTCCACAAGGACATGAACGATTTGCTTCGGCAACAAATCGGCATAGGGGCGAGCCGTGTCTAAGATACGCTTTTTGCCGGTTGACGATCTAAGCCCCGGCGACCATGGCTCTTACACATCGACGCATCACAAGCCGGAAGCGGACAAATCAAGGAAGGCAAACGGCGGCGACGCGGAGCCGGCTGTGCGCCTCCAATGGATCGACACCGGGCAATGGGACAACGAGCCATGCCCGCAACGTGACTGGGCAATCTTCGAGCGCGTCCCGATGCGGCAAGTCACGTTGTTTCCAGGCGAAGGCGCAATCGGCAAATCCATTGTCGAACTCATGTGCTCGGTCGCCCATGTTGTCGGCGGCGACTGGCTCGGCTCACTACCCGAACTCGGCGGGGCCTTTTATATCGGCTGCGAAGATGACGAACAGGAATTGCGTATTCGGCTCACGCCGATTGCCCGGCACTACAGCGCCACATTCGAGCAACTAAAGACCAGTGGATTCCGCTTTGTTTCTTTAGCCGGGAAAGACGCAATACTGGTGCACCGGACCGCAGCGGCATCATTAAACCGACACCGCTTTTTTAGCAACCTTTACGAACAGGCCGGCGACCTGAAACCGAGGCACATCGGCATTGATACCGCCGCCGATGTATTCGCCGGCAATGAAAGCGACCGGGCGCAAGTGCGGCAATTCATCAGCCTACTACGCCGGCTCGCCATCGTTTCCGAACGGATCGGTTGTTCTACTCAGTCATCCGAGCCTTACGGGCATAAACACAGGCAGCGGTATTTCTGGCTCGACGGCTTGGCACAATAGCGTCCGCTCACGCTTCTACATGACCGCACCGAAGCTGGAGCAGGGCGAGCAACCCGATACCGATCTGCGCGAGCTACAGTTCAAGAAATCGAACTACGGCCCCACCTCCAACAGCATCGTCCTTCGCTACAAGAACGGACTATTTCTGCCCGAAGCCGGCACCTCGAACCTCGACAAACTGGCGCGAGAGCAAAAGGCCGAAGAGGCATTCTTGGCGTTGCTCGCCCGGTACGAGCGCGAGGGGCGAAACGTCAACGAAAAGCCAACCTCCCACACCTATGCCCCCACCGCATTCTGCGGGGAGCGCGAGGCCAAGGGCTTCAGCAAGAAGGAACTTGCCGCCGCAATGAGCCGGCTATTCGAGCAGGGCGGAATTCATGTCGAGAATTACGGCCGGCCCTCACGGCCGGCCTACTGGCTCAAGTTAGGGAGAAAGGAGGTAGTCGGTCTGGGCGGGTGACCGGGGGAACGCCGGAACGCCCAGCGTGCAGAGGCGTGACACCCGTGTCACCCTAGCGGCGGGGTTATGAGGGGTGGCCGCCACGGGGTGTGACACGTGATGCACGCATGATGCACGCATGATGTACGGGGTGATGTACGCCCCGAGGCAACAGGAGAAAAAGGACCCTGCCGGCGGCATTCGCGGCCCGGCCGGTGGGGCAGGCTTTCCCGAAGGGGCGGACGAAGGGACCTGCACCATTATTTATGCCCTCTCAGGTTGCCTCGACCGAACGAGGTGCGAACGCCAGCTAGCGCAGCGGAGTGACGTTGCAACCGTGGTATCGTTCCCGGACGCCCGCAAATCCCGCGCAAAAAGGCGCGCGTACAGGCGGCAATGAAGCGCGAGCGATGATAGATGAAAACGAACGACGAGGTAGTGGTTGAGCACTTGCGGGAAGTAGGCGTCGTGTGCAGCGGGTGGGCACACCTGGAGTTTCTGTTTGAGGTCACATTGTGCTGGCTAATCGGATTCTCAAATAGAAAGGCCGAGGGCCGTGTCATCACGTCAGGGCTGTCTCTAGAAACGCTTGCTCGCAAGGTGTGCGACCTTCAACACCTGAAAATCTCAGATACTAAGGATCGTGAAACGCTGGAAAGCGTACGAGAAAGATCTCGCTAATCGTTGATGAAAGAACTTTGGCGGTACACGGTGTTAGATCGGCCGATCCAGAAGGCGACACAATTACTGCCGAACTGAGCCGGGGAAGTACAAAAGCAAGCCACAAAATTTGCCCTTGGTGCGATTGCGCAGCCTGAATGTCGAAATCATGCTGATAATCACGACGATCCAGCCGCTACTTGTGCGGTATGACGTCATCGAGGGCGTCACGGACGAGCTGCGGCCGCCATAGGAATAGTTCGACCCAACAAATTAGGAAAAAAGATCGCGCCGTCCGGCAGCTTCAAGATTTTGCTTCGGTGCGACGAAAGCCGGCAATGATCCAGGCCATCAAAAGTAATGCACCGCCAATGGCGACAGGCGGTCCCAAGACGGTTATCCAGAAGCTCGCACTGATTAGCTCGCCTGGTAAAATAAATCTGGCAGGCGCAGCCGGAAGGCTTGTCACGGTGCGCGATTTCAACAACTCGAAGAATTCGCGCGCCCTCGTGTTTTTTCCTCCCGTGACAGCAGCTCGAAATTATGACTCAATTTAACGTCGCCGATTCCGGGGAAATTCACTGTCACCCATTCCTTGCCGTCTTTCTCCTGGTCCGCCGCATCTCGCAAGGCCTCTTCAATGCGCCGAGCAATTCCCGGGCCATGCAAGGTGATCTTCTGCCACTCATTGCCGCGGAAGCCGAAAAGTTCCCGCGTCTTTGGAATTACCAACGTGAGCGCAGGCCTCCACTCGCTAGCCTCCTTGTCCAGATAGAGCACCTCGCCAGTATCAGGATTAACCGCCACCTTTCCGCTATACGCAATCAACAGCCCGCGACGTAGCGCCTCTTCGTAAGCAGCCTTCATGTCCGGCCGCAGAAGCCCGCGCCGATAGGCTTCGACAAGTGCGGCCTCCTGGTTCGGGGCCTCGACCTCGAAAATCTTGCCGTCTATCTTGATTTCAAAAGTGTGCATCAATGCAGTTCGATCATCGTCAGAGAAATGCTTTGCCTGCCCCGAGGGCGGATGCGACCCAACACTGTCAGCATCGGTCAGCATTCTCGGTCCGAATGTAATCGCGATAATCACCAGCATCCAAATTGCGGATGCCGTGGCCCAAAGACGGAGCACCCCACGACGCCAATTCATTTCTTCCGCTCCCGAACTCCTATCACCATTATTAACCTTGCCCATTTTGCTGTCCAACTTGTCCCCGCATCGAAGCGGCGGGATCAGCCTGCGGCGTAGCCTGAGGCGAGCCAGGGGAAACCAGGGGCTTGACCGGGCAACCGCCAGCACGTTGGCTACGGCTGTTCTAAGCTCCGGCCCCCTCCCTTGGGGTTCACTAACACCGGACGGCCATGACGCGCGAGAAAGCAGAGAGTGTTGTTGGCGGTGTCATACTGCTTGCGATATTCGGCGGGCTGGCGTGGTCCTTGTACCCCGGCGAACTCCTATCAAGAAGCCATTGGCCTCACTCACCCTCCGTGACCTGCTTGAGGTTTTGTTGTGGCTCGGTGTGATCGTCATGGGGCCGATGTGGCTTATCGTAGCGCTACGGCAAGACGACTAGCCGCTCGCGTAACCCCCTACAAATTTTTATATATGGCCCCGGGTCAAAAGCTGTCAGCAAACAACAAGTCGAGAACATGAGAGGTTGGGTCCCTTTTTGCCGAGTTTTGTTTTTGGATGTTGTTTTGGGGATGTTTGGCGTAACTGCGAATTCATCGTGGGTCCCCTTCAGGAAAGAATTCTTTGTTGACACAAACCAATAGGCGCTTGCCCGGCCGAGAGGCTCAGGTTCATTTTCCAAAAGGAGGGCCGGTCCAGCCCCGCCGGCAGGATGCCCCCGCGCTGACTTAGGCGAGCCCGCTGGTGCGTTTTCCAAGTCGGCGGCTATCAGACAGCCTCAACAATGGGGCGTGAAAAAGCCAGAAGCCCCGCCAAAGCACGCAACGCAGCGGGGCTTCCGGTGGCTGTCAGGATCAATTGGGATGGCTGGCGATGCAGTCCAACCATCCAACGGACGGGTCTCGGGGGCATAAGGGCGAGCGGCTCCCGTCCGATCCACCAACGCCGATGTGGCGTCCTAGTTCCGTGGCGTTGCCCCGCGCTAACTCAGCCGTGGCCCTGGATTCGTCCAAGCCGGCGAAGGCTATCTGACAGCCCCCGAGCCTTTCGAACAAATCAGCGGGCTCCGTAGGGGCTCGGAACCCTCCCAAGCTTCCCATGCGCTTCCCAGAACGGAAGTCATGGCCTGGAATGACTCTGTTTGCTGAGATTGCGCTGTCACACCATCAGTCTATGAAGCAGCGGGTGGGCTCAGTCAGGCGGCCGAGGCGGATATACCATCCGCCCCCCTCCCTTGATGACTCGACAATCGGAGTCGTGCGCCATCCTACCCACAAAGGTACCCACCAGATTCAGGCCGCCGAGGACGTGGCACTGATGTGGCACTCAATGGCACTGGCACTGAGACTGCTTGAGACGATTATGAGACTGCGGCGAGGCGGGTGGGAAATAGGCGCCCAGGTGTTGCTACGTCTCTCATTACGTGCGGCTCAAGACGAACAAAATGTCTCGAACCCAGGTGTGCCCGGTCAGGCTGTCCAGCACGACGATGCCAAAGCTGATCGCAACAAAGAGCACTCCGCAAAGGAGGTAAGCCATGGGCTCTGAGACCATACAACAACCCTCCGTTTCACAGCGCGACGCCTCACAGGCCACCCCGAGGAACCAGACTTTCCGGCATTTCTCAGCCCCTTATCCGCCCTCGCACCCTTGCGACTAAACCATCCCCTGCGCTGAGTAAGCCTGCTGGCGTTCTATCTCAAGCTTCTCAACTGCGACAGATGACGCAGTGGTGCGGCTACCGGCTGCGGTAGCGCCGGGCTTACCGTCTAATCCTGTCAGGATTGAGCGTTAGATGACAGGTGCGCCTCTACCGCCGAAAGCCGTTGCCGATAGCGGGCTTTGGGAGGGTATCGACGCGCACACCGACGACGGGGCGGGCTTTGATGCTGGCGATGAACGCGTCCACTTCCTGGAAATGGCGCTCGTACAGCGCGACGAGGCCTTTGCGATCGGCTTCGGTGGCTGGGTGCCACTGGTCGAGGCCGTAGCGTAGTAATTCGTCCACCACAGCTTCAATCAAGTCGCATTTATCAAAAGCCCCTGGGGCGCCGACTTCCACTTTATCGACCATCAACCCGGCGATCTTTGCCCGTAGTGCGGAGGCGGAGACCATTGCGGAGGCTTGGCCGCGCTCTTTCGCTACCGCATTAGC
>CAWHZA010000006.1:0-24645 GCA_963833665.1 uncultured Alphaproteobacteria bacterium | reverse complement strand
TCGTCTTCGGCCAAAGCCTGTTCGGCGAGCAGCTGCGCCTGTTCGAGCGAGCCGACGCCGAGCAGATAGCGCGCCTTGGCAGCTTTGTCGGACTTGAAGGATCGGCGTTCAGAGTCCCTCTTGGGCACCGATGGAAACTCCTGCTTCGCCGCATAATCCTACAGGCGCAGGCGCTCCGCGGAAATGAGCCTGCCACGCCCGTTTCCGGGCCGCTTTCAAGGTCCGATTGGGCTTTGATCCGCGCAGCAGGCGTGAAGGCGGCGTCGAGAAACTATCGTTCCGGCTTAGGCCACCACTCACGCGCCAGCTTTTCCGCCTCGGTGACTTGCGCGGTTGACATCTCCGACGAGAGAGATCGCGCGCCTTCGCCGCTCCGTCGCGGTCTTCCTTCTCCGAGGCCAGCAAGGCTGCGAGGCTGAACCACACGTGCGCCTGCACATAATCCTGCGGCACGCCGTTGCCCCTGCTGTAGGCGATCCCGAGGTTGAACAGCCCCCTGGCCTCGCCCTGCTCGGCGGCCTTGCGAAACCACTTCAACGCCTCGGCGGGTCCTGCGGCACTCCCTGGCCGTCATTGTACATGGCGCCGATCTCAGACTGCGCCCCGGCCTCGCCCTCGTCGGCGGCCTTGCGGTACCACTTCAGCGCTTCGGTGTAGTTCTGCGTCACGCCGTTGCCGTGACAGTACATGAACCCGAGAGCAGACTGCGCGATGACAAGGCCCTGGTCGGCGGCAAGCCGATACCACTTCAGGGCGGTGCCATAGTCCTGCCCTACGCCCTTGCCCCGCTCGTACATGAAGCCAAGATAATATTGCGCTCCGGCGAAACCCTTGGCGGCGGCGCCGCGGAACCACTTCAACGCCTTGCCGTAGTCCTGCGGCACGCCTTTGCCTTCCAGGTACATGCTCGCAAGTCCGAACTGGGCGCGCGCGTCTCCTTGTTCTGCCATGGGGCGAAAGAACCGCAGGGCGGTCGCGTAGTCGCCTCTGCTGTACTCGACGACTGCGTCCTCGATCGGCCCGGCAAAAGCCGATCCTGCTAAAGCCGCCACTGTGAGCGCTGCCGCCAGCGTCGTGGTGAGCTTCTTCGGCATGTAATGGCCGTACGCGTCCCGCCACCCTCGCAGATAATGATACTGCTCGGCGCGAAACGGAAGAGAAATTAAACGACGTCGGAGCCGCGGTGACCATTCGAGCTGCGGGGCGGAACGAAGCGCGCGCAAATTGTGGCAGCGTGGCTGCAATACCCGCAACAAACGCGGTCAATCGGTCGAAGGCTCCTGAGACCGGCCAGCAAATCCCGGCCGAATGCGTCAACTCAAGAGAGACCGGTCTTCGCAAGCCCCGCGACGACGCGTTCGGCGTCGTCCGGCCGCATCGGTTGGCGGCCGATGTACGCACTGAACGAAAACTTCGGATTGATCTCCATGAGCTCGGCCCAGACCCGCCGCGCCTCCTCGATCTCGCCGAGATGGCCGAGCGTGGCGGCAAGCACGGCGCGGGAAAAATCCGTGTTCGGCACCAATAGAATCCGCTGCCGCAGCATCGCCGCCGCGGTTTCGTACTTGCCGGCCAGCAGGTAGGCGATGCCGAGGAAGTGCAGGAATTGCGGCCGAAACGCCGGGTCGAGGCGCATCGCCTGCTCGATCGCCGGTATCGCCTCGAGCGGGCGCCCGCTGTAGCTGCGGATCGTACCCAGGAGGTTGTGCGCCAATGCGGAACTTGGATTAAGCGCAAGCGTCCGATCGACTTCGGCCTGCGCCCGGTCGAAGTCCTTTTCGAAAATCGCGGTCAAGGCCGCCGCGCCGTGCGCCATTGGCTCGTTCGGGTCGTTGTCGATCGCCTTTTGTGCGTATTCCCTCGCGAGCTTGAGCGATTTGTCAGGATCGTCGCTCCAGCGGTTTTGATAGTCGAACATGTGCGCAAAGCCCAAGGACGCATAGGCCTGCGAATAGTTCGCATCGAGTTCCAACGCCTTCTTGAAATACGTCACCGCTTCCACAAACGTCTCGCGATTCTTGTCCTTGCCGAGCATGATCTCGCGGCCGCGCAGCACGCAGTCGTAGGCAGCGATATTGGACGGCTCTTTTTCCACCAGACGCGCCTTTTCGGCAGGGCTCAGCGTCACCTTCAGCGCGCCGACGATCTGCGTGGTGACCTCATCCTGCACCGCGAAAATGTCGGTCAGGTCGCGGTCGTAGCGTTCAGCCCAGAGATGGCTGCCGCTGGTCGCATCGATGAGCTGCGCCGTGATGCGGACGCGCTGGCCGGCGCGGCGGATCGAGCCTTCGAGCACCGAGCGCACGCCGAGCTCGCGGCCGATTTCGCGGACGTCGACCGAGCGCCCCTTGTAGGTGAAGCTCGAATTGCGCGCGATCACCGTCAGGCCGGCGATCTTCGACAAATCGGTGATGATGTCCTCGCTGATGCCGTCGGAGAAATACTCCTGCTCCGGATCGCCGGACATGTTGGTGAACGGCAAGACGGCGATCGATTGACGCGTGCCGTTTGGCCCGGGATTTGGCGCGATGGACGGGGAGGGGACGGCGGTGATGCTCGGATGCCAGCGCCAGACGCGGATCGGCCGGTCGATATTCTTGACCGTGATATCGCCGCCATCCTGGAAGCGGACGTCGATGCGATTGCCGATGCTCTCGTTGACGATCGAGGAGATGCAGATGCCGCCTGGCTCGGCGAGCGGTTCAAGCCGCGCGGCGATGTTGACGCCGTCGCCGTAGAGGTCGTCGCCCTCCATGATCACGTCGCCGAGATTGATGCCGATGCGCAACACGATCGCCGCTTGGGAGGCGCGTTGATCCGGTGCGTGCTCCGCAGGGCGTTGCACCGACAGGGCGCAGTTCACGGCATCGATGACGCTTGCGAATTCGACGATGGTGCCATCGCCGATCAGCTTCACGACCCGGCCTTTGTGGGCGGCGACCGCCGGGTCGAAGACGGTTTCCCGATGCCGCTTCAAGGCGGCGAGCGTGCCCGCTTCGTCGGCCGCCATCATCCGTGAATAGCCGACGACGTCGGCTGCCAGGATGGCCGCCAGTTTGCGGTTGATGCGTTCTGCGGCGGGCATGAAGGGCGTGCCTGGGCCTGTGGCGGGGGTGAGTTCCGCTATGTACGTAGTGCACTATTTCGGAAAATCCACGGGTCGAGACCGCCGGGGGCCATGTTTGGCCGCCCTGTGGTCCGTTTGCCTCACTCTCACGCCGCGCGGCGGTGCGCCCCCGGGTGCTTCGAAGCAAGCCGCGCGCCTTCGACGAGCGTCCGCAGCTTGGCCCACATGATCGAAGGGTGGACGCGCTGCACGAACGGCCCCTGTGCGAAGCCGCAATCGGTTCCGGCCATGAGATTGTCGCGGCCGACGAGCTTCGCCAGCCGGACCAGGCGTTCGGCCACGAGTTCAGGGTGTTCGACGACATTGGTCGCGTGCGAGATGACGCCGGGAATGAGCATGCGGCCTTTCGGGAGCTTCACCCGCTCCCATACCCGCCATTCGTGTTCGTGACGCGGATTGGCCATTTCCAGAAGGTAGCCGCCGACCCGCACCTTCAAGATGAGGTCGACGATGTCCTTGAGCTCGACATCGAAGGCATGCGGCCCGTTCCAGCTACCCCAGCACACGTGATAACGGGTACGCTCCTCCGGCAGTCCCCTGAGCGCGTGGTTGAGCGCCTCGATGCGGAGCGTCGCCCATTTGCGGTAGTCCTTCAGCGTCTTCGGCGGCACCATGACCTCGTAGGTCAGCGCCAGGTAGGCGTCGTCCACCTGAAGGGTCAGGCCGGCATCGATGATCGCCTTGTATTCCTCGTGCAGCGCATCGGCGATGGCGAAGACGTATTCCTCGTCGCTCTTGTAGTATTCGTCGGTGCGGTCGGGGGCGACGCTCGCCGGCGCGACCGCGGCCATGAACAGGCCGCCGGTCTTTGCGCCCTTCGCCGCAGCCTTGAAATTGGCGATGTCGCGCGCGATCGCCGCGTGGCCGGTGTAGCGAATGGGCCCGGTCAGCGCCCAGCCGGTCATGCCGGTAAATCCCTGATGCCGGTCGTAGTCGGCGTAGAATTCCGCGAATTCGCGGCGATCGCGCCCGGCGACGGCGGCCGGCATGCCGGCGTGCGCCGGCCGGTCGCGTTGCTCGAAGCCGCTCATGCGCTCGAGCACGTAGCGTGACCAGCTGATCGTCTTGCCGTATTCGCCGTCGTTGATGACGTCGAGGCCGATCTCCGCCTGCTTGTGCACGACGTCGGCGACCGCGTCATGCAGGCAGGCGTCGAACGCCGCCTGTTCGTAAGGCTCCCTGTCGCGCTGCGCCTTGAGGAATTCCTGCAGCTTTGGCGGCCGGATCAGGCTGCCGACATGCGTGGTCAGGATTCGGCCGGCGTTCCCTCGCCGGCTTTTCGGCGTTGCCTTGCGCGCGGAGTCGGGTTTGCGCGAGGGTTTGCCAGGCATGGTGCGATTCCTCCCGGCGCGGCCGGTGTCCCGGCCATTACGCCTTTATCAGTTCGCGAAGCTTGTAGCGGATGATCTTGCCCGATCCGGTCCGTGGAATCTCGGCGATCAGTCGAACGACATGCGGCACCTTGTACGCCGAGAGGTGCTGGCGGCAATGGGCGAGCAGAGCTTCGTTGTCGATCGCCTGCTGCGGACGCGGCACCACGAAGAGCGCCGGAACTTCGCCGAGATGCTCGTGCGGAATGCCGACCACCGCGCTGTCGAGCACGGCCGCGAAGCTGTTCACCACCTCCTCGATCTCGGCCGGTGCGATGTTCTGGCCGCCGCGGATGATCAGCTCCTTGAGGCGTCCGGTGATGGTGACGAAACCGTTTTCATCGCACTTGGCGAGGTCGCCGGTGTGGTACCAGCCGGCACGCAGCGCGCTGCGGGTCTCTTCCGGCTTGTTGTGATAGCCCGGCATGACGTTGGGGCCGCGCACGATCAGCTCGCCTTCCTGGTCCGGCGCGACGTCGCCGCCGCTCGCGTCGACGATGCGCACCGCAAGACCCGGCAGCGGAATGCCGCAGGATCCCATGATCCGTCCGCCGCTCGGCCAGTTCATCGTCACCATGGTCGAAGTCTCGGTGATGCCGTAGCCGTCGAGCAACCGCGTGCCGAAACGCTCTTCGAACTCGCGGTTGAGCGTCGCCGGCATGATGGCGCCGGCCGATACGCAAAGACGCAGATTGGGAAATCTCAGGTCTGGTTCGCCGCGCGTCGCCTGCAACAGGTAGTGGAACATCGTCGGCACGCCGGGGAAGTAGGTGAATTGGCCGCTCTTGAGCAATCGCACCGCTTCGCTGGTCGAGAACTTTTCCATGATGCAGGCGCTCGCGCCGGTTGCCAGGACGCCGAGTACCGACAGGTTCAGCGCATAGGAATGAAACAGCGGCAGCGGCGAGAGCAGAGTGTCGTGCTCGGAGAGGCCGGTGATCGGCGCCCAGCACGCGGCCGCGACCCACAGCATCCCATGCACGGTGAGCCGCACGCCCTTGGCGCGTCCGGTGGTGCCCGACGTGTAGAGGATGAACGACGTGTCGTGCAGCGAAGGGGGATCGCTCGGCGCCGATTGCGGCGCAGCCGCGGCCAGGTGCGCGTAGCGCAGCGCGGGTGCGCTGCACGCGCCGCGATCGGTGACGATCAGTGTGCCGGGATTGGGCGCCGAGGCCTGCAGCCGCGCCTGCAGATCGCCACGCTCGGCGGTCGTGAAAACCGCCCTGCAGTTCGCATCGGCGAGCCGGTAGGCGATTTCCGTTTCGCTCGAGTCATAGCTGATGGGGACGCCGATCGCGCCAGCGCGGGCGATCGCGAGGCAGCTTTCGACCCAGGCGACGGAACTGGGCAGCATGATCGCGACGGTGTCGTTTGCGGCAATGCCGGCGTCGGCAAGGTGTCCGGCTAGCCTGCCGGTCCGCTCGAACAGGTCAGCGTAGGTGACCGAGGTCTCCGCGTCGCGATAGGCGATTTTGGCCGCGCGCGCTGCCGCATTCCGGCGCAACAATTCCGGAATCGGAGCGATCAGGTCGGTGCGCAGCACTTTCGTCCCTCTTTCAGACCATGCTGAAGCCGCCGCTGATGCTGAGCACCTGCCCGGTGATCCAGCCGCTGTGCGGCGACGCGAGCAGCGCCACCATCGGCGCAACGTCGCCCGGGACGCCAAGGCGGCGCAACGGGTAGAGCTTGATCAGCTTGTCGCGGTTGGCGTCGACCCAGTCCTTGTCGTGTGGCGTCTCGACCAGTCCGAGCGACACCGTGTTCGCGGTGGTACCGGAGCGGCCGAGCTCGCGCGCCAGCGATTTCATCAGGGCAACGACGCCGGCTCGGGCGGCGGCGACGATCGCCAGGCCGGATTCGCCCACGCGCGAGGAATTGCCGATGACGCTGACGATGCGGCCGTTCCCGGCGGCGTCGAGGTGCGGCGCCGCAGCGTGGCAGCAGTGGATGGCCCCGTACAGGCAGGCGTCAATCTGGCGGTGCCAGTCGTCGGGCTTGGTCTCCAGGAAGCGCTGGCGTATTGCGAGCCCGGCATTGTTGATCAGGATGTTGAGGCCGCCAAAATCGTTGACGATGTAGTCCACCATGGCTTTCACGGCGGCGAAATCGGCCACGTCGGCCTTGTAGGCCTTCGCCTTGCCGCCTTTCGCGACGATCTCGTCGACCAGGATTTCGGCGTCCTTTGCCGAACTGCGGTAGTTGACGGCGACATTGGCGCCTTCGGCGGCAAGGCTCAGCGCGATTTCGCGCCCCACGCCGCTCGTCCCGCCGGTCACGACCGCGATCTTGCCAGTCAGGCCCAGGTCCATGTTCGCTCTTTCACGGTTTGCGGCGCGCCCGCGCTGCTTCGATCAGGCGGAACAGCCGCTCCGGCGTTGCCGGAAGTTCGTTGATTTCGATCCCGAGCGGAGCGAGCGCGTCGGCGACAGCATTGGCGACCGCCGCCGGCGCGCCGATCGTGCCGCCTTCGCCCATGCCGCGAAAGCCGCCGAGCGTCGTTGGCGACTCGCTTTCGAGATGGACCACCAGCATCGGCGGGATCTCGCACGCCGAGGGGACGAGATAGTCGACGAGGCTGCCGGTCGTGACCTGGCCGCGCTCGTCATAAATGACTTCTTCATAGAGGGCAGCGCCGATGCCCTGCGCGACGCCGCCATGCACCTGGCCGTCGACGATCAGCGGATTGACCAGCCTTCCGCAATCTTCGGCAACGACGAAGCGCTCGACGCGAATCTCATAAGTCTCCGGGTCGATTTCCACGGTCGCGATATGGGTCGCCGCGCTCGTGGTGCCGAACACCGGATCGTACGTCCTGGTGGCGGCAAGCTCGCCGCGCGCCTCCGCCGGCAGCCGCGCCAGCTCGGAATAGACCGCGCGCGCGACCTCGCGGAAGCTGATCGAACGATCAGTGCCGACGACGGTCACGCGGCCGTCTTCCGCGACAAGGTCGGCGACCGATGCCTCGAGAAGATGCGAGGCGGCGTTGAGCACCTTCTCGCGGACCGCCTGGGCGGCAAGCGTTCCCGCGCCGCCTGCCAGCACCATGCTGCGGCTGGCATAGGTGCCGGTGCCTCCGGAGACCGCGGAACTGTCGCCTTGCACAATCCGAATATCATCGAAGCGGGCGCCGAGGTGCTCGGCGACGACCTGGGCGAGCGTCGTCTCCAACCCCTGACCGTGCGCGGCGACGCCGAATGCGGCGGTGACCGCGCCGGTCGAATTGATACGAACGATCGCGGTTTCCGTCCCGGTGTTGATCGGCATGCCCGGCGCGACGGAAATGCGCGAGCCGATGCCGGTCAATTCCGCGTAGCAGGCGATGCCGATGCCCACCCAGCGGCCGGCCGCGCGCGCCTCTTTCTGCTCGGCGCGCAACGAGTCGTAGCCGATCGCGGCGCAAGCGGCATTGAGGCATTCCTGAAAGCCCGATTTGTCCCAGACGATGCCGGACGCGACCTTGTAAGGAAGCTCCTCCGCCGCGACGAGGTTTTTGAGCCGAATGTCCTTCGCGTCCATGCCGATCCGCGCCGCCGCCATGTCCATCAGCCGTTCCATGACGAAGGTTGAGATCGGGCGGCCGACGCCGCGGTACGGGCCGGTCGGCGCCTTCGAGGTTGCGACCGCGCGCGTGCGGGCGCGGTAATGTTGAATGCGGTAGGGGCCGGGCAGGAAGCTCACCACCTGGACCGGTTCGAGGCCGGCGGTCCACGGATAAACCGAGTAGGCGCCGACGTCGCCGACAACGTCGGCGCTGAGCGCGAGTATCCGGCCGTCCGCATCGAGCGCCAATTCTGCGTCGACGATTTCATCGAAGGCCTGGTTGCTGGCCGCGAGGTCCTCCAGGCGGTCGCTGGTCCATTTGACCGCGCGCCGCAATTGCCGCGCCGCGGCGCAGACGAAAATTTCTTCCGGATAGAGCGAGCCCTTGCCGCCGAAGCCGCCCCCCACATCCGGCGCGACCACGCGGATCCGATGGCCAGGAATATCGAGCGCCGTCGCCAGCGCGTCGCGCACGATGCCCGGCACCTGGGTGGCCGAATGAAGCGTCAGCGCCTCGCGGCCCGCTTCATATTCGGCAAGACAGGCGCGCGGCTCGATCGCGAGCACGGTCTTGCGGTGCATGCGGAAGCGGCCTTTGACGCGCACCGGCGCGGATTGCGCGGCGGCGTCGACGTCGCCGCGCTTGAACTCGCGGCTGACCAGCACGTTGCTGCCGGCTTCTTCATGCAACAGCGCCGCGCCGGAACGCGCGGCCGCCTCCGGGTCGCTGACTGCAGCCAACGGCTCGTAGTCGATGGCGATAAGCTCGAGGGCGTCCTCGGCGTGGTAGCGGCTCTGGGCGATGACGCCGACCACCGGCTCGCCGACATAGCGTACCTTGTGTTGCGCGAGCGGAAGAAGCGGCGTCGGGTAGTAGTTGGGCATGCGCGAGGTCGCGACCAGCGGCTGAACGGCCGCGCTCAAATCCTCCGCCGTGAGCACCGCGACGACGCCCGGCGCCGCGCGCGCCGCCGAACAATCGATCGAGCGAATGCGGGCGTGCGCCTGATCGCTGCGGCGGAAGGCGACGTGCAGCACGCGCATCACCTGCCGGTCATCGGTGTAGGCGCCGAGCCCGGTCAAGAGCCGCGGGTCCTCGGTGCGCTTGATCCGCGCCCCGACGATCTTCGGCCGCGCATGCATTTCGGGCGCGTCATTCATAGGCGTCGGCGCCTTTGCGCAACGTCTGCCATTGCGCCTCGTCGTGACCGCACAGCACGATGGCGCTGCGCGCCTCGATGCGCCTGACCTCGGCGAGCGACTTGGCCAGCGCCTCGGCGTTCCAGGTGTTGCGCGGAATGATGCCGGTATCGAGGGTCGAGCGCAGGCTGACGGTGTCGGAAGCGAGCAGGAACGTTCCGGACTTTTCGAGCTCGACCAGCGCGCCGGTCGAACCCGGCGTATGGCCGGGCAGGGGGATCAGCACGATGCGGCCGTCGCCGAAGAGGTCGCGCTCGCCGTCGATCGCGTCGGGCGGCGCCGTCTGCTCCCACTCGGCGGCGATATAGCCCGCCGCTTCCGCGCCCGGCGCGCGCGCCGCTTCGATCTCCCTGGCGTGAATGATGCAGGTCGCGCGCCTGAAGAAAGTGTTGCAGCCGCAATGGTCGGGATGCAGGTGCGAGCACACGACCACGTCGACATCGTCACATTCGAGGCCGACGCCGGCGAGTGCGTTGATCACGTTGTCGCCCGGCTGCATGACCGGCGTCATGACCTTGAGGAGGCCGCCCCAGCGCGCCTGCGGGTCGGTCGGGACGTCGGGATGGCAACCGGTATCGAACAGCACGTTACCCTGAGCATGGCGCAGCAGGATCGAGGACACCGGTACGTCGAGGGTTTCCCCGTGCGGCGCGTCGGGCAGATAGAATTCTCTTGCGCACGCGCACGCGTCCGCCGGAGAGGATGTGCATCTTCATCGCGTGTCCTCGGCCTTGCGGTCGACGACCGCACGGATCGCCTTGATGATGTGCTCGTAGCCGGTGCAGCGGCACAGATTGCCCGACAGGCCGTCGCGGATGTCATCGTCGGTTTCGAGCCGGTACTTCTTCATGAGGTCGGTCGTCGTCATCAGCATGCCCGGCGTGCAGAAGCCGCATTGCAGCGCATGATGCTCGTGGAACGCCTCCTGCAGCCTGTTCATCGCTCCGATGCGCCCGAGGCTTTCAACGGTTTCGACGCTGCGGCGGTCGGCCTGCACTGCGAACATCAGGCAGGAGCGCACGCTGTCGCCGTCGAGAAGCACGGTACAGGCGCCGCAGACGCCGTGTTCACACCCGACATGGGTGCCGGTGAGGCCAAGCGTGTGGCGCAGGAAATCCGCGAGCAGCAATCGCGGCTCCACCGCGGCCGCGAAAGCCTCACCGTTGACGGTCACGGTGATGTCGCGCGTCTTGCTCATGCGGCGCTTTCGTTGGCGCGCCGCCAGGCCGCGGCGAGCGCCCGGCCTGTCAGCACGCCGGCGAGGTGACGCCGGTAGTCCGCGGAGGCATGCAGGTCGGTGTCGGGCCCGATGGCCGCGCGTACAGCCTCGATTGCCTGGCTGACAAGAGGAGGTTCGAGCGCATGACCGACAAGCAGACTTTCGGCCGTGGTGGCGCGCACCGCGGTCCGGCCGATGCCGCTCAAGGCGATGCGGGCTTCGACGATCGCGCCCGCGGCCACGGCCAGCGTGGCCGCGGCGGCGGCGAGCGCGAAATCGCCGCGGCGGCGCGAGACCTCGGCAAAACCCCAGCCGGTCTGCGGCGGCAGTTTCGGCAGCGCGATCTCGGTGACAATCTCGCCAGCGTTGAGGTCGACGGTGAGAGCGTCGAGGAAAAAGTCGCGCGCCGCCGTGATGCGTGCGGCGGCGACCGACCCGATGTGAAGCTCGGCGTCCAAGAGCAGCGCCATCATCGGTAGTTCGGCGGCGGGATCGCCATGCGCCAGGCTGCCGCCGATGGTGCCGCGGTTGCGGATCGCCAGATGCGCCACATGCGTCATCGCGCAGGAGAGAACCGGCAGATGCCGCGCGATCACCGGCGAGGTCTCGAGTTGATAGTGCCGCGTCAGCGCGCCGACGCGGATGTCGGTCGCGGTCTCTGAAATGAACGCCAGGCTCTCGATGCGGTTGATGTCGATGAGGATCGATGGGCGCAGCAAGCGGAAATTGAGGAGCGGAACGAGGCTTTGCCCGCCGGCAATGATCTTGGCGTCGTCGCCGCCATCGGCCAATGCCGCCGCCGCCATGTCGACGCTCGTGGCCGCGATATAGTCGAACGGCGCCGGCTTCATCCGTCAGCCCTATCCGTCAGCCATCGAGCAGCGCCACGCAGCGCGTCCACCCCGCGGAGGCGGCTTCGATCTTCACCGGGAAGCAGCACACCCTGAAGCCGGACGGCGGCAGCTTGTCGAGGTTGGCGAGCTTCTCCATGTGGCAATAGCCGATCTCGCGGCTCGCCTTGTGACCCTCCCAGATGATGCTCGGGTCGCCCGTCTCCGCGAACCGTTTGGCGGTGAACGAGAATGGCGCATCCCAGCTCCAGGCGTCGGTGCCGGCGACGCGGACGCCCTGCTTGAGCAGATAAAGCGTCGCTTCGCGGCCCATGCCGCATCCCCTGTTGAGAAACGACGGGTCGCCGTAGGCGGCCCCCGCCGCGGTATTGATGAGCACGATGTCGAGCGGCTTGAGCGCGTGGCCGATGCGGTCGAGCTCGCGCTTCACGTCATCGGCCTTGCAGACATAGCCGTCCGGCTTGGTGCGGAAGTCGAGCTTGACGCCGGCGGAGAGGAACCACTCCAGCGGCACCTGGTCGATCTTCAACGACGGCTTGCCGCCATCCATCGTACTGGCGAAATGCCATGGCGCGTCGAGATGCGTGCCATTGTGCGTGGAGATCGTCACACGCTCGACCGCCGGGCCTTCGCCGTCCGGCAACTGCTCGACCTTGAGGCCGGGGAATACCTGCGTGAACTGCTTGGCGCCTTCGCGGTGATCGACGTACTCGATACTCGGCAGCATGTACGGAGGATCCGAAGCAATGCCGGCTTTGAGGGCGACGGAAAGATCGATGATCCGCATAGAGGGCCTCCCGGCCGGTTTGATGATCGTGCAAAAGCGGCGCTCGCTGCCGTCACAAACCAAGGTACGGTACTTTGCGTAGCGGCGGAGGCCGGAGTCAACGCGCGCCGGCGGCGTGCCGGAAGCCGCGGCGCCTCCCTTGCGGACCCTGCCGGTTCTCGCTAAATAGGCAAAATCGAGTTTTCGGGCCGAACGACTAGGCCACGCAGCGACGATAAGCGCGCCTGACTGACGATCTTTCACCAAAATCTCGAGCGAACCGGGCCGTGCCTGTTGCACGGCTCAAGTCGTGATTCCTGCAGAGGAGTGTCCCGTGAGCAACGGAACAGTGAAATGGTTCAACGCGCAGAAGGGTTACGGATTCATCCAGCCCGAAGGCGGCGGCAAGGATGTGTTCGTCCATATCAGCGCCGTTGAACGCGCCGGCCTGCGCGAGCTGAGAGAAGGCCAGCGTGTCGCGTTCGAGGTCGTGGTGGACCGCAAGACCGGCAAGTCGGCCGCCGAGAACCTGAAGACCGTTTGACCGATAAGGCGCGCGACCGAGGTCCACGCGCGAGCGTCGCCAAGCCAATCGAGAGTTTTGCTCTCGTCGCGAGAAGCGGCCGGGTCGGTTATTTGCCGCGGCCGCCGCCGCAATCCTGCCCGTTCATCCTTGTCACGAACAATCGCTCGGGACCGGCGGCGTTCGTCGCTGGCGGTCTTAGCCGTTTTTCTACGGCGACAGCGTGCTGACCACGCCGCGGCGTCTTTGACTTTCGCTCACATTCACTCGGCTCGCGCGCTCATCGCGCGTCGGGCAATCCGGGAATCGCCACCCGCAACGTCTGCACAATGAGAAAAAAGTTGAGGGTGAGCACCACCACGGTCGCCGCCCAGCCGCCGATGCGCGTCACCGCGCCGTTGACGAAGACGCCCATGATGTCGCGCCGGCCGGTGAAGATGAGCAGCGCGATCATCGGCAGCGGCAACGCGATGCTGAGCACCACCTGACTCGTGACCAGCGCGTTCGTCGCGTTGACGCCGAGCGCGACGACGACGAGGGCCGGCAGCATCGTTACCAGCCGGCGGACCCAGACCGGGATGCGGAAGCCGATGAAGCCCTGCATGATCATCTGCCCGGCCATGGTGCCGACGGTGGATGACGCCACGCCCGAGGCGATGAGCGACACCAGGAACACTCCCGCCGCGCCGATGCCGAGCAGCGGCGTCAGCGTGTAGTAGGCGGTCTCGATCTCCGCGACTTCGGGATGGCCGGCGTGAAACGCGCTCGACGCCATCATCACCATGGCCATGTTGACAAGACCGGCGACCGAAAGCGCGAGAATGACTTCCTGGTTGGAGAAGCGCAGCACCGTTCGCCGTTCGCTGTCGTCATGCACAGGCATGCGTGCCTGGGTCAGGCCGGAATGCAGATAGACCGCATGCGGCATGACCGTCGCGCCGATGATGCCGACGGAGAGGAGCAGCGCCCCGGCGTCCGCGAGCTGCGGCGTGAAGGTGTGGAATGCCGCCTCGGCCCAGTTCACCGGCGCGATGAACATTTCGGCGAGGTAGCAGAGCGCAATGATGCTCACCATCGCGCCGATGATCAGTTCGATCGGCCGGAAACCGAAGCCCTGGAACATGAGCAGGCCGTAGGTCACGATCGCGGTCACGATCATGCCGGCGAGGAGCGGCATCTGGAACAGCAGCGAAAGCCCGATGGCGCCGCCCAGGAACTCCGCCAGATCGGTCGCCATCGCGGCAATCTCGCTGACCACCCACATCGCCCAGACCACCGGCGGCGGAAAATGGTCGCGACACAATTCCGCGAGATTGCGGCCGGTCACGATGCCTAGCTTGGCGGAAAGCGCCTGGAACAGCATCGCGATGAGGTTGGCGAGCAAGACCACCCAAAGCAGGCCGTAGCCGTATTTCGCGCCTGCCTGGATGTTGGTCGCGAAGTTTCCCGGATCCATGTAGGCGATCGAGGCAATGACCGCCGGGCCGGCGAAGATCAGATAGGCGCGCAGTCCGCCGCGCTGCCCGGCCAGCACCTGCCGCGCCGCCGCCACCGCCTGATCGGACAGCGACGCGCGCCGCATCGCCGCCTTGTTCACGTCGTGCATGAAGCACCGGCAGAACAGTGTAGCATGAGTTACATGATAGGCATGCCACTGATTGGCGTCAACAGTTACATGATGTAGCTTTGGTTACAATTTGACACGAGGGGAAGAATATGTTGTCCGCTATTCGACCCGGCAGCACCGGGCTGGCGCAATCTCCAGGATCGCCGCGCGGAACATGGCGAACACGGTCAAAGGCAGGCGCATCGGCGATGCGGGCAAGCTGCCCGCAGAAGGGACGCAGGCGCGCCGCTTCGGCAAGACGCGCTCGGCGCAATCGACCGCCCTGCTCGAAGACTATGTGGAGCTGATTGCCGATCTCTTGGCCAGCGCCGGCGAGGCGCGGCCGACCGACATCGCGCGGCGCTTCGGGGTCTCGCACGCCACTGCGGTCAAGACCATTGCGCGCCTCAAACGCAGCGGGCTTGCGACCGCGCGCCCGTATCGCGGGGTGTTCCTGAGCGAGAAGGGGCGGGCGCTCGCCGAGCGCGTGCGCGTGCGCCACAGGCTGGTGGTCGACCTCCTTTGCGCGCTTGGCGTTCCAACCGAGTTCGGCCGAGGCCGACGCTGAGGGGATCGAGCACCACGTCTCGGAGACGACGCTGAAGGCGTTCGCCGAATTCCTCAACGCGCGGCGCTGAACGGGCGGCGGCGCGTGGGCGCGCGAAGCGCGCAGAGATCAGGCCGCGATATCGGTCAGCGCATCGACGATGCCGTCGACGACCTCCTCGACCAGCGCCTTGTCGTCGCCTTCGCCCATCACCCGGATCACCGGCTCGGTACCCGACGGCCGCACGACCAGGCGGCCGTGACCGTTGAGGCGCTGCTCGGCGTCCTCGATTGCCGAACGCACCTTCGAGTTCTCCAGCGGCTTGCCGCTGCGATAGCGCACGTTCTTGAGCACCTGGGGCAGAGCGGCGAAGCGGTGGCACACCTGCGACACCGGCTTGTTCTGCTTCTTCACGACGGCGAGCACCTGGAGCGCGGCGACGAAGCCGTCGCCGGTCGTCGTGTAGTCGGAAAGGATGATGTGCCCCGAGGGTTCGCCGCCTACGTTGTAGCCGTGCTCGCGCATGTATTCGAGCACGTAGCGGTCGCCGACCGGCGTGCGCACGAGGTCGAGATTGAGCGATTGCAGGTGCCGCTCGAGGCCGAGGTTCGACATCACCGTCGCCACCACGCCCGGCTTGGCCAGCCGTCCGTCTGCGCTCCAGCTCTCCGCGATCGCCGCCAGCAGCTGATCCCCGTCCACCAGGTGGCCCTGCTCGTCGGCGATCACCACCCGGTCGGCGTCGCCGTCGAGCGCGATGCCGATGTCCGCGCGCACCTCGCGCACCTTGCGGCAAAGCGCGACCGGATCGGTCGAGCCGCATTCCCGGTTGATGTTGAAGCCGTCCGGCTCGACGCCGATCGAAACGAGATCGGCGCCCAACTCCCACAGGGCCTCGGGCGCCACTCGGTAGGCGGCGCCGTGGGCGCAGTCGATGACCACGCGCAGGCCTTCGAGGGACAGGTTGCGTGGCAAGGTGCGTTTGGCAAATTCGATGTAGCGGTCGTGAACACCGTCGATGCGCTTGGCGCGGCCGAGCTCGCGGCTCTTCGCCAGCTGCATGCTCATGCCGGCGTCGATCAGCGCCTCGATCTCCTGCTCGACCTCGTCCGAGAGCTTGTAGCCGTCCGGTCCGAACAGCTTGATGCCGTTGTCGTCGAACGGGTTGTGCGAAGCCGAGATCATGACGCCGAGATCGGCGCGCATCGAGCGTGTCAGCATCGCGACCGCCGGCGTCGGCATCGGTCCGAGCTGGAGCACGTCCATGCCGACGGAGGTGAAGCCCGCGATCAGCGCGGTTTCGATCATGTACCCGGAGAGTTGGGTGTCCTTGCCGATCACCACGCGATGGCGGTAGTCGCCGCGGCGAAAAATGAGGCCGCTCGCCTGCCCGACCTTGAGCGCCAGCTCCGGCGTGATCACGGCGTTGGCGCGACCGCGAATACCGTCGGTTCCGAAATACTTGCGAACCATGTTCCCCCGCCGCCTGTCTCCTTCGGCCGGCTATATTAACGCCTTCACGGTGGGGTGTGCTTCAAAAATTTTTGTCAATGTTACCAATCGCCGGAACCCTTTGCTTACCCTCCCGCATTGCCGTTCGGCTGGCCGCGTGGCGGCTGCGGGCGAAGTTGTCGTCAAGGCCGGCGCTTGTCGCGGGCGCTATGCGGCGGCTGGGTTACCGCGACAGGATCGGAACCGGGAAACGTGTCCTCCAATCCTTGATCGAGCTGCTCATCGAGCTTCTGCTTGCGTTTGGCCTCCCGCTCCCGGCGCTTCGCGCTTTCGTCTTCGGTATGTGGCGCCAGTTCGGTGCGGTCTGGCCGCAGCGATCGGTTCTTGTTCCATTCTTCCATCATGGTGGTCTCCTGTTCGGCCGGGTCGGGCTGGCGCCGCTGACAATAACTCCCGGGAACCTGCCGCGTTCCCTGGCCGATGCCCATTAAGCTTTGTGCTATCAAGGGCGTGACAGCTGGGACGGCGTCGCCATGAGAACCATGACGTGCATCGAGGACCTGCGGCGGACGGCCCGCCGCCGGGTGCCGCGGCAGTTCTTCGAATATGCCGACGGCGGCTCCTATGCGGAGGAGACTCTCCATGCCAACCGCGCCGACCTCGAGCGCATCAGGCTGCGCCAGCGCATCCTGGTCGATGTTGCCGGGCGCAGCACGCGCACCACGATCCTGGGCGAAGCGGCCGCGCTGCCGCTAGCCCTGGCGCCGATCGGGCTTTGCGGCATGCAACACGGCGACGGCGAGATCCTCGCCTGCCGGGCGGCGCAGGAAGCGGGCATCCCGTTCTGCCTTTCCACCATGTCGATCTGCTCGATCGAGGACGTGGCGGCGGCGGTGGCAAAGCCATTCTGGTTCCAGCTCTATGTCATGAAGGATCGCGGCTTCGTGCGCGGGCTGATCGAGCGCGCCGCCGCCGCCAAATGCAGCGCCCTCGTCCTCACCGTCGATCTGCAGGTTCTCGGCCAGCGCCACCGCGACATCAAGAACGGCCTGACCGTGCCGCCGGAAATGCGCATCCGCAACATCATCGAAATCGCGACCAAACCGGCCTGGGCGCTGAGCATCGCGCGCGGCAGGCGCCGGACCTTCGGCAACCTCGCCGGCCATGTCCGCGGCATTGAGGACGTCAATTCCCTGGCGCAATGGACCAACGGTCAGTTCGACGCGAGTCTGAGCTGGAAGGACGTCGAGTGGATCGCGAGCCTCTGGCCGGGCAAGCTCATCCTCAAGGGCATTCTCGATGTCGAGGACGCGCGCATCGCGGCAAAGACCGGCGCGGCCGCGCTGGTCGTGTCGAATCACGGCGGCCGCCAGCTCGACGGGGCGCCGTCCTCGATCTCGGCGCTGCCGGCGGTCGCCGAGGCGGTCGGCTCCTCGCTGGAAATCCTGTTCGACAGTGGCATCCGCTCCGGACAGGACGTGATGCGCGCCATCGCGCTCGGTGCCCGCGCCTGCCTGAGCGGCCGCGCTTACGTCTACGGTCTCGGCGCCGGTGGACAGGCCGGTGTCGCACGCGCGATCGAGATCATCCGCAACGAGCTCGACACCAGCATGGCGCTGACCGGCGTCAACCGCGTCGAGGAAATCGACCGTCGCGTCATTGTGGACACGTAAGCGGGCCGATCATCTAGCAGCTCGCCGCAACCGGCGTTGTCCGGGTGCCCCGAGCGGAAATGCTGTGAACGCAACAATGCGGCGCGGGCTTTCGTCTTTGCGAGGAGCGAAGCGAAGCAAAGCGAAGCAAAGCAAAGCGAAGCGAAGCGAAGCAAAGCAAAGCAATCCAATCCAGAACCCGCGCTCCGACCTGGATGCGATCCGGTCAGGATCGCTAGCCGCCCATGAAGAAGCTTTCCTCGACGATCTTGCCGTTCTTCACCGTGTAAAGGCCGACTTCATCGAAGCTCATGCGTTGCTTGCCCTTGGGGGTGACGTCCATCTTGAAACGAACGACGAACTGATCGCCGTGCACATAGGGACCTTCGACGGTGACATTGTGCACATCGTGGTTCGCATACCACCATTCGCCTTTTCCTTCGACGGCCTTGCGCCCTTTGAGCACTGCCATGTCGCCGGTCATCGGTTCGCGGCTGACGACATCGTCGGACCAGAATTTCTTACCGGCGGCGTCGAACTCGCCTTTCGCGCACATGTCGGTAAAGCTCTTCGCGAGTTCTTGCGTGTTCATGATGTCTCATCCTTTCTGAGGCCAGCCCGGTCATTGGTAGGGGCCCGTTGTGACGCCTCCATGGCAACGGCCAGCAGGCGATCGCGGATGGGCCGGCGCGTTCGGCCAAGATGCAAGCCCCGCCACAAGAAATTGCCAGAGCGGCGTCCGATCACGAATGGGTTACACGCCTCTTATTTGGCGCGTCGCCCAACCCGCCGTTTCGTCGACGAGCATGGTGAGGGCCCACGCCGGATGCTCCGCGCCGCGCCGAACCAGCCATCAGCCTGGCTGGTAACGCGTACCGATTGAAGGTTTGCTCTGTCCGAGGCCGGGCAGTTCCCAAACGCCCGCTCCCGCCGGATTGACGTCGGCGGCGATGTCGACGTCGATCAGATAAGGCTTGTTCGCGGCAACGCCGCTCCGCACAGCCTCGGCCAGGTCCGCGGCCCGATCGACGCGGACGCCTTCGACGCCCGCGGAGCACGCCATGGCGGCAAAGTCGGGATTGTAACGCTCGCCGGTTTTCGGATGGTGGAAGTCCGTGGCCAACTCGCGGCCGCCGAGATAGCCGCGCTGCAGTCCGCGGATCGATGCGTAGGCGTAGTTGTTCCACACCACCCAGACGACCGGCAAATCGTACTCCACCGCAGTGCCGAGCACGTTCGCATGCATGAAGAAAGCGCCGTCGCCGCATACCGACACGCAAGGCCGGTCGGGAGCGGCGAACTTGGCGCCCAAAACTCCGGCGACCCCGAAGCCCATGGGTCCGAATCCCATCGAGCCGATCAGCGAATCCGGCCGGCGCGGTTTGGTGTAACCGAGCAGCCAGTTGTGATGGACGCCAATGTCGCTCACCAGGATGGCGTCCTCGGGAAGACCGCGGCCGATCTCAAAGGCCGCGCGTTGCGGATTGATCGGCCGGCTGTCATCGCTGAACCCTGGGGCGACCAGCTTGTCCCATTCCTTTCGGTAACCGTCGATGGCCTCGAGCCACTTCCGCCGCGCGTCGGCGCGCTCGCCAAGATCAGCCCGCCGGTCCAGTTCGGCGTGCAGCTGGCGCAGGAAGGTACGCACATCGGCCATCAGACCGAGCGCGACCGGGTAGTTGCGGCCAATCTCCTCGGGATCGATGTCGACATGAATGAGTTTGGTCGGGGGAATGGTGAACGAATAGCCCGGAATCCACGAACTCGAGGTCCGGTCGTCGAAGCGCACGCCGAGCGCCAGCAAGACGTCGGCTTGGCGCGCCGCGTGGTTCGCCTGGTAGTGCCCGCCGCGTGCCACCAGCCCCAGCGCCAAGGGATGATGGGCGTCAATGGCGCCGAGGCCGCTGGCCGATGCGGCCACCGGAATCTGCAGGCGTTCCGCCAGCCTCAGCAATTCAGTGCAGGCACCGCCCCAGCGCACACCCTGTCCAACAAGAATGACGGGCCGCTCGGCGGAAAGGAGCATGTCGACGGTCTTGATCACGCCTTCCGGATCGGCGCCGCAACGGCTCGAAATGTTGGCGTTCCATTCTTCCGGTTTCGGCGCCTCCTCGGCGGCTGCTTCCATGAACACATCGAACGGCACGTCAAGCACCACCGGTCCCGGCCGTCCGGTCACCATGGTCTTCCACGCCTGGCGCACCGCGAGCGGCACCATCTCGCCGCGCGTCGGCTGGAACACCCGCTTGCAATAGGAGCGCACAGTCGACGGGAAGTCCGCCTGATAGTGGCGGTACAATTCCTGGAAGGCGCCGCGATTGAACTGACTGGTCGGGACGTTACCGGTCACCGCCATGAAGGGTACGGAGTCGAGGAAGGCGTTGGCGAGCGAGATCGGCAAGTTGGCCGAGCCGGGGCCGCACGAAGTAAAAGTCGCGGTCGGCTGGCCGGACACGCGATAATACACGTCGGCCATAAAGCCCGCGACGCTCTCGTGGCGCACCGAGACGGTCTGGATGTCGTTCTTGCGCTCGTACAAAGCGTCGATGAACTGGATATTGCCGTGACCGCAAAGGCCGAAGACACTGGGTACCTTCTGCCGGATCAGATAGTCGACGATGATCTGAGCTCCGTTGAGCTTGTTGGTCGACATTTCGGTCTCCTGGAAAACGCGGCGCAATACGGCGGAGGGTGAGTGCGGCCGGCGCAAGCTATTTGTCGTAATGTTATGCGTCAATTGATATTGCGATATTCCACGCGCAGCGCCCGACTTCGCGAGCCGCCTACCTTGTCAGCCAGCAGCAGCGGTGCTCGACCCAAGCCGTGGTTCGTTGCAATCTGCAACCCCAATGCAAGCAGCTCCTACACGGAGGCCCCATGATTACACTCTATTCCTATCCCGAGCTGTTCGGCGTTGCCGACAACAATGGCTACGGCCTCAAGGTGTTCGCCTTCATGCGGCTTGCCGGCGTTGCGTTCAGGCATGAGCACATCTTCGACGCATCGGCGGCGCCGCGCGGGCAACTTCCCTACGTCGTTGACGATGGCGAGACGGTCGGCGACAGCGAGTCAATCATCGGCCATCTCGTCGGCAAATACCGTCTGACCATCGACGCCGCCCTGACCCCGGCACAGCGGGACAAGGATGTTCTCATCACCCGGATGCTCGATGATCTCTATTGGGTCATGTCGTACTCACGCTGGAAGGACGAGCGGTACTGGCCGGCGTTCCGCAGCGCGCTCATGAAGGAGCATCCCAGCGTCACCGAAGCCGGACTGCACAAGGCGCGCGAGTACAATTTTCAGCGCTACCACTTTCAAGGCATCGGCCGGTACCCGCCGGATGCCGCTTACGCCCGCGGCCTCGCCGATCTCGGGGTCCTGGCCAACATGCTGCCGGCCGCAGGCTATGTGCATGGGCCTCAGCCGACCGGCATCGATGCCGGCATCTACGGCTTCATTGCCAATATCTATTTCTATGACATCGACACACCTTTGAAGCAATTTGTGTGCTCGCATCGCAATCTCGTACGTCACTGCACTGACATTCACGCGGCAATCGCAGCGTAGGAGGCCTCAGGTTTAGTCAACGACGATCGCGGCAGATGCAATGCCGGGCTGCGCCTGGCTGTCTATCCCGCACAGCCCCCAGGATCTGCAGTGCCTAAAATCCGATTCAAAGCCGGCTGCGGTAACGAACTGGAGAGCGAAGGTCGTGAGCGATTGCAAAAGCGATCGGCAAGGGCCACGTGAGCAACAGCAAAGGCAGGGCGAGGGCCCGGCGAGCCGGAGAGAAACGTCAGCCGGACGCGGAGCGTCCGCCAATGCTGTTGCGGCAATCGATCCCGTCGAATTTTCGGGAATGAGGCTAGGAGGCCTGACCATGAGGTACGCGAAACACGCTTTAAAGCCGGTGAAGACTACTCTCCATGAGGAGGAAATCTCCGACGTCACGCTGGCGACGTTCCATGTTTTCGACAAGGACGCCTCCCGAGCGCGCGAACGCGCGGCCGGCGGCCGCCGAGGTAGAGCCCTTGGTGGCGGATGCGGCGGCTGCGGTTGCGGCCACGGCTCGACGGCCGGCTAAACCGTAGCCGGTTTTTACTACCGCGGCTGATGATCGCAGCGCGTTCGGCGCCGCAGCACGGGCGCGTGGTTGCCGCGGTGCAAGCGCTGCGCGTCGGCCCTGGCGCTTTCGCGTACGCTTCCGTGCGTTTGTCACCAGACGACGCGGCAGTCTTCGTGAACCAGATGCGGTTTTCAGTTCAGCCATTGGAGCTGAATGTGCGCTCCTTGGCATTGTTCCCCAACCGAGGCGCCAGCCGCCACATCAGAATCCCGGCGAGAATGATCCAAAGCAGCAGGACCGAGCTCGCGGTCATGCTTATTGTCATCGCCAAGGCGGAAAAGCCGGAAGAGGCTTGCGCGCCCCCGGCTGCCACCATCCCCAGGCCATCGAGCAGACCGATCACCCCCACCCAATGGGGATAGCGCATGCTTACGAGCATCGCGAAACTGAAAGCGATCAGTGCAAGTCCGGTCGTTATACTCAGGAGGGCCGCCAGACCGATCTCAATCTGGCGCACCGCGAGCGCCGCTTCGTAGACGACCGCGCGAACGTCCCCAGTGGCCGCTGCCCAGCGGTCCACACTGACCTTCAGGGCAATCCCATCCACGGCCTGGAGCGCGGCGGCGACCGCCACGCCGGCTACGGTACCGGCCAGGCCGATGCGCGCCCAAGCCGCCGCTCGACCCGGCTCGAATGTTGCCGCGAGTGCGACCAACGCCGCGCCGAGTAGTGCAAATCCTGCAAATTGACCGAGATGAGTCCAAACATAGAAAGAGTCGGCCGCATATTCGGCAAAAGCCTCAGGCGCGTTGTTTGGATCACGGCTCATCGGATGCAGCAGCGTCGACGCGAAAAGCACGGCCGCCCCGGCGACAGCGGTTACGCTTCCAAGACGGGCAAGTGACTGATTGGTACTCATCGATGGCCGCGGGAAAATCCATTCACAGACTGGCGCTCGGTACAGGGCGCCGGCGCGCGCTGACCGGTTCGCATCCTCAGCGCTTCGCCCGCGATCCCGTGTCGGCGCGAACCGAGTTGTCAGGCGGGCGAGCGAGATCGGCTTCGATCAGGGCGCGCAGCTCGCCCGTCACTTCGGGCGTCCGGCCGAACCATAGCGCAAAGCCACGGACCGCCTGATGCAGCAGCATGCCGAGTCCGTCGGCGGTCCGCAGATCGCGGGCGCGGGCCGCCTTGAGCAGCGGGGTCACGAGCGGCACGTAGACGAGGTCGGCGACGATGGCGTCGGCGGGAAGGAGCCCGACGTCGAGGTCGAGATCGGGCTGTTTCTCCATGCCGAGCGTCGTGGTGTTGACCAGGAGCCCGGCGCCGGCAAGCGCGGCGGCCAGCTCTTCCCAGCGCGCCGGTTGCACGGCGGCGCCGAACATTTGGCGCAACGCTTCCGCCCGCTCGAACGTGCGATTGACAACGACAATGCGCCCGATGCAGCGCGCGAGGAGACCGTGGGCGACGGCGCGCGCGGCGCCGCCGGCGCCGAACATGACCACTTGCTTCAAGTTCCGATCCCAGCCCGGCGCGCAGGCGTCGAGATTGGCCAGAAATCCTTCGACATCGGTGTTGGTCGAGCGCAGGACGCCATGGTCGAGCCACAACGTGTTGGCGGCCCCGACGGCGCGTGCGCGATCGTCGGGCTCCGACAGCGCCAGCGCCGCCTCCTTGTGCGGCACGGTGACGTTGGCGCCGACATAGCCGCGCGCGGCGAGCGATCCGGCGAAGGCGGCAAAATCCTTCGGCATCACCGCTTCGCGCCGATAGTCGCCGGAAATCCCGTAGTGCTTGAGCCAGTAATTGTGGATCAGCGGCGAGCGCGAGTGCGCGACTGGCCAGCCGATCACGCAGGCCGCGGGCGCGACGCGGTTGGCGCCGCTCACGCCTCGTCCGCCACGGAATTGCGCAGCACGCCGATCTGCGGGCACTCGACCTCGATCGTATCGCCCGGCTTGAGCCATACCGGCGGATCGGCCTTCGCCCCCTTCTTGACCGGCGTGCCGGTGACGACGATGTCGCCGGGCTTGAGCGTCATGAAGGTCGTGATGTAGGCGATGAGGTCGGCGAACGAGTAGACCATGTTCGCGGTGGTGTCGTCCTGCGTCACCTCGCCGTTCTTGCGCACGACGAGGTGCAGCGGCTTTGTCAGCTCCACTTCGGTCTCGATCCACGGCCCGATGCTGCCGCTCGAGTCGAAGTTCTTGCCCTGGGTGACGTTGAACTGGCCGTGGCGGAGCCAGTCGCGGACCGTGCCTTCGTTGCACAGCGTCAGGCCGGCGATCACTTCGAGCGCGCGCTCCTTCGGCACGCGCTTGCACTCGCGGCCGATCACCATGGCGATCTCGCCCTCATAGTCGAGCTGTTCGGAAACCTTCGGCCGGATGAGGTTCTGACCATGCCCGACCAGCGAATTGGGCGCGCGATAGAACATGCTCGGGTATTTCGGGTTTTCGCTCAAATTGTAGTCCTGCCCGCGGTTGGCGTAGTTGATGCCGACGCAGAGGATCTTTTCCGGCGCCGCGAGCGGCGGCAACAGCTCGGCCTCGGCGAGCGGTGCGTCGGGACGAACGCCCGCGGCGGCGGCTTTCGCCTGATCGAGCGCCTGGGCGCGAAAGACTTCGATGAGCGTGGCGTACCGGCTCAGCCGCGAGCGCAGGTCGACAATGCCCTCGCCGACCACCACGCCGAAGCTCGGCCGGCCGTGCAGTTTGTAGCTC
>CAWHZA010000005.1:0-24230 GCA_963833665.1 uncultured Alphaproteobacteria bacterium | reverse complement strand
CGCGGCCGAGCATTACTCCGCCGTCGATGACGAGTTCGGCGCCGGTTACGAATGTCGAGGCACGGGAAGCGAGAAAAAGCGCCGCGCCCTGGATCTCGTCGGTCGAGGCGACGCGGTTAAGCGGGACGGCGCTCCCGAAGGCCTTGGCTACCTCGGGATCGCGCATGTGCCCGCCGGCGATGTTGGTGATGAAAGGGCCCGGCGCGATCGCGTTGACCAGAATGTTGTACTTGGCGAATTCGAGGGCCGCCTGGCGCACCAGGTGGCGCGGCGCCGGCTTTGGCCGGCATGTAGGGCGTAACCGACAATGGCTTCGGGGCCGCAGCGCCGCAACCGACGTAGTGACGATGATGCGCCCGCCGTTCTTCCCGTTCCGCTTCATGTGCGGAACGGCGGCTCTGATCGAATTGAACACGGAAGTAAGGTTGGTGGCGATCACCTTGTCCCACCGCTCCTCCGCCAGGGTTTCGAACGCGCCGTCGGCGGCGCGCTCGCCGGTCATGCCGAGGAAGCCCGGCCCCGAATCGATCCCTGCATTGGCGAAGAGGACATCGAGGCGGCCCAACTCCCCGGCGGCGCGATCGAACGCGGCGCGCAGCTCGCCACGGTCGGTCACGTCGGCGACAGCGCCGCGCACGTCGCCGCCCCTCGCCTTGAGTTTTGCGACCGCCTGATCGAGGCCGGCCCGGTCGATGTCGACCAGTACGACCCGCGCTCCATTGTCGGCCATAGCGTCGGCGTACGCATAGCCGATGCCGCTCGCCGCGCCGGTGACGATGACGGCGAGGCCGGCTACGTCGAAGAGTTCGGATGCCTTCATATCGTCGCTCCCTGACTAACTCACGACAGGCGCACCTTGCCGGTCGCAAGGTAGGCGCCATGCAGGATTTCCGGGGCGACGCCGCAGCTCTTCGGCAGCGCCGGAAAAGGCCAGTTCGCCGCGCTCCAGCACCAATGCCGATTTCGCCAGCGTCAATGCGAGCGTGGTGAATTGCCGATGAGCAGAATGCCGACGCCGCGCCGGGCGATGATCTGTATCGTCTCCGCGAGCCGGCCGACGATCGACGGGGCCAGGCCGAAGGATAGTTCATCGATCAGGAGGTAGCGCGGTCGCGAGATCATCCCCTGCGCGATCACCACCATCTGCTTCTGACCCCCGAACAAATTCTTGCGCCGCCATCGGCAGCCGATCGCGCAGTTCCGGGAAGATTTCCAGCGCCGCCTCGATTTCGCGCTCGGCCTCGCTACGCGTATGCATCAACGCGGCAGCGGCGAGATTGTCGCGCACCGAGAGGCCGGTGAGCACCGGATGGCCCTCCAGCACCAGGGCGACGCCATGACGCCGCACCGCGTCGGGCGACCGCCCCATGAGATGCACCCCATCGCAGAAAATATCGCCGCGCAGCACGCCGGCAAAACACCGGCGATCGCAAGAACGAGAGTGGACTTGCCGGCGCCGTTGGCGCCGAGCAGCGCCGTGATTTCGCCAGGCGGGACGCTGATCGAGACGTCGCGCAGCACCGGACGGCCGCCGCGCGTGACGAAGAGATTGCGCACCGGAGCTCGGATGCCGTCATCGGCCTACTCGCGTCCGAGGTAGGCGCGGCGCACGACCGGATCGTCAAGCACGGCGCGGGTCGGCCCCATGGCGAGGCGCTTGCCGAAGTCCAACACCACGGTCTCCATACAGACGGCGGCGATCAGATCGGCGTCGTGATCGATGAGCACGAGCTGTGAATCGAACGTCGAAGGGTATTTCGGCCAACAGCGGCGCAACCGTTCCGTTTCCGCCTCGTTGAGGCCGGCCCCGGGCTCGTCCATGAGAATGACCCGCGGCCGGCCGATGAGGGTCTTGGCGATCTCGACCATGCGCCGTTGAAACAGATTGAGCTCGCGGCCAAGGGTATTGCGCCGTTCGTCGAGGCCGACAAAATCCAGGGCGGCTTCGACTTCGCGCCGGGCGCTGGCGCGGTCGGGCGAGACATGATCGGCAATCGCATGGATGTTTTCCACGGCGCTCAGCTCTTCGACGACGAGTTCCTGCTGAAAGGTCCGGCGCAGCCCGACGCCGACCCGGCGTCGCGCCGAGAAGTCCGAGCAGCGCAATGTCGTCGAGCAGGATCGTGCCTTTGAGCGGGGTGAGAAAACCGGAGAGAACATTGAGCAAGGTTGTCTTGCCGGCGCCGTTGGGGCCGATCAGACCGCAGATCGGCGCGGCGAATTCGGCGTCGAGCGCGTCAAGCGCCTTGATGCCGCCGAACTGCACCGTGAGCGCGTCGATCTTGATCATGACGCGCGCTGTGCCTGGAGCTTCTGGTAGAGACGCTCGGCCAGGATGGTGAGCTGGCCGCCGAGGCCGAGCGGGTCGCGCAAGGCGAACAGCAGCGCCACGCCGAAGATCATGAAGCCGACGTTGGTATTGACGTTGAGATCGATGAGCAGCGCCGGAATGAAGCGAGTCAGAATGCCGCCGAGGAACGGCGCCGAGCCAGACCTCGTCTCCGCGCAGCAACGTGCCGATGAAGATCACGATCGAGTTGGTCGGCGGGAAGTGCCGAAGCGTCGAGCTGGCCGAACAGACCGGCGAGGAGCGCGCCGGCAATGCCGGCAAGAAATCCCGAGAGCGCAAATGCCCACGCCTTGTAGAACACGATCCTGACGCCGGCGGCGATCGCCATCTGCTCGCTCTTGCGGATGAGCGCCCAGGCCCGCCCCGGCTTGCTGTGGCGGTGCGCTTCGACCAGGAAAATGCAGGCGAGCGTCACGACCGCAACGAAGAGAAAATAGCCGGTGTCGCCCGCTGCAAAGATTGGGCGCGCCATCATGATGCGGTCGTTGCCGCTGGCGCCGACCTGGCCGAGGAATCCAGGCCCCCCGACGGGGAAGCTGGTGACAGTGACGAGGGTCTGAAAGGCGCCCGCCAACATCAGCGTGACCAGCGCCAGATAGAGACCGCGCATGCGCAGCGCCGGCAGGCCCCAGATCATGCCGATCACCGAGGCGCCGGCGCCGCCGGCGAGCATGGTGACGAGGAAGGGCGGATGAAAGGAGTGATACACACGCAGGCTTATCCAGCCGCCGACGCCGACCAGCGCCCACTGGCAAAGCGATACCAAGCCGAGCCGCCCGTAGAGCAGCGCACAACCGAGCACGGCCAGCGTCATGCAGTAGGCCTGGGTGAAATTCGACAGCCAATAGCCGCTGGAGGTCACGGCGATGGCGCCGGACACGACGCCGACCACCGCGACGATCGCAACGGCGCGCATGCCGGGCGTGATTTCCGGCTTGGCCGGCACCGCGAGCGGGATAGCCTCGGTGGCGCCGACTTCACTCATTCCCGCGCTCCAACGCCCTGGCCGGCGCCGACGATCATCAGGAAGATCAGAGCGGCGACGTAGGGGCCGGCGCTGCGCAAGTTCGCCACGTCGGGCACCGCAACCAACAGTGCCTCGATCATGCCGGCGACCATCCCGCCGATGAAGGCGCCCGGCAATGACGACAGGCGGCCCAGGATCGCAGCGGCGATTGCCGGTATGACCAGAAAGGTCAGGAAGCCGGGATCGAGCCGGTTGATGTTTGCAAGCAGAATGCCGGCGATGCCGGCAAACATGCCGTTGATCAGCCAGGCGAAGGAGTCGATCTGAACGACACGCACGCCGATGGCGGCGCTGATGTTGCGGTCGCTGGCGAGTGCGCGCATGCCGAGCCCGATGCGGGTGCGGCTCAACAACAGGCCGACGCCACAGACCATGGCCAGCGCCACGCCGAGGGCGATGAGCCGGGTCAGCGACATCCTCACGCCGAACAGCATGACGAAGTTCAGATCGGTCGGCAGCACGAGCCGCCGCGCCACGCCGACGCCCCAGTACAAGGCCATGGCGCCGAGCAGGATGAGGGCGAGCCCAAGCGTGGCGACGGCGCGAACGACGCGGTCACGATGCGACAGGCGCGGCGCAAAGAAGCGCCCGTAGGCGTAGGCGATCGCCGTCGAGACGGCGATGCCGACGATCCAGCCGACAGGGGCGGGGACACCGTCCTGCGCCAACTGCCACGCCAGAAACGCGGACACGCCGCCGAACGCGCCGAAGGCGAAATTCAACGTGCCCGACGCCCGGTAGAGGATCACCAGGCCGACGCTGGAAAGGGCATAGACGGCGCCGAGGCCGATCCCCGAGGCGACGAAAGGCAGAAATTCATTTGAATCCAGCCACCGTCATGGGAAGGCCACCCGGCCGCGCGGCCGGACGCTGGTGTCCTCCCTCTGCGGGCAATCCTATAGCCGCCGTTTCACGGTGTCAGCAGTTTTGGTCTGCGCGCGCTGCGCAAGACGGGCAATCGGGTCGCGAGCAGGAAGCGGGCGCCGCCAAAGGAGAACGCGCCGCCGCCTGGAAGAAGAGTCCACCGGTCCATTGGCATGTCCCCGTGCCGCTGTTCCGGCTGCGGCAATGCCGTTATGCTGCGTGAGGCGAGCAAAGCCGGCGCATAGGGAAACGCAAATGACGGCAGGTCTCGCTGAACGGCGAGCGGCGCGCACGGTTCTGCCGGTGCCTGAACCCGATCTCACGCCGGCGGAATTGATCGCGCGCGCGGCAGCGCTCAAGCCGCTGCTGCGCCAGCAGCAGGCGGAAAACGACGAACGCGGCTTCTATTCGCAGGAACTGCACCAGGCGTTCCTCGACGCCGGCCTTTATCGCACGCTGCAGCCGCGCATGTTCGGCGGCTACGAGTTCGACATCCCGACCTTCTACCGGGCCATGCTGGAGATTTCGCATGGCCATCCATCGGCCGGCTGGTGCCTCACGCTCTGTGCGTCGCATCCCTTTCTCATCGCCTCGCATTGGTCCGAGCGGGCGCAGCGCGAATTGTTCGGGCCGGACGGGGACTTCGCGGCGCCGCACCGCGTGCCCCCGGCCGGCATGCTCACGCCGGCCGAAGGCGGCTACCGGCTCACCGGCCTGTGGGATTTCTGCTCCGGCATCCCTCACTCCACGCACCTCGTCTGCGGGGCGCGGCTGCCGGTCACCGACGGGCCGCCGGAGGTGTTTTGCGTCGCGGTGCCGCGCGAGAAGCTGCGCATTCTCGACGATTGGGGCGGCGACCGAACGCTCGGCATGCGCGCCAGCGGCTCGCACAGCGTCGAGATCAAGGACGCCTTCATCCCGGCGCACCATGCGGTGCCGCTGCAGGGCCTGTTCACCCGCCCCGAAGACATGCGCGACGGCACGCCGGGAACGCAGCTGCACGGCAATCCGATGTACCTCGGACGCGTCGCCGGTCCCTACCACATGTCGCTGATCACGCCGGTCATCGGCGCCGCCAAGGCGTCGCTCGACGAATACCAGGACATCATCCGCACCAAGAACACCAACTTTCCGCCGATCGTCCCGCGCGCCGAGCACCAGGATTTTCAGCGCGCGCTCGGCCAGGCCACCATTCTGACCGACGCCGCCGAGAATCTGATGATCCGCGGCGGCGAGGTGTACATGGAAATGTGCGAGCGCTGGGCGAGCGACGGCACGCTGATCACTGTCGAACAGAACCTGCGGTTATGGGCGATGCTGCAGCAGGCCGGCCGCATGGCCTGCGACGCGGTCGAGCTGTTGTTCAAGAACGCCGGCACCTCGGTGGCGCGCAAAGGCAGCCGCATGGAGCGGTACCTGCGCGATGCGCAAATGTATCGCGTGCATCCCTCGTCTTTGTTCGAGAACTTCTGGGCGCCGGTCGGCCGCGCGCGTCTCGGATTGCCGATCCGGCACTTCAACTTCTAGCGCACATTGCGTTCGAGTTGACTCACTCTCCGCTCATTCCCGCGCAAGCGGGAATCCAGATAGAGAGCGCGAAGATCGCGATCAATCAACTGGGTCCCCGCTTTCGCGGGGACGGGCGGCGAGAGTAACCGTGTCAATCTCGGCGAAAACTTGCCGCAGGGCAGAGCGCGCGCAACTTGGTGTAGCGAAAGCTGAGGATTTCCGCGCTGGTGTCAGCGACGGAAATCCTCGATTGAAGCGGCTCACTCGTGCGCCGTGTCGGAGATCTTGATTCCGAGCTTCTGCTCCAGCGCCTCGATGCGGCCGAGAGCCGGATCAGGATCGGCCACGCAGCCTTCGATCGTCTTCCACTTGCCGTCGTGGATCATCGCCATGCGCGTCACGTGGTTGGGGTTGTGCTCGGTCACGTCCGGACCGCCCCAATACCAGGGCATGCACAGGATGTCGGTCTCGTAGGGCGGCATGTTCTGGATCGCCGCCGTGACCGTGTTGCGGTTGATGTCGTCCGGGTTCTTGATCGTCAGCATGGCGCGCACCGCGATCCGCGCGGCGATGTAGCCGGCCTGGGAGAAGCTGTCGCGCAGCGCCTTGCCGCCGTAGGTGTCCATCACCGCGATCCAGTTCTGATTGTCCTTGCCCTTGCTGGCGAGCGGGGCGAGTTCCGCGTTCACCCAGTAGCGATCGTTCCAGTATTTGGTGTCGATCGCGCCAGGGAAACGCACCGTGTAGAACGAGGTCGGCGCCAGCCACTTCATCTTGGCGGCGCCGTCCTGCTGCTGGGCGGCCTCCACGATGCGCGCGCCAATATCGTCGGTGCCGTAGGTCATGACCGCGTCGGCGCCCGTGGCCAGCAACTGCAGCACCAGCGAATTGATGTCGGGCGAGGCCGGATCGGAGTAGATGCTCGTCACCTTGACGCCGAATTTCTTGCCCCATTCCTCGAGCCCGCCGCAGCTCCAGTCGGAGCCGGGGAATTTCGGTATCGTGCAGGCGACGCTTTTTGCCCCGAGCACGCGCCGGGCGTAGTCGGCGCCGGCGATGCCGCTCGCGCGCGGACCGGCGTTGACCTCGGCGATGTTCTTCGATTGATAGCATTGCGGCGGAATGCCTTCGCCGATCTCGACGATGTTTTCCTTGAGGTAGTAGTTGGCGTTGGGAATGCACTCGATGATGCTCGTGCTGCCGATCATCGCGTAGACGCCTTCGTCGCCGACGAGTTTTTTCGCGGCCTGCGCCGCCACGTCGAGTTGGCTCTGGTCGTCCTCGTCATGGTAGGTGATCGGCCGGCCGTGAATGCCGCCATTGGCGTTGACGCAGTCGAAGTAGGCGCGCACGGCGTCGTCGGCTTCCTTGAAGCTGCCGATGCCGCTCATCGTGGTCACGGCGCCGATCGGAATGGGCTTGCCGGTCGCCTTCTTGCCGGTGTTTTCGCCGCAATCCGGCGCCGCCTGCGCCTGCGAGACAAACCCTGCCAGGATGGCGATCGCGAAAACCGCCAGCAAACGAACCGCAGATTTCATGACGTCCTCCCTCTGATCGCCGCGTCCCACTCGGCGCGACTTTTTTCGCGTGCGACAGGATTATAGCTCCTGTTCGCAGCGCTTATTCCACACGCCGGAGCGTCCCCTGTCCAGCAAATGAAAGCGCGTTCGACGCGCGGATGGCACTTTTGCAGCCGCGGCCGGGCCGCGGCTGGGATGTTCCTGGGACCGGAAGTGGGACGCGACGGGTCTTCGGTTAGGCGCACTGCCGGCGACGTGAACGGCGCCGCTCAGGCGTCGTCGCTTCCGCCGTCGTCGCCGCTGGCAAAATCCTGGTCGTCCGCCAGGTCTTGTTCGCGGTCTTGTTGGGCGTCTTCGTCGGCCAAGTCTTGTTGCGCATCCTGTTCGCGGTCGTCGTCCGCTAAATCCTGTTGGCGGTCTTGTTCTCGGTCCGCATAGGTTGCGGACCGATCATCGCCACGGCCGAACGCGCTCGTACTGGCTCCGCCGAGGTGATGACCGAACATGGAGCGGATGCCGTCGAGCAATAGCGCGCCGCCGAGCACGCCCGCCGCGGTCGAGGCCGCGGTGCCGAGGAATGAGCCGCCGGTGCCGAAGGCCGGACCTCCGCCATAGCCGGGCGGGGGCATTTGCGGCTGGTACCCGGCCCGCTGCGGCGGGTATCCGCCCCCAGGCTCGGGGCCGCGCCACGGTCCGCCGCCACCACCCGCCGCGCGCACGTTCGGGACCGAGCCGCGCGGCTCACCGAGGCCGAGCGCGTCGCGCATGCTGTCGAGAAAGCCGCCTTGCCGCTGCTGCGGCTCTTCGCCGCCGCCCAACTCCGCCTGCAATTCCTCGATGCGGGCATTGGCGCGCTTGAGCGCCTCATCCTGCAGCAGCGCCGTCTGCACCAGCGCGTACAGCGCGTGCGGCGCGCGTTGCGCGCCCTCTGCGATCAGCCGCTCGGCCGCGGGATCGCGCGGCAAGCTCTCAAGCTTGGCCAAACGATCGAACAGGTCTCCGACAAGCTCGCTTTCCTGGGGCGTCATGGCATGTCTCCTTACCTGCGCCTGCGCCGCTTATGTGGGGAGCGAATGCGGCAAGGGGAGGGGTGCCTCCAGCCGCTCCGGGGTTCGCAACCCGTAGCCTGGATGAGCGAAGCGACCCGTAGCCTGGATGAGCGAAGCGAAATCCAGGGCAGGCTTTTCGGCCTAGTATGGGTGCGTTAGGCGCGCAACGTCATAACCCACCTGGAGTTTTGGACTTGTAACCGGCGATGGGTTACGCCTTCGACGCTAACCCGCTCTACGCGCTGAGAGAAGACGTCGGCTAGCGCGCCGAGGACGGCGTTACCGCCTCATCAAGGGGGTCAAGTGGTTCTTTTTGGTCCGCTCGCCGTTCAACTTGACGCTGGACAAATGAACCTATGAACGCACCTAGCGTAAGTTTCGTGAGATCGAGGAAGTCGTTGGGCCTTATTAGCGCCAACGCAGCGAAGAATAGGGTGAGTCCGATCGTCGCCAACGGTAGGCCAGTGAGTCCCAATTGTGTGAAAGTCCCCGTGAATTTCGCTAAGCTGCTCAGTCTTACGTACTGATCGATTGATTCCGACTTGCCGTCGCTTACAAGAGGCGCCAGCAACGCATAATCTTGCGGGGGTATAACGACAGTAGCTGTCGCTCCCGCAGCCACGACCATGCGATACCCTATATATGCGGACGCGAGAGCGATAACAAAAAGACCAATATAAAGGGAGCCCGCGAGCATAAATCTCACAAGCGCAGAGTTGGTTTCGGTCACATAGCCACCAAGAAACTTGGCGTTTGTCGTGGCCTGAATGACTAGCAATGCGATTAGCGCAACGATTGCGAGGCCGCAGATTACGAACGGGACTCTCGACGCTTCGAGAATTTTGCCATCGCTGAAGCGTTGTACATCCAACGGCGGTTTCTCTGTTTCAATAGACATTGTTACCCTCCGGCGCTATCAAAGAAGCATACTAGCGCAGAGGTTGTCATGCGTTGCGCGCCTTCGGCGCTAACCCACCCCTACGCGCTGTCGCAGTCAAGTATTGAAGGAAAACTATCGATCTCGACGCCACCACACGGCATAAGTGTCGATGGGAAATCAACGGCGCGACAATGCCGTGTTTGTTCCTGAAATCCGTCACCGCTTCAGCGCACGCTTTCAGGAAATAATCGTCGATGATCACGGCGCCTCCGGGGGAAACCTTGTGGTAAAGGCTGTCGAGGGCTTGGATCGTGGACTCGTACATATCGCCGTCCAGTCTAAGAACGGCAATTTTATCTATGGGGGCGTTGGGGAGCGTGTCCTTGAACCAGCCTTCAAGAAACACGATCTTGTCGTCCAGCAATCCGTAACGTCGAAAATTCTCCTCAACTTCAGCGCGTGAAACTGCGAGCTGATCGCGCGTATGCAGAGTGTCGCCGGCATCGGCGGGAAATTCCGCGCCGGTCTCGACAAAGTCGCCTGGTATCTCGTTGAAAATGGCCTCTTCGCAGAGATGCCGCAGATTTCTCATGCGCATAGTACCGATCATTGTGTGCGCCAGCGAAGGCCAATCGTGCCCTAAGGCGCGAGCGCGCGCATCGTATTGCTTGCCGGACCACGTATCGTTGGGCGGATCGCCGTATAGAGTGCCGACGAGCGCTGCTTCCAACAGATTGAGGTATCTGTTCGCAAGCCGGCGGTTGCTCTTTTTCATGTCCAGTCCCTCTACCTCTAAGGTAGCGCCATAGGTTCTCGACTACCCAACTTAACAAATTGCCGATGTCTCGTGACAATTACCGTGTCGGGGTTCGTCGATACTGATCGCGTCGCGGCCGACCAGCGCGCCGCTCGCATTCCCGGCCGGGCTACGCTTGCCGGCGCTCGCCACGACGAAGCATTCTCGCGGCGTGCCCGCGCCCGAGGTTTGTTCACAAACGCCACGATTGCTTGCCTCCCGGAAACAAAGAGGGAGGCGGAGCGCCGATTGCCCCACCCAACTCTCCCCCGCACGCGGGGGAGGGCGGGGAGGGGGCTCGCCTCACGGCGCTCCGCGGCGGCGCTTGCCAAAGCGACCGAACGCTTCAGCTCAGCCCGGCCGCGCTTCACGCGAAGGAGAGGGCGCCGGCGTTACCCGCGCCGTCGATCGCGCCTAAGCGGAGCACCCCGCGCCCCGGTCGTAGTGCCGGAGGGGACGATGCCCGAGCCGCCCGAGAACGGGGTTACGAGCCCCGCCCGCAGGAACCGCACCCGCTCCATCAATCGGCCGTCACCGGTGACGTCCCTCGAACGAGCGGGCATTGTGGCGGTAACATAAACGGGGACGAATGTCAATGGAAATGTGACGAATGTCCACCGTCATCCTGAGGTGCGAGCGGCAGCGAGCCTCTAAGGATGCCGCCGAGGCGCAGAGGCCGTCGCTCCACGCGAGCACCGCTGCAGCTAATTCAGGGAAGGTGACCATGCCGCCCGCAACTCCAACAGTTTCTCGGCTTCGATCGCAGCAACGTCTTCGAGTTCACTCACGACTGGGCCACCATCTTGGGCCGGTTGCCCATGCGCCGCATAGCGTGGCCAGGCTCACGACGATCAGCTCCCTTTCTTCATTATCGGCGAGTGATTGTAGCCTCGGGCCTGTGATCGCTCATAGGCGGCGGCAAGCCGCACGACGTCGTATTCGCCCATGGCGCGGCCGACGATTTGCAGGCCGACCGGCATGTTCTCGGAATCGAGGCCGGCGCACACCGTCCCCGCCGGCTGTCCCGTCAGATTGAACGGGTACGTGTAGTAGATCCATGAAACGAGGTTGCGGTCCGTGAGGTGCTTTGGAATGTTCAATCCGACGTCGAGCGAGCTCACCGGCAGCACCGGCGAAACCAGGACATCGTATTTCTCGAAGAAAAGCCGCATCTGCTCGCGGAAGGCATATCGCTCGAACACCTTCTCGTAGTAGGTCTTCATATCCTGCGAAAGCGCGGCCTCGAGCACCTCGGCAACGGCCGGATCAAGAAGATCGCGTTGCTTTTCAACGAATGGGCGAAGCCTGATGCCGACGCCGGCGTAGAATTCCGCCGTCCAGATATCCACCGGGTCTTTTTCAAACACCTTGTCGACTTCTTCGACGACGCAGCCCAAGCTCTCGAGCTTGGCGACGGCCTTCTTCACCACCTCGGCGACCGCCTTGTCGGGTTTGGCGTACCCGAACGTCGGGCTGAAGGCGACGCGCAATCCTTGAACGCTGGCCTGCGTGGCTCCTTGCACATCGGGCACCTCGCCGGCGACGCCGAAAGGATCGCGGGCGTCATAGCCGGCAATGACGCTGAACAGCAGCGCGCCGTCTTGGACTTCCCTGGCTATGGGCCCGACATGGGCCAGGGTCGGCGTCGCCGAGGTCGGCCAAACCGGGACGCGGCCAAAATGCCCCTTGATTCCGAACAGCCCTGAAAAGCTGCACGGAACGCGGATCGACCCGCCGCCGTCGGTGCCGAGCGCGAACGGCGTGATCCCTGCCGCAACTGACGCGGCGGCGCCCGCGCTCGAACCACCCGGGGTCTTGTTCAGGTTCCACGGGTTGCGGGTGATCCCGGTAAGCAGGTTGTCGCCGACCGGTTTGCAGCCGAACTCGCTGGTCGTGGTCTTGCCGATCAGAATGCCGCCGGCCGCCTTTGCCCGCTCGACCGACGGCGCGTTCACGGCCGCCACGTTCTTGGCCATCGTCTTGGAGCCGGAGGCGTAGATGACGTCTTTGACTGCGATGAGATCCTTGACAGAAAACGGAACGCCGTGAAGGGGCCCGAGCTTCTCACCCTTCATCACACTGTCTTCGGCCTGCTTGGCGGCCGCCAAGGCTGCCTCGGGCATCAGCGAGCTGAAGGCATTCAGCGTCTTCTGCGTCGATTCGGCGGCCTCCAGGGCGCGCTTGGTGATCTCCACCGGCGACAATTCTTTTTTGACGATCCGCTGCCTCATCTCGACGGCGGACATGCGGCCAAGCTCTGCTGACATAACGATCACCTCTCCTTTGCAAGGCGCCGGGCGGGCGCATCCCGCCCGGCGACGGTGGTGATTTCGTCTCAGCCGTTCACCACGGCGAAGGCGCGAACCGGTGATCCCGAGCCGCCCTTGAATTTCAACGGCACGCCGAAGAAGTCGAATTCACCTTTGCCGATCAGCTCTTCGAGATTCACCAGCCACTCCCAATGGGTCATGCCCAGGTCCCGGCAGAGGCGATGCTGAGCAAACAACGTCTCGGTCGGCCGGTCGGTCGACGGGCCCTCAACGCCGTGCATCTTCGATCCGCGCTCATGCAGCCACTTGGTCGCTTCCACGGTGAGCTGCGGGTTCTTGGTGACGGATTCGATATTCGGGTAGTTCCGCTTGTGGAAGCCCGTGCACAGCAAGACGATGTGGCCGTCGACCTTGACGCCCGATTTCTTCTCGGCGTCGGTCATGTCCTTGTCCGTGATGTCGCCGAGATCGGGAACGTGACGGAGGTCGAAACACACCGCCTTGCCCATGAACATGTCGAGCGGCATTTCGTCGATCGGCTTTCCCTTCGCGTTGACGTGAAAGAAGGCATCCACATGGGTGCCGACGTGATCGAGCATGGCGACGAAATTGGTCTGGAAGGTCATCGGATCGTTCGGCGTGCCGAGCTGGTGGGCTTTGGACGTCTCATGCGTGAAGTGATTGGTGATGACCGGCCGCTGGAACAGCTTGTGCGCCGGCATGTTGTCTTCGATCAAAAGGCTCAGGTCGACTACCCGTTTGTTGTTCAGCATCACACTCTCCTTGGTTGTCAGGCTGACTTACGCTTTTTCCCCAGGAACGCTTCCATCACCGCCGGGGAGCCGGCGAGTGTTGCGGCAGGTCCGTGAAGTTCGATCCTTCCGTGCTCGACGACATAGGCGCGGTGCGCAATCGCCAGAGCGTGGGACGCCAGCTGCTCGACGAGCAGGATCGTCTGGCCCTTGGCATTGAGCTCCTGCAGCTGCGTCATCATTTGCTCCAGAACCTTCGGAGCAAGCCCAAGCGACATCTCGTCGATCATCAGCAGCGTCGGCTTCGACAGCAGGCCTCGCGCGAGCACGAGCATCTGCTGCTCGCCGCCCGACAGGCTGCCAGCGCGCTGGCGGAACCGCCCCTTGAGCTGCGGAAACAAGGTCAGCAGCTGATCGAATTCTTCTAGGACGGCCCGCCGGTCGCGGCGCCATCGCGTGTAGGCGCCGAGAATGAAATTGTCCTCGACGGTTTGTTCGGCGAAGACCAGCCGCCCCTCGGGAACGAGCGCGAGGCCCTGCTGAACTTTCCGGTACGCGTCGAGGGCGACAGTTTCCTTGCCTTTGAACAGCACATGGCCCGCCGCGGGGCGTACGACGCCGCTGATTCCGCGCAGAATGGAGGTCTTGCCCGCGCCGTTGTTGCCGATGATCGCGACCAGTTCGCCAGGCTTGACGGTGATATCGACGCCGCGCACCGCAACGACCGAGCCATAGCGGATCTCGAGGCCGCGCACGTCGAGAAGCGGGTCAGGTCCGGCGCTGCTCATGACGCCTCCCGCACCTTTTCGGCCGCCGAGCCGGCCGTGCCGAGATAGGCTTCGATCACGCGCGGGTCGTTTTGAATGACGTCGGGTACGTCGCTGGCGATGACGACGCCGTAGTCGAGCACGGTCACACGGTCGGCGACCGACATGATCAGATCGACGTGATGCTCGATCAGAAGAATGGAAATGCCGAGCGATGCGATCCGGCGGATCATCTGATCGAGGCTTTCGATCTCCTGCTTGGTCAAACCCGCGGCCGGCTCATCCAAAAGCAGCAGGCGCGGCGAGGCGGCGAGAGCGCGCGCGATTTCGAGCCGGCGCTGCAGGCCGAACGGCAGAAAGCGCGCTTTTTCTTGCGCATAGTCCGCGAGACCGACAAACGCCAGAAGGCTGATCGCGGCCGAGCGGCATCGCTCCTCCTGGGCACGGAAGCGGGGCGTGCGTACGGCTGCATCGAAGGCGTTGTAGGCGAGACGGCGCTGATACCCGACCATCACGTTTTCTATGACGCTCAGGTCGCCGAACAGCTCGGTGTTCTGAAAGGTCCGGGCGAGTTCCTCGCGGGCGATGGCGTAGGGCGGGCGGCCGTTGAGCGCCAAGCCGTCGATCTCGAAGCGGCCGGCATTGGGGCGATAGAAGCCCGTGACCGTATTCACAAAGGTCGATTTACCCGCGCCATTCGGGCCGATCAGCGCGTGGATCGCGGCCGGCCGCACGGCCAAGGTCACATCATTGAGCGCCACGAGGCCATCGAACTTCACCGTCAGGCCGTTCGCTGCGAGCGCGCCGCCGCGCGCGGCGCCTGCCTTCGCATCGCGAACTGCGTCCTCCACGCCAGGGGCGCCGGTCACGTCGACCGATCGGTTTTGCGGCCGGAAGCGCCGAACGGCGGCAACGATGGTCCCGAATACGCCGAGCGGGAGGACGTACATCACCAGCGCGAGCAGCAATCCGTAGGCAAATGTCTGCCAATACTGGAATTGCTGCAGGTATTCCGGCAGGTAGGTCAGAATGAGCGCGCCGAGCAGCGAGCCGGTGGTGGTGCCGGCGCCGCCGAAGATGACCATCAGCAGAAAGCGGACCGAGTCCGAAAACGTGAAAATGTCGGGAGAGATGTAGGAATTCAGGAAAGCGTAGAGAGCGCCGGCGAGCCCCGCCGTCGCCGCGGATAAGACGAAGGCGAATGTCCGAACTGCCGTTGCATTGAGACCAAGGCTGCGCGCCGCTGTTTCGCTCTGCGACACTGCCAGCATGGCCCGGCCGTACTTCGAACGCTTGATGTTGTGGACGACCAGAGTGGCGACAAAGAGAACAACCGCCAGCACCCAGTAGTATCGCATCCCCTTGAGCGGCAGGCCGAACGCGGACGGTTTCGGAATCCCCGAGATTCCGGTCGTGCCGCCGGTGAGGCCCGGAAACTCGATAGCGACGTTTTCGATGATGAGGCCGAAGGCAATGGTGATGACGGCGAGATAAACGCCGCGCACCCGCACGGTCGGATAGGCGAGCAGCGCGCCGAAGGCGCTGGCAACGAGGATCGCCGCCGCGCCCGACGCCACGAGGTCAAACCCGTAGCGCTTCGACAATATGGCCGCGGCGTAGGAGCCGACAGCAAACAAGCCGGCCTGGCCAAGCGACACAAGCCCCGCGAGTCCGACCAGCACGTTCAGTCCGACAGAAACGATGGCGTAGATCAAAAAGATCATGAACAGGCGCAACGAATATTCGTTCGCGGCGGTCAACGGCACGACAGCCAGAAACAAGGCGAGGAGCGAGAACCCGATGGTGGTCGCGCGGGCGCTCATACCTTGAACACCTCGCGCTTGCCGAAGAGGCCTTGCGGAAAGATCAGGAGAACGAGGATGGTCACGCTGAAACCGATGATCTCCCGCGCCGAGGTCGAGATGTAGCCTTCGACGAATTTCTCGAGGACGCCGAAACCAAGCCCGGCAATGACCACGCCGGGAGCGGACGTTATCCCGCCGATGATGGCGACCGCGAAGCCCTTGAGACCCAGCACCAGTCCCATTGTCGCCGATGCCTGGGTCACCGGCGCAACCAGGATGCCCGCCGCACCGCCGAGCGCCGCCGCCAGCGCGAACGAGAACGCCGATATGGCGTTGACGTTGATGCCCATCAGCCCAGCGGCGGTGCGATCGAAGGAAACCGCCTGCATCGCGCGCCCGATGAGCGTATTGCGCTGCATCCAGCCGAAACCGAACATCAGGACAAGGGCGACCGCCGGGATCAGCAACTCCTGCGGATACACACCGGCGCCGAATATCGAGATCGCGTGCGCCACGCCCGGAGAGGGAAGGGCGCGAGAAAATCCGCCAAATCTCATGGTGACCAGCGCCTCCAGCATGATGCCGACGGCAATCGTGGTCAGCATCCATCCGATGGAGGTCGCGGTCTTGGCAAAGGGTCTTACGGCGAACCGTTCAACCAGTACCCCGAAAATACACGACGCGAGGAGCGAGAGCGCGACAGCAACGGGGAACGGCAATCCCGCGTCCAGTCCCATGATCGCGAGGACGGCGCCCAGCATCAATGTGTCGCCATGGGCAAAATTCACGGCCCGCGCCGCCGACCACATGATGTGGAAGCCCAGCGCAACTAGCGCATAGATGCCGCCGATTGCGAGACCGGCGAAAATATACTGGACGACAGCTTGCATGCCGGACTCGAGGCGACAAGCACGATGCGAACAACCGGCCGCGTGGATAGCAAAGGCCGCCCGGTCCGGCGGGACGGGGCGGCCTCGTTCGTCTAGTTGCTCTTGCCGTAGACAGTCTGCGCGATCGGCAGCAGCTTGCCGTCCACCCAAACCGTCATCTGGTAGTATTGCGGAAGAATGGCATCCTGGCGCTCCGGATTGGATGCATCGAATGCCGGGTTGTAGTCCGCGACCAGGCCCTTGTACTTGACGGTGTAGAGCGCTTCGCGCACCTTGCCCCAATCGTAGGCGCCGGCGGTTTTGATCGCCTCGGCGACGATATAGACGGCATCATAGGAATTCGCGATCGCGGAACCCATTCGGAGCTCCGACGGATCCTTCAGGCCGTACTTCTTCTGAATCTTCTCCCAGATTCCCTTGGCCTTGGGGTTGAGGTCCCCCATCCAACTGAAGGTCTGGATGACGCGCACGCCGTTGGCCAGCGGACCAGCGAGCTCGCCGAGATTTCCGGCGAAGTCCCCACGCTGACACGATGGTCGGCTTGTATCCGATCTTCTCCATGCTGCGCAGGATCTGATTTCCTTCGCGATCGAGCGAGAACAGGACGACCGTGTCAGCACCTGAATCGCGTATCCGGATCGCCTGCGCCGACATGTCCTGGTCGTTCCAGTTGAACGTCTCGGCCGCAGAAGCCTCTTGGCTCTTGGCGGTCATCGCCGCCTTGAAATCCCCGATGGCGCCGTTGCCCCATCCGGTATTCTCGTACATCACGGCCACCTTGCCGCTCTTGCTGAGTTTCAAGGCCTGATCGGCGAGATATTGCGCGACCCATTTGTCCTTCATCGACACGCGGAACATGAAGTTCGGCGACTTGCCGTTCTCGATGATCTTGGTGTTGGCGCCGGTCGTGCCGATCCAGGGGATGCCGATCTCGGTCACCGGATCCACCTGGGCCAGACCCACGGTTGAATGGTAGCCGCCGAGGATCGCGACACATTTGTCGGAAAGCGCGATGCGGCGGACGTTGTCCACGCCGCGCGGCGGCGCACCGGCGTCATCGTACTGGATGAGCGTGAGCTTCTTGCCGAGCACACCGCCAGCTTCGTTGATCTCGTCGATCGCGGTTTCTGCGCCGTACTTCACGGCCAAGCCGCCGAAGGCGGCCGGACCGGTCAGCGGCACGCTGTTGCCGAGGCAGGGTTCCTGCTGTGCCAGTGCCGGCGCCGCGATCACGGAGGCGGCGATGGCCACGGCAAATCGTATGGTCGTTCGATTTTGCAGCATGTGAGCTCTCCATTCATAGGCGAATTGCTTTTGCGCGCGCCCCCGCCCGCAAGATTGCCTAAGGAATTACGCTCCAACGCCCGCGCGACCACAAAGACGAATTTCTGAACCCATCCATAAGAAAAATCTATATCTGGCTTTGAAAAGGACACTAAGTCGCCATGCCTGAATAACCGCCTGACAATGCACATTTAACAGCCGTCGCGCCCGATGGAACCGTGCATTGCCAAGGTCGCCGTTTCGCTATTTAATTAGGCACCTTTGGACAGGCCTTTGGCGCGGTCAATGGATTTTCGACAGCTTCGATCTCTGGTCTACGTGGCGGACTGCGGAAGCCTTTCCCGCGCTGCGGAGATCTTGCGCACATCGCAGCCCTCATTGAGCCAGCACATCAAGCATCTAGAGGCGGAGCTTGGCGTCCAGCTGCTTCACCGCCATTCGCGCGGGGTGACACTCACCGAGCTCGGCCACACGTTTTGCGCGCAAGCGCGAACGATAATGAAGGATGTCGATCGCGCGAAGGACGCAATCCTGACCCAGGCCCGTAGCCCGGCCGGGAAGGTATCGGTGGGGCTCCCGACTTCGGTGTGCCGGGGCGTTGCCTCGCACCTCATCAGGATCGTCGCCGACAAGTATCCCAACATTTCCTTGCACATCCTCGAGGCAATGACGGGTACGCTTGACGAATGGGTCCAACTGGGGCGGATTGATTTGGCGTTGCTTTACGATCACAAGGCCTTTGCAAATATCGAACAGTTTGAAATCGTGTTGGAAGATCTCATGTTGATCGCCGGCAACAAGAGCCCGGTCCTAGGGCGTGCCAGCATCAAGTTTGAGGAGCTTCAGGCCCTGCCGATTGTATTGCCGAGCAATCAACATGTTTTGCGCAATTACGTCGAGCGGCTTGCAGCGCGGGTAGGCTTTGCTCCTAACGTCGTGATCGACTGCGACTCGTTGCCGGGAATCATCCAATTGGTTCGAAGCGGTTATATGACCGTGATGCCCCATTTTGCCATGCTGGAGGAAATCAACCGTGACGAAGTGGGTGCAGTTGCCATTACAGATCCAACTCCATCCTGGCGCCTTTCCGGCATCGTATCGAAACGGACGATCAATCTAAGATCGGCTCAGGTGGTTGCGATGACGCTCGTCGAAATGATTTAAGCAATGGTTGCCGATGGAATTTGGAAAGCTCGCGTCAACACAAACCGCTAGCGGGCTGCTGAAGAACACCGGTGTCAGCGCTAGATACGCCGGCGCCATGTGCCACGTGCCATGCCGCGGCTTTGCTACTAGTATAATCCTCGATCCGAGGACGCTCGATGAACACGGTGTTATTGCCGACCTCGCTGGTTGGCTCCTATGCGCAGCCGGATTGGCTGATTGACCGCCAGAAGCTCGCCGGGCGCTTTCCGCCGCGCGTGCGCGCCCGGGAGTTGTGGCGGGTCACGCCGGAATTTCTCGATGAGGCGCAGGACGATGCCACCTTATTGGCGATCCGCGACCAGGAACGCGCCGGCCTCGACATCATCACCGACGGCGAGCAGCGGCGCGAAAGCTATTCCAACCGCTTCGCCACTGCGTTGGAAGGTGTCGACACCGACAACCCAGGCACGGCCCTCGATCGCTCGGGGCATCCCAACCCGGTGCCGCGCGTGACCGGGAAGGTGCGCCGGAAGCATCCAGTCGAGGTGCGGGACGTCGAATTCCTTCGGGCCAATACCGACGGCATGATCAAGATCACCGTGCCCGGCCCGTTCACGATGTCACAACAAGCGCAGAACGATTTTTATAAAGACGAGCAGGAACTAGTCCTTGACTATGCGGCGGCGGTGAATGCCGAGATCAAAGAGTTGTTTGCCGCCGGCGCTGATATTGTGCAGATCGACGAGCCCTATATGCAGGCGCGGCCAGAGAAGGCGCGGAAGTTCGGTCTCGCCGGGCTCAATGCCGCGCTCGATGGCGTGCGCGGCACAACGGCCGTGCATATCTGTTTTGGTTATGCCGCCATCATCCATCAGCGCCCGGACGGCTATTCGTTCCTATCCGAGCTCGCCGAATTGCCCGTGCAGCAGGTTTCAATCGAGACCGCACAATCGAAGCTTGATTGCTCGGTGCTGGAAAAGCTCCCGGGCAAGACGATCATACTCGGCACACTCGATCTTTCCGATATGTCGGTCGAAAAGCCCGAAACCGTCGCCGCCCGCATCCGCCGTGCGCTGCCGTATGTGCCGGCGCCGCAGATTGTAGTCGCGCCCGATTGCGGGCTGAAATATCTTCCGCGCGAAGTCGCCTACGGAAAGATGTGCGCCATGGTCGAGGGTGCCGGGATCGTGCGGCGAGAACTCGCCGCCATCTGATCGTGCCACACGTTCCATGATCGTTTCAATTTGCCGATCTATCGCTGTAGGTCTCGAGGCCCGAAGTAGTTCTCAGAACGCCGCACAGATGCGGCGTATCGACTCCGCAAACCGGTCTCCGTCACATATCGAGCCGGTCTCGGGCACGCCGGAACGGAAATTGGAAAATGGCGAGCAGAGACTGGCTTGACAAAGCCACCAGTCCGCACCTGAAATTCCAGAATTCACCGGCTTGAGACTCCGGCGCGCCAGCCTAACCGGAGACCGTAGCCGTTTGAACGGCGTTTGCGGCCTTGCGGATGACATCGAGTACGAGTGCGGGGTTAGAGAGCATCGGAACGTGGCTGCTGGCGGTCTCGACCATTGTGGCCCCCATGCGCTTCGCCACGAAGCGTTCCAGCTCGGGGTGGACGGTCCGGTCCTTGGTAGCCACGATGAACCAGCTCGGCTTCGAGCGCCAAGCCGTGCCGTCGACCTTCTGGTTGAACAGATCCGCGGCGGCACGCCTTGCGTCGCCCACACGAGCTTCTGCTCTTGCTCGGGCAGGTCTCCGGCGAAGCACACGACGCCGTCCGGTTTCAGCCAGATGCGCCCGTCCGCGATTTCGATGTACGAAAACACATCGGTGGTCGGAAACTTGGCCTGCAAGCTCTGTGACGTTTCGTCGGCGTCCGGCGCCAGGGCCGCAATATAGACGAGCCCGGCAACGCGGGGATCGGTCCCGGCGTGTGTGATGAGCGTGCCGCCATAGGAGTGCCCGACGAGGATCGCCGGGCTGCTGACCCGGGTCAGGCAAGCCTTCACCGCGGCGACGTCGCTCGCGAGCGAGTTGAGGCCGTGCTGGGATGCCATCACTTCGTGGCCGTCGGCCTGCAGCGCCGGGATCAATTTGCTGAAGCATGAGCCGTCGGCCCAGAGGCCATGAGCGAAAACGATACTTGGTCTGGCCTGCGTTGATATGATCTACTCCCTAAGTTACATGCGTACACATATAGTTACCGCAGAGCATAGGCGTACTTGGGTGCGGCGCGCAATGGCTTTGCTATGAAAGCGGATTAGACCAATGACGGAGATGACGCGCGCGGACTTGCTGGCCCAGTGCGCCTGTTTTGACCTGAGAAAAGCAACGCGGGCGGTTTCGCGCCTCTATGACGATCATCTTCGCGCTTGTGGTTTGAATATTACGCAGTACTCGATGCTGCGAATGATCGAATTCGGGCAACAGATTTCAGTTTCTACCCTCGGTCGCCATATGGTCATGGATCAAACCAGTATATCGCGCGCCCTTGCGCCACTGGAGCGAGATCGACTTATTCGCAGTCGTGCCGGAAGTGATAAGCGAACACGCATCGTCTCGCTCACAAGGAAAGGTGCAAAATTGATCGCTACCGCAAAACCCCACTGGGACGAAGCGCAGAAAACGTTTTTGGACGTGATCGGCGATCAACGTTGGACGGTGATGCGCGGTCTCCTGAGGGATACGACGCGCGTGGTTCGCCACAAGCCTGAGGCCGCAAGTTAACGAGGCCGGATGACCGCTTTGGGTCAACGGCGCCGGTTTGAGCATGCGCGAGAGACTTCCGCTATTGCTCCGATAGCGACCCAATCGCTGCATCGCCGCAACCGTCGGTGTGGGCCCAGGAGCGGTCATTTCGGGCATTGCCCAAAAGCGACAAGATGCCGGGGTTGACAGCCAGCCCTTCTGACCAATACTTTCCTATATGGTGAACTATAAAGAGCGACTCGACCGAACATTCGCGGCGCTCGTCGATCCGACGCGCCGTGCGATCCTCGCGCGGCTCGAGCGCGAAGACGGCGCGTCCGTGAGCGAGCTTGCGAAGCCCTTCGCGATCAAGCTGCCGGCGGTGATGAAGCATCTCGACGTGCTCGACGATGCCGGCCTCATCACGCGATCGAAGATCGGGACGCACCGTGACGGTGCGGCTGCGGCCCGAACCCATGAGGGAGGCGATGGACTGGCTGCGCCGCTACGAGCGCTTCTGGTCGACGAGCCTCGATCGGCTCGCCGTCTATGCCGAGAGCAAGGAAGCCGAAGCGAGGAACAAAGAGACGATGACCAGCCTGACGCTCGTGCGCCGGATCCGGCCCGGCCGTCGATCGTGTTCGAGGCGCTGACCACGCCGGAAGGCATCGCGCAGCTGGTGGGGCCCGGACGCCGGCCCGGTGCTGCTGGCGGAAACCGACGTGCGCAGGTCGGCGGCCGCTTCCGCGTGCGCTTCCGCCTGCTCGACGGCAGCGAGCACGAGAGCAGCGGCGAGTATCTCGAAGTCGTGAAGCCCGAGCGGCTGATCATGAGCTGGCGATGGACCGGCGGCGTCGAAGATCCCGGCGAGTCGCGGGTCGAGATCGATCTTCGCGCCATCGTCGAGGGAACCGAACTCACCTTCACCCATGCGCGCCTCCAGACGAGGAGATCGCCGCAGCCACGAGCAAGGCTGGACCGGAGCGCTCGACAAGCTGGTACACCACTTTTCCGGTGAGTCACGGGGCTCTGCGTGACGGCATCCGCGTACACATGGCTCGGACAGTCATGGGCGAACATGCACGAGTTTCAGCTTTCGCCACGGAAATCGCAAAGGAGCATATCGCATGATCACCATCTCCGCGTTTCGATGGGTCCCTGATTTCGCCCGCGGTCAAGTGCGCGACCTGCGCGTTCGTTGGGCCTTGGAGGAAGCCGGCCTGCCGTACCAGACCCGGCTGCTGGAACAGGGGGATCAGGACAAACCGGAATACCGCGCCAAGCAACCTTTCGGGCAGGTGCCGATCTTCGAGGAGGACGGCCTGGTGCTGTTCGAGTCCGGAGCCATCGTGCTGCATATTGGCGAGCGCAGCGAGGCACTTTTGCCGAAGGATGCCGGCGGGCGCGCCCGCGCGACGCAATGGCTGATTTCGGCGCTCAATTCAATCGAACCCTTCGTGATGAATATCGCAATGATCGACCTCTTTTACGCGAAGGAGGAGTGGGCGAAGCTGCGACGCCCGGGTGCCGTGGAGTTCCTGCAGAAGCGCCTGGCCGCGCTCTCAAAATCGTTGGCCGACAAGCCATTTCTCGATGGCGAACGCTTTACGGCCGGCGATCTGATGATGACGACGGTGCTGCGAGCGGACGCGCACGCGCGACGCAATGGCTAATCGCGGCGCTCAATTCCATCGAGCCGTTCGTTATGAACATCGCCGTGATCGATCTCTTTTACGCGAATGAGGAATGGGCGAAGCTGCGCCGCCCAGGGGCGGTGGAGTTTGTGCAGAAGCGCCTGTCCGCGCTCTCCAAGTCGCTCGGCGACAAAGCCTATCTCGATGGTGACCGCTTCACAGCGGGCGATTTGATGATGACGACTGTGCTGCGAATTCTGAAGCACACCGATATCGTCACAAGCGAGAAGCGCCTCGCCGCCTATGTCGAACGCTGCACCGCGCGCCCTGCCTTCAAGCGGGCGTTCGATGCGCAGATTGGTGATTTCAGGGAGGCTGCATAGCCCGAGATTGTGCCACCGTCGTGATCCAGCGACCTTGCGGGCGCGCTATTCCGAAGGCGCGCGCGAGCGCCACGAAAGTTGTAGGAGACCATCTATGATATCGATACCGGAGATCTTGCAAATAGAGGCCGAGGCGGCCGCTGTCATTCGCCTGACCGTGCCACGCAGCGAAATGAGGAAGGCATTTGGCCCTGCCGTCGGCGAGTTGATGGCTGCACTTGCCGAGCAGGGCGTAAAGCCCAGCAGCCCTGTCTTCGCCCACCATCTCAAGATGAGCCCGGATACCTTCGATTTCGAATTAGGCGTGAAGGTTGCGGCGCCTGTAAGGGCAACTGGACGCGTGAAACCGGGCGGGCTTCCTGCAACAAAGGTTGCCCGCACCATTTACAGCGGCCCCTACGAGGGCCTCCCGTCAGCCTGGGGTGAGTTCGACGCGTGGATGAGAGCGAACAGCCACGAGAAGGCCGAAGGCCTTTGGGGCTGTATTCCGTCGGGCCGCAGTCGACGCCTGATCCGGCGAACTGGCGCACCGAGTTGAACCGGCCGCTAAAGACTTGATCCTGCGACCACTACCAACAAGTGTCGGTTGTGCCTCGCATGGCCACCA
>CAWHZA010000004.1:55000-65977 GCA_963833665.1 uncultured Alphaproteobacteria bacterium | reverse complement strand
GTCGCCGTCGCACGCTGTGCCGCGCGAATTGCAGTAACTCCGGCGGCATAAATGACATCGACATGGGCTTTGACAAGCTCCGCCACAAATTCGGGAATCAGATCAATACGCTGTCCATAACTTCGCCAATCGATCGTGAGGTTTTGGCCCTCAATAAAGCCAAGCAGCCGAAGTTCATCGACCATCGCGACGGCAAACGGAGCATTGCGTGGACTGCCGGACACGCAGCCAAGGCGGTAGGTCCGATCTGCTTCCTGCGCTCGTGCGCCGACCGGCCATGTCAATGCCGCCCCACCGAAAAGTGTGATGAAATCGCGCCGCCTCACAGGCCTCATCCTCGGGTCGGAAATCACAGCCTAGCACATCATTGAAATGTGCGGGCGGCCCCCAGAAAAATAGTCCGCTCCACTTCCGCCTTGGGTCGAGATTGCCAGATCAATGATGTCCGGGCTATTCGGCTTAGCCTCCGATTCCGGAAGCATCACCGCACCGCGGCGAACGCCGAGAAGGGACGCAACTAAACTCACGCACTGCAATCAAGAGAGAACTTATTCGATCACTTCGTCGGCAGTGACGAGGAGCGTTGTCGGAATGGTTAGGCCGAGCGCCTTTGCGGCCTTAAGGTTTATGTTGAGTGCCACCTCTGTAGCTTGTTCGATGGGCAGTTCAGACGGACGATCGCCCTTGAGAATCCGATCGACGTAGCCTGCGGCCCGACGCCACATCGCGAAGAAATTCGCGGAGTATGACATCAACCCACCTTGCTGGATCGCATTACTAAACGGATAGAGGGCTTGCAGACGGCGGTCGGCGGCAAGCGCGATAAGTCGCGGTAGGAGCGGTTCCAAGAATGCGTCATCGGTGACCACCAAACCGTCGACGGTTGCCGGCGTCAATGCCGCCAAGTGGCCTCGATCTCCGACGGGCGGGCGGAAAGGAACGTCAACGCGAGTCCGAGGACGCGCGCCGTGGCCTGCAAATGACCGTGTTCCTCGATCATCGCCGGATTATCTGGGTTCCACAGTACCGCAATACGGTGCAATGTTAGGGCGGCCCTGGTAAGCAACTCCAACCACTTTGCGCTGTACTCGCCTGAGAGCAACGACATGCCGGTGATATTGCCGCCCGGACGGGATAAGCTGGCCACCAGGCCGGAGCCGACCGGATTTCCAGTGATGCAGACGATCGGGACCGTCGTGTCGCCCGTTGTGCGGCACGCGTTATCGGAGTGCCGGGAGTAACCAGCACATCGATGCTCAACGCGAGTAATTGGGCAATTGGCACCGGGGCAAAGCCCGCCGATCTCCCCGTCGAGCAGGCCGTAAAATTCGAGTTAGTCATCAACCTTAAAACCGCCAAAGCGATTCGGCGTTGATCTGTCCGCGGCCATACAGCTCCGCGCCGACGAGGTGATCGAGTAAGCATCCAAGCGTCTGTTGCAGTGGAACTTGACAGCCGCCGCGATGACCGCTGTGGGTCAATCGCCACTGCACCAAATCGGCAGCATTTCCAGCCATGTCCGCGGTGCGCCGATCCCTACCGAAGCAGGTGAAACCCGACGACTAGATGATGAACATCGCAGCAGGATCAGCGATTGTGTGTGGAAAGACGACATCCAACTAGACCATCAAGGTATTATAGATTTCGTGTGCAAAATCAAGTCTTCGATAGTCGCGTTCCTCAAGGCCAGAGCCGATGCCAGAACACGCCGGCAGGCGCACGATGCGCTTCGCGATTTGTGGCAACTTTCATATGAAGAAGATGTGCCGGTGGGTCAACTACGCGCTCGATTGCTTTACCTTCCAAAGCTTGCGTTCGACCACCTCGTTTTGCGGGCACGCGTAATGTCCCCAAAGCTCTTTCATCTCAGTCGATGGTGGATTCTTGACCTGGGCCGAAAACGCGGATGCCAATGAGCTGGTCGAGATGATCCGCACACTCGGCGCGGACGGGGCTCGGCTCGTATCCAGAGGCCGCGGAAAGCGCTCGCGCGCCAGGCTGGAGCCCGTGATCTTCGGTCAGGCCCGAGGTGATGGCGGCGGTGTCAACACAGGCGGCCGGCCCAGCCAGGACGCCCGGGACGCGCTCGTGATGCACCTAGCGGTCGATTGGACCATCGCCACACTGAGCCGTTGCCGGGCCGTAGCGACCATGCTGGTTTCGGCGACTTCGTGCACAGCGTCTTTCAGTGGCTCCGCGAACCTGCCCCGGACCAGGCGCTCCGACGGTATTGGAATGAAGTCGAGAAGGGCCGGTCCCGATCCGCGGCCTAGTTCATCGCTGTGAGCGGGCGTCGGGTTTTTGCCAACATCTGTGTGTCGGTGACGCCAGACTGTCGGTGCAATGCACCGTCATGTCACCAATTCTTCGCCGAGCGCGCAACCGGATAGCGGTCCCGCGCCCAACGTAGGCGAGCCGTCGACTCGCCCTATGGCAACGGCGCTCGCGCAGCTGGCGCGCCTGCTCGGCCGCCTAGCTGCACGCCAAGCGCTGAGAACCGCAGCCGCCAACGTTCAGCCCCCCAGCAAATTGTCGGAAACCTCAGGATGCGGGGCTGCTCCATGATCACCGCGGACCCGATGGCAGGCTGTCCGCTGCTGTCGGTCGCTACGGTTCGCCGACTATGCGCTCCCCCTACTCCGCGGAACGCCGTCAAACCCGAATCAGGTTGACCCATCCCGTGCTTTCGGCAGTACCCTCTATTCGCAAGGACCTGGACACGGTGCTCTCGCATTCGGCGCAGGAGGTCGGACTGCGATGAACCCCTCGGCAACTAGTGGCGTCACACGAGCTGTAATTTACGCACGATATTCCTCTGAGCACCAGCGCGAAGCTTCGATTGAGGATCAGGTCCGCACTTGCAAGGCCAGGATCGAGGCCGAGGGCTGGACGCTCGTGGCGACCTACACCGATTATGCGCAAAGTGGCGCAAGCCATCTGCGTCCAGGCTATCAGAAGCTCCTGGTGGACGCGCGCGGCGGCAGCCTCGACGTGGTGGTCGCGGAAGCGCTTGATCGATTGTCGCGTGATCAGGAGCACGTCGCAGCGCTGTTCAAGCACCTGAGCTTTGCCGGCGTGAAGATCATAACCCTCGCAGAAGGCGAGATCGGCGTTCTCCACGTCGGCCTCAAGGGCACGATGAATGCGCTCTACCTCACTGACCTCCGCCAGAAGGTGTGGCGCGGACTCGAAGGCCGAGTGCGCCAAGGACGATCCGGTGGCGGCCTGTGCTACGGGTACGATGTCGTCCGTGAGTTCGACGCGCGCGGCGACGCGATATGCGGGGGGCGTGTCATCGACGACGCCGAAGCGGCCATCGTCCGCCGCATCTTCACGGCGTTCGCCGCGGGCAAGTCGCCCCGCACCATCGCCCGTGAACTCAATGCCGAACGCATTCCGGGTCCTGGAGGCCGTCCATGGTCAGACACGACGATCCGAGGTCATACCCTGCGGCGCACGGGCATCCTGCACAATGAGCTCTACATCGGCCGGCTCGTCTGGAATAAGCAACGCTATGTCAAGGAGCCGAGTACGGGAAAGCGGCTGGCCCGGATTAATCCTGAAAACGAATGGGTCATCCAGGACGTCCCCGAATTGCGGATCGTCGATGATGATCTCTGGCACCGCGTGCAACTCGCCGGCATCCGCGGCAGCGCCCGCGTGCTAAAGGCCCCAGTTTTGGCTCAACCGCCGCTCCAAGCATCTGCTAACAGGGCTCACCTGCTGCGGCGACTGCGGCGCGCCGCTCGCTGCGGGCGGCAAGGACTATCTCTCCTGTAGCGCAGCCCGCCGCCTCGGCACCTGCAAGAACCGCAAGGGCATCCGCCGTGCAGTTCTGGAGGGACTGATCCTCGAGGCCCTCAAGCACAATCTCATGCATCCCGACTTCGTCGCCGAGTTCATCAGGGAGTTCCATGCCGAGCTGAACCGGCAACGCCGCGACGCCGAACTCACGATCAACTTCAAGCGCCGCGAGCTTGACGAGACCCGCCGCAAGCTCAACGGCTTGATCGAGGCGATCGCCGACGGCTTCCGCGCCCCGGGACTTCAGACAAAGCTCGACGAGTTGGAGCAGACCAAAGCCAGGCTTCAGTCCGAAATTGAGGGTGCGCCCGAGCCGTCAACGCGGCTGCATCCCAATCTAGCGGAACTCTATCGGAAGAAGGTCGCCGGCCTGCAGGACGCGCTCGTTGACCCCGTGACGAAAACCGAGGCGCTTGAAATCCTTCGCAGCCTCATCGATCGCGTCAGCGTCAGCGCGGGCGAGAATGGCTTCACGATTGAACTCGTCGGGGAGATCGCCAACATGGTACGGCTCTCCGCCGGTGCGGAAGGCCTGGGGAATGAGCCCTATCGGAGTTCGGTAAAGGTGGTTGCGGGGGTAGGATTTGAACCTACGACCTTCAGGTTATGAGCCTGACGAGCTACCGGGCTGCTCCACCCCGCGCCAACCGATGATTTTTCGCACGTTCATCTAGCAACCCCCCTCCGATAAGGGAAGTGCGGGGAACCCGATTTTTCGTCATAATGTCACAAAGGACGTCATCGATCCGTCATGCACGGCTTCATAGAAGTGGACATGGGCGACAAGCCGGCCTTGCGGCCGAAGGCGCCGATTGCACCTGCGTTGCGTGCGATCGCCGCCGCTATCCTCGCCCACGCGCGCACCGCCATCGGCGACCCCGAGCGCGCGAGCGAGGACACGGTGCACGAGTTCCGCCGCGCCATGAAGCAATGGCGCGCTTTGATGCGGCTGCTCGATCCCTTCCTTGCCGACGCGGCGCGCTGGCGCACCGAGGCGCGCGACCACGCGCGCTCGCTCGGCACCGCCCGTGACGGCCAATCGGCACTCAATGCGTTCGACGACATTGCGGAAAAAGGCTTGGCGCTGTCGCCGCGGTCGCTGGCGACGATCCGTACCCGGCTCGAGGCGGTGCGCGAAGGCGAAGAGAAGGCGGTGCTCACCCCGGCGCTGCGCGAGGGGATCATTGGCTGGCTCGATGCTGTCACGGCCGCGGTGGAGGCTTGGCCGCTCGATAGCCTCGATTTCGAGGCGCTCGCCGCCCGCCTCGCCACCGGCTACCGCACTGCCCGCCGCCTGGTCCCGTCCGACTGGTCGCAGGCGAGCGCCACCGAACGGCACGAACTGCGTCAGCGGGTGGTGGAGCACCGCTACCAGATGGAACTGATCGAGCCGCTGTGGCCACGCTTCGGTCGCATGTGGACAGAGGAGGCCGAGCGGCTGCGCGACCGGCTCGGCCGCTGCCAGGACCTCGAAGTGCTGGAGCGGCTTGCCGGGCCGCACCAGCCGCTGGCACCCTGGCGCTCGCGCCTCACGCCGCCCTGCAACGACCGCAAGACCGAGCTGGCACAGCGCGCCGCGCGCATCGCCTCGCGGCTGTTCGCCGAGCGGCCGAAGGCGTTCCGCCGCCGGCTCGAAGCGTTGTGGGATCACGGCCGGTAGCGCGGCCGCGGCTTACGCTCTCCAACCGTTACCCGCGCTAGTCTAGGCCAACGCCTCGGCCACCGCCTTGCCGCAGGCGGCGGTGTCGGCCCGCCCTCCGAGATCGCGGGTGCGCAGCTTCTCCTGCGCGAGCACGGTCTCGATCGCCCTGACGATCGCGGAAGCGGCTTCGTTCTCGCCGAGATGCTCCAGCATCATCGCCCCCGACCAGATCTGGCCGATCGGATTGGCGATCCCCTGCCCGGCGATATCGGGCGCCGAGCCGTGCACCGGCTCGAACATCGAGGGGAATTCGCGCCCGGGGTTGATATTGCCCGAGGGCGCGATGCCGATGGTGCCGGTGCACGCGGGGCCGAGGTCTGAGAGAATGTCGCCGAACAGGTTCGACCCGACCACCACGTTGAAGCGGTCGGGCTTGAGCACGAACAGCGCGGTGAGAATGTCAATGTGGTACTTGTCCCATTGTACGTCGGGATAGCTCTTCGCCATCGCCTCGACGCGCTCGTCCCAATACGGCATGGTGATCGCGATGCCGTTCGATTTCGTCGCCGAGGTGAGGTGCTTCTTCGGCGTCTTGCGGGCGAGTTCGAAGGCGAATTTCAGCACGCGGTCGACGCCGATGCGCGTGAGCACGGTTTCCTGTACGACCACCTCGCGCTCGGTGCCGGCGAAGATGCGGCCGCCGATGGCCGAGTATTCGCCTTCGGTGTTTTCGCGCACCACCCAGAAGTCGATGTCGCCGGCCTTGCGGTTGGCGAGCGGAGTGGGCACTCCGGGCATGAGCCGCACCGGGCGCAGATTGACGTACTGGTCGAACTCGCGGCGGAACTGGATGAGCGAGCCCCACAATGAGACATGGTCCGGAATCTTCGCCGGCCAGCCCACCGCGCCGAAGAAGATCGCGTCGTGCCGGCCGATCTTTTCCTTCCAGTCCTCCGGCATCATGCGCTGATGCTTGGCATAGTAGTCGTAGGAGGCGAAGTCGAAGTCGTCCTGCCGCAATTCGAAGCCGAATTTTTTGGCGGCGGCTTCGAGCACGCGCACGCCCTCCGGCACCACCTCCTTGCCGATGCCGTCGCCCGGGATGACGGCGATGCGGTAGACGCGATTGGTGGGCATGGGCGTTTTCCTCCGGAGGCATGGCGAGTTACGGGTGGCGTACATTATACGAGGGGCGCACGGATTGCGACGCGCCAACCTTTGACGAGGGACGCTCGCCTCCAACTACGCGGCGCGCATCGCCGGCTGAAGGCGCTCCGCAAACAAATCGAACGCTTCGGCGAGGAGGCGTAGGACGAGTACGGGTTCAGTCGCGGTGAGCACGCGGGCACGATGCGCTTTGAGCAAGGGATCAGACGCGCCCGCGCAAGCGGCCGCAGTTTCGAGCGCCCAGCCGAGATGCTTGCGCGCATGACGCAGCCCGATCTCGCGGCCGTAGAGGTCGAGCGTTTCGCGGTAGAGCGCGCTCACGAGCGCGAGCTGTTCGCGAAGCGGCGGCGGCGATCCGCGCTTCCTGGTCTCAAGGTACCGCGCCAGTTGGCCGGGGAACCACGGGCGCCCTTGCGCGCCGCGGCCAACCATCACCGCGCCGGCGCCGGAAGCGGCAAGTGCCGCGTCGGCATCATCAAAGCTTTCAATGTCGCCATTGACCACGACCGGGATCGCCACACTCTCACTCACGGCGCGCACTGCCGCCCAGTCGGCGCGGCCTTTGTAGAACTGGCAGCGCGTGCGGCCATGCACGGTCACGAGCCGCACGCCCGCGGCCACTGCCCGGCGCGCCAGCTCGGGCGCATTGCGCGAGACGTCGTCCCAGCCGAGCCGCATCTTTAACGTCACCGGCACGCGCACGGCCTGCACCACCGCCTCGATCAATGTGAGCGCGTGGGGAAGGTCGCGCATCAGCGCTGAGCCCGACTGGCCGCCAGCGACGTGCTTTGCCGGGCAGCCCATATTGATGTCGATGATATCCGCACCGGCATCTTCCGCGATGCGCGCGCCCTCCGCCATCCACCGCACCTCGCAGCCGGCGAGCTGGATGACGTGCAGCCCCGTGCCGTGATCCTCGATGCGGCGGCGCGCCATGCGGCCCTCCGCGGCCCGCCCGCCGCCGGCAAGCGCCGCGCACGCTGTCATTTCCGAAACGACCAGCCCGGCGCCGAGCGACACCGCGAGCCGACGAAACGGTGCGTCGGTGACGCCTGACATTGGCGCCAGCAGCACTGGATTGGAGAGGGCAACGGGGCCGATGGAGATGCTTTGCATGGGCGCGTCATTAGCGGTGGCGGCGGACGAAGTCCACAATTGCATCACGCGCGGGCGTGACCAATCGGTGACTCGGCGCTGATCGCAGACGAATACGATGGTAAGTCCGACCAACAAGCAGTTTGCGCAAGCGATGGCCGCCAAGAAGCAGATCGTCTGCGAATACGATGGATACGCCCGTGAGCTTTGCGCCGTCATCCTCGGCCACACGGGCGGCCAAGAGAAAGCGCTGACCTTTCAACTCGGCGGACAAAGCAAATCAGACAATCCAAGACGCCGGCTGTAGGTGCCTTCCTTGCTGACAGGAACGTCGGCAATCCCTTTTCAGATGCTACACCGTTAAAAGGCGGCGCGCTCACTCGGTGCGAGCACGCGCGGCACGGAGAGCGGCGCGCCCGTGAAATCGTCAAAGAACGGATTTGGCTGACCGAGCCCGCGCCCCCACCAGCCGAGAAGCTTTGCCGCGCGGCAGACGAAAACGCCGAACGATGGCAGCGGCGCCGCATTCGCCGGCAGCGGTCCGGTGGCGGAGTGTTCACAAATGCGGCAGAGCGGCGGGCCGAGCATCTCGCCGCGGCACCGGCCATCGCGCTCATGGTGAATGAGGGCAACCACCGGGAAGCGCGGGCCGGCGGCGGTGTTGGCGATCGGCGTCCGGCAACAATCGGCGTACCAGCGCAAGATCTTGGCTTTGTCACTCAGACGCAGGCATCGTACGGCGTCGACGCCCGTGGTGATCTTCACGCGGCCCGCAGGCATCTGAAAGATGTCCGTTCCGCCCGCGGCGTCGAGCACGTCCCCCCGCTCGAGCAAGCGCGCGAATGCCTGAGCGACACCGAAGCAGGAGGTCGAGGCGGGAGCGCCATGCCGCCTATCGGAGCCTGGGTTGAGCCAACCAGCCCGGCCCGAAGTGGCCGGCCTGATGACAATCTCCACGAAACCACGCGAGGAGCTTCGAGGCCTGGGATGGATTTCCCGGGTTTCGCTCTGCTCAATTCGGGCTGCGCTTGCTACATGCAGGCAAGAATATTGGTGCTGAGCTGCTGGAAAGGTGCGCCGGATCTTTCCGCTTGACCCTTAAGCCTTGCCACCCGGTTTTGGGTCATGTTCTCAGCGAAGGAGAGCAAAATAGGCTGTGAAATGGGCGCTATTGGCATGCTCCTTCTCCATGATCTCGCGGAGGATCGGGACCACGCGATCAGGCATCACGAATATGAGGCAGGCTCCCGCCCAAGCGCGCACGCCGGCATCGGGATGATCGAGCAGCACGGCGAGAGCGGCTCGGCCGGTTGCTGTGCGCTCCAAGGCCTTAACGATTGCCTCTGTGAGGCGTGCAACTTGAGTCTCGCCGTCAATGTCGCGAAATTGGTCATGCAAGGTATTCGCCAGCTTGGCGGCAAATGCGAAAGCCTGGATCTGAGACGCAAGCCCTGCGTGTTCCGTCGTGTCTTGCCGATCGAGCAAAGCCTTAACCGCAGCTAGTCCTTGGGTCTTAAAGCTGTCGAACCTCTTCGCGATCTCGAACCCGCGAAGCAGTGTCTCGGCTTGCGCGCCGCGGTCTTCGGAGTTGAGCATCGGGGAAAACTCTTCCCACCACGCGTCCAATTCTTCTCCGAGCAGCACAATAAACTCATCAATTTCCATTGCACTCTCCGGCTGGCATTCGGGCACCGTCTACTTCAGAATACCCAACTTCCGCAGGATGTTTAGTCCGATCTCGCGCTGAACCTCGTATGGTTGCGTCTGCAGCCATCGATACAAAGTCCGACCGGAACCATCGGGTGCGGGCTTCCGGTACTCATCAGTCGCGACCTCATGTAACAGCGTCGGGAGAGGGAGGACGTTGCGCGTGTTCTGCAATAACTCCGCGGGAAATTTCTTCCCGTTCAATCCGCCCTGGGTGACGATATGATGATATTGATTTCCTGCGCCGGCCGAGCCGAACATCTTGGCCACTAGGTGCAGGCTCACCTCCCCTTTGACGAATGCGCGATAATTTGGAAATTCTTGATAGCTCGATGATACGCTCCGCTCAATCCAGGCTACGCTGCTGCGGTAGGAACGGACCGTGGGCAGCGCCCGGAACATTGTTTTCCCCTGAAACCATGTTTTGGCGAATTCATTCGCGAAAGCGCCGCGGCCGCGATCAAGACTTTCTTATTTCCGGTTGTTGCATTGACATTTTATCCCGCCATGGTGTGATCGGCCATCCAATCCTCGCGAGGGTGAGATCGAGCGTCCAAGTTCTCGCGAGATTGGGTCGCGGAATTTGATGGAGCAGCTTGCGCCGCGAAAAAACGCTAAAGCGCCGCGAAGCGTCTTCGTGGGCTCCCTAACCATGGAGATGGACGAATGACGGTGCCGCTCGCAGCGCCCGTCAGCCGGTGACAACGCCGAGGCCGGGACTTAATTCACGTACGTTCGTATCGCTGGAGCGCCGGCCGTTGCCGGCGAAGGGATCATCATGTCCAACGCCGCTGTCACAGATGTCGGTTCCCCGGCCGCCGCCCGGCCGGCGCCGGCGCCGAACGAGGATTGGCTCGCCGTCATCATCGGTCTTTTCATCTTCGTGCTCGGCTTGGCAGCCGTGGTCCACATCGATCTGATCGGCTGGGTCGTCAACACGTCGGTGTGGATCAACCCCGGCAACGCCCTGGCGCCGGCCTCGAAGAACTACGCGCCGCTCGGCGGCGCGGGCGCGCTGCTCGCGACCTACGTGGCGCTTACGGCCGTGCTCAGCCTCGGCGCCGCGGCGCTGAAAGCCGACGTCAAGCGTTTTGCGCTGGCTTTCACGGCGGTGTTCTGGATCGCCTATGCGAGCTGGATCATCGGCAACTACGCCCATTTCGCCGCGGTCACGCCGGCGGAGCAGCAGAAATTCGGCATCAGCTGGTCGCTGCGGCTTACCAACGAAGGCGCGTATATTTTCGCGCTGATCGCCGGCCTGATCATCGCCAATTTTCTGCCGCGCTTCGCCGCCGCCATCAAAGAGGCGGTGCGGCCGGAGCTTTACATCAAGGTCGCCATCGTCATTCTCGGCGGCTTTTTCGCGGTCACGGCGGCCGGCAAGCTTTCGCTCGCCAGTTCGCTGGTGCTGCGCGGCCTTGCCGCCATCGCCGAGGCGTACCTGATCTACTGGGCCGTCGTTTACTACGTCGCCCGCAAGTGGTTCGGCTTTTCGCGCGAGTGGGCGGCGCCGCTTGCCTCCGGCATCTCGATCTGCGGCGTATCGGCGGCGATCGCCACCG
>CAWHZA010000004.1:0-50000 GCA_963833665.1 uncultured Alphaproteobacteria bacterium | reverse complement strand
TCCTCCGAACAGCTCGTTCGCGAAGAAAGAGAAACGTAGACGGCGGCGTCCCGCACGAGGACGGAAGACGGACGACAGACGACGGATCGTCTGCGCTCGCTCCATCCATTGTGTTCTAAGCCGGAAGTAGAACGACGTTCGGGCGACATTGCTGTCATCCGCCGTCCGCTTCTGACGTCCGATCCTTAGAAAGGAGGTGATCCAGCCGCAGGTTCCCCTACGGCTACCTTGTTACGACTTCACCCCAGTCGCTGACCCTACCGTGGCCGGCTGCTCCCTTGCGGTTAGCGCACCGTCTTCAGGTAAAGCCAACTCCCATGGTGTGACGGGCGGTGTGTACAAGGCCCGGGAACGTATTCACCGCAGCGTGCTGATCTGCGATTACTAGCGATTCCAACTTCATGTGCTCGAGTTGCAGAGCACAATCCGAACTGAGACGGCTTTTTGAGATTTGCACAGGGTTTCCCCATTGCGTCCCATTGTCACCGCCATTGTAGCACGTGTGTAGCCCAGCCCGTAAGGGCCATGAGGACTTGACGTCATCCCCACCTTCCTCGCGGCTTATCACCGGCAGTCCCCTTAGAGTGCCCAACTTAATGATGGCAACTAAGGGCGAGGGTTGCGCTCGTTGCGGGACTTAACCCAACATCTCACGACACGAGCTGACGACAGCCATGCAGCACCTGTGTTCCCGCCAGCCGAACTGAAGAGTTCCATCTCTGGTACTCATACGGGACATGTCAAGGGCTGGTAAGGTTCTGCGCGTTGCTTCGAATTGAACCACATGCTCCACCGCTTGTGCGGGCCCCCGTCAATTCCTTTGAGTTTTAATCTTGCGACCGTACTCCCCAGGCGGGATGCTTAATGCGTTAGCTGCGCCACTGACGAGTAAACCCGACAACGGCTAGCATCCATCGTTTACGGCGTGGACTACCAGGGTATCTAATCCTGTTTGCTCCCCACGCTTTCGCACCTCAGCGTCAGTACCGGGCCAGTGAGCCGCCTTCGCCACTGGTGTTCTTGCGAATATCTACGAATTTCACCTCTACACTCGCAGTTCCACTCACCTCTCCCGGACTCGAGCTTCTCAGTATCAAAGGCAGTTCTGGAGTTGAGCTCCAGGATTTCACCCCTGACTTAAAAAGCCGCCTACGTGCGCTTTACGCCCAGTGATTCCGAGCAACGCTAGCCCCCTTCGTATTACCGCGGCTGCTGGCACGAAGTTAGCCGGGGCTTCTTCTGCGGGTACCGTCATTATCTTCCCCGCCGAAAGGGCTTTACAACCCTAGGGCCTTCATCACCCACGCGGCATGGCTGGATCAGGCTTGCGCCCATTGTCCAATATTCCCTACTGCTGCCTCCCGTAGGAGTCTGGGCCGTGTCTCAGTCCCAGTGAGGCTGATCATCCTCTCAGACCAGCTACTGATCGTCGCCTTGGTGAGCCGTTACCTCACCAACAAGCTAATCAGACGCGGGCCGATCCTTCAGCGATAAATCTTTCTCCTTTCGGACGTATCCGGTATTAGCCCAAGTTTCCCTGGGTTGTTCCGAACTGAAGGGCACGTTCCCACGTGTTACTCTCCCGTCTGCCGCTGGTGTATTGCTACACCCGCTCGACTTGCATGTATTAGGCCTGCCGCCAGCGTTCGCTCTGAGCCAGGATCAAACTCTCAAGTTGGATGAGAACTTTTCCCGGCCGGTCACGTTTCGCACGGCGACGCTCGCGCGCCGCCATTGACGAGGTCCGTCACTCTGATGCTCGCGCATCAGGGTGTTGACCTGAAACGTAGACCGCCGAAGTCTCGTCCTGACCGTGCCGCCGAACCGAAGCAAGCTTCGGTCTTTGGCGACGGTCCGCAGGGACTCCGCCGTCCACGTTTCTCTTTCTTCCGATTCACTTGTCAAACAGCCGAGGGACCCGTGAAGGTCCCCTTCTCCTCCCTCTTACCCCTCGCCGCGAACGGGAGGGGACGGAAGGCAAGAGCCGCCGAAGTCCACACATCCGACGGAGCCGGATGCTGTTCACCGAGTAATCAGTGAGGGGCTTCGCAGACGCGCCGTCGCCCAAGCGGCAGCGCGCCAAGAGGGCTTATATATTCTTCGGGGGCCGCGAATGTCAACCGTCAAACGCGAAAGAGCGGGGCGGCGACGCGGCGATTGCCCTGTTAGTGCCGGCAATACCCCCAAGTCCCGGCGAGGTGCGATTTCGCAGTGCGTGCGCCGCACTGCGGCCACATTCCTCCGCCGTTCTTTACATAGTCGTGTCGGGGATGTCGCAATGCGGGGGAGCGGCAGCATCAGCTAAAGGTTTCAGCCTCGGCGACCCGGTCGCGTTGATGTGGCCTGGATCGGCGTGGTGGTGTCTATCGCCTTGATTCGAGGCTTCAATCCAAGCCGGTCCGGACCCCGAGGCTTTGGGAATCCGTTCCGGACTTCTTACCAGGTTCGGCGCCGCATTGCGGCACACGAAACGCGATCGCGACTGCGGGGGAACGGGGTCTTGGACCAAGCCAGGGTGCGCGGCGCAAATCGGAGGCTGAAAACCGAGCCCATCGAACTCGGCAACGAGCCGCCGCTTTCTGTCGACGGAGGCACCGGCACGCTGGTGGACCGGCGCCGGGTCTCGTTGCAGTGGTTCAGCGGTACGATCCTGACCGGCCTGTGCGGCGCTGCGCTGATGGGCGGCGCCGTTTTCGCTTCTCTCGACGGTGAAACCAATTTCGCCGCAGCGCCCGAACGGGTCGAGACGGCGTTGCGTGGCGCCGTTGCCGGCGCCGGCGAGCGGTTGAGCGTCGCGCACAAGACTGATCGCCTTCCCGCGCTCAGCGAGTCGAGTGTCGCGCGGCAGACGCTGCGGGTTCCGAGCAGCACGCGGGTGCGCGAGCGCGAAGTAGTGCGCACGCGTCCCTATGTGCGGCTCGCCGGCAATCTCTCGCTGACGGTCTCGGAACTGTCCGCCAATATCCCGCCCTTCAATCCGCAAAAGCTTCTCACCGACGGCGTGGCCAACGCCGACGATACGCCGGCGGCGGAACCGGACGCCGAAGTCTCCTTCGTTACCTGCGACTTCGTTCCCAACGCCGCAAAAGGCAGGGTGGCGCCGGCAACGTGCGACATCAACTCGCTGCTGTCGAGGGTGAAGCCGGCGACGCTGCTGCCGGTCGACGAAGTGATCTCGCGCGTACGCGATATTGCAAGCGCGGCGCGGACAGGTTCACCGCTCCTGGCGAGCGCCGACGCGGCAAGCGGGGCAAGCCTCAAGCTCAGTTATGCTGCCGAGGGCGATATCGACCCCTACGTCGGGTTCGAGGCGCGAGTCGTGCCCGAGAACATCACACTGCTACCCAAGAAGACAGCCGCCAACGACTGGAGCGAACGTCTGGTCGTGGCGAAGAAGAGCGAGACGGTCGGGTCGATTCTGCGGGAACTCGGTGCGGCGCCCGACGAAATCAAGGCGCTCATCGCCGTGCTGGGTCGGCCGGCTCGCGACGGCGGATTGAAGGAAGGCCAGAAACTGCGCGTGCTGCTGACGCCGGCGGGCCTCGGCCACATGCGGCCGCTGCGCGTCGTCATCGCTGGGGAGAGCGCGATCGAGGCGGCGGCAGCGTTGTCCGACGCCGGCAAATACGTCGCGGTCGACGTGCGCAACGTCGCCACCGAGGTCGCCGAAGCGGACGAAGAGGCGACCGAGGACGACGGCAGCGGCGTGCGGCTCTACCAGAGCATTTACGAGACCGCGCTGCGCAACAATGTGCCGAACCCGGTGATCGAGGAATTCATCCGCGTCTACTCCTACGATGTCGACTTCCAGCGCAAGGTGCATGCCGGGGATTCCTTCGACCTCCTTTATTCCGAGGACGAGAGCGGCGAGGGCCGCAATGACGTGCGCTATGCTTCGCTGACCGTCGGCGGCGAGACGAAGAAGTACTATCGCTATCAGACGGCGGACGACGGCGCTTACGACTATTATGACGAGACCGGAAAGAGCGCGAAGAAGTTTTTGGTCCGCAAGCCCGTCGCCATCGGCATCATGCGTTCAGGGTTCGGCGAACGCAATCATCCGCTCCTCCACTACATGAAGATGCATACCGGCGTCGACTGGGCGGCGCCGATGGGCACGCCGATCTTTGCCGCCGGCAACGGCGCCATCGACGAGATCGGGGTCAAGGGCGGCTACGGCAAATATGTGCGCGTCCGGCATGCCAACGGCTATCAAACGGCCTACGGGCACATGACGGCATTTGCCCGCGGCCTCAACGTCGGCAGCCACGTGCGCCAAGGCCAGGTCATCGGCTTCGTCGGCTCGACCGGCCTTTCGACCGGCGCCCACGTGCACTACGAGATCCTGGTGAACAACCGGTTCGTCGATGCGATGCGCATCAAGCTGCCGCGCGGCCGCGTTCTCGAGGGCCTTCCGCTCGCCCTGTTCGAGAAGGATCGCGACCAGCTCGAACTCGCTGATCGCGCGCACGCCGGCGCACGTGGCGCAGGCGCACTGACCGACACCGATTGCCGCGCTCGTTGCCCTGCCCGAGCCGCGCACCCACTCAGCGCAGACGCTCCAGGATGCTCACATAGTTGGCGACCGCAGCGCCGCCCATGTTGAACAGGCCGCCGAGCCGCGCATTCTTCACCTGCATGTCGCCGGCGCGGCCGGAGAGCTGCATGGCGGCGAGCGCATGCATGGAGACGCCGGTCGCGCCGATCGGATGACCTTTGGCCTTGAGGCCGCCGGACGGATTGATCGGAAGTACGCCGTCCTTGGTGACGGTACCGTCGGCGATGGCGCGAGCGCCCTGCCCTTCCGGCACCAACCCCATGGCCTCGTACTCGATCAGCTCGGCGATGGTGAAGCAGTCGTGGACCTCGGCGAAAGAAAGGTCGGAGAGCGCGACGCCGGCTTGTGCCAGCGCCCGCTTCCACGCCAGCGCGCAGCCCTCGAACTTGAGCACGTCGCGCCGCGACATCGGCAGGAAGTCCTGCACGTGCTCGGCGGCGCGGAACACGATCGCCTTGCCGAGCTTGAGCGCGGTATCGACATCGCTCAGCACCAGCGCGGCCGCGCCGTCGGAAACCGGCGAACAATCGGTGCGCTTGAGCGGACCGGCAACGCGCGGGTTCTTCTCGCTTTCCTCGCGGCAGAAGGCGTACCCGAAATCCTTGCGCAGCTGCGCGTATGGGTTGCCGACGCCGTTCCTGTGGTTCTTGGCGGCGATGCGTGCCAGTGCGTCCGACTGGTCGCCCCAGCGCTGGAAATAGCTGTCGGCGATCTTGCCGAAAAGGCCGGCGAAGCCGCCGTCGATGCCGGCTTCCTCGCGCACATAGGACGCCTTGAGCAGATTGCGGCCGATCTCGGGGGCCGGCGTCGTGGTCATCTGCTCGACGCCGACCACGAGCACGATGCGCGCCGATCGTGCGGCGATGGATTTCAGTCCCTGGTGCACGGCGGCGGAGCCGGTCGCGCACGCATTCTCGACCCGTGTCGCGCGCTTGAAGCGCAGATCGGGTGCGGCCTGCAGCACGAGCGATGCGGTAAAATCCTGCGCCGAGAAGCCGGCGTTGAAGTGCCCGAGGACGATCTCGTCGACGTCCTTTGCCGCGATACCGGCGTCGAGCAGCGCCTCGTTTGTCACGCGTACCACAAGGCTCTCGACCGTTTCGCCGGCGAGCTTCCCGAAGGGCGTATGCGCCCATCCCACGATGCAAGCCGTCATTGACCGCTCCCTTGCCGAATTTCGGTCGCTTTTACTTGGCTATGGCTGTATCGCAAATCCACAGCGGCTTAGTGATAGCGGTATTCGTCTTTGCGTTCGAGGAGGTCTTGAGGGTAGATAATACCTGCGCGCGCTCAGAACCTATCGTGAACCTTTCGCGGCCCTTTATTCTTCTTGGGGGCCACCAACAGAATGGACCGCGACACGTGCATCGTTTCCAATGCCTTTCGGGGCCAGCGCTTGCCATTGCGCTCGGCGCCCTCTTGCTTTCGGCGCTAGTGGCAAATCCGGCTCGAGCGGGATCCGCGCTGGTGGTCGAGGTCGACACCGGCAAGGTGCTGCACGCCGAGAATGCCACCTATCCCTGGTATCCTGCTTCGGTAACGAAGCTGATGACGCTTTACGTCACGTTGCACGCCATCAAGGAGCAGCGCATCACCTTCGACAGCCTGTTCACGGTCTCGCGCAATGCGGTCGCTCAGGCTCCGTCGAAGATGGGCTTTCCGGCGGGCACCCAGGTCACCGCCGACAACGCCCTGAAGATGATGATGGTGAAATCGGCGAACGACATGGCCGTGCTGCTCGCCGAGGGCGTTTCCGGCTCGATCGAGAACTTCGCCGAACTGATGACGAGCACGGCGCACCGCCTTGGCATGACCTCATCGAACTTCGTCAATCCCAACGGCCTGCCCGCCGACGGCCAGATCACCACGGCGCGCGATCTCGCCATCCTGGCGCGCGCGCTGATCAACGAGTTTCCCGAATACAATTCCTACTGGCACATACCGGCGATCAAGTACGGCCGGCGCATCCTGCGCAACACCAACAGCCTGCTCGGACGCTATGCCGGCACTGACGGCATGAAGACCGGCTTCATCTGCGCTTCCGGATACAACGTTGTCGCCTCGGCGACGCATGACGGCAAACGGCTGATCGCGGTGGTGCTCGGTGCGCCCTCATCGGCGGCACGCTCGGTGAAGGCGGCAGAGCTTCTCGAGCGCGGATTCGCGCAGAATCCGCTTTCGTGGCTCACGCCGGCGCTCGGTTCGATCGAAGCGCTGTCTCCGGTGGAGGCGACCCCGCCCAATCTGCACGACGAGATATGCGGGCCGCATCGCAAGAAGCCGCCAGCGGACGATGAGGAGGATCAGGCCGAAGGCAGCGCCGACGAACCGAATGGCTCGTTCTCGACGCTGCTGTCGGCCTTGCGCGCCCCGGCGCGAAAAGGCGCCGCGCTCCTCTCCGACCAAGGAATCGCCGTGCCTCCCGTGGTGGTCTACACCGGGCCGACGCGCAACCAGTCGGAATTGGCGCACCTCGAGGCGGAGCCCGTCGCCGGCCACCACAAGAAAAAAGGGGCAGGGAAGACAGCGGCAGCCAAGCCAACTGGCCAGAGCGCCACGGATGGCAAGCCCGCAGGGAGGAAGGCGGGAGCTGCGACCCCATGGACCCCGATGTCGTCCTCGGCGCTTGCGGGTAGCCCGCCGCCTGAACTCGGGACCAAAGCGGCCGCCGCTCCACCGAAAAAGCGGCACAAGGCGAAACAAGCCGCGAAATAGACCATCCACGGCTTCGCCAGCGCCCGCGTCATGGCCGACGCCCCGGGATGACGACCGTTGATATGGGGCTGCTGGCTCGCTACGAGCGCTCCGGTCAATTCGCCATGCGCAGCCGCGCTTCGGTCACGTCCTGCAGCGCCTCGAGCGTGAGACCGGGCACCATGTCCCGCACCACGAAGCCTTCGTCGGTCACGTCAAGCACGGCGAGGTTGGTGTAGACGCGCTTGACCACGCCGGGCGCGGTGAGCGGATAGCTGCACCGGCGCTTGAGCCGGCTCTCGCCGTTCTTGGTGGTGTGCTCCATCAGCACCCAGATGCGCTGGGCCCCGGCGGCAAGGTCCATGGCGCCGCCCACGGCCGGCGTGTGGTCGCTGTCGGACGTCGCCCAGTTGGCGAGATCGCCGTTCTCGGCGACCTGGAAGGCGCCGAGCACGCAGAGATCGAGATGACCGCCGCGGATGAGCGCGAAGCTGTCGGCGTGATGCATGTAGGAGCCGCCGGGGAGCAGGGTGACATATTGCTTGCCGGCATTGATCAGCCAGCGGTTGATCTTGTCCGGCTCCGGCGCCGGGCCCATGCCGAGCACACCATTCTCGGATTGGATGACTATTTCGCGGTCCGCCGGCAAGTGATCGGCGACCAGCACTGGTATGCCGATGCCGAGATTGACATAAAAGCCTTCAGGGATGTCGTGCGCCGCGCGGGCCGCGATCTCGGTGCGCGTCCACGGCTTGCATGCGGCCAGCACATTTGCGCTCGCGTTCACGTTCATACCGCCTCCTCACGTTATCGTCGGTTCGCCGTAGGGCACGTGCACGACCCGGGTCACGAAAATGCCGGGGGTTACCACCCTCTCAGGATCGAGCGCGCCGAGCGCGACGATGTGCTGCGCCTGCGCGATGGTCAGCTTCGCGGCCATCGCCATCACCGGATTGAAATTGCGGGCTGACGACCGATAGGTCAAGTTGCCCCAGCGGTCCGCCTCCCAGCACTCGATCAACGCCACATCGCCCGGGAGCGCCTCTTCGAGCACGTACTGGCGGCCGGCGAACTCGCGCACTTCCTTGCCCTCGGCGAGCTTCGTGCCGACCGAGGTCGGCGTATAGAAGGCGGGAATGCCGGCGCCGGCGGCACGCATGCGTTCCGCCATGGTGCCCTGGGGCATGACTTCGAGCTCGACCCGGCCGGCGCGATAGGCCTTCAGGAAGGCCGCTGGATCGGCGGTCCGCGGGTACGAGCAGATGATCTTGCGCACCCGCCCGGCGTCGAGGAGTTCTTGCCAGGCCGACCCGGCCGACGCCGGCATTGTTGGCGACGACGGTGAGATCCTTGGCGCCTTGCTCGATCAGCCCTTCGACCAGCGCGTAAGGCAAGCCGATGCTGCCGAAGCCGCCGAGCAACACGACCGAGCCGTCGCGGATTCCGGCCATTGCCTCGGCCATGCTCTGTACGATCTTGTGGATCACGGGACGGCGTCCGGCGTCAGGTCGGCTTGAACATCGGCACCGGCGGGCCGCCTTCGGTCTCCTGGAAGACGACGGCAACCGGCTGGCCGATGTGCAGTTTGTCGAAATCGCAATTGACGATGTTGGTCAGCATCGTCGGTCCTTCGGCGAGGGTCACGTGGGCGATGGCATAGGGCTCCTTGACGCGGCGCATCACGCTGAAGGTGTAGATCGTCCCCTTCCCTGAGGCCTTGCGCCACTCGACCTTGTCACCCGCGCAAAACGGACAGATGGCACGCGGATACCAATGCGCCTTGCCGCAGGCGGCGCAGAACGGGACCAAGAACCGGCCCTCGCGCGCTGCGTCCCAGAATGGCTTGGTCTCGGGGTTCACCGCGGGCGGCGTTATCTTCCGGGCCATCACTTCACTCCCGCTCCATGATCAGCGTGCCGCTGCCGTGCCGCGTGGCAAGAAGAAACCCGGTACCCTGCGCCAGTGCGAGGTCGCAGTTCTTGACCTGGACCGCAGGATGCGCCTCGCCGCGCAACTGCCGCACCGCCTCGATTACCTTGGTCATGCTGCCGCGATTGGCGGGATGGTTGTTGCACAGCCCGCCGCCGTCGGTGTTGAACGGCAGCTTTCCCGTGCCGGAGATGAGATTGCCGTCGGCCACAAACTTGCCGCCCGCGCCCTTGGCGCAGAAGCCGAGATCCTCGAGCTGGATGATGACGGTGATGGTGAAGCTGTCGTAGATCGAGGCGTATTTGATGTCGGCGGGGGTCACCCCGGCCTCGGCGAAGGCGATCGGCCCGGATCGCGCCGCGCCCGACGTCGTGATATCGAAGGTGCCGGCGGCGAGATGCTTTACCGCCTCGCCGGCGCCGATGATCTTGACCAGCGGCCGCTTGAGCTTTTTGGCGATCTCCGGCCGAACGATGACGATCGCGCCGCCGCCGTCGCTGATCACGCAGCAATCGAGCCGATGCAGCGGGGAAGCGATCATCGGCGAGTTCACCACGTCCTCGACGGTCACTATCTCGGGCAGCATGGCATGCGGATTGTATTGCGCGTGATGCGAGGCGGCGACCTTGACCCAGGCGAGCTGCTCGCCCGTGGTGCCGTACTCGTGCATGTGGCGCATCGCGCCCATGGCGTAGGCGTTCGCCGTGGTGATGGCGTAGGGCCCCTCCCAGCCGCCCTCGGGCTGGTTCGGGTCGCGCGGCCGCGGCGCGGTGCCGGTGGCCATGCCCTCGCTGCGCGGCCGCCCGGCCAGAGTCACCAGAGCGACATCGCATTTGCCGGCTGCGATCGCTTCGGCCGCATGCGACGCGAGCACGATATAGGAGGCGCCGCCAAGCTCGGTCGACTCGGCGTGGCGCAGCTTGAGATTCATGTACTCCGCCATCGACGCCGGGCCGGGCCCGGGTGCGTCGCCGGAGCAGAAATAGCCGTCGACATCGGCGCGCGTGAGGCCCGCGTCGGCGAGTGCGCCGAGCGCCACCTCGGCGTGCAGTTGCGCCACCGTCTTGTCCGGCGCATGGCGCGTCGGATGCTCGAAGGCGCCGGCGATGTAGGCTTTGCCCTTGATGGTCATGCTTGAGAATTCCCCTCCCCGGCGCGGCACCATAAAGGCTTCCGCGGCAAGCTCCAACCGCACGCCGAGCCTTGTCTTTCTCGAGCTATCTCATGGGTCGGCGCTGCGCTAATGTCGCCGCAGATGAAGCGCGCCAATGCAGTCAAATCAGCCGGCCAGTGGGACGACGCTAGCGCGGTCGATCGCGTCACGCTCGATGCGCAGGAGCGCCATCGCCGCCGCATCGTCCTGACCGGCGAACGCGGTACGACTTTCCTGCTCGACCTGCCGCAGGCGACCGCGTTGCGCGACGGCGACGGCCTCGTCCTCGAGGACGGCGCGATCGTGCGCGTCACCGGGCGCGTGGAACCGCTTGTCGAGATCGCCGCTGCCGATGCTCACGAGCTGGCGCGGCTCGCCTGGCATATCGGTAACCGTCATGTCGACGTGGAGATTGTCGGCGATCGGCTGCGCCTGCGCCGCGACCACGTGATCGAGGACATGCTGCGCGGGCTCGGCGCCCGCCTGTCGCCGATCGAGGCACCGTTCGATCCCGAACACGGCGCCTACGAACAGCACCGTGGCCATACGCACCGTGGCGATCATCACGGCCACGATCATGACTAAGGGCGGGCGTGCGGGCGTGAACCGGCCCCTCCTGCGCTCGCCCCCGCGCAAGCGGGGAGCGATAAAGGCTATCGCCAATTCCGGCGACAAGAGGCCCCTTGATACCCGCCCGGGCGGGAATGAGCGGATGGATACCGCGGCCCTCTACCGGCTCATGGCCTGGCTGTCGCCGGCCTATCCGATCGGCGCCTTCTCCTATTCGACGGGCATCGAATGGGCGGTCGAGGCTGGCGATATCACCAACGCCGAAACGCTGCGAACCTGGCTTGCGGTGATGCTCGGCGAAGGCGGCGGCTTTGCTGATGGCGTCTTCTTTGCTCACGCACACCGTGCAGCCGCAGCTGACGATAGTGGGGCGCTACGCGCCGTCGCCGAGCTTGCCGCCGCGTTCGTCCCGTCGAAGGAGCGTTTCCTCGAGACGACGGCGCAAGGCCGCGCTTTCCTTGAAGCGACGCGCGCGGCATGGCCCTGCCCGGCAATAGCGTGCTTGGACAACGCGTGGGATGGCCCGGTCGCGCTGCCGGTCGCGGCCGGCGTCGCCTGCGCCGGCCATGGCATCGCGCTTGCAGGCGCGCTCCACGCCTTTCTGCATGCGCTCGTCGCCAACTGGATTTCCGCCGGCCTCCGACTGATCCCGCTCGGGCAGACCGACGGCCAGCGCGTGCTCGCTGCGCTCGAGCCCGCGGTCGGCGACGCCGCGGCGCACGCCTTGGCGACGCCACTCGAGGAGGTCGGCACCTGCGCCTTCCGCGCCGATCTCGCCGGCATGCGCCACGAGACGCAATACACGCGGCTGTTCAGAAGCTGAGAACGACGATGGCTCACGCACACGGTCCCCTGCGCGTCGGTGTCGGCGGCCCGGTCGGCTCCGGGAAGACGGCGCTGATGGATGCGCTGTGCAAGCTGTTGCGCGGCCGCTACGAGATCGCGGCGATCACCAACGACATCTACACCAAATGGGACGCCGAATACCTGGTGCGCTCCGGCGCGCTCGTGCCCGAGCGCATCGCCGGGGTCGAGACCGGCGGCTGTCCGCACACCGCCATCCGCGAGGACGCTTCGGCCAATCTCGCCGCCATCGCCGACATGCGGCAGAAATTCCCAGCGCTTGATCTCGTGCTCATCGAATCAGGCGGCGACAATCTCGCCGCCACGTTCTCGCCGGAGCTTGCCGACCTCACCATCTACGTCATCGACGTCGCCGCGGGCGACAAGATTCCCTCGAAAGGCGGGCCGGGCATCACCCGTTCCGACCTACTTGGTGATCAACAAAATCGATCTCGCGCCCTATGTCGGGGCCTCGCTCGAGACGATGGAGCGCGAATCGAAACGCATGCGTGGCACGCGCCCGTTCGTGTTCACCAACCTGCGCGCCGGCCAGGGCGTCGAGGAGATCGCGCGCTTCATCGAGGAGAAGGGCGGGCTGGAGGTGGCGTAAACGACGGCCGTCATTGCGAGGAGCGCAGCGACGAAGCAATCCAGACGCCACGCTCACTACACGTGGATTGCTCGCTTGGCTCGCAAGGATAAGGTCTAAGACTGGCTGAATGCGCTACGGCGCGTTGGCGCGGCGTGAGGTCAGTGACCTCAGCAAAGGCCGCTGGGATCATCCACGTGCGCAAGCGCGAGGTGGCGAGCGCGATGATGCGAGGAGGACCCGAGGATTGGCGAAGGATCGTCGGCGCAAGATCAAAAAGGCGCGACAGAGATTGGTGCTCTGCCGTCTAATGATCGAAATCATGCGAACTGTGCATGGGGCTTACGCTCCAGTTAGCGAGCCCTTTGGCACCCGCCTGGAAACTTTCTTCATCGCGTTATGCGTGGCGCTTGGCGACATCGACGGCAAGCCGTTTTCTGTTGCCAAGATCGCTGCCTACATGCGCGTGCCCCGTACTACGGTCATACGCAGGCTCGAGCGGCTGCAGGGCTGGGGTCTGATCGATCGCCGAGGCCGTTACTATTACACGCACGAAAAGACGCTCAATTCCCTTATCGGCATACGAAGCTATGAGAAGGTGCGACGCATTCTGAGCAAGGGTACGAAAGAATTGACCGTTTTGGACACTTTGCCGGATTGACCGCATCCCTGCAATTGCATTCGATGCGAGCAGACCGTGTGGCAAGTTGTCGGGGGGATGGGGGCCACACGGTCGGCAGCACGACAGCAGCAGCAGCAGCGTTTGCGTCTCTAGTGGAGGTCCTGCTCCCCGTTTCGGGGCCTGTATTGGCGAGTTATTGGGGGCGTATTTATCATGGCTGCGGACAAGCCATCCTCATTCCATTGCCCGAACTGCAACGCGCGCTATCAAGTCATCAAAGTCGAAATCGGACCTGAAACAGTTGGTCGCGAAATAACGTGCCTGTGTTGCGAGGCACCACTCATCGGCCGCGAGGGGAATTTGGTCGTCAAGTATTTTCTGCTGCGGAAGGGGCGACGTGCCAGAAGTGGGGAACGCGCCAGCCAGAAGCAGAACCAAAAACGGCCGCCGCCGTGATTGAAGGAGTAAACTCGCAACGTGTCAGGCTATAGGACAGCCGATCGGTCCGGGACCGGCGACCTCACTGTCCCCATCGTTGGTTCTTCTTTGGTCGGGGAGACCTTCTCGCCAGCAAAGAGTTGACAGCGAACGCCTTCTCACGCCGATATTTCCCCTGGCAATGACGAATGCCGGGTTGTGGCCCGGATGAGCGAAAACTAGCCTCGTCCGCTATGCTTGCGCGCTGCTTCGAGGTGGCCGAAGTGCTGCACCGGGGCGCACATCAGCAGGCGGTAGCCTTCGCGCACGACCCGCTCGGCGTTGCCGTGCTCGACATGCGGGTGGCCGACGACGACGCTGTGCTTCTTGCAGGTGTCGACGACCCGCTTCATCCATTCGAGCACGACCTTGTGCTCGTACTGCCGCGGATAGCCGAGCTCCTGCGACAGGTCGCCCTCGCCGATGAGGATGCAGCCGATGCCCGGCACATTGGCGAGGATGTCGTCGAGGTTCTCGACGCCGCGCGTATCCTCGACCTGCAGGATGCAGAAGATCTCGCCCTGCGGATTGAGCGGCCAGACATCGGCCTTCTGATAGTATTCCTGCAGGGACAGACCCCAATAGCGCGCCGCTGTTGCCGGGCCGTCGCCACGCAGGCCGGGCGGCTCGTACAGCGGCTTGTCCGTGAGCCGCGGGTAGCGGCAGGCGCCGACCGCATTGGCCGCTTCCTCGACCGTCGAAATGTGTGGGAACACAATGCCGTAGCAGCCGATATCGAGCGCCTGCTTGGCCTGCCATTGCGCCATCTCGGCGCCGTTGACCGGGACGCGGGCCATCGGCGTCACGACTGGCGCCAGCGAGGCGGCGCCGGCGATCTGCGCCCGGTTGAGCATGTACTGCAGGCAATCCCGCAGCTGCCGGCCGTCCCACGGGCTGTGCTCCATCTCGAACACGCAGCCGTCGAACTTGGAGGTGCTCATCGCGACCGCGCTGCTGACCTCGGCGGGCGCAAAGCAGGTGAGCGCGTGCTGGCCCTGTTCGAGCGCGCGGATGACACCGTTCAATCGCGGACGTTCAGCCATTTCCTCTTTACCCCCCAAACAACAGTCGTCATCCTCAGGTGCCGCCGAACGCTGGACGGCACAGGACATTCCTATACGAATGCCGTTGAGGTTTGACAATCGCGCACGGCCCCGTAGCATCGCCGTCTACAAAACGGCGCCCCAATGATCATCGATTGCCACGGCCACTACACCACCGAACCCAAGGACCTGCACCGCTTCCGCCAGGAACAAACTGCGGCGGCCAACGCCAAGAACAAGGCGCTGCTGCCTTCGCGCGCTTCGCTGAAAATATCTGACGATGAGATTCGCGACAGCATCGAGCACAATCAGCTCAAGCTGCAGCGCGAGCGCGGCACCGATCTGACCATCTTCTCGCCGCGCGCCTCCGGCATGGGCCACCACGTCGGCGACGAGAGCGTGAGCCTCGAATGGTCGCAGATCTGCAACGACCTGATCCATCGCGCGTGCACGCTCTTTCCGCAGAATTTCATCGGCGTGTGCCAGCTGCCGCAATCGCCGGGCGTGCCGCCGAAGAACTCCGCCGCCGAGCTCGAGCGCTGCGTCAAAGAGCTTGGATTCGTCGGGTGCAATCTCAATCCCGACCCGTCCGGCGGCTACTTCAATGCGCCGCCCCTCACCGACAAGTGGTGGTATCCGTTCTATGAGAAAATGGTCGAGCTCGACGTGCCGGCGATGATCCATGTGTCCGGCTGCTGCAATCCGGCGATGCACACTACCGGATCGTACTATCTCAACGCCGACACCATGGCGTTCATGCAGATCATCCTCTCCGACCTGTTCATGGATTTTCCGGACCTCAAGCTCGTCATCCCCCATGGCGGCGGCGCCGTGCCGTTCCATTGGGGCCGCTTCCGCGGCCTCGCGCTCAACAACGGCCGGCCCGAACTTGCCGAGATCATCCGCGACAACATCTTCTTCGACACCTGCGTCTATCATCAGCCGGGCATCAATCTGCTCGCCGAAGTGGTGCCGGCCGACAATATTCTGTTCGCCTCGGAGATGGTCGGCGCGGTCAAGGGGGTCGACCCGAAGACCGGTTTCAACTTCGACGACACCAAGCGCTACATCGACAAGGCGCCCGGGCTGAGCGACGCCGACCGACGCAAGATTTTCGAAGGCAATGCCCGCAGGGTCTACAGCCGCCTCAAGACCAAGGCGGCGGCGAAGGCTGCCGTCTAGCGCGGGATCGGATCAACGAGATCGCGCATTGGCAAAATCTCGGCACAAGGCAAGACCGGATCAGATTCCAGCGCGTCAGGATCGGCCATCGCGAGGTCGAGACCCTTGGTTTGACTCCAGGCTTCTGGACCGACCTCTATCACCGGGCGATGACCGTTTCCTGGCCGGCGTTTTTCGCCACCGCCGCGCTGATCTTCATCGCTCTCAACGCCCTGTTCGCCGTGCTCTATTCGCTCGGCAACCGTCCGATCGCCAACGTCGCCGGCCAGGGAATCCTCGACCTCTTCTATTTTTCGATCGAGACGCTGGCCACGGTCGGCTATGGCGACATGCACCCGCAGACCAACTACGGCCACTTCGTCGCCACCGTCGAAATCTTCACCGGCATGTCGTTCCTCGCGGTGATGACCGGGTTGATCTTTGCCCGCTTCTCGCGACCACGCGCTCGTTTCGTCTTTGCCGACCATCCGGTGGTGACCATGCACGAGGGCCATCCCACCCTGATGATCCGCCTGGCCAATGCACGGCACAACGCCATCTCTAGGGCGACTGCGCGGCTGTGGCTCATCCGCGTAGAAAGCAACAAGGCCGGCGATCAGTTCCGCCGCTTCTACGAGCTGAAGGTCGAACGCGACGAGCATCCGATGTTCGTGTTGAGCTGGACGCTGTTCCATACCATCGACAAAGACAGCATCTTGCACGGGGCGACGGCGGCGGAGCTCGAGGACGCCGACGCCTTGCTGGTGGTCAACGTCGACGGCCTCGACGACAGCTCGGCGCAACAGCTCTACGCCCGGCGCATTTATGCGCCGCACGACATCCGCTGGCGGCATCGCTACCGCAATATCACCAGCGTCTCGCCGGAGGGACGGTTCCAACTCGATTACACCAAGTTTCACGACGTGGTCCCGGAGGACTGACCACGTCGCCAAGCGCACAGCGCCATGCCACGGCGCACGCAGGGCAGCCGGTATCAGCCGTGTGCCTTCTTGCCGCCGCCTGACCGCCGTCTATTTATCCGCTACCATGCGGCGCCAGGAGCGCCCCACAGAGGTCCACCATGTCCATCCGACCGGTCAAGCGCATCGTCACCTCCAAGCCCACGATCGAGGGCGCCGGCGTCCACCTTCGGCGCGCCTTCGGCTTCGGCGACACCACCGAGTTCGACCCCTTCCTGCTGTTCGACGATTTCCGCAACGACCGTCCCGACGAGTACCGCGCCGGCTTCCCCTGGCACCCGCACCGCGGCATCGAGACCATCACCTATGTGCTGGCCGGCAACGTCGAGCACGGCGACAGCCTGGGCAACCGCGGCAACCTTGGCGCCGGCGACGTGCAGTGGATGACTGCCGGGCGCGGCATCCTTCACCAGGAGATGCCGCAAGGCGACACCCAGGGCCGCATGCACGGCTTCCAGCTGTGGGCCAACCTGCCCTCTTCGCTGAAGATGACCGCGCCGCGCTACCAGGACATCAAGGCTGCGGAAATTCCCGAGATCGCCGATGACGACGGCACCATCGTGCGCATTGTCTGCGGCGATTTCTGGGGCCGCCGCGGCCCCGTCGAGGGGGTCGCCGCCGACCCGCGCTATCTCGACGTCTCGGTGCCGGCCGGAAAGCGCAAGACGCTACCGGTCGAACTCGAGCGGCACGCCTTCGCCTATGTGTTCGAGGGCTCCGGCAGCTTCCGTTCCGCCTCGCAGCCATTGGGCGTGCTGACCGAGAAGAACGACGGCGAGAACGACATCCTGGTCCGGGAGCAGACCGGGAACCGATCGCTCGTCCTGTTCGACAGCGGCGACGAGGTCACCGTGCAGGCGGGCGATGAGGGTATCCGTTTCCTCCTCGTCTCCGGCAAGCCGATCGAGGAGCCGGTCGCCTGGTACGGGCCGATCGTGATGAACACGCAGGCCGAGCTGCAGCAGGCTTTCGCCGAGCTGCGGAGCGGGAGCTTTATCAAGTAGCCGGCTGTTTCGCCGCCCAACGCCGCGGCATCACGCCGGCTGCGCCTGCGGCGCGCGCCGGAGCATGCCGCGTTGCGGATCGTAGCCGTTTACAGCGGCGGCAAAAAACACCACCGTCGCTCCGACGACCACCAGCGCCGAAATGGCATCGAATTCGCCATAGAGCGCGAAACGGATCAATTCGACCGCATAGGTGAACGGATTGGCGATCGAGACATAGTAGAGGACCTCCGAGCCGCCCTCGCGCAGCCGCCAGAGCGGATAGAGCGCGGAGGAGAAAAAGAACATCGGGAACATCACGAAATTCATGGCGCCGGCGAAATTCTCCACCTGCCGGATGTAGACCGACAGGAACAGCCAGAGCGCGCCGAGCATGAGGCTCGACACGATCAGCGCCGGCAGCACCTCGAGCCAGGCGATAGGCTCGAAGGTGACATCGAACGGAATGCACACGGCGAGAAACACGTAGCAGGTGATCACCGAGAGCACGGTCCCGGCCGCGAGCTTGCAGGCGAGCAGCACCCAGCGCGGCAGCGGTGCGGTGAGCAAGAGCCGCATCACGCCCATCTCGCGGTCGTAGACCATCGACAGCGAGGACTGCATGCCGTGGAACAGCAGGATCATCCCGAGCAGGCCGGGCGTGATGTAGAGCTGATAGGTGACGTAGGTCTTGTACGGCGGGATGATCGAGACGCCGAACACGTTGTAGAAACCGGCCGCGAACACCGCGAGCCAGATCAGCGGGCGCACCAGCGCGGACAGGAGCCGGCCGCGCTGCTGCGCGAATTTCACCATCTCGCGCATGGTGACGGCCCGCAACGCTTGCAGGGCGTGGGCAATCTGCATCGGCATCTGCTCCGCCAGTAGCCCGCATGGACCGCAGCGCCATGCGGAACTGTTGCCCCGGATTTGCTGCGCTCCATCCGGGCTACGCTTGACGTTATATCATTTGTTCAAATGACACTTCGACTCCGGCTCGTCGTCGCCGAGCGTATCGAGCTGGTTCACGCGATGGAAGAAGCCCTCGATCGGGGCGTTGGCGACGACCTCGTAGGGCGCCGCAAGCAGGATTCCCTGGCGCAGCTGATGGTCCCACGGCCGCACGCTCACGGCGAGCCCCTTGGCGCCGTCGAAATCGCTGTCGCCGAGAATGAACGCGCGCTGCTTGGCAAAGTCGACCGAGCGCGTGCGCAGCACCGACTGCACGATGATCTTGACCGACGCCCAGGCGGCCCAGTCGGGTCCGTCCATGCGCCGGCCGCCCGATTTCCGGTCGAAGCGTGAATTGACCTGCGGACCGCCATTGCGCTCCCAGGTCCAGTGCCAGGCGACCGGTTCGAGATCGATGCTGCCCATGACCGGGCGCGGACGCACCAGGTGGTAGGGCACGGTGCGGGCGAAATCGAAAGTGTCATCGGCGACGAAGACCGCGTCGAAATCGCGGTTGATCGCGCTGAGCAGAGCGGGATTGTTCGCCTCGCGTTCGCGTGGGTCGCTGCCCGGCTTGAAATGCTGGTGCGCGACGATGCGCGCGCCGAACTTTTGCGCCGAATGCTCGAATGCCGCGGTCATCGTCGCGTCGGCCAGCAGCGGGCCTTCGAGGATGAGCAGGTCGTGCCATTTGCGCGAGATGAAATATTGCACCAGCCCGTCCATGAGCTGCGCGCGGCTCGGATAGACGTGGATGAATTCGGCCGCGCAGAGGTCGCGGCGCAGCGAATCGTCGGCTTCGGAGACGTTGAAAAGGAGCACGTCGCGCCCGCGCACCGCGGCGGCAAGCGGCTTATACGCCTCCGCCGGCGCGTCGATGAGGAAGAAGTGGGTGCCGGCGTCAATTGCTGCGAGCACGGCAGGCGCCACCTCGGCGGGCGATTTTGCGACAATACGTTCGAGCGTGAAATCCGTGTTCAGCACGCGCTTGAGCGCCGTCGCCTCATCGATCCCGACCTCCGCTCCGGTCAGCGGGTGCTCGCGGGTCTTGAGGATGATGCGCTCATAGGCTCGCAGCGGCTCGTAACGCGGATCGTTTTCGATCGTGACGAAGCCGATCTTGACGTGCTGCTCGGGTTGGCCCGTCGACGGCGTGGTTTGCGCCAGCGCCCGCGGTGCGCCGGCAAGCGCGATCAAGGCGGCGAACGCGAGGACGAGCCGCACGCCGCGCCCCGCCTCGCCCCCGCCCGAGGAGCGCAGGAACGAAATCACGCCGGCGCTACTCATCGACGACGATGCCATAGGGAACGCGGCCAACCGGTACCGAGACCTTCGCCTTGCGGCTTGCGGTGTCGATGATGGATATGTCATCGCCGAGGCCGTTGGCGACGTAGAGCGTCTTCTCGTCGCGCGAGAGCGTCAGGCCCCAGGCCCTCTTACCGACGAGGACGTAGCCCAGCACCTTGCGCGCCGCCACGTCGACGATGGCGACATGCGCCGCGTGTCCCAGCGCCACGTAGGCGGTCTTGCCGTCCTTGGTCATGGCGATGCCGACCGGCGTCACGTCGGCCTTGCGCATCCCCGGCGGCAGGAAAGGCACGCTGCCGGCGACGACGAATTTGGCGCGGTCGACGATGTAGGCGGCGCCGGAAAGCTCCCCTGTCACCCAAAGGTCCTTGCCGTCGGGTGTCGCCGCAAAGCGCCGCGGGCGCAGGCCGACGACCACGTCGCGGGTGATCGCGGCGCTCGCGGTATCCACCTCGTGGACCAGGTCGCCGGCCTCCGAGGTGACGTAGAGGATCTTGCCGTCATCGCTGAGCAGCACGCCTTCGGGCTCGGCGCCGGTCGGCACTTCCTTCAGGATCGCGTCGTGGTCCATGTCGATGATGGCGAGCGACGACCCCTCTTCCTGAGAGATGTAGATGCGCCGCCGCGTCTCGTCTATGACGAATGCCTCCGGGCTCGGCCCGGTCTTGAGCTTGCCCGTGACTTTCACCGTCGCCACGTCGAGAATCGTGATGACATCGTCGTCGCCGCAGGCGACGTAGAGCTTGGTGTGGTCGGCATTGAAATGCAGGTCGCGCGGGCGCCGCCCGACCTTGATGTCGTTGACCACCTTGTAGGAATTGGGATCGATGACGATGATGTCGTTGCTCTTCTCGTTGCTGACGAAGATCAGGCCGGTATCCTTGGCCGCGGCCGGATCGATCGCGAGCACGCAGAGGAGCGCGAGAGCGAAAATGCGCATTGCAGGGCCTTCATTTGCGTCGCTCCCAACCTAAGCCGTAAAAAGGACGGCAGGCAAGGCAAGGAGCACGAGACGAATGGCCACGGACGACCGGACGCCGGCATTGCTTCTCGACAATGTCGTCAAGACCTACGGCCCGATCCGCGCGGTGGACGGGGTCAGTCTCAAGGCGTTCGCCGGCGAGTTCATCGCGCTGCTCGGCCCGAACGGCGCCGGCAAGAGCACGCTGTTCCAGCTCCTTTCCGGGCTGTTCGTGCCGGATTCCGGCCGCATCGAAGTCATGGGCCACGACATGCGGCGCAATCCGGTGCCGGCCCTGGCGAAGCTCGGCATCGTCTTCCAGCAGCCGACGCTCGATCTCGAACTGTCGCTGACCGGCAACCTCCTGTTCCATGCCGGACTCCACGGCCTTGCGCGCGCAGTCGCGAAGTCCCGGATCGAAAGCGAGCTGGCCCGGCTCGGACTGATCAAGCGCGCGCGCGATAAGGTCGCGCAGTTGAGCGGCGGCAACCGTCGCCGCGTGGAGCTCGCGCGCGCGCTCCTGCACGAGCCGCGGGTGCTGCTCATGGACGAGGCCACGGTCGGCCTCGATCCCGCCAGCCGCAACGACCTGCGCAAGCTGATCCTCAGCCTGCGTGCCGAACGCTCCGTCGCCGTGCTCTGGGCGACGCATCTGTGCGACGAGGTGGAGGACGCCGATCGCGTCATCGTGCTCCATCACGGCAAGGTTTTGGCCGACACCACGCCGGCAGAGCTTGTCGCCAAAGCCGGGACGGCAACGATCGAGCAGGCGTTTCTGGCGATGACGGGCGGGTGAACCGGGACCAGGCCGAAGGTAAGACCCGATACTCTTGGCCGCCGAATTGCCGAGGATCCGTAAGGCAGACCAGACACCAGTCACATTGCAGTTCGGTGCGTCCTTGTTTGTGGCGATTGCATTTCCTCTTGCTTTAGCGTCGCCATCGACCGCTTTTTATGACAAGCGGACAGTTTCTATCGGCAACCTGTCAGCAATACTGACCGCTCGCGCTGCGACGTCGCGGACTTTCGACGGGCTTCGCCCTATTGCTGCTTCAGTGATCATGCTTTCTCGCGTGCAACGAGTTGGAAAGGCGCGGCTCAGGGGCGGCGTTCAGTGGGTCGGGAAACAATAACCGATCTTGTCTTTGTGGCCGGCGGCACCTTCCGCATGGGCTCGGACAAGCATTACCCGGAAGAGGCGCCGGCCCACCGCGTTGCCGTTGACGGCTTCTGGATCGACCGTACGCCGGTCACCAATCGGCAGTTCCGCAAATTCGTCAACGAAACCGGCCACGTCACGTTCGCGGAAATACCGCCGGACGCTAAGGACTATCCCGGCGCGCTTCCGGAAATGCTGAAAGCGGCCTCCCTGGTTTTCACTCCGCCCAAACATCCGGTCGATCAGCGCGACTGGTCGCAATGGTGGACGTTCAAGGCCGGCGCCAACTGGCGCCGGCCCTACGGACCGCGCAGCTCGATCAGTGGCCTCGACGATCATCCGGTCGTCCACGTCGCCTGCCGCGATGCGGAGGCCTACGCGAAATGGGCGGGCAAGGAATTGCCGACTGAAGCCGAATGGGAGTTTGCCGCGCGCGGTGGGCTCGACGGCGCCGAGTTCGCCTGGGGCGACGATTTCACACCCGGCGGGCAACACCGCGCCAATACGTGGCAGGGAGACTTTCCGCACGAGAATCGTTGCGACGACGGCTTTCCCCGCACTTCCCCGGTCGCGGCGTTTCCGCCGAACGGCTATGGCATCTACGACATGATCGGCAATACCTGGGAGTGGACCGCCGACTGGTACGCGGCAAGGCATGAAGTGGACGCAGAAAGGCCGTGCTGTGCTCCAGAGAACCCGCGCGGCGGTCGCGAGGATCAAAGCTACGATCCATGCCAGCCGGAGATCAGAATACCCCGCAAGGTCATCAAGGGCGGCTCGCACCTATGCGCGCCGAACTACTGCCGTCGCTATCGCCCGGCCGCGCGCCATGCGGAAGCGGTCGATACGTCGACGAGCCATCTCGGATTCAGGTGCGTCGTTCGAAAAGCGAGCGAGCCATGGCCGAAAGCTACGGAGCCACATCTAACACCACCTACGGCTGGCTGATGTCGGACGGTGCCGGCGTGACCGTGGCGGGGCCGGCGATCGTCGGCCAATTCCTCGCGACGTTCAAGGACTATCCGCCCCGCCAGCGCGAGCTTTGAAGCCGTGCCCAGCAACTGACGTGCGCCGGCCGTCAGCCATAGCAATGGTTCATGGCACCGGCGACTGGGCCGTCGCCGATTGCGGTCGCCGGAATTGTCGGCAGCGGCTAGAATGAGCGCGCGCCTTGGTGATTGCGGCGGAGAGCTTGCGCGATGGCAACGAGGCTCTCGATCCTGAAGGCTTCGACGTTCTCGTACGTTCAGCGCCGCGGCGACGCGTTGGCGGTGTTGGTCGCCCTGCTGGTGGGATGCAGCACTATCTCGGCAGCGGCGGCGCAAAACGGCGGGAGCGGCCAGTCGCCGACCGGGCCGCAGCAGTCCGGCGCTGATCCGGCCGCGCTCAACTACAACGGTCTCGACTATACACGCCCGCAGCAGAATGCCGATTTGCGCCTCCAGTTCAGGACATCATCGTCGCCCACCACTCAAACCGAGAGAGAACTGCTGTATTTGAGGCTGACCACGAAGATCGACCTCCCGGCGGACTGGAAGCTCGGCCTCCTGGGCCAGGCAGCGTTTGTCGGCAAGGAAACGACGAGCACCGCCCCGCCGAGCACCGCCCGCGAGGCCGGACTAGGAGATTCGGTTTTTCAGGCCGCACTCCTTCACACCTTCGACGCACATTGGGCTTATGGATTTGGCGCGCGCCTCGTGTCTCCCACTGCGGAGGATTCGCTCGGAAACGGCAAGTGGGAGGTCATGCCGGGTTTTGGCGTGCGCTATTCGTTTCTCGAGATCAATCGGGAAACCTATTTCGTACCGGTCTTGCGTTGGGCGGTAAGTTTTGCCGGTGATCCATCGCGGCGAAATATCAATGAGCCGCAGATCGCTCCCACTCTGAACATCGCCCTGCCGGAACGTTGGTTCGTCACCTTCTATCCAAGCAACGACATCCGCATCAATTACGGCGATCCTGTCGCCGGCCAAACCGGCAGGTTGTTCCTGCCGTTCGATGCAGCGATCGGCCGTAACATCACGGACCGCGTCACCGCCTATCTCGAAATGAGTGTCCCAATGATCAGCAACTATCCCGTTTACAAGTTCAAGACCGAGCTGCGCATCTCGGTAAAGTTCTGAGCCGCAAGGGACTGGGGGTCTCCAAAACAAAAAGCCCCGGAAGACCGGGGCTGTGTCGGCGCACTCGCTCGCCAGGGCACTCGGACGCTAAAACGCTTGAGCTCTGAGGATTGCTACCACTGGATCGCGAACACGATGGCAACGACCAGGATGACGCCACTCGTCAGCATCAAAATCTCGGCGGCGTCATAGCGCTTGACTATCTGCCTGTACGACATGGGTACCCTCACACTCAAAGTACCCGACAACCCGGCAAGCAGTTGAATGGGCGAACTAGGCGGAATTATGAAGACATATCGGCAACAAACGCTCACAGAGCCTTGCAGAACTGCCGTTCGGATTTCGCTCCGTACAACCGGCAATACTCACTCCGGCGGCGTGCCGTTGGCGGCCAAGACCTCGCCGGCGAGGTACAGCGAGCCGGTGATGAGGACGCGCGGCGCCGGGGCAAGTTCGAGCCTCGCGGCCACCATAAGCGCACTTTCGACATCATCGCGGGCGAGCGCGGGAATGCCGGCATTCTGGGCGATTTCCGCCAAGGCGGCCGCGGGCAGCGCCTTCTCCTGATGAATCGGGACCGTGATGACGCGGCGCGCGAGGCCGGAGAAATTGCGCAGAAATCCTTCGCCGTCTTTGGTCGCCATCATGCCGACGACGAGGACGAGCGGCCGCGACACCCGTTCTTCGAGGTCGGCGAGGGCCGCGGCGATGGCGCGGCCGCAGTCGGGATTGTGGCCGCCATCTAGCCACAGTTCACTCTCCGGCTGCAGCAAGCCGGCGAGCGGCCCCTGCGTGAGGCGCTGCATGCGCGCCGGCCAGTCGACGCGGACCATGCCGGCCTCGAATGCCGGAGCGGGCAGCTTCAGGCCGCTTGCGCGCAGCGCCGCGATTGCGGCGCCGGCGTTCTCGAACTGATGCCGGCCGTAAAGCTTCGGCGCCGGCAGGTCGAGCAACCCGTCGCTGTCCTGATAGACGAGCCGGCCGCGCTCTTCGGTCGCGGTCCAATCCTCGCCGGCGACCGACAGCGGCGCTCGCATTCGCGCGGCTTGGCGCTCGACGACGGCCAGCGCGTCGCGCGGCTGGCTCACCACGACCGCCGGCACCCCGCGCTTGAGGATGCCGGCTTTCTCAGCGGCAACCTGCTCGATCGTGCCGCCGAGGAAATCGGCGTGGTCCAGGGCGAGGCGCGTGATCACGCAGGCGAGCGGGCGCTCGACGACATTGGTGGCGTCGAGCCGGCCGCCGAGCCCCACTTCGAGCAGGAGAACATCGGCCGGATGCCGCGCGAACAGCAGAAACGCCGCCGCCGTCTCGATCTCAAACAAGGTGATCGGCGCCTCGCCGTTCGCGGCTTCGCATTCGGCGAGCGCGCCGGAAAGTTCATCGTCGGTGACCAGCTTGCCGCCGCCCGCGCGGCCGATGCGGAAGCGCTCGTTGAGGCGCACCAGATTGGGTGAGGTGTAGACGTGCACGCGCTGCCCCGCGGCTTCGAGGATGGCGCGCATAAACGCGATGGTCGAGCCCTTGCCGTTGGTGCCGGCAACGTGGATCACCGGTGGCAGGCGCCGTTCCGGATGGCCGAGCGCGGGGAGGAGGCGCTGGATGCGGCCGAGCGAGAGATCGATGCGCTTCGGGTGCAGGACCAGCAGTCGGGCGAGGACGGGCTCCCAGCGTTGCTTCCCCGGCTCGTCAGAGGCGGCGGGGCCGGAGCCTCCGCCGACGCCCGGCGCGCTCACGCCGGTGCCGGCAGGCTGAAATGCGGTTGCGGGAGGCCGGCAGCCGGGGCCGCGGCAGTGGGCGCCTTCATCAGCAGCTGGCATAGCCGCGCGATGGTCGCCCTCAGATCACGGCGATGCACGACCATGTCGACCATGCCGTGGTCGCGCAGGTACTCGGCTCTTTGAAAACCCTCCGGCAGCTTCTCGCGGATCGTCTGCTCAATGACCCGCGGGCCGGCGAAGCCGATCAGCGCGCCCGGCTCGGCAATGTGCACGTCGCCGAGCATCGCGTAGGAGGCGGTGACGCCGCCGGTCGTCGGATTGGTGAGGACAACGATATAGGGCCGGCGCGTCTCGTGCAGGCGCTCGACCGCTATGGTGGTGCGCGGCATCTGCATCAGCGAGAGGATGCCCTCCTGCATACGGGCGCCGCCCGAGGCGGCGAACAGGACGAACGGACAGCCCTTCTCCACCGCGGTGTCGAGGCCCTTGATCACCGCCTCGCCTGCCGCCATGCCAAGGGAACCGCCCATGAAGTCGAAATCCTGCGCGGCGATCACGGTCGCGAGACCGTCGAGCTTGCCATAGCCGAGCTTGATCGCATCATTGAGGCCGGTTTTGCTCCGCGCATCCTTGAGACGGTCGGCGTAGCGCCGCTCATCGCGGAACTTCAGCGGATCGAGCGGCACTTCCGGCACAGCGATGTCGAACCAGGTCTCGTTGTCGAACATCGATTTCAGGCGCGCGCCGGCGCTCATGCGCATGTGATAGTTGGAGCCGGGAATGACGAACTGGTTCGCCTCGACATCCTTGTAGAACACGAGCTGGCCCGTCTCCGGACATTTGATCCAGAGATTTTCCGGCACCTCGCGCCGAAGCATGCCGCGGATCTTCGGCCGCACAACGTTGGAGATCCAGTTCATTTCTTCGCTTCACCCGTGCAAGCCGCGGCTCTGGCGAGGCTTGCTTGTCTGACCACCTAATTTAGCGTGCCGGCATGCCGTTTGCCACCGCCAGTGGGCATCGCTGAGGGATCACGGGCTCGCGCGTTCGAAATCGCGCGCCGCCGACAGGACCTTGGCATCCGCGCCCCGGGCGGCGACGAACTGGAGACCGATCGGCAGGCCGGCGGCGGTGAGGCCGCACGGCGTGGAACATGCCGGCTGCTGGCTGAGATTGATCGGGAAAGCGAAGCTGCTGGAATAGAGCGAGCGATCGAGGGCGACATTACTCGGCACCTCAGGCGGCACGGCAAAGGCGGGGATCGCGGTTGCCGGCGAGACAATGAAATCGAGCTTGGCGAGGAGCTTCTCCATGGCGGCGCCGAACGCGGTGCGGCGCAGTTGCGCAGCGACGAGAGCTGAAGCCGGAATCGAGGCGCCGTTGCGGGCCACTTCGACAAACCCCGGGTCGCACAGGCTCACCAGATCTTTCGGCACCGCCCCGAAGCGGTTGGCCGCTCCCGCGTACCAATGGATGCGAAATGTCTCGGTCAAATCTTCGCCCGGCAGTTCGACCGGCTCGATGTGCGCGCCGAGAGCCTCGAGCGAGCGGGCGGCCTTCGCGATCGCCGCCGCCACTTCTGTATCGACGGTCCCATGCGCCGGATTGGTCCACAGCCCGATGCGCGCTCCCTTGAGCACGCCGTCGCTCAAAGTGAGTGGCGGCAGCTCGCCGATGCCCTGGTTCCAGTCGTCGGGATCGCGCCCAGCCATGGCGTTGAGCATCGCCGCGGCATCGTCGGCCGAACGGGCGATCGGCCCGATATGGGCGAGCGTGCCGAATCCGCTAGGCGGGTAGGCAGCCACCCGGCCGAACGTCGGCTTCAATCCGAATACGCCGGTGAACGATGACGGAATGCGTATAGATCCGCCGCCGTCGGTGCCGATGTGCAGCACGCCCGCCCCGGCCGCCGCCGCGACCACGGCGCCGCCCGACGAACCTCCGGGCGTGGTTTGCGGATTCCAGGGATTGCGCGTGACCCCGGTCAACGGGCTCTCGGTGATCGCCTTCCAGCCGAATTCGGGAGTGGTCGTCAGGCCGATGAAGATCGCGCCGGTGGCGCGCAAGCGTTTGACCGACGGCGCGTCCTGCACGCACGGCTCGCTGGATGTCGTGCGGCTCCCATAGCGCACGGCCCAGTCCTTGACCCAGACGATATCCTTGATCGTCGTCGGCACGCCGTCGATCGCCGACAAGGGCGCGCCGCTGCGCCAGCGCGCTGTCGACTCCTTGGCCATGGCGAGCGCCGCGTCCGCGGCGATCAGCGAGAAGGCATTGTACTGCTCCTGCACCACCTCGGCCCGCGCCAGTGTCGCCTGCGTCACTTCGAGCGGCGTGAACTTTCCCGCCGCGAAACCCGCCCCGAGTTCAGCGACGCCCAACCGGCACAGCTCGTGCGCCTCGGCGAGGAATTTTCCACTGATCATGGTCTGCAGCCTCCCATCCGGCCTGCGGCGCCCACCCAGTCGACGTGCTATTCCGCACGGATTTCGACCGCGGCCGACGATCAGCATCGCCTTGTCAAGAGGACTTGATCCACGTGGCGGCCGTTGTAAAGGAACGGCACGATGCTGGCCACGAAGCTGATCGACGGCAAGGCCCGCGCCGACCGCTTGCTGGCCGATATCGCGGCGGCGGCGGCTTCGCTCAGGGGCGGACCGGGCATTGTCCCCGGGCTTTGCGCCGTGCTGGTCGGGCGCGATCCGGCGAGCGAGGTCTACGTCCGCAGCAAGGGCAAGGCGGCGACCGCTACCGGCATTGCGAGCTTTCAGCACGTCCTCCCGGAGACGACCAGCGAAGCCGAGCTATTGGCGCTGATCGCCACGCTCAATGCCGACGACCAGGTCGACGCGCATCCTCGTGCAATTGCCGCTGCCGAAGCACATCGACCCCCAGCGCGTGATCGACGCGATCGATCCGGCGAAGGACGTCGACGGCTTTCACGCGCAAAATGTCGGGCATCTGTGGAGCGGCGGCAGAGCGCTCGTCCCGTGCACGCCCTATGGTTGCCTGATGCTGCTGCGCGACGCGTTGCCGAGCCTGGCCGGGGCCGAGGCGATCGTCCTCGGCCGCTCGAACATCGTCGGCAAGCCGATGGCGGCGCTGCTGCTGTCGGAGAACTGCACGGTGACGCTGGTTCATTCCCGCAGCCGCGACATCCCCGCGATCCTGCGCCGGGCCGACATTCTGGTGGCGGCGGTGGGACGGCCGCAATTCGTGTGCGGCGACTGGCTCAAGCCCGGCGTCGTCATCATCGACATCGGCATCAACAGGGTCGAGGTCGCCGGCGGCAAGCCGAAGCTCGTCGGCGACGTGGCTTTTGCCGAAGCGCAGGGCATCGCCGCCGCGATCACCCCGGTTCCGGGCGGCGTCGGCCCGATGACGATCGCCTGCCTGCTGCGCAACACGCTGATCGCCGCTTGCCGGCGGCGCGGGCGAGCCGTGCCGGAAATCTAGAACCGGGCGCCGCCTAGCCTTGCGAGGCGACACATCCATTGTCGATTGGCGCGGCGTGTGGAATCATCACCGGGGATCGAGGAGTGTGCCATGATGCGCCGCGTGCAGCCCATTTTCTTGCGCCTCGCCGCACTCGGCGCGGCGGCCGCAGCGATCATGATGTCGCCGCTGTCGGCGCGGTGTGACGAACTCTCGCCGGCCGCGCAAAGAGGGCTCACGATTATGCGGACCAACTGCGCGAGCTGTCACTCGATCGACAAGGTGAGCGAGAGCCCGCTCAAAGTCGCGCCGCCGTTCCGCACGTTGCACCAGCGCTATCCGGTCGAAAGTCTCGAGGAATCGCTCGCCGAAGGAATCATCACCGGGCATCCGACCATGCCCGAATTCCGTTTCGACCCCGGTCAAGTCGCCGACGTGATTGCCTATCTAAAATCGCTCGAGCGCTGATCCCGCGATCACTCCGGCCGCCGTCGTACGCCCCCGCTCGCCGGAACGCGGCGCCGCCGCGACGACACCGCATGGCCCGCGTATCGGCGCGATCAAAGGTAGTGCGGCCGCGGCCTAATCAGGCGCGTTGGGCGTGAACAGGCTCGGCTGGCGCAGGCGCAAGGTCTGCAGCAGCAGCATTGTCTTCACGTCGGCAAGCTCATTGGCGTCCGCCATGCGTGCAAGGTCGGCGAGGCCGAATTCGACGGCGGTCGTGTCTTCGTGTTCGCCGGCGACGCCGCCGCGCAGTTCGTCCCGCGCATCACCTGCATAGCGGCCCAGATAGAAATGCATGCGCTCGCTGGAGATTCCGGGCATCGTCCAGGCAGTGAAAATGTGCTCCACCGCGTCGAGGTCGAGCAGCGCTTCCTCCATCGCCTCGCGGCGCACGCAGGCGGCTGCATCTTCGTTTTCGATCACTCCGGCGATCGCTTCGAGCGTCTCTTGCGCCCCGGCGGCGAACAGAACCGGGGCGCGCAACTGCCGCACCAGGATCGCGGTTCTGCGCACCGGGTTGTACGGCAGAATGCAGACGGCCTCGCCGTGGTCCTCGATTTCACGTTCGACCGTGTGTCCATCCGCAAGCCGGATAGTGGCGATCAGAAGCTTGGCCCAGCCTGAGTAGGCCGTTTGCGTAGCGAGGAGCCGATGCCCGGGTTTCTCCGCCATTTTGCCCGTCGTCATGATGCGCGCTGCCTCCTTCGATATCGCCGGCACGGCCGAGCTGTGATCAAGATCGCTGCGCTTGTCGATACCGTCGTCGTGTCCGCCGCCGGTATCCCTGCCGCCTTGATCGAAATCAAGGCCGTTTGGTATGCGGTCACCCCATGCCTCGCGCCGATTATCGCGGGGAAGCGGCCGCGCAATTCGGCATTTCCTGCGATTAGAGAGTGATCCCCTCAGGTTGATATTCGGTTTCGAACTCCGAACGGCGCGCCGGAGAACACCGATCACCCATCGCAATCACAGCAGGCGCTACGCGCGCGTCACCAGCGCCACCCCGGCCGCGACCAGGACCGCCGCTGCGCCTTTTTGAACCAAGTCCCAGGCCGACAGCGTCTCGCGGCCGAGGCGCGGGATGGCGGCGCTCAGCGCCACGCCGAACGCGAAGACGAACAACGTCGTCGTCGCGCCGATCGCCTGCACGATGCTCAACGGCGCGAACAGCAGCGCGTAGCGGAATCCCAGCCCGCCGGCGAGATTGAGGACCTCGTTCACGCCGCTGATCGTCAACAGCGCCGCCGGATGCTTGCTGAGCACGGCAATGAATTGCCGGCGATACACCCCGATCGCCAGGATGGCGCAGCCGAACAGCGCTTCACCGACGAACAGCCAGAACGTGGTGACCCAGAATTCGACTGTGATGGCAAACACCTTGAAGATGAGACCGCTCACCGCCAGCGCCAACCCGCAGGCGAGCATCAGCATCACCAGGCGCAGCTTGAACGTGCCGGCGCCGCGGCCGAAACGCAGCGAAACGATCAATGTCCCGCCGACGATCAATGCGCCGCCCGCCAATTGCCGGGCCGTCAGGGTCTCGCCGAGGACAAAATAGGCGAGCCCATAGCCGAACACGGGCGCAGCCTGGAAGAACGGCGCCACCACCGAAGCCTCTTCCGTTTGCAGAGCGCGCAAATACAGCAGCAGGGCCCCCATGTAGAGGACGCCCGAGAGCATGATCAGCACGATGCTGCCGGGACCGGGACTGGTGACCGGTGGCGCGTAGAAGGCGATGAACGGCAGGGTCAGCACGCCCATCAAGGCTGTGAACAGCAGCAGCACCGCCGTGTCGCTGTGCTTGAAGTATTGCTCGACCAGATATTTGTCGAAGTGCGTGGAAATTGCCCACAGCACCGGGCCAGAAAACGCAAAAACAAGCCAGGACATCAGTTTTGCGGCTCTTAGCGGGGGGCAAGCGCAGGGCGGCACGCTCTCTTTACCGATGCGCTCTCCTATCGTCGACCGCGCCTGCCGGCGGGCGCCCAGTCACGCGGGATACTCCCCTGCGTACGTCCCGAAGCAGGCGGATATTGACGTTCAGGATGGACCGCAGCCACGGCGGGGCACAATTTAGCCTTTCTTTCCAATAAAGTAGCCGCGTCGGCACGCGCCTCGCGGCATTAACCTTGTCGGTAAGCCGGGGGTAACGAAGCCGTGCCACTGTCGTAGGAGAATGACGCGGGGTTCCGGGGGGCGGCGCCGAAGTCGAATTGGACACAGGAATGAAAAAGCTCCTCGCCGGATGCCTCGTTGCGGGCGCGCTCCTCGCCGCACAATCCGCCGACGCGGCCGACCTTTCGGTCGCTCCGCTCTACAAGGCACCGCCCGCACCGCCTTCGCTACTGACGCCGGCCTACAACTGGACCGGCCTCTATTTCGGCGTGAATGGCGGCGGCGGCTGGGGCCGTTCCTGGTGGAGCGGCAATGCCACCGGCGTGAACGTCTCCGGAGGCCTCATCGGCGGCACGGCCGGCTACAACTGGCAGACCAGCAATGTGGTGCTCGGCGTCGAAGGCGACGTCGACTGGTCGCGCCTGCAAGGCAACACCGTCTCGACGCTATGCCCCAACGGCTGCAGCACCAGCGACACCTGGCTGTCGACCGTACGCGGCCGCGTCGGCTATTCGTTCGACCGCGTCATGCCCTACCTCACCGGCGGTCTCGCCGTGGGTGACATCCGCGCCGCGGTGCCGGGTCTCGCAGGCGGCAGCACCACGAACGCCGGCTGGACCGTCGGCGCCGGCCTCGAAGTGGCGCTTCCCGGCAACTGGTCCGCCAAGGCCGAATACCTGCACGTCGATCTCGGCCGCTTCAACTGCGGCACCGGATGCGGCCCCTTGCCGACCGACAACGTCTCGCTGCACGACAACGTCTTCCGCGCCGGCGTGAACTACCGCTTCGGCTGGGGCAAATAGGTACAAGCTCGCGGTTGTCGCGGCGGCGAGCGCTCCGCGCGGCCGCCGCACGCCCCTCAGTGCATGATCACGTGGCCCGTTTGCGCGAGCTGCTGCAACTGCGCGGCGGTTACGCCGGCAACCGTGATGCTGTCGTGATGCCCGAGCGCGATCACCGCATCGCCATGGGCGTCGGCGGTGATGAGCGACTCCAGCTGCTGCATCGATTGGATATTAGTGAAGTGGTCGAGCTCGATGGTGTCGTGCTGCGGATCGAAGTTAACGATGGTGTCGAGGCCGATGCCGGGATGGAAGACGAAGTTATCGTTACCAAGCCCGCCGATCGAAACCGACACGGTCCGGTTGACATTCATGGCGGGGTTTTGCGCGTCGGTGACGGCGATGCCGTAGGATTGCGTCAACGTCTGGCCTGGCCCGAGGTTGATCTGGTCGTTGCCGAGGTCGAACTCAAACCCAAGCGACGCAGCGCCGTTGCTCTTGGTCAGCGCACCGAGCGTGAAGGTGCCGATATAGTCGGAGCCTTCCGGCGCGAAGGTTGCGGTCAATGAATTGGCGGGACTTGGGGCCGCGAAGGTGATGTCGCCAACCACGTCGGACGTGCCGGGCGCAACCGCGGGGTCTCCGAATGAATCGTTGGTGAAAGCAAAATCGCTCGAGTGCAAGTTGGCAACATTCACGCCGATCAAGGTTATGCTGTCGCCGCCGCCAAGATTGCTGATCAGCGTATCATTGCCGTTGTTGATTGACACCAGCTGGAGCTGGCTGAAGTCGGTAAAGCCAAAATCGCTCAGCTCGATCTTGTCCGCAGCTCCTGATTGATTGGAGAATTCAAACACTACGTCTTGACCGACTCCCGGATTGAAGTCGAATACGTCGTCCGCTGTGGTTCCGACCGTGAAACTCACCCTCTCGGTCGTTGAGCTGCTGTGATCACCGGCAATCGTCACGTCGTAGGCTTGCGTGACCGGGCTTCCGGTTGACGGGGAGAAGAATTGCTGAACCTCGTTGCTGGCAAGTGCAAAGTGCCACGCGACCGAGCCCGTTCCGCTGGTTTCGCTGACTGGATCAAGAGAGAATGTTCCAAGGTAACCGGCTCCGCCGTTGAGAGGAACGAAGCTCGCAGTATTAATCTCGGCGGCGTCCGAATCGGAAAACTGAATTGCACCATTGGCAACCGGGGCCGACGTGACGTTGCCCGATTCCACCTGGAACGCATACACGCCCTGAATTCCGGTATTGCCGGTCGTGCTCGGCAGGGCCAGCATCGACGACTGGTCGCCCGATCCGGACAATTCAAAATAGTGACTGGAGTTATCATCTCCGGCCGAATAGCCGGCGCGAGCCGGCGTTCCGCCCAACCCGTCATGGCCGCCGCTCGCGTCACCCGTGGTCCAGTTGACGTTCTCGTACCGAAAGACGATGTCGAAATCACCGTTGCCAAGGCTGATCAGCTGCAGCTGGAACGCATCAAGCAAATTCGTGTGCTCAGCGTAGTATCCGACATCATCCCACGTGACGGTGAGCACGTCGTTGGTGGTGTCGAAACTCTCGTAGACCAGATTTGACCCCGTCGAATTGCCGCCCAGCGTCGCCGTTCCGGGCCCGCCCCGCGTGTCGACGTCGGCCCAGAATGGCGCGATGATCGGGTTGTCCACGCCCGCATTGATTGCGTCTGGAGTGAATTGGCTGCTTGCGGCGGCGAAGGTGATGTTGCCGTTGTTGTTGATGTAGAGGGACGTATATTGGTGACCGAAGAAGTTCAGTCCCTGGGATCCGAAAATTGGCGTGATATCGATCGCAGATGACGAACCGTCGTCGTTTCGCTGCAAAACTGCCGTCCCGAACCCGGTGGACTCGCCGAGAGTATTGATCAGATCATGGTCGGCGGTCAGATATGATGCCGCCGTGGGCGTGAGCGCGCTGCTCGGCACCGATCCGGTCGCGCTCGTGCCGGTAATGGCCAGACCGGGTAATGCGTCCACCGTCCCGCCGAGTGCGGTGACGTGCTCGACCGAGTGGGTCACCGGATCGGTGAAACTCGCCAGCACGTCGAGCGTCTTACCCACATCGGCGGCGGTCGGGGTGTAAGCGTTGCTGCTCCCGTCCTGAACGTCCTGACCGCCGACCAGCCATGTATAAGTGACGTTGCTGAGATCGTTGGCGCTCGGGGTCACCGTGACCGAATGGTCTTCTTCGGCATTGCCGTTGCCGTCAAGACCGTCGAGGGTTACGTGCGTCGGGCTCAACACCACCTCGGTGCCGCCCGAGGAATCCCTGGCCAGCGCGAAATTGTCCTGGGTATAGGAACCCGCAAGCGAAAGCAGCTGGGTTTGCGTCCCGTTGCTGATGATCAGCGTATGAGTGGCGCTGTTCCAGACGTCGGTCTCGGTGCAGGAATAGTTGAGCGCGGTCAGGTCGATGGTGTCGCCCTTGCCGAATCCGCTGATCGTTCCGGTGTAGGAGCTGGTCAATGCGTCGCCGTCGTAGATCACCGACTGGTCGAGTTGCAGCGTGCCGGGTCCTGCAAACGTCACGTCCTGATTGAAGACGTCGGCGAAATGGGCGAGGCCGCCGCCGGTGATGACCACATTTCCGGTGCCGTCGATGGTCGTGTTGCTGTTCGCGAAGATCGTGCCGCCGTCGGCTTCGAGCGTCGCGTTGTTGTGAATGGCGCCGAGCAGATCGAGATTGGCGCCGGCGCCCACCTGCACGAAGGTGCCGTTCAACGCCACGTCGCTAAGCGTCAGCGTCACGCAGTTGTCGACGATCACCGTGCCGTTGTTGATCGTCGCATTGTCATCGATGGTGGTGTCGCCGGTGACGGCGACGGTGCCCGGGGCAACGAGGTAGATGTTGGCGTTGCCGTCATTCGCGGTCGGTATCACCAGATTGTCGGCGAGGCTGCCGAAGGCGATGGCCGAGCCGTTGGCGCTGACCGCCGAGGCGAGATCGCTTTCGGCATTGGCGGGGAATTGATCGCCGAGGCCCGACACGAGCTGGGTCGTCTGCGTCTGTGTGTCGTAGCTGTAGGTCTGCGCGATGCCGTTGGCGCCGGGCAGGTCAGACTCGTCGCTGGCGAAGGTGACCAGCGTCCCGTCGGCGCTGATTTCCGGCCGGATGCTGCCAACGGCCGACGGACTATCGGCGTGGGTGATCGCGGTGATCGTGCCGGTCTGCGTGTCGTACAGGAAAATATTGGATACGTCGTGAGCGACGTCGCCAACACCCTCAGCAAGATTTCGAGGCGGTGCTGCTAAAGACGATATAGCGGCCGTCCGCACTCATCGACGCCGGCCACTCGCTGTCGTCGCTCTGGGTCTTGAGCGACGCAGCCGTCGCGTCGCCCGGCGTGTTGTCCGGGGCGACCGAGACCATCCGCAGCGTATCGTTGAGACGGTCGTAGAGGTAGACCTCGGCATTGCCGATCTGCTCGTCAGTGCCGGTGTTGTTGCCGGTCTGGACGAGCGTTCCATTGATCTCGACTTCGGAGGCCGTGGTCAAGAAGGTGACATAGCGGCCGTCACTGCTGATCGCCGGATCGTTGACCGAATTGGGAAGGCCGAAATTATCCGAGTTGTCTTGCGGCAGCGGGGCATTTGGATCGCCCGAAATCGTGGTGAGGACATTGCCGGCGCGGTCCGTCACCAGCGCCGACTCGCCGAACGAATTTTCGTGGCCGGGGATCGAATTCGCTTGCATCACGATGTACTGACCATCGCCGCTGATTTCGGCGTGGCCGGCGTTGGTTTCCAGCACCGTGGCGGTCTGCGACTGGCGGTCGTAGAGAATGACCTCCGAGGTCTGCATCGGCGGTCCCTGGTTGTTCGGGACCTCATATTTCTCGTCGAACACCACGTAGCGGCCGTCCGCGCTGATCGACGGCACGTTGCTGAAGCCGAGCGATATGTCTCCGGCCGGCAGCGCCGGCGCGACGGCGGAAATGTCGGTCAGCTTTCCGGTCGCCGCGTCATAGAGCTCGACGGCGACGTTTTCCACGTCGCCGTGGTCCTGTCCGGGCAGGGTGGTCGAAGCGATGAAGGCGACGAACTCGCCGTTGGCGCTGATGCTCGGCCCGATGGCGTGGACGTCGGGTACGGAAATTTCCGTGAACGACGGGCCTTGCCCGGTGGCGGCGTGCCCGAGGTTGATGGTGCTGCCGTCAATCGAGACATGGTCGAGCGTGAGCGTGTTGCCGTCCTCGACATTGATTTGCCCGATGGCAACTTCGGCGGAGCCTTTGAGCACGCTCGAACCGGCGACCTCGAGCGTACCCGCGCCGCCGATCTCGCCGCCGTCGATCGTCGACCCGGCAAGCTTAACCACGGACTCTGCGTCGGCCTGGATGGAACCGTCGCTGCCGGCGACGGAGCTGTCGATGAACGATACCGTGCCGCCGGCAGAGGCCTCGATCAGGCCGACGTGGTGTGACTCGTCGTTGGTGATCGTCGAGTGATCGAACAGCACCTGGCCGCCGTTCGCCTCGATCGTCGCGCCGCCCTGATTGGCGATCGTGGCATTGTCGAAGGTGACGGTGCTGAGAGTCGCAGCCTCGATCACGCCGCCGTCCTGGTTGAAGACCACGGAGCCCTCGAAAAACACCGTACCCTGGTTGTTGGCGCTGATGTCGCCGGCGTTGCCCACCTGATCCTTGAAGAAGGTGACCGATGCGAAGGTGCCGTCGGCGTCGATCCCGGCGCCAGCCTCCACGCGCACCGGACCGTACATGACCAGGGTCGGATCGAAACCGGTGGCGTTGACGTCGATTGTCCCGGCGTCGTCGAGCGCATTCGTCACCGTGCGTCCGCCGCCGTTGGCGATCTCGAGGGTCGCGTCCGAGTCGATGACGAGATTGGCGACCTGTTCGGCGTCGCCGATAGTGACCGGCTGGTGCCCCACGTTGTCGATGATCGCCGTGTCCGTCGTGCCCGGCACGACGCCGTTGCTCCAGTTCGACGCCGTGTTCCACTGGACTGACGTGCCACCGGTCCAGGCCTGCCGGACTCCGTACACTACCTCGGTGCCGCCCCAAGGGTCGCTCAGCAACGTGAACCCGTTCTGGGCGTAATTGCCGTTGAGAGTGAGGCTTTCCGAGTGGCTCTGCGTCATATTGCCGTCGACGGTCTGGTACGTGATCGTCAAGCTGCCGGCAGTCTGTTGCTCATTCTCCAACCACGAAGGCGTCGGTCCGTCCGCCCAGGCGATATTGGTAAAGTCGAGCACGTCGTTGGCGCCGTTGGCCGCGAAGTTTGTCACCGTGGCGCCTTCGCCCGGCGCCTGGTCCAGCACGAGCGTGCCGTCGCCGTTGAAGGTGATGCCCTGATCGAGGGCGTCGCCGAACTCGGCAATCCCGCGGTCTTCGATCACGATGGCGACGTTGCTGAGGATCGAATTGCCGCCGATGAAGAGCGTGCCGCCGTCGGCCGTCAGCGTGCCGTTGGTGACGGTAGAATGCTGGATCGAGACCTGCGAGCCCCAGCCGAGCGCCTCGACCGTGCCCAGGTTGTTGAGGCCGCCATCGTTGTTTACGTCTTCGAACGTGACCGTGCCGTGGTCTTCCGCCGCGATCACGCCGCCCGCGGCATTATGCACGGCGCCGAATTTGAACGCGACCGTGCCGTAGCCCGTCGCCACGATCGCGCCGCCGTCGTGGTTGCCGACGCCCACCCCACAGAACGATACGCCGCCATGGTCCGCGGCCAAGATGGTGCCGGCGTTGCCGACCAAGGTAGGATCGTCGCCTTCGTAATCGGCGTTCGAGAACGTGAACTGCGAACCCTCGCCGACCGCCTTGATCGTCGCGCCCGCCGCATTGAACATATCGCCGACGACGGAGAACGTGCCGCCGGCCACGGCCGCCATCTTGCCGAAATTGCCGCCATCGGTATCTTCGCTGAGGGCCACGTTGATGGTGATCGATCCACCGTCGGCGGCCTTCATCTCTCCGCGGTTCGCGTCGCTTTGGTTGTTGTCGAAGACGATCGTTCCGTCGTTAACGGCTTGGATGACACCGTAGTTGGTCGCGGTGCCGTCGTTCTCGATGGTAAGCGAGCCGCCGTTGGCCGCTTTGATCAGCCCGTAGTTGGCGCTATCAGTCTGGTCGGTGATGGTGAGATCGCCGCCGTTGAGCGCGGCGATGACGCCGCTGTACTCGTTGATCAGCGTATTCGTCTCGATGTGGAGGAAATTGCAGCCGGTCGCATCGATGATGCCGGCGTTGTCGAGCGTCGTAGCGATCGACAACGTGCCGGAGCCGGTCAAGGTAGCGCCGCGATCGGTGATCGCCAGCGAATTCGCCCTGTCCGTCTCGTCCGATTGGGAGATCGTCACCGTATATACGCCGCTCAACCCGATGACGGCGTCGGTCGACCACGCCTCCGGAACACCGTGGCTCCAGTTCGACTCGTGGTTCCAATTGCCGCCCGCAGTGTTGGTCCAAACGTCGTTGCCGAAGAACACCTCGGTGCCGCCAAAGGCGTCAGGCTCGAGCGTGAAATCGGCCGTGGAGTAGTCGCCCTCCAACGTCAGCACGGGCGTCCCGTTCTCGGTGATCGTCAGCGAGCCATCGGACGGCGAGAATGTTACGTTGCCCTGCGGAATATTGGTGAGGTCGAAAACGTCGCCAAGGCCGAAACCGGTCACCGTGATCGGCGCGGCGGGCTGCTGATCGAGCTCGAGCGTGCCCATGCCCGTGAACGCGACGCTGACGGCAGCGCCGTTCGCGTTGATGACGTCGGCGAAATCGGCGAACCCGCCGCCGCCGATGCCGACATTCACCGAACCCGCGAGAGTGGAACTGGCGTCGACGAAAAGCGCGCCGCCGTCCACGTTGAGCGCGCCGCCGTGCACCGTGGCGTTGTCGATGATCTGTATAGTCGAACCCAAGCCGACGGCTTCGATCGTGCCTTCGTCGTTGAAGATTGCCGGGGCGCCGGGGGCGCTTTTGATGATGACCGTCCCGGCATCTTTCGCTTCGATTGTGCCCCCATCCTGGTTCGTGAAACCGATGTTCTCGAACGTGACGGTGCCGTGATCCTTCGCGATGATCGTGCCGCCGTCGTTTTCACCGCTGGCGCCGGCGTGGCTGCCGTCGCCGCCATCGAGAGTGATGCCGCCGTACTTTGTTGCCTCGATCCTGCCGTCGGAATTGTTTTTTACAAAAACCGGGCCCTCGAAAGTGATCGAGCCGTAGTGCTTGGCTTCGATCTTGGCGTCATTCGTAACGCTGCCGACGTCGAACGTGATCGTGCCGAGATCCTTCGCCTCGATCTTGGCGCCGGACTCGTTGGTGACGGTCTCGCTGTCGAACGTAATCGAGCCGCGATGACTCGCCTCGATGCGGGCGCCGCCCTGATTGTCGACCGTGCCGTTGGAAACATCGATGAACGCGTTGGGCCCGATCGCCTCGATACTGGCGCCGGCCAAATTGGTCACGTCACCGACGATCGAGATGCCGCCGCCATCGAGTGCTTCGATCAAGAATTGATTGGTGAAACCGTGGCCGTTCCCGTTTAGCGTGATCACTCCGCCGTTGAACCCTTCGATCACGCCGGCGTTGGTGCTGTCGCCCTTGAGGTCGATGGTGATGGTTGCAAGAGCCTCAGCCTCGATCGTCCCCAGATTCGACAGCGTGATATCGGAGAGTTGGATCTGCGTGCCCTCTCCGAACGCCTCGATCAAGATTTGATTGGTGAAACCGTGGCCGTTCCCGTTTAGCGTAATCACTCCGCCGTTGAACCCTTCGATCACACCGGCGTTGGTGCTGTCGCCCTTGAGGTCGATGGTGATGGTTGCAAGGTTGGCGGCTTCGATAGTCCCCAGATTCGACAGCGTGACATTCGAGAGTTGGATCTGCGTGCCCTCTCCCAACGCCTCGATCTGCGCGCCGGACTCGACCGTCACCGGGCCGTTGACCGTGAGCTTCGGCGGGTCGCCGCTGCCGACTTGGACCACCCCGAAATCGTCGAGTCCGTTGGCGACGAAGAGGAAGCCGCCGCTATCGATGTGGAGAATAACCCCGCGGCCGATCACCAGGTTGTTGGCGGCCTCCGAGTCGGCGACGGTCACTGTGAGCGGCTTGCCGGCGACCCGCTGATCTATCTCGACGTTGTTGATCTGTCCTGGAACGTTGCCGCTGTTCCAGTTGCCGCCGGTGTTCCATGGACCGGATTCACTGGACGTCCAGACGATGGTGCCCGGAGGCGGCGGCAACGGGTTCGACTGCGTCTCATTGGAGGACGGCAGTGACGTCAGGATTTGCGTCGTGGTCTGGAGGGGGACCACCGTGATGAAGATTCGGAGCGGTCAGACCCGGGACCACGAAGTTGAACGTGAACGGGCCGGGGTTGTTGCCGCCGTTCGGCTGAAACACATGCGGCACGTCGATGTCCGGCAATGTCGAGCTGCCGGAGTTGGGCGTCGTCGACTGGTTGCCGTTGTTGATAAGGTCGATCAGGTGGGAGAGAGCGCTGATGATATCGTTCTGAAGCTGCGAAGCCGTCGCCGGCTGCACATTGACGAGCGGCGACTGACCGAGACGCGGCGTGAAATAATGCGCGTAACCGGTGTCCGTGATGGTGTCGATCAATTGGCCGTAGGTCGGTGAGGCGGGGTTGTTGTCGAACCATTCGACCGCGCCGACATGACCGGTCTGGTAGTCGGCGAACAATTGCGCCAGGTACTGCACCTCGCCAAGCGATGAGGTCACGCTCGCGAAATAAACGGTGGTGCCGCGGATGCCCATCGTCGCCACCGGCGTGGCGACTTTCATATTGCCGTCATGGGCGACCTTGCCGGCGACGAAGGCGAAGGTGCCCTCGACCAGCGTGAACAGCGCGCTGTTCGACGTGCCGCTGGCGTCGAACGAATAGTCGTTGAGAGCCATGCGCGTGTTGGCGACAAGGTTGAGCGCGGTGCCGTCGGGGAAGCCGATGCCGACCGAGGAGTTGGCCCCGGTCTGCACGACGTCGCTCTTGTAGACCGCGTCGCCGACGTGAAGCGCGACGGCAACGCCGTTGCGGACGACGGTGACGCTGCCGATGACCTTTTCGACCTTGCCGATGGAGTTGGCGGGTGTGGTCGGCTGCGCCTGCGCGTACTGCCCGGGCGTCGGCGATCCGGCGAGGAGATCGACGACGTCGGGAGTAAGACTGGCGCCGTTCGGCGCTACCAGCGCCGGGTGTTTCTCGCTCGAAAAATATCCCGGGATGATGTGATGGCGGCCGTCGGGCCCGGTTACGACGAGATCGGGGCCCAAACGCTGGTACTCACCGCGAAACAACAGTTCCGCGTCGGGCACCCTGATGTGATCGGCGTGAGCCGGATCGAAGTGGATTATAGACGCATCGACGCCGTAGCCGCCGCCGCCTTCTGCGGACGCGTAAGCCATTGCACGCTCCCCGCCACGCCCCTCATCGAGCGTGAACGACTAAACCCACCCCCTTGCAGGCTTGCGCGCCGCCACCTTCTTTGTAGTCCCCCAGTGGCCGGCGAACAGCGCTACATAGCTCCAATTCGGGGGGAGGGGCAAGTTAAACTCGCAATAAAAAGTGATTGAACTCGGGGGTTTACGCGGACACCCGGTTCCGTGTTTGCCGAGAGCGGCGGGAACCGGTGGAACCCCGCCCGCGGGAACAGGCGCCAGTTGCCGCCGGCCCGGTGCCGTGCGCTATTCGCAGCGGACTCCGGCCCGAACCAGGGACAGCCGATGAATACGGAGCGCGCGAGCGCATTGCTGACCGACCTTTATCAGATCAACATGATGCAGGCCTACCTGGATCACGGCGAGACGAAAACCGCCGTTTTCGAATTCTTCGTCCGCAGCTTGCCCGCCCGCCGCGGCTTTCTCCTTGCGGCCGGCCTCGAGCAGGCGCTCGACTACCTCGAAAACCTTCGCTTCTCGGCGGCGGAACTCGAATGGCTCGAGACCACCGCCCGGTTCGGCAGGAATCTGCTCGACTACCTGCGCGAGTTTCGCTTCACCGGCGATGTGCATGCGGTGCCCGAGGGCACGGTTTTCTTTGCCAATGAGCCGATCCTGCGGGTGACCGCGCCGCTGCCGCAGGCGCAACTCGTCGAATCCCGCCTCATCAACATCCTGCATTTCCAATCGCTGATCGCGTCGAAGGCGGCACGCGTGGTGCTGGCCGGCCCGGGCAAGATTCTCGTCGATTTCGGGTTCCGCCGGGGCCACGGTGCCGAGGCCGGGCTCATGGCGGCGCGGGCGAGCTACGTCGCCGGCTTCGCCGGGACCGCCACCGTGCTCGCCGGTAAAGATTTTGGCATCCCGCTCTACGGCACCATGGCGCACTCCTTCATCGAGACTTTCGACGACGAGAGCGCAGCGTTCGCCGCGTTCGCGCGGTCGCGCCCGGACAATCTCGTGCTGCTGCTCGACACCTACGATAGCGAGGCGGCCGCGCGGAAGGTCGTGGCGCTGGCGCCGCGGCTCAAGGCTGCCGGAATAGCGATTCGCGGCGTTCGCCTCGACAGCGGCGACCTCGTCGCGCTGTCGCGCAGCGTCCGCGGCATCCTCGACGCTGGCGGGCTTGCAGACGTGACGATCTTTGCGAGCGGCGGTCTCGACGAGGACGCGATCGCGGAGTTTGTCCGGGTGCAGGCGCCGATCGACGGGTTCGGCGTCGGCACCACCTTGACGACCTCCTCGGACGCGCCGGTGCTCGATTGCGTCTACAAGCTTCAGGAATACGCCGGCGCACCACGTCGCAAGCGCTCGGCGAACAAGGCGACATGGCCGGGCCGCAAGCAGGTGTGGCGGCGTTACGGAGCGGACGGCCGCATGGCTGGCGACCGGCTGACGCTGGATACCGCCGCGGCTCCGCGCCCTGGGGCAGGCTCGAGCGTACCGAAGAGGGGCGACACTCCGCTCATCGAGCTCGTGATGCAGAACGGCCGTCGCCTGCGGCTGCCGCCATCGCTCGATGCCATCAGGCAAAACGCCAAGCGCGAGCTTGAACGGCTCCCCGAGCCCTTGCGCCGCCTCGAGCCGGGCACGACCTATGCGGTCGAGGTAGCCGACGAACTCAAGGAGCTTGCGGCGCAGGTCGACCGCCGGCTGGAAATGCAGGCGGCACGGTCGAGATCGTGAAAAAGGAGCGCGCCAACGCAGGTCGCGCACGACGTGAGCCCGAAATGAGCGAAGCCGCGACCATCGACGGCAACGACGTCCTCATCGTCGTCGACGTGCAGAAGGATTTTTGCCCCGGCGGCGCGCTTGCCGTTCCGCGCGGAGACGAGATCGTGCCGATCGTCAACCGCCTCGCCGCGCGATTCCACAGTGTGGTGCTGACGCAGGACTGGCACCCATCCGGCCACTTCTCTTTCGCGTCCACGCACCGGGGAAAAAATCCTTTCGAGACCGTCGCCGCACCCTATGGCCCGCAGGTGTTGTGGCCCGATCATTGCGTGCAAGGAACACCGGGCGCCGCATTTCACCCCGCGCTGCAAATCCCGCACGCCGCCCTGGTGCTGCGCAAGGGCATGGAGCGCATGATCGATTCCTATTCGGCATTCTATGAGAATGACCACAAGACGCCGACCGGGCTCGTCGGCTATTTGCACGAGCGCGGCGTCTCCCGGGTGTTTCTGGCCGGCCTCGCTTTCGATTTTTGCGTACGCTACTCGGCCGAAGACGCACGGCGTGAAGGCTTTACTGTTTTCGTCATCGAGGACGCCTGCCGCGCCATCGACCTGAACGGCTCGACCGCCCTGACCCGCACCAGTCTGGCGAGCCTCGGCATCGCCTGCATCTCGGCGCTGGCGACCGCTTAGTCCTGATGGGCTGCCGCCCGCGCTGCGGTTCCGAGGCGGCCGCCATCGGCCGAAAGTCTATGAAACTTTTTTCCGGCTATGCACTTATGGCAATGCAGCGTCTCCTGTGTGCATCGCACAAAAATCGTTGACTCCGCTGCGAAGACTCGGGAAGTTAATAAAATCTAAATGGCCGGGTAACCCATGCGTCATCAAACGGTCGCACCGCCGTCAAGTTTGCCCTCGCTGATGATGCCCTGCCCGGCATGCGCGGGGCGGATGGTGTTTCACACCCGCCGCCTGGTGGCCGCTGAAGTCGAAGACACGATCTATGCGTGCCGCAGCTGCGGCACCGAGCTTATCCGCACTTCGATGCGCCAAAGGCCGCAGAAGAGCGCCGAAGCCGCCTGATCCGCGGCCTCCTTGCTGTCCAGGGCGGGCGGCGTCTGGTTTGGCGCTGTCGGTTTCGTCACGGCCGGACTCGTTAGGCTGCTCTTGCCCTCCCGACCCCGTCAGCAACGAGCTCCAAGGCCCATCTGCCGCAGCCTCGCACGACCGAGGATGCCGTAGGGATTGGCGAGCGTTTCGAACAGATCGAAGTGGTTGTAGCCCTCGCCGACGATGAGCTCGGCCGGCTTGCCCGCCGCCGTCACCGCAGCGAAGAAGTCGTGCGTCTGTCGCTGGAATTCGGGCGACTCGACGGTGCCGTGGGCCAGGATGAGCGGCGCTGTGAGTTCTTCGACATGGCGGATCGGGCTCAAGCTTTGTTCCATGGCGTCGGTGAACGCTACATAAGTCGAACGGCTGGAGAGCCGCACCGGCGCCAGGTCGTACATGCCGCCGATAAGCAGCACGCCCTTGCAGAAGCTCCGCGGCAAACCTTCCTCGCGCCAGCCGGCCGTCAGCGCACAGGCGGCGAGATGCGCACCGGACGAGTGCGCCGAAACAAACAGCCGGTCGGGGTCGCCGCCGAAGCTTTCGGCGTTGCGCCACACCCAGGCGAGCGCGCGGCTGACCTGCCGACATATCGGGGTCAGATCGCCCCCCGCCTGATCGACATTGACGAAGTCGATGATAACGGCATGAGCGCCGGCACCCACGAGCGCCTCGGCCGCGAAGGCGTTTTCCGCAGCGCTGCTGCCGCGCCAGGCGCCGCCATGGACGAAGACATTCACTGGCGCACCCACTGGCGCACCGCGATCCTTCGCACTTCCGCGCGCGGCAGGGGAACGGGCAGGCGCGGCAGCTCGGTAGATATCGAGGCGCTCCTGCTCGCTCGGCCCGTAGGCTACGCGCTGCGGCGCGCCGAGGGTTTTTCGCGCTCGCTCGCTCGCGGCGGCGATGCGCCCAAGCACCTGATCACGGTTCGGCGCATAGACCCCCTGATCGTAGGCGCGATCGAGCGCCTGCTGATCCATGTCGCGCCAGACCAGCGGGCCGCGCGGCTGTGCCTTTTGTTGCATGAAGGTTCTCGAAAGTGTCTGGCGATCTGCTTCTGCAGAGAGGCGACTGGTGTCACCCCAGATTCAATTCCTGGAAAAAATCGTTGCCTTTGTCGTCGACGACGATGAAGGCGGGAAAGTCGACCACCTCGATGCGCCAGATCGCCTCCATGCCGAGCTCCGGATATTCGACGCACTCGACCTTCTTGATGCAGTGCTCGGCGAGGTTTGCCGCGGCGCCGCCGATCGAGGCGAGATAAAAGCCGCCGTGCTTCCTGCAGGCTTCGCGCACCGCGGCAGCGCGATTGCCCTTCGCCAGCATCACCAGCGAGCCGCCTGCGGCCTGAAAATCCTCGACGAAGGAATCCATGCGCCCGGCCGTGGTCGGGCCGAACGCGCCCGAGGCATAGCCTTCCGGCGTCTTCGCCGGGCCGGCGTAGTAGACCGGATGGTTCTTGAAATAATCGGGGAGCCCCGTCCCTTTCTCCAGTCGCTCGCGCAGCTTGGCGTGGGCGGCGTCGCGCGCAACGATCATGGTGCCGGAGAGCGAAAGGCGCGTCTTGATCGGATATTTCGTGAGCTGCGCCAAGATCTCCTGCATCGGCCGGTTGAGGTCGATCTGCACCACCGCGCCGCCGAGTTTCTGCGTATCGACCTCGGGCAGATACTTCGCCGGGTTGTGCTCGAGCTCTTCCAGGAACACGCCGTCGCGCGTGATCTTGCCCAGCGCCTGGCGGTCGGCCGCGCACGACACGCCGAGCCCGATCGGCAGCGATGCACCGTGGCGCGGCAGCCGGATCACGCGCACGTCGTGGCAGAAATACTTGCCGCCGAACTGCGCGCCGACGCCGAGCGCCTGCGTCATCGTGTGGATCTCGCGCTCCATCTCGCGGTCGCGGAAGGCGTGGCCGTCCTCGGAGCCGCGCTCAGGGAGCGCGTCGTAATATCGGCAGGAGGCGAGCTTGACCGTCTTCATCGTCAGCTCGGCCGAGGTGCCGCCGATGACGATGGCGAGATGGTAAGGCGGGCACGCCGCCGTGCCGAGCGTCAGCACCTTCTCCTTGAGGAAGGCGAGCATGCGCTCGCGCGAGAGGATCGACGGCGTTGCCTGGAACAGGAACGATTTGTTCGCCGAGCCGCCACCCTTGGCGATGAACAAAAACTTGTACGCGGCGTCGGCCTCGCCCGCACCTTCGGAGTAAATTTCCACCTGCGCCGGCATGTTCGAGCGCGTGTTCTTCTCTTCGAACATGGAGATGGGCGCGAGCTGCGAATAGCGCAGGTTGCGCTTCAGATACGCGTCGCGTGCGCCCTCGGCGAGCGCCGCCTCGTCGTCGCCGTCGGTCCAAATGAGCCGGCCCTTCTTGCCCATGATGATCGCGGTGCCGGTGTCCTGGCACATCGGCAGCACGCCGCCCGCCGCGATGTTCGCGTTCTTCAAGAAATCGTAGGCGACGAACTTGTCGTTGTCGGAGGCTTCCGGGTCCTCGACGATCGCCTTGAGGCTCGCAAGATGCGCGGGACGCAGGAGGTGATTGATGTCAGTGAATGCCGCCTCGGCGAGCACGCGCAGCGCCTCGCGCGACACGACCAGCACCTCTTCGCCCAGCGCACGTTCGACGCCCAACCCGTCGGCGGAGAGCTTGCGATAGGGCGCTTGGTCCTTCCCGAGGGGGAACAGCGGCGTGTGCCTGTAGGGCGGCGTCGGGTGGGTGGAGAGAGGGGCGTTCATAGGACGTCCAGTCCAGGATGTCGGCGGTCCCCCGAATATATAGCAAGCGTAGAGTGGGCAAAGCGAAGCGTGCGCGGGCTTGACCCGCGTATCCATGCTGCGATCTCGCTCGGCCCTACCTCACCGCCAATACGCGTCAGGCGGGACTGCCGCATGGATTGCCGGATCAGGCCCGGCAATGACGACCAGACCGCAGCCCGGATGGAGCGAAGCGCAATCCGGGATCGGCGTTTCAGCCTGCAGTCCCGCCCCGGATTTCGCTGCGCTCCATCCGGGCTACGATTCCTCTCTCCTCACGCCCCGCCGCCGCCGCTACACGGCCGCGCCGGCGAGGTGAAGGAGCGGGGAGCCGCGCATGCCCGTATTCAAGCTTCCCTTGTCGGGCGATGTCGTCCAGTCAATCAATCCGTTCACCGCGTTCATGACCGGCGGCCAGCTTGGGCTCGTCAACATCAACGGCCAGTCGGGCGATCCCGCGGTCAAGGCTGACGTGCTCTCCGACGTCGCCACCTACGGCAAGCAGCTTGGCCGAATCGGCGATGCCCTCGCCGTGCTGATCGCCCATTTCCATCCGCGGCGCCGCTCAACGCGCAGGAGAAGGCGGCGATCGACGCGCTCAAGGAGATGCTCGACAAGATCGCGGACGTGAAGGAAAGGCACAAGCGGGCCGCGGTTCGCCCGGATGCGGTTTCATCGGCTCCCTAGCCGCTCGTGCGTCCGCGCGGGCGCTTTCACGCCGCGGCACAGCTTGGACAATCCCCTGCCGCGCCGGGCACGTCGGAGCCCGGCCCATCGCATTTGACGCGAATCCGACGAAATATCGCTGCGTTTCCTTCAGAAGAAGCGCGGTGGTCGACGTGTAACAAGGAACAAGCGGCGCGCTCGCGGATTCTCCAAACCGTCCTCGCGCGCGGCGAAGCGAGCGAGCCTGGGCGAAGGCGCGGAGGGAAGAGCCATGAACAACGCGGTACATCAATTGACGAAGCTCATCCTGGAAGCGATGGCCTGGGTGCTCAATACCGCGGCGGCGCTGTGGGTCTGGTCGTGGACGCAGATCGCGGCGCTGTTCGGCATGGCGTGGGGAGACCTGCCGGGCTGGAAGCTCGCCGTCGGCATCGCCGTCCTCGCCGTGCTGGCCGCCATTCTCGTCATCGTGGCGATACGCGCCTGGGACGCGCTCGGCCGCATCGCCGCCGCGTTCTGGACGATGGCGTTGACGCTGTTCACGCTGCTCGCCTTCGTCATCGCCGCCGGACTGTTCTCGCGCGGATTCCAGTGGGTGGTCGCCAGCATGCCGGACAAACTCGGGGTCGGCGCGCTCTGAACGCGCGAGCCTTGCGGCACACGCGGCGGGCATGAGGGCAGCAACCCGGCACAAGGCTCAGCCGCCGGTCCGGCTGTCGCTCCAGCGGTCCGGCCGCAAGCCGTACGAATCCATTTCCCCAAGCGCGGGCTTCGCCCCGGCCGCGGAATGCCCTATCTGATGGGCTCGGCGCCGCGTGGAGGGGAGCCTTGGACACCGTCCGCCTGTGCTACCGCGTCTTCAGGGACGCGTTCTACCGCTTCAACAGCGACGACGGCTGGGCGATCGCGAGCCATATCGCACTCTCGGTCTTGATGGCGATGTTCCCGTTCCTCATCGTGGTGACGGGCATTGCGGGCTTCATCGGCTCCAACAATCTCGCCAATGAGGTCGCAAGCCTCATCGTCGCCGCCTGGCCGCCGGAAGTGGCGGACCCGATCGCCAACGAGATTCAACGCGTGCTCACGGGCGCGCATGGCGGCGTGCTTACGTTGGGCGCCGTGTTCGCGGTCTATTTCGCCTCGAGCGGCATCGAGAGCCTGCGCATCGGTCTCAACCGCGCCTATGGGCTCGACGAGGAGCGCAGCTGGTGGCTGCTGCGGCTCGAGTCGATCGGCTATGTGCTGGTCAGCGCGGTAGCGCTGCTGGTGCTGGCGTTCGTGGTCGTCCTCGGGCCGCTGATCTTCAAGGCCGCCGTGGCCTATGTGCCTTGGATCCAGCCGCTCGAAGCCCACTACAATGTTGCGCGTTTCGGCGTCGGCGGCATCGTGCTCGCCGTGGCGCTCACCATCCTGCATATGTGGCTGCCGTACGGGCAGCGGACGCTCGGCGGCATCTGGCCGGGCATCGCCGCGACGCTGGTGCTCTGGCTCGCCTGCGGCATCGCCTTCGGCCGCTATCTTTCCGGCTTCGCCTATACCTACGTGACCTACTATGCCGGCCTCGCCTCCGCGATGATCGCGCTGGTGTTTCTCTACTACAGTGCCTGGATTTTCATTTTCGGCGGCGAACTCAATGCCGCGATCGCGCGCGTGCGCGCCGCCGCGAGCCTGCAGACGTTGCCGCCCTGACGCCT
>CAWHZA010000003.1:0-76446 GCA_963833665.1 uncultured Alphaproteobacteria bacterium | reverse complement strand
CCGCCGGCGTCCGAAACGCGCGCGGCAGGCCGGGCTCCCTGATGCGCCAGGATGAGTACGCCGAGGCAGACGATGGCGAAGGCAAACAGGGTGCCGATGCTGACCAGTTCGCCGACGAGGCCGATCGGCAGGAAGAACGCGGCGAGGATCATCACCAGGTGCCGGTCACGATCGTGGTCACGTACGGCGTGCGAAATCGCGGGTGCACCCGGGCGGCGACCGGCGGCAGCAGACCGTCGCGCGCCATCGAATAGAAGACGCGCGACTGCCCGAGCAGCATGACCAGGATGACAGAGGTCAGGCCGAGAACAATGCCGAATTTGATGATCGGCGACAGCAAGCTGAGCCCGACCGCATCGATGCCCACCGCGATCGGATCCGACACGTTGAGCTTGTCATAGGCCACGATCCCGGTGAGCACGAAGCCGACGGCCACGTAGAGCACGGTGCAGATCACGAGCGAACCGAGAATCCCGATCGGCATGTCGCGCTTCGGGTTCTTCGCTTCCTGCGCCGCTGTCGAAACCGCATCGAAGCCGATATAGGCGAAGAACACGACAGCGGCGCCGCGCACCACACCGCCGATGCCGAATTGTCCGGGACCGATATTCGGCGGAATGAAGCTGCCGGAAGGATTGCCCGCCGTCACCCAATTTTCGGTGCTGACGTGAGACGCGACCACCGCGATGAACAGCACGACGATTGCGAGCTTGATCGCGACAATGAAATTGTTGACCCGCGCCGATTCACGCACACCGACGACGAGCAGCGCGGAGATGCCGACGACCACCACCATCGCCGGCAGGTTGATGATCGCGCCGGTGGCGTGCCAGACGCGGTCGCCGGCATCGTAGGCGAACGGGGCGACGGCGAAGGCCGGCGGCATCACGATGCCGAAACCCTTGAGGAAGCTCACCACATAGCCGGACCAGCCGATCGCCACCGTGGTGGCGCCGAGCGCGTATTCGAGGATCAGATCCCAGCCGATGATCCAGGCGATGAACTCGCCCAACGTGGCATAGGCATAGGTGTAGGCGCTGCCGGCGATCGGCACGGTGGAAGCCATTTCCGCGTAGCACAGGCCAGCGAAAGCGCAGGCAAAGGCGCCCAGCACAAACGACAAGGTGATCGCCGGACCGGCATTCACGGCGGCGGCATGCCCTGTGAGCACGAAGATGCCGGCGCCGATGATCGCGCCGATGCCGAGCGAGACGAGGTTGACGGCGGAGAGGGTGCGCTTGAGCGGCACGCCGTCGTGGGTGGTCAGCGCCTGCACCTCCGGCTCGGCAGCTTCGGCCTCGAGCGCCGCAATTGATTTACGCGTCCAAATCTTCGCCATGGCGCCTTCCGTCACATAAATGATCAATTGCGATTCCGCTCGTTCGCGCAGCGGGACCTGGTTCATCTTTCGCACGCGGCGTCAATTCCTGCGGTCGCGGCAACGAGCGGGGAATATTCGACCGGCCTGTCAACGATTCGCCGCCGTTCAGAGTTTCAGCTCATTTCGCTTGACACCCCACGACCTACAGCCCCGCCGCCGCGAGCGCGCCCGCCTGCCTCTTGGCGACGCGCTCCAGCGAAAAATGCTCGATCGCCTCGTTGAACAGGCGATAGAAATTAAGTTCGGCGCGCAGATGCAAGAACACGGCGCCGAGCCCGATCGCGGCGCGGTCCATGAACACGAACTCGCGGGGCACCGTGACCGGCCCCTTCTGCTTCAACGCGCGGTGCACCCGGAAGGCCTCCCGGCGCCCGTATTCCGCGGGCGCGACCCCGTCGGCTATGGTGCGCACCCGGTCATCGAGCAGCGGCGCGTAGATGAACCGCGCCCAGATGTTGAGCGTGTCGATGAGATCGCGCGAGAGCCGGCGGAAGCCCCAGGTCTCGTACGCGCGCACGATGAGCTCGTCGTCGCCGTGGAGGAGGCCGTGATAGAGGTCGACGACGCCGCGCACGAACTTCGGCGGAAAGATGCGGACGCAGCCATAGTCGAGCAGGTTGATCCCCGCCGGCTCGCCGCCCTGCTCGAACACCGTGTAGTTGCCGAGGTGCGGATCGCCGTGGATCACCCCGAAGCGGCTGAAGGGAAACCACCAGGCCGTGAACATCGCGGTCGCGAGCGCGTTGCGCGCCGCGAGCGGATCGTCCTTGTGCGCGAGCATACGGCTGCCCTCGAGCCAGTCGAGCGTGAGCAGCCGACCGCTCGACAGCTCGGGCCAGGCGCGCGGCACGCGCACGTTGTCGATGCCGTCGAGCATCGTGCGGTAGAGTGCGACATGCCTCGCCTCACGCCGGTAGTCGAGCTCCTCGCGCACGCGCGCGCCGATCTCCTTGCCGATCTCGGTGGTGTCGATTGCCGTGTCGAGGCGGCGGCGGATGGCGAGCAGCCATTCGAGCTGCTGCAGGTCGGCCTCGACTGCCGACTGCATGTCCGGATACTGAAGCTTGCAGGCGAGCGCCTCCCCGCTCAAGGCGCGGGCACGATGCACCTGGCCGAGCGAAGCAGCCGCGGCGGGGCGGTGCTCAAAGTTTTGGAATTTCTTTTCCCAATCGGGGCCAAGCTCCGCGTTCATGCGACGCTTGACGAAGGCCCAGCCCATGGGCGGGGCTTCGCTCTGCAGCTTCTGCAATTCGGCGGCGTATTCCGGCGGCAGCAGATCCGGAATGGTCGCAATGAGCTGGGCGACCTTCATCAGCGGCCCTTTGAGACTGCCGAGCGCAGCGGCGAGCGCCGACGCCTCGCCGGCGCGGTTCGGACCGGAGCCGAGAAGCCGGGCGCCGGCAAAGCGCGCCGCCACGCCGCCAACTCCAGCGCCGACTCGCGCATAGCGCGCGGCGCGGGCGGAGAAGCGGTTCTTTTCGCGGTCCGTCTCTTCCCGATTTGCCATCACGCTTTCGGCCAATTGTCACGAATCCAACGGGCGAGGCTCTCTTCGCTCACTTCACCGGCAGCAAGCGATATGATGATCCTGGTGGCGTGAGCCGGATCGGGCAAAAATCTAACGCTGTTCTTGCGCAAGAAAGTCATCATGCTCATGAACGCAATGCGTTTGTTACCATCGACGAAGGCTTGGTTCTTCGCCAAGCCGAAGGCGTTTGCAGCGGCAAGCTCGGGCAATTCTGTTCCCTCGTAGTGCCATTTGTTCAGTGGACGCTCGATAGCGGAGCGCAGCAGCCCCTCGTCGCGCAAGCCTGGGGCTCCCCCAAACCGGCGTAGTTGGCGGCTATGAATCGCAATGACCTGGTCGTAGATTAGCCAAATCGGCTCTTTCCCCATACGCGGCTGCGATCACTTAGCCAGTGCCACCAGGGTATCGCGATATTCGTCCATGATCTCCTCGGCCGCTTCCATTGTCGCCGCAAAGTCGGGGTCGTACGGAAGGAGTTGAAGCCCGCCGCCGGCGAGTTCGACGACATGGAAGGATTGCCCTCGTTTGATATCAAGGCGCTGCATGAGTTCGCGGGGCAGAATGAACCCGTCGGAATTGCCAATGCGCTTGACTTCGAGCTTCATGAACACATCCTTTTCGATGTATTACAATTCGTATAACATTGACCGCCGCGATGTTCAACAGCGGACTTCCGCTACCGGCAGGTAACAAGTCCTTTCACACCAGCTGCGTGTAAGGGCCAATCCCGCGCATCCACCCGGCTGAGGCACTGGGATGCGGTTTCCTGCAGCCAATCGGCGAAGGTCTGCTTCTGCCCGTGTGGCCCGCCGATCTCTGCGCGCGGGAAGGGCCTGTCGAGCAGCTCGATTTGCGGCTGCACATCCGGATTCTGCCGCGGGTCGCGATGGGCGAACCTGTCGCTGCGATCGAACAACCGGCAAGCCGCGTGAAAGCCGAGCGCGCGATAGGCTTGGAACTGCTGCTCGCAACGCCGCTGCAATTGCAGATTGCGGGGACGACCTGCGCAGCGCTATCCCTGCAAAGCCTCCAATTCCCCGATCAATCGCTCGATGATGCCGATGCCGCCCTGCCAGAAAGCGGGATCGCGCGCGTCGAGGCCGAAGGGGGCGAGCAATTCGGAATAGTGCTTGGTGCCGCCGGCCGAGAGCATCGCGAGATAGCGTTCGGCAAAGCCTTCATCGGCGCGCTCGTAGACCGCGTACAGCGAATTCACCAGGCAGTCGCCGAACGCATAGGCGTAGACGTAGAACGGCGAGTGCACGAAATGCGGGATGTAGGCCCAGAACGTCTCGTAGCCGGGTTTTAGGTCGATCGCCGGGCCGAGGCTTTCGCGCTGCACCTCCAGCCACAGCTCGCCAAGACGGTCGGCGGTCAGTTCGCCGCTCTTGCGCTCGGTGTGGAGGGCGCGCTCGAACGTGTAGAACGCGATCTGCCGCACCACGGTGTTGATCATGTCTTCGACCTTGGCCGCGAGCATCGCCTTGCGCTGCTTGCGGTCGGTCGTCGCGGCCAGGAGCTTTCTGAAAGTCAGCATCTCGCCGAACACGCTCGCGGTCTCGGCGAGGGTGAGCGGCGTCGGCGCCATGAGCGCGCCGTTGGGCGCGGCGAGCACCTGATGCACGCCGTGCCCGAGTTCGTGCGCGAGAGTCATCACGTCGCGCGGCTTGCCCTGATAGTTGATGAGCACGTAAGGGTGCGCCGACGGCACGGTCGGGTGCGCGAAGGCGCCCGGCGTCTTGCCCAGACGCACCGGCGCGTCGATCCAGCGCTCGGCGAAGAAACGCTCCGCGATCGCCGCCATCCTTGGCGAGAAGGCGCCGTAGGCGGTGAGCACGGTTTCCATGGCCTCGTCCCAGGCGATGGTGCGTGTCGGCACCTGAGGGAGCGGCGCGTTACGGTCCCAGTGCGGCAGGCTCTTCTTGCCGAACCATCGTGCCTTGAGCGCGTAGTAGCGGTGCGAGAGCCGCGGATAGGCGGCGCGCACGGCGGCGACCAGTGCATCCACCACTTCCCGCTCGACGCGGTTCGACAAATGGCGGTCGTCGGCAATGTCGGCGAAGCCGCGCCAGCGGTCGGAGATTTCCTTGTCCTTGGCGAGCGTATTGGTGATCAGCGCGAACTGCTGCACATTGTCCTTGAAGGTCGCCGCCAAGGCTTGCGCGGCGGCTTTGCGTTTCGCCGCCGAGCGGTCCTGCAGCAGGTTCAGCGTAGGCTCGATGGCCAGCGACTTTCCCAGAACGTTGAAGCGCAGATTGGCGATGGTCGCGTCGAACAGCCGGTTCCAGGCAGAATGCGCGGTCACGGATTTTTCGTGAAACAGCTGCTCCACCCGGTCTTCCAGCTGGTATGGCCGGTAACGGCGCACGTCTTCGAGCCACGGCCGATAATGGCCGAGCGCGGGATCGGCTGTCGCCGCCTCGATCAAGGCGTCGTCGACGCGGTTGAGTTCGAGCGTGAAGAACAGAAGGTGCGTCGAGGCGGCGGTGAGCCGCTCCTGTACGTCGCCGTAGAATTTGGTGATCGCGGGATCGACGGTGTTGCCGGCGTGGACGAGTCCGGAATAGGACGCGAGCCGGCCCATGACATCGTCGATCGCCTCATAGCGGCGCACCGCTTCGGCGAGCGACGCGCCCGCCGTCGCCGAGCGCGCCAGATCGGCGAGCTTGCCTTTGTAGGCTTGCTCGAAGGCGACGCACTCCGCGTCGGCGCGATCAAGATCGCGCCTTACCGCCGGATCGTCGAGTCCCGAATAGAGGTCGGCGAGATTCCACTCCGGCAGCGCCCCGAGCGTGGTCTTCGCGCTCGCCGGGCCGCGGCCCGCGGGTCGTCTCGCGGCAATCCTCTTTGACATTGTCCTGGAACGCATGGAATCGTCGGCCTCGCCGCCCCTCATGTGGCGCAGCAGCAAGGCGCCTGCAAGGCCGCGACGAACCGCACGCGCAACGAGGTCAAGGTGGCCAACGTCCTCATTCCCATCCCAAGCAGGGATTTCGATCCGACGGAGGTCGCGGTCAGTTGGAGCGTGCTGCGACGGATTGGCCATTCCGTCGTATTCGCGACGCCCGACGGGCGGATGGGGCGGGCCGACGACCTGATGCTGACCGGCGAAGGCTTGGACCTCTGGGGCTTTATACCGGGCCTGAGGCGCTTGACCGCCGTCGGCCGGCTGTTGCGGGCGAACGCGCCGGCACGTGCGGCCTACGCGGCGATGGAGCAGGATGCAGCGTTCAAGGCGCCGCTCGCCTGGCGAGACGTGCGTCGCGAGGATTTCGACGGCCTGCTGCTGCCTGGCGGGCATCGCGCGCGGGGCATGCGCGAATATCTGGAGAGCGAAATTCTGCAGAAGCTTGTCAGCGAATTTTTTGCGGCCGGCCTGCCGGTCGCCGCTATCTGCCATGGCGTCCTGCTCGCGGCACGAAGCCACGCCGCCGATGGCCGGCATTCGGTCCTGTTCGGCCGGCGGACCACCGCGCTCACCTGGGCACTCGAGCGCAAGGGATGGACGGCCGGGCGTATTTTTCGCTTCTGGGATTCGAACTACTACCGCACCTACGATGACGGGCCAGGCAAGCCCACGGGCTACATGTCGGTGCAGCAGGAAGTGACGCGCGCCCTTGCTCGTCCCGAGGATTTCCTTGATGTGCCTACCGATGCTCCCGACCACCGTCGCAAGGCCGGCGGCATGGTGCGCGACACCTGGGACGACAGCCGCGCCGCCTTCGTCGTGCGCGACGGCGACTACGTGTCAGCGCGATGGCCGGGCGACGCGCACATGTTTGCGCGACGGTTCGCCGAGGTTCTCGCCGAACGCTGCTCCCGATAGGATTTCTCAGTTCGGCCATGCGGCCGGATGAGTGCCGAGGGGAACGCTTGGCCGCGCCCAGTGCGGCGGCGTTTCGTCCATGACGGCGGCGTGACGCACGGCCGTGAGGCGGCCGAATCCGGACGCCGTCTCCTCCAAGCGGTCGCGCACGTCGTCAAACTTCGGATCGGTACAAGCCATGCCGTCGATGCGCCCGAGCCCACGCAGCCAATAGGCGGTCTGCGCCAGCGAGACGCGCACATGCCACGAGCCGCCCCGTTCGGCGCGGCGGATGAGCGCCGCCATGGCCGCGAACGCCATCAGATAACCGGTGGCGTGGTCGAGCGCCTGCCCTGGCAGCGGCTTCAGCTCGCTGGCGCCGAAGGCCTCCGCTTCCGCGGCGTTGAAGCCGCTTGCCGTCTGCACGAGCGAGTCGAAGCCGCGACGCGCCGCCCAGGGTCCGTGGCGGCCGTAGGCGCACAGCGACACATAGACGATGCCGGGGCGAATCTTTGCCACCTCCTCCGGGCCGAAGCCGAGCGCGGCGATGGCACCGGGCCGGTAGCCCTGCACGAAAATGTCGGCGTCGCGGGCCAGTGCCGCGAGCGTCTCGCGCCCGCTCGCCTCACGCAGATCGATGAAAGCCGACAATTTCCCGCGGCCGGTGTCGATGACGAGCGGCCGCAATGACGGCAGGTGCGATGCGCCCACCAGCAGCACGTCGGCGCCATGCACCGCGAGCGTGCGGCCGCACACCGGACCGGCAATGATGCGGGTCAGGTCCAGGACTTTGATTCCGGCGAGTGGCCGCTCTGCCGCGGACAATGCTTCGGGCGGCGCATCGCCGATCTGCTCGATGCTCAACAGCGGAAGCGCGGCGATCGCGCGGCCCTGCGGATGCCGATTCCACTCGGCGAACGTACGGCACGCGGCAGCGACGAGCCCGGCGTCGGCGGCTGCGGCTTCGAGCGCCTCGCCTTCCCAGTGGTCGAGCGCGCGCTGTACCGCCGCACGATCGTCGGCGCTGCGCAGCAGCCCCAGCATGCCGCGGTAATGATGCGGCAAGCTGGTATGGAGCCGCACCCAACGGCCGTCGCCGCAGCGATAGAGGCCGCTCAGCCGGTCGGGATCGTCAGCCGGATATTTCCCCTCGACGCGCAGATACCGCTCGCTGCGAAATTCGATCGCGGCGTCGCGCATGTCGACGCTGACGCGCTGCCGCCGTCCCGCGCGCAGCCGCCAAAGCCGTGCAGCGGCGAGCGCCGTGGCCGCAATCGCCGCCTGCGCCGCGGTGCCGACCGCGAACGAAGAGGGAAGCGCCGGCTCGGCGCCGGTGAGCGCAATGTCGCTGAGCATCGTCTCGTCGAGGCCAGCGAGACGCAACAGCGCGACGAGCACCACCTTCGGATCCGGAGCAGACACGTTTCGATTTGCCCGATGACGAGAAATCGTCGCCATTGAATCGCGCAACTGACCGCAGATCAAGAAACACGCCGCCGCACCGGTTGCGATCGGCGCGCGAAGCCCTCAATCCTCATACTTCTTGGGCTTCGTCTCCGACAGGAACACCCAAACCAGCCCGGTGCCGGCGGCGCCAACGACGGCAAGCGGCAGAAAGCCGATGTGGGCGCCAAAGTGCTGAAAAAGGAATCCGGTGGTGCTGGTGCTGATGGCTGCGGCAATACCATTGAGCGCCCCGATGACGCCGATGGCGAGGTTGAACCGGCCGGTGCCCGCGGTCAGGTCGGTGAGGACGATGACTGTCAGCACGCCAATGGTGGCGCCGCTGATTCCATCGAGGATCTGCGCCGCCAGGAGGAACGGATAGAACGCTGTGATGGCGAGGATACCGGCGCGGATCGGCACCATCGCGAAGCCGATCAGCAGGAGCGGCCGGCGTCCCCGCTTCTCCGAGTGGAAGCCGACCCACGGAGCCAGGAGCGCGACCACGATCTGGGGCGCCACGATCAGGCCGGACATCCACAACGGTGTTCCGTTCGAGTCCGATCTCGCCAGGTTCTCGCCCACCAACGGCAGCAACGAGGCGTTCGCAAGCTGAAAGAGCATCAGCGAGCCGGCGAAGAGGACGAGCCGGCGGTTCTTCGCCAGATCGAGCGCGCGCACGAAACTCACCGCCTTCTTGCCGGCGACGGCGTTGCGCGCCTTGGCGTAGTCGATCTCCTCGCCGCGGATGGTGCTGAGCGCGATCAAGGCCGGAATGCACAGCGCCGCGGCCGAGAAGAAGATGGCGTGATCCGACAGATAAGTGCCGGCGACGCCCATCAGGCCGGCGGTGAGCGCATTGCCGCCTGCGGAAAAGCGATAGTTTCGCCCGGTTCGCAGCGACATCGCCTGGCGGCCGACCAGGCCGAGACTGATGGCGGCAATGGCTGGCGTGATGACGCCACCGGTCGAACCCTGCAGGACCTCGGCGAGGAAGACCCAGGGAAGATCCGGCTTGAGCGCAAGGATCAGCGCGGCCGTTCCGACCATGACGATGCCGAGCCCGACCAGACCGCGCTTCCATTTGACGGCATCGGCGAGCGCCCCGCCGGGGATTTGGCTCAACACGCCGGCGATCGTGCCGATCGCCAGCGCGAGCCCGACGTTGCCCTGCGACCACCCGAGATGCGCCAGATAGAAGGCGACAAAAGTCCCGAACCCGGTTTGCACGTCGGCAACGAAGAAGTTCGTCCAGTCGAGGCCGCGCCGGCTCTGCACAGAAGTCGGCGTGCGCAAGGATTGGCGGGCTTCGCGATAGCGCCCGGCGACGGCGCGCAGCCGCCCACGAGGACGATTGTCGGGGCTGGGCATAGGCGATCGCGCGGACGGTCCAGTGATCCCGGAGGGCCAACATCCGCCGCAAGCGGCGGTTCCGCGCCGCCGGCCGGCGAAACGGCGATTGGCGCGGCCGCTAGGCCGCAGAAAAGGCTGCGGAAATGAACGCGCCCGCACTCGCAAGCGCACGCCGGCCGGCCTCCAGGCGCGCATTCCACAACGGCCACGCATGAATCATGCGTGGTTTATAGCGATTTCAACGCGTAAACTATGATGTTTTTTCATCGCTGTCCTATCAGGGCAACGCCCAGGACAACATTTTGCACAGTTCGGGTTCTGTCAAGGCACATCCTAGGGGCGCGACAGCCAAGACGCACAGGCGAGCGCTGAGGCCTTGCTGCAAGGCATTGTAGGCAGGCGTTACCGCTTGCGCACAGGCGCATCGGACTTGCGATACGCGATTAACTCCATGGAGACTCATAAATCGCGTATCGTGACAGTGACCTGATCGGGTCCGCTTTGGCGCACTTTGCGAGACTCAAGTCGGACATGTCCCGAGGTCCGAGAAGGGTCAGACTCGGTCATTGGGCGATGTCGGTCGAATGTCCGCTTTTACCAAAAGCGGAACACTGGTGGGCGATTTATGAGCACACGCCCGAGTCAGGTGCAAGCTGCCGGTCGCCGGGGGCGATAGGAGTCCGTCTGCCCCCGCACCGGCTGACGGGGTTATTTTTGCCGCAACACTCACCGTCTTGTCGCGTCACAGCGTGCCTAACTTTCGCTGTGCCCAACCAGAGCGACGTGGGGACACAGCAAACCACATCGCCCTTGGCAGTCGTCAGTGTCCCCTCCTTGGCATAGGATAATTCGTTCCCGTTCTCGGGTCAGGTCGGTTTTCATTCCTCTCCCTTTGCGCCAAGCTTGAATACTTCGGGTCCTGGTAAACCTTGGCGAACGCCTGGTCCTTCGACAGCTCAGGCTCGAACTTTCGCAGTTGTTCCGCCTTTTCCATCAGTTGGGCGTATGCTGACGACTCGCTGTCGCCCAGCTTGTCGAAGACTGACTCGCTGTCGCGCGCTTTGCTGATCTGTGTTGACTCAGCAGTGATCACAGAGGGGAAGCCTGCTTGCTTAATGACGGCATGAGCCTTGCGCAGCATCAGGCCTTCGGTCGTGTCAGCGGAGAACATACGCGCGAAGGATTGCCCAGGGCTTTCGCCTGGTTTCTGATATTCGCGAGCGGCCTCGATCATCATCGCGGTGAAATCCGCCTCGCTGATGGCCTGGGCGAACTTGTCTTCTTCGATGATAGCCTTGGCGACGTTTATGATGCCGTGCCTTTTTGCAAAGGCTTCTAGCTCTTCAGTTTTGTCCATAACTTCTTCCTTTTCGGTTAGACGTTTCACGCGACCTCTTCCAGTTTCAGCGCACCTATGCGTGGGGAGATGCTGTTGGCCTCGATGCGATCTACCCATTGACTCACAAGAGCTGTGAAACTTTGGCGCTGACCCGGCGACATCATTTCGAACTCTCGTCTCCACGGTGTGGACATCAGAGCAGTCTTCAATGCACGCGCGCCCAGCGCATCGAGCTGCGCGCGAGAAGGAAAGGCGCAGCCCAGTGAGTGGATTTGTTTCAAGGTTTCTTCCAACGCCATACCTTCCTTGGCTACAGTCGCGAACGCATCGTCCAGCGCGATAGCGTGACTAAGGAAGGCATCGACTACAACGCGCAGACCCTTAGCGTTGTCCTTGTCCTGTGCCTGTGCCTCAGCTGCATCCGCTGCCGCGAGACGCTTTGTTGCCTGGGCGATTGCAGCGTCGATGGACTTGAGTTCATATTCGTAGGTAAGTGCCTCAGCGTTGACCTCGTCGAGCTTCTTGCGTTCAGCCTTCGATCCCGTAAGCGCGCCGTAGGAGATTTCCTGACGCCTTTCTTCCAGATCATGGCCTTTAGCGACCAGTTTTTCTCGCTGCGCGTTCAGGTCTGCAAGGACTTGTTGGGCCTTTTCGATCTTGTTCATGGCTAATTAAACCTCGATGTTTTGGCTGGGTTGACGAACTGGGGCGTGACGAACATGCTGTGCACGGAGGGCGTGATGCCTCCGGGAAACTGACGCATCCCGCTGCTGACGACTACAGGCGCGACGATGGGGCTTTCCTTGATGGCGTTGCGACGAACAGCAGTGACCACAGCGGCAGCGACAGCGTTCGCCACGTCGTCGTGCTGCCCGTTAGGATGATCGACCGAGTCACGACCACCACGCGCTGTGCGACGTTCGAGCGCGCATAACTGACGGATGAGCTTTTTGTTTTCGAGCAACTCGGCTCTGCCGCTGTTCAACACTGGGAGAAAAGCGAGGTAGTATTCGCTCTTGTTCATATCCGCTACGCGGTACTCGATGCCTTGAGCAGCGAACCTTTCCCTGGGCCACAGAGAAGCGTACCTGTCGCCCTTGACCGTATGCAGACCGTACGACTTGAGGGTGTCGGAAAATTCTTGGACGACTGCATCGGGCTGGAAGGGACTGTGACGCTCTCTAAGACAATCAACGATCACGCGCTGCTTTTCACAGTGCACGATGGCGAGCGTGAAGCTGTCGCCGCCGCTGCCACCAGCAGGGTCCGTAAACGCGACGTACCGAACGTCGGGCACAGGTGCCAACTCATCGCGCCCAGGCACCACAGCAGCTTCTACGACATCGCGGGAAACGAAGCTGTCTATGTCGCTCCTGAAAATTGCGAGGTACTCAGCACTGGCGGCTGCGTGATCGCGTTCTAAGGCTCGGTCGACGACAGACTGTGGAAGCGTCGCGTTGAAGTCGCGACTTGTGCCGTGCGCGACCAAGATAGATGGGTCGCCATCTGACTTGTAGTTCTCCTGATACGAGCGATACAGCTCGCCTTTTTTTGCATAAGGAGAGCTGATCAAGAACAGCGGCCCTGATGTGGTCGCCAAGCCTGGCCTCACCGCAGCCAAAACTTCGCTGTCCGACATGCTGCTTTCCTCCTCGGTCCTCAGGAAGGCTAGCTCGTCAGCAACGACTGCGATGAACGTTGACCCACGAATGCGCCTGAAGTCGGAGCTGCGCACTGTGATGGCGACGTGATTGGAAAGGGTCAGCGTGTCTTGGGTGCGGTTCGTCACCAGCTGCGACAGGAGGGGCGAGTTGGTTAGCGTCGCATTGATATACTCCAGCAGAATGGACGCTTGTCGTCTGTCGGGCGCAAAGATAAGAGCGACACCTGTCTCCCCAGGCACTAGACTTGGGTGCTGACACAAGGCCGCAATGTAGCTGACAAGCACGGCGATACTTCGGCTTTTGCCAGCGCGTCTGCCTGCTACGACGACCAGTTCATCCACGCGCTTGCCTGGCTCCCGCTCGCGCTGCGTGAGTTGCTTAAACACCTGACGCTCATCGTCCGTTAGCTTCTCGCCCATCGCTGCCATCAGCAAGATGCGCCAAGCTTTCCAGCTCTCGCCTTCGAGCGTGCTGCCTAAGAGCTTTTATCTGCTAGAGCTTTTCTGAGGGGGGATCGAGGTTTCATGCAGTCCTCTTTAGTGCTTCGTGATTAGTGCCCAAAGGATCGCGTCGCGATTGTTCAACATCAGATCAGCCAGCTCTAGAGCGTCGATGAAGTCACCCGATGGAAGCTCCCCGATGCAGTTGTCAAACAGCTTCGCGAAACGATCAGGGGCGGTTTCGACCCCGGCTAGGATACGAGTGAGTTGATCCGTCATTCGAGCACCTCGGCATCAATCGTGTCCTTGCCGTTGCTCCTCCCAAGATACGCCGACAAGCTAGGAAGCTCTTTCGTTGGGCGATGTTGAACACCCAAACTATCAGCTAACCTCACCAGTGCTGCGACTGTCTGAGCGAAACCTTTTTGCTGAAGCACAGAGTTGTCACCGAGGAGTTGACGCGCAGTCAAGTCGGCGAGTCTGATCGTGGCAGCAGAGAATGCGTTAATGAGGACCTGCTGAATTGATGTCAGCCTGCGCTTGCCTCCAAGGTCACTAGTAATTCCCTCGATCACACGCTGGTAACTCTTAAAGGCAGGCGTATTCTTGTCCACCATGTCAGGTGTAATCACCGCCAGCTTTCGTGTGAGCAAGCGTCGCATCGCAGTGCGGACGTGGTTGCCGTCTTTCTTCGTCTGACTGATTATCCTCCGCTTTTTCATGGTCGAGCTCACAGGAGGAATGAGTTTAGGCGCGTCCTCAAGACGACGTAGCTTGCGTGCTTTCTTGGCCGTCACGTCTTTAGCTCCTAGCGAACCTTTCGATACTACCTAGGCGCGAACTCGCCAAACTGTCAACTTGTTCAATGATTACGGCACGTTTGGCACAGACAACGGAGATGTCGTGAGCATCATCCGCAGCGTGATTTAGGTTCACTCTCCCTGACCGACGAGAAATTTTTGAAACCACACTTTTGCGCGAGGAGCAGAGCGGGCGGCACGAACAGAACCCAAAGGTCCGTTTGGTTTCAGCCAAACCCTCGACCAAGCAACACGCCAGCCATGACGCGCGACGAACGAGCGCCAGCGCCGCACGTTGCTGTGCTGCGGTCGCGTCGGTGTCGTGCGCGCCTTGAAAGCGAGCACCGCGCCGCCTGACACGCGAACGTCTAGGGTCGCCCAGGGTTCGTGCTAGTCGCGCGACCTGTCATCCTGTCGCCTTGCCATGCAATCAACCAGGGGCGTTTCCTAGCGCGATTGCGCTATGCCCTAGCCGTGCGCAATGTGTGCACCTTCTAAAGACGGAAACATTTTCCAGCGGGGAGCGACTAATTCCCGAACGTATTCCGAACATGATCAAACAAAAAAATCCTATTTCCGTGAGATTTTAGATCGGCTCGATTACATTTTATCTTGTCAGCGACGCACAACGCGCTCGCTCAGATCAAAGGACAACTTCAGATGTCAAAGTTCAAGGCAAGGTCAAAGAAAACCGCAACGCCTGTCGCGACCGAACAGACAACCGAACAGACAGCGCCCGCAACGCCTGTGGTCGCCTCGCCTGTCGCGCCTGTCGCCACTTCAACAGGCCGCACCATCGTTGATATCGCCCGCGAACTCAAGATCACGCCGCAGAACGCGCGCCGCGTCGCACGCAAGCACGCTGAAGCTCTTGGGCACGGAGGCAAGGGCGCACGCTGGTTGCTGAACGCCGAACAGGAAAAGGCGCTCAAGGACGCCTTGACGCGCGAGCTGACGCGTGAAAAGCAGCCCGCTGTCGCTCAGCCTGTTCCTCAGTAAGAAACCCTAACCCCACAAGGCGCGCGTTGTTGCAAGGCGACGCGTGCTTTGGGGCGGTCAACGGAGCACGACAATGACCCGCAAGCTGACGACACAGGATCGGGATCAGCGCATGTTGGACAGGTGGTATGCGCGCAATCCTGACGACGCTCGCGAACACGACGTTGACGACATCGCCCGACGCTTTCAGGTATCGCGCGAGCTGGCGCGAGCAATGTTCGATAGGATCAGGCGCGACGCGTACGGCGATAAGCCTTGACCCTAGCGCGCGTCCCCTGGGCGATTTCACGCACATAGGCTGTCATATAGCCTTGCGAACGCCTCGCGCGTCCTGAACGTCCCTAGACGCCGTGCGCGCGTATAAGGGGGCGCTGAGGGGGCGTTATTATGGGCGCGGAGAGGGACGCGGACACGACGGCGGCGGACGCGTGCGCGATCTGGGGCACTGAAACTCGGCCGAGGGCTTGGAGGTTCGCGCGAGTTGACCGACTGCTCGGGGAGTTTCCGCGCGAACGGCCGTGTCTCCGACGATCTGATGCCCACAAACGACAGCAACAATGGCGCGACGCGCTGTTTATGAAACCGTTGTTCCCGCACGTTATTTGTTTGATGCGACAGCAAAATGAGTCTTAGTTCTAGTCTGTGGTCGTGACTGGGCAACAACAGGACAACGCGCGTGCAAATTTGGAGCAAAAAATAGCCTTGCGACCGTCGCTGTGAAGGAATGACTCCGACCTTTAACCCACCTAAATCCGAAGTTGAGCCGACCCGATTGTGAGCGCAGCGTGACCTGTCTCTAACGTGTGTCTCTGAGGTGGCTCACCAAACTCTGAAATGGGACCGGCACCTGCTCAGGGAGAGACAGCGGGTGGTCGAGCCGGCCTTCCAGTTGCTCAGATTGGGTGGTACTATGAAAATGTATCCCGGCTGGGTAGCAGTCTGTTGCCCGATTAGCTGTCTTAGGAAATCCTGAAGCAGCAACGTTAGTAGCCGGGATAGCGAGGGGCGTAGCATGTTGGTCTCCTATCGCGCACTTCTGGGCGCGACCTGGTGTGCTAGTGCAGTTGTGTGTGCACTTTGGCCAAGCCTGTGTGCTGCGGGGGGGGGCTATCTATGTCAGTCAGGAGGCTAACGGCACACTTGCTTATGGAACGGCGTACAACTATCCAACAATGGAAGCTGCCGAAAAAGTTGCTCAAAAGAATTGCTCGGCAAGGGGGACAAACTGCAAAGTCTTAGTCACGGTTGCAGACGGTTGTCTGGCCCTCGCAGTTCAAGGCGGAAATAATGGCTATGCGCCTGGCACCGGGCGCGACTTGGCGGGGGCGCAATCGCAGGGCTTAATGGCATGCGCTAGGATGGGCACCCCCTGCAAAGTGGAATCAAGCTTCTGCGACACTGTGAAGGAGGCCGACGAATCGTTCGAGAGATTGATTTGCATTCATCCAGTTTTCACCGAAGAGAAGAGGCTAGAAAGCAAGATATTAAATTCAGCTACAGCTGACGAAGCTGAGGCAGCAGCCCGGCTCGCCGCACAAGCCGTAGCCTATTTGCGGGCTAAGTACTGTCGTATTGCCAAAGGGAGATTTTTTCCAGACCAACAGATCACCATCCCGGGTTCGAATTGCTTGCAGGACGTTGCGATGTTCCGTGGGGAGTTTGTTTATTGGGGAGAGTGCCCGCTTCCGGTGATCTCTCACGAGGCTAGATAGAGGGTACAATGATGCTGAGGCTGGTATCATTTTTTAGCATTGCACTGGGGATATCGGCTGCGAGTGCTGAGGACTGTTCCCACTACTACACTATGATGCAGCTCACTGGCATGGCCGGGCAAGTGGATGAGCTTAAACGATACAACAGTCTATATCACAACTGTCTGGCGAACCAAGCACGTCAGGCGCAACAAGACCGAGAGCTGGCGAACAAGTTCAACCGAAACCCTGTGCAGCAGTCGCAACGCGAGATGACGCAGCCATATAATCCGGCACAAGTTGCTGGTGTCGGTCAGGCGGCTTTTAACTTGTTCACAGGCTGGAATGGGCAGATTGGCACCTATTTAATGCAGCGAAACGATATAAGATTACCGGAGACTCAGCCGCTTTCGACTGCTCTCCGAAATCAACCCCTTAAGGTAGACCCTGCCGCAATTGACGCGATGATGTTAAACGCGCCTCAACAGCCCAGTTCACCATCATCACCCCCGAACGCCAATCGCTTTGATCCGCAACTTCAACTTCCGAGCCAACAAGCAAATCTTCAGCCTCCACCTGATTATCCTGACCCCTTCGAAAATCCAAATTTGCCGCCCGGTCAATTAGGCGTCAATCCGAATGTCACGGGATTTCAGCCCCAAACCACGAATGTGGGTACTCCCAAAAAGGATGTGAGTACTCAGACGTGGGATCAAAGGATAAACAATTGGATCAATTGCTCGCTGTTAAAGCATTGCTAAAGGACTCGGAGGTTGAGGAAATCAAACTCACTGGGGTAGATTTGTAATCATCGCCTCCTTTCATTTTTACCTTGCATCGTTGCGACGCATGTCGAATTTCCGGTATATAGCACTGCGCGGGGTGTGCCGGTGGCCGACAAAGAGCTCCAGCGTTAAACTTTAAAACCTAATGACCGAAGCTGCCGACAAGATAACTAATCTGTGGAAAGACAGCTACCTTGCTTACATTCCTTTGTTAGGAGCAGCGGTCGCAGTTACATTTGATGTCCGGTATTTTTTGCACTTAACTGGAGTTTCTTCACTTTGCTTTCCCTCTCCGAACATATATTATTTGCAATACAGGCATTTCCGATAGCTGCTAGCAATTGTTCTGCTCAGTTTAATCGCACCAGGAATTATACTAAATGCGCCGTACCGGCCATCACCAGCGGCACCAGTCAATACTCAAAGGCTACGCGGTATTAAACTGATAGCAGCCTATGTCATTTTTGTCCTATTAGCGTTGGCTCTGTCATCGTTGTTTAGTTATCTTCTGTATTCTACTCCAATAGTGACCCCTTTATTGATAGAAATTTTCATCGGTTTGGGCGGTGCTGTTTTCATTCCTGATCCATATGGGCCGGCGTTTATTGCTGCCGCGGCAGTCATCTTCGTCTTCAACTTTCTCATTTTTTGTCGGATACCTATTTTCAGCAAGCGCAATCACTTCGGCAGAGCCGAATAACCTTTTCCAACTTGAAGTTGGGACTATTAATTTTAAGAATGGTGCGACAATAAACGGACGGATCATTAGATCAGGTGAACGTGGCGTACTTATTTACGATCGAATGTCCGATCGACTACGCTTTCTGCTGTGGGAGGGGATAAGCTCAATTGAGTCCCAACCCCCAAAGAGACAACAGTAGCTATGGGAAGAAATTAAGAAAACCAAAACTGCTGCACCTACAGCGCCTTTACTGAGAACAGGGGTCCCCTTACCAATGCCCGCAGCAAATGCTCTTTGTTCGCTCATCCCGCCTCATCTTTCTGTTTTTTCATGTTTACTCCCTCCTTTCGTTTTGCGCCCCCCCGCCCAAAGGGCATTGTGATCCCCCCTGGATGTGCTTGAAAAAACCCTAAATCGTATCGTAATTACTCCTATAGATCGTATCGGTACGATACGGCGTGTGAGAGCCTGAAAGGCTCTCTCGCACATGCGCTGTCGTATCGCTCATCGTCCATATGGCGCGGACCCGATGATTGCAAAAATGTAAATGAAGGTCAGGAGAAGGATCGCAAGGAAAACCCCCAAACAGCCCCACAAACAGCTCCACTGCGCGGTTTGGTAAGACTTCACATAGGCGTGTCCGCAGTGCGGACAGGTCTCTGCCTTGACGCTGATCTCTCGGCCGCAGGACTCGCACGCTCTCAACTTAGCCGTTTGTCGCTGCCGCCAGAGGAGGACGCTCCGCAGCCACAGGACAATGAACATGGCGAGCGCTAGGAAGATGAGGGTGTAGATATCGAACACGTCTTTCTTACCATCGCCTTTCTGTCGGCAAGCTACGGTCGACATTCATGTTTGCCGTGTCCTTCATTTGTGCCCTTGCCCACAGGCAAAGACGCCTTTCCGATCTTGAACGCGCCCGCGGTCGCGCCGCTGTCAACGCCATAGTTTCAGCTCCCTATTTCAGTCCCCACAGGTTGCCGCGATCACTCGAATTGCGGTAATTCTGGTAATTCCGGTAATAGCAAATGACGTAAGTGAAAATAGATAGAAAAATCAATGTTTCCGCTGATGATTGATTGATTGCGCACTAGTACCGGAATTACCGCTATTACCGCTATTAACCGAACATTTCCCCAACACGCGATCAGCAACGTTCGGGAAATGTTGGGGTCGTTTTTCGGGTCAGTTTTAGTCATTCTGACCTCAGTAATTTCGGGTTGACGTCCCATCGCATTGCCTTAGGCCCAGGCCTCTTCTGGAGCACTTCTACTCGACGCAACCAGCCAGCGCGTTCTAGTCCCTCCAACAAGGTCTGGGTGTCGTCAGCATCAAGGCTACGGGCTAGCGCGTCGCTGCGGATGTCATCGCGCGATATTCTTTCCTTACCCTCACGCCTGATCCAACGCAGGGCGCGTCGAGCTTGGGAATGACTCTGGGACAGGCCGATCTGTCGTAGCGCCGCGCGTGCATGTGGCCAGAAGTATTCGCTGACAAGATCAACTGCCGCAGTGACGAATGGTATCCCAATGTTGCGCGGCTCACTGCGGTCCGACGTAGCCCAGTCCAGATAGGTCAGTGTCCCAGCAAGGCGCAGAACATGCGCTGGCGCTTTCACCCACCATTCGCGTTCGCGTCCCTCGAGCTTTTCCTTGTCGTCAGCGACGCGTTTGCGGAACACCTCAAGCTCATCGACGGCATCGACCGTCAGGGGAATGTCGCGTGGAGAAAAGTTCTCAGGGTCATCGCCGCCTAAGTGGGCGATACGTCCGAATACCTTGACGATCAGGGGCTCGACCTTTTTCAACGCCAGGGGCTGGTAAGGCGCTTCATCAGGCCAACTGAATAGGAGGCGCGCATACATGCCGTCCTCGCGGCCCTTGAACGAGTTGACCATCTTGTCTGGCTGAAAGCCCCCGACGACTCCCACAAGCAGGTACTTCACAGGGGTTGGTGGGCGCCCCTTGCGTTCGACCGGATAAGGTCCCCCATTCCAGGCTTCGAGCCAGAACTCTTTATCCGACCCGCTGTGATAACGGTTCATGTTCAAGAACAAGCCCGCCAGCTCGTCAGACGCCTGCAAGGCTCCTTGAGGCCGTGCCATCAGTAGATCGGCAATGCGTTCAATCGTGGCATTCGAGAAGAACTCCAGAAGACCCGCCAGCTCAGGATGCAGAAGACCGCGACCAAATTGGTCAGACGTTGGGCGGTCCTAAGCTTCGATTCCTCGGCTTTGCAGCCCGATTTGAGGATCTTGTGGAACACCTCGATCTTCCATCGCAAAGCATACCATCTGAGCTTCTCGATGGCGTCCGCGCGGGAGACAACAGGTAGGTCGGTGATCAGTTTCCACTCGACCTTCTTTCTGTTCTTCGGCGTCCCGCGCTCCTCGGCACGGATAACCGTCAATGTCAGAGCGGGATAATGTTTCTGTTTCCCGATCGGCGGCATGACGCGAATCTTGCGATATCTGATCTCAAGAACAGCTTCGTCGGGCTCTCCGTTGCCATCTCTGACGTTGATGCGATGCAGCCCTTTGACAGCGACCTCATCCATTTCGTCGGCAATCGTGTGATCCCCGTCTCCGGCCAGGCGGTCGACGCAGGTCCTGATCAGGAAGTGCGTTCCGGCTTCCCGGGCCGCACAGAACAGCTCGTATATGTCGCTCTCGCGGTCACCGATGTGGACGCATCGCCCTGGATCGGCCAGCAACGCCGTGGATTGCTGGACGTTCTCCAGCCACCGGATGCTCTCCTTCTTCTCGATCGGAACACGCGTTGGATTAATCTTCTTCTTGAGCGCGGCGGTCCCCTTGAACTTCTTCCGGGTCCAGAATTTTATTGCCGCCAGCCCAAGCGGCAAACCTTCGCTCGTCACCGCCAAGCTCGAGTGCATCAGGATGCCGCAGACCGTGTGCGATCTCAGGCGACCGGCCTTGTCCCGGCCGCTGTTGATGCTCTTGGTGATCCCGATCGCCTCTGTGTCCTCTCGTTGAAAGCTGAACTCGGTGGTGTCATGGAGCACAAAAACAGGGCCATCGGTCGCAACCGCGCGCTCAAAGGTCGACTGAAAATGACCGGCGAGAATGTCCGCCTCGCTGACCCGGTCGTTGGAGAAAAAACGATACGCGGCCTTGGTATTAGCCCAGTCTTGGCACACCAGAGGGATGCTTTGGCCCATGGCGCTCCCGATTTGCGCCACCAGTTTGCGGAGCCGCTTGTTCAGGCGCTCGTCCACAAAACTGCAGCCAGCAAGCTCGCGATCAAACCATGCGTCGTCTTCCCCGTCCATCGGCACCGCTCCTCCCGCGAATCGGTGCCAGACAAGGAATCACGGTCGATTCCTGTGACGCAACACTTTGTGCGCTCCTCAGACCATTCTGCTAAATGTGGGTAATTGAAAGCGGTGAAGGCCGCGGGTTAGCGTAAGCCTACGCCGAGCACCGCGGCGTAGCGGCTACAGATCAGGCGGCCGCTCGCAGATTCGGTTGCTTCCAATTCCACGGCAGTAATTCGGCAAGCCGGCCCTGTGGGATGTCAGCGATTTGGCCGAGTACATCGGCCAGCCAGGCCTGCGGATCGACGTCGTTGAGCTTGGCCGTCATGATCAGCGTGGTCATGGCCGCTGCTCGGTCAGCGCCGCGCTCGGAACCGGCGAAGAGCCACGACTTTCTCCCCAGCGCAAATCCTCGAAGAGCACGCTCGGCTGCATTGTTCGTGAGGCAGACCCTGCCATCTTCGATGAAGCGGGCAAACCGGTCCCAACGCTTGAGCATGTAGTCGATCGGCTGGGCGACAGAGGCCGAACGCGACAAGCGAGAGTGCTCCTCACGCAGCCACGCTTCCAGAGCAGCCAGAAGGGGCGCGCTTTGTTCCTGGCGCACGCGCAGACGCTCTTCGGCGCTCAGGCCGTTGATGTCGCGCTCGATGTCGAACAGCGCGTCAATGCGCTTGACCGCCGCTAACGCAACCGGCGAGATCGCCGCTGCGTTCTTTCCGCGCCGTGCATTGGCAGCGATATCGGCCAGCTCGAAGAACTGTCGCCTTGCGTGTGCCCAGCACAGTGCGGCCGTAATCGCTCCCTGAGAGCGCGAGGGATCGTAGAGCTCGTTGTACCCGCTATAGGCGTCGGCCTGCAGGATGCCGGTGAAGGCTTGGAGATGCTGCACGGGATGCTCGTGCTTTCGATCGCGTGAGGCGTAATAGAGCGCCGCCGGCGGTGCGTGACCGCCAAAGGGCCGGTCGTCACGGACATAAGTCCAGATGCGCCCCGTCACCGTCTTGCCCTTGGCCAGGATCGGCACGGTGGTGTCATCGCCATGCAGCCGCTCGGCAGCCAGGACGTGGCGCTCAATCAACGCATGGAGCGGTCGCAGGGCGGTTGTGCAGGCGCCAACCTGGTCGGCCAGCGTCGACACGCTCAGATCGATGCCTTCGCGCCTGTATCGTTCGCTTTGGCGGTTCAGCGGCTGATGCTGGCCGAACTTCTCAAACAGGATCATGGCCAGCAGGTTTGGTCCGGCGAAGCCGCGCGGCGTCACGTGGAACGGTGCCGGCGGCTGCGTGATCTTCTCGCATTCCCGGCACGAGAACTTTTCCCGCACCGTCTGAATCACCTTCCACTGCCGCGGGATCACCTCCAGCGTCTCGGTAATGTCCTCGCCCAGCTTCGACAGCTTCGCCGACCCGCAGCAGGGACAGCTGTCCGGCGCGGCAATGACGACGCGCTCGCGCGGCAGATGATCGGGGAACGGCTTGCGGGACGGCCGCTTGCGCTGGAACGACTGCACCGTCTGCGTCCGGGCCGCCGCATTCTCGGCCGCCAGCTCGTCCTCGGTCGCTGCCGCCTCCAGGTCTTCCAGCTGAAGTTCCATCTGCTCCAGCAGCCGCGCCTTGCGCTCCGAGCGCGTCCCATAGATTTCGCGCCGCAGCTTCTCGATCTCCAGCTTGAGATGGGCGATCAGCGCTTCACTGCTGGACAGGTCCGCCTGAGCATTGGCCGCTTCGGCTTTGGCAACCGCTGCATTGGCCTCGGCCATGACGCGCGCGTTACGCTCCGCCAGGATCAGCGCATGAGCGGCGGCAAGATTAGATGGCAGAGGTTCAAATTCCGATGTCACTCGGCAACAGAATCATATTCGTCAAAAACGTCAAAGCAAAAACCGTCATCCCACCGAGGTCGGACGCCATGTCGCCTGCGGATTACGCCAATCGATTCCAGAAAGCAGGTAACCGAGTTGCGCCGAGGAGATCGTCACCGCGCCGTCGGTCGCGCTCGGCCACAAGAAGCGGCCCCGTTCCAACCGCTTCGTGAACAGGCAGGCTCCTTGACCGTCATGCCAGATCACCTTCAACAGGTCGCCTCTGCGACCACGAAAGCAAAACAGCTGTCCGCTCAGCGGATCGCGCCGCAGTACCTCCTGCACCTGCAGCGACAGGCTCGCAAAGCCCTTCCTCATGTCGGTGTGGCCGGTTGCCAGCCATACCCGCACGCCGCTCGGAACCGGAATCATGACAGCGTCTCAAGCCCACGCATGACCCGCAGCAGGCTCTCCACGTCTACGTCGCAATCGACAATAACGCGCCGGCCGTTCACGCTCACAATCTCGATTTGGCGACAGCCCAGTCCAGTGACCTTTTCAGGCTGCTCCGGCACGATCACCGCCGGCACGAATCCGGCAATGTCGCCAAGCCGACCTTCGCGATACGCCTTGCGCCAGGCGAACAGCAGCTGGTTGGAAATCCCATGCCGACGCGCCGTCGCCGATGCCAGCCGCGGAGCCGAAAAACTCTCCTCGACTATCCGCAGCTTTTCTGCGGCCGACCATCGACGGCGGCGACCCGTGTCAACAATTTCAAGCCGACTGATATGGCGAGTGTCAGTAAGGTCATCCATACCGACAATCAGCTACATGCCGGACAATTCGGCAAGACGGCCTAAACCGAGTGGATACAGAAGAACAGGCGGGGATTGACAAACTCACCTGGTCCGTCGGGCGGTCGCGGTGGCTGATCTTTCCCCTCCTCGATTGCCTGCTTGAGGTCATTCTTCCACTGTTTCAGTCGGATTTGTGCCTCGTCGGCGCGCGTGTTGTGCGCTAATCGCAGGGCACTGATGCGTAGTTGATATTGCTTCTCGACTTCAGTCAGAGCGTCACGCGACGCTTCAAGCCCGGGCGTCTTGCCTGATCCTGATGGTCCGATGATGCCAGTCCAAGAGGTCATCGGCTGTACCCAACTTGGAGATGCTTGCGCCCGCCTTGACACCCCGATCAAGCTGGACGCGACTCCGAGGAAAGGCACAGCGACGTGATCGACAGTGCAGGCTTTGCCATCAGCAGCGTCCTTCACCCAGCCTTGCAGGCCTTTCGACAGGTCCGTCAGGGGAAAATCAGGCAGGTCGCCGCGACGATCTTCCAGTAGGCTCAGGTCAGGGTCGTCCCAGGAATGAATGTTCTTGACGGGACGACGATACGGGCGATGCGTCCTCTCCCACGCCTTTCGGAACTGACGTTCACCCGCCTCGCCCCTCTTTATCCACTCCCTTGCCCTTCACCCGAACGTGCTGGGTCAACGAGGATCGCTGACCTTGCCGCTTCGTAGCCCTCGCCATAGTCGTCGCGCCGCTCCTGAAAGAAGCGACGGGCGTCGCCGCTGCGGCTGTCGTCGCGCTCAGGTCCGTCGTCGTCGTCCGACTTGTGCGCCTTAAGATATCTGGGCCCTGCGTCATTGATCAGCCATTTGATGTCATCGAGGCTGACGAAGCGCAGCGTGCTGCAGGTGCCGAACTGATTGCCGGTGACAGTGAAGTAGCGCCTAAAGACAAGCGCCATCTCCTGATGCTCACCTCTGTTGAACGATTTCCAGGCCTTCCCTCCGATCAGGTCGTATGCCGTCTCTTCCGCCTGAAAGAACAGCTTCAGCCCTACCCCACTAGGCGAGATTTCAGTGTAGGTGTTGCAGCGTTCGACCACCTCTTTCACCACCGCGTCAGTGATGACCCCTTCATGTACGCACCCGTCGATGTCGATGCCGACGATGCGCATGCCCCAGCACGATTTGCCAATTACGAGCCCGATACCGCCATTGCTGTCGTCCTTGCCATTTTTCATCCGTCGCCAACGCTGTTCGGCTGCTTCGCGATTACCCCAAGTTTCGGATTTGTTATATTTGGCGTTGCCGCCCGTAGCTGGGTTCTTGAGGACTTTCCTGTCGTTTTCGTCCCTGACCCACGTTACCCATTGCGGGAGGCGCTTGAGATCGTTGAGTGACGGCGCGCTCATGACCGTGCCCTCCCATTGCTCAGGGCCTCGGTCAGGTACTTACGCACGCGTTCCACGTCGCGGCCGTAAAAACGCCAGACCTTCTGGTCGATATGAGGAAAGGACGACCTTCTCAGGACCCGGCGTACCCGGATGGGCGTGACGCCCAGGTCGAACGCCAAGAGCTTTGGCGTAGTGAACGTAGATTTTTGAGTTTGCTGCGGTTTAGGCGAATTGCTAGATTGATCGCGCATTTGGACCTTCCTTTAGGTTTAGGTGCAGGGGTTACCTCCCCTGGGGTTATTGGTCATTCGACTTGAGGCGCGTCGTCAGGGCGCGCCTTTCTTTTTTCAGCACATTCGCTTCACCCTGTCTGGAGCTAAGTTCGTGATTGAACTCCCCACAATTCGCTACTGAGGTTTTCATTCTGTCACTATCTCAGTGGCTTTCTCACACCCACTCGAACAAGAAATCGGACCAGGCGCTACGCACCCTGCAACGGTCCCGCTTGTTATTCAGGACCGCGAAGGCGCGCCCCATCAGGCGACGCCCGCCAGCCCTTTTCAGTTCACGGCCAAGTTCACGGAGGTGATAGCAATCGCGCTCGCGCACCGCCTTTCTTAGGCGCTCTTGAGCGTCGATCACTGTTATGCTAGGTTGGTCAGACATGGCATTTACTCCTGTCATGTGGTTAAACGTTCTAAGCCAGTTCTTAGCCCCGTAAGGTTGCCGCCTTGCGGGGCCTCTCTTTTAGTCACGACATCAGCCAATAGACGGCTGCGTAACCGCCTGCCGCCACTAGCAGCACAAACAGCGCTGCAATGATGTCGCGTCTTAGTTCGTCGTTTGTCTTCATCACTTTGCTCGTCGCTTTGCCTTTCCACGCTCACCGACAGGCTTGCCGACGCCGCGCTCACAGTTGTCGAGAAAGTCCACGATGTCCTTGCGTCGAAAGACTGTCCTGTTGGGTCCCAGTTGGATCGGCTGTGGAAATTTCCCAGCATGTATCAGCCGATACAGTTGCGCCCGTGAGTAATCGATCCCAAGGGCAGGCAAGTCCGCGAACGACAGCACGAGACGGGGATCAGCGTCAGAGATGTTTGTTCTTATGACTTGCAACTCCTAGTTTTGACGTTGCATCGCACATCGCAAATTCGCTTCGCGCTCTCAAGAGCAAATCGCTGCCGCGTTTCACAGGACAGGACAGTCCTGTCCCGCCGGGAGTTTTTGGGCAAATTGTCGCACCGTCATTCGATGTTGCCCTCCCGCTGGGACAGGAGGGGAGCAAAACGACCAAACAAACAGTGGATCCCAGCCCCGATTAAGCCGTCGAATTGTTAGATGCTGCGATTCGCCTGATCGCACAGCGCGATCCCGGGGCGTCGTGCGGTAGACCGCACCTGATGATGACCAACCAAACAAGGAGGTTAATATGGATGAGAAGCGGTTGAGGGCTGAATTTCCGCAGCCGACCACCAGTGAGCTGTTGATCAAACTCAAGCTCGACACCGTGAGCGATCACAGTATCGACGCGTGAGATTGCTGCCCGCCTCATACTGTCGGGTCTACGCACTAATCCAGAGTTTGGCCTGACCCGTGCGGGTAGCCCTTTCTACGATTTCCTGGTCGAGCACGCTCAGGGAAAGATCATGCACAGTGAGTTGCATACCCGTCAGCAAAACTGGCTGTCGGTGGCTATAGCAAAGACGATCACGCACTATCGGCTCGAGGAAGGGACATTTGGCAGCGCCAGCAAAAGGAGGTCGTCATGACAGAGAAGGAAGCATACGAACTCATCGAGCGGGAGGAGGCAGCAGCCTCGCTTATGGAAGATAAGTATAACGCCCTGTGCGCAGCACATGACAGCTATTGCGATGGGGATGGCGACCAGTTCATGACCCGCGACGAAATCCTGATTGAGTTGATACCAGCCCGCGACGACTGGGATCGCATCAGCGACGATCTAATACTCGCCCAGGAAGAGCACGGCGACGAGGTGTTTAAGAAGGCACGGCGGGATTTCGTGAAAGCCATGCACAAAAAAGGGCAAGAGGCGGGAGGCAAAATGGTCTGGTGCGAAGGCTGTCGGGAGTTTCATCCCGCGACGGCATTCCGAACAAGACGCTAAGGCGACCTAACCTGACGACTTGGGGGGGGCGCAAATGCCCCCCTCTTTTCCCAACATGGGAGCGCAATCAAAAATGAAGAAGGTAAAAGTATTCACGCTGAAAGGTGAAAGCGCACTTATCACCCCTAGCCTAACGCGCAAATAACGCACCAGCGGGCCTTTCTAGCCTCCTCAGACGCCTTGCGCGCGCATAGGTACGACGTTATTGGGCGCAGGATTAAGGATCGTGCGCAGCTTCGCATTCCACAGCTCAAGGGCATGACGCTTCTCGCTCTCGTAACTGTGCTGGTCATAGACCCGGTGCATTCCTTTTTGCGTGTGCCCGATGACCAGCTCGCGCACGAGGTCGGGTATGGGCAGCGTACTTAGCCTCGTGCGTACTGTCCGGCGGATGTCGTGCAGGACGTAAGGCGCGACCTCGCGACCTAGTTCTCTGCTCACAGCTTTGTCAAACCCTGCCTTCATCCTGCTGAAACCCTTGACAGTTCCCGCCCCCATGTTCGCGCTGAACACATAGTCGCCACGGCGGACGAAATGTGGGAGGTTTTGCAGGAGCGCCAGCACATCGTCGGTCAAAGGCACGGTGTGTGGCCTGCACCCGGTTTGGTTGACACCCGCCTAAGCTAGTCCCGCCTGCATCTCGAACTCCATGGGGCTTTTGTAGCCGATTGTCGAGTGTCGACGTTTAGCATTGTAGAAGCGTTCGATGTAATCGAACACGTCAGCCTTGGCTTCGTCACGCATCCGATACGTCTTGCGTGCTGTGCGCTCGGTTTTGAGCGAAGAGAAGAAGCTCTCCATCGCGGCATTATCCCAAACGTTGCCCGAGCGGCTCATCGAGCAGATGACGCCGTGACCAGCCATCAGCTTCTGGAACTGCTCGCTGGTGTATTGGCTGCCGCGATCCGAGTGATGCAGCAGTGCATCGGGCTTGCCTCGTCGCCAGATCGCCATCACCAGGGCATCGGTGACGAGCTGCGCTGTCATCTCTGCACTCATCGACCAGCCGACCACGCGTCGAGAGAACAGATCGATGACGACAGCCACATAGAGCCAGCCTTCTGCCGTATAGGTGAAGTCGGCGATCCATTTGCGGTTGGGAGCGGGCGCCTCGAAGGTGCGGTCGAGTACGTTCGGAGCGACGGCAGCGGCCTGCCGCTCACCCAGATCGGGCGGCAGGCGACGCCGTCGCGGGCGGGCTTTGAGAGCCTGTAATCGCATCAAACGCTCGATCCGATGCAATCCACACGATACCCCTTCGGCGAGAAGGTCATGCCACACACGTCTGGCGCCGTAGGTTCGGTCGCTGGCGAGGAAGCTGGCGCGAACCTTGGCGCTGAGCTCTTCATCACTCCGGCTGCGCTGACTGCGCGGTCGTGTCAGCCAGGCATAGTACCCACCCCGCGAGACACCGAGCGCCTCGCACAACCATCGCGTCGGCCAGATCCCCCGGTGCTTCGCAATGAAACCGAACTTCACGTCGATTCCTTCGCGAAGTAGGCCGCGGCTTTTTTTAGGATGTCTCGTTCGGCCTTCAGCCTGATCACCTCGCGCTTCAGCTGCGCGATCTCCAGCTGCTCGGGCTTCATTTGTCCTTGGCCGGGGAACGCTTGCTGCGGATCACCCGCGAGCGCCTTCACCCAACTGCGCAACTGCGACTGATGCACACCGAGATCGAGCGAGGCCTGCGCATACGAGACGCCCCGCTCCTTGATCAGCCGAACCGCCTCAAGCTTGAACTCCCGTGTAAACTTCCGTCTCTCCATGACACACCTCCGCTTCCATCAAAACACCTAACTCGGTGTCTGCGGAACCGGGTGCAGGCCAGACAGCATTCATAGAAGGGAGGTTAGTGCTCAACGTCGACGGGATTCATCGTTGCGTCAGTTGGATCAGAGGCGAAGCCGTAAGCAAAAGGAGGCGGCGCAAATCTCGAGAGCTCTCATGGCCGAGCCGAAAAATGGCCTAGGCGCAATTGCTGAAGTGGAGCGGGTACCGAAGAAAAATGGCGCAGATGCAGTTCCTGAACTGAACACCGCGCCGGAAGAATTGCGCAACTCTCGTAATGGCCACGGATAGACGGGTTGCCAGTAACCGCCGCAATGGTGCGCTAAGCCGCGGGCCCAAGACGCTGGCTGGGAAGGCGCGCTCGAGCCGCAACGCGGTCAAGCACGGGCTCTCGATCGCGATCACGAGCGACCGAGCTAGCAGCTGGGAAATCGAGGTGCTCGCGCGAAAGTTTGCGCAATTGGGGGTCGGGGACTTGCTTGGGCAGGCGCGGCTCGCGGCGGAAGCTGAGCTCGAGCTTAATCGGGTACGAGGCGCGTTTCAGGAGGTTCTTACGCGCGCAGGGGTCGTTGGCGGCAGGGTTGATGAAGCGGAACGGGCTGCGGCCTTGATCCGCGCCTTGCCCGAGCTTGAAAAGCTTGACCGGTACGAGCGCCGGGCATTCTCGAAGCGAAAGCGGGCGCTGCTGAACCTTTAGCCGGCAGGACGCATACCGAACCGAAGCTCGGGCGATATGTTCGGGACTCGCGCGTCCGCCGACCCCCCATCCCCCCCGGCGGACGCCCCTCTTCGCAAAACCCCGGAGAGGGAGTTTTTATTTCGGCCTGCGCGGCCGTCTTGGAGGCGGCCGACCGACTTCCTACGAGCTTGATAAACCCGGAGAACGCATTTGGCCGACCGGGACCCGCAGGCCAGAATTCTGCTGTAGAACATGCAACCGCAGTGCGACTGGCGCGCCTGAAGAAGATCGTCGGCGCAATTGCCGATGGCATATCCGCCAGAACGCTCAAGGAGGAACTATTGAGGCTGGAGGGGCGGCAGGACGAGTTGCGGGCGCTGCTGGCGAAGCCGGAACCAGGTCCTAAGATGGTTGCGGGGGCCCGAAACCACCGACAGTTTCCAATCTGCATCGCACTCTAAGTCGAACTCGAGGCTGCAGCCTACCCCGAACTGCTGCTCGTTGGCCGCAAGCGCCGCCCAGCATGCCTACCCTGCCGACCAACACCGCTTGCTGGATTTGCGTCCCGTTCAATGAGCCACATGGCCACGCTGTCGCCGGTGGCGCGCCAAATCAATCGCGTCCGTCGGCATTGAAGTCGCGCGATGTGGGTTTGGCGAAGACCCACGATGCGCCGGCTCCCGAATTGTCGCCCCATCTAACCACGACGGCAACACCCTGAGGCGGACAGCGCGACCAAGATGACGTGCTTGGCGTCTCCCACTGAGCCGCTGCCGACAAGCTTCGACCCTTGCTGGGTCCATAAGTCACCGCTGCGGGTGAACACGCACGCCACTCCTGTGACCGAATCGTCCCCGAGGGCGATGTTGCCGTCGCTGGATAGCGCGACCGAGCGGCCTTGCCAGGCGGGTTAGGAAGGCCTTACCGACATTAACGGTGCCGACCCCTCGGCCGGATAAGCGATGCCATCGAAGCCGGCCTCGAGCTGCCACATGGCGTCGCGGATGTCCTCGACGCGCTCCTTGAGCGAGCATCGGCACCGGCCTGGAAATCGTCGAGGCTAATTGCGGCGCTTGTCATTCGCTCGACTATCCACCCATCAATGCCCCGTTTCTCAAGCGTCAGGGCTGGGAAGCCGTGGTCAACAAGACGATCAATGGCCTTCAGCGCGCCCGATCAAACCCGCCGACGCCAAGGTCATTTTCGACTATCTCTCGAAGAACTACGGCAGCGGCGTTTGATCACGCGCAGAGGCCGGCAGCGTTTCTGCTGCTCGCGGACCGCTCGTCGCCCGCTATTTGCGCAGGCTCAGAATATACGCCACTATCGCCTTCACCTGAAAATCAGCCAAGCCAGGATTTTCCATACCTTTTGGGTTGTCCATACCTTTATGCGTCGTTTTCAAAAAGTGTTCTAAAAACTCAGCACTGACTTCCTTGCGTTGAGCTACTGATACAAACGATGGTGCGGGTGGATCGCGTGTCGGCGGATGCGCCTGGTCCCGGGCCGCGATGTGGCACTCATAGCATAGCATGGACGCCAAATGGTGGCCGGTGCGCACCTCATCGGAGATGACGGCTTGACCCCAGGCAGGGCAGGCCGCCGCACACAATACGACAAACCATATAAGCGTTGGGCGCAAAGCGCGGACCCTGGTCTCTCGGTCGCAGGCCTACGATGCCGCGGGCCGGTTGCAGATCAGGGTACGCGCGAGGCCCACAGATTTGCTGTTTTATGTTAGGGCATTCGTGCTTCTCAAGTCGTGCGGATCGCGGACTGAATTGAGCAGCGAGACAAGGCGCCCCTATTGAGCACGGCGGGGACGCCGCTTTATGGAGACGGGACGAACGCGCCGCCCCGCCCCCTTCGCGCGCGCCGCAGCGCGAGCGACTTGGCCGTGCCGTACGGGGAACACGCGCAAGCGCGGCTCTCGGCAGAACGCCCGGTGTAGTGCACTGATGATCGCCCGCACCTCGGGCCGCGCTAGCGAATAGAAAACGTTCTTGCCCTCGCGCCGCGTCTGCAGCAGGCCGTCGGCGCGCAGCCGCGCCAGCTGCTGCGAGATCGCCGGCTGGCGCAGCCCGAGGATTTCCTCAATTTCCGTGACCGATTTCTCCTCCTCGACCAGCAGGCAAAGGATCAGCAACCGCCCTTCGTGCGCCAGCGCCTTGAGGAAGCCGCTGGCCTCCTGGGCGCTGGCGATCAGCGCGTCGATATCGAGTTCAGGTTCGCCTCGATCAATGAGGGGCGGCGATTTCATCATTTCGCTCATACCATTGGTATTGTCGCTGCATAACCACCCGCCGCTGCCAATGCAACCGGTCAGGCCGGCCGAGCACGCTGCCCGCACGCCCGGAGCCGAGCCTGTGCCGTCGGCTCGATGCCGTGGAAGTCTTCGCCCATCCCCCGCTAAGACAGGCGCTTGATGATGAAGCTGAAGATCTTGCCGTCCACCTTCGAGGCGATGAGCTCGTTGCCGGTCACCCGGCAGAATGCTTCAAAGTCCTTGACCGCGCCGGGATCGGTCGCCAGTACCTCGAGCGTGCCGCCCATCGCCACGTCCTTGAGCGCCTTCTTGGCACGCAGGATCGGCAGCGGGCAATTCAGCCCCTTTGCGTCAAGCAGTTGATCGGCCATGTCGTTGCTCATCCGTTAGATGAAAAGGTTGATGTCGCTCCTGGTCGCCGTCTCGATGTAGGTGGCGGCGCCGCCGAGCACCGGACCTTCGATCATGTCGTCCTTGGTGTACTCAAACAGGTCCATGGTCATCTGGCAGGCGATCATCTTGACGTCGGATTCCAAGGCGGTGCTGCGCAACTCCTCGATCGAGGCGACGCCCTTCTTCTTGATCAGGTTCTTCATCATCGTGGTCGCCGCGGCATCGACGCCGGGAATAGCGGAGACGAGATTGGGCATGCCGATATGCATGCCGAACATCGGCATCTCCATCGCCGGATTGCCCAAGGTCGAGATCTTCAGGTCGAGCTTCTTTTTCAGCAGCGTCAAGCCGTAGAAGGTGAAGAACATGGTGACATCGAGGCCCATGGCCGCCGCCGTGGTCGCCAGGATGAAGGGCGGATAGGCCCAATCCAGCGTGCCTTTGGTCACGATCATCGACATGCGCTTGGTATTGCTCTCATTGCTCATCGCACTACCTCCGTTTGCTCCGCGGCCGCGGCGGCGCGGTGCAGCTTCAGATCAGCTTCAGAACTTCCAGACCACGATCACCAGCACGAGGACCGCCAGGAACACCGTCTCGGCGACGATCAGCGCGATTGCGCGCCCGCCCACTTCGGCCATGGCCTTGAGCGACGTCTTCATCCCGAGCGCAGCGATCGCGGTCACCAGGCACCAGCGCGAGACGCTCTTGAGAGCGGCAAGCGCCGGCGCCGGTATCACGCCCAGGCTGTTGATCACCACCAGGAGGGCAAAGACGATAAGGAAGCCCGGTAGCTGGCGGCCGTCCTTGGTGCTGTTATGGGCACGGAACAGAAACGAGAGCGCCACGACCACGGGCAGCAGCATCGCGACACGCAAGAGCTTGGTGAAGGTGGCGACGTTGCCGGTCTCCTCCGACACGGTGAAGCCGGCGCCGACCACCTGCGCGACGTCGTGGATGGTGCCGCCGAGAAAGACGCCGATTGCCGCGTGGTCGAGATGAAAAAGGGAGATGATCAGCGGATAGATGATCATGGCGATGGTGCTCAGCGCCGTCACGCCGATCACCGTGAACACCGTGTCGCGCTCGTGGTTTTCCCCTTTGGGCAGCACCGAGGAAATGGCCAGCGCCGCCGAAGCGCCGCAGATCGCCACAGCTCCCGACGTCAGGATTCCGAACGGCCGGCTCAAGCCGACCGCGCGCGCCCCCATCGCCCCGAACAAGATGGTGAGCGTGACCGCGGCTATGACCATGATCACCGGCGTGGGGCCGAGCTTCATGATCTCGGAAATGGTGATCTGCGCGCCGAGCAACCCGACGGCGACGCGGAGGACGCGCTTGGAGGCGAATTCGATGCCGGCGACGCAGGGGCCTTCCTGCGACAGGAAATAGAAAGCCATGCCGAGCAGCAGCGCGAACAGCATCACCGGCCCGCCGTAGTGCTCGGACAGGAAGGTGGCGGCGACGGCGATGACCAAGCTCACCAGCACGCCCGGAAAATAGGTCTGCGCGGCGGCGAGCGCGCCGAAGCTGCGGCTCATCAGCGTCGGTTTGTTTTGCGCGATCTCGGTCACTCGGCTCTCACGCGCATCCGCTGAAGTTGTCGGCGGCCATTTTTGCTTCGAAAGGCCCGGCGACGGCCATTCCGGGAACGAGGCCGGCTTTGGCCGCGGCCCAGTCGCTCGGGCGCACTTTGACCATCCAACCCGCGCCGTAAGGGTCGCTGTTGGCGATCTGCGGATTTGTCGTCAAACCGGCGTTGGCCTCGACCACTTCGGCATCGAAGGCGATCTTGGCCGGCCCGACCCATTTGCCGGACTCGACAGTGGCGCACGATTTCCCGGCCTGGACCGCACGACCGGCCTTTTTCGCCGTGAAGGCCACGAGCCGGCCGGCCATGGCGGCCGCCACGGCAGTCATGCCGAGCGTCACGGTCCCGTCAGCGTTCTCGCGGTACCAGATATTGTTCTCGACGTCGTAGAGGAGTTCATCGGGAAGTTGGCAACCACGTACGGTCGGCATTTTGTCTCCTTGAAGGTCAGGCGATGCCGGGCTGCACATTCGCTTCGTGCTGACGCAGTGGCCGCGACGAGCAGCAGAATTCGCCGAGCCCCGCCGCTTCGAGCTTGCCACCGACAAAGAGCGCCAAGTGCTTCGCCACCATGGCGCCAAGGCGAAGCCGGCGCGCGGTGTCAGCGTGAGCGGGATCGAGGCGGACGAGGTTGCGGTGATAGACGAGCTCGCGGCAGGTCTCGCGGCAGGCGTTGAAGCTCGGCTCACCCTTCGCGCCCTGGCGATGCAAAGCGAGCAGGCGAAATCCTTCGGCCGTCCGCGTCGTCGGCGTCGTACCGCGCGCCGCGAGCCATGCCTCGAGGATGCCCTCGCCCAGCCCCAGGAGCTCATCGGCAAGCCCCGAAGCGTCGGCAACGAGCGCCGCGTCCGGCGCGGCCACAATCGCATCGATGCGCGCGGCGATAGCGTCGAGCGGTTTAGCGGGCGCGCCGGTCATCAGCCTAACCTCCGCGCCCGCAACAGGTCTGAAGAATCGGAGAAGTTCTCGTGCACGCCGACCTTGCGCGCCGACAGGCCGAGCGCCATGCCAAGGAGTTGGGTGAAATAGAGAATCTTCACCGAGGTCCTTCGCCCGAACACTTTTTCCGCGCGGACCTGATGCATCTCCAGCCCGGTGTGACAGGTCGGACATTCGGTGGCGATGACGTCGGCCCCGCAGACTTCCGCCGTCGTCAACAGGTTGAGCACCAGCTTGGTCGAGGTGTCGCTGTCGGAGAGCGTGTGGGCGCCGCCGCAGCAGGCGGTCTTGAGCGGGTATTCCACGTTCTCGGCGCCGGCGGCGGCGAGGAGATCGTCCATAAAATGTGGCTTCGCCGTCGACTCCGAGCGCGGCCCGCGATCTTTCTCCGGGAAGATGTGACGTGGCCGCGTGTACATGCAGCCGTAGTAATTGGCGATCTTGAGGCCCTTGAGCGAATTCTTCACCCGCGCTTTGAGGCCCTCCTCGCCGATCGCTTCCTTGATCCAGTCGAGCGCATGGATGGTCTCGACTTTGCCGGACTCGTAGGCCTTATGCCCGGCCTTCCCCGACAGACGGTTGTTGACCGCGCGCGAGTCGGCGTCGTTGGCAAGGTCGTATTCCGCTTTCTTCAGATTGTGATAGCAGCCGTTGCACGGCGCCATCACCGTCTCGAAGCCCATCTCCTCCGCGATCGAGAGATTGCGCGCCGACAGATAGGTCTGCAGCTTGGGATCGATGTTCTTGACCTCCATGGCGCCGCAGCAGTTCCAGTTGTCGAGTTCGGTGATCTCAAGGCCGAGCGCCTTGCCGAGCTCCTTGGTGGAACGGTTGTAGGCGTGCCCGGTGCCTTCAAGCGCGCAGCCGGGGTAGTAGGCGACTTTTTGATACTTGCCGCTCATCACTCGGCTCCATGCGCATGTAGGCCGAGCGCACGCCGGTCGGTCGCCTTGCGCTCATCGACGTATTCGGCGATCGCCGCACTAGCGCGCTTCCAGCCGCGCGTGCGCGGATGAAACAGCGTGGCGAGGCCAAGCTTCATAAGGAGCCCGACCGGAAGCCGGCTTGCCAAGCCACGCACGAGCGCAATCAGCCAATCCTGGAACAGCGGTTGCTTGGTGCGCGCGAAGAACTGGCGCAACACCAGTCCGTCCTCGATCTTGCCGGTGGCGAACACCTGCTCGGAGAAGGCCTCGTCGAACACCATGGACGGCTTCTTCTCGGTGTGGCCCTTGAGTTCGAGCCAATGCGCGGTCGCCTTCATCACGCCCTCCGGATTGACGTCGCGCGGGCAGGCGTAGGTACATTTGTTGCAGGAGACGCACTGCCAGATGATGTCCTTGTCGCGTAAGAGCTCCTCTTCGAGGCCGATGCGGATCAGATAAATCCAATAGCGAGGATTGAAATCGGGATTGATGGCGTTCACCGTGCAGGAATTGGTGCACGAGCCGCACTGCCAGCAGCGGTGGATGAACTCACCGCCCGGCAGCGCCGCAATCTCTTCCTGCATTTGCTCGTTGTAGTCGGTGATGACGCGCGAGGTGATGAACGTGCTCCAGTGACCGGAGACGTCGACGCCCTCGATCTCGAGATGGTCGTGAGTGACCAGGTTCTCCGGGCGGATCAGTGATTTTTCGTGGATCGGCATCGGGGTTCCTCAGGATGAGCCGAGCCGGCGCGGCTCGCCCAATACATGAGCGACGCCGTCGATCAGCTTCAGCCGCGTGCGGCCGGATTCGGTGTCGACGGCGTCGAGGCCGAGCAGGCGGCGCGTGTGCGCCATGGCGTCACCCTTGGCGCCGCCGCAGAAATCGGCATGCAAGTATTGGCCGCCGGTGTCGTTGATGTAGCCGGCATAGATGTGGGCGCAGAGGAGGTCGACGTAGAGCTGCATGTCGCGGAACACGCCGTTGCCGCGCAGAAATTCCGTCAGTTCCTCGCGCAGCGTGACGAAGGTGGCGAGGTCGTCGGCAATGGCGATGTCGCGGACCTCGGCGCCGTCGCTATGCCAGATTTCGCGAAGCACGCCGGTATTGACGCGCGCGTCCCACATCCACCGCGTCATCAGCGGACAACGCTCGGGCGCGGTGAAGTGCAGCACTTCGGCGGCGAGATCGCGCGTCCAGCGGTGCTCGCGGTCGGTGGGAAAGCTGTCGACGAACAGCCGCAGCCGCAGATCAGCCGCGGCCGATTCCGAGGCGCCGTCGAGCAAATCCGCCAGCCGCCGCTGCATGACGGCAAAGCCGTTGCGGCCGAGCCATGCTCCGATGCGCCGGCGCACCGGCGTGATGAAGGCGGCGAGATCGTAAAACTCTTGCTCCGTCAGCATCCCGACCTGGCCGTCGCCGATCACTTCCTCGAACAGCGATGCCTTGAGCGCGAGTGCGCCAACGTAGCGCTCGACCCCACCGGTCGCTTCCGCCGAATCGACGAGGTTTTCGAAAGCCGCGCGCAGCTTCGGTCCTGACAGGTCGAGCACCGGCCGTGCCGGGGCCGGCGCTCCGATCGCCCAGATCATTCTGCCGCCTCGTGCACAAAGCTCTGCGCTTGCACGAGCGCCAGCGCCGCCAGTGCCGCCGACTGCCCTTGCGCGATCGAATCGTCGATCGTCTCCGGTCCGGTGGCGGCGCCGGCAACAAACAAGCCCGGCCGCGAGGTCGCCGACATATTCGCGTAGGCCGATGCCTTGGCGATATGGCCGTGCCTCTCCAGCTTGACGTCGAACACCGCCGCCAGCGTCATGTTGTCGACGTTCGGATCCATGCCGATCGCGTGCACCACCATGTCGAAGGGAATGGTGATCGGCCGCTTCACCAGCGTATCCTCGCCTTTCACGATCAGCTTCTTGCCGTCGGAGGTCACTTCGGCGATACGCGCCTTGATGTATTTGACCTTATGCTTCTCCTGGCTCTCCCAGTAGTAGAGGTCCTCGTAGAGCCCGAAGGTGCGGATATCCATGTAGTAGATGTAGACGCTGCACTTCGGCAGCGCCTCGCGGATTTCCATCGCCAGGTTGGAGGAGACGGTGCAGCAGATTTTCGAGCACCATTCGCGGCCGATCTGGCGGTCGCGCGAGCCGACGCAGAGGAGAATCGCCACGCGCTCGGGCGCGCGGCCGTCGGAGGGACAGCGCACGCCCTTGCCCGACGAAAACATCTGCTCGACCTGAGTGGTGGTGACCACGTCGGGATAGGTGCCGAATCCCCATTCCGGCTTGTTGACCGAGTCGAAATGGGTGAAGCCGGTGCACAGGATGGCGGCGCTAGCGTCGATCCTGCTGCCGTCGGAAAGCGTGGCATGAAAATCGCCCGGCGCGCCGGCAAAAGTTTTCACCGTCGTGTTCAAACGCGCATCGACGCGATCGTTCGTCTGCACACGTCGGACCATGCCGCCGATGGCGTCCTTGGCCCATTCGCCGGACGGCACTAATTTGGCGTAGCTGGAAATGATCGGCGCGCCGCCGAGCCGGTCGGCCTTATCGACGAGAATGACCGGCTGGCGGACTGCCGCGAGGGCATGCGCCGCCGACAGTCCGGCCGGGCCCCCGCCGACGATAAGAACGGGCTTGTTCATTCGGCTGCTCCCGGTTGCGCGGCGATGGCGGCGGGCTTGACGTAGCCCGGGCCCGACGTGATCGCGCGCTTGGGGTCATAAAGTGTTTCGATTTTTCCGGCGGCGACCTCCTTGAGGTAGCCCTCGAACTCGAGCTTGGCTTTCTGCCAGTCGATGCCGAGTTTCTCCAGCAAGCCCTCGAACGGCGAAGCATGCCAATGCAGCTGCGCGAGCTTGTATGGATGCGCGCCCAAAGTCAGCGCCGCGAATTGGCTGTCGGCCATGATCGGCAGCGCATAGACCTTGTCGACCGCCTTGCCGATCCACTGGTTCTTGTCGAGCGTGGTGATGCACCCGGTGTCGTGACCGATCATGACATCGGCCTTGGCCTCCTCGACCGCTACCTTGATCTTGCGATCGATGGCAAATGACCGGGTGAACTCGCGCTCGCCGATGATGTGGCGAAAGCCGAAGCCGCAGCAATCGTACCAGGTGGAATAGTCGACCACCTCGGCGCCCAGCGTCTGCATCACGCCGGTCGACACTGCCACGCGGTTACCGTCCATCACAGTCTCATCGTAGATCACGTCCTCCGGCACCATCTTGTAGACATGGCAGGCTGGATGGATGGTGGCGCGAATATTGCTGCAGTCGATGACCTGCCGACTCTTGATGCGGCTTCGCATAACGTGCAGCCATTCGGAATAATGAACGACCTCCTCGGGGATCAGCAGCTTGCCGTCAATGAGGCGGCCGAGCTTGCCCAGAATCTTCTTCACGTCGTCGCGCAGCTTTGCGGAATGCATAAGGAAGATGCGCATCTCCTTGTAATTGCCGAAGGAGGTGCCGCAATGAACAAGCGGATAATAGGTGCCGAGCGGCAGCCCCTGCGCCCTGGCCGAAACATAGGCCTGGTGGAAATTGCGCAGAAACACCGCCGCCAGGCTGACGACATTGCCGATCCCGGAGCCATGATAATTCCACGCGGTGCATGAGGTCTGGTCGGTCTCGTCGAGATAGCTCACATCGAGCTTATTCATCAGCCACATCACGCTCGACGGATAGCCGGGGATGTTGCCGCATTGACCGCAGGACTTGTGGTGCCACACATTGTTGGTCGGGATGCGCTTTTCCCAGCCGTAGAGCGTGCGCGCGGTGACCGGCGCGTGGCGGTCGTCGAGCCGGTGAACGACGATCTCGCCGTCTTTCTCCAGCTGCCACATGGCGTCGCGGACATCCTCGACGCGATCCTTGTTGGTCAGCATGGAACGGCGGTCGATCTTGGTCTCGACCCAGGCGGTAGCGGTGCGCGACTCGCTTGGCGTCAGGTTCGACGGGCGCCACTCGGTGCCGAAGCCAGTAAAGACCGGCTCATTGCTTTTGTGCGGCTTATCCAAAGCGTCCTCCTTCGCGAGTCGGTGCGGAAGTCACTCGGCCACGTCCTGCTCTTCTTGTTGCTCTTCGAGCCACTCGTTGTATTCCTCGCGCTTCTCGTCCATCACGTCGGAGACGACATCGAACAGGTTTTCGTCGATCTGTTCGAGCTGATCGAGAACGCCGGTCAATTCCCAGATGGTGTAGAGCTCGACCGAGGTTTTCAGGTTTACTTCCCAGGCCGTGTCCATGGTGTGCATGGTCGGCACCGGAATGGCCTTGCGCAGGATGTTGAGCGGCGCATCGACCTTGGTCACGTTCGGCCCCCAATCGGGGAAGGCGTCGCGCGTGATCATGTTCGGGGCAAGTTGATTGCCGGTCGAGATCACTTTGAGCAGCACACGCGAGAACGGCCGCAGCACGTCCTTGGCCGACTGCATGCCGTGCTTAATCGCGACCTCGCGCATGATCATGACCAGGCCGCCCGGCGAATTCTGGAAAGGGCAACGGGCGGCGCAGGTGTAGCACTGGGCGCAGGACCAGATTTTTTCCTGCATCGCGTCGTAAATACCTTCGAGATTCTCGGTCCAAAGCAGCTGGACGATCTCGCGCGGCGAATAATCATAATAGTGCGCCGACGGGCAGGTCGCGGTGCAGATGCCGCAATTGAGGCAGCCGTGCAGCTCGTGATCGTAGAGAACGTGCGAGCGGATATCGTCGAAGACTTCTTCGAGTTTTTCGTATGAAACGACGGGCGTCGGCGACACCGGATCGCCGATGAGGTCGCTATGCTCGGCGGTGTGAACGAGGTTCGCGCTCATCAGTAGGTCAGCACTCTCGCTTCATCGTCTTCCATGACTTCCTCGATGACCTTGGCGCCGCCGACGATGCCCTGGCATTCGGGGATCAAGTCCGCTTCGGTCATGTCGAAGAGGTCGAGGTTGGGTGAGCAGCAATAGAATTTCACGCCGGCGTCGTGGGCATCCTTGATGAAATCGTAGACGGTCTTCGGCGAACCCGGCTTGACGACGAGCTTCTCGGCAACGCCTTTCTTCATCAGCTGGCCAGCCGTCGCCGTGCACACGACTTCGACCTCATAGTCCATCGCCGCGGCAACCGTGGCCTGAAAGAACGGTGCGCCAAGTTCCTCGCCGTTGCGCGGATCGGTATTGACCATGATGATGATGAGCTTTTTCGCCATCTTTTGTCGCCGTTTCCTGGGCCGCCCTATTTAATTCTGTGCGCCGCAACAATTAGCTTTGCCCGCCGCGCGGCCTCCGCATTTGATCTGGGTCAATGTCGGCGTCCGACAGACTACATATTCGGAAACGTGAATGAATGCCATAGGCAACATAGAAAAATTTGCATATGTGTGGAGCGGGCTAAATTCGCGCCGGGCGCGCTAAGGCCGCATCAAATGGGTCATCTCGACCAAGCCCACCATGGTCGCGCCCAGGGCTGCCGCGATTTCGCCTTGCGCGGCGCGCAAAGCAGCGAGCGTTTCCTCCGTGCCGTCAGGAACTTCGTCGAACTCCATGATCAGGTCTTCGATCATGGCCGACTTGGCACCGGGGTGGCCGAGAAAGCCGAGACAATTGTCGCGAATTTGGAAAAGGGCCGGTTCGCCGCGCTCGTCGACCGCCAGCACCTTGGCCGCGCCGGGCAGCGCCGGGCGATCGCGCATGTAGACCGCAACCGGGAATGTTTCCGGCAAATGGCCGCGCAATGCGTCCGCGAGGACGCGTCGGGCGTTGTGGAGCACGAATCGCAGCGGCGCTGCCTCGGCGCCGCCGCCCGCCGCGGTGCTGAGGATGCAGGCGCCGGCGCCGATGCCGACGACCGGCAAGTCGCGCTCGAAAAAGTTTTGCGTCAGCCGCAATTCGGCGCCGAGACTCGGTATCAGACTGCCGCTGACGAGTCCTTGCGGACCGGCGCCGAGCAGCACCAGACCGTCATAGCCGTCGGCGCTCGCGGGGACCTTGGTGCCGGGGGCGAACGGTCGGCAATAATGGAAGCGGATGTTGCGGCCCTCGAAATGATCTTCGAGCAATCCCAGATATTCCGCTTGGACGTGCTGGAGAACGCACAGCGTTTTCATGATGGACGGCTCGTTCGTTCAACCGGCGCAGGGGAGACACTAGCGCCGGCCGGCGAAAACATATATAGATTTCTGCATATGATAAAAACCTGAGGAAAAGGCACTGAGGAGACGATGGGCTGGTTCGACGTGCTGCGGGAAATCGACCCGTTCGACGATCTGCCGTTCGACCGCTCGCTCGTGGACGCGCTGGAGATCGCGGCGCAGCAACGTCCGCTCGGCGTGCTGCGGTTTTTCACGCCGACGTTCCGCTCCTTTGCCAGCGATGAACTCAAGGGTTGCGGCAAGGCAAGTTTTCCGGCTTTCTCGATCACCGGCGGCGCCTGCGCGCTCAATTGCGACCATTGCCAAGCAAAAATCCTCGAGCCGATGATCGCGGCAACGAGCCCCACGGAACTCGAACGCAAGGTGCGGGATCTCGTCCTCCTTAAGGATTTGCGCGGGTTCCTTCTTTCCGGCGGCTCCAATCGCCGCAACGAAGTGCCTTATGAGCGCTATTATCCGACCATCGAGAAGCTCAAGCGCGAATTTCCGCACCTGCGCATAGCCGCGCATTCGGCATTGCTCGACGAACGGCGGGCGAAGCGCATGGAGGCGGCGGGCATCGACGTCGCCATGACCGACGTGATCGGCGCGCCGGAGACTATCCGCGAGGTCTATCATCTCGACCGCCCGGTCGCCGATTTCGAGGCGACGCTCGCGGCGCTCAGTGCGACCTCGATGGAGGTTGTGCCGCATATCGTAATCGGGCTGCATTACGGACGCCTTTTAGGTGAGGAAAATGCGCTCGACATCGTCGCACACTATCCGGTCGCGGCTTTGGTGCTGGTCGTTGTCAGCCCGATCTATGCGCCCGCCGACAAGCCGTTTGCCACCGTCTCAACCGATGACGTGGCGAAAGTCTTTGTCGCCGCGCGCAACCGCATCGCGCAGGCGCCGGTGCAGCTAGGCTGCATTCGGCCAGCCGGCCGCCACAAGCTCATGACCGACGCCTACGCGGTAATGGCCGGGTTCGACGGCATTGCTTATCCTGCCGAAGGGACCGTCGCGCTTGCTCGCGCTATCGGCCGGCCCATCGAGCAAGACCATGCCTGCTGCTCGATCGCGCTTGACGGGCTCGCCGGGCGCCGCCGCTGCGCCGCATGAGGAAACCGATGCCGGTCGAAACCCCCGACGTTCTGGTGGTTGGTCTCGGGCCGGCAGGGAGCCGCGCCGCGGCCACGGCAGCCGCGGCCGGCCTGAGCGTCGTCGCACTAGAGCGGCGGCGAGCGGTGGGTACGCCGGTGCAGTGCGCGGAATTCGTTCCCGATCCAATCGAGCGTGATGTCCCCGGCGTGCCGGCGGTGACCGCGCAGAAGATTGGTCGCATGCTCACTTTCAACGAGCCGGGGCCGCCTCAAGTTACCGACGATTTTCGCGGTCTGATGATCGACCGCGCCGCCTTCGACCGGATGCTGGCGCAAGAAGCGGCGTTGAACGGCGCCGAATGCCGCTATGGGGAAGCTGTGCTTTCGATCGACGCCGACGGCACGGTGCAGACTTCGGCCGGCGCTCGCTTGCGGCCTCCTGTGCTGATCGGCACTGACGGCCCGCGTTCGCAGGTCGGCGCGGCGATCGGCGCCATCAACCGCGACCTCGTCGAAACGCGACAGGTCACGGTGCCGCTGGTGCTGCCGCACGATGCGACCGACATTTTTCTCAGCGCCGATTATTACGGCGGCTACGGTTGGCTGTTTCCCAAGGGCGCCCTCGCCAATGTCGGCCTCGGCGTCGCCGCCGAGGCCCGCCCGCAGTTAAAGCCGCTGCTGGCCGCGCTCTGCGACACGCTTTCGGCGGAGCGCCGTATCGGCACGCGCACATTCTCCCTGACCGGCGGCGCCATTCCGGTGGGCGGGCGTTTACGTTCCATCGGCCGTCTTGGCGATACGACCGTGCTGCTCGCCGGCGATGCCGCCGGCCTCACTAATCCGGTCACCGGCGCCGGCATCGCTTCGGCGGTGCAGTCGGGCGCGCTCGTCGCTGGGGCGGCGGTAGATTTGCTGGGCGGTCGCTCCGGTGCGCTGCACGACTACGAAGAAGAACTCAGCGACATTTTCGATGCTGCGATTGGCCGCGCGCTGCGTCGTCGTCGCGCGCTGCTTGCGCGCTATGCGGACGGCGGCCGACCCGACGCGCGCGCGCTGAGCGACGGCTGGATCGCGTCGCCGCATTACTGGGCGGCATGAACGTCAAAGGAACCGATAAGGAGGCGCTATGAGCTGTCTGGAAATGCCCCGCAGTCCGGTTCCAGATTTTTTCGGCGAGCAGCGGCGCGCCTTCAACGATGCCGAGACCATGCAGCCGCGCGCGCCTGCGGCGGTGCCGGCCGAGGCGCGCAACGGCGGCAGGGTGAAGACGCAGGACGTGCGCCCGGACGGCGTCTATCGGCCGAACTACAATTTTCTCACCCCCAACATGCGCTCGCCGGAGTACGTGCAGATGTCGGCGGCCGCAGCGATCACGCTCGGAGTGATGGGCGGCTACATGCATCGCACCGCCTGCACGCGCTGCCTGAACCTGCTGCTCACCTATCCAGAAGGCTGCCGCGCCAACTGCGCCTATTGCGGCCTGGCACGTCATCGCGAAGCCGAGCGCAACTACGCCGACCGCAACTTCATCCGTGTCGACTGGCCGGCGGTGCCCTACGACCAGGTCATCGACATCGTCGCCTCGGGCGGCGACGGCGGCCGCTTTCACCGCATGTGCATCAGCATGATTACCCACCCGCGCTCGGATGCGGATACGCGCGTGGTGCTGAGAAAGTGGGTCGAGCACATCAAGCACGTGCCGGTGTCGATCCTCTCCAATCCGACGACGATGACCCGGCTCGACGTGCAGGAGCTCAAGGACATCGGCGCCGACATCTTCACCGTCGCCCTCGACGCCTGCAATCCCACGGTGTTCGAGCGCACGCGCGGCGCCGGCGTGCAGTCGCCGCACAGCTGGGACAAATACTGGGAAATCCTTTATGCCGCGGCCGATATTTTTGGACCGGAACGGTTCGGCGCGCACCTCATCGTCGGGATGGGCGAGAGCGACCAGGACGTGCTTACCCAGGTGCAGAAGATCCGCGACCTCGGCGGCCACAGCCACATGTTCGCGTTCTTCCCCGAGCGCGGCTCGCTGATGGACCATCTGCCGCCGGCGCCGCGGCCGCAATGGCGGCGCATCCAGCTTGCGCGCTATCTCATCGATTATCGCGATCATCGCCTCGAACGCATGCGGTTCGATGCGCACGGCACGCTTACCGATTTCGGCCTGCCGCAGGAGGAGATCGATGCAATGATCGACGCCGGCACCGCCTTCCGCACCTCGGGCTGCCCGGGCAAGGAAGCCGACGACATCTCCGCGTGCGACCGGCCCTACGGCGATTCGCCGCCGCGCGACATCGCCTCCTATCCGTTCAAGCCTAACCGCAACGACATCCGCAAAGTGCGGCGGCAGATCGATGCCGGCATGGGCGTCCGCTCCGCACCGGCCAACCGCTCCTAAGGAAACAACAGGCAGAGAGCACGACATGAGCAAATCGCCTGGCAAGCCGTTCCGCGTGATCGCCACCAGCCTGCGCGGCGGGCGCGCGAACATCTCCTTCGATCAGGCGCTGATCGACGCGCGCCGCGAAAACAGGATTCCCGACACCATCCGCTTCCTGCGCTTTCGCCCCTCTGTACTGATCGGCATCCATCAATATCTCAGTCAGGAGATCAAGCTCGATTACTGCAGGGCGCACGGCATCGAGACCGTGCGCCGGATCACCGGCGGCGGCGGCCTCTATTTCGACGAGGGGCAGATCGGCTGGGAACTGGTGTTCGATCGGGCGACGCTCGGGCTGACCGACCTTGCCGAAGTGACCCGGTGCATCTGCGAGACCGCAGCGCTGGGCCTGCAGAAGCTCGGCGTGCCGGCCAGCTACCGGCCGCGCAACGATATCGAAGTCGAGGGCCGCAAGATCAGCGGCACCGGCGGCTTCGCCGACGGCAACCTCATCTTCTATCAGGGCACCCTGTTGATCGACTTCGACCCGGCCAAGATGCTGGCGTGCCTCAACGTGCCGACGGAAAAGCTCGCCAAGCGCGGCATCGATTCCGCCGCGCAGCGCGTCATCACCATGCGCGAGGTTCTCGGCAACGCCCTTCCCGACCTCGAAACCATCTATCGCGGCCTGGTCGCCGGCTTTGCCGAGGGTCTCGGCATCGACCCGCAATGGGGTCCGATCACCGCGTATGAGGAAGAGCTCGCCGACCGCTTTTTCCGCGAGGAGATCGGCACCGATGCCTATGTCGCCATGCTCGATTCTCCGCCGGCTGACGATGCGCTGGTGAGCGCTTCGCTGACTGGGCGGGGCGGCACCGTGCGCGCCGATATCCGCCTGGAAGGGCCGCATCGCGACCGCATCCGCGAAGCGCTGATCACCGGCGACTTCTTCGTCACGCCGCCGCGCGTCGTTTTCGATCTCGAGGCGGCGCTGCGCGGCCTCGACGTCGCCGATGCCGGGCGGGCGATCGAAGACTTCTTCGCCCGCACTGCGGCCGACTTTCTCAGCTTGAGCCCCGGCGACCTTCGTCAGGTGGTCGAGATGGCGCTGCGCCAGCGCCACGTCACCGCGGCTGTAGGCTGAGACCGCGGTGTTTGTAGCTCGGGCGCGTGCGGATCAAAACTCCATCCAGCGTTTCATAGGGGTTCGATAACAGGAGGAAAACCATGATCACTCGTCGCGCGATGGTCGCCGGCGGTGCGCTCGCCTTGGCCAGTTCAAGTCCATTTTTGCGCGCGGCATCGGCGGCAGAAAAACCGCCCCTGCCGCCGGGGCTGCCCGAGGGCGTCTACGATACCGCGACGCTTGAGGCCTTGCCCGGCAAGAAGCCGCTGATCAAGCTCTCCTATCGTCCGCCCAACTACGAGACGCCGCTCTCGCATTTTACCACCGAATTCACGCCAAACGACTCCTTCTTCGTGCGCTACCATCTCTCCTCAATTCCGGAAGAGATCGACGCGGCGGGATGGAAGCTCAAAGTGGGCGGCGAAGGTATCGGCAAGCCGCTGGAGTTGAGCCTGAGCGAACTGCGCTCGAGTTTCGACCCGGTGGAAATCGCCGCCGTGTGCCAATGCTCCGGCAACCGCCGCGGCTTCTCCGAGCCGCATGTCGGCGGCGTGCAATGGGAACTCGGCGCCGTGGGCAATGCGCTGTGGCGCGGCGCGCGGCTCAAGGACGTGCTCGGCCGCGCCAACGTCCGTCCGGAGACCGTTGAGATCGTGTTGAACGGCGCCGACGGCCCGGTAGTCGACGGCACTCCCGACTTCGTCAAGAGCATTCCCGTCGACAAGGCGCTCGACGACAACACGCTCATCGCCTACGAGATGAACGGCGCTCCGCTGCCGCACTACAACGGCTTTCCGATCCGGCTCGTGGTGCCGGGTTGGACCGCGACCTACTGGATGAAGCATCTCGATACGATCGAAGCCTGGACCAAACCGTTCGCCGGCTTCTGGATGAAAAGCGCCTACCGCATTCCCAATGGCAAGTTTCCGATCGTCCAGCATTTCGTGTCGCAGATGACGGCGGCGAACGAGCCGATCACCGAGATGGTGGTCAATTCGATGATCACCGCGCCGCAGCAGGGCCATAGCATGCGGGCGGCGGAAACGGCCGAGATTTCGCGGCCTCGCCTGGGACGGCGGCTACGGCATTAGGCGCGTGGAAATCTCCGCGGACGGCGGCCAGGATTGGCACGAAGCCGAGCTGGGCAAGGACCTCGGCCGCTTCGCCTTTCGCGCCTTTCGCTTTGCCTTCACGCCGCCGCGTCCCGGGACCTATCAGGTGTTGGCGCGAGCGAGCAACGGCGTCGGCCAGACCCAGGCCGACAAGCTCATCTTCAATCCGGCGGGCTACCACAACAACGTCATCCGCCCGCTGACCATCAACGCAGTCTGAGGAGATCACGATGTGGCGAATTTTCGCCGGCCCGGCAATCCTGTGCTTGCTAGTCAGCGCCCAGGCGCAGGAAAATGTCCCGCTCAAACCCGGCGCCGGCATGGAAACCGTCGAGGCTAATTGCGGCGCTTGTCATTCGCTCGACTATCCACGCATCAATGCCCCGTTTCTCAAGCGTCAGGGCTGGGAAGCCGTGGTCAACAAGATGATCAACGCCTTCGGCGCGCCGATCAAACCCGCCGAGGCCAAAGTCATCATCGACTATCTCGCGGAGAACTATGGCAGCGGCGGTTGATCACGCACGCAGATTCTGCTCGACCCAACTGCGTAGCGCGACGTCGTCAGCGGGCTGAAACTAGACCCGATAAAGCGGCCGGTGACGGCCGTATTCAAGTCGAGTAGCCATGCGGCCAATGTCCCGAGCAAATGAGGTGCAAAGTGAAAAACATGAGAATGTCGATTGTGGCCGTTGTTGTGATGATCTGCAACGCGGCGACCGTCGGCGACTTGCGCGCGCAGAAGCCCTCCGCAATGCCTATGGAACACCGGGATGTGGGCGGCCATCCGGGCGATCGTATGGGCGGGCCATCCGACGGAGCGTTTCATCGTAGTTTCGAAGATGCCGACAAGTGGGCCAAAGAGTTTGACAATCCAGAACGCGACGCTTGGCAAAAGCCGGAAGAGATTTTGGAAGCCCTGAATCTGCAACGCACTTCGGTTGTCGCCGATATCGGCGCCGGCACCGGGTATTTCAGCGTAAGACTCGCCAAGCGCATTCCAGAGGGTAAAATATTCGCCGCCGATATCGAGCCAGACATGGTGCGTTACCTCGGCGAGCGTGCGCTGCGCGAGCATTTGACCAATCTCGTGCCGGTGCAAGCAAGCGCCGACGCCGCCAACCTCCCCGACCCGATCGACGTTTTTCTCGTCGTGGACACATATCACCACATCGGCGACCGGATCCAATATTTTGCCAAGTTGAAATCATCACTGCGGACTGGCGGGCGGCTGGTGATCATCGACTTCAAAGCGGATTCTCCGAATGGCCCGCCCGCTCAGCATCGGATATCGCCGCAAAAGGTGACGGAAGAACTGAAAGCCGCCGGGTACCTGCTCATGGAGACGCTTAAGTTCCTGCCGAGACAATACTGCCTCGTCTTCGCAAAAGCGTAATTCGTGAATGGGGTATCGGCGATCGACCGCCCAAGACTTGCACCCTGCGGCCTTTGGCCAACGCCGCAATCGAGCTGTGCCTGAGCGTTTTCGTTGAGTCCCCGGAGCAATTACTTAAGCTCCCATCCGGGGACCGAGCGGCTCCGCTGCGAACCTCGGGCGAGTTCTTGCGGATGCTGCGAATATCCTTACGGCGCCCCCTCACGATAGTCGAAGCTCCGCCCGTCAATCGTACAACCATATCGACCGTCCGGTTGGTCGACTCCATTCAGCACCAGCTGGCCTCGTCCGCGCGGGGCGCGCGAAGCAGCTCCTGGATGTTGGCGTCGATTACGCGGAAGCCGACGTTTCCGTAAAGCTTCTGCCGCCCCTCGTTGAGAACGAGGCTAGGACTGCCTTCGATCCGCATCTTGCCGGCATCCTGGTAGTCCGCGGCCAGACGGGCAAAGGCGACGCCGTTGTCTATAAGCTCCTCGATTGCGCCGATATCGACGCCGAGGCCTTCGCCGATCTCACATTGGACATCCCACCGCGCAATGTCCCGACATTCGCGGAAGAATGCGCAACGCAAGGCCCAAATCACCCGATCAAAAACGCTTGCCGCTGACCGTCTTGCGGCCGCAGACTGGGATTCCCAGTGCTGAACCGACTTCATGAACAGATGCGGGCTTGCCGAACTCAGAGGCCGCGTCTTCAGCCAGATCTCCGGGTGCACCACGACGTGGGGGAACCGGTCCGCCACATGCCGCAGATGCGTACCGAATCCTTCATAGCCGCCCCGATCCTTCCAGGTCGACGCAATCTTCGCGGCGGTGTCGCCGAACACGGAGCAGAACCTCTGTTCGATCCGCACCGATTTGCCGAATTTCTCTTTGACCGCTTCGATGCGCGCTTGCGCGACGTAGGCCCACACGCACAAGACGTCGGAGAAATAGGTAATTTCGATCTCGCTCACCACATGCTCCTAGTGGACCGACTCTAACGCTTGTTTCCCGCGTTTGACAGCGGTGAGAACGCGATGTGGATCGGCGGTCCAGATGAATGGTTTTGGGTCGGCGTTGTGATTTTTCTAACCGCTTCTCCGTGGCCAGAGCAGAATTGCAAGAACAATCACCCAAACGATGCCCCAGCCGATCCATGTGATATTCGGGTGGGCTGCTTGCCATTCGAGGATTTTCCTATGGATGGCCATTATCGCAATGTCCCTTGTCTCGCTGAGTACGATTCCAGGGCGCTTATGCCCGCTCATTCCCGTCCCGTTTTGATCGAGATCAACACGGATATCAGTTGGGAAACTAAGCTTTATTTCTCTATTAAGCGCGCTGGTCAGCAACGCTTACAGAGGAAAAATGCGATACAGCCTCCAAAGCCCAGACCAGCTCTAAGCCACCCCGTTGGCTCGGGCACGCTCTTCGGGGAAGGAGAATTGGACATGCACTGGGTGATCTCGGGCTCGTTTGGGCCGACCGATCCGACGCGGGCGATGCTGCCATTCCTGTTCGCCGCTTCGGCCGTGCAGGCCGGCGACAGCGTGACGCTGATGCTGTTTCATGACGCCGTGCTGATGGCGGTCGATGGGGTTGGCAAGACCCTCGTGCCGGTTGGTCCGCCCAACCGCTACGAAGAGATCGCCGGCCACGCCCAGGTGACGCTGTGGGCATGCCGGCCCTGCGTCGAGGCGCGCGGGTTGGCGGTGGGTTCGCTCGACCGCCGGGTCAAGCTCGGCGGGATGAACGATTTCCACACCGCCGCCAGCGGGACCGGCGCGAAGGTCGTGAGTTTTTGAAAGTGGCACGCACCCTCATGCCAAGGTCACGTCGCCGTCCAGCTTCCGCCGCGATCAGATCCGAAATGGTGCGGGATGAGCCATCTCGGCAGAGATGAAAGCCCGAGGGCGATCTCGCCGACAAGGCGGCGGTCGGTTGATAAGAAAAACTCGCTACAGGGCGGGAGAAGAGAGAGAGAAGCAGGTCGCTCCTCGATAGGAATTCTCAACCGTGGAATTGCTCCCTTGACCTATGTCAACGGCTCGCTCCGCACTCAGCTTATTTTGCGCGCGGAACGTCGCAAGGGGAGTCTGCAATGACGGATAAAGTGATGAGCGTCGCCGAGCGGGCGCCTCAAACCGCTTTGAGGATTTCTCCCGCCAGCATCATGGTTTATGTCGACTTTGATGCCGGTTGCGACAAGCGGATCAAGATAGCGGCGGATTGGGCGGCTAAATTCAACGCCGCTCTCATCGGTGTCGCGGGGTGGCTCCCCGGGCGGGAAGTCGGCGGCTGGTTTGCGGCTGAATTGGAACAGGCCGAAGACCCGAGTGATCGAATACTCGCGGAAATGGGGAAACTGGGAGAAAGCTTTCGAACACAGGTCGGCCGAACAGTCCAGACGGTGGAATGGCGAGGGAGCTTCCATCTCCCGCGCGAGGTCATTCCGACGGAGGCGCAGCTCGGGAAGCTGCCAGGAATGTAGCCACGCAGAGGGCCAAAATCCTCGGCACCGACTGCCGACGTCACGATCTCCCTCGACAGCCTCGCCGTCCTCGAACAGACCATGCGCCACTTCTACATCAAGGCCATGGTCGAGAAGTCGTTGGCGGAAAAGGCGACTGGAAAGCTGTAGATGCTGCCATGATCCAGGCCGCCGCCCTGGCCGAGAAAGTAGCCGCCTTCCGACATCCGCAGTTGACAAAACTCGGGCCGATCATCGACCTGGAAGTGATGTGCGAGCCGGAGGGGTCGAGAACGGAGGGCGGCTTGATCGCGGGGAGTTGAACGATCGAGCACGGCCGGCGTTCAGGTCCTTAAGGCGCGCCGGGCGGGTCCCTGCCCTTGGGAATGGAGCGCCAGGGACGTCAGCCCTTTATTGCGCTTGCGGAGGCTGCTGGCGCGGTTTGGGTGCGGAGCCTTCCCGCCGCCGCTCCGGCGCATGGGCGGCCCGTGCAAGGGCTGCTTGGGGCGTCTGAGAGGTTCACCAACCCATTCACCTCCGGGCGGCCGCGGGATAACCCCTCACCGCGTCCCGCGCCGAACCCCGGCAGAGCTTTCGCGTCAACTACGCGGTGCATACACTCTCGCATCAGGCCCTCAACCCCGTCCGGTACCTCTGACCCACCGAAGAGAGAACGCGCGCGGCGGCGCCCGCGGTCACGCGCGAGGCCGAAGAGGAGTGGAATTAAAGAATCGCACCGTTAAAATCTGCCGAACGATGGACCGCTCTGTCATTCAGCAACGTCTGGCGGAAACTGAGCAACGGATTGTGAGCGGTGACCGCTACATTGCGCAACACAGCATTCTTGTCGCTGGACTAGGTCGTGTGGACAAACTTAATCCAGATTCGGATGCAGGCAAGCAGCACGAAGGCGGCGAAGCTCTCGATCAGCTTGTCGTAGCGGGTGGCGACACGGCGTGAGTTCTTCGCACGATTGAAGAAGCGCTCGATGCGATTGCGCAGGGCATAGAGAGCCTTGTCGACGGCATGCTGTATTTTCCGGGTTGCAGTGCTGGGGATTGCGGCTTCACCACCACGTTCCTCAATGTCGTTGCGGACGGCTTCGCTGTCGTAGCCCTTGTCACCGAGCATCTGTTCCGGATCGCAGTCGATCTCCTGCATCAAGGCCGGAAACGCGGTGACATCGTGTGCCTGCCCGGGCGTAATCACAACGCCGATCGGCAGACCCTCGGCATTGGTGCGGGCGTTGATTTTGGTTGAGAAGCCGCCACGCGAGCGACCGAGCGCGTTACGCTCGGCCCCCCTTTTCCACCGGCTGCGCAATGATGCGCACGGATGATGGTCGCATCGATCATCTGCAGCGCGGCGTCCGACACTCCGCTTCCCGCGAGCCCTTCCAGGATCACGTCCCAGACGCCACTGTCGGCCCACCGCCGAAACTGCCTAAAGATCGAATTCCAGTTGCCGAAGCCCTCCGGCAGGTCGCGCCATGGTGCGCCGGTTCGCATCAACCAAAACACCGCGTCGAGCACGCGGCGATGATTGCGTGGCGGCCGGCCGCCGCCGCGATGGATCAGGAACGGTTCGAAGTACGCCCACTCATCGTCGGTCATCAGTCCGCGAATCAAGGCTGCCCTCCGCAAAGAGCAGCCTTGAATCAATTCGCGATTCTTGCGTCAATAGGTTTGTCCACCCGACCTAGAGAGAATTGGACGGTCCGCGGCTCATGCAAAATACTTATTAGCAGGGATGCGGTTACTGCAAGCTGCGCGGCGGGATAGCCGGGATTGGCTGCTGAAACAACTAAAGTGAAGGCGTACCATGACTAACCTTCTCCAGCAGGCGATCAACTGCGACGACGCCGACCGAGCCGCCAAGATCACTTCAATATGCGCTCGGCATCGAGAGTGACGCCCAGACCGCGAACATGACCCGCAAACGCCGGGGAAGTTCTCGCATGAGATTCGGAATTCTTAGTGTTGCTCTCATTTGCTTTGCCGCTTCGGCATCGGCATCAGCGCACGAGGCCCCGAGCGGCTGGCAATATCCGCCAGGCTGTTGCGGCGGCGAGGACTGTCACCCCGTGCCGTGCGAAACGATCGAGGAAAAGCGCGGGGTCTACATTTGGAAGGGTGTGATCTTTCACCGCTCAATGGCGCGTGCGTCCGGCGACTATAGGTGCCACGTGTGCATTCAGTTCAACGGCGAGGGAGCCCCCTCCGGCCGCTGTTTGTTCCTGAATTTCGGCATGTGAGCCGTGGCGGCCACGCCCATCCCAAAGCCTGGCCAAAGCCTAAGGCCGTGTGGACGGATTTGATCAAGATGAAGCCGAGAGCAAGCGCGACGAACGAGCCGTAATTCTGCGCCGTCTTCTCGCATCGAAGTGCGATACGCTTGAAGCGTTTGAGCTTGCCGACCGCTTGTTCGATGCGTGCCCGTGCCTTGTAGAGTGTTTTCGGAAAGAAGGCGGGCATATCTCCTTGGTGTTGGATCGATACGGGATTGCCGGACATATTCCGCGTTGGCGCGCGGCGTCGCGATTTGATTTGGAATCGTAGCCTTTGTCACCGAGTGCGGCGCGCGGGTTGAGATCAGGGCCGATGTCGAGAAGCGTCTCAAAGTTGCGGCTATCACTGGCTTCACCGCCAGTGAGATGGAAGGCAATTGGCAAGCCACCGAAGTCGGTCTTCAAGTGAATCTTGGTAGAGAAACCGCCACGCGAGCGGCCAAGCGCCTGATCATGCTGCCCCCTTTTGCGCCCGCTGCCGAGACATGGGCGCGCACCACGGTGGAATTGAACATCTGCACCAAATGCGCCGTCTCGCTCATCGCCGCCAGGGCATCGAAGAACGCTTCGAAAGTTCCAGATCGGCTCAGCCGCCAGAACCGCTTCCACACGCTGTTCCAGTGCCCGAATTTCTCTGGAAGAGCCCGCCAAGTGATATTATGAACCACAAAATAGTGCAGGGCTTCGAGAAACTTTCGGTCGTTCCGGCCCTTGTCGCCGCGCCGCGACCGCGACGCCGCGAACACCCGCAATACAATCGTCCAATCCTCTTCCGTCATGGCCGTGAGCATGGTCGGTCCTCCAAAAACCGACTGCTCATGAGTTAGAGAAAAAGTGATTTGGGAATCCCTCTACCCTATACTTTGGCTGAATCCGTCCACACGGCCTAGCAGGAATTTCGCCGGGGCAGTAGCAACGCGTCGCTCAGATCGCCCTGCAAAAACCGCAACGCAAACTAGTGAAATCGGGGGCTATGGTGGTGGCCGGGGGCAAGCGCCCTCACGCATGCCGCCGGCCACACAGGGCCTCGGCGCGTGGGGGGAAAACTCGCCGAGGCCCACAGTACCTACAGCGCGCAGACGTGCGGTAGTGTGACAACAATCACAGAATTGCGGGTTTCTCCAACGAAAAAGGCCCCACGCCGAAGCGCGGGGCTAAGGATCAAAGCCGTTCCCGAACCAGCGCGAAAGAGGGGGCGAGTTGCGCGATCCGAGACCAGCGGACCTCTTCAAGTTATCTGATTCGCCAGCGCGGGCGAAAGTCGCCACGAAAAAGGCCCCGCTGTCTGCCGCGGGGCCAAGTTTTCGGCGCGCGCTCAGGCAGGCGCGCTGCTGACCAGCCACATCGCACCGGGCAGACGCACGCGCGCGCCATCCAGATGCGCCGCCAGCGCCTTGCGGAGGGACGCGATGGCGGCCGAGAAGACCTCCGCTGGCTGGTTGCGCAGCCAGCTGTTAACGGCGCCGATCTGGGTCGACTGAACCACAGCCGCTTCCAGCCCGCGGCCGGCGGCGATGTCCAGATCGAGGTCGAGTTTGTCGAGCCGCGGCGACGCCCAGCCGGCTTCGGTGAGAACCTGGGAACGCGCCGCGGATCGGCGAAGGCGAACATTCCGGGGGCGTTCGGGACCGCCTTCGGACGCGGGGGCAGGTGGCGAGCGACCGCGTTCATCGGCACCTGCATCCACGGGTTTTCGTCAAGTTGCCGCCAGCACGCGAATGACATTCGCGCGCCCGTGCTGGCGGCGCGGCGCATGTGAGCGAAGGCCGCCACCGGGTCGGCCGAAGAACATCAGGCCGAAAGCCGATTCAGCAAATCGAATGCGGACAGCGTAGCCGTCGCGGCGTCGCCCTGCTGCCAATCGACATTGGATATGCCGGCGGCCTCCGCGCGTGCCTTCCCCTCAGCCAGCATCGGTCCGGAGATGTCTAGCGCCGCTACCCGGCCAGCGGGACCGACGGCGCGCGCAAACTCCAGCGTCGTCGCGCCACAGCCGCAGCCGATGTCCAGCACCCGCTCGCCGGGGCGGGGCGCGGCGAAGGCGAGCAACGCCCCCGTCATCGGCGCCAAGGTGATGTCGGTGTGCTCCTGTCGCGCCACCCAGGTATGGCCGCCCGGCCCGTTCCAGAAGGCAAGCTGGTCGGCGTTGATTTGCTCGGGGTCGGCCACGCGGGTCCTCCTGTGCGGTTGACGCGGACGTTGCACTGGTGAGGAACGGGCGGCAAGCCGCCCCGCGGCACCGTCGCTCAACTCAACTGGCATTCGCATAAACCGGCCAGAATTAACCTGCCGCAATGCGTCAATTAACGGTGGCGAAGTAACGTGTTGGAGTCATGAGTGTCGTTTTTCTTGTGCCAGGCGCTTCCGTTTTTCACCCGCCTTCGGACATATCGCTGCGTTGCGGCGACCCGACGCTCTGGCCAATCGCGTCATTTCGCGTTGCAAAAAAGAGCGAGCCTTTTTCACCGCTCCTTAAGAGAGAGTTCCTGCTGCACAAGACGCTTTCACGAAACATGGCCGCCAATTAGGGCGTGACGGTAACGCGTAAGAAGGTCGCCGGAATGCAGGTGGTATCTTTGCTTTGGCTTTTGTTTTCGCTGATAAACAGAGCTTCTAGGCCATTCTGCAGATCATTAGCTCGACCGTTCTTTTCTGCTGCTTCGAAAGCATTCATGGTCGGCCCGTAGTACTTTCTGAACACATCAACGAGCTCTGATGGTGCACTGGGATAGTTGAAGGTATACGTGTCTCTGACACATGATATCTTCTCCTTTGGAACCCCCGCAGCTCCAAATCGCTCTATCACGTTGCTCTCGTTGCCCCACGTCATAGGGCTAATGAACCCTTCCGGTGGTGGAGGCGAGTACGAGGAGCTGATTTTCAGGATTTGTGCCACCAATGTCGGATCATTTGGAATCCAGTTTCCCATAATGATCCGGCCTCCGGGCCGGGTCACGCGCACCATCTCCTTGGCTACGTCAAACGGCTTTGGCGCGAACATGGCGCCAAAGATGCTCACGACGAGGTCAAAAGTATGATCTTTCAGCTCGTGCAAGTTGGACGCATCGCCTTCCTGGAACTTGCAATTCGTGAGGCCCTGCTCCTTCGCACGCTTGTTCCCAGCCTCAACTAGGTTCCTTGCGATATCGACGCCCAACACGTCCGCTCCGAGTTCTCGCCGCTGGTAATGCCGTCGTTCCGTCGCCACATCCGAGATCCAGAATCTTAAGCCCTTCTGTGATTCCTAGTTGGTTGACGAGCGCTTCTCCGCGCTCTCTCATACTCGCCGCAATACGAGTAAAGTCACCTTTTTCCCAAAGCGCTTTGTTCGGATTCATCGAAGTAGCTCCCTCTCCTCCGGTCATAGGCGTCGCGCTGCCATCGAGAACAGCGCAGAAATTTCGGGCTCGAAGGGGCGCCCCTTACGTCTGGTCGGAGGCATAATACTGGCTCACGCGAGCGCTTTGAAAGAGGCTGAAACCGGCTTCGCTACTGCAATATTAGATGCTGGCCGGTGTCGCCTGGGGGTCAATCGCTACAGAAATTGCGGTGTCTGGGTTACATCCGTTAACCCCTCAATCGCAGACATGCGTTTGTCCGATAATGCCGAAGCCTTGGCCGGGATTTGTCCGTAGGTGAGAACTAACGCGAGGAGGTGTGCTCCGCATCTGCGGCATGGGCCGCCGCGCGAATCGGCCTTCGCCGGCCGTGGCGTTAGTACCTCAGGTACGGGCTGCCGACCGCCGGGGCCGGGGCCGCATAAGCTGGCGGATAGCGGCCGCGTCGGATTTTGCTGTGGCGACCGTTCATGCTGCTGCGTCGCGTCAAGTGCTGGATCGTAGCGCCGCACGGTCATGCCGCCGCCTCCTGTCGGGATTGCGGCTGCGGCACCGCGCGCTCCTCGAGCAGCCGGCTCACCGCCAGCCGCACCAATCCCGGCACAGTCGCGCCACTCTCGGCCGCGAGCTCGTGCAGCCGCTCCCGCGCCAGCCGCGGCAGCCGAATCTCCAATCGCGCATCGTTGGTCATTGCCCCATATTGCCGGACCTGCATTGACGCGCAATGCACGCCGGAACCAGAAACAATAAAATCGGAGCCGGTATCCAGAATGATTTGCCGAACGTTCAGGGGCCCAAAATTAATTCTGAGGCCACCTCCCGGCCGGCAGCACCCGCGCGATTTCCCAAAACTTCCGCGGCCCAACTATTTTCTGGACTGCCCAAAGCCTCAGCCAATTTTTTGCGAGGCTTACTACCAGCTTTTTGGAAACGATCGAATTTTGGCCCCCTCACCCGCCGTAAAGCGGGCTCCAGGGCACAACACATGGCTGTATATGTATCCAGGAAGGGCAGCCAGTTATTTCAAGACGCGAACGGGGAGCGCCGCGGACTTCGGAGATTGACGATTGGCGTGAGCGAGGACGATCTCCGCGTGATTGCGGAGCACGGCTATGAAGGCGCCGCAAGCGCGACCACGATCAGCACGGCTTGTTCCGTGTGCGCCGGCAAGTGGTGATCGAGCAGCGCACGCTTCTCGGCGAGCGTGGAGTATATAGCAGTAGGTATGATCTCCTATAGTCAGTAGCGTCATGTCACAGCATCCAGCCCTCGCTCGCGCCACCGCATTTTGCGAAAAGTGCGCTTTGCGGGTCCCGCTCTTGATGGCGCCGATGGGTTGAAGGTACAAAGTTGGTAGAAAGATGAACCGCCAATATTCGTCAGTCCGGGCGAATAGTCGCATGCGTGTCGGGAGTCGCCGTGGCCTCCGGTTACTTCGGCTTCCACTCGCCAATGACGCCGATCCCCATCAGTCCGGCACGACGTCGTGCGGAACAAAAACATACGTAAGGCCGAGACGATCGCGCAGCGTTTCGAACAGATTGACGATCTGCGCCTGGATCGACACGTCGAGCGCCGACACCGGCTCGTCACAGACAATGAAGTAGGGCTCAGCGGCAAGCGCGCGGGTGATGCCGATGCGCCAGCGTTGACCGCCGCTGAACTCGTGCGGAAAGCGGTTCAGCATATCCGGGTTCAGACCGACAACGCAGAACAGCTCGGCCGCCTTGTCGCGGCTTTTTGCAGCAGTCGCCAACCGGTGCACCAGCATCGGTTCCGCCACCGCCTCGCCGACGGTCATCCGTGGATTTAACGAACCAAGGGGATCCTGAAATACCATCTGCATCCGCCGCCCCAGCGGACGTAATTCATTCTCGCTCAATTTAGTGAGTTCGGTGCGTATTACATCGCGCCCGACGGGGAGGTCGGCTAGCAAGCCTAGGCACTTCAATCCATCAGATCAAACGCTTCTATGCGCGCAATCTGCCGCTTTCGAAGGAGATGACGATCAACTTGCAGAGCTTTCGCGGCGATGAGGCACAAGAGCTGACACACAGCTGTTTTTCGGGCGGTCGGTGTGATTCCAACTGATTTGAAGCGCGAGCACGCGATCGATCGGTATGTGTGCAGGAGATAATTCCCCCAGAGAAAGAGTAAGTATCGTTGTCCAATCGTGACATTTGTGCAACATTTGCGAGTTTTCGCGTGATTCTGACCGAATAAGGCGAATTTTAAGACAAGAATCAGCTTAGACTTTACGGTGTCGCGAACGCCTTCCGAGCATTTGATTCTTAGTTCGATGACTCGCGGCGATTGATGGGGTGCCTCATGAAAAACGGTGCGACGAGGCAAGGTCTGACTTACGAGTACTTTGTCGTCAAATTCGACGGTCTGGCAAAGTCGGGACACCGCCGATTTGTCGATGCAGTGAAGGCAGGCTTGCTACTGAGAGATCAGTTTCCGCAGCACGACGTCAAAGTGCATTCGATTCAGGTGAGCGACGCCACTGAAGATCGTGTGCTGCACTGACTGGGCACTAGCCTGGTAGCAGGTCGGGTCGTCGAGCGACAGGCATCGCTCCCATTGAAGGGCCTCAGCCGCACTTCCGCGGCTGAGGATGACGAAGTCATCGGCATACGCGACGACGTGTGCGCGGAACGCTTCCCGGCGTCCGGTCAGCCGCCAGTACTTCAGGAACCGGTTCATGTAGATGTTGGCGAGCATCGGGATCACGACCCCGCCATGAGGCGTGCCGCGCGCGTTGCTCTTGCCACCACCGATGCGCCGGGTCCTTGTCACCATCGTCCCGTTCCTCATCGGCGCTTTCAGCCACAGCTTGATCAGCCGCAGCACGTGCCGGTCCACGATGCCGACGACGCGCTAAAGCAATTGCTGAGTGCGTGATCGAAGATCACCACTGAAGAAATCGCCGAAGCAAAGAAGCTAGCGCAACGGGTCATAGCTTTAGGGAAAGAGGATGTAGACGCGCTGTACACGGACCCCGTCGTTTGTTCATCCGCCAACAGACCTCAGTGATCAATGCCATCCGTACTCATCTTGCGGAGTTTGGGATCGCGTCGGTAGGGCGTTGCAATAGTTGCCGACGGCCCTTTTATTGTTGTACGATGGAACGGGCGGAGAGCTTCTTCTTAACGTTGCAATATGCAGCCCGCGATTACATCGCTCGGAGCGCCACGAAGACCCGGCATCGTATATCGATTGCTCGGCGATGCGCCAACCGCCACGAGTGATCTCACAACCGGCAGGCAGTGAACATGTCCAAGGAAATCGAACGCAAGTTTTTGGTGAAAGGCGATGCGTGGCGAGCACTCGACAAGGGCACAACATACCGGCAAGGTTACCTCAACAGCGCCAAGGAACGCACGGTCCGGGTTCGGACGGCGGAAGACAAGGCGTTTCTCACTATTAAGGGCTTAACTTTAGGGGCGACTAGGGCCGAATACGAGTACGCAATTCCGTTCGATGAAGGCAAAGCGATGCTGGATGCACTTGCCGAGAAGCCGCTGATCGAGAAGAAGCGCTATAAGATTCCTGCCGGCGACCTCACGTGGGAAATAGACGAGTTCCTAGGCGACAACGCAGGATTGATCGTTGCCGAGGTGGAACTCAAGAGCGAAGACCAAGCCTTCGACAGGCCCGCATGGCTGGGCGACGAAGTTACCGGCGATACCCGCTACTACAACGCAAATCTCATCAAAAAACCTTTCACGCGCTGGCGGTAAATCGCCACACTGGGCGAGCGGTCCGAGACCTGTAACGAACCCGCGCTAAGGGAGATATCCCGTGAGCGACGTTTTTGCGAAGAACATAGCGATCTCCGCCGCAGAAGCCGCGAAGATCGTCCCGCGGGCTGAGTTCCGCGTGTTCGGGCACGGGATCATCGACGTCGTCCGGGAGAGAATGTGGAATGCCGGGGCCGTTCTGTGGAAGACCCGAAAGATGCCGGCAGAGACATATTTCCTCTCTGCGCGCTCGGATGAGGCGAATGTGAAGGTGCGCGAGGGCCTGCTCGACATTAAGACCAAGGTTGGAGAGACCCCGGCGGGTTACGAGATTTTCCAGCCCCGCGGCAAATTCCAGTTTCCCGCAAAAAGGGCAGATCTCAAAGCCATCCTGTCGCACCTCAAAGTGGAGATGGATGTCGACCGGGAGACCTGTGCGCTTGATGAATTCACCGAAATGGCACGCCGTCATCCCGACCTCGTCCCTGTGACGGTCGAGAAGATGCGTTACGGGTTCACAGTCGACGGGATCATCTGCGAATACGCGCGCGTGAGGTTCAATGGCGCGCTTCTTGAGTCCGCCTGCAGCGAGAGCGATGACTACGAGGGCTTGTGCAAAGCAATCGCAGCGTTGGGCATCAACGAGATGCCGAATACCAACTATTTGAAAGCTGCCAAGCGTGTGGTTGGTATGATATAAGCTGTCACCGTCTCGGTTTAAAAACTCCTGGCCAGAATGATTCGTGGCTCTTGCTGTTCTTGCGGCTCCCAGACGGACTCAGCCGGACATCAACATGGCCTACAGCAGCTCCAGTCACCACGTAACTGCCGTGCGTTGGGGAAGCCGCAAAAGGCGCCCCACCGCCGCGTGCAAGCAGCCGGCACCGAGGCTTGTCTCAAAAGTAGATCCGCATGACCCGATTGGCCGTTTAAAGCGAATGACGCTTGGAAAGTTTTTCGTGGCAGGATTAGTAGCCCTGTTCGGCGGAACAATTAAACCTGCACGCGCACAGTTTCCGTATCCCATCCCTCCCCCGCCACCGCCGATTTTCAACCCATCGACTCCATATACCATGCCCCCCATGACGCAGACGCCGGTCGCCCCAGGACTGCCAAGTACGCTCCCGAATAGCACGTTCTGTAGCACCTTTCATTTGGGTCCGTGCTTTCCCCAATTCCTGCCCCCGATCGGGCAGGATCTGCGCTTGACTATCGTTTCGACTGACGACGACGGTCAGCGAAACGGACCCGGCGCGGCCGATCAACGTGCCGACAACCCAGACGGGCCGGCGGACAAAAATCCCTTGAACTCAATCTCTGAAATGTATGCCGCACTGCGCGCATGTTGGACGCCGCCGCCCAAGGACGAGGGACGCCATGGCATGGAATACACCATCCGTTTCGCCTTCAAGCGCGACGGAGGGATCGTTGCTCCTCCGCGCCGCACCTATTCGAGCCGGGGAGCGCCGGAAAAAGTGCGCGACACATACCGCGACGCAGTCGACGCAGCGCTTGAGCGCTGTACGCCACTGCACTTCAGCACGGGCATGGGGGGCGCTGTGGCGGGCCGTCCTATCGCCATCCGCTTTGTCGACGAGCGTACGCTTGCCAATTCGATCGGGGAAACAAAATCGGCCCAGTGAAGCGAGTGGCCGTGAACAAAGTTCTGAGAGACTCCACACCCGCTGTCGTAGATCGTGCCAAGAATGGTCTGGGCGCTCGGATTACCTTGCTTGGCGGTTGTTAGCGACCAATTCATCGCCTCGGCGTAGCTTTGCGGCACGCCCAGACGATAAAGTTCCGGCGGGCACCACAAGAAACGCGGGTTAGGCGACCCCGGTGGTGTGCGTAACTGAAATAGTGCCTCGGCCCGTTCTGTGTCGGAACGCAAACCGCAATCTTGCGCACGCCGCTTCAATCGCTTCCTGATTCGGTGGTACGTGTTTTGCCGATGCAAAAGCCGCATTACGCGATGAGGTTTTGAGGGATTGTGCCACGTTGGCAAGAAACTCGTCCATCCGGTTGGCATCACGTTGATCATCCAAACGATCCACGCCGCGTTTGTTGTAATCCAAATGGCCGGTTGCCTTGAGCTGGAGATGATTTCTCACTAGTCGTTCACCGCGCGCACTATTAGCTGTTATCCCTAGCCAAGCGAGAACACCGACCCACGGGAGCCCAATCGCGAGAAAAAGGAACACCGTCGATGGCGTTACGCGCAGCGAGTCGCTCGTTCGCTCACGCGGCTGTGGGCTACTCTCGGTCTGTCCCGTCGTCTCAACGTGAGCTTCGGGGCGGACCATCTGCTCGCTTTCGTTTTTCGCGACTGCAGTAGTCCCCGCCGCGACTGATGGAATTTCGGATACCGGCAGAGGCCACACCACGCGAACTGGGAACCGCGCTCGAAGCGCCTGTTCGTCAATTTCCGGCGCGTCAGTATTTGGAACCATTGCCGCTTGAATTGATGGGGAATGAGCATTCGCCTCGCCGCTTTGCTCGAGTGTCGAGGGATGTGTCTTAATGGTCGAAGCGGCAACACCCGGCGAGGGACGCGTACCATAATCTCGAGCGAGTGGAATTTGCGTCTTCGGTGGTGCAGCCTTGGGCGTTGGTGCAGGCGGCCTGTGGACCAATTGCGATCGCCGAGCCGGCACAGCTGTGGAACTATCCTGCACAACTATTTTTTGCTCAGGCTGCCCGGTCGCACGCAGGTACCAACATTTGAGTACATTCCCCAGGTAAACGCCATTCAACCACTGGCTCTCGCCTGAGGCCGAAGAAGTTGGGGCGGTAAGACAATCGTCCGCGTAAGCGGTATCGGCCGGCATCCCGTACACGCCCGACACAAGAAGTATGGCAAAGAATCGCCTTTGGAGTCCCGCGAACATGACTCTCGCCTGCTCCACGGCCTCGCGAACAGATATTTCACGACCCACCCGAAGGCATCCTATTGGATGATGATACGGCTAGGACGCCCATGGATCATTCAAGCGCACGGGTGAGCCCGCACTGCCATTATCCACCCGCGAAAGCCGCCCCTTCCATGCTCAGTCTGACTCCGTTTTTGACGCAACACAAGGCTGGGCGGGTGCCCTTCCGCTTCCACTCCGCCCGCGTCGGCTGGCCGGCTTTTCGGCGGAATCCTGTTTGCGTCGAGAAACCGATACGCGACCGCAGCAGTTTCCTCCGGGGCTGTCCTTGTCATCGGAGTAATCACGCCAGCTCACCATGTCCTCGTCAGTTAGGCGGATCAGTCGGCCCCAGCGGATGCCCTGCAAGAAGAGGCCAACTGAGACGTGGATGAATGAAGTTGCTTTCCAGGGATCGACCCTAATCAAGATTGTCGTGGCTTGCTGCCACCTTCAGCAAACGCGCTGAGGTAGCTTCCATGGTGCAGAAGGGCACAGTCCTACGGGACCGCTCGTGCCTGAAGTTGATTTTTCAAGAAAAGTCCTTTGCTCCTTCCATCCTGTCGGGACAGGCGAACTGTTCCTTCAATTCCGCCGGGGCACTGCGGTCATCAGGAGCGTGAGCGCGTTCCGGAAAGCGGCAGCTCCAGCAGTCTCACCTTTGTAATGGCCTAGACGCACGACAACGAGATCATGCGAGGGTATGATCATCGTGGTTTGGCCGCCGGCGCCCGCCATGTAATAGGAGTCTTTTGGGACCGGATACTGACCGACGCCGTTGACCCAAAAGAAGGCGCCGTAAATCGGGCGCTTATCGGCCACCCAAGCCGGTGCCGGTGTGCTGACGAATTTCGCGTAACCTGGCGGAAGAATGCGTTCACCGGTCCAAACACCATCTTGAAGATAAAGGTTGCCGAGCCGCGCCCAATCATGCCCGCAGCCGACCTCGTAGCCCTGCCCGAGAAAATTTCCGAACGGGTCAGTTTCAATCCGCATCGTGCGGATACCGAGCTTGTCAAACAGCGCCCGCTGTGGGAAAGACAGGTATTCTTCACCGCTCTTCTCGATGGCGAGCCGGATCAGATAGCTAATCAACACCGGATCAGTGTTGCGATAACGGCCGACGGTGTTGGGGGGCCATTGCTGCGGGCGTGTCGCCGCATAGTGGTAGGAATCCACCCCTCCGGTGTAGAGATACAGGTGATCCGGATAGGGACCTGAGGGATCATAGTCGGGGTCCTGGGGCGCCCTAATCCGCAGTCCACATATGAAGCAGGTCCTCGATGCGGATTTTGGCGCGCGGGTCGCCGGGTGTTTGCCATTCTGGGATGGGGGCTGGCTGCGTCAGTTCGTACACGCCTTTGTTGAGCAGGATTCCGAGCAGAGTGGCGGTGATGCTCTTGCCCATCGACCAGCCTTCGAGTGGAGTGTGCACATCCACCCCCTCGCCGTAGCGCTCGGCGATGAGGCGGCCCTTCCAGGTGACCACGAAGGCAGCGGCTCGAATGCAGCATCGACAGCCGCCTTGAGCTTTACCGCGTCGACCTCAGGCGGCAACGGCCCCTCCGCCAGCACATCGCCCATCGGCCACGGCTCGGTACCAGCATCCGGTAGTTGGCTCTTTGCGACCACTGGCCTGAAATGGACCGCGCTCTCGCCGAGCGGGAACGTCACGCATCCCTGGCTGCCAAGATATTTCGCCGTCCGCGTTACGCCGTTCGGGAGCGTGATGTGGACCGCCTTGTCAGCGCGGTCGATGACCGGCTTACCAAGCTTTGCGCGCAGTTCATAAGGCGCAGTGAAAAATCCGACGTTCTCAGCAGCAAAATCCGGCGAAAGGCCCGTCATAAACACGGCTGAACACATGACCTTCGCATAGCCCGCTGCATGATGTACTAGCGGATCGCCAGGTGGCGGCACGTAAGGCGTATCAAGTTCAAGGGACCTCGCTCGCGCAATGAGCTCATCGAGTTGTGTTCGCGATGACGCATCTATTGTCCCGATGGCTAGAAAAAGCACACCCACCAAAAGCACTTTCACGCCTGCCACTCCACAGCGGTACCGCGGTAAAGATCACCCGATCAAACGCCGGCCGCGGCGCCCGCCGCAAGGGATGATACGCCAATCTCGACGCCGGATCCCCGATAGGCAACGTCCTCGCACGCTGACCTTCCAGTTTGCGGCGATTGAAGCCACGCGGAAAATCGTCCCAAAACGGGAGATTCGACGGGGACAGCAGGCGGCGGCGACTTAATATGGCGTAGTCCTCGCAGATGGAGGAATGGCGATGGAAATGCGGGCGTTCGGCCGCACCGGAATGCGGCTCACTGTATTGGGTTTCGGCTGCGGCGCGGGCGGCGGATTGATGGTGCGCGGCGATGCGCTCGACCAGGAGCGCACCATCGCACGCGCAATCGCCGCCGGTGTGAATTACTTTGATACCGCGGTCCAGTACGGTGACGGTTAATCTGAAAAGAACCTCGGCCGCGTCCTACACGACCTCAAGGCCTCCGACGTGGTCGTCGGTACTAAGGTCCGGCGACTGAGCGCGGAGTTCGGCCGCATTCAAGCTGCCGTGGCGACGTCGCTGGAAGGGAGCTTAGCGCGGCTGCGTCGCGATTGCGTCGACATCTTCCATCTGCACAACGCGATCACTGAAGCCGGTGGCGAAGAAGCGCTCAGTGTCCACCAGGTGGTCGATGACATTGTGCCGGCGTTCGAGCGCCTGCGCCATCAGGGTAAGGCTCGTTCCCTCGGGCTTACCGCAATCGGCGACACGATGGCGCTTCATCAGGTGATTGATGCCCGCGTTTTCGATAGCGCACAGGTGGTCTACAATATGCTTAATCCGTCAGCAGCAGCCGAGTTGCCGCCAAATTATCCTGCACAGGACTATGGACGGTTGTTTGATCATACCAGGGCGGCCGGCGTCGGCGTCGTCGGTATCCGCGTGCTCGCTGGCGGTGCGCTGTCCGGATCGACTGAGCGTCATCCAATTGCGAGTCCGCCGCCCGAGCCAATCGGTTCGGCCATGAGCTATAACGCCGATGTCGCGCGCGCTTGCCGCCTCTTGCCGCTGGTCAAGGAGGGGTTTGCCCGGAGCCTGACTGAAGCCGCCACGCGGTTTGCGATCTCGCATCCGGCGATGGGAACCATCCTGGTCGGCATGGCAACGCCGCAACAGTTCGAGGATGCGCTCGCCGCCGTTCAAAAAGGTCGGTTACCACCCGCCGCACTCGGTCGCTTGTCAGGGCTGCTACACGCATTCGCTGGCGAGCCGCGGTGATCGCCACGAGAGGTCGCACGCGGAATCATCATATTATCCGGAAGAAAAGGCGGTTGATCGGGTTTCTTGCGGATAGCTGATTGCAGAGAGCCCCAAGCGCCGGGAGGAACGCTTGGGGCTGGGTCGAGACGGGCGTGGGGGACATGGGGTGCCCATCCCTGTTAACCATGCCCTTGCGTCGGGATTCCGACTGTGATGGCTAGCACACTTTCGCGTTTTGCAGATTTCTTTAGCTCAAGCGCTGCCGGCATCCCCCTTGGGTCATGACGTTGCCCCCTTGAATTGATCCAAGACGACCTGGAGTCTGGTCCACGGGAAAGGACCAGACGATGAAGCGGAAGCGGTATACGGAAGAGCAGATCATTGCGATCCTGAAGGAGCACGAGGCCGGGATGAAGACGGCCGATCTGTGCCGCAGGCACGGGATCAGTGAAGCAAGCTTCTACAACTGGAAAGCCAGGTACGGCGGGCTGGAGGTCTCCGAAGCCAAGCGGCTGCGGGGGCTGGAAAGCGAGAACGCCAGGCTGAAGAGTTGTTAGCGGACGCGATGCTGGACAACGCGGCCCTGAAGGACCTGCTAGCAAAAAAATGGTGACGCCCGCTGCCAAGCGAAAGGCTGTCGCTCACTTGCGTACTGCGTTCGACATGAGCGAGCGGCGGGCGTGCAGGACGATCGATTGTATGCGGATGACAGTGCGGTATCGCTCGCGCCGGCCGGACGATACCGAGCTGCGGCAGCGGCTACGGGCTCTGGCCCATGAACGCCGCCGCTTTGGCTATCGGCGCCTGCATGTGCTGCTACGGCGGGAGGGTTTTACGGTGAACCACAAGCGTCTGTTTCGGCTCTATCGCGAGGAAGGGCTCACGGTGCGCCGGCGCGGCGGGCGCAAGCGGGCCCTGGGAACGCGGGCACCGATGCTGGTGCCGCAACTGCCGAACGAGCGCTGGTCGCTCGACTTCGTCGCCGACCAGTTCAACGACGGCCGTCGCCTGCGCATCCTGGTCGTGGTCGACGACTGCAGCCGCGAATGCTTGGCGCTCGTTCCCGACACCTCGATCTCAGGTGTGCGGGTCGCCCGAGAACTCGACCGGCTGCTGACCGATCGCGGCACGCCGAAGATGATTGTCTCCGACAACGGCACCGAACTGACCTCGAACGTCATCCTGCAATGGGCGGACGATCACAAGGTGGCTTGGCACTACATCGCGCCGGGCAAGCCCGTGCAGAATGCCTTTGCCGAGTCCTTCATCGGCCGCTTGCGGGACGAGTTGCTCAATGAGACCTTGTTCCGATCGCTGGCCCATGCACGCACTGCGCTCGAAGCCTGGCGCGCGGACTACAACACCAACCGGCCGCACTCGCGGCTCGGTTGGATGAGCCCAGCGATCTACGCTGCGGACCGGCGGTCCGCTGCGCTTCGCTACACGGACGGCTCCGCTCCGCGGACCGCCGCCATCACCACCCAAGAGGGTAACGTCGAACGCCAGACTCCAATCGCCGCTGGATAAAAACTGGGGGCAACGTCAGTCACCGTATGTTGAGAACGAAATCGAAGCGGGCTGCGATGCCGCTCGGTGCTTCCGTTATTCGCATCACCAAATCGAAGCGGTAGGCCAAAATTGGCATCCGAGTTGGATGGAGGGAGTACGTTATCAAACCCAAGTGAACAAGAATTCTCTGGGAACAATTTTGCGCGCACGCCGAGCGGCGAATTTAAATTCCGGCGAGCGGACTGTCCTGAAATCGCCAGCCGCTCTCAAAGTAATTTAATGGCCACGTAGCCGAGGAGGCCTATCGAGCTAACCGTGGCTATCAATGCGAGAGTTAGACCGGCCGCTGGCCAAACGCGATCAAATTCTGCAAAGGGCCCTAAGTAGCTTATCTCTGTTTGACGCCGTGCCATTGTTGGCTTTTCCCCATTTCGTGGCCCCGCGTCCGTTTTGCGTCATAGGCCCTGAAAAGGAGAAAAGAAACAGGGCAAAGGAATAGTGAAGTTCGCTGATAGTTAGCGAGTGCTGACAGTGCGATTTCGTCCTAGCGGTTGGCTCAAGACGAACCGGGGCGCTTCTCGCCTTTGGGGCTTTGGGGCACTAGATATTCCCCTTGCGCTGATCAGTTAGCCAACTAAGAGAAAATTGCAATGGGAGCATGGATTAAGTGCACTAATGAGAATGGGCAAGACATATACCCCAATCTGGAGAACGCGACTACAATATTCCGCGATGAGGGTCGGCATCGAGGTACAGTCATCGAATTTCTGGGAAGCCATGATGCCGTCGTGGTCCGCGAAACGCCAGACCAAATCTTGAAGGCCAAGCCGGAAAATTCAAATTAAGGACACTAACTGGAGTATCGCGCCAAAATACGACGGCAAGACTTGTCGTCGAGAAGGGGCACAAGTCAGAAAGAAAGTGACGACAACGGTGGGGCGCTTGACCTACTTTACACCCCCCCAATTGTGCTACCTATTGAATGTTGAAAGTGGAGAGCACAGGTGCAGTTTGCGGTCGGCTTTAAACTTCAGGGAAAAACGGGACACGTCGTCGTTGATGCGGAAGATGCGTTGATCGCCGCCCTCAAAGTTAAGATGCAGCGCCCTGAGGCGCTGATCGCCTATGTCCGCCAGCAAAACAAGCGAGGCGACGCCCGTCACCCTATGCGCCAACTCAGCGGCGAGAGCCCTTAGTTGAAGGCCTTTCGTGGGCGGACACTTGGCGCGTTGTCGTTTTGAGCACTCTACGCCGCAACTCGTGCTATTGGATTGCAAGACGGCAACGAGGGTTTCCATGTCAGACCAAGTGGACGTTACTGGACGCGATACCTACCTTTTGGTCGAAGCCTTGACCTTCACGGTTGAGGCGCTCAGAGGCCTGCCAATCGAGCTTCGGCCAGACCACAACATTGCCAATATGAAGCGGCTGGTTGAGGAGTTCGTGAAGCACGATGCAGGTCTTGCCCACTCACAGCTGATCGCCCGCCGTAGGCTTGGTCACGTTCTCGCTTATGGAAAAACGAACGGGGCCTAATAGCTCGGCTCCACTTGAGCTTCGATCTTGCCGATAGCGCCGCCTCTTGCGACGGGTGACGCCCAGCAGAATCAACTTCGCTATTGGTACGCCAGTATCAACCAAATGGACGGCGCTTAGGCAATTATTTATAGGCCACAAGAACGATGCCACCGATAACGACCAGAACTAACCCGGCAAGTTTCGCAAAAGAGATCTGTTCACCGAGCAAAAGCCCAATCACCACAGCGGTTGCAACTCCCCCAGCAATACCAATTGGAGCGCCAACAGAGATCGGTAGACCCCTCGAATATGCGTGCAGCGTAAAGTAGTTGACTGAAAACGCGGCAACTCCTGCACCCAACAAAAACCACATGCCCACCGGATTTGTGAACAACCGAATTTTGCCCAGCTGGAACACAAGAAACAAAGCGGCGATAGTGAGCGCAGCAGCGGACACCACCAAAGCGCCAAACAGTTGATTCACGTTTGGCGAAGCTAATCGCTGGAAATAGCTATAAACTCTGCCGCAATAGCGGCAATCACGGCGTAAAAGACTGCGCTCATACCTCAAGCACCCCGTTCGATGTCTTGCACTGGGCTGATCGTGTCGATGGGCTCTTTCCAATTGTCACAATTCAGCGTAAATACACATTACCTTGCATTGAGAACAACCGTGAAAAAGCGCGTCGTTTTAACCACCTTCCTGTTCGCCACCGTGACGGCCAATCAAGCTGTAGCGTGCGACATGGGCGCCATCGAGACGTGGGTTGCCGCGGCCTGCCAACGGAACGGTTGCGAGACAAAATCAACTACTAAAAATTCGGCTGAGGGCTGTGACGGCAGCAATTGTACCGCGCTTTATTCCGTTGGGCGACCTGAACTAGGCAGACGTCTAACTGCTAAATAGGCTTTCAAGCCTCTAATCAGTGTCACCACACTTCAGCGACTAGGATGGCCATGATCTTTTTGTTTTATCTTAGGGTGAGGAGCGGGCGAGAGACTTCACAGGAGATATTTCGAATACGAAGCGGATTGGATGGGGTCGAGGGCCATGGCCGAAGCGCGGCGAGAAATTCCGCGACCGAATAGCGTCCTCCTGATGTGACCGCTGGATCCGTCGGGGCAATCCGGATGACCACATCGCTTGTTCCCCCTTATCCTAGCCAGACCGCCCTCACATGTAATGCTGGGATGCTGGCCGCTTCCAAGCGGTCCTTCATCTGTGTCGCGGAGAATGCTAAGACGCGCAATGACCTACCCGGAAGCTTAACCCATGAGCAGACTACCCACTCTCTTCATACCGCACGGTGGTGGCCCCTGTTTCTTCATGAAATGGGATCCACCGAATACCTGGCACCGAATGGCCGAGTATCTGCGCCGAGTACCCGACGACGTGGGAGTTCGCCCGAGGGCGCTGGTGGTGATCTCTGGCCATTGGGAGGAGAAGGTCGTTACCATCCAGAACAATCCCGCACCACCCCTGCTCTATGACTATTACGGATTTCCGGAGAGCACCTATCAGATCACCTTTCCAGCGCCAGGAGCGCCGGACATTGCGGCCAGGATCGCCGTATTGCTCGAAGACTGCGGGCATCGAGTGTACATATGACCATGCCCGTGGCTTTGATCACGGCGTGTTCATTCCGTTGAAGGTCGCCTTCCCCAAGGCAGATGTGCCGATTGTCCAGGTCTCATTGTTAGCCAGCATGGACCCTGCGGAACATATTCGGCTTGGCCACGCTCTCGCACCGTTGCGGGACGAGGGCGTTCTCATCATCGGCAGCGGCATGAGCTACCACAATATGCGGACCCTCATGTCACACATGCGCGGCAGCAACGGGCGAGCCCCCGACGGAGGTTCACAGCGGTTTGACGATTGGCTTGAGCAGGTTCTCACCAGAACGAGACCTGATGAGCGTCTAGCCGGGCTTACCCACTGGGATGCCGCTCCGGCGGCCCGCGATGCTCATCCACGCGAGGAGCATCTGCTTCCCCTTCACGTCGCGGTCGGCGCGGCTGGCAAGGATCCGGGGCACAGGATGCTAAAAGACGTTGTTATGGGAGCCGTCGAGTTAGCTTTTCAGTTCGGCTGAAGCGTGGCAAAGACGCCGTTCGTAAAGCTGGCGAATAAACGAGCGATGCGTTCACGGAGAAGCCGCCTTAAAGCGGCATTCCCTTGGATGGATTGAGGCAACTCCTACCCCCGAAAATACCACCGACGCCCTCAAAAAGTCCGAAATTTTCTGTTTGCTCCACCATCCGGATCAGCTAAAAGCCTTCTTCTTTCTAACCTGGAGATTCTTTGTGGCCAAGAAATCAAAGCGCCGCCCATGGTCAACGGCTGACGTTCGAGCGTTGAAGACCGCCGCCAGAAAGAAGACACGAGCGTCGAGCATAGCCAGAACATTGAAGCGGACCGAAGGGGCAACCCGCCAAAAGGCATTCAGTCTTGGGCTGTCCCTCAATTCGCGAGTTTGAGAGCCGACCAGTTGGCCCAAGGACGTGGATCGCCGACCCCTGGGCGGGGCTTTGATTTTATCCGCATCCAATACTCCGAGCCTTCCCGGCCTCGGCACCCTGTTCTTCAGAGCTTGGGCGTCGAGGAGCTTTCCTATTTTGCACTTCGACGATATTAAAGGGCAAATCACTTAGTATCGGTTGCTCCAAGGATGCTCAGCCGGTCGAGCTTCAGCATGCGTCACTAAAAAGTGGTGCAGGACGTGGAGCAAAGTTAAGACGTGCTCTCTGTCGCCACCGCGCTGTGCCAAGCGAATATCATCCACAATCATATCCCGAATGACCGCACTTCCTGGTCGTGAGATAGCAGGTACTGAGCGAACGCTGTTGCGGCGACCTCGGGTAGATGTTCGTGCTCGGCAACAGCGAGTACTTCCTCCTCTGTTAAACCGCACAGCCCGACGCAATCTTCCAGCGTGATCATGGACCTAGTCCCGGCCAACCTCTCCGTTTCAGCTGAATTGGTCTCCCACCGGTCCCGCCCTGCCATAAGCACCGTTTTGATCTGACGCTTCTACTTCAAGATCGTTTTAGGATCGAGGCGACCAACCCGGCTCGCGTTCAGCCCAGTAGGCAACCCGCCGCCGGGCCTCGGATTAAAGGGCCGTCTTTGGGTCGGCGGATACCTGAAGAACCGTAGCCTGTTGGCGTTCGCACAGGAAGGTCAACAGCGCCGATCTGGCCGTCCGGAAATTCAAGGACGTCGTGATGCGCCGCTGCCTTTTCCTTATTGATCTGCCGAAAGATGGCGGTCTTGTGATTGATTACCTTATCCCGTCAACCCAACAGACCGGTCGGGAAGCACCTGACCTCGCGCGCAAAGGCTTTCCCAATAGGGGAGTTCAGCGATGTGTGACTACAGCCTTCACAAGGTTAACCCCACAGTCAAAGCCAGATTACCACTTTCTCTATTGTCGCGCATTATCAAACTTGAAAATGACCGGCTTCCCGCCAGGTTCGCAATTAGCTTGGCCGCCCCCACCGCTTTAAGCGCTAACCATCCCATGGCAGCCTCCGCGAAAGGCCCCAAGTTATGGAAGCCCTATTTTTCTTGGATTCGGTTAAGGTAGTCGATCACCGCGAAAATGCGCATTCGCACGACAGCTTCCGGATCATAGAATAAGCTGAGAATGTTCTCTGACGGCCTCGGAATCAGCGCCTTACTAGGCTCAGGCACATACCGGTCGCCCCAAATGGGCATATCGCGCGTGCCGTGGGCCATCACCGTTTTCCGCCCGTCGATGATCTCGTAGATTGCACTGAATGGCAAAACACCTTTGTTCTTCTTGGCGAGAACGGTCAAATTAGGAGGCGGCACCTTGAGCATGGCGCTAATTGGCCCAGCTCCCTTTCCGTCGCTACCGTGACACGGCGCACATGATGAGTGATATTCGGCCTTACCGGGGTCGACCACCTCAGCAGCCAAGATCTGGCCCGCAGAAACGATGGTAATCGCGGCAATCGCTACCACCGCTATCCCGACATTCGCCATTATCCACTCCTAAGGGATACCTCCTCGATGTATGCGGTCCTTTCGGACAATACTATAAGGGTAGATATTTCAAAGGAGGAAACACCATGGCCAAGGACCGAAAGCCTGCTGAGGAGTTGAGCGGACTTGCCGAGCAAACGATGGAGCAAGCACGTACGGCGGTGGATACCTATTTTGACTGATCTAAAGAAAAGCTATTTTATCCACCCCTTCGGGTGGAACTGAGCTTGGTGGAAAAACTCAAAAAGCTATGCCGAGAAGAATGTCGCCACGACTTATGAATTTGTAAAGCAATTGAGCCAAGCTAAAGGTTTCCAGGAAATGGTCCGAATTCAGACCGAATTCACTGCAGTCCCCTGCCCGTTGCCAACCCTCGATCTGAATTTCGGCCTGATTAGTCGCGCACCCGCCCGTTATTGGGCGGCAGCCACGGCCGGCCCCGACGTTCCGCATGGGTCGGGAGAGTGCTATAATAATTTTAAAATGTCGCTTGCCCCAAGCGGAGCCTAATCAGGGAGGAGACGAATGCCCCGTCTTACGGTCAACGGTAAATCTCACGACTTGGATGTGGATCCCAGCACCCCATTGCTTTGGGTGTTGCGGGAGCAGGTTGGCCTTACTGGCACCAAATACGGTTGCGGCATTGCGCAGTGCGGAGCATGCACCGTACACATCGACGGCGCTGCGGTCCGGTCCTGCTCGCTACCTGTGAGCGAGGCTGGAAGGGAAGCAAATCACTACGATCGAAGGGCTGGTTCAGAATGGCGTTTTGCATCCTGTTCAGAAATCCTGGCTTGACCACGACGTGCCGCAATGTGGGTACTGCCAAACCGGTATGATCATGGCGGTGGCAGCGCTCCTAGCAAACAAGTCGAAGCCTACCGATGCGGGACATCGACAGCACGATCACGAACATCTGTCGCTGTGGCACCTTTCAAAGAGGTGCGCGCGGCGATTTACGCTGCAGCCAATGCGTGAAGCGAGGATGCTATGAATTAAACTATGCGAATGAACCGCCGCTTTTTCGTCATTGGCAGCGCTACCGTCGGCGGTGGACTTGCGCTTGGGTTGAAACTCCCGGAAAATGGGCCGGACGTGGCCACCGCTGAAGCCAGCGAGCCGGAAGTAAATGCGTGGGTAGTGATTTCGCCGGATGAGAGTGTGGTGATCCGTGTCGCCAAATCCGAAATGGGCCAGGGGACGATCACGGACTTGCGCAGCTCGTTGCCGAGGAACTGGAATGCGATTGGTCCAAGGTCGCGGTTGAATATCCCACTCCAGGCCAGAATCTTGCCCGTAAGCAGGCTTGGGGCACCATGTTCACCGCAGGCAGTCGCGGCATCAGAGAATTGCAAGAGCTCGTTCGCAAGGGGGGTGCCGCAGCGCGTCAGATGCTGATCCAAGGGGCTGCAAATGCGTGGAATGTTCCGGCTTCCGAATGTACCGCGGCGAGTGGTGTGATTACGCATGGGCCTTCTGGCCGTACGACCACTTTCGGCAAAGTAGCGGACGCCGCGGGTAAGCTAGAACCGCCAAAGGACGTGCAACTCGAGAATCTGAAGGACTGGAAAATCGCAGGCAAGTCTCTGAGGCGGCTCGACACGGTGGACAAACTCACGGGCAAATTGGTCTACGGCATCGACGTCAAATTGCCCGGGATGGTGAATGCCGCAATCAAGGACCGCCCTGCCTTTGGTGGCAGGTTGAAAAGCTTTGACGCCGAAAAGGTCATGGGGATGAAGGGCGTGAAGAAAGTCGTCCCCGTGGGCGAGTCGCAGTCGCTGTCGTGGCCGACACTTGGTGGCATGCCACGACAGCACTGATGCGCTTTCCATCGAATGGGACCAAGGCGACAACGCCAAGACGTCGAGCGCATCGATCGCCGAGTGGCTAAAAGCCGGTCTTGATGCCGAGCAGGCTTTCGTTGGCAATCAGAATGGTGACGCTAAAGCCGCGCTTGCAACCGCGGCTACGAAGGTAGAGGCCATCTACTCATATCCCTACCAGAACCACGCGACCATGGAGCCGATGAACACGACAGCGCTCTACACGGCCGACAAATGCGAGGTCTGGTGCCCTACTCAGAACGGCGATACTGCCCTAGCGGCGGTAGTTGAGGCATCCGGTCTGCCCGCTCCGAAATGTGACGTTCACAAGGTTCCGCTTGGCGGCGGATTTGGCCGACGAACCTTTACCGATTACATTCGGCAGGCCGTGGCGATTGCCAAGGAAACTCCCGGAACTCCTGTGAAGTTGATTTGGTCTCGGGAAGAGGACATGACGCACGGCCA
>CAWHZA010000002.1:0-23373 GCA_963833665.1 uncultured Alphaproteobacteria bacterium | reverse complement strand
TCCTGCGCATGGGCCTCACCGCCCAGGGCTATCAGACGCTCGAGGCGCCCAATGGCAAGACCGCACTCGATCTCCTGAGCCAGGCCCCCGACCTAGTAACTCTCTCATCTCCGGCCTGCCCGACGCGCAGGGACATGAACTGCTGCGCACAATTCGTGCGCGCAACGAGAGCGTGCCCATCGTCGTCCTTTCCAGCCGTGGTGACGAGGCCGGTAAAGTCCAAGCGCTCGATCTTGCGCCGACGACTATGTGACAAAGCCGTTCGGGATGGACGAGCTGCTGGCGAGGATGCGGGCGGCGCTGCGCCATCAGCTGCAGACCCATGGGGAGCGGCCGATCTTTCGGGTCGGCGCTCTTTCCGTCGACCTCGTCCGCCGCATCGTCAAGGTTGGCGACAAGGAGGTCAAGCTTTCTCCAAAGGAATACGATCTCCTGCGCGTGCTCGTTCAACACGCGGGCAAAGTCCTCACGCATAAATTCCTACTCGGCGAACTGTGGGACGATTTGACCGACGCCCAATATCTTCGGGTCTATGTACGACAACTCCGCCAGAAGATCGAAACCGACCCCGAGCAACCTCAATTCGTCCTCACCGAAACGGGAATTGGTTACCGGCTGCGTGCTCCCGACTGACCCGCTGTCGTTGCGGCGTCACCTCTTGATCCAAATGCGTTCGATCAAACCAGGACATTCGATCGTGCGTCGCCCAGTGCCATGAAAATTTCAGATTTCCTCTCTTTGACCGACGTTACGGCGGACTTCGCCGCCTTCGACAAGCAACAGGTCATACAGGAGCTGGCGCGCAAAGTCGGGGTGACTGTTGACGTGCTGCCGGATCGGATCTTTGCCGAACTGATGAAGCGCGAAGAGTTCGGATCGACGGGGATGGGCGGCGGCGTAGCAATCCCGCACGCGCGCTTCCATCAGATCAACAAGCCTTTCGGACTGCTGGTCCGTCTGCGCAAGCCGATCGACTTCGACGCCGTCGACGGTAAGCCGGTTGATATCGTTTTTCTGCTCCTACTTCCGAATAGACAGGACAGCCAAGGACTTGCCGCTCTGGCTTGCGTTGCGCGCAAGCTCAGGGAACCGGCGATCACAGCTGCCCTGCGGTCCGCGCCCGATGGCGAGGAGTTGTATCACGCACTGGTCGCCAATTGACTGCTGGTCGCCGAAGGCGCATGCAAAGGGACCGCCATCGTATTGCCGCAGGCTCTTCTCAGGCGCGTCTGCCTAAGTGCATAGTGAGCGCCGTTTGAATGGACGGAGGAACGGCGCATGGCCGACGAACTCGTTCTCTATACCAATCCGCGCTCGCGCGGCCGCATGGCGCGCTGGATGCTCGAGGAAGTCGGCCAGCACTACCGCACCGAGGTGCTCGACTTCGGCACCACCATGAAGGCCCCCGCCTATCTCGCTATCAATCCGATGGGCAAGGTGCCGGCGCTGCGCCACGGCGATGCGGTGGTGACCGAAGTGGCCGCCATCTGCGCCTATCTCGCCGACGCATTTCCGCAGGCGGGTCTGGCACCCCCGCCGGGCGATCGGCTGCGTGCTCCTTACTATCGCTGGCTGTTCTTCGCCGCCGGACCGGTCGAGGCGGCGGTGAGCAACAAGGCGCTCGGCTTCGCGGTGCCGCCCGAACGCGAGGGTATGATGGGCTACGGCAGTCTCGAACGCGTGATGAAAGTGCTGGAAGACGCGGTGTCGCGCGCCGACTACCTAGTCGGCGGCAGGTTTAGCGCCGCCGACGTCTACATCGGTTCGCAGATCGGATTTGGCCTGATGTTCGGCACCATCGAAAAGCGGCCGGCATTCCAGCAATACTGGCAGCGGCTCAGCGCCCGTCCCGCTTACACCCGCGCGCGCGAGCTCGACGACGCGCCTGCGGCAAAGCAATAGCTGCCGGCGCCCGCGCGAGCCCCGCCCGAGATCGGCAGCGACGCAAACGCAGGCGCCGCGGCGGCCGCCGCAAGGCGTCACGGCAGCCGCATCAGCGGCTCGCCGACGCGAACCGTAGCGCCTTCGCGAACATTGTCGCACAACATGAATCCGTCGGGCACAAAGACGATGATCGTCGAGCCGTGCTCGAACCAACCCAGCTCCTCGCCTTTGCGGTAGCTCGCATCGCAGGCGATAACGTTGGGGCCGCGATGGCGCAGGTTGAGGAGCACGTCGAGACAACGCAGGCGTATGCTGGCGACAAGGATGGCGGCGACCGCGACCAGGGTCACCAGATGGCCGCCGGCCGCGAGCCGGGTGCTCACGATGGCGCGTTCGTTCTTGCAGAACAGGCGCTCGATCCGCCTGAGCGCGATTGGATTGACGTTCCAGGTATCGCCCGACACGTAGACGACGCGTTCAACGCGGCAGTCATGCGGCGCGTGGAAGCGGTGATACATGCTCGCGGTGAGCCGCAGCGTGACATAACGGCCGTTGCGGTGCGCGTTCACGAGGTCGCGCTCGGGCAAGAGTTCGCCGAGCGCGTACGGAAATCCCTTGGTCTGGTAGAGCCGGGTGCCGGCGATCGCGCCGCAAGCGCCGACGATGGCGTCGCACGGGCTCACCAGGACGTCCACCCGGCGGTCGATCGGGCGCGCGCCGTCCTTGAGCTCGCGGACGAAGCAATCGTGCATGCTGCGGAAGCTCGTTTTCTTCGCCTCCCGCAGGTCGAGATCGGAAAAGAGCCGCCACGTGCCGATCGACAGATCGCGCACCAGGGGCTGCTCGATCCGGCTGAACCAGCCGATGAACTGCGTGACCAGCCGGCGCGGAATGCGGTTGGTGAGCAGGAAATTGATGTCCTCCTGCTGCAGGACGCGCAGAAGCTCGGAGCGGACCGTCATGGCGCTGTCAACTCCGCCGGGTACACCGCGATTCGATGGAGTGGGCCACGACGACACTGGCGCTCTATGGAATGGGCGGGGCGGCGCTCGCAACCTCGCTGATGACGTTGCGCCGGCGGCTCGAGCTGTCCCACGCCAAGCACGCCTCCCTCGCCGGCCATGCGCGAATTGCGCGCCGGCTGGCGGCCCTTGTGCCGTTCTACGAATACGACGAGTCGCAATTCTTCAATTCCGACGGAGCGCCCGCGGACATTGCCGCGCGCCGCCGCGCCGGGTTCGAGCGGCTCTCCGCGCTCTATGCGACGCGCTTTGCCGAGACCATCCGGTTGAGCGCGGAGGCCGCCCTCGGCATTTCCGACCTGCAGTTCACCGACGCGTACCGCGTGCCGTTCCAGTACAGCCGCTACGCGCGCGCCCACCTGCCCTCTGGCGCCTTCGTGCAGTCGAGCGACGGCGTGACCGTCACCGATCTCGACGGCAACCGCTTCTATGACCTCACCGGCTCCTACGGCGTGAACGTCCTCGGCTACGACTTCTACAAGGAGGCGATCGAGCGCGGCGCCGCCCGGGTGCGCGCGCTCGGGCCGGTGCTCGGCCCTTATCATCCTTTGATCGCTGAGAACGTCGCGATGCTGAAGGAGATTTCGGGCCTCGACGAGGTCTCTTTCCATATGTCCGGTACCGAGGCCGTCATGCAGGCGGTGCGGCTTGCGCGCTACCACACGCGGCGCACGCACCTGGTGCGATTCTGCGGTGCCTACCATGGCTGGTGGGGCGACGTGCAGCCGGGCATCGGCAACCCGCTGCCCGCGCACGAGACCTATACGCTGCGCGATCTGTCCGAGGACTTGTTGCGGGTGCTGCAGACGCGGCGCGACATCGCCTGCGTGCTGGTCAATCCGCTGCAGGCGCTGCACCCGAACGCAGGGGCGCCAAGCGATTCCGCGCTGCTCGACAGCGCGCGACGCGCCCATTTCGACAAGGTGGCCTACGGCAACTGGCTCAAGCGCCTGCGCGCCGTTTGCACCGAGCAGAACATCGTCCTGGTCTTCGATGAAGTGTTTGTCGGCTTTCGCCTCGCCCGAGGCGGAGCGCAGGAGTATTTCGACGTGCGCGCCGATCTTGTTACCTACGGAAAGACGCTCGGCGGCGGGCTCCCCATCGGCGTCGTCTGCGGCCGCTGCGATCTCATGAAGCGTTTCCGCAGCGATCGTCCGGCCGACATCTGCTTTGCCCGCGGCACATTCAATTCGCATCCCTACGTCATGGCGGCGATGAACGAATTTCTCCGTCATTTGCATACGCCGCAGGCAGAGGGACTCTACCGCGACCTCGACCGCACCTGGAACGAACGGGCGCAGCGGCTCAACCAGCGCCTGCGCGCCGAAGCACTGCCGGTCGCGGTCGCCAACATGTCCTCGATCTGGACCGTCTGCTACGAACAGCCGTCGCGCTACAACTGGATGTTCCAATACTATCTGCGCGCCGAAGGGCTGGCGCTGAGCTGGGTCGGCACCGGCCGCCTGATCTTCAGCCTCAACTACACCAACGCCGATTTCGACGCGGTCGTGGATCGCTTCGTCGCCGCCGCCAAGGCCATGGAGCAGGACGGCTGGTGGTGGGGCAATCCGGCGGTGGCCAACCGCTCGATCAAGGGGGCGATCCTGAAGGAGATGATCGCCCATCGGTTGTTTCCTGAGCGCGGCGGGAACTGGCGCTAGCGCAAATTTACAAGATCGATCCGACTACTCTGAGCGCTCGTCCCCGCGAAAGCGGGGACCCAGCAGGCTTGTCGCAATGTCGGCGGTCCGCCTCTCGATTCCCGCTTACGCGGGAATGAGCGGAAATTGGGTGGCTTGATCGGACTGTGGCCAAGCATCAGCCGCATCCTTCGACCCGCGCCCCGGGATTGCGGCATGACGGCCGCCGCTCAGGTCGGCCGCGGCGCCTCTTCGGCTTCGTCCGCTTCGTGCTCGTCCCAGGTCGCGCGAATGCCGGGGTCGATCAACTCGCCGCGCAGCAGCGCCAGCGGCGCCTTGTGGTAGAGTTTGATGTCGTGGAACGGGTCAGTGAGGATCTTGGTCGCCCACACCAAGCCGGTCTGCACGTCCTTGATGAGGAACAGATGGAGGGTGCGGAACAGCACGCCGCCAACGCCGATGGCGAGCCAGATCTCCGCGACATGGCGGACGAACTCGGTCTTGCTCGCGTGCGGCGTGAAAATGCCGAAGAAGGTCGGGTCGAAGTAGAGCGGCAGCGGCGACAGCGCCCACACCGACAGCAGAACCACTTTGCGGCGGAGATTGTAGCCGACCTTGATCTCTTCCTTGTGCTCGTGGGTCGCCTCGTTGACCACGTCGTAGTCCCTGGGCTCGAAGAAGAAATGCCCGGCCTGCCGCGTGGTCATCGCCACCAGCCAGCCGGCGAGCGCCGCGATCGCCGGGTCCTTGAAGATCATCACATAGGAGAACAGAAAGCTGATCGCGCTGACGAAGTGGAGCGATTGATTGATGCGGCTGTGATGATAGTAGCGATGATCGTCCCAGCGCTGAATTCGCAGTGCCTCGCGGAATCCGTCCATCTTTTCCCCCACGGTGAGAGTATCAGGTCTCGTTATGGCGATTCCATGAATCTGTTGTGACAGACATGAAGTTCACGACATCGTCATGGTTCTAAAAACATCCTGTGGCGGACAGAGCGAATTGGCCGTGTGCGCGCAGGCGCACTGGCGACTGGCGTCATGGAAGCGCTGTATGTGACTGCCTGATGAAGCAATGGACGAATGAAGGCGCCAAACGCCGACTACCGTCGGGTCAGCATGACGCCTTCATGGCAACGGCCTTACAAAGGGCAGGAAGCGGCAGGGCCTCGCAACGATCAGGATGCGGCCCGCATCGCCGAAATGTCTTGACCCGCGCGGCGCGTGCCGCCGTCCTTGGCGAAACGGATGAGCGAGAAATGGCCGAACGGCGGCATCGCGCGCCGCTCGACAAGCCGCATGCCGCTGGTCTGCTTGGCCCACCGCGCATAGCGCTCGAAGGAAAATTCGGTGCGCCAGCCGAGCTTGCGTGCCGCCGGCGCGAACCAGTGCTCCAGGGCGCGGCGCAGACCCGCTTCGGCGCCGACGCGGCTGACCAGCACGATCTCGCCGCCGGGCTTGAGCACGCGGGCAAACTCGTCGAGCGTCGCCTCCGGGTTCGGCACCGTGGTGATCACGTACTGCGCCACGATCACGTCGAACGCGCCGTCGGGGAAGGACAGGTGCTCGGCGTCCATCACCCAAAGCCCCTCGACGTTGGCGAGCTTGAGCTCCGCGACCCGCTCCTGCGCCTTGCGCAGCATCGGCTCGGAAATGTCGATACCGCAGAGGCGGCAGTCGGGCGCGTAGTCCGGCAGCGACAGGCCCGTTCCCACTCCGACCTCGAGGATGCGCCCGCCGATTTGCTCGGCGGCGGCGATGGCGGCATGACGCCCGCGTTCAAACACCGCGCCGAAAACGAGATCGTAGACCGGCGCCCACCGCGCATAGGCCTTGGTGATGGTCTGTTTGTCGAGTTCGGCAGGAGAGAGATGGGTCATGATCGGTCCTTCGCCTTGAAACATCCGCCGCGCCGGTTTCAGCCGGGCGTGGCCTCGGTAAACGTCATCGCCATTTCAACTTCGCGGCTGCCGCCAGCCACCAACTTGCGGACGTGGCCGAGGAATTGGCGTGCGCTGTTTTCCCACGAGCAATCGAGCGCGAATTTGCGGCAGACGTCGCGGGAAATCTTCAACGCGTCCATGCAAGCGCGGCCGAGGTCCTCGTGCAGAACCCCGATGGGGCACTCGCCGACCACGTCCTTCGGACCGGTGACCGGAAAGGCGGCGATCGGAACCCCGCTCGCCAGCGCCTCGAGTTGCACGATGCCGAACGTGTCGGTGCGGCTCGGGAATACGAAGACATCCGCCGCCGCGAGGTGCGCGGCCAGGATGCCATTGTCCAGCGGGCCGAGAAATTTCGCCTGCGGAAAACTGCGCTTGAGGATCGCCTCGTGCGGCCCGGCGCCGATGACGACCTTGGTGCCGGGCAGATCGAGCGACAGGAACGCTTCCAGGTTCTTTTCGATGGCGACGCGCCCCACCGTCATGAAGATTGGCCGCGCAAAGCCGAGGTCGATGGCGCGGTCGGGACGGAACAGATCGACGTCCACGCCGCGCGTCCACATGCCGAGATTGGTGAATCCGCGCGCTCTCAGCTCACTCATCAGCGAGGGCGTCGCCACCATCGTCACGGCTGCCGCACCGTGGAAGCGGCGCAACGCCGCGTAGATCCATTCCTGCGGGATCGGCGAGCGGACCGAAATGTATTCCGGGAAGCGGGTCGTGTAGCTCGTGGTGAACGGCCGCCCGCGGCGGCGGCAATAGGAGCGCACGGCAAGTCCGATCGGTCCTTCGGTCGCGACGTGGATGGCGTCCGGGCGCGCCGTGTCGATGCGCTCGGCGATCCGTCGCCGGCTCGGCAAGGCGAGCCGCAGGCCCGGATAGGTCGGAACCGGAAACGACGGAAATCCTTCCGGCGAAAGGAAATCGATCGTGGCACCGAGGTTGCCGGCGGCGCGCTTGAGCGAGCCGAGCGTGCGCACGACGCCGTTAACCTGCGGATGCCAGGCGTCGGTCGCTACGAGTATTTTCATCTGTTTGTTCCCGGCCGGGAGAGCTCGGTTGTCATATTTGCGAATCGCGTGCGACAAGAATTACCGTTTCATGTCTCAATCGTGTGACGGTCGCGGCGGACGGCAATCCAACATCCGTTTGTTTGTAATAAAGTTGTTACAGATGAATGCGAACGTGCGTGTCACGAATTGCTCGACGTCCTTGCGTCGGGGAGTTCATTTGCGCTCGCCGAAAGTCGACGTGACGAGCACCACAGCGCAGACGATCATTCACAGATTGAGCGGGAGCAGGATCAGCGCGGTTATCAGCGTGCTGGTCCTGACCGTCGCCGTTTTCACGCTCTACCGCCTGGTGCGCGATGTCGACCTTGCCAAGGTCGTGGCAGCGCTTGAGGCGCAGCCGATCAAACAAGTCGCCGTCGCCGCCGCGTTCGTCGTCGCCGGCTATTTTACCTTGACGTTCTACGATCTCTTCGCCCTGCGCATGATCGGCCGCCACGCCGTCCCCTACCCGGTCGCGGCGCTCGCAAGCTTCACCAGCTCAACAATCGGCCACAGCCTAGGCGCCGCCGTGCTCACTGGCGGCCTGGTCAGACTGCGCATCTACGCCGCCTGGGGCCTGACCGTCGTCGATGTCGGCAAGATCGCCGTCATCACCGGCATGACCTTCTGGCTGGGCAATGCGTTCCTGCTCGGCGGCGCGGTGACCTACGCGCCGGAGACGGCAAGCGCCATCGATCACCTGCCGTCGTCGATCAACCGGGCGATCGGGCTCGCGGCATTGTCCGGCATTGTCTGCTATTTGACCTGGCTCGCCGGGCGGCCACGCGCTATCGGCCGCTCCCCCTGGCGCATCGTCCTGCCCAACATGCGTTTCACGCTGGTGCAGATCGGGATCGGGGCGACCGATCTCTGCCTGGTGACGCTGGCGATGTACACCTTGCTGCCGTCGAGCCCGAGTGTCGGCTTTCTGCCGGTGTTCGTCACTTTCCTGACCGCAGCGCTGCTCGGCACGGTCAGCCACGCGCCCGGCGGCCTCGGCGTCATCGAGGCGACGATGCTCATCGGCCTGCCGCAATTTCCTCGGGAGGAGTTTCTGGCGGCGCTGCTGACGTTCCGGGTGCTCTATTTCCTGCTTCCGCTCTGTCTCGCCGCGCTCTCGCTCGGGCTGCGCGAACTGCGCATGCTGGGGGCCGCGGAAGCGACGCGTGGCGCCCGCCGCGCTCCGGACGCGTGAGCGGACGCCAGCGCGAGCACGCAGCAGCCGCGACCTGCAGAAACGGCTGGCCGCCAAGGCCATAACGCATTGCCTGCGCTTGCGATCGGCCCCAAGCTTGTAAGGCAAATACGCCCACGTTAAGGTTTGTGGCACGCTGATTGGGGCTGGTTGTGACGCGTAGAGTTATCGTTTCGGGAACTCGACAGCGGTCGCAATTCGGGTCGGCAATCTCATGGTCGACGCGCGGCCGCAGCGGCGATCGGACCGGGTCGGCCACTCGTGCTTCATCCGCCTTCCCGCGAAGAGCGGTTTCAGCGGCGGCCGCGGCGCTCATTGTGGCGGCGATGATGCTCGGCGCCGCGGTGCCGCGCGAAGCCGCCGCCGAAACGTTGCCGTCGGCGCTCGCCAAGGCCTATCAGAGCAATCCGCAGCTCAACGCACAACGCGCCATCGTCCGCCAGAACGATGAGGGCGTGGCACAGGCGCTCTCCGGCTATCGGCCAACCCTCTCGGCGAACGCCAGCGTCGGCAGGCAGTACGTGAACACAACCCAAATATTCCCGGCGATACCGGGCACAGCCTTAACGCAAAGCATTGCGGTACCGCTCACGGGCACCAACACAGTCTCCTCCCTCGGCGTCACCGGCAACCAGACCCTGTTCAACGGTCAGCAGACCGCGAACAGGGTGCGCGCCGCCGAAAGCCAGGTCTCGCAAGCGCGGGAGACGCTGCGCGTGATGGAGGAGTCGGTGCTGTTGGCGGCCGCGACCGCCTACATGGACGTCTCGCGCGATACCGCCAATCTCGAGGTGCAGCAGAACAATGTTCGCGTCCTGCAGCGCACCCTCAAGGACACGCGCAACCGCTTCGACGCCGGGCAGGTGACGTCGACCGACGTCGCCCAGTCGGAGGCGCAGCTGGCAGCGGGCGAAGCGAGCCTGCATGCGGCTGAGTCGACAGTGATGACGACGCGGGCCAATTACCGGCGCATCATTGGCGTCGAGCCGGCAAATCTCGCTCCCGCCGCGCCGGTGGACCGGCTGTCGCCCTCGACGCTGAACGCCGCTGTCAATGTCGGCCTCGCGGAGAATCCGTCGGTAACCGCGGCGCTCTACGGGGTCAATGTCGCCCAGCTGCAAGTCAAGATCGCCGAAGGCGCGCTATGGCCGACGCTCGGCCTCCAGGGCAGCGTCCAGCAGCAGACTTTTCCGAACATCCTCACGCAAAGTCTGTTGACCGCCACGGGGCAGCTCAACCTGTCCGTCCCGATCTACCAGGGTGGCGCCGAATATTCCGCCATCCGCCTCGACAAGGAGAACGTCGGCCAGCAGCGCCTCAATGTCGATCAGGTGCGCGACCAGACGCGGGCCAACGTGGTCCAGGCCTGGGGACAGCTGCAAGCGGCGAAGGCGCAGATCGAGGCCGCGATCCGGCAGAACGATGCCGCGGAACGGGCGCTCACCGGCGTGCGCAACGAGGCGCAGGCCGGCCAGCGCACGACGCTCGACGTGCTCAACGCCGAACAGGCGCTGGTGAATGCGCGAGTTGCGCTGATTGTCGCGCAGCACGATCGGGTCGTCGCATCCTACGCTCTTTTGTCAGCGGTCGGCCGATTGTCGGCGCGCGATCTCGGCCTGCCGATCGCGATCTACGATCCGTCGGTCCACTACCACCAGATCCGCGATGCGTGGTTCGGCTTGCGCACGCCAGACGGACGCTAAGGCGGTGCAGGATCTTTGAAATCTTCTTTGGGTTCGTTGTGCGCGGATGCTATCATTACTTGTGATACCGGCACATGCAACCACGCGGTGCAGAGTGCGCATTCCACCCCATTTAGGATGCGCGTGCGCTCGCCCAACAGGTTTTCCCGCTCGCGGTTGGGGCGCCTCGCGTCCTCTTAGGGTGGGGCTTCCGAGCGCAGGAAACGCACAAGCGCATGAAGGACAAGGCCGCTCACGCATGCCACGCGCTCCGCCGCGCTGGCGTAGCCGACGAGATGCAGCGCGCCGGGGAACGCACTGCGGAGAGCACTTGCAGATGGTGCTCAGCATCATCGACCGACAGGAGCGTTGAGCTTGCCCGAGCGCCGCTTCCCGACGCGGTCGACTGTCGAGGAAACGGACGCTGACCCTCTGCCAGGCGCGCCAGTTGCGCTCCCCCAACTTTTGCCTTTTCGGCCTGTCAGGCTTCTACCCAGTGGTGTCATTGGGGGTTGTGTGATGTCTGCCAAGGTGCTCGAACTGCCGGCCCGCGTCCGCTGTGACCGCGCAGCGCGTGAATTGCGTGAGAGCGTGATCGGCGTGCTCAAGGAGATTCGCCGGCATTGCGGCGATGCCGCCTTCCATCGAGCGGCTCGCGACCTCGTGGCTTCGGTGGCAGCGATCGTAGCGCAGGTCGAAGGCCGCCAGCGCATGCTCGATGTGCTCGATCTAATCGACCGCGCCACTGAAGCCTGAGCGGCGTGCCGCGCCACCGCAAATGCTGTGACGACGGCACACCGCTTCCCGCCGCCCTGGTACGTCGCCGAAAGGCGTGCCGCTTGCTCTGTCGTTCTCGGAAGTGGACCGGATATTAGCTGAGAAACTCTTCGCGAGCCGGTGCGAGTAGCGGTCACGCGGCCGAGCAGCGGCCGCCATCAAATAACGAATCGGCGCCCCATTGGTCATCATGGGAACCGCCACCCGACACCACCCCAGACGACGCGGCCGACCCATCCCGCGAACTCGGGTCGCACGCCGGGGGCGACCCCCAAAGCAACGTCGACACCACGCGAGAACTCGACGCGGGGCTTTTCGGAAACCTGCGTCTTTTTTGTGCGCCTACGTCTATTTTGAGACGGAGCCTGACGCCGAATCGGCCACCAAGCTGATGACCCGCGACGAGTCTCGGCGCATCGCTGCCAACGTCGCCAAGCTGTCCAAGCCGCAGGGCGGGTGCCGCGATCTAGGTCATAGAAGTTCGCGCGCAGCGTCTTAGGCCGTGTGGACGGATTTAGCCAAAGTATAGGGTAGAGGGATTCCCAAATCACTTTTTCTCTGACTTATGAGCAGTCGGTTTTTGGAGGACCGACCATGCTCACGGCCATGACGGAAGAGGATTGGACGATTGTATTGCGGGTGTTCGCGGCGTCGCGGTCGCGGCGCGGCGACAAGGGCCGGAACGACCGAAAGTTTCTCGAAGCCCTGCACTATTTTGTGGTTCATAATATCACTTGGCGGGCTCTTCCAGAGAAATTCGGGCACTGGAACAGCGTGTGGAAGCGGTTCTGGCGGCTGAGCCGATCTGGAACTTTCGAAGCGTTCTTCGATGCCCTGGCGGCGATGAGCGAGACGGCGCATTTGGTGCAGATGTTCGATTCCACCGTGGTGCGCGCCCATGTCTCGGCAGCGGGCGCAAAAGGGGGCAGCATGATCAGGCGCTTGGCCGCTCGCGTGGCGGTTTCTCTACCAAGATTCACTTGAAGACCGACTTCGGTGGCTTGCCAATTGCCTTCCATCTCACTGGCGGTGAAGCCAGTGATAGCCGCAACTTTGAGACGCTTCTCGACATCGGCCCTGATCTCAACCCGCGCGCCGCACTCGGTGACAAAGGCTACGATTCCAAATCAAATCGCGACGCCGCGCGCCAACGCGGAATATGTCCGGCAATCCCGTATCGATCCAACACCAAGGAGTATGCCCGCCTTCTTTCCGAAAACACTCTACAAGGCACGGGCACGCATCGAACAAGCGGTCGGCAAGCTCAAACGCTTCAAGCGTATCGCACTTCGATGCGAGAAGACGGCGCAGAATTACGGCTCGTTCGTCGCGCTTGCTCTCGGCTTCATCTTGATCAAATCCGTCCACACGGCCTAGCACTTTAGATGGTGCGCATGAACCAAGGTGTAACTTGTGTCCCGACGGGAAGCCGTAGCTGCTAGCCTTTTCAGATCGCCCGCATAAACGAAGGTGCAACTTGTGTCCGAAGGGCAGCCGGACCCTACTGTTTGCATTGGGCCGGACAAAGCGGCAAGCCCCGTCCCCCGACACGCCCTGCCGATCTGCCGCAGAAGCCTAAGCGTGAGAACTCAGCGGACCCCGGGTGCGTAGACGGCCCGGGGTTCTCTTCCATGGCATCCGTTCTATGGCATCCGTGCCTTTCGCCCAGTCTATTTGGCCGACCAGCCGGGACGGCGAGCGGCAGCGTACCTCCTCACGCGCGACGAGGCCCGGCGCATCGCCGCGAAGATCGCCAAGCTGCCGGAGCTACTGAAGCGCTGACTCGACTTCGAAAGTCGGGGGATGTCGGTCTCGACGATGCCGTTTCACATCGGAGCCGATTTGGGCCAGGGGCGGAGCTCAGGGGGCTTGTCTGTCGGCGGGGACGCGGTGGGCCTACCTACCGGCGTCTTGTGCTTCAGGGCCGCCTTTTTCATTGCCCTGGCGGTGGACTTCTCTGTGGTCGGCCGAGCGGCGGTCGGATTTTCGTCCGGGGCGAACGCAACCAAGACGGATGCTTGCGGGTGCGGCGCGCCTGCGGCCACTACACCAAGCAACAGGATGAGAGAGGGAATGAGCCACATGCCGCGCAAACCGGGCTTCATTTGGAAGTAAACTTTTTAAGCACCGATTCGAAGCAAAAATGCAAGGCAAGGTCCTCAACAGATAGAAAACTGTGGAACCCGGACAAATACGAGGTCTCGGTCTGTTCCCGTCCGTGATACTTTGAAGCGCGCTTAAAGCATCGGGCAGTCGGGAAGCCTCGTGAATGTCGCCCACCACTTCCTGAACGACTCGCCGCGCTGGCGGGTTCGTTCGGATGAAATGCGCTCGCTGGCAAGTGAAACATGCGATCCCGAGAGTAGGATGATAATGCTCCGACTGGCCAATGAGTTATGAGTCGCTCGCGCGGCAGGCCCAACGCCTCGCCCAGCGAGGTGCCACACGGTAAGAACTGAGTCGGCGGTAGTCGGTTTAGCGCACTCTTTCGGTTGAGGCGCGCGACCCGTGCCTCCGCATACCGGGCAGGGCGGGGGTTCAAGGACATAAGGTCCGGTCTTTATCGGCCGCGCGCCGGCGACATAACCTGTCCCGCCGCAAGCTTGGCATTCGCTCGCGGGCTGCACCCTTTTACTGCTCATGACCCCGCGTCCTCGCTTGGGGGTCGCCCTTGCGTGCCATTTTCCGGTCCGACACGCGAAGGTGCAAGCGTGAAAAAAGGCCCCGACCATGTTCCACCCGGGGCCAGCACCACCGGATTCGAACCACCCGGGGCCGGCTGCGAGCAAAAGTGTACCACGATGCGCCGCCCGACAAAAAAGGCCCCGCGCCGAACCGCGGGGCCAAGGAGGATGACGTGCGGTTCCCGAAGTCGCGCGGCAGAGGGGGCGAGTTGCGCGATCCGGTACCAGCGGACCTCTTCAAGTTATCTGATTCGTCAGCACCGGCGAATAGTCGCCACGAAAAAGGCCCCGCGCGGCGAGGGCGGGGCCTAGTCGGCCATTGAGATGCTCTGTGCAATAGGATGCCCTAGATATTCCCTATACAAAGCGGCGTAGCTTAGCGCAAGTCAGAGCGTCGGGCGAGCGGCGTCAGCCCAAAGCGCCGTAGCGAATCGCGTCAGCGCCCTGCGCTCTTGAATGCCTTTGCCATATCACCCGCAGTCTTGAAGGCAGCCAAGGCTTCCTTCGAGGTCACCGCGACCGTCGTTTTCAAGTTGCTGATGCTTCCGCCAGCGGCACCGACGATGGCGGCGTGATTGTCCGGGGCAATCGGCGATGAGAAGGAAGTCGTCTTCTCCGAACGGGAGGTAATACGCCAGCAACTTGCCGCCAGCATTTTGCAAAACCTTGGCAATGGCCGCCTCGCGGCCTCCCACAGCCTGCCGGCAGTGGAAGTAAAGCGAGCCTCACTGCACAAAACAGCCTTAGCTTAGCGCAAATCGAGTCCGCCGGGCGAGCGGTGCCAGTCCCGGGCGAATCGCCGCCAAGATCGCCGAGCGCGCTCAAATTTCAAGACGTCGGCATTTGGACTACCCCACCCCATCACGATTCCCCGTCGGTCCTCGTCTTGGCGGGCGACATTTTCACAAAGCCCCGGAGCAGTTGTTGCCTCGTCTCGTCAAAGTCGGTAGAGAATCTGGTCGGTCCAGAAACGCTCGAGCCGATGCAGCGCCTTGTTGAGCACGCCGAACTCGTCGGCATTGATGCCGCCGACCTGTTCCACCGTGCGCACGTGCTTGTAGTAGAGCGCCTCGCCGATTTCGCGCACCTCGCGGCCCTTGTCGGTGAGCTTGATGCGGACCGAGCGCCGGTCGACGCGCGAGCGCTGGTGATCGAGGAAGCCCATCTCGACCAGCTTCTTGAGATTGTAGGAGACATTGGAGCCGAGATAGTAGCCGCGCGTGCGCAGTTCGCCGGCAGTGAGCTCCTTGTCGCCGATATTGTAGAGGAGCAGCGCCTGCACCGCATTGATGTCGGCGCGCCCGCGGCGATCGAACTCGTCCTTGATGACGTCGAGCAGACGCCGGTGGAGGCGCTCGACCAATGTCAGCGCCTCCAGGTAGTGCGGCCGAATATGGTCGAAACGCGCCTCGCGTTCGGCGGGCTCGACCGTCTTGGCGACGGCTTTCATATTGACGCCTTTCCCAACACAATTTTGTTCGTCGACGGGCCCTGTTTCCCGTCTTATGATCCCGAGGCTAGGCCCCAGGGTCTAAGATCAGTTTAAATAACACGCTAAAAATACGGTTTATTTGCCGCAATTGAGCCGCTCGTTCGTCCCGCTATTGCTTGCAATGACGTCCGGCGCCGATGAGGCCTAGTATATTCATTTCGCTTTGCGAACCTACGGCATGGTTGGATAGATAGTCCCCGGACCCCGACGCTTGATAGATCGATTGGCGCGAAACGGCCGTCGCGTCGGTAAACGCTTTCGCCTCAACCACATTCCTGACGCGCCGAATGGTGCCGACGCCACCCTTCGGTGAATTTGATCAAAATCAAAACGCAACTAAGTTCAATGTGCATATCTGCTGCCGGTTCACAGGATCAATTATATGGCTGATAGTCGCAACGGATCACGGGCCACAACTCCTTCGACCGATTTATTGCGCTTGGCCCGAACGTATGGGCGCGATCAGGCCAGGAGACTTGTTAAGAAATTTCGTAACGACCCAAAGAAACTGGACGAGTCCGCTAAAGTATTGAGCGCCAGGTCCGCGAGCCCTTCTAGACTACCACGAGCGTCAGGATGAGGAGCGCATTGTTGGTTTAGCTTCAATCGGCGACGCGGCGTTATGCCATGAAGAACCGTCCGTTAAATCAAAGACGATTGGGCGACCATCAAACCCTCGGGTAACCACTTGGTCGACCTAAAAGCATTCAACCAGCCCACGGGGGCAGTCTAACTTATCTCCCGTTCATCGTGGAGGGATGAGGAGTTTCGAAGATGAGCACCGGCAGTCTCCCGACCGATGGTCGAGCGTGCTCTCAATTTCCTTGAATGAGGCAGTTGCCGCCTGCAGCCTGCAGTGTGCGGCACATTCCAGCCGCCTTTTCCATTGACGCAAAGGGAATCAGTGCGGCGCACGATCGGCTCGCGCCCGCCAAGCTGGTTTGGGAATTTGGCCCGGAGCGCCCGAAAGGACGTGTCGGCTTCGGCCGCGCTGCGCTCCGAGGTCACCTGAACCGCGTAGGTGCCCCGGTCCGCAACGGGTCCGATGCCCGCCTGCATAGGAGAACGCGAGGTTGGTGACGGCGCAGCTTTCCTCTGAGCGTCATCATTCCGACCCGAGACGCCGCTGCGGCGTTCTGCCTTACTGCGGCGCGTGTCGCGCTGTGCGGAGCGAGCGCCGGCGGCGAGGGTGTATCCGTTCCCCCGCCCATCGGCGGCGACCATGACCGTGTCGGCGCTGCCGTGAGCAGGGGCGGGGCAAGAGCGGACGAAGGCGCACCCGGCTCGCGCGCGACCGGCGCGACCGCTGCAATCTCGTTCAGCTCCGAGGAAGATTCACCGTGAGCCGAGCCCACCTGCGGGACCGATGCTGCAACTTGGCTATCAAGCGGTTCAAGAGCGGGATAGCAGCCGGGGCTACTGCCCCAGCGCTCGCGTTAGCCCAATAAAACTGGGCCTATCTTGAAACTTGAAACGGCCCGCCGATTCAAGATCGCCCGGGCAGTTCCGACAGCTCGCGATGTTGTTAGCGAGCTTTACGAGCTGTGTCGCCCGGTGCTCCCGTTGCCACTGCATTGTAATGCCGGTCGCGATGATGGCCAGGACAGCTGCTAGCGCCGTGATCGAAGCGATGTATATCGATGCGCGTATCATCTCTAAACCTCGAAGCCGGGCGGGCGGCAACATTGAACCCGGCTTTGGCGTCCAAATAATTTGATTCGGAATGGTTAAAAAACCCTTTCGAAAAGCCCGATGCGCTAGCCCAACTCGCGCCGCTAAACCGCCTCGCGAGTGTTCACGGACCCCCCGGTTCGAGCGCCGCGCCAGCTCCTCCTCCGAAATAGACGTAGGGTCCGTCTCCTCGACGGACCACGACGGCGGGAAGCGGCGCGGGGACGACACGGAGGCGACGCAGCCGCCGCTGGGCGCGGCTGACGTCTAGGGGCGTCGTCTTCGGTGCTCCGTGCGGCATAAATGCCACTCATCCGGGAATAATGCGCGTTGATGATCGCTGCCCTGGTTGTCCCTGGGCTATGTCCCGCGGATAATCCTCGCAAGATGGGAAGGGGGACTGGGATATGAGCGACGATAACAAGGGCGTGCGCGGGCCAGCGGCCAAACTTACCACTTCCGAAAAGTGGGGTGATCCTCCGATCTGGAGTCCTTGGAATTTTCAATTCCCGAACCCCAACCGTGAAGAGCAGAAACAAGTCTCCCGCGAAGCGCATGCCAACGCGCATGCGCGAGATGAGGCCAAATAGTGTGGAGACCGGTCACGGCCCGGTCACGACCAGAACTCCCGCTAATCTCATGATCGCGTCAGCGATTTGCTCTTGCGCCCCGGCGCTGCTCCGCGGTTCTGGCGATTTAATCGAACGGGCCTAAGTGCGCCCTCTCGTCCTGCTGGCGCAGCAACTCCGGCAGCTTCGCGACATTAGCGGCTTCCGCCGGGCCTCGTCGCGGGTGAGGAGCTTCGCCGCCGCTCGCCGTCGTGGCTAACACGGCCCCTTAGTAAGCGGCAAAGTACCCACGCCTACAATAACATCTCAGCAGAAGGGAAACGATGAGGCGGCGCGAGTTCATCGCGCTTTTTGGCGCGAGTGTCACATGGCGGTTCGCTGCGCTGGCGCAGCAACATCACAGTTGATTACCGCGCGTATGCGCAGCATATCGACAAGCTGTCGGAATGGGCGGCCGAGCTAAGCAAAGCACGCGTCGATGCCATAACAACTGTCGAGGATTTGGCCTTTCGCGCCGCCCAGGAGGCGACAAAAACCATTCCTATCCTTGCGATCACAGACGATGTGGCCGGATCGGACTGGTGCACTCAATGGCCCGGCACAAACGGCACACAACGGGGTCAGCATCCTTGCGACCGAGCTAGACGACATCGAGTTGCGAACGGCGCAGAGATCGCGGCGGCCATCGACCTGGCGCAGGCATCCGGCGCTGCAGCGCCTGAACGTTCTGGCGTCACTGATGCTCTACGCTAATCGTCAGCTTAATTATAGATCGCGTCGCAGCGGTGCGCCTACCAGCGATTTATCAATGGCCTGAAACCGCGGAGGAAGGCGGCTTCGTCGGCTACGGATCGCGTCTCGTTCACCTGTGGCGAAATGTTCTACCTCGACGGCTCGCGCAACTCGCGTTCTCGCGGAAAGCCGTCTCATACCGTTCGAGGCCCAGGGTCCGCAGCCAACCCCCGATATCCATGGTCGTGCCTTAACGGTCCCCCTAATCATCTTCCGCACCAAACGACGTGTCCGAGATCACCGAGGGCTCGCGATCTCCTTGCTCCGGTCTACGGCTGCTTTACCGAAGGCTTCGACATGGTTTCCTCAGGCGCTCCGGCATTGCGCACTCAATTTCTCTGAACAAGGCAGTTGCCGCCTGCAGCTTTCAGGGTACTGCACATGCGAGTCGCATCTTCCATTGACGCAAAGGGGCCGACCATGGCCCGGTAATAGATCCCCTTGGCACCGAGATCCGTGCGGCGCACGATAGGCTGGCGCTTGCCGAGCTGCTTGGGGAACTTGGTCTGGAGCGTTCGAAAGACCATATGGGCATCGGCCGCCTTGCTTTCGGAGGCCACCTGAACCGCATAACCCCCGCGGGACGACGCCTCCGCAGCGGTTCCCGTTCCGACCGTCATGCGAGAGCGAACACTGTCCCGTGGGGTAGGCGACATGGGCTGATTCCCGACCGGAGGCGCTGCTGCGGCACTCGGCCTTCTCTCGCTCGTCGCGTTGCGGGCCGCGACCGAGGTATTGGTTCGGCCCGGTCCGTCAGAGCGGATCGTGACGGTGTGGATTTTCTTCGGCTCAGGAGAACCCAGTGCCGGTACCGGAGCTGGTGCCAGCGGCGAGACAGATGCCGCCATCGGCGTCGCAGGGGCGTCCCCGACGGAGTCCGGCCGGTCTGAGCGGATTGCGACGGTGTGGATCTTCTTCAGCTCCGGCAAACCCGGTGCCTCAGTTGCTGCCACCAGCGGGACAGATTCTACCGTAGGCTCCGGAGGGGCAACAGCGGGCGCAGGCGCTGGCCCTAATGGGGCAACCGCCGCAGATCCGGGGGCGGCTAGCGAAGGGGCGCTCGAGTTTGGAGAAATCGGAATTGTGGAAATGACGCGCGGTGCCGTTTTTGGTGGCCCCTGGATGTCGAGCGGCTTCTCCTCGCGTGAGACCAGTTCTTCGCTCGGGTCGGCGCTCGCCATGGGCGTTTGGTTCGAATTGCTCCGCCGGTCATCGCCGAAATTGGAAACGATCTTGTTGGGCCAATTGCCGGTTTTAGTGACGGCTGAGGCCGCCGGTAACGCGGACCCGCCGAACATGGCGCGATAGGCAAATGTGCCCGCGGTCCCTAGTACCGCCAAAGCCAGCACTGCCACGACGATAAGACCGTCCCGCCGGCGCGGGTCAGGGACATCAACGTAATAATCGTCGGCACCGTAAACTTCGCCAGTCTCGGCGGGCTCGGTATCGGCATCATGTCGGCCATCGGACGCCGTGAGCAAGAACGTCGGTACTTGGTCGCCTGCCGGATGCTCGCCGTCTTCATGGACGCTATTAAATTTGTCGGCGGGTCCGGAAAAATATCGGCCGGGCGGCGGCTCCTTCTCGTTGCTACGCTCTTGCGGCACAGCGGCATAGGATTCAGATTGGTGGGCGCGCCGGGGGGCGACCTCACCCTGCTGACGCTGCTCGTGATAGGCCTTCTCCGCGGCCCAATTTAACCCGGAAAACCCTCCGTCGGCTGAGCGTGCAGGGCTATGCGTATTGTAGGGGCCGCCATTGGCACCTTGCCCAATGAGCCGAGCCAACTCGGCCAGTGAATCGCCTGTTCCCCTGCGCGCGGCCTGCCCGCGTTCTTGCCGCGCGTCGGGATCGCGGCTCCGGAAAGTGTCGAATTTGTGGTCGATCATCGAACTCGCCTCGACTAAGCTTTGAAACCCGCCGATCGTTTCGGACGGTGCGTGGTCGGAAATTGTCATTTCGCTGCGTCTGCAGCCATGACGCCGCCCGATGCTCCGCCATCAGGAGATGGAGTAGCGGCGCAAGAGTTCCAATTCCGCGACCAACGCATCGGTCCGACGACTGCGCAACAGGGTGCGTGCATCGTCGCAGGCTCTGACAATCGCTCTAATCAACATTGCCCGCGGCGCATCAGCGCTTACGCGGGACTGCACCAAAGATTGTGCTACACTTGTCAGGTCCAATTGCTGTTGCGTCACTTGTTTACTCCTTACCGCTACGAGGGACCGGCTTAGCCCAAAGTGCGCCCTCTCCAACAAAAAATGAAAATCCGGCCAGACTTTGGCTCTGAACGGGTAAAAGGCTTCGTTTTCCACAAGAAAAAGCCCGTCCTTGGAATAGCCCAGCGAACGCCAGATTTGGGTAAGACTGCCTTCATTTTACCGTTCTATAATTTACACTCGCGTGTCTCCGTCGAGCACGGGGGGTAGACATGGGGAAGCCATTTGCGGTGTGCGCTTTGTGCGTCATTTCTGCGGCTTTAGGGGGAGCAATTGACCACTATCTTGCCGGAGCGATTGAGCAGGGTGGTCCTCGCCTGGAAGGAGCAGTAAGTCCGAAAGCTGCAGTTGCCGCACCTGTGGAGACTAATGTCGAGGTGCTTGGCGACAGGGTTCGATGCGACGTTCGATACCAAGAGCTGAAAATTCCTGCGACCGAGTATCCCTCGTTCAGACGCAAGTGCATGGGCGATAAGTTGGACGGCGACTAGCGGCGCGCAGCCGGCTCAGCGCGGGATGTTTTCGCATACCGCTGGCCCCCTGCTGACGCACGTGCGCGCAGGGGCGGGGCACCCGGACAGCGGGGCCGTGCAGGACGCCGAATCCGTGGGCTTCCTAGGGCAGCGACCAATTATAGCGAGGCCCCGTAGTGAGGCTCAGCTCGAGGTCCGACTCAATCAGCCGCTGCCTAGTTTGGTATTACAAATGCGCTGGATTCTTACTTTGAGACACCGGAAGGGCAGGACGCTTCGAATGGAACGCGCCACCAGCGGGGCGTCTCGGTCGGGAACGCGGGCTTGGGGGGCGACGAACGAGCGTTCCCGGGACATACCGATAACTCTCGGCAGGCGTGGCTGTTCCACCGGCTTGGCACTGCGCCTGCAACGACGGCCGAACCAATTTCGGCTACGAATGGCCAAGTCAATTTGTCCCGTCGGAGAGGCGTTTAACGCCCTTCCCGTTTAGGCCCTCTCTTCTCGGAGTTGCTACAGAGGTGGGAATGCTTTTCCACGGCGAGATTGTCTCGATGATGATTTTAAGGCCTGCCAAAGCGCTTTCGACTTCACGCTGCACACGATCGGTCTCAGACTTTAGGAACTCCTGTAGCACGTTGAGTTCGGAGGTAAGTCCTTCCAGTTCATTGATCGAACTTGAAGTAAGACGCGCAACCGAGGATTTGATTCTTTCGGCTCGATGCTCGGCTTTAGCGGGGAGCTTCGGATCATCCTGCTCCGTTTGATCGCCGGTTTCGGTTTCCGCGGTCGATTTTGCGGATAGTGATTTCTCGGCAATCTCTTCTGATAGGCTGGTGTCCATCGGCACTTACCCCCAGCACTTCATTCGAATGAAAGAATATGTTCAATCGGGTTAACAATCTGTTTAGCGTCTGTTGCCCTTGGGATGGGCCCACACCTCTGCCCTGAGTTGTGGTTCCCGTCTACTAGACCAATTGCGGGGCTTAGCAAAAACAAGGCCCCGCCCTCGGCGAGCGGCGCCCGTGAGCGTGAACCGAGGGGAGCTCGAAAAGACCCCCGCCCAATCGGCCGGCAGGCGTCGTCAGTTGCTGCGCGGCGTCTTCGGACTGCTAAGTCTCTTGCTGGCGCCTACTGAAGCGCCGTGGTTGGTGGCCTCTTTTTGTTAGCATTTGAGCAAGATAATTTGATGAGTTGGAGGGTAGGTGAGATGAAGTCATACCTTTTCCCGATCTATTCTGCTTTGAAATTGCTCTCGGTGGTCTCGTTGCTAGTTCTCGTCAGTGATCTTGCGCGCGCCGAAATGGCGAGCATTTACGGCGGTCGTGATGGGCTATGCGGCCATCCCACAGCCAGCGGTGAACGTCTGAATTGCGCCGAACTGACGGCGGCGCATCGCACGTTGGCATTTGGCACGCGCGTTCGCGTCTGCCATTGCGGATGTGTGACGGTACGGATTAATGATCGAGGTCCGTGGGTTCGCGGCAGGCACATCGACTTGTCACCGGCGGCGGCTCGGGCAATCGGCCTTTCCCAGACCGGGCACGTTACCATGACCGTCGACACTTTAAGCGGCGCGCCGAGTACGGTTGCCGTGGCAAATATCGACCAACAGTTGCCACCTTCTGTGACGCCCGCTGCGACGCGGGGTGCAATTCGTGACAGCAACTCACTGCCGCTGCGTGACCAGAAAGCCGATTTCGATACCCAAGAACAGAAACCTGATTTTATCGCTCGTGACGCAAAATTGGAGGAACTCACTTCAAGAGCATCTTTCCGATTCGATGCCGCGAAAGCGAACTCCGCATGTGTCGAATAATGCGCCTACGCAGAAGTTCTACCTGAGCAGAAACCAACCGACACAGTTTTGGAGGTTTTGGAAGGCTTTCCTGTTGAGACGCCAGTAGAAGAGATCAAACAAGTATCGGATGCCTCCGGATTGAATTTTGTGTTCATGACCCGCATCGGCGCCTTGTCGGCGGCGCTTACGTTCTGCCTGCTTCCTATAGGGACCGCACAAGCCGAGCTGTTTGGGCCTCATAACAGGTCCTGGGGGTGGGACGAAGAATTCTTTCGTCGGGCTCATGATGCGAAAACCGACGAAGAGAGGAAACGGTTTTCGAATAGAGTGCGGCCCGCGACGATGGCAGCTTATGGGTCGCCACATGCGCCCTTAAGCGGTGACCAAGCCCCCGAGCCGGACGTTTCAGTGCAGCGATGTGCTCACACTCACAACTGCCGCGCAGGCACGGGGGAAAAGATTTTTACAGCCGCTATCA
>CAWHZA010000001.1:0-34444 GCA_963833665.1 uncultured Alphaproteobacteria bacterium | reverse complement strand
ACGGCGCGAACGGATGGGTGCCGGACGGCTGTGGCATCAACGTGTGGTCCCCACGGATACCCGAGTTTCACACGATTCTGGCGGTTTCAAGCCCCCAAAAATCTAGCGGCAACGCGGCCCGCACAGGTTAGGCGTCTGGCTTGGCGCCGAGCCGCGCTAGCGCATCCGCCGGGCTGAGGAGTTCCCGCGCCCCGTCGGAACGGCGTTTCAGCTCGACCTTGCCTTCGGCTAGCCCGCGCGGCCCGACCAGGATCTGCCAGGGAATTCCGATCAGGTCGGCGGTGGCGAACTTCGAACCGGGCCGCTCGTCGAGGTCGTGGTAGAGCACGTCGATGCCCTTGGCGGCGAGCGCGGCATAGAGCCGCTCGCTCACCTGATCGGTGTCGCTCGCCCCCTGCTTGAGATTGAGGATCGTGACCGAGAACGGCGCGACCGCTTCCGGCGAGCGGATCCCCGCCTCGTCATGGAAGGCTTCGATGATGGCGGCGACCAGCCGGCTCGGGCCGATGCCGTAGGAGCCCATGTGTACCGGCTGCTCCACCCCATCCGGACCGCGTGACCAGCGCGTTCATCGGCGCCGAATATTTGGTGCCGAAATAGAAGATGTCGGCCGACCTCGATGCCGCGCGCCGAGACGCGCTTTTCGGGCGCAAACTCGGCGAAGCTCGCCTCCTCGTGCTTGTCCGAGGTCGCCGCGTAGAGGTACGTCCATTTGTCGACGATCGCCTGCAGGCCAGCGACGCTCGTGAAATCCACGTCGGCGCCCGGGACTTCAAAATCGAGGTAGTCGCGATGGCAGAACACTTCGCTTTCGCCGGTGTCGGCGAGGATGATGAATTCGTGCGAGAGATTGCCGCCGATCGGCCCGCTTTCCGCCACCATCGGGATGGAACGCAGTCCCATGCGGGCGAAGGTCCGCAGATAGGCGACGAACATGCGGTTGTACGCATGCTTGGCGCCGCCGTAGTCAAGGTCGAAGGAATAGGCGTCCTTCATCAGGAATTCGCGTCCGCGCATCAGGCCGAAACGGGGCCGCACCTCGTCGCGGAATTTCCATTGGATATGGTAGAGATTGAGCGGAAGGTCCTTGTAGGAACGGACATACGAACGAAAGATCGCGGTAATCATTTCCTCGTTGGTCGGACCGTAGAGCATGTCGCGCCCATGGCGGTCCTTGATGCGCAGCATCTCCTTGCCGTAGGCCTCATAGCGGCTGCTTTCCCGCCACAAATCGGCCGGCTAAATCGTCGGCATCAGCAACTCGACCGCGCCGGAGCGGTCCTGCTCCTCGCGCACAATGCGGCATACCTTTTCCAGGACGCGCAAGCCGAGCGGCAGGAAGCTGTAGATGCCGGCGGCCTCCTGACGCATCATGCCGGCGCGCAGCATGAGGCGATGCGAGGCGATCTCCGCCTCCTTGGGTATTTCGCGCAGGAGGGGCAGGAAATAGCGGGAAAGGCGCATGAAACTTGGCTCGGCGGGCCGTCAGGGTCGGACGCAGTGAAGCCGCAAGAGCGGCGGAAATACAAGGGGTCGGCCGCGGGCTGCCGGAGGGACAAGAGCTGCGATTGGGGGCAAAAACGCGGGCGCCACAAAATTTTTTTGTCATCTACCGGCGGTAAGATGATGACATCGGCTGTAAGATCGAGTACGACCGATAAGTCCGATCCCACCGCCGCGTATTGTTGTTGTTGGCGGCCGGGAGAGCGGTCCAAGTCTTGGGAGGATGGTCTAACGGCGCACGCAACGCCGCCGCCACGCCGACAAGCAAATCCCATAGGGACGAAGGCGCGGATCGGGGACCACGACAAGTTTTCGGCAGGGCCGTTGCCCTGCTCTTTTTTTGCGGCAATCGGCCTCGACGTCGCCTGGCGGTCGATCTCACGGTCCGCCTCTAAGATATTGACTCATCAATACTTTTTAGCGCGCGCCGAACGGCGCCATAAGGCCTTCAAGCGTGACCAGATGATGGACGTAGACCTCGTAGCAAGCGGCAAAGATCAGGGCCGAGACGAGTGTCGTCCATAGGAGCTTGCGCTTGAGGTGCGGGATCGCCGGAGCGCCGGGATCGGTGCCCGGGCTGATCTCACCGCCCTCGTGCTGACTGCGGACGCCCCACGGCAGCACCGCGAACAGCACAACCCACCAAATGAGAAAGAAGATCGCAACGGCCGTCGTTATCGGCATGTCAACGCTGTTCGAGCTCGACCAGGGTGCCGGAGAAATCCTTGGGGTGCAGGAAGAGCACCGGCTTGCCATGCGCGCCGTTGCGCGGCTCGCCGTCGCCCAGCACGCGGGCGCCGGCCGCCTTGAGCGCGTTGCGGGCGGCACGGATGTCTTCGACCTCGTAGCACACGTGGTGCATGCCGCCGTCCGGGTTGCGTTCGAGAAACTTGGCGATCGGCGACCCCTCGCCGAGCGGCTCGAGCAGTTCGATCTTGGTGTTCGGCAAGGTGATGAAGACGGTAGTCACGCCGTGGTCCGGCTGCGGCACCGCCGCTGAGACCTCCGCGCCCAGAACATCCCGGTAGAGCCCCGCCGCCTTGCCGATGTCGCGCACCGCGATCGCTACGTGATTGAGCCTGCCGATCATGTGTTCGGTCTCCATTGCCCAGCGCCACCCGTTTCCGGGAGGGGACTGTTCGCGGCCACGCTGCGCGCCGAATGAGGGCCAGGGGTGAAGCCGACCGCCCGCGCCCGCGTCGGTTGGCTCGCCGCCTGGCGCAGAACGGCGGACGTGACGTTACACCGAAAGCACGTGAACATGGCAGATCGGCTTCTTATTCCAGCGCTCGGCGATGGCCGAGCGGACGGCGCGCCGCACCGCCTCGGCCACACTTTCGGGATCACGGCGGCGCGGTTTTGGCAGCGCGGCGAAAGCCTCCTCGACCGCCGCAAGCGCGATCTCTGCCATGGGCTCGCCGGACGCGTCGCTCTCCGGAATGCCGATCAGTTCAAGCTCGGGGTCGGCCGCGAGCACACCATTGTCATCGACGGCCAATGCGACCGAGACCATGCCGGAGAAACCGAGCCGCCGGCGCGAGGCGACCGTGCGCGCCGCCGCATCGACGAGGAGCGCGCCGTCCTTGTACAGGCGGCCCGATGGCAGCTCGTCGATGATTTCCGGTCCCTCCGCGCCGAGACGGACGAGATCGCCGTTGCGGCACACCAGCACGTGCGGGACCCCGGCGCTGCGGGCAAGCTTGGCGTGCTCGGCAAGGTGCAGGGCTTCGCCGTGGACCGGAATCACGATCTTTGGCCTGACCCAGCCGATCATGTCGATGAGTTCGGCGCGGCGGGGATGTCCTGATACGTGAACCAGATGGGAGCGGTCGGTGATCACCTCGACGCCCTGGGCCACGAGCCCATTGATCACCCGACCCACGGCCTTCTCGTTGCCGGGGATCGCGCGGGAGGAGAACACCACGCGGTCGCCCTTGCCGAGCGCGACCTCAGGGTGCTCGTTCTCGGCGATGCGCGCCAGTGCGGCGCGCGGCTCGCCCTGGCTCCCGGTGCACAGTGCCAGCACCTTGTCCGGCGGCAGATAGCCGTAGGTCTCGGCGCCGCGAAACTCCTGCACGCCGTCGAAGTAGCCAGTCTCGCGCGCAACCTGGACCACGCGATCCATAGCACGGCCGATCACCACTACCTCGCGGCCGGCAGCGAGCGCCGCACCGGCCACTGCGCGCAGGCGTCCCACATGGGAAGCAAATGTCGTGACGGCGACGCGGGCCGGCGCGGAGAGGATAAGCTCGGCCAGCGTCTTTGCCACCTCCGCTTCCGAGGGTGAGCGGCCGTCGCGGATCGCATTGGTGGAATCGCCGACGAGCGCCAGCACGCCGGCGTCGCCCAGCGCGGTAAGCCGCGCCGCGTCGGTCGGCGCGCCGATCACCGGCGTCGGATCGATCTTCCAGTCGCCGGTGTGCAACACGGTGCCGTGCGGCGTGCGGATCGCCAGCGCATTCGATTCTGGAATCGAATGAGCGACGTTGATGAAGTCGATCGCGAACGGACCGAGCGTCAGACTGCCGCCGAGCGGCACCACGTTCACCGGGATCTTCGGCGCGCCCGGCTCGGACAGGCGGCGTGCTTCGAACAGAGCCGCCGTGAACGGCGTGGCATAGATGGGCGCCTTAAGCCGCGGCCACAAGTCGATGAGCGCGCCCATGTGGTCCTCGTGGGCATGGGTGAGCACGAGGCCGACGATGTTGCGCCGCTCCGCGATCAGATGGCGGATGTCCGGAAGAATGCGATCGACGCCGGGGAGGTGCTCCTCGGCGGCAAAGGAGACGCCGCAATCGACAATGAGCCACTCGCGCCGGCGCTCGTCACCGACGCCGTAGAGCGAAAGATTCATTCCGATCTCGCCGACGCCGCCGAGCGACGCGAAAACGAGTTCGCCGCGCGCCATCAGTCGGCCCGCCCCGTCGCCGGCGCCTGGCCGGCCGGCTCGTTGCCGAGCGGGAATACGTCGCCGGCGGTGACCGTTCGCAGGCTACCGTCGGCTAGGCGAACGAGCAGCCGCCCGCGTTCGTCCATTCCCTCGCCGCGCCCGGAAAATTCGCCGCTCGGAAGCCGCACCCGCAGCTCGCCGCCGATCCCGGTCGCCCGTTCGAGCCAGTCGGCGCGAATCAGGTCGAAGCCGCCGCCGCGACGCCATTGCGCGAGCCGCCGCAGCATCATGCCGGACAACGCGGTGAACAGGCCTTCGGCCGACACATCGGCGCCGGCGGCGGCGAGATCGGTGGTCGGATGGTTCACCGGCGGCGGATGATGCCGGCAGTTCACGCCGATGCCGACCACGACGACCAGCCTTCCCTCGATGCTCTCCCCTTCGATCAGGATACCGGTGAGCTTGGCATCGCCGCAGAGGATGTCATTCGGCCATTTCAGCGCCAGTTTTCTGCGCAGCGCGGGAGCGCAATCGAGGATCGCATCATACGTGGCCAATGCGGCGACGAACGACAATTCGGGCGCATGGTCCGGCGGCGCCGGCTCGTCGAGGAGAAGCGTAGCGTAGAGATTGCCTGGCAGCGACGTCCATTCGTTGCCGCGGCGGCCGCGCCCCGCGGTCTGCTGCCGCGCCGTGACCCAGAACGGGCCGCGCTCGCCGCGGCGTGCCGCCGCCAGCGCTTCGGTGTTGGTCGAAGCAAGCGTCTCGTGCGCCGCCAGGCGAACGCCCGCCGCGACCGCCGCGGGATGAAGCCGCATCAGAACAGCGAATGGGCCGCCGCGCTCGCGACTCCGACGAGCGGTGCCGGGTAGAGGAAGAAGAGTATATTGAATAGTCCGCAAACGGCGAGCACCACCTTGAGCTCATCGGGCATGCCGACGAAGCCTTCCGCCGGCTCGTCGAAATACATGACCTTGACGATCGACAGATAGTAGTAGGCGCCGACGACGCTTGCGAGCACCCCGATCACCGCAAGCACGTAGAACCCGGCCTTGATGGCGGCAAGAAACACGTAAAACTTGGCGAAGAAGCCGGCGAGCGGCGGTACGCCGGCCATCGAGAATAGCAGCATCGCCAGGAAGAACGCCATCGTCGGATGGGTGCGGGCAAGGCCGGCGAGCTGGTCGATCGATTCCACCATTCCGCTCTTGCGCCGCATCGACAGGATCACGGCGAACACGCCGAGAGTCATCGTGACGTAGATCGCCATATAGACGAGGACGCCCTGCACGCCTTCGGCGGTGCCGGCGGCAAGCCCGATCAACGCAAATCCCATGTGGCCGATCGACGAATAGGCCATCAGCCGCTTGATGTTGCGCTGGCCGATGGCGGCGAAGGCGCCCAGCAGCATCGAGGCGATGGCGACGAAGACGACGATCTCCTGCCATTGCCCGGCGATGCCAGGGAAGGCGGCAACCGCGGCGCGGACGAACATGGCCATGCCGGCGACCTTCGGCGCGGCGGCGAAGAACGCCGTCACCGGCGTCGGCGCGCCTTCATAGACGTCCGGCGTCCACATATGGAACGGCACGGCCGAGACCTTGAAGCAGAAGCCGGCGAACAGAAAGACGAGGCCGAAGATCAATCCAGGGCCGCCTTCGGCGGCCGATTGCGCGATGCCGGCAAAGTTCACCGTGCCGGTGAAGCCGTAGACCAGCGAGGCGCCGTAAAGCAGCATTCCCGACGAGAGCGCGCCGAGGACGAAATACTTCAGCCCGGCTTCGGTCGAGCGCAGCGAAGACCTATGGCTTGCCGCCACCACGTAAAGCGGCAGGCTCATCAATTCGAGGCCGAGATAAAGCGCAATGAGATCGGCGGCCGAGATCAGCATCAGCATGCCGAGCGTCGACAGCAGGATGAGCACCGAGTATTCGAACCGCTCCTCCCGCTCGCGCCGCGCGTAGTCGAGCGACATGACGATGGCGGCGGCGGATCCGAACATTGCCAGGATCTTGAGGAAGCGGGCAAAGTCGTCGACAACGAAACTGCCGTTGAAGGCGACCAGCCTGCCCTCTGGCAGCACCAGCACGATGAGGCCGGCGATCACCAGGAGCGCGACCGACGCCGCATCGATCAGCCGCCCCGCCTCCTCGCTGCGGTAGACGCCGAGGATCAGGAGCGTCATGGCGCCGACGCCAAGCAGCAACTCGGGCAGCAGGGGAACGAGCGCCGACGCGGTCAAGTCAGGATTCATCGCCTCACCTCGCCAGCGCCGCCGAGTGAACGCTGCCGACCGCATGATTGAAATTGTCGATCAGCTGCGCCACCGAAACCGCCGATATGTCGAGCACCGGCCGCGGGTAAAGGCCGAACACGATGGTCAGGACCACGAGCGGCGCCAACACGACGATTTCGCGCCAGCCGACGTCGGTGATCGCCGCGAGGCTCGGCTTCTCCAGCCTGCCGAAGATCACCTTGCGGTAGAGCCACAGCATGTACGCGGCGGACAGGATGGTCCCGATCGTCGCCAGCGTCGCCACCCAGTTGTTGACCCGGAAGGTCCCGATCAGGGCGAGAAACTCGCCGACGAATCCCGATGTGCCCGGCAGCCCGATATTGGCCAGCGCGAACACCATGAAGACGAAGGCGTAGACCGGCATGCGGTTGACGAGCCCGCCATAGGCCGCGATCTCTCGCGTGTGCATGCGGTCGTAGATGACGCCGACGCACAGGAACAACGCGGCCGACACGATGCCGTGCGAGATCATCTGGAAAATGCCGCCGGCGACCCCCTGCACCGTCATCGCGAACAGCCCCATGGTGACGAAGCCCATGTGCGCGACCGACGAATAGGCGATGAGCTTCTTCACGTCCTCCTGCATCAGCGCGACCAGCGAGGTGTAGACGATGGCGACGACCGAGAGCGCGTAGATGAGCGGCGCCAGCTCGACCGAGGCTTGCGGGAACATCGGCAGCGAGAAGCGCAGAAACCCGTAGCCGCCCATCTTCAGGAGGATCGCGGCGAGGATCACCGAGCCGGCCGTGGGCGCCTCGACATGCGCGTCGGGCAGCCAGGTATGGACCGGCCACATCGGCAGCTTGACCGCGAACGAGGCGAGGAACGCGAACCAGGCCCAGATCTGCAGCGAGCGCGGAAACGCATGGTGCAACAGCGCCGGGATGTCGGTCGTGCCGGCTTCCCAGTAGATCGCCATGATGGCGAGCAGCATCAGCACCGAGCCGGCGAACGTGTACAGGAAGAACTTGAAGCTGGCATAGACCCGGCGCGGGCCGCCCCATACGCCGATGATCAGGAACATCGGGATCAGGCCGCCCTCGAAGAACAGATAGAACAGCACCAGGTCGAGGGCGCAGAACGTTCCGACCATCAGCGTCTCGAGCACGAGGAAGGCGACCATGTATTCGCGCACGCGGCTCTGGATCGCCTGCCAGCTCGCCAGGATCGAAATCGGCATCAGCGCCGTGGTCAGGATCACGAACGGCAGCGAGATGCCGTCTACGCCCATGGCGTAGGTGATGGTGCCGCCGAGCCAGGGGCGCCGCTCGACGAACTGGAAGTCGGCCGAGGCGGAATCGAAGCGCCAGACGAGAATGAGCGAGATCGCGAAGGTGATGAGGGTGGTCCACAGCGCGACCCACCGCGCATTGCGCGCGCCGGTCTCGTCCTCGCGCAGCAGGGCGATGAACAGCGCCCCGGCGAGCGGCAGGAAGGTCACGACCGAGAGGATCGGCCAGCTCGCCATCAGTGGCCTCCCGCGAACATGAACCAGGTGATGAAGGCGGCAACACCGATCAGCATGGCGAAGGCGTAGTGATAGAGATAGCCGGTCTGCAGCCGCACGACGCTGCGGGTCACGTCGAGCACGCGGGCGGACACCCCGTCGGGGCCGAACCCGTCGATGATGAACCCGTCGCCGCCCTTCCACAGGAGCCGGCCGAGCCACAGCGTCGGGCGAACAAAGAGGAAGTCGTAGATCCGGTCGAAGTACCAGGCATTGAGCAGGAAGTGGTAGAGCACGCTCTGTTCGCGCGCCAACCGCTCCGGAATCTCCGGGCGGCGGATATAGAACTGGAAGGCCACAAGCAATCCGCCGGCCATCATCACGGTAGGAATGACCCTGACGGCGAACGAAAGGTGCTCCATTTCCTCGAGCACCTTGTTGTCCGATCCGATCTTGAGCGAGTCGCGGAAGAACTCGACGGCGCCGTCGCCGGTGAACAGGTGCAAGAAGGGCCAGCCGGCCCCGATCGATCCGATTGCGAGCAGAGCGAGCGGAACGAGCATCACGATCGGGCTCTCATGCGCCGCCTCGTAGTGATGCCGATCATGCGGCGCGCCATGGAAGGTCTTGAACATGAGCCGCCAGGAATAGAACGACGTGAGCGCGGCGGCAGCAACAGTCATGGCGAAGCCATAGCTTGCGGCGGCGCCGCTAGCCGCGTCGGCCGCCTCGATGATCGCGTCCTTTGAGTAATAGCCGGCGGTGAAGGGAAATCCGGTCAGCGCCAGGGTGCCGACGAACATGGTGGCATAGGTGAACGGGATTTTGCGCCACAGTCCGCCCATGTGGCGGATGTCCTGCTCGTGGTGCATGGCGATGATGACCGAGCCCGAGCCCAGGAACAGGAGCGCCTTGAAGAAGGCATGGGTGAACAGGTGGAACATGCCGACCGAATAGGCGCCCGTGCCCATGGCCACGAACATGTAGCCAAGCTGCGAGCAGGTCGAATAGGCGATGATGCGCTTGATGTCGTTTTGCACGAGGCCGACGGTCGCGGCAAAGAATGCCGTCGTCGCGCCGATGACGATCACGAACGCCTGCGCCGTCGGCGCCAGCGAGAACAGCGGCGAGAGCCGCGCCACCATGAACACGCCGGCGGTCACCATGGTCGCCGCATGAATGAGCGCCGACACCGGGGTCGGTCCCTCCATGGCGTCGGGAAGCCAGGTGTGCAGCAGGAACTGCGCCGATTTTCCCATCGCGCCCATGAACAGCAGCAGGCAGATCAACGTGAGGGCATCGACGTCGAAGCTCAGATAGTGAAGGGTCTTGCCGACGAGGTCCGGCGCCTGGGCAAAGATGGTGTCGAAGTTGATCGACCCGGTCATCAGGAAGACGGCGAAGATTCCCAGCGCGAAGCCGAAGTCGCCGATGCGGTTGACGATGAAAGCCTTGATCGCCGCGGCATTGGCCTCGGGCTTGTGGAACCAGAAGCCGATCAGCAGATAGCTCGCGAGCCCCACGCCTTCCCAGCCGAAGAACAGCTGCGCCAGATTGTCGGCCGTCACCAGCGCCAGCATGGCGAAGGTGAAGAACGACAGATAGGAGAAGAAGCGCGGCTTGTGCGGATCGTCGGCCATGTAGCCGATCGAATAGAGATGAACCAGCGCCGAGATCGTCGTCACCACCACCAGCATCACGGCGGTGAGCGGATCGATGCGCAGGGCCCAATCGACCTTGAGGTCCCCCGAGGTGATGAAGTTGAACAGCGGGACGCGGGCGTCGTGCCCGTTAAAGCCGACGTCGACGAAGGCAACGCAGGAGAGCACCCAGGACAGCACCAACAGCGTGGTGGTGACGAGCTCGGCGGCTTGCGAGCCGGCGGTCGATCTGGCGACCTCTTCTTCGCTGTCGAGGCTCGCGTGGTCGATTGCGGCGTGATCGTCATGCGGCGCCGGCGGGCTGGCGCCGGGATGGCGGCTCGCCGCGCCGACCAGCGTGATCAGGCCGGCGATGACGGCGCCGAGCAGCGGCAGGAAGACGATCGCCTCATACATCCCGCTGCTCATCCGTCAGCCCTTCATCAGATTGACGTCTTCGACAGCGATCGAGCCGCGGTTGCGGAAATAGGCGACGAGGATGGCGAGCCCGATCGCGGCTTCCGCTGCCGCGACCGTGAGCACGATGAGCGCATAGACCTGGCCGACGATGTCGCCGAGAAACGCCGAGAACGCCACCAGGTTGATGTTGACGGCGAGCAGGATCAGCTCGACCGACATCAGAATGATGATGATGTTCTTGCGGTTGAGAAAGATGCCGAAAATCCCGAGCGTGAACAGGATCGCGGCGACCGACAGATAGTGACCGAGCCCGATGGTCATGGCAGGCCCTGCCCCGACCTGACCTTGACCACCTCGATGGCGCTGGCCCGGGTGCGCGCCAGCTGCTCGCCGACCCGCTGCCGCCGGACGTCGGGCTTGTGCTGCAGCGTCATCACGATGGCGCCGATCATGGCTACGAGCAGGATCACGCCGGCCGCCTCGAAGAAGTAGACGTAACGGGTATAGAGTACTTCGCCGAGCGCCTGCGTGTTGCTGACGTCGCCGGCGATCGGCGCGGTGATGGTCTTGGGCACGCCGGGCTCGATCACCCAGGCCCCGACCACGAACAAGAGCTCGGCGAGCAGCACGGCGCCGACCACGAACCCGATCGGCAGATAGTTGAGCAGCCCGTGGCGCAGCTCGGCGAAATCGACGTCGAGCATCATCACCACGAACAGGAACAGGACCGCGACGGCGCCGACATAGACCACGATGAGGATCATGGCGAGGAACTCGGCGCCCATGAGCATGAACAGGCCAGCGGCGTTGACGAAGGCGAGGATGAGGAACAGCACCGAATGCACCGGATTCCTGGCGACGATGACCATGATCGCCGAGGCGATGCACACGCCGGCAAAGAGATAGAAGAAAATCGCCTGCAGGATCATGGGCGCGGGCGTCTCACCGGTACGGCGCGTCGAGCGCGATGTTCTTGGCGATCTCGCGCTCCCATCGGTCGCCGTTGGCCAGCAGGCGTTCCTTGTCGTAGTAGAGTTCTTCGCGCGTCTCGGTGGCGAATTCGAAGTTCGGCCCCTCGACGATCGCATCGACCGGACAGGCCTCCTGGCACAGCCCGCAATAGATGCATTTGACCATGTCGATGTCGTAGCGGGTGGCGCGCCGCGTGCCGTCGTTGCGGCGCGGGCCGGCCTCGATGGTGATCGCCTGCGCCGGGCAGATCGCCTCGCACAGCTTGCAGGCGATGCAGCGCTCCTCGCCGTTCGGATAGCGCCGCAGCGCATGCTCGCCGCGGAAGCGCGGCGACAGCGCGCCCTTCTCGAATGGGTAGTTGAGCGTTGCCTTCGGCTTGAAGAAGTAGCGCATCGACAGCAGGAAAGCCTGCACGAACTCCTTGAGGAAGATCGAACGCGCGGCCTGATCTAGTCCCATCTCAGCCTCGAACGATTTCGAGCACGCCGGCGACGATGACGATCATCGCCAGCGACACCGGCAGAAATACCTTCCAGCCGAGCCGCATCAGCTGGTCGTAGCGATAGCGCGGCACGAAGGCCTTCACCATGGCGAACATGAAGAACACGAACCCGGCCTTGAGCACGAACCAGACGACGCCGGGGACCCAGGTGAACGGCGGCACCGGGAACGGCGGCAGCCAGCCGCCGAGGAACAGGATCGTCGCGATGGCGCACATGCTGGTGATCGCCACGTACTCTCCCAACTGCAGCATCATGTAGGGCGTGGAGCCGTACTCGACCATGTAGCCGGCGACAAGCTCCGATTCCGCCTCGACCAGGTCGAACGGGGGCCGGTTGGTCTCCGCCAGCGCCGAGACGAAGAAGATCACGAACATCGGCAGGAGCCGCAGCCAATACCAGCCGAGCAGGCCCCACGGCGTATTCTGCGCCTCGACGACGGCCGTGAGATTGAGCGAGCCGACCAAGAGCAGCACGGTGATGATGACGAAGCCGATCGAGACCTCGTAGGAGACCATCTGCGCCGCCGAGCGCAGCGCGGCCAGGAACGGATATTTCGAATTCGACGCCCAGCCGGCCATGATCACGCCGTAGACGCCGAGCGAGGAGATGGCGAAGATATAGAGCACGCCGACGTTGATGTCGGCGATGACCCAGCCGGCATTGACGGGAATGACCGCCCAGGCGGCGAGCGCCAGCGTGCAGGTGATCAGCGGCGCGAGGAGAAACACGCCCTTGTTGGCGCCGGCGGGGATGACCGGCTCCTTGAGCACGAACTTGATGAGATCGGCGAACGATTGGAACAATCCCCAGGGGCCGACCACGTTCGGCCCGCGCCGGATCTGGACGGCGGCCCAGATCTTGCGGTCGGCATAGATGACGTAGGCGACGGCAATCAGCAGGATGACGAGCAGCAGCACGCTTTCCGCCACGATGACGGCGAACGGCCAGATGTAGTCGTGGAAGAACGCTTCCATCCTGTCCTCAAAGGGCCGCCGCGGCGGCCGCGTGGCGTTCGGCCAGCGCCGAACACTCTGCCATCACCGCCGAGCAGCGCGCGATCGGATTGGTGAAGTAGAAATTGCTGACGCTCGCGCGGAACGGCGCGCGCTCGGGACTGCCGCCCCGCGCCGCGAGCTTGTGCAGATCGGCCGGATCGCCCGGCGCGATCTCCCCGATGCGCATCAGATATGGATGCGCCTGGTAGAGCGCCTTGCGGAGCTGCGCCAGCGAATCGTAGGGAAGCCGCTTCCCGACAACGTCCGAGAGCGCGCGCAGAATGGCCCAATCCTCGCGCGCGTCGCCGGGGGGAAAGGAGGCGCGCGTCGCCATCTGGACGCGGCCCTCGGTGTTCACGTAGATCGCCGATTTCTCCGGATAGGCGGCGCCCGGCAGCACCACATCCGCGCGCAACGCGCCGCGGTCGCCGTGGGTGCCGATATAAACCGCGAATGCGCCCGGCCCGATGTCGATCTCGTCGATCCCGAGCAGAAAGACGAGATCGAGCGTGCCCGCGGCCGCCATCTGCCGCGCGCTCAAGCCGCCCTCGCCGGGCACGAAGCCGAGATCGAGCGCGCCGACGCGCGAGGCGGCGCCGTGGAGGACGCTGTAGCCGTTCCAGCCCTCCTTCACGGCGCCAAGATCGATTGCCGCCTTGGCCGCCAGCGCCGCGACGGCCGCTGCGTCCGTCCGCGCAAAGACTTGCGCGCCGATGAGGATGAGTGGGCGCTCGGCATGGCGCATGACGTCGCCAAAGCTGTGCCGGGTGATAGTGGCGAGCGTCTCCGGCCCGGCGCCGAGATAGTCGTAGCTGTAGGTGAGCGGCGCTTTCCCGCCGATGACTTCGATGGGAAAGCTCTTGGCGGTGCGCCAGCGCTTGCGGATGCGGGCGTTGAGTACCGCCGCCTCCCGGCGCGGGTTTGACCCGACAATGAGGAGCGCGTCGGCGAGGTCGATCCCGGTGATGGTCGCGTTGAACCGGTAGGTCGCGCGGCCCCATTGCGGGTCGAGCACCGAGCCGTCCTGCCGGCAATCGAGGTTGGTCACGTTGAGCCGGGTCATCAGATCCTTGAGCGCAAAGATCTCCTCGACCGCGGCAAGATCGCCGACCAGCGCGCCCACGCGGCCGGCTTTGGCCCGCTCCACCCTTGCGGCGATCGCGGCGAACGCTTCGCTCCACGAGGCCGGACGCAGGCGGCCGTTCTCGCGCAGATACGGCTGATCGAGCCGCTGCGTCCGCAGCCCGTCGACGACGTGGCGCGTCTTGTCGGAGATCCACTCCTCGTTGATGTCGTCGTTCACCCGCGGCAGGATGCGCATCACCTCGCGGCCGCGCGTGTCGATGCGGATTGCCGAGCCGAGCGCGTCCATAACATCGATCGACTCGGTCTTGTTGAGCTCCCACGGGCGCGCCGCGAACTCATAGGGTTTCGAGGTGAGCGCCCCGACCGGGCAGAGATCGACGACGTTGCCCTGCAGCTCGGAGACCATCGCCTCTTCGAGATAGGTGGTGATCTCCATGTCCTCACCGCGCCCGATGGCGCCAAGTTCGGGCACGCCGGCGACTTCGGTGGCGAAGCGGACGCACCGCGTGCACTGGATGCAGCGGTTCATCGACGTCTTGACCAGGGCGCCGAGATACTTGTCCTCAACCGCCCGCTTGTTCTCGCGGAAGCGGCTTTGATCGACACCGTAGGCCATCGCCTGGTCCTGCAGGTCGCATTCGCCGCCCTGGTCGCAGATCGGGCAGTCGAGCGGATGATTGATGAGCAGGAATTCCATCACCCCTTCGCGCGCTTTGCGCACCATCGGCGAGCGGGTCTTGACCTCCGGCGGCTCCCCCTTGGGGCCAGGGCGGCAGTCGCGCACGCCCCAGGCGCAGCTCGCGACCGGCTTCGGCGAGCCGACCAGCTCGACCAGGCACATGCGGCAATTGCCGGCGATCGACAGCCGTTCGTGGAAGCAGAAGCGCGGGATCTCGGCGCCCGCCGCCTCACACGCCTGCAGCAGCGTGTACTCCGGCGGAACATCGATTTCCCTGCCGTCGACGAGAAGCTTGGTCATGCCGCCTGCCCGTCCGGCGCGCAACGCGCCGCCTTCCATAGTTGCGCCGCCGGCACGCTCTCCCAGCCGAAGGCGTGGTCGGAAGGACCGTGCGCGGTCAGATATTCAAGCCGTTCTTTCGCCTCCTCGATTGTCGGCCGGTGGCCGGCCGCCACCCACCACATCACGAAGTGCGGCTTTTCCATCTTCTCGAACCACTCCGGGCGCCGGCCGTAAAAGCGCTTGTGAATGGTCTGCCAAACGAAGCGCTCAAGCGTTTCAACGTTTTCCCAGACCGACATGTTAACGATCATGGTTGGATCGGCGAACGGCCGGATATCGGTCGCGTTGCCGCTGTCGTCCTTAAGACGCCAGACGAATCCCTTGCTGCGCTCGGCCAGGCTGTTCACCAGATCGAGGTTGTTCATGAAATCGGCGACCCGCGGATCGTCGGTCGGGTAGCGCAGACGGCCGATGTTGAGTTGGGCAAGATGCCTGATCGCCGTCATGCCGCGCTGCTCCCCTACTCCGCCGCCTCGGGCACGACCGGATCGAGCACGCCGCCGGCACCGGGATTGGCGGTATATTCGTCGATGCGCCGTTCGATCTCCGGCCGGAAATGGCGCAGCAGCCCCTGCACCGGCCAGGCGGCGCCGTCACCGAAGGCGCAGATAGTGTGGCCCTCGATCTGGGTCGTCACCTCCCAGAGCATGTCGATCTCGCGCCTGAAGGCGCGTCCCTCGGCCATGCGCGTGAGCACGCGCCACATCCAGCCCATGCCCTCGCGGCAGGGCGTACACTGGCCGCAGCTCTCGTGCTTGTAGAAGTAGGAGATGCGCGCCATCGCGCGCACGATGTCGGCCGACTTGTCCATGACGATGACCGCCGCGGTGCCGAGCGCCGATTTCTTCTCGCGGCAGCCGTCGAAATCCATGAGCAGCGTGTCGGCCTGGTCGGGTCCCGCCGGCACCAGCGGCATCGACGATCCGCCAGGGATGACGGCGAGCAGATTGCTCCAGCCGCCGCGCACGCCGCCGGCATGGGTGTCGATGAGCGCGCGCAGCGGAATGCCCATCGTCTCTTCGACAGTGCACGGCCGCTCGACGTGGCCGGAAATGCAATAAAGCTTCGTGCCGGTATTGTTCGGCCGGCCGATGCCGGCGAACCAGGCGGCGCCGCGGCGCATGATGTCGGGCACCTGCGCGATGGTCTCGACGTTGTTGACGGTGGTCGGGCAGCCGTAGAGCCCCATATTGGCCGGGAACGGCGGCTTCAGCCGCGGCATTCCCTTCTTGCCTTCGAGGCTTTCGAGCAGCGCCGTCTCCTCGCCGCAGATGTAGGCGCCGGCGCCGTGGTGAACGATGATGTCGAAGTCGTAGCCGTGGAGGTTGTTCTTGCCGATGAGGTTTCCCTCATAGGCCTGCGCCACGGCCGCCTCCAGCCGCTCGCGCTCGCGGATGAATTCGCCGCGGATGTAGATGTAGCAGGCGTGAACGCCCATGGCGAAGCCGGCAATGAGGCAGCCCTCCACCAGCAGATGCGGATCGTGCCGCATGATCTCGCGATCCTTGCACGTGCCGGGCTCCGACTCGTCGGCGTTGACAACGAGGTAGTGCGGCCGCCCCTCCACCGGCTGCTTGGGCATGAACGACCATTTGAGTCCGGTCGGGAACCCGGCGCCGCCGCGGCCGCGCTGACCCGAGGCCTTCATCTCGGCGATGATGGCGTCGCGGCCTTTCTCCAGGATCGCTTTGGTGCCGTCCCAGGCGCCCCGCGCGCGTGCGCCGGCAAGGCCCCAATCGCGCCGGCCGTATAGATTCTTGAAAATGCGATCCTTGTCGGCGAGCATCAGTGGCGTCCCGGGTCGGTGGCGTCGACGATCGGAGGTTTGGGAGCGGCCGCCTCGTGGACGTTCGCGGCTTCGCCCGGCTTCTTCGCGTAAAGCGACGGGTCGGTCAGCGTCGACGGTCCTCCGACCGGGGCGGAGAACTCGCGATTGATCTGCGGGCCCGGCTTCGGCGTCTTGCCCGCCGCCAGGTCGTTGAGGATACGGGTCAACGTCTCGGGCGTGAGATCCTCGTAGTAGTCGGCATTGATCTGGACCATCGGCGCGTTGACGCAGGCGCCGAGGCATTCCACCTCGATCCAGGAGAAGGTGCCGTCGGTGCTTACGTGATGCGCTTCGCCGATCACGCGGCGCAGGACATTCTTCAGTTCTTCGGAGCCGCGCAGCATGCACGGGGTCGTGCCGCAAAGCTGCACGTGGAAGCGCCCGACCGGATCGAGATTGAACATCGTATAGAAGGTCGCAACCTCGAGCACGCGGATGTTGGCCATGCCGAGAAGCTCGGCCACGGCCTCGATCGCCTTCTGCGGCAGCCAGCCGCCCGCCTGCTGCTGCGCACGCCACAGGATCGGGATCACCGCGGACTGCTGACGCCCGGGCGGATATTTGGCGATCTGCGCTTTCGCCCATTCGAGATTTGCCGGCGTGAAGGCAAAGCTAGTCGGCTGTTTTTCGGCGAGCCGGCGGACGCTCATCGGTCGATCTCGCCGAAAACGATGTCGAGCGAACCGAGAATCGCGGAGACATCCGCGAGCATGTGGCCGCGGGAGAGAAAATCCATGGCTTGGAGATGGGGGAAGCTCGGCGCGCGGATCTTGCACTTGTAGGGCCGATTGCTGCCGTCGGCCACGAGATAGACGCCAAACTCGCCCTTGGGCGCCTCGACCGCGGCGTAGACTTCGCCGGCAGGCACATGAAAGCCCTCGGTATAGAGCTTGAAGTGATGGATCAGCGCCTCCATCGAGCGCTTCATCACGGCGCGGCGCGGCGGCACGATCTTGTTGTCATCGACCACGATCGCACCCTGCGCATCGGCCGAGCGCAATTTCTCCACGCACTGCCTCATGATGCGCACCGATTGGCGCATCTCCTCCATGCGCACGCAGTAGCGGTCGTAACAATCGCCGTTCTTGCCCACCGGAATGTCGAAATCAAACTCGGAGTAGCATTCGTAGGGCTGCGCCTTGCGCAGATCCCAGACGGCGCCCGAGCCGCGCACCATGACGCCGGAGAATCCCCGGGCCCAGGCGTCCGCGAGCTTGACCACGCCGATATCGACGTTGCGCTGCTTGAAGATGCGGTTCTCGGTGAGCAGTTCCTCGAGATCGTCGCATACCTTGAGGAACGGGTCGCAGAACGCTTCGATGTCGTCGATGAGCTGCGGCGGCAGGTCCTGATGCACGCCCCCGACGCGGAAATAGGCGGCGTGCAAGCGTGATCCCGAGGCCCGCTCGTAGAAACCCATGAGCTTTTCGCGCTCCTCGAAGCCCCACAGCGGCGGAGTGAGCGCGCCGACGTCCAGGGCCTGCGTGGTGACGTTGAGGAGATGCGAAAGCAGGCGGCCGATCTCGCAATAGAGCACGCGGATTACCTGCGCGCGCTTGGGCAGTGTGAGGCCCAGGAGCCGCTCCGCCGCGAGGCAGAAAGCATGCTCCTGATTGATCGGCGCGACATAGTCGAGCCGATCGAAGTACGGGATCGCCTGCAGATAGGTCTTGTGCTCGATCAGCTTCTCGGTGCCGCGGTGTAGGAGGCCGATATGCGGGTCGACGCGCTCGACCACCTCGCCGTCGAGTTCGAGTACGAGGCGAAGCACGCCGTGCGCCGCCGGATGCTGCGGGCCGAAGTTGATAGTGAAATTGCGGGCGGGCACGTCATTCATGAGAGCGCGATATTCCTACGCCTGTTGCTTTCCCTATTCGCCACTCGCTACTCGCCATTCCCTATGCGCCGCTGGCCATCCGCCATTCGCCGACCTTCTCGGCTTTCGCCGCGACCCGCGCCTTGAACTTGTCCCACTCCACGACAAAGCGTTCGTGGCGCCCTTCGCCGATGAGGTCGGCCCCGTCGTGCGCTTTGACCCTGAAAGCGATGCGTGGCCCGACGATTTCCACGCACTCGACATCGACTGTCACGGTCATTCCGATCGGGGTCGCCGCGAGGTGGCTCACATCGACGTGCACGCCGACGCTGCCTTCGCCGGGATCGAGATGGGGGGCCAGAAGCTGCATGCAGGTCCATTCCATCAGCGCGATCATGAAGCCGGTGGCGAAGACGTTCGGCATGGATGCGATTTCTGGCGCCTCGGGGTAGGTGTGCGGCACGGTCTTGCTCGCGGGCACCTTATAGGCGAAGCGGTGGGTAAGCCCGGTCTTGAGCGTCGGCTTCATCTTACGACCCCTGCCCGCCGCCGCCGGCCTTGCCGATTTCCTCCGGCCTTTCCTTCCGCTGCGCCTTTTCATCGCCCGGCAGCACGTAATCGGTTCCCTCCCAGGGCGAGAGGAAATCGAAGCTGCGGAATTCCTGGGCAAGCCGCACCGGCGAATACACCACGCGCTTGAGTTCATCGTCGTAGCGCAGCTCGACAAAGCCGGTGAGCGGAAAGTCCTTGCGCAGCGGATGACCCTCAAAGCCATAGTCAGTGAGGATGCGGCGCATGTCCGGATGGCCGGCAAACACGATGCCGTAGAGATCGTAGATCTCGCGCTCGAACCAATCCGCGCCGGGGAAGACCTCGACGATCGACGGCACCGGGACGGCCTCTTCGGCGGGCGCCTTCACGCGGATGCGCACGTTATGTTTCGGCGAGAGCAGGTGATAGACCACGTCGAACCGCCGCTCGCGGCCCGGCCAGTCGACCGCGGTCACGTCGATGATGCTCCAGAACAGGCAGCGCGGGTCGTCGCGCAGGAAGCGCATGACGGCGGGGATGTCGCCCGCGTCGGCGCTCAGGGTCAGCTCCTGATGCGCGACCGAATAGGCCTTCACAGCCGGGGCCAGCGCATCGGCAATGGTCCGGCCGAGGATTTCGAGCGTGTCGTCCATGATCAGCGCTCGATCGTGGCGGTGCGGCGGATTTTCTTTTGCAGCAGGAGCACGCCGTAGAGCAGCGCCTCGGCGGTCGGCGGGCAGCCGGGCACGTAGATGTCGACCGGTACGATCCGGTCGCAGCCGCGCACCACCGAGTAGGAATAGTGATAGTAGCCGCCGCCGTTGGCGCACGATCCCATCGAGATGACGTAGCGCGGCTCCGGCATCTGGTCGTAGACCTTGCGCAAAGCCGGCGCCATCTTGTTGCACAGCGTGCCGGCAACGATCATCACGTCGGACTGGCGCGGCGAAGCGCGCGGCGCAAAGCCGAAGCGCTCGGCGTCGTAACGCGGCATCGACATCTGCATCATCTCGACGGCGCAGCAGGCGAGCCCGAACGTCATCCACATCAGCGAGCCGGTGCGCGCCCAGGCGATGAGATCATCCGCGGCGGCGACGAGAAATCCCTTGTCGGCGAGCTCGCCGTTGATGCCGGCGAAATACGGATCGTCAGCGCCGGGCACCTCACCCGGGCGCGCAGTAGCAAGCCCTTGGCGCGGCGCGAGAGTGGCGGGTCCGCTCAGTTCCATTCGAGCGCTCCCTTCTTCCACTCATAGATAAATCCGATCGTGAGCACCGCAAGAAACAGCATCATCGAGCCGAAGCCGAGCAGGCCGACCTTGTCGAACGCCACCGCCCACGGAAACAGGAAGCTGACCTCGAGGTCGAAAATGATGAAGAGGATGGCGACCAGGTAGAAGCGCACGTCGAACTTCATGCGCGCGTCGTCGAAGGCGTTGAAGCCGCACTCATAGGCGGAAAGCTTTTCCGGGTCGGGCAGCTTGTAGGCGACGACGAAGGCCGAGAGCAGGAGCGCGAGCCCGATGACCGCCGCCACCCCGATGAAGATGACGAGCGGCAGGTAGGCGAGCAGCAGCTGGTTGAGCGATTGGGTCATCGCGAGCCACTCCGGCCGGCCATCGTGCGCGGCCCTCTTTCCTGACTAGGCGTACCCGGGCAACACGGTTCCGCGCACGCCCGGCCCGCGCCGATTTGCCCCAAATATCTTGCGGATTCGCGCTGGAAGATCGAACTCGCGGACCCTTAGCGCAGCGCACAAAAAGGTGCAAGGCGGCCTGTGCGCGGCCGGCGCCAGCGCTCCAGCCGACGGCAAAAGCGAGCCGCCGGAACCGGCCTAAATGCTTGAAATCATGGCGGGAGCGACGGGACTCGAACCCGCGACCTTCGGCGTGACAGGCCGACGCTCTAACCAACTGAGCTACGCCCCCGCGGGCGCGTTCGCAGTTAAGGCGCGCTCCCCGGCAAGTCAAGGATTCAGGCCAAAATCGGCGTTTTCCGCTTGCCTTTTACCCGCCACAGAGCGAGTTCAGATAGCGCGGTAAGCGCGAAAACATCGGTGAAATCGGCAAAACAAGCGTGGTCAGTCGCAGCCGAATCGTCTAACGCGTCGGTCTGACGGGCACTTTTCGCCCGCTATCGCTTCCATCGAGGAGGGTCTAATGGCTACCAAACCGGCCACAACCGTTACATTGAAGCATCTTGCAGCAAGCCTTGCGGAAGATAATGAGCTTTCGAAAAAGCAGGCAGAAGCCATCCTCGGCGGTCTGGTCGGTCAGATCGTCAAGCACCTCAAGAAGGGCGAGCGCATCCGCATTGGCGGGCTGGGCATCCTGCAGGTGAGAAAGCGCGCCGCGCGCATGGGCCGCAACCCGGCCACTGGCGAAGCCATCCAAATCAAGGCGAGCAAGAAGGTCGCCTTCCGCGCCTCCAAGGAGCTTAAGGAAGCGATCTGAGATCCCGCGGCTGCGAGAGCCGACGCCCGATGACGGAAGGGCGGACCTTCCGTCGTCCGCCCTCGTCTCCCGGCCATGAGTGGGATGGACCCAGCAGGCCGCGGCCAACGGCTCCGGCCGGCTTTCACTTTTTCCTGATGCAGACTCCGGCGCGGCAGGATTTGCGGCGCAGCCGCCCCGCGCGGATCTGGTTAATTTTGTCGCACAGGTTGGAATAGGAATCCGAACAAGCGCAGGCCGGTAACGGACGCCGTCAAGCGTCCGCCCTGAGACGCTGCGTCTCGGCCAGATTCAGTTGCAGATCCGCGTCGATGGCGACGCCGTAATCTTGCCGAGCGTCGTCCACGCTGATCAGCCCGTCGAGCACATCGTGCAGGACGCGCTGCGGGTCACGCGCGCGCGGAACGCCGAACCCGCCGCCGCCCGGCAGCGCCAGGCAGATGACGTCGCCCGCCGGTACGGTTTGCCGGCCCTTTGGCCGTATCGGGCGGCCGGAGCGTAGCGTCACCGTGCCCGATGCGCCGGGCCGGCCGCCGTCGCGGCCCTGCGCCGGGTTGTGGACGCGCTCGAAATTGCAAAGGAGGGCAAGCGGAGCGCCCTCGGCGCCGCCCAGCTCGATCACCTGACCTAGTCCGCCGCGGTATCTGCCAGGACCGCCGGAGCCCTCACGGAACTCACGGCGATGAAAGACGACTGGCGCCACCGTCTCGGTCGCTTCCACCGGTATCGTGCGCACGCCCGAAGGAAATGCAGTCGCGCTGAGCCCATCCTTGGTCGGGCGCGCGCCGGCGCCGCCGCAGTGGAAGATCACGGCTGAGAACATCGGCAGTGCATTCGCATCGGTTCCTTCTTCGACGTCATCGACCAGCGAGCCGCCGCCGAAGATCTGCGGATTCCACAAGGACGATGCGCCCTCGGCGGGCGCCCTGCCGCTGACCGCCTGGTGCAGGCAGCCGGCAATGACGTCAGGGAGCATCTGTCCGACCGTATGACGCGCCGCTACCGGCCATGGCCGCTTCACGTTGAGGACGCAGCCTTCAGGCGCGCTCATCGTGATCGGAGCAAGCGAGCCCGCGTTGTTCGGCACGGCGGGCGCCACCAAGCATTTGACGCCGAAGGCGGTGTAGGCAAGCCCGTAATTGTAGACGACATTGATGCCATGGCTCGACGCCGGCGAGGTGCCGCTGAAGTCGACGTGAATGCCGTCATGGGAGATCGTCAGCGCCGCGTTCAATAGAAGGGGCTTGTCATAACCGTCCATGGTCAGGCTGTTGCGATAAGTGCCCTTCGGCCAGGCGCGGATCTGCGCGAGCGTCGCCTCGCGCGATGCTTCAATGATGGAGTCCCCGAGCCGATCGAGATTGGCGATCTCGAACTCGTTCATCATCTCAACGAGCCGGCGGCTGCCTTCGTCGTTGCACGCGGCGCAGGCGTAGATGTCGCCCTCGACCTGCAGCGGCTCGCGTACATTGGCGCGCACGACGTGCAGCAGATCCTCGTTCATGCGGCCTTCGCGGGCGAGCGGCATGATCGGAATGGCGAGGCCCTCCTCGAACACCTGCCGCCCGTCGGGGCCCAGGCCAAGGCCGCCGATATCGACGACATGGATCGTATTGGCGAACAGGCCGACCGCTTCGCCGCGATAGAAGCTGGGCGTGACGACGGTGATGTCATGCAGGTGACCGGAGGTCAGCCACGGATCATTGGTGATGTAGTGGTCGCCGGGCTTCATCTGCGCGAGCGGATAGACACCGAGGAAATGCCGCACCGCATTGGCCATTGAGTTCACGTGTCCCGGCGTGCCGGTGACGGCCTGCGCCAGCATTCGGCCCTCGCGATCGAACACGCCAGCCGAGAGATCGCCGGCCTCGCGGACGGGGGTGCTGAACGCGGTGCGCAGCATCGTCTGCGCCTGCTGCTCGACGACCGCAATAAGGCGGCTCCACATGATCTGCTGCTGGATGTGCGCGAGCGGGGCGTTCGGGCGGGCACTCATGGGTCAACTCGCCGGCGATTGAGCTCAATATATCGAAATCCGTCGATGCGCGCGTCGAAGCGCGGACTGATGACGGTCGAGGTGTCGTCCTCGGCGATCACGGCCGGCCCGCTCACGCATGCTCCGGGGGCAAGCTCGGAGCGCCGATAGACGGGAGCGTCCAGGAACTTCCCGCTGCCGGGATCGAACAGTCGGCGGCGCGAGCGCGGCTCCGGCTCACTCGGCTGTTCCGCGGCCGGCGCGGCAAGGCGGCCCCCCGCGGGTGCGCTGAGCGCGACCGCCCAGCTCAAAACCTCGATCTCGGCGCCCGGAATCGAGCGACTGTAGAGCTTACGATAGGCGGCTTCGAACAGTCCGACGAATGTTGCGCTGTCGGCGGCGTTGAATTCACGCACGGGAAGCTCCACCGCTATTTCGTGGCCCTGCCCGCGATAGCGCATGAAGGCCGAGCGCAGCTCGGCAAGCGCGCCCTCCCCTGCCCCGCTTTTCACGATCGCTTCGGCTTCGGCCCGCATCTCGGCGATCAATCGGTTGACTGCGGCCGCGTCGAAGTCGGAAAGGCGCATGAGCCGGCTGCGCACGACCTCGTAAGCCACCGGCGCCCGCAAGAGCCCGACGGCTGAACCGACCCCGGCGTTCGCAGGAATGAGCACGCGCTGGATTCCAAGTTTCTCGGCAACGCGGGCGGCGTGCAGCGGCGCGGCGCCGCCGAATGCGATCAGCGTGCGCGCTTGCAGGTCTTTCCCGCTCTCGATGGCGTGCACGAGCGCGGCGTTGGCCATGTTCTCATCGACCATCTCGCTGATACCGAGCGCTGCGTGCTCTCTCACGAGACCGAGCGGTCCGCCGATCCGCTCGGCGACGGCTCCCTCGGCGGCGGACGCGTCGAGCGGAATCCTGCCGCCGGAGAATTGCGCCGGATCGATCCGGCCAAGCACCACATCTGCGTCGGTGACCGTCGGTTCGCTCCCGCCCTGACCGTAACAGGCGGGACCAGGCTGCGACCCGGCACTGTCCGGACCCACCGTTATTCGTTGCAGCAGGTCGATGCGGGCGATCGAGCCGCCACCAGCGCCGATCTCGACCATCTCGATCACCGGAATTCGCAGCGGCAGCCCGCTGCCTTTGAGAAAACGATAGATCCGCGCCACCTCCATGGAGCGCGCCATCTGCGGCCGTGCCTGGTCGATGAGGCATATCTTTGCGGTGGTCCCGCCCATGTCGAACGAAAGGACCTGCGTCAGCCCATGCTGACGCGCGATGCAGCCGGCAAAAATCGCGCCCGCTGCGGGCCCGGACTCGATCAGGCGCACCGGGAAGCGGATGGCAGTATCGATGGTCGTGATTCCGCCGCCGGAGGTCATCAACAGCAGAGGACATGCAAAGCCGGCGCCCTTGAGCTCCCGCTCGAGGCCCGCAAGGTAGCGCCCCATCAGCGGCTGGATGTAGGCATTCGCACAGGCGGTGGAGAAACGCTCGTATTCGCGCATCTCCGGCGAGACCTCTGATGAGATCGTCACCGGCACTTGCGGCAATCGGCGGGCGATTTCATCGCGGACGCGGCGCTCGTGATCCGGATTGGTGAAACTGTGCAGGAGCCCGACCGCCACCGCCTCTATTTGCTGGCTGGCGATTAAATCGATTGCCCGGGCAAGGCTCGGGGCATCCAGCGGCACCAGCACTCTTCCCTGCGCATCGACCCGCTCGCGGACGGGCACGCGGGAGCGCCGCGGAACCAGCGGTGGAGGCAAGTCGATGTTTACGTCGTATTGCTCGAAGCGATTCTCGTTGCGGATCTCGAGAACGTCGCGAAAGCCTTCGGTGGTCAGCAGCGCCGTCTTGGCGCCCTTGCGCTCGATCAGCGCATTCGTGGCCAGCGTCGTGCCATGGATGATGAGGTCCACCTGTCCCGGCTCGACGCCCGCCGCCGCGATCACGCTGCGTGCAGCATCAAGCCCACCGGCCTCGGGCGCGCTGGGCGTCGTGAGCGTCTTTGCCGTGAAACGGCGTTCGCCCACTTCGAGCGCCACATCCGTGAACGTGCCGCCGATGTCGATCCCGAGCCGGATCTTCGACACGGAGTTTACGTTTTCGAAAGGCACCTCAAGCCTTTCTCAGAAAGTCGAAGTCGCAGCCCATTTCCGCCTGCAGCACGCTCTGCAGGTAAAGCCGCGCGTATCCCCGCTCCGCTCGCACCGCGAGGGGCCGGTAGGCCGCGCGGCGCTGGGCAAGTTCAGCCTCGCCGAGGACAAGGTCGAGACGCCGTCCCGACACCGAGAGCCTGATGCGGTCGCCGTTGCGCACCAGCGCAAGCGGTCCGCCTACCGCCGCTTCGGGCGAAACATGCAGCACGATCGTGCCATAGGCCGTTCCGCTCATGCGCGCGTCGGAAATGCGGACCATGTCTTTTACCCCGGCGCGGGCGAGCTTTGCCGGAATTGGCAGATACCCTGCCTCGGGCATGGCGTAGCCGCTCTTCGGTCCGGCATTCTGCAACACCAGGAAGTCATCAGCAGTCACGTCCAGATCAGGCGCGTCGATCCGTGCCGCGAGATCGTCCAGAGAGGAAAACACCACGGCGCGTCCCTCACGCTCGAAGAGGCGCGGATCAGCCGCCGATCGCTTGACGATAGCGCCACCCGGCGCCAGCGACCCGAACAGTGCAACGAGTCCCCCGTCCTTCTGATACGGATCGGCCAGCGGACGGATGACGTCGCGGTCAACCCAGCTCGGCTCATGCGACAAGCGCTCACCAAGGGTCTCTCCCGTCACTGTCATGCAGTCAAGATGCAGCATTGGCTTGAGCTCTCGCAGTACGGCGCCAATGCCGCCCCCGACAAACAAGTCGGACATGTAATGTCGACCAGTAGGCTTGAGATCGACGAGGATGGGCGTTTCATCCGACAGGGCATTTAGACGCTCAAGCGACACGACTACGCCGACGCGACCGGCAATGGCGGTAAGATGAATCAGCGCATTGGTCGAGCCGCCAATGGCGAGCAGCACGCGCAACGCGTTTTCGACCGATCGCTGGGTGATGATCCGGCTCGGGCGCAGGGGCGGCCTGATCATCCCCACGGCGCGGCGGCCGCTGGCCTCGGCGGCACGCAATCGATCAGCATGCACTGCAGGAATGGCTGCGGTACCGGGCAAACTCACGCCGAGCGCCTCCGCGATCGCGGCCATTGTGCTCGCCGTGCCCATGACCGCGCAGCTGCCGGTCGTGGTGGCAAGATTGCTTTCGATGTCTTCGATGTCTTGTCGGGAGATCTCATTCGCCCGGTATTTCGCCCAGAAACGCCGACAGTCGGTGCAGGCCCCGAGGCGTTCGCCGCGATAGCCCATCGGCAGCATCGGACCGCCGACAAGCTGGATGGCCGGCACGTCGGCCGAGGCGGCGCCCATGAGCAGCGCCGGCACGGTCTTGTCGCAGGCGCCGATCAACACCACCGCATCCATCGGCTGCGCCCGGATCATTTCTTCCACGTCCATCGCCATCAGGTTGCGGAACATCATGCTTGTGGGGCTCAAGAAAATTTCACCGAGCGAAATCGTCGGGAAGTCGAGCGGCAAGCCGCCCATTGCCAGGACGCCGCGTTTCACGGCTTCGACCAGCTCCGGGAAATGCCGGTGACAATTGTTGAAACCGCTCGCCGACTGCGCGATGCCCACGACGGGTCGCGAGAGCATTTCCGCAGAGTACCCCATCGATTTGGCGAACGAGCGCCGCAGGTAGAGTGAAAAATCGGCATCGCCGTAATTGGTCAATCCGCGTGACAGGCCGTGCTGGTCTTCAGTCAAGGCAATTACCCTGCAAGCTTAGTCGATTTTTGCGGTGTCGCCCGAAAACTCGATCGGCGTATAGAAGCCGCCGTGGAACTGCGCCGCGATTTCGTTCTCCTGTTTGCCGAGCGCCAGGATCTCTGCAGCGAATTTCTCCGAATCGTCCTCGGGCCGGTAGCCGAGAAACTTGACGTTCGAATTGTCCCAGCGACTGCGCAAATTGTTGGAGACGCCGTACACGATCACGAAGTGATAGTCCGGGCAGTCGATGCAGCGCCGCACGAGCTGCACCATGTCCCGATGACTGATCCAGGTGAGCAGCTGGCGCGCGTCCGTTGGCCGATCGGGCGTGAGAAAGCTGCCGATGCGAAGGCAAGCGACGCTGAGGCCATATTTGTCGGCGTAAAGCCGACCAACGGCCTCGCCGAACACCTTCGAGACGCCATAGCGCGTATCCGGCCGTGGCACGACATTGGAGTCGATAAATCGCTCGCGGCGGTGAAAACCAATCGCATGATTGGAGCTGGCAAAGACGATCCGTTTGACGCCGCCGCGTCGAGCCGCCTCAAAGACGTTGTAGCATCCCTCGATGTTGAGCCGCAGCACTTTTTCCCATGGTGCCTCCGTGGGCATGCCCGCAAGATGCACGACGCAGTCGATGCCGGCCATCGCTGTCTCGAGCGCTGGCGCATCGCAGATGTCTGCGGTGTAAGGCTCTTCGCCATTCTCGGGAGTGCCCAAAGGCGCTACGTCGAGCAAGCGAATGAGTGGATAGGAGCCCCGCAGCCCCTTCCGCAGCGCGCTGCCAATGTTGCCGGCGGCGCCCGTGATCAGTATGCGTTTCATGCTGGCGACTCCGATATATTTGGACAGGAAAGGCCATCGAGCCGCCGCGAACGGTGGCAGCGTCAGCAGCGGCCGTGGCTCCGGGCCGTGAAGGATGTCGCCATCGATCAGCCGCGGCGCATTGAATTGGTCTCTGCCCCGGAGAAGCCGCGGGCGATGTGCAGCACTCCCCGGCACCCATTCGCAACGTTAGCACGACCGGTATTGGCGCGGCGAGCGGCCATGAGGTGACCGCCTCCGGTCGCCTTGCGCCCCTTGCATCCAAGGCGCCGGATATGGACTCTCCGCCGGTGTTCAGGGCCGTCTCGGGCCGTCCCGCAGACGCCGGTAGCCCGCGCCGTTCATCTTGGGCGAAGCAGGGACCCAAATCCAACTTGTCCGATACCGACAGATTTGTTTCATTTGCGGGAGAACGGGGGAAAACGATGAAGGTGGTCTGGCTTGTCGTCTGCGTCACCATCCTGTCTACGCTGGCGCGGGCAGAAGACGCGGCGGACGCGGTAGATATGATCTCGCGCTACCGCCGCGAACACGGCCTATCGACCGTCAAGACCGACCCAAAGCTCACCGCGATCGCCGAACGGCAAGCAAAGGCGATGGCCGCCTCCGGCATCATGGACCACAGCGTGGCCGGTTCGTTCGCCTACCGGATTTCCGATGCGCATCTGGGCATGGCGTCCGAAAATATAGCGGCCGGCACCAAGACCTGGGCCGAGACCTTCCGCCTCTGGCGGAACTCTCCGGATCACAATGCAAACCTCTTGCAATCCAGGGCCGATAGCATTGGGGTCGCCGTCTCCAGCAACAATCACACCCGATACAAGACCTTTTGGGCGATGGTGATCGCTGAAAGGTCGCCAAGAGGAAAAGACCGCAAGACCACGGCAGAAGGGACGACTTCGGCGCCCCGTGGGAGTTCTCATAGTTCCGGAAGTCCGCTCAACGCGATCAAGAAGTTTGTTTGCAAGTTTTTTTGCTGACAGATGTCGAGGCGGAACGCTTAGTCGAGTTAGCCGGCTGGAATTGGTTGCGTCCTCGGTGCTGACCCAGATCTACGAAGTTTCTACGTCGGACGAAGCCCACCTGATCTCCCAGGTCGGAGTCGATCACATCGGCATCCTGGTCGGCAACGGCGAGTTCCCGCGCGAGCTGTTGGTCAACTCGGCAGCGGCTGTTGCCGCCGCTGTGCTCTCGCCGTCGAGGGTGTCGGCGCTGTTCCTGACAGCCGACCTGGCCATAATCGAAAAGTATGCACGCGAACTCAGCCCGGCGATCGTCCACCTCGGGGCGGCGCCGGAATTGCTCTATCCAGATGACGCCGCATCGCTGAAATCCAAGCTGCCTGATATGCTCCTCATGCGAAGCGTGCCGGTAGTGGACGAAGAAAGCATTGCGATTGCTCGCAGCTACGAAGCGATCGCTGATCTCCTGCTGCTCGACAGTCATCGAGCTTCCGATCGGCAGATCGGCGCGCTCGGCGTGACCCACGATTGGACGATCAGCCGCCGCATCGTAGAACTTGTCCGAACCCCCGTGATCCTGGCCGGAGGGCTTGGACCCGACAACGTTGCCGAGGCGATCCGCGCTGTTCGACCTGCCGGTGTAAACTCGAAGACGAAGACCGATCAAACCGGCTCACACCAGAAGGACATCAACCGCGTGAGACAATTCTACGAAGCGGCTCGGGCGGCGAGCTTGTGAGGCGGGTGCGTCTACACAATGACTACGTTACCAGTGCCGGTATCCCTCAAAGATCAAGCGGCAGGCTCACTCTCCACGCCGGCAACGCTGAAGATCGAGCCGTTTTGCTGGCGCAGAGAGGGAACGCCACGTGCGCCGCTTTTGGGCATCGACCGCATCCTCTTCTCGGTCGAGTATCCCTACGGCAGAAGTAATGATCCGGTTTGTCAAGCCGGCGGCGGCTCCTCGACGCGATCAAATACCAAGCCGCTCGAACCCTCGCCGCGACCGACCGGCGATTCGCGTCCCATCCAGAGAAATGTCGCACCGTCGGTCCAGCGAGCGCGGCGGAAGCCGCGCGTGACAAGCCGCCCGGCGCGCGGAACCTCCTCTTCCGCCACGAAGTAGGGTGCCGGCGCGTCGAGCACGACGCCGAGCGGTAATGCTGGCTGGTCGGGTAGCCGCGCGCGCTGCAGGCGGATGCTGCGTTGCGATCCGGGCAGGTGCGCCGGGATGAACGGCCGCCAGTTGGCTGGCACCGAGTCGCCGAGATGGAAACGCGCCGCCGTTGCGGCCGGCCCCGGCGGTGGGACGGGCGGCGCGAGCGCCGGATTGAACGGCTCCCCGAGCTTCGAGGCGACGCGGTACTCGACCGCCCATACCATGTTCGCCATCTCGTCGCGCAGGAAACGTACCTGCTCGACCGGCGCGGACCGCATGCCGGAAGCCAGAGCCGGCGCAAGCAGCAGGCCAATATTGGCGGAGTCATCGCCATCGAGACGGTACATGGACCAGCGCTGCCAATCGCTGTCGCGCCCGCGGTCGGCGGCACGAATTGCACGTGGATCCGCACCACCGCCGATGCAATCTTGATCCACGGAATGCCGTTGCCGTTATCCGAGATGAACGCTTCGAGGATGAAGTTGTGAGGCGAGCCATCGGAGGTCCACGTGTTGTCCACGCTGACCCGTCCGGTCTTCTTGTCGACGCTGATTCCGAAGTTGCAGTATACCGGAATCGTATCGTCATGAACGATTTTGAAGACCGGCACGAACGAAATTTCGATGTCGTTTCCAGTGTACTCGGCAACAACGCTTTTCCATTTCGAGTCCGCGGCGTCCTGCACGTACAGGTGATCATGTAGAATCCCGGTGGATTGGCCTCGCAGCAGGTGGATATCCAACGCTTCCGGATACGGCGCCCATGGGACGCCGAACTTGATCTGGGTCACCGGCACGGCGAGCCCCGATGCAAGGCGCGATCGATGGAGCGGTCTCGGGCAGTGACCGGGGAGACCATGGCGCCGGACGGCAGAGGTGCGAGCGCGATCGGCGCAAATGTGCAGGCAATATTCTGCATGGAAGCTGTCGCCCGACAAAGTAGAAACGTCCACGCTCCGGGCGGGCTAGCAAGCCACGGTGGCCAGATCTCGTCGCCGCGCCGGCGCAGACATGACAAATGCGTGATCGTGTGGCCGTTGCGCAGCGCAGATCGCAGCCGCCCTCCACGCTGCTTCATGCGCAAGGTCAGCCCGACCGCGCTAAATCCGCTTAAGGCAGCCGCTGTATCGGCAGGATCGACAGCTATTTTATATTTTACGTACTCCGAGCCACTCGCGTTCAATTTGATTCAACGTCCAATTCATTTGTGGAAAACAGACACAGTGGGGGACGCGGAGGCGGTCTCGCGGATCAGTTCCGCTTTGTTAATCGCCACAGTTCGCCCAGCGCTTTGAAAGGCCGAACACCCATCCTGTGATCTCAATCACAGTCTTCGCAGCGCGACGCGCGTAGGAAGGGTGGGCCTCGGCGAACTCCCCCCACGCGCCGAGGCCCTGTGTGGCCGGAGGCGTGCTTGAGGGAGCCTGCCCCGGCCACAACACCGTTTACCATAGCAGATCGTTTGTGCGCGTGGATTTTGTGGCGCTGTTTGGTCTTCGCAATTTTTTGCCCGATCAGGCATTCCCCGATCACATCGAGATTGAGGCAGAAGGCCATGCAGGGCGAACGCAGCGCATCGCCCGTGTGTCACGCTGGCTCAGGAACGGACAACGGTCCCTTGGCCCCGCGGTTCACCCAAAACGGTGACGAATCCGCCCGTCTTCCGGACTGGTCTCGGAGCTTTCCGAGCTTGGCAGATCGACGGGCTGATCTTCCGGCGGCGTGAAATCCAGGCTGAACGCAAGCTCTGCCCATGCCTTTGCCATTTGACGAAAAGCTAGACGAGTTGCTTCGTCGCGGCTTTCTTCCGCCCAATGTCCGCACTCCGCCGCGATTTTCCAACACTCGTCGGCCGATGATTGCATGGCACTACTCTATGCGATTGCGGCCTCGCCGGTGCGGAGATTGTGCACCAACGAGCGGGGTGCTGGTAGAGCGACGGTTTCAGCGCGCAACGCCGGCGCGGCGCTGACGGCATGCGCGTGCCGGGTGTCGCGCCATCGGACGAATAATTGCCCTTGCAGCCCCGAATGGATTTCGCCGGCGGCTGACCGGCTGTCCCGTGTTCGATGGACGCCTTCGTGCCGATTCCCGGCGCGGCGCCGGCGCCCTTGCGCTCTCCGCTAGGTCGCGGGGGCCGAAACGGCGAGGAGATCCCCAGTGTGACGCGGTCAAGACTTCCCGCTGGGGGCTCTCAAGGGCTCTCCGACGAGGTATTGGATGAGCGGCCTGAGACCTAGGTGACAGGCCGTACCGGACACATGGGTAACACTTTTCGCCTTTGGGCGGGACACCACCCCACCGTCAAAGATGTCGAGAGTGCCGCTGCCCGCGACCATGAAGGCAGTGCGGTTTCCGACGATGGAAGAGACGACGGCCGTTCCGCAGGGGGATCGTGCTGGTGGTCGTCACAAGGTGTTTTCGCCGGCCACGCGATGCGTGCCGGTAGCGCGCACCCAGAATGCCGTCCCCGCGCAGGCAGCTTGATTGAAGCTCCCCGTGTTGCCTAGCTGCGCCCGCCTTGTCACATATCACGTCAATTCAGTAAGCTGCGTTTTCAAGCTCGAAGCCAGCATGTCGCTCGTTGCGATTTTTCCGGGCGGCCCGGTTGTATCCGCGCCTTGCCGCCTCTTCCTTGATTCGAGCCCAGGCAACTTCGCAACCACGCTTCTCTCTGGGAAGGCAGACGGCATGGAACGATTACGGACGGATTACTGCGTGGTGGGCGCCGGGTTTGCCGGACTTGCGGCGGCGCGGCGGCTGCGGGATCGCGGAAAATCGGTCGCGCTGCTGGAGGCGCGCGACCGCGTGGGCGGACGCGTCTGGAACCGGACGGCCGCCGACGGCACCGTGGTCTCCGTGGGCGGCACCTGGCTCGGTAAAAGGCAGGATCGCATGTTCGAGTTCTGCCGCGAGCTCGGCGTGGAGGTCTATCCTCACTATGATCGCGGCGACACCGTCATCCATCTCGACGGTGCGAACCGGCGCTACCAAGGCTATCCCAAAATCGGGCTCTTTGGGCTGGTCAGCCTGGGGCTCGCGTTCTGGCAGCTCAATCGCATGACGAAGCGCCTGCCGCTCGAGGAGCCATGGAAGGCGAGCGGCGCGAAAGAGCTGGACTCATTGACGCTCGGTGCGTGGGTCGCTTCGCGATGGAACGTGCCGTCGGCGACGGCACGAAAACTGATGAACACGACAATGACGACGCTGTTTTGCGTCGATCCGGACGAGGTTTCGCTCCTTGGTTCATTCGTGCTCGCTCGCGGCGGCGGAGGCTTTGAATATTACGTCGACTCCACGAATACCGAGACGCACCTGGTAGACGGCGGAGCGCCGGAACTGGCTGTTCGCCTGGCCGCGAAGCTTGGCGATGCACTCCACCTCTCGTCGCCGGTCCGGTCGATCAAGCAAAGCGACGTCGGAGTGGAAGTTTTCTCCGATCGGCTGACGGTCGACGCGCGGCGGGTAATTGTCGCGACACCGCCTCTCCTGGCCAGCCGGATTGAATACGATCCGCTGCTGCCGGCAGCGCAGTCGCAACTGCTTCGGCGCATGTTAAGCGGATCGATCGTGCGCGGCATCACGATCTACGACGAGCCGTTTTGGCGCAACGACGGGCTGAACGGCATGAGCGTCGCTCCCGATTTGCCGGTTCCGGTCGCGCTCGATCAATCGCCGCGCTCAGGCAATCCCGGCGTTCTCGCCAGTTACATGCTCGGACCGCAAGCGGTCAGGGCTGCAGGGCTGGGCCCCGTGGAACGACGCGACATTTGGCTGCGCGCATTGGCGGTGCGGTACGGACCCAAAGCGTTATCGCCAAGGACCCATCTGGAAACCGATTGGTCCGCGGAACAATGGTCGCTCGGCGGCATGATCGCCCATTTTGCTCCGGGCGTTCTCACCAACTTTGGCCACGCACTACGCGAACCGGCGGGACGCATTCACTGGGCCGGCGCGGAACGCGCTACCGAAATGCACGGACTGATGGAAGGAGCCGTGCGCTCCGGCGAGGCCGCGGCGGACGAGGTTGTTAGCGATGCGGCGTAGTAGTAACGGACTGCCGTTCGCCAGTCCCAACGGGCTCTACAATCTCTCCCGCCTGTCGGTCTGGTGGCTGCGGCTGGGCATCGCCATCGAGCGCATCAAGCGCGGCCCTCCGCAGGCCTTCGACAATCCGTTCCGCACGAGATTGTCACCCATGTCTTAGGTACGTTCTGTCACCCATGTCTCCGGGCCGGACACACACTGAGTATTGGTGGGCGGTGACGGACTCGAACCGCCGACATCCTGCGTGTAAAG